>NZ_JAVKCK010000001.1:0-8722 GCF_040286215.1 Microcella sp.
GGACAAGTGGTGGGCTTCCAGCGGTCACCGTGCGTCGCTGTACAAGCCGGGCAACACGGGCAGCATGGCGGGTACGTGCATCCTGTTCGCGATGACGCACGGTGGTGTGCCGAACGAGCCGTACAGCTTCACGCGGGCGGCCGCGCGCTGGGTGAGCTGCTGACCTGACGTCACTAGGCTTGCTCGCAGTGGGCGGTGCCGATGCCGGTCGCGAGGGAGGACCGCTGTGGCACCGGGACTGCGCTGGGGAATCCTGGCGACGGGGGGGATCGCCCGCACCTTCACGTCCGATCTCACCGCGAGCGGCTTCGCAGTCACCGCGGTCGGTTCGCGCTCGCAGTCCTCGGCCGACGAGTTCGCCGCGCGATTCGGCATAACGCGGGCGCACGGCAGCTATGAGGCGCTCGTCGCCGACGAGACCGTCGACGCCGTCTACGTGGCGACCCCGCACCCGATGCACCACGAGTGCGCTCTGCTCGCCTTCGACGCGGGCAAGCACGTGCTCGTCGAGAAGTCGTTCACGCTCAACGCGAGTCAGGCACGCGAGCTCGCCGACCGGGCCGCGAAGCGGGGTGTCGTCGTCATGGAGGCGATGTGGACGCGCTTCCTTCCGCACATGGTCCGCATCCACGAGATTCTCGACGCTGGATCGATCGGCGATGTGCGCACGGTGCTCGCCGATCACTCGCAGGCGATCTCCACCGACCCGAGGCATCGATTGCAGGACCCTGAGCTGGGGGGTGGCGCTCTGCTCGATCTTGGCATCTACCCGGTATCGCTCGCGGTGGATCTGCTGGGCCTGCCGACCTCGATCACGGCTGACGCGGCGATGACGCCGACGGGAGTTGATCGACAGATCGCCATGCAGTTCGTGCACGAGGGCGGACGCCAGGCCGTGCTGCACTCCGTGCTCGACACCAGGGGTCCCAATCGCGCTGCCGTCCTCGGCACCGAGGGCTGGATCGACATCGACCCGGTCTGGTACACGGCGACCTCGTTCACGCAGTACGGCGGCGACGGCTCCGTCGTCGAGCGCTTCGAGCACCCGTTGAGAACGCGCGGCATGGAATTCCAGGCCTGGGAGCTGGAGCGGCGCGTCGCGGGCGAGGCGCCGGCCTCGTTGCCGCTGGAGGAGACCGTCGCGATCATGGGCGTGCTCGACGAGATCCGCGCGCAGATCGGTCTGCGGTATCCGGGGGAGTGACGGGCCCGTCGGGCTGCCATAGCCGAGAGGTACCATGACCGCATGACGGAGCCGGATTCGACGCCCGGTCGTGCTCGCCGGCGCTCTCTCCTGGTCACGGCGCTCACGGTCGCGTTCGTGCTGCTCGGCACCGGTTCTCTGCTCGCCGGGGTGTCGGCGGGAGGGGCCCAGCCGATCGCCGCGCCGACGCCGACGCCCACCCCCACGATGACCCCGGAGCCTGATCCCCGGCCGGTTCCCGACGACCCGGTGGCCGCGCAGAGCCTGCGCACGTGCTCGATCGATGCGCTCGCGCGGGATAGCCGGCTGCGGGAGCTCTCCGCCTCCGTCGTGAACGCCGATACGGGAGAGACTCTGTTCGAGCGTTTCGCCGAGCGACCCGTGCGCACCGCGAGCGTCATGAAGGTGCTCACGGCCGCCGCCGCTCTCGCCACGCTCGGCCCCGATCACCGTCTGAGCACGCGCGTCGTGGACGGCGCCGAACCGGGTTCGGTCGTGATCGTCGGCGGAGGCGATGCGACGCTGAGCAGGCTGCCGCCCGGTCAGGAGAGCTTCTACCGAGGCGCTCCGAAGCTCGCCGACCTCGCGGCTCAGACCGTCGCGGCCTACGCTGCCGCGCATCCGGATTCTCCGGCGATTCGGGAGGTCGTGCTCGACGCAACGCACTGGGACCCGGCGGACAAGTGGGATCCCTCCTGGGCCCGCAGCGAGCAGACGATCGGCTACCAGTCGGAGGTCACCGCTCTGCAGGTCGACGGAGACCGTGCGAACCCGATCGCGGGCACCAGCCCACGCTCGACCGACCCGGTCGCTCGTGCCGGTCAGGCCTTCGCGCAGGCGCTCGCCGCAGCAGGCAATCCGGGCGGCACGCCCGTCACGCGGCTGGGCACGGCACCCGACACGGAGACCCTGGGCATCGTGCGCTCGCAGCCCGTGAGTGCCCTGATACCCCAGATGCTGCTCACGAGCGATAACGCGCTCGGTGAGATGCTCGCCCGCGTCGTGTCGAAGAACCTGGGCCTCGACGGCTCGGCGGCATCCCTCACCTCGGCCTTCCGCATCGCCCTCGACGAGTACGGGGTGCCGGTCACCGGGCTCACGATCCGCGACGGCTCCGGTCTCAGCCACCTCAACGCCGTGCCCCCTTCCTATGTGACGCGCCTCATGCTCAGAGTCGCCGACGGCGAGGGCTCGCTGGTGCACGTCGCCCAGGGCCTGCCGGTGGCCGGCCAGTTCGGGTCGCTGTCGAGCCGGTTCACGGGGTCGAACGCGGTCGCCAGGGGTGCTGTCGCCGCCAAGACCGGCTGGATCGACACGTCGTACTCCCTGGCCGGTATCGTGACCGCTCAGGACGGCACCCGCCTGACCTTCGGTTTCTTCGCCGTCGGCGAGGGCATCCAGGGCAATGCCCGCGAGGCCCTCGACACCCTGACCACGGGCGTCTACCGATGCGGCAACGCACTCTCCACCACCTGACCGACCGATTCGACCTGGAGGCGACATGGCTCGCGCCCTGTTCATCATCGATGTGCAGAACGACTTCACCGAGGGGGGTGCGCTGGGCGTGGACGGCGGTGCGGCCGTCGCGACGGCGATCACCGAGCACGTGCGCCGACACCCCGACCTCTACGACGTCGTCATCGCCTCGCGCGACTGGCACGACGGCGACAACGACAACGGCGGCCACTTCGCGACGGATGCCGAACCCGACTTCACGCTGACCTGGCCGGTGCACTGCGTCGCCGGCACCGACGGGGCCGAGTACCACGAGAGCATCGATACAGGCCTCATCGACATCCACGTGCGCAAGGGGCAGGGGGTGCCCGCCTACTCGATCTTCGAGGGGACGACCGACGACGGGCGTTCCGTGCCGCAGGCCCTCGATGAGCTCCAGGTGACCGAGATCGACGTGGTGGGCATCGCCACCGACTACTGCGTGCGGGCCTCCGCCCTCGACGCCCTGCAGAACGGGCGCACCGTGCGCGTTCTGCGCAATCTGGTCGCCGGGGTCGCGGCCGAGTCGAGCGAGGCGGCGCTCTCCGAGATCGCGACGGCGGGCGGTCACGTCGAGGTCAGCGGCTCCTGATCGACTTCCGGGCGCGGCCTACGTGAGCAGCTGGTGCTGGGCGAGCTCCCGATAGAGCGGCACCTCGCGCACGAGCTCGGCGTGCACGCCCGTGCCGATCACGCGCCCGTGCTCGAGCACGACGATCTGATCGCTGTCCACGACGGTCGACAGTCGATGCGCGATGACGATGAGGGTGCGGTCTGCGGAGACCGCGTCGATCGCCTCGCGCATGAGCCGCTCGTTGACGCCGTCGAGCGACGACGTCGACTCATCGAGCAGCAGGATCGGCGGAGCAGCGAGAAGTGCTCGGGCGATGGCGAGGCGCTGGCGCTCGCCGCCGGAGAGCATGACACCGCTCTCGCCTACCTGCGCGCCCAGGCCGTCGTCGCTGCGCTGCAGCACCTCGAGTAGGTTGACCCGCTCGAGCACGGCCACGCAGTCGTCATCGCTCGCCGTCGGCGAGCCGAGCAGGAGGTTGTCGCGCAGTGTGCCGGCGAGCACGGGGGCATCCTGCTCCACGTAGCCGATGCGACTGCGCAGCTCGGTGCGGTCGAGGGCGCGGACATCGACTCCCTCCATGCGGATGACGCCCCCGGTCGGGTCGTAGAAGCGCTCGATCAACGACAGGATCGTCGACTTGCCCGCCCCGCTTGGGCCGACGAGGGCCGTGCGCGAGCCCTGCGGCACCGCGAACGTCACCCCGCGCAGCACCGTCGTCTCATGGGCACCGTCATCGCCGACCACCTCGGCGATCACCTTCTCCTGCTCCGTCTTGCGAGCGGCCTCCGGGTAGCGGAAGTGGACGGCCTCGAAGGCGATCGCGGCGCGGCCGTCGGTGGCCGCGGCGGGGGCCACATCGTCGTCGCCCTCGGCCTCGCTCGGCAGGGCGATGATCTCCTGAATGCGCCCGAGCGCCCCGAGCGCGCTGTTGACGCTCGTGATCGCCCCGAAAGCCTGGCCGAGCGGGCCGATCAGCAGGAAGAGGAAGAGGATGAAGGCCACCAGCTCGGCGATCTCGATATCACCCGCGGCGACACGGTAGCCACCCACGCCGAGCACCACGAGGAACGAGATCTGCAGCGCGATCGAGGAGATCGGCACGACGAGCGCGGAGATCTTGGCAACCTTGAGGCCCTGGAGCCACGCACCCCGAGCATCCTCATGAATGGTCGCGATCTCGCGCTCGGTCGCGTTCGCGGCGCGCACCGTGCGCACCGAGGAGATGGCCCGTTCCACCGCGGCGGCCAGGTCGCCCACCTTCTCCTGCGCCTTGCGGCTCGCGACGCGGATGCGCGCCGACAGCAGCACGACGGTGACGACCGAGACGGCGATCACCAGAACGGTGAGCAGCAGCAGGACGGGGTCGATGATGATCATCGCGACGAGGGCGCCGACGAAGGTAAGGCTGCCGCCGATCGCTTCGACGAGGCCCTGCGTGAGCACGGCGCGCAGCAGGGTGGTGTCGCTACCGACGCGGCTGACCAGGTCGCCCGTGCGGCGCTGATCGAACTCGCTGATCGGCAGGTGCAGCAGCCGGCGCACGAGAGTGCGGCGACTCGAGAGCACGACGCCCTCTCCTGTGCGCTGCAGCAGGTAGTGGCCGAAGCCGCTGAGGAGCCCCGCGAGCACGACGAGGCTCACGAGGAGCGCCACCAGGCCTCCGAGTTCTCCGCCCTCCTCGACGGTGGTGATCACCTGCGCCACGAGCAGCGGCTGCGCGAGGGAGGCCGCGGCGCCGAGGACGCTGATGACGATCACCCACGAGAGCACCGTGCGATGCTCGAGCAGGTACGGCATGAGCTGGCTGAAGCTCGCCCGAGGGCCGTCGTCGGGCGGCCCTCCCAGCAGGCGACGTCGGGGGGTGACGGGGGCCGCGGGCGCGCTCGAGCTCATGCGACGATCCTGCCCGATGCCGGCCATGAGCGAGCCGTGCGGCGGCGTCGCCGCGCGGGTCTAGGCTCTGGTGTCGTGCCCGAGCCCGTGATCTCCGCGACCGCCCTTACCAAGCTCTACGGGCAGGTCGCCGCCGTCGACGGCATCGATTTCGAGGTGGCGCCCGGGGAGTCTTTCGGGCTGCTCGGGCCGAACGGCGCCGGCAAGTCGACGACCATGCGCATGGTGGGCGCGGTGTCGACGCGCACGAGCGGCGAGCTCGCGATCCTGGGCCTCGACCCCGACCACCACGGCCCCGACATCCGCTCTCAGCTCGGCGTCGTGCCACAGCAGGACAATCTCGACCAAGACCTGCGCGTGCGGGACAACCTGCTCGTCTACGGACGGTACTTCGGGCTGCCACGGTCGCTCGTCGCCGAGCGCGCCGACGCGCTGCTCGCGTTCGCGCAGCTCGCCGACCGCGCGAAGTCGAAGGTCGACGACCTCTCCGGGGGCATGAAGCGCCGCCTCACGATCGCGCGCGCGCTCATCAACGAGCCGCGCATCCTGCTCCTCGACGAGCCGACGACGGGTCTCGACCCGCAGGCCCGGCACATCCTGTGGGACCGCCTTTTTCGCCTTAAGGAGCAGGGCACGACGCTCGTGCTGACGACGCACTACATGGATGAGGCCGAGCAGCTGTGCGACCGCATCGTCGTCATCGACAAGGGCCGCATCATGGCGGAGGGCTCGCCCGCCCAGCTCATCCGCGAGCACTCCAGCCGTGAAGTGCTCGAAGTGCGCTTCGGCAGCGACCGCAACGCGCGGGTCGCCGAGCAGATCGTCGGCCTCGGCGAGCGCATTGAGGTGCTGCCCGACCGCCTGCTCATCTACAGTGCCAACGGCGAGGCCGAGCTCGTGGCGCTCACCGAGCGGGGGCTGCACCCGATCACCTCGCTCGTGCGGCGCTCGAGCCTCGAAGACGTCTTCCTGCGTCTCACCGGTCGGAGCCTGATCGAGTGACCGCTGCAGACACCGCCGATCGCGTCGATCGCGAGGATGCCCGGCGCGCGCTCGCCGCTGGCGCCGCGCCGCGCCGCTGGGGCAGCTGGTACGTCGCCGAGCACCGGTTGCTCGCCATGAAGGGCTATGTTGGCGAGGCTGTCTTCCAGAGCTTCGGCAACCCGCTCATCTACCTCTTCGCCCTCGGTGTCGGTCTCGCGAGCCTCGTTCCGCAGGGTGTCGCCGGGGTCAGCTACCTCGAGTTCGTCGCCCCTGCCCTCATGGCGACGGCCGCGATGACGATCGCGGCGAACGAGACGACCTACCCCGTTCTCATGGGGTTCAAGTGGAACCCGACGTTCTTCGGCATGAACGCCTCGCCTCTCACCGGTGGGCAGATCGTCAACGGCATCATGATCGCCATCCTCGTGCGGATGCTCGTGACGGTCACCATCTACTTCGGTGTGATCCTCGCGTTCGGCGCCGTGCCGTCCGTGTGGGGAGCGCTCGCGATCGGCGCCGCCGTCCTCACCGGTATGGCCATCGGGCTCGTGCTCTCGAGCTACACCTCGACCATTCAGGACGACCGCGGACAGATGGCCATGATCCAGCGCTTCGGCATCATGCCGCTGTTCCTGTTCTCGGGCACCTTCTTCCCGCTCGAGCAGCTGCCGGTCTACCTGCAGCCGATCGGGTGGATCTCGCCCCTGTGGCACGGAGCCGAGCTCGGCCGGGTCGCCACCTACGGGCTTGAGGAGCCGCTGTGGCTCACCGTCACGCACGGGGGCTACCTGACCGGTATCGTCCTCGTCGGTCTGTGGGCGACGCGGCGGCACTTCGTGAGGCGGTTGAACCGATGACCGCGGTGCGCGCGCAGCGCGGCGCGCTGTATGCGGGCAACACGCGGGCGGTCATCCGCCGCGGCCTTCTGGCGACCCGCAGCACCAACTACCTCGTCGTCGTCAGCGGCTTCTTCGAGCCCGTCTTCTACCTGCTCTCGCTCGGTATCGGCTTCGGCGCGCTCGTCGGCACCGTGCAGACCTCGACGGGTGTCGAGGTGTCGTACGCCGCCTACATCGCACCCGCCCTGCTCGCGGTCTCGGCGATGAACGGCGCCGTCTACGACTCCACGTGGAATGTGTTCTTCAAGCTCAACTACTCCAAGCTGTACCAGGGCATGCTCACGACCTCGCTCGGGCCGCTCGATGTCGCGCTCGGCGAGATCCTGCTCGCCCTTCTGCGCGGGGCCCTGTACGCCGTCGGCTTCATGGTCGTCATGCAGGTGCTCGGGCTCAACCTGGCGTGGACGGCGCTCCTCGCGCTTCCCGCTGTACTCGTGATCGCCTTCGGCTTCGCGAGCCTCGGCATGGCCATCACGAGCTACTTCAGAACCTTCCAGCAGGTCGAGTGGGTGACCTTCATCATGCTGCCGATGTTCCTGTTCTCGGCGACGTTCTACCCGATCTCGGTGTATCCCGAAGCGATCCAGTGGGTCATTCAGGCTTTGCCGCTCTGGCACGGCGTCGAGCTGATTCGGGGTGTGACGACGGGGGCGCTGTCACCCGCGCTGTGGGTGCATCTCGGCTACTTCGGCCTGATGATCGCCGTCGGCATCGTCGTGGCGACGCGGCGCCTGCGTGCCCTTTTTCTGCGCTGACCCTCGGCGCGTCACGATTGTCTCGACGATCAGCAAGCCGGTGCAGACCGCTCTCCGAACTCTCAGTACCCCCAACCGGGGGTAGCCAGTCCTCGGCCGTGACCCCAGTTCGCGGGTGATCCGTTCGTTTTTCGACTGCCCGCTCTTGGTGCGCGGGAGGCCGCGGGCATAGCGTGTGATCAGCAGCCGGGGGGCTGCCAGCAGTGCCAAGCTTCGGGGGGAGCACAGCGTGATGCGTTCAGTATTTTCGGGGGCCGCTATCGCAGCGGTGATCATCGTCGCGATACCGGCAATTCCGGCCGCTCTGACGGCCACGACGTCGATCCAGCCGGGTGGTGCACCGAGCGCGAGCCTCATCGAGGCCGTTGCGCCTGCATCGGTCCCGGCCCCGACGCCCTCACCGACGGTGATGGACTCGGAGGGCCAGCACGCGCCGGCCGTGGCCTCATCCACCGAGGGCCTCGCCACCGACGAGCCTGACGCAGAGACGGCCAGCGGTGCCGTTGCGCAGACGGAGTCAGAACGCGCCGCACACGGTGCGGGGTCCGCCGCGAGCGCCCCCGCGCCGGCGAACCGCGCCGTGACCGAGGATTCCGGTGTGGTGTACCGCGCGCTCCCCGCACCCCTGCCGACCGAGCTCGCCACCCCCTCGTCTCCCGCCTGCGCCACCTCGATCTCCGGTAGCACGGCGGGCGCGCCGAGCGCGGTCTCCGAGGGGGGCGTCGCGGGAACCACGACCGACGACCTCGAGTCGTTCGCGGCGCGGTTCAATCAGATACGGGTGGCGAACTGTCTTCCTCCGGTGCCGTTCGCGAACATTCGGTACGACTCGTGCATGGAGCAGCGTCTGTTCTGGATGGCGGAGGATCCGAGCACGGATCCGATGAGTGCGTGGGGTCATATCGGGTCGCAGCGCAGT
>NZ_JAVKCK010000002.1:0-90583 GCF_040286215.1 Microcella sp.
TGCCAGTTCTGGCGCATAAGGGCGCTCTTAGCGGGGAGAGCGCCCTTATGCGCCAGATCTGGCCGAAAAGGGGCTAGGGGCGAGTGAAGGAGACGTCGCCCGCGAGCGGCACGAGCTCGACCCACGAGTTGCCCGGCGCGAGGCGCACCGTGACCCCGTGCTCGTCGAGCAGGCGGATCGGCGCCGTCATCGACGCCTTCGACCACGTCACCGGGATCGTCGCGCCCCCCGTGGAGACCCAGCCCTCGCCGGAGCCGATGAGCTGCGTCGTGGGAATGTCCTGGATGACCTGCACGGGCACGCGCAGGGTCACCACGTTCACGGCGCTGAGCGGCGCGCCGCTGCTGTCGGTATCGAGCGCACCGCCGGTCATGTAGCGCAGCCAGCGCTCCGAGTCGGCGTTCCACGACCAGGCCGGGCTCGACGCGGAGCCGAATCGCAGCGAAATCCGCTCCGTCGGGGCCCCCTCCTTCGTCGCGGTGGCGCCCGCGATGCTCTCCGCGAAGGCGAACAGCTGCGGGGGTGCTGCGCGATCGCGGTGCTGCGCAATCACCTGCGGAGCGCGGACGAGCACGTTGTGGGGGGAGATCGCGTTGTCTCCGCGGAAGAACGTGTCCTCCGTATCCGCCTGCCCGTGGATCGCGTTGTAGACGGGAGTGTCGAGCATCATCTGCACGAAGCGGAACTGCCCGCCCGAGTAGGCGACGATGCCGCCCAGGGGCGAGATGATGTCGGGGTCCATCGGGCGGATCGACCGCACGGGCCCGATCGTGTCGGGAACATCGGAGTGCCACACCGCCACATAGCGGGTCAGGCCGCCCTCCACGAGTTCCTCAAACACGATATCGGTGCGCTCCAGCCCGACCTGCGGGCGCGCCGCCGGGTGATTGTCGACCTTGGCGGCGAGCGAGGGTGCCGTGAGTGCGCCGACCTCGATCTGCTCGCCGGTGAGCGGGGCGAGCGCGTAAGGCTCCGGCTCCTCGAAGACCGGCACGTACTCGGGCTCAGCGGACGGTACGGGAAGCCCGCGCTCGACGGCGCATCCGCTGACGAGCACGAACGCCGCGAGCACGCCGACACTGGCCGTCCAGCGACCGCGGGCGCGCATCCTCATGGCGACAGCGTAACCGTGGGTGCGGAGAGGCCGACGCAGGCTCCCTCCTGACGCGCCGTCAGAGGACGGTGACGCCTTCAGCCTGCGGGCCCTTCGAGCCCGTGCCGACCTCGAAGCTCACCACCTGGCCCTCTTCGAGAACCTTGTAGCCGGGCATGTCGATCGCGGAATAGTGAACGAAGACGTCCTGCTCGCCTCCCTCGATCGTGATGAAGCCGAAGCCCTTCTCGGCGTTGAACCACTTGACGGTTCCCTTGGTCATGCGGTGACTCCTTGGTGTGCGTGACCAGATGGTAACCACGCCAGCGCCGGCGTCACCAGAGCACGCGCGCACTCTTCACAGAGCCGAAACGTCGGCGTAACGCCGCCTCGGGATGCCCAGGGCCGGGCTTCAGCCGCGCTCGGCGTAGTCCGCGCCGAGCACCACAGTGACCGCGGCACCGGGGAAGGCGTCGGAGAGCTCGATGTCCGCCACGCCCAACAGCTGGGCGATGCCGCGAGCCAGGCCCTCGTTGGCCGGGTCGGAGTAGTAGACGACGGTCTCGGGAATGTCGTCCTGCGCGGCGTTGGTCGTCGTGCCGACGGGCCAGCCCGCATCGGAGAGTTCGGTGCCGCCCTGGGCGGCGAGGCCCGCGACGGGGGTTGCGTTGAGGATGGTGATGGTGAAGCCACTCGGCAGCTCAACGGTCGTCGGGTCCAGCACAGGCTCCGCTGTGGGAGTGGCCGTGGGCGTCGGCTCTGGGGTCGGCGTAGCCTCCGGCTCGGTGAAGCCGGGAATCTCGAACGTCACGCTGTCGCTCACGAGGGACAGGCTGTACAGGCCGGCGACGACGAGCGCGCCGCTCGCGAGCAGAGCCCAGGCCACGGCGATCCAGCCGCGACCAGGGCGACGCGGTGCCCGGTGCGCGCCGACTCGCCCGAAGGATGCAGGCACGTCATCGAAGCGATCGGGGTCGTACTCGGCCATCGTGAAGCCTTTCGGCTGAGGTGGGGGGGCGGGTCAGGCGGCGCCGGTTGACGAGGTGCGCCGCGTGCGGCGCTGCAGGGAGCGCTGCTGCCGCACCTCCCGCAGCCGACCGACCAGCACGGGGTCGTAGCGCGCGGCGAGGTCGGTGTCGATCACGGCGTTCAGCACCTGATAGTAGCGGGCCGCGCTCCAACCGAAGTCGCGCCGGATGCGCAACTCCTTCGCGCCGCTGTGCCCCCACCACTCGCGCTCGAACTCGAGTACGCGGCGCGCGGGCTCGTCGAGGGCGTCGGATCGGGCATCCATATCGCCAGCCTAGGAGCCTCCTTATGGATGCAGCGACGGCACGCCCGCGGTCGGGCAGGCGCTCAGCCAACACGGTTAGGGTTACCTCACTCGATCGGCGTCGCCCTCAGCGCGCCCCAGCCCCGTTTCGGACTCCCATGGCCTCCCTGCTTGCTCGTGCGCTCGCGCCCCTGCTGTGTCTCGCGGTGCTCACGGCCTGCACGACCGGGGCGGCGGACCCCACGGCCGAGTCCCCGACGTCGGCTCCTCCACGAGTTGCCCTCTCCGAGCTGGACGCGCTCGAGAACCCCCGGGACTACCGAGGGCCGTCCACCGCAGTGCTCGAGACCGCAGCGATCACACCCGTCACCGACGCGCCTGCTCAGCAGCTGCCGGCGACCGTGGTGTCTCGTGATCTGGCGGGCGATGTCGAGGTGACGGTGGACGACACGAGCCGCATCCTGCCGCTCGACATTGCGGGCTCGATCGCGTCGACCGTGTTCGCGCTCGGATTCGGCGACTCGGTGATCGGGCGAGACATCTCCACGACCTTCCCCGAGGCCGCGAATCTCCCCGTGGTCACGAGCAGCGGCCACGCGATCAACAGCGAGTCGGTGCTCGCGCTGCGCCCCAGCGTCGTGATCACCGACGGCACGATCGGTCCGACCGACGTCGTCGTGCAGCTGCGCGACGCGGGGGTCACGGTCGTCTACGTGGATGCTGAGCCGGGGCTCGGCGCCCCTGCCGAGCTCGCCCGGCAGGTCGCCGCCGCGCTCGGCGCGCCCGAGGTGGGTGAGCTGCTCGCCGGCCAGCTCGATGCCGAGATCGCGGCAGTCGTCGACGAGATCGCTGCTCTGGCGCCGGTGGCGACTGCCGATCGAGTGCGCATCCTCTTCCTGTACCTTCGCGGCGCCTCGCGCATCTACTACCTGTTCGGCGAGGAGTCGGGAGCCGACGAGCTCATCGAGGGGGTCGGAGGCATCGACGTCGCCGGTGAGATTGGATGGCAGGGGTTGCGGCCCATGACCGACGAGGCGCTCATCGCTGCCGACCCCGACCTCATCCTCGTTATGACCGACGGGCTCGAGAGCGTCGGCGGGGTCGACGGCCTCCTCGCGACGAAGCCCGCGATCGCTCTGACGCGAGCGGGTGAGAACCGCCGCTTCGTCGACATGGCGGACGGCGAGATCCTGAGCTTCGGGCCACGCACGCCCCTCATGCTGGATGCCCTCGCGCGGGCGATCTACGCCCCTGAGTCCTGAGGCCGCACTCCGCCAGCCCAGCGATCGATGCGCTGGCCGTGCGGTGACACGATGGCCGCGGCGCGGCCGTCGACGCTGAGGATGAAGTCGTTCTCGGATCCTGGCAGGAGCGCGTCGGCGCTCCTGCCTATCCGCTCCAGAACCCGACGGCCGTCGAGCGAGATCCAGTGCCCCGGCATCGCGGTCACGAGATCGTGGAACCGCTCTCGGCGCCCCGGGTCGAGGTAGACGAGCACGGCAGGGCTCCAGACGACGAGCGTCGCGTCACCCGGTGCCTGCGCGGCGAGCGCCGGCAGACCGTCGAGAGCGTCGCCCGCGACAAGCCGAGGCGGCTCGCGGTGCGCGATCGCCATGGCCTGGTCGAGCTGCCGCGCGCGGTCGCGCTCCTCCGGCCAGACGAGCGTGCGCAGCCAGCGCTCCGCCTCCACGTCGCCCCAGCGCAGCGGCTGGCGGTCGAGTCCCGCACGCCACACGATGCGGGGCAGGTGCGAGGGCACGGGTACACCCTGCCCGAGAGCGCACCGCAGCTCGAGTTCGGCCGGGCCGTCCTCCGGGTCGAGGCGGTGCAGCTCGCCCGCCCGCTCGAAGACGTGACTGTAGCGGTCGGGCAGGAGCGTGAGGCCCGCCGACGCTCCGACCTCGAGGAGCGCCACCGGCCCCGGGATGCCCTGCAGAGCCGCGACGAGCGGGCCGGTGCGACGGGGGTCGTTGGTCTGCGTCGTGCGCTCTCGAGCGATGCGGGCGACCGCTGCCCCGTTCTCTCGCAGCCACGGCACCACGCTCTCGTGCGGCAGCAGGCCCGCGAAACGCGCGGCGGTGAGCACGAGAACAGGTTGACGGCTCGCCACCGGCAGCTCGTCGATGAGTGCCAGGCTCGCCTCGTCATCGGCGAGCGCCTGCGCCCAGGCCGCGTAGACCGGCGATCGGGGTGCCGCCTCCTGGGCGAAGCGCCGGAAGCGCTCGGCGGTCGTGCTCACGCCGTGCGGCCGCGACGGCGACGCGACAGCAGAATCCCCGCCGTTGTGAGACCGGCGACGGCGAGGAGGATGCCCCCGGCGCTCAGGGCGATGCCGACCCACGGCGGGCCGTCGATCGCGGCGAGATCGGCCTCGACTTCCGCCGCGCACGCAGCGTCGAGCGGGGCGACAATCGTGATCGGGTCCAGCGGCTCCCCCGCCGGGTAGGTGCCGAAGGCCTCCGCGCCGTCCTCGGTGAGAGCGGCATCGATGCCCTGGAGGGTCAGCACGCCGTCCTCCAGCGTCCTGGTCGCCGACGTCGGGTCGAGCGCCGCGAATTCGACTCCCTGCGCCGCGACCTCGACGCCGTCCTGGGTGGTGCCGACGACATCCAGCACGAGCATCCCCGTCGTGGCGTCCGCAAGCACCACACGGGGCGTGCTGACGGTCGTGTCGAGGATGCCGCCGTGACCCGTGAAGCGAGCGCTTCCGGCGAAGGCCAGCTCCGCCGCCGCGCCCGAGGCAACCGCCCCCGAGCCCCCGCCGAACGTGAACGAGGGCGTCTCGTAGGATGCACCGTCGGCCACCTGCCACTGACCGTTGGCGATCGAGCCGCTCACGTAGGCGCGAAAGCTCTCCTTGAAGCCCCACTCGAGCCGAGCATCCTGCACCGCGCACTGGTCCAGGGTGGCAGCGGTGGCGCTGGATGCACCGGCACCGACCACCGCACCGACCACAGCGCAGGCCAGGCCCACGGTCGCGACGAAGGCCAGTGCGGCAGTGGCGAATCGGCGGCGGACGGGACGGAGCACGGGTGACCCTTCTGGGCGGTTGGCAGAGGTGCGCGTATGACGACGGCGAGCGTTGCGGGCGCGTGACCGAACGGCACGCCACGGGCCAGGCTAGCCGTCGCACCTACGAGGCGGCTATGCGGTCGCCGCACGGTACATGGACACGTGCGGGATGCCCGCCTCGACGTACTCGTCGCCGTACGGCTCGAAGCCGAACCCGGCGTACAGCGGCTGGATGTAGCTCTGCGCGTGAAGCGCCAACGGCTCGTGGCCGTGGCGCTCGATGACGTGCTCGATCAGGCGGCGCGCCAGCCCGTGCCCGCGGCGGTCGGCGCGGGTGACGACGCGGCCGATGAGGCGCCGCGCATCCCGATTGCCCTCCTGCGGCTGCGCGTCGACGATGACGCGCAGGTAGGCGGCCGCACCGCGATCATCGGAGATCCAGACGTGCTCGGTGGTCTCCTCACGGTCCCGCTCGTCGAGTTCCTCCTCGTCGATGCGCTGCTCGAGGAAGAACACCTCGGTGCGCAGCCGAGCGATCTCGAAGAACTCGTCGCGGCTCAGCTCGCCCCATGTTCGCTGGATCGGGGAGGAGTCGGGCACGAATGCGAGTTTAATGGGGTGCAGACCAACCGCCCGAGGGAGGGCGAGAAGCGGGGAACCCATGAGCGACGACACGAGCGCGCACGACGAGCAGACCTACGCCGTGCAGAAGACTGAGGACGAGTGGCGCGCTGAGCTGGGTGAGGAGCGCTACCAGGTGCTGCGCCAGGCCGGCACCGAGCGTGCGTGGACGGGAGAGCTGCTCGACGAGAGCCGCAGCGGCATCTACACATGCGGCGCCTGCGGCGCCGAGCTCTTCCAGGCAGGCACGAAGTTCGACTCGGGCTGCGGCTGGCCGAGCTTCTACGAGTCGGTGCGGCCCGACGCGGTCGAGCTGCTCGAAGACACGTCACTGGGCATGACCCGCACCGAGGTGCGCTGCGCGGCCTGCGGCTCGCACCTGGGCCACGTGTTCCCCGACGGCTTCGGCACCCCGACGGGCGACCGCTACTGCATGAACTCGCTCGCGCTCGGCTTCACGGCCGACGAGGAGTAGGCCCAGCAGGGCCCGGCGCGGGTGACGTCGCGAGCAGAGTGCGCGGCCGCCGCCAGCGGTCGAGCGTCGCCACGACGATGCCCACCGCGGTGAGCACGACGGCCGCGATCGTCTGAGGCTGCAGCGCCGGGCCGATCGCGGCGACGGAGTCGAACACGACCGCCGCCATGAGCTGGCCGAGCACGAGGCACATGCCGAGCAACAGAACGCCGACGCGTGCGACCGCGGCCGCCTGGATCGCGATGAACACGACGCCGACAGCGCCTCCCGCGTAGAGGTACGCCTCGGTCGGCGGCTGCTGGGGCAGACCGTTAACGGCGAGGCTGATGACGGTCACGACGAGGAGCGCGGCCGTACCGACCGTAAAGTTCACGAGCGTCGCCGCGAGCGGCGAGCCGCTCACCTGCCGCACACGGCCGTTCATCGCCTGCTGCATACCCGCGCCGACTCCTGCGAGCAGCGGAAGGATGAGCGCCGGCCACGGGATGCTCCCGCCCAGGTCGCCCGCCACGGCAACGACTACGGCGAGCACCGTGAGTGCCGCGCCGCCCAGGCGCGCGAGCGTCGGAGGTGTCACGCGCGCGCCGGCGAAACCCCGGGCATCTGCGACCATTCCCGTCACCGTCTGGCCCGAGACGAGCGCGACGGTGAAGATCGCCACCCCGAGGATGCCCGCCACGAGGCCCTGCGAGAGCACGAAGAAGCCACCGGCCGCACCGCCGAGCAGCATCCACCAGGGCAGCTCGCCGGCGCGCAACGCCGTAGGGATGCGCCGCACCGCATCACGACCGCGCCGGGTCGACAGCACGATCACGAGGAGCAGCACCCAGCCGGAGGAGAAGGAGACGAGCGCCGCGGTGAAGCCGTCGTCGAAGCGCTGCCCGAGCTCGCCGTTGACGCGCGACTGCGTTGCGACGCCCACGCCGGCGAGCACCGTGGCGGCGACGGCGAGCGCCGTGCGCCATCGCGAGGAAGGTTGCTCAGTCATCGGCCACAGCATGCCACGAACGTCGGCCGTCGACGTGCGCGTCCGCCTCCGCTAGTCCTGCCTGACCACTCCATCTCGGTGGATGATGACGTTCGCACCGTCTGCCGCCGCCTGCAGCGTGCGCAGCTCCAGAAGAGTCGGATGCTCGGCAAGCAGCTTGGCGGTGTTCGCCAGACTCCGCATTGCCGCGGCCTCGGTGCGGGCGCGCTCGAGCTCGGCCAGACCGCGTTGACGCGCGAGAGCGGTCTCAGCGATCGCCTCTCGCACCTCTGCGGGCAGAGTGATGTCCTTGAGCCTGATGCCTGTCACCGTGGCTCCCAGCGTGCTGATGCCTTCAGCCAACTCCTCGTCGACTCCCTCGAGCAACGTGCTGCGGCTTCCCGCGATCGAGGCGAGCTCCCGGCTCGCCACTCGATCGCGCAAGGCGACCTGAAGCTCCGAGTAAATCGACTCGTAGGGCGACGCCGACGCGAACAACCACGCACGCGGGTCGGCGATCTGTGCGGTCGCCACGAGCGAGAGCCTCACCTGGACGCCGTCGGCGGTCAAGACTTCCTGCGGGGGGATGGTGAGCAACCGGGGCCGCAGATCCAGCACATGCCACGTCGAGCGCCGAGCACGGCGATGACGCCCCGGCCCGACAGTAGCGGTGTGCACCCCGTCTCGGATCACCACCGCGGTCGCCCAGGGCGCGACGTCCACCCAGCGGCCGCGCGCGACGATGGAGGGGTCGTGAGACTGAAAACTCCACGACATGGGGACCTCTTCTCCTGGACGACGTGCCCGCGCTCGGCGACCTCGCGGGGGCGGGGCTGCTCTCGCAGGCGAACCGACGATGCAACCGCAGAGCCACCGCGATTCTTCTCCGAAGAGAGCCGGCGCGGACACGCCTATACGGACTCGAACCGCTTGACCAAATGGTGTGTTCCTCAGACACGAGCTGCTCGCCGGAACCTCAGAGCAACTGCCCCTAGCCGGCTTGTGTGAGAGCGACCGTCACAGCGTAAGGTGCTCCGCACCCCGGGTCAACACAGCCTGCGCCTCGGGAATCGAACCCCGCGATGCGTCAGCATCGGCGCACCAGGATCGACCACTGTGGAAGAACTGGCTTACGGGCCGCCTCCGGGAATCGAACCCGGGACCTATTCATTACGAGTGAATCGCTCTGCCGACTGAGCTAAGGCGGCGTGACCCGGTTCCACCGGGCACGGCTCACGAGTTTATCCCATCGCGCGGGCGACCGCGCACACGCGTCAGCCGTTGCAGACGGGGTCGCTCGTGGGCACCTCGCCGGTCAGCAGGTACCTATCGACGAGGCTGTTGATGCACGGGTCGCCCTCGTCGTAGGCGATGTGGCCCTCCCCGACGTAGGTGATGAGCACGCCGCTCTCGAGCTGCTCGGCGAGCGCCTCCGCCCATGCGTACGGGGTCGCAGGGTCTCCCGTCGTGCCGATGACGAGGATCGGGGGTGCACCGACGCCACGCACCGGCTCCAGGTCTCCGTCGAAGGGGTACGGCCAGTTGGCGCAGATGACGTCGCCGAGCGGTGACGGGTCGGCCGTGGTCGGCGCGACCTCGCGGATTCGCTCGTTCTGCGCGGCGATGACGTCGCGGTCGGTCTCGACCGGGTAGTCGAGGCAGTTGATGGCGATGAACGCTTCGAGCGAGTTGTCGACGTAGCGCCCACCCTCGCGGCCGTAGTAGAAGTCGGCGAGCAGGAATCCCGTGGCGACCTCACCGGTGCGCAGCTCGCTGAACATCTCGCTCAGGAAGCTCCATGAGCCTTCGTCGTAGAGAGCTGTCGCGATCGCGATGTCGAGCACAGCTCCGTCGAAGAAGCGGCCGTCCTCCGCCTCGATCGGCGACTCGTCCAGACGGTCGTACAGCTCTCGGATGAGCTGGAGGCTCTCGTCGACGCCGCCCGTGAACGGGCACTCGCCGAGGCCCGGGCACGCAGCGAGGTAGGCCTTCAGGGCCTCCTCGAACCCCTCAGACTGCGCGAGGACGACCTCGAAGGTCGTCGTGGTCGGATCGGTGGCGCCGTCGAGAACGAGGCGACCGACCTTCTGCGGGTATCGATCGGCGTAGCGCGCGCCGATCTCGGTGCCGTAGGAGTAGCCGAAGTAGTGGAGCGTCTCGTCGCCGACGATGGCGCGCAGGAGGTCCAGATCCTGCACCGTGCTCTCGGTGTCGACGAATTCGAGGAGCGGCCCGGTGTTCTGCTCGCACGCCGCGATGAAGTCGAGGGACGCGGCGACGACCTCGTCCTCCCATTCGGGTGTTCCCGGCTCGTAGTCGGGGATTCCGTAGATGAAGTCGTCCTGCTCGCTCGTCTCGGTGTAGCAGGTCACGGCGCTCGACCGGCCCACCCCCCGAGGGTCCCAGCCGACGATGTCGAACTGCTCGCGCAGCTCGGCGCTCACCGCGAAGTCGACGCTGTCGCGCACGAAGTCGAATCCGGAGGCACCGGGCCCTCCCGGGTTGAGGAACAGCGACGCCTGCGCAGAGCCGCTCGTCGCCGGATGGCGAACGAGGGCGAGCTCGACGTCCTCCCCCTCCCCCGGGTTCTGCCAGTCGAGGGGGGCGAGCGCCGTGGAGCACTGCGCGCCGCCGCCGCAATCCCGCCAGGCGAGGATCTGCGTGTAGTACGGGCGCAGCTCGTCGGCGACCTGCTCTCCCGTGGGCGTCGAGGTGTCGCCACCCCCGAGCACGGTCGCGAGCCACGGCGGCACGCAGCCGCTGAGCAGCAGCACGGGGATGAGAACGAGGCTGGCGAGAAGGGGGCGTCGCGTCACGGGTGCGAGCCTAGTGCGGGAACCCTGCCGCTGGCCGCGACCATCATGGCTTCGAGCGCGAGAGCGGGCGGCGTGTTGGCGGCGACGCGACGACGTGCGAGGGCGATCGCGTCCATCGCGCCGAGGGCCGCCGGGGGGCTGAGAGTCTGCGCCGCGCGCTCCACTGCAGGCCGCAGGGACTCGTTGACGAGCTCGAGCCCCGCGCCCAGCTGCACGAGCAGGATGTCGCGGTAGAGCGAGAGCAGGTCGACGAGCACACGGTCGACACCGTCGCGCACCGAGCGCGTCGCGCGCCGCTTCTGGTCCTCCTCGAGGTTCTTGAGGGTCGAGCGCAGGGCGGGCGGCACGGTGCCGCCCGGCTCGACGCCGAGCTGCCGGAGTGCTGTCTCGCGCTCCTGGGCCTCCCGCTCGACCGTGAAGGCCTTCGCATCCTCCGTGGCGATCGCGACGAGTTGCTCGGCAGCGAGCACGGCCCCGCTCACCGAGGTCACGCCAAGGGCGAGCTCGAGGCTGCGGGTGCGGCGGGCACGGGCATCCGGATCGGTCGCCAGGCGCAGCGCCATGCCGATGTGGGTCTGCGCCTCACGGGCTGCCTGCTCGGCGAGCGGGGCGGCGACGCCGTCGCGCCGCACGAGCAGATCGGCGACCTCGGCGACGCTCGGCACCCGCAGGCGCACGGTGCGCACGCGCGAGCGGATGGTGGGGATGAGGTCGGCGGCACTCGGGGCGCAGAGGATCCACACGGTGCGCGGCGGCGGCTCCTCAAGGGCTTTCAGGAGCACATTGGAGGTGCGCTCGGTCATGCGGTCGGCGTCCTCGATGACGATCACGCGGTAGGAGGCGACGGAGGGCGAGAACTGGCTCTGCGCGACGAGCTGCCGCACCTCCTCGATCGAGATGATCACACGCTCGGTGGCCAGTACGGCGAGGTCGGGGTGGGTGCGCGCGGCCACCTGCGCCTCGGTCGCCGCGATCGCGGTCGGGTCGGGCGAGAGCCCGCTGAGCAGCGCCGTCGCGAAGGCGTAGGCGAGATTGGAGCGCCCCGAGCCGGGGGGCCCGGTGATGAGCCACGAGTGCGTCATCGACTCGGGGTCGGCGGCGGCCTCCTGGAGGGCCCGGATCGCCGCCTCCTGGCCGGTCAGCTCGTCCCAGGCGCTCATGCGGCCACTCTAGGCGAGCAGGGACGACACCCGGTCGCGGATGCTCTGCTGCAGCTCGTCGACCGGGCGGGTCGCATCGAGCACGAGGAACCGCTCGGGCTCGGCCTCGGCGAGCCCGAGGTATGCGGCCCGCACCCGCTCGTGGAAGTCGGCCTCTTCCGCCTCGAGGCGGTCGTAGCGGGTGCGGCTCTCGGTGAGGCGGGCGCGGCCGACGGCCGGGTCGAGGTCGAGCAGCACCGTGAGGTCGGGCAGCAGCCCTTCGGTGGCCCACAGGGAGAGATCGCGCACCTCGTGCGCGGCGAGCACCCGCCCCGCGCCCTGGTAGGCGACGGAGGAGTCGAGGTATCGGTCTTGGATGACGACGTCACCGCGGTCGAGCGCAGGGCGCACGACGGTGGCGATGTGGTGCGCCCGGTCTGCGGCGTAGAGCAGCGCTTCGGCGCGCGGCGCGATGAACCCCCGGCGGTGCAGCACGATCTCGCGCAACTCGAGACCCAGGTCGGTTCCCCCGGGTTCGCGGGACTGCACGACCGTGCGCCCCTGCTGCTCGAGCCACGCGGTGAGGGCACCCATCTGGGTGCTCTTGCCGGAGCCGTCACCGCCTTCGAGTGTCAGGAAGAGCCCGGTCATGCGATGCGGCTCACTTCTTCTTCGGTGCACTCTTCGGCGCCGAGGTCTTCGCCGCCGAGGTCTTCGTGGCCGGGGTCTTCTTTGCCGATGTCTTCCTTGCCGCGGTCTTCTTCGTCGCGGCCGAGCCGCGCTTGGCGGGCTTCTTGGTGGGACCCTTGGCGCGCTTGTCGGCGATGAGCTGCACGGCGCGGTCGAAGTCGACCTCCATCGGGTCCTCGCCGCGCGGCACGGTCGCGTTGGTCTCGCCGTCGGTCACGTAGGGTCCGAAGCGGCCGTCCTTGAGTTTGATCGGCTTGCCGCTGACCGGGTCGGCGTCGAACTCCTTGAGCGCGCTGGAGGCCTTACGGGCGCCGTACTTCGGCTCAGCGAACTTGGCGAGGGCTCCGGCGAGGTCGATGTCGAAAATCTGGGCCTCCTCGTCGAGCGAGCGCGAGTCGGTGCCCTTCTTGAGGTACGGGCCGTAGCGGCCGTTCTGCGCCGTGATGGGCTCGCCGCTCTCCGGGTCCTCCCCCACGACCCGCGGCAGGTCGAGCAGGCGCAGGGCGGTGGCGAGGTCGACTGTCTCGGGGTCCATGTCCTTGAAGAGGGATGCGGTGCGCGGCTTCTCGGCCGCCTTCTTCTTGGGTGCCGCCTTCCTCTTCGGAGCAGCCTCGAGTACTTCGCCGGTGGCGGGGTCGACGGCGGGCTCCGCGGGCGCGGACTCGGCGGACTCCTCCGGCTCGGGGTCGACCTCGGTGACGTAAGGGCCGAATCGACCCGTCTTGGCGACGACGTTCTTGCCCGTCTCAGGGTTCAGACCGAGCACGCGATCGCCGATCACGGGTGCGTCGGCGAGTTCCTGGGCTTTCGCAGCGGTGAGCTCGTCGGGGGCGAGCTCCTCGGGAATGTTGACGCGGCGGGGCGCCTCGCCGCCCTCGTCGAGCTCGAGGTAGGGGCCGTACTTGCCGATGCGCAGGGTGATGGTGTCGGTGAGCGGCATCGAGTTCAGCGCCTTGGCGTCGATCTCGCCGAGGTTGTCGATGACGGGTCGGAGGCCGGGCTGGTGGTCGTCACCGAAATAGAAGCCCTTGAGCCACTCTGTGCGGTCGGCCTCGCCGTTGGCGATGCGGTCGAGGTCGGCCTCCATCTCAGCGGTGAAGTCGTACTCGACGAGGTCGGCGAAGTTCTCCTCGAGCAGTCGCACGACCGAGAAGGCTATCCAATTGGGCACGAGGGCCGAGCCGCGAGGGGTGACGTAGCCGCGGTCGACGATCGTGGAGATGATGGCGGCGTAGGTCGACGGGCGGCCGATGCCGCGCTCCTCGAGCGCCTTGACGAGGCTCGCCTCGGTGTATCGCGGGGGCGGGCTCGTCTCGTGCCCCTTGGGCTCGACGTCCACGACGCTGAGCGACTGGCCGACCTCGAGCGGCGGAAGCTTCGACTCCGTCGGCTCGGTGCGCTCGTCAGCGTTGCGCTCCTCGTCGCGGCTCTCCTCATAAGCGGCGAGGAAGCCGCGAAAGGTGATGACCGTGCCGCTCGCCGCGAACTCGGCGATGACGCCAGCGGGGGTCGCGCTCTGCGGCGTGGGTCCCGCGTGGATGGTGACGGAGGCGGTCTGCCCGCGCGCATCCGCCATCTGGCTCGCGACGGTGCGCTTCCAGATGAGGTCGTAGAGCTTCCAGTCATTGCCGCGCAGGGTGCCCTCGAGCTCGCTGGGCGTGCGGAAGACGTCGCCGGCGGGCCGCACGGCCTCGTGGGCCTCCTGGGCGTTCTTCGACTTGCCAGCGTAGGTGCGGGGCTTCTCGGGGATGCTGTCGGCGCCGTACAGCTGCGTGGCCTGCGCGCGCGCCGCGTCGACGGCCTGCTGGGAGAGCGTCACCGAGTCGGTGCGCATGTAGGTGATGTAGCCGTTCTCATAGAGCGACTGCGCGACCGACATCGTCTGGCGGGCGGTGAACCGCAGCTTGCGGCCGGCTTCCTGCTGCAGCGTCGAGGTGGTGAAGGGCGCAGCCGGCCGCCTCGTGTACGGCTTCGACTCGACGTTCGCCACGGTGACGGCGAGGTCCGGGTCGCGCAGAGCGGCTGCGAGCGAGGTTGTCGTGGCCTCGTCGAGGGCGACGGTGTCGGCCGACTTGAGCTCGCCGCGGTCGGTGAAGTCGCGACCCGTCGCGACCTTCTTGCCGTCGAGCCTGCCGAGCCGGGCCGTGAAGGGTGTATCACCGCCGGAGGGAGCCAGAGTCGTGTCGAGATCCCAGTAGTTCGCGGTGACGAAGGCGAGGCGCTCGCGTTCGCGGTCGACCACGAGCCGGGTTGCCGCTGACTGCACTCGTCCCGCGC
This sequence comes from Microcella sp., assembly GCF_040286215.1. Lineage (GTDB taxonomy): Bacteria > Actinomycetota > Actinomycetes > Actinomycetales > Microbacteriaceae > Microcella. The sequence goes on from NZ_JAVKCK010000002.1 coordinate 14,364, forward strand.
TGAGCCCGGGGCCGACCTTGCGCCACAGTACGGGGCTGACCTCGTAGCCGTAGAGGCGGTCGAGGATGCGCCGGGTCTCCTGGGCGTCGACGAGGGCGGTGTCGAGATCGCGCGTGGCGTCGACGGCGCGCTGGATCGCTTCGGAGGTGATCTCGTGGAAGACCATGCGCTTGACGGGAACCTTCGGCTTGAGCACTTCGAGCAGATGCCACGCGATGGCCTCCCCTTCGCGGTCCTCATCCGTGGCGAGCCACAGCTCGTCGGCGCCCTTGAGCGCCCGCTTCAGATCGGCGACGGTCTTCTTCTTCGCGTCGGAGACCACGTAGTAGGGCTCGAAGCCGTTCTCGACGTCGATCGAGAACTTGCCGAGTGGGCCCTTCTTGAGCTCGGGCGGCAGGTTCTTGGGCTCGATGAGGTCGCGGATGTGCCCGACCGAGGCCTGCACCTCGTAGTCGTCGCCGAGGTACTTGCCGATCGTCTTCGCCTTGGCGGGCGACTCGACGATGACCAGCTTCTTGGCTCCTGACACGGTGCTCCTCTTTACTGTCGCTCTCGATGCCGCGGGGATGGGTTCCGCGCCGCGGCGGGCCGCGCGGCGAGACGCCGCGGTCAGGCACACCATACACAGGGTGCGCGAGTGCGCACCTCACGAGCACCGGGAGGCCCTGCTCGTGCCGACCGCTCGACCGCGAGGCCGAATACGGGCACCCGCACCGTGACGACCATGCTGAATCCCTGGGGGCGGCAGGCCGCGAGCTCCGCGCCGTGCGCCCGCGCGACGCGCTCGGCGGTCGCGCACGGATCACCCGAGATCCACCCGAGCATGACGTCCGCCGCCGCGAGAGCGGCGGCATCCGCGGCGGCCCCCGCACGCTGAGCTCCGACGACGGCGCTCGCGGCTCCGACGAGGGTGAGCCCCGCGATCACCACAGCGGCGAGAACGCCGACCACGAGCGGCGTACCCGCGCCTCGGTCTGCCGCACGCCCCGTCCAGCGCCTCACCACCCTCCGTCCAGCGCGCACGAGGAGGCGCTGATCTCGATCGGCACGCCCAGAACCCGGGGGGTGGAGCGGGCCTCGACGCAGACCAGCCCGCTGCGTCGAGTGACGGCCATCGTCGCGCCGGGCACCGCCTGCTGCACGTACGGCTGCCCCAGCTGCTCGCCCCGGCCCAGCAGTCGCGCGGTCTCCGCTGCCGCCGACTGCAGGCGCACGAGCTCGGTCGCGGCGAGAAGGCCCCCGAGGCAGGCGACGAGCACCAGGGCCACGACGGGAAGGGCGACCGCGACCTCCGCTGTGACGGCCCCGCGGTCGTCTCTCACCCGACGGTCAGCGCGGTGCGCACGAGGTCGGTGAGGATGCCGCGAACCTCGTCGCTCTGCATGATCACGACGAGCAGGCTGGCGAAGGCGACAGCGGCCATGGTGGCGATCGCGTACTCGGCAGTCGCGGCTCCCCGATCATCGGCGAACCGCGGGAGACGGACGCGACGAGTCGGCTGCGGTATGCGGTGCTCGGCGCGCAGTCGCGGGAACGGGAGGGTCGTGCTCATGGTGTGCTCCTTGGGCGATCGTGCCCGCCGAAGGCGGGCGTTCCAGTGGCACGAACCCGCTCAGTCTGCGGCGCCGGACGCGCAGCCTGCACCGCCAGCACCCGTCAGGGCAGAGCCATCGTCACGACGACGCTGTGGAGGAGAGCAGCCCGAGCAGGAGCGGCACGATGCCGAGCAGCACGAACGACGGCAGGATGCACGCCCCCAGCGGAAGCATGAGGCGCACGGCGAGCGTCTCCGCGCCCCTGCGTGCACTCGCGCGCGCATCGGCGCGACGCTCCACGGCCTCCGCGCGGCACAGCGCACCCAGGGGCGCCCCTGACGACCGTGAGAGCCGCACGAGCGACCTCGCGGCGCTCGTCTCCGCCTCATCGACCGCGAGCGAGGCTCGGTCGAGCTCAGCGGTCACGAGCGCGAAGGCCGACTCGGGGGAGCCCCCACCGCCGGCAGCGACGACGAGGAGGTCGAGAGCGAGCCCCGCCGTGGGCGGCGGTGGCGCAGCCGCCCTCAGCAGCCGGCGCATCCACTGCCGTGCCAGCACCAGGAGGCCCATCCCCAGCACGGTGCTCGCGAGGCCGAGCGGCTGGGCGAGGGTACCGAGCAGGTCGACGCCGAGCAGGAGGGCGAGCATGATCGCGCAGGCAGGCAGTGCGAGCACGATGCGCGCCGTGGCCCGAGGTCCGGCGAGAGCGATCTCGATATCGCGGACCGCCTCTTGCCGATCGCGGATCGATCCCGCGAACGCCGTGAGCGCCGGTGCGAGCGCCGCGCCGCTCGCGGTCGCCACCCGCCACGCGGCCAGAATTCCGGCCCAGGACGCGTCCTCCTCCGGTGCCGCGCGCTGGAGGGCGAGCGCCGCATCCGGAGCTCGCTCGAGCTCGACGACCACGCGGTCGAGGGTCTCGTCGTGACTCTCTGCTGCCACATGGCGCCACGCGGAGACCGGCGAGATTCCCGCGGACATCAGCACCGCAAGACGGTGCACGTGCGCGGCGAGACTCGCGGGCGATGACGCAGTCACCCGGCATCCTCCAGCGGGACGATCGCCAGCCGCTCGCGTGCGTCGAGCGTGAACCTGCCCAGAGCTGCCGTGCGCTCACCCGTGGCAGCGCGGCGCACGTGCACGGCCACGTCGATGCCGCTGCACACCTGCCGGGCGAGAGGCTCGGGCGCGAGCCCCGCGATCATGCCGATCGCCTCGAGGCGGCTGGGCACGTCGGCGAGGGAGTTGGCGTGCAGGGTTCCGGCTCCCCCTCGATGACCGGTGTTGAGCGCGGCGAGGAACTCGCGCACCTCGGCCCCGCGGCACTCGCCCACGGCGAGCCTGTCGGGCCGCATCCGCAGCGCCTCCCTGACGAGTCGAGCAAGATCGACTTCGCCCGCCCCCTCCAGATTGGCCTGCCGGCATTCCAGGGCGACCAGGTGCGGATGCTCCACAGGAGCCTCGGCGACGTCCTCGATGAGCACGATGCGGTCGTGCGGCGGGGCCTCCGAGAGCCAGGCAGCCATGAGCGTTGTCTTGCCGCTGCCGGTGGCGCCCGTGATGAGCAGCGTGTGGCGCTGCTCGAGGGCCGCGCGCAGGGTCGAGATGACCTCCGCTGGTAAGCCGCAGCCATCCAGTGTGACGCGACGCACCCGCGGCAGGCGCAGCGATATCGCCGTGCCGGCTCGGGCGATCGGTGGCAGCACGACGTGCACGCGCATACCCTCGCCCAGCCGCACGTCGGCCGTCGGAGTCGCCTCGTCCACGTGCCGGCCGCCGAGGGCGATGAGGCGCACAGCAAGATCTCGCGCTTCGGACGGTGCTAGGCGTACCCCCGGCACACGTGTGCTGCCGGAGCCGTCGTCGCGCCACACCGTGCCATCACCCGTGACGAACACGTCGGTCGCGCGCGCGTCGGCGGCGGCCGCGGCGAGCGGCCCGAGGGCGCCGGCGAGGTTCGGCGGCAGTGAGCGGATGTCAGCGCCCTCACCCTCGCGGCGGGGATCGCGGGGCACGAACGAGGTCACCGGGGAATCGTGGACTGCGGTCATCGAGGATGCCCGCGCGAACGATGCGACGGGGAGAAAGGCCGAAGGCCCCTCCGTGGGGAGGGGCCTTCGGGTGGTTCGGGGGCGGCGCCCACAATGGGGGGAAGCGGGCGCCGCCACAGCAACACGGGATTGGGGGGAATCGATCGCGTTGCGAGGTCAGGCTTGCTACTGACAGAGCCCAGTGTATGCCAGCGCATCGAACGGTCAAGCGTTTCGGGGCACTTATGTGTCCTCCAAAGGGCGGACATTCAGAAATGTCCCCCGACGGGGTACGAAAACCTTCCTCGCGTCGGTTCGTGACGCGCTCTCTCGCGCACCTCGAGCATCCTCGTATGATGGCCGGTGTTCCTCACCGGTGCGGCAGACCAGGCCAGTCCGCAGACTATCGACCCTCAAGGATGATGATGTCCAGCACCTCGATCGACAGCCTTCTGCACGAGAAGCGCCGCTTCGCCCCCGACCCCGCTTTCGCCGCGAACGCGGTCGCCAGACCCGAACTCTACGAGCGCGCCGCCGACGATCGGCTCGCCTTCTGGGCCGAGCAGGCGCGCGACCTCGTGCACTGGCACAAGCCCTTCACGGAGACGCTCGACTGGTCGAACGCCCCCGTCGCCCGCTGGTTCGCCGACGGTGAGCTCAACGTGGCCTACAACTGCCTCGATCGGCACGTGCTCGCCGGCCACGGCGACCGCGTGGCGATCCACTGGGAAGGCGAGCCCGGCGACACGCGCAGCCTGACCTACACCGAGCTGACTGTCGAGGTGAAGCGCGCCGCCAACCTGCTCGCGAGCCTCGGCGTGCGCCAGGGCGATCGAGTGGCCATCTACCTTCCGGTGATTCCGGAGGCCGTCATCGCCATGCTCGCGGTCGCGCGGCTCGGCGCCGTGCACTCGGTCGTCTTCGGTGGCTTCGCGGCCGAGAGCCTGCGCGCCCGTATCGACGACGCGGGCGCCAAGCTGGTCATCACTGCCGACGGCGCCCACCGCAAAGGCAAGGTGCTGCCGCTCAAGCCCGCCGTCGACGCCGCCCTCGCGACCGGCGAGTCGACCGTGGAGAAGGTGCTCGTCGTGCGACGCGGCGAGAACGACATCGACTGGTCGGCGGGGCGCGACCTGTGGTGGCACGACGAGATCGCGCCCATGAGCGACGAGCACGACGCGCGCGGTTTCGAGGCCGAGAACCCGCTGTTCATCCTCTACACCTCGGGAACGACCGGCAAGCCCAAGGGCATTCTGCACACCTCCGGGGGCTACCTCACGCAGGTCGCCTTCACGCACAGGAACGTGTTCGACCTCAAGCCCGAGAGCGATGTCTACTGGTGCACCGCCGACGTCGGTTGGATCACGGGGCACAGCTATGTCGTCTATGGCCCACTCGCGAACGGCGCTACCCAGCTGCTGTACGAAGGAACACCCGACACGCCCCACCCTGGCCGGTGGTGGGAGCTCATCGAGAAGTACCGCGTGAGCATCTTCTATACCGCCCCGACGGCGATTCGGTCATTCATGAAGCTCGGCCGCGAGATTCCGCGGAAGTTCGACCTGTCGAGCCTGCGCCTGCTCGGCTCGGTCGGCGAGCCCATCAACCCCGAGGCGTGGGTCTGGTACCGCGAGATCATCGGCGGAGGCACCGCACCCATCGTTGACACGTGGTGGCAGACCGAGACGGGCGCGATCATGATCAGCGCGCTGCCCGGCATCACCACGACCAAGCCCGGCGCGGCCCAGGTGCCTTTGCCGGGGATCTCGGTGGACGTTCTCGACGAGGAGGGCGCGCACGTCGGCAAGGAGGCCGGAGGGCTACTCGTGCTCACCCAGCCGTGGCCGAGCATGCTGCGCGGCATCTGGGGCGACGAGCAGCGCTACCGGGACACGTACTGGTCGAAGTTCGAGAACGTCTACTTCGCTGGCGATGGCGCCCACCTCGACGAGGACGGCGACGTCTGGCTGCTGGGGCGCGTCGACGACGTCATGAACATCTCCGGGCACCGACTGTCGACGATGGAGATCGAGTCGGCGCTCGTCTCCCACGAGCTCACTGCCGAGGCCGCCGTCGTCGGAGCGCACGACGATACGACCGGTCAGGCGGTCGTCGCCTTCGTGATCCTCAAGAAACGCCTGGCGAGCACCGTTACGCCGCAAGAGGCGAGCGACCTGCTGCGGGCGCACGTCGCCGAGCAGATCGGCGCGATCGCGCGACCGCGTCAGGTGTTCGTCGTCGAGGAGCTGCCCAAGACCCGCTCAGGCAAGATCATGCGGCGGCTGCTGCAGGATGTCGCGGAGGGGCGCGAGGTGGGCGACACCACCACGCTCACCGACACGAGCGTCATCCGCATCATCTCCGACACCATGAAGTAGTCGGCTCGCACCGGTTCAGACACTCCTCACGAGAAGAGTCGTGCGAGGTGTCTGAAGCGGTGCGAGGAGGGCGACCCCTCGGCGGGGCTAGGCGAACTCGAGGATGAGCTCGACCTCGACCGGGGCATCCAGCGGCAGGACGGCGACGCCGACCGCGCTGCGCGCATGCTGCCCCGCCTCGCCGAAGATCTCGCCAAGAACGACGGAGGCTCCGTTGAGCACGGTCGGCTGGCCTGTGAAGTCGGGCGCCGACGCGACGAAGCCGGTCACCTTGACGATGCGCGTCACTCGATCAAGCGAGCCGATGACGCTCTGTGCGGCCGCGAGAGCGTTGAGCACGCAGGTGCGTGCATAGCCGGCGGCGTCCTCCGCGCTCACGTCCGCACCGACCTTGCCGGTCGCCTGCAGGGCGCCGTCGACGAACGGCAACTGCCCCGCCGTGTGCACGAGGTGGCCGGTCACGACGGCGGGCACGTAAGCAGCGACGGGCTTCGCCAGCTGCGGGATGCTGATGCCGAGCTCGGCCAGGCGCGCGTCGATGCCGCTCACGCCGCGCCGCTGGCGAGGGGACGCTTGAAGTACGCGACGAGCCCGCCCTCCGGACCGGGGACGATCTGCACCAGCTCCCAGCCTTCCGAACCCCAGTTGTTGAGGATCGCCTGGGTGGTGTGGATCATGAGCGGAGTCGTGAGGTACTCCCATTGCGTCATCTCGGTCTCCGTTCAGGGTTAAGGGGGGCGAGTTGCCGTACCCTCAAGCATATGTCTGCCCAGAATCAGAAGGCCTCCGGCATCATCGGCGCACTCGCCGGCATGGTCGGCCTCAGCGCACTCGCCGGTGTTCTCGTGACCGTCATGGTCACTCCGGCGCTCGCGGTCACCGGAATGGCCGCCTCCAACACGATCGGCATCTTCGAGGGTCTGCCCGAGTACATCCGCATCGACGAGCAGGCGCAGCGCAACACGCTGTGGGCTCAGAGGACGTCGAACCCCGAGGACGGCTACACCCGCATCGCCACGGTCTACTACCAGAACCGCGAGGAAGCCGGCTGGGAGGATGTCTCCCAGTACATCAAGGATGCCGTGCTCGCCGGTGAGGACCGCCGGTTCTACGAGCACAACGGAGTGGACGTGCAGTCCATCGTGCGCGCCGCGATCGGCAACGTCGCCTCCGGCGACATCGAGTCGGGCGCGTCGACGCTCACCATGCAGCTCGTGAAGAACCTCTTCATCAACGAGGCTCTGCAGCTCGAGACCGAGGAGGAGCAGCTCGAGGCGATCCGCGCCGCACAGGAGACGAGCCTCGAGCGCAAGCTCAAGGAGGCCAAGCTCGCCATCGGGCTCGAGAAGCAGTACACGAAGAACGAGATTCTGCTCTCCTACCTGAACATCGCCGGGTTCGGCGGCAACACCTACGGCATCGAGGCCGCGGCGCAGGAGTACTTCGGCGTACCCGCCTCCGACGTCACGATCGCGCAGGCGGCGAGCCTCATCGCGATCGTGCAGCAGCCGGGAGCCCGCTCGCTCAAGTCGCCGGAGAACTTCCCCGCCAACCAGGCTCGCCGCGACTTCATCCTCGATGCGATGCTGGATGAGGGCTACATCACGGCCACGGAGCACCGCGAGGCCATCGAGCAGCCGGTCGACGAAGAGTTCGTCAACCCGAGCCCCCCGTCGAACGGATGCATGGCGGGTCACCGCTACGCCAAGTTCTTCTGCGACTTCGTCGTCGAGAACGTCGACAACTTCGAGTCGCTCGGCGCGACCGTCGAGGAGCGCCGCAACGCGTGGCGACTCGGCGGGCTCGACGTCTACACCAGTCTGAACATGTCGCTGCAGAAGGTCGCGCAGGACGAGGTGTGGAACTACGTGCCCCGTAAGGAGACCGCACTCGAGCTCGGTGGCACCGCCGTCTCGGTGGAGACCGACACCGGTCGCATCATCACGATGGCGCAGAACAAGGTCTTCGACAACACGCTCGAGGGCGGCGGCCTGGGCACGACCGCGGTCAACTTCAACACCGACCAGCCGTACGGCGGCTCGGGCGGCTTCCAGACCGGGTCGACCTACAAGGTCTTCGCCCTCCTCGAGTGGCTCAAGCAGGGTCACGGCCTGAACGAGTACGTGGACTCCTCGGTACGCACGTTCAACCAGGCCTCCTTCACCGACACCTGCCAGGGCGGCTGGGGCGGCCCGTGGACGCCCAAGAACGACGCGCCCGCGGCTCCGGCGATGAGCGCGTACCGCGCCACGACCGACTCGGTGAACACCGCCTTCGTGGCGATCGCGCAGCAGCTCGACCTGTGCGGCATTCGCCAGACGGCGGAGAGCATCGGCGTGCACCGCGCCGACGGCGCACCGCTCGAGACGAACCCATCCTCCGTGCTGGGCACGAACAACATCGCACCCATGACGATGGCTGCGGCCTTCGCCGCGATCGCGAACGACGGCCGCTACTGCGAGCCCGTCGCGGTTGACCGTTTCGTGACGCGCGATGGCGAAGAGCTGCCCGGTCAGGCACGGGAGTGCCGCCAGGGTATCGACCCGGAGGTCGCCGCGGCAGCCGCATACGCGATGCAAGGGGTGATGACCGGCGGTACCGGTGTCGCCTCGAACCCGCGGGACGGCGTGCCGATCATCGGAAAGACGGGAACCACAGACCGCTCAAAGCAGACCTGGGTCGTCGGCTCCACGCGCGAGGTCGCCACGGCGGTGTGGGTCGGCAACATCCTCGGAGACTTCCCGATGCGCAACTACCCGAGCGGGGGAAGCCTGCGCCACCTCATCTTCAAGCCCCTCATGACTGCCGTGAACGGGCAGTACGGGGGAGGCGGGTTCCCGGATCCCCCGGGCCGACTCCTCACGGGCTCGGGTGTCGAACTGCCCGACGTGCGCGGTGAGACGGAGGAGAACGCTCGCGCGCTGCTCGAAGGTCTCGGCTTCGGCTTCGAGGTCTCGGGTCGGGTCGACTCCGACCTTGAGGAGGGCCGCGTCGCCTCGATGTCGATCGCACCGGGCACGCTGCTGGCGCGAGGCGTGATCGTCAAGGTGGAGACGAGTCGCGGCAACCTCATCGAGTTGCCGGACGTCGCCTCGAGCGGCTACACCTTCGAGGAGGCTCGCGACGTGCTCGTCGCTGCCGGCTTCACGAACGTCTCCGAATCCTGCGCCGAGATCCCGCCCGTCGAAGAAGGCGGCGATCCGCTCTTGGACGGCCTCGTCACGGCGCAGAATCCGAGCGGAGGCTCGAAGGTGAAGTACGAGAAGTCGATCACGCTGACGGTCGCGCGCCTCGACTGTTCGTGAGCGCACTCGTTCGCGGAGCGGCCGCCGCATCCCTCGGGATAGCGGCGGCCGTCGCCGTCTATGCGACGCTCGTGGAGCGCCGCGCGTTCCGCGTGCGCCGGGAGGTCGTACCCGTCCTCTCCCCGGGTGCAGACCCGATCCGGGTGCTGCACTTAAGCGACCTGCATCTCGCCCCATGGCAGCGCGACAAGATCGATTGGGTGCGGAGCCTGGCCGAGCTGCACCCTGATCTGGTCGTCCTCACCGGCGACAGCCTGGGCCATCGGGAGGCCCTGCCCGCCCTCCGCCGCGCACTGGAGCCGTTCTCGGGCACTCCCGGTGCTTTCGTGCACGGCTCCAACGACTACTTCTCGCCCACTCCGAAGAATCCGCTGAGGTATCTCACCGGCCCCTCGCAGCATCGGCCTGAGGACGCGTCACGGCTGGACACTGACGCCCTCGAGAGCTTCTTCGAAGACCGCTTGGGGTGGCTGAACCTCAACAACGACGTGAATCAGCTGACCCTCAAGCGATCGCGCCTCGAACTGCTCGGCACCAACGACGCGCACCGCGGCTGGGACCGCCTCGACGTGCTGCCGGCGCTCATGGATGCTCTGCGCGAGCTCGACGACGACCCGACGGACGACCCGGCGGTCACCATCGGCGTCACGCACGCCCCCTACCAGCGCGTGCTCGACTCCTTCACGACGCAGGGCGCCGATGTCATCTTCGCCGGGCACACGCATGGCGGCCAGGTGTGCGTGCCCGGTGTCGGTGCGCTCGTCACGAACTGCGACCTTCCGCGCGAGTTCGCGCGGGGCTTGCACGTCTGGCATCACGCACTCTCAGCGGCTTACCTGAATGTGTCGGCGGGCGTGGGCACGTCGATCTACGCGCCGGTGCGCCTGGCGTGCCCGCCCGAGGCGGTTCTTGTGACTCTCATCGGTGACGACATCGGCTATTCTTGACGAGTTGCCCCCGCACGGGGGTGCATCGGGGTATGGCGCAGCTTGGTAGCGCGCGTCGTTCGGGACGACGAGGTCGCAGGTTCAAATCCTGTTACCCCGACAGAAGCGCAAGGGGTCGCCGGTCGAGCGGCCCCTTTCGCCTGTCTCCTAGCTGAAGTCGGCGTCTGGCTCGAGATCGAGACCGACCGGTGCCTTCCACCCGGAGGCGAGCGACTCTCCCGACTCGTCGAGATAGCACGCCCCGCACAGGCTCTCGTAGGTCACATCGACTCCATCGATGGCGACCTGATCACCGTCGAAGACGAAGTCCCCGTCGATGGAGCGAGCGTTGAAGACGGCCTTGCGCCCGCAGCGGCAGATGGTCTTGAGCTCTTCGAGGGAGTGCGCGATCTCGAGGAGCCGACGGCTTCCGGGGAACGCGACGGTCTGGAAGTCGGTGCGGATGCCGTACGCGAGCACCGGGATGTCCTCCCGGATCGCGATGCGCAGGAGATCGTCCACTTGGGGCGGGGTGAGGAACTGCGCCTCGTCGACGAGGAGGCACGAGACATCCCGCCCGCGCACCCGCAGCAGGGAGGCTCGGTGCGCCTGGAAGCGCGTGTAGACGTCGTCGTTCTCGTCAATGGTGAAGTCGACAGCCCGGGTGACGCCGAGACGCGAGACGATCGTCTGATCGCCCTTCGTGTCGATGCGCGGTTTCGCGAGCACGACGGACTGGTCTCGCTCCTCGTAGTTGTACGCGGCCTGGAGCAGCGCGGTGCTCTTGCCGCTGTTCATGGCGCCGTAGCGGAAGTACAGCTTGGCCATTACTGCAGGTGTCCATCCTCCGCCGCTCGGCGGATCAGTTCGGCCTTGCTGCCCGCGGGGCGCCCGGCTTTGGCGTACTTCTCGCGCACACGGCGCACATAGGTCTTGGCGGTCTCGTACTGCACGTTCATGTTGGACGCCACCTCGCTCATGCTGTACCCGCTCGCGTAGAGCACGAGGGCCTCGCGCTCGCTGATGCTGAGCTTCGGTCGCGCTGGATGCACGGCTCCCCGGGGCAGGGGCCTCCAATCGCGCACGGCTTCGCCGGAGGACTCCATGCCCATCACGCTGCGCGCGGCCTCCATGACCTCGCCCAGCGGCAAGGCCTTCGAGAGGAAAGCGGCTGCACCTGCGGCGAGCGCGCGGTCGCGCGCCTCGTCCGTGTCGAGGCTCGTGAGCACGATGACCTTGGCACCGGCGGCGCGGCAGGTGCGCACGCGTGCCTCGATCGAGACGGGCTCTTGCAGCTGGAAGTCGAGGAGCACGAGGTCGGTGGGAAACTGGTCGCTCTGCACGAGCTCGAACCAGGTCGGCGCCGTGAGCACGAGCTCGAAGTCGGGCGCGTTGCCCTCGATCCAGCTCGACAGGCTGTCGAGCAGAAGTTCATGGTCGTCGAGAATCGCGAGGCGAACCCGGCGGCCCAGCCTCGCGTCAGCGTCCATACTCAAACTCTAGAGTCACGGCGTCCGCCTGGGTGTCGACGCGCGAACGATGGGTGAGACCGCGCACGAGATGCAGGGTCGCGGTGAGCTGTCGCGCGGCACGTGCGCCGCCTCCGGGGGTCGCCAGCCACCACCGGACGCTCACGCTGGTCGCTGTCTCGCGAATGCGCAACTCGACGGAGGAGACTCCCACGCGCTCGACGGCCTCCATCCCGATGGCGCGCAGAAGGGTGCGTTGAGCGGTCGTGAGGGAGCGACCCACGTCATCGGGGTCGTCGGCAACGCCCGGTATGGGCGCACCCGGCGCCCGGGAGCAGAGCTCATCGAGCAGCGCCTGGGCCCAGCCTCGCTCGATGTCGGCGACGAGGAGCGCACGGATGCTCACCGCGAGTTCTCGGGCCTCCTCGCGATCCTCCGCAGTCAGAGTCTCGGCCGCGCTGATGCGCGTGAAGTACGGCACGACCTTGCGATTCACGAGGCTCACCCGTTGCTGCTGCACGGAGCGTGCGACTCCACCGCGCTGCTCGACGGCGGCCGCCGCGGCGGAGCGCCAGGCCTGCTCCAGCCAGGCGAGGATCGAGCCGTTCATCGAGAGCGCGTAGGCCGCGGAGGCGAACCCGAGACAGGCGAGCGAGCTGGACCCCGCCACGGCGAAGGTGGCAAGGGGGACATCGGTGGTGGCAAAGGGCGCTTGCAGCACGGCGAAGCCCGCCGAGAGCGCTGTGAGGCCCGCAGTCGCGGCCGCCAACTCGACAGCGGGACGGTAGGGCGCGAGCGAGAACAGGACGAGCCCCACGACGATCGGAGCCCAGTCGTCGCGGAGCAGATCGTTGGCGCCGTAGGTGGAGGCGACGGCGAGAGCGAGAACTCCCGCCTGCAGCAGGTAGACGACGAGGCCCAGCGTCACCGAGAACACCGGTCGGTGCGCCCGCGTGCGGTCGAGGATGAGCAGACAGGAGATGACGACGAGCCCGAGCGCGCCGACGAGCCCGGCTCCGACGGTGATCTCGTCGGCTCGCGTGAGGAGGGTGAGCAGGGGCAGCGCCACTGCCAGCACGAGGATGCCCCCGGTAACCGGCCGCGCGGCGACCGCGGAGAGAGGGTCGATGCGCTCCGTGGACGCGCGACCAGCCTGCGACTCGTGCACCGACACTCCCCAGGGGAACCGTGCGAGCTCTCGATGCTCGACCGCAGCGCGAGCGGTCATAGCAGCTCCTCCCCCATGGGCACGCGAAGCAAGACGGACGTGCCCGCGCCCGGTCTCGACCACACGGTCGCCGTTCCGCCGATGGAGTCGAGCCGGCCGACGATACTCGACCCGACCCCGAGCCGAACCCCGGTCACGGCCGCGACCTCGAACCCCACACCCGCGTCGATGACCATGACCGACAGCTCGTCGGGCGCGGCACCGACCACAATCTCCGCCCTCGACGTCTGCGCGTGCCGTCGAATGTTCGAGACGCACTGCGCGACCGCCCTGATGAGCTCGTTCGCCGTCTCCTGCGGGAGGGTCTCGAGCGCGTCGAGGTCGCCCTCCAGCGTCACGTCGAGCTCGGGTCCCGCCTCGGCGACGGCCCGGCGCAGCAGCGCGCCCCGCTGGGCACGCTCCGGTCCCGCCCCAGGCGTCTCGACGGCGAACCACTCTTCTCCGACGATCGTCGCCAGGTCGGCCTCGATCGACGCGCGCATCTCGCGCGAGAGCCGAGCATCCACCGTCGACGTGACGGTGGCCAGCTGATTCAGCACCGTGTCGTGCAACAGGGCCGTCGCGCGCGACTCGAACACGGCGCGCACATCGGCCAGCTGCTCGTCCCTCGCCGCACGGAAGAAGGTCGATTGCGAGGCGCGGGTCGTGAGCCGATCGGCACCGACGATCGCATGGATCCCGACCACGGCGAGGTAGGTCACGAACGGGGTCGCATCGAAGCTCCAGACAGCACCTGCCGCCGTGAGCGCGCCGAACGTCGCGAGCTCGCCGACGAGATAGCCGGCGGTGGTCCAGCTGATCGCGTTGCGGGCCTTCGGGCTGATGCCGCCGACCATCATGAGGGCGAGCTTGAGCAGTTGCACCGTGTAGTCATCGAAGGCGATCGGCTCGCTCAGCGCCGTCGACACAATGAGGGTCGCCAGGAAGACGCAGAGACCGCCGATCACCACGTAGCAGACCGCGACGAAGCGCGACGGCGTGAGGTCGAGCATCACGAGGAGTGCGAGCAAGGGCAGGAGAGCAAGAAGCGCGGGCCACAGGGTGACCTCGGGCATCGAGATGTCGACGGAGAGCCCGACCACGCCGACCGAGACAAGACTGACCGCCGCGACCGCGTGCCCGGCGCGAGCGACGGCGGTGCTCGTCGTGCGCGCGGCAAGATGACTGGGCAGACCCAGCGGCATCGCCTCCCCCTCCCGCACACCAGGCAAGGCGCCCACCGCCCCCGGAGGAATTATCTCCCGCCCGAGGCGCTGCGACCAGTCCGCATCCGGGGGGCGTCAGAAGAGCGTCGCCTCCACCCGGCGCGCAGGCGGCACGGTCTCGGTGACGGCAACGCTCCTCCGCGCGACACGCTGCCGCGGCCCGGCGAGGGCGGCCGACCGAACGGTGCCCGTAGCCGAATCGAGGGCCGGTGCGCGCAGGCCGTGCGCGCGACGCACCTCGTCGACGCGCGCGGCAAGCCACGCGCGATAGGCCTTCGGCGGCTGGGGCCCGTCGCTGTACAGCGCGCGGTACCGCGCGACGCGATCCGGATGCTCGCGCTCCAGCCACGCGAAGAACCACTCGCGCACCCCAGGGCCGAGCCGCAACGTCGAGTGCACCGCCGAGCGTGCCCCCGCCTCGCGGATGCGCGCGAACGCCTCATTGAGGTGCGCGCGCGAATCGGTGAGGTCGGGCAAGAGAGGCATGAGGAACACGCTCGGGGTGAAGCCCGCCTCGACCGCGGCGCGGATAGTCGCGAGCCGAGCATCCGTCGAGGGCGTGCCGGGCTCGATCGACTGCTGCAGCTCGTGATCGTAGATCGCGATCGACATGCTCAGGTCGACGGGCGCGCTGTGAGCCGCGCGCTGCAGCAGAGGCAGGTCGCGGCGCAGCAGGGTTCCCTTCGTGAGGATGCTCAGGGGCGTGCCGCTCGCGGCGAGAGCCTCGATGATGCCGGGCATGAGCGCGTAGCGGCCCTCGGCCCGCTGGTAGGGGTCGGTGTTGGTGCCCAGAGCCACCGGGTCGCGCCGCCAGGTGGGTCGGGAGAGCTCGCGCGCGAGCACCTCGGCGACGTTGAGCTTGACGACCACCTGCGCGTCGAAGTCACGACCGGCGTCCAGATCGAGGTACTCGTGCGTGGGCCGGGCGAAGCAGTAGACGCACGCATGGCTGCACCCGCGGTACGGGTTGATGGTCCACCCGAACGGCAGGGGCCCTCCCCCGCCGGGCACCCGGTTGAGCGCCGACTTGGCGAGCACCTCGTGAAACGTCAGCCCGGCGAACTCGGGAGGGCGCACCGTGCGCACGAGACCGCTGAGCGCGAGCGCGCTGTCGGGCGAGTCGAAGCCGGGCAGAGCGTCGGCGGCGAGGGCCGTCGGCTTCTGACCGCTCCATCTCATGCAGCACCTCCCGACGTTATTCGAATATGTGTTCGACCGTCCGTCAAGTTCGGGACCATCGGCCCGTGACGAGGCGACCTCGCAGTCGTAGGCTCAGGGGATGCCGCATGTCGACCTCAACAGCGACCTCGGCGAATCCTTCGGTGCCTGGACGATGGGCGACGACGCGGCGATGCTCCCGCTCGTCTCGAGCGCGAACCTGGCGTGCGGGTTCCACGCCGGGGATCCGCTGGGCATGCTCACGGCGTGCCGCACCGCTCTCGCCCACGGGGTGACCATCGGCGCGCATCCCTCGTACCGTGATCGAGTCGGATTCGGTCGGCGCGACATGGAGGTCGCACCCGACGAGCTCACCGCGGAGATCGTGTACCAGGTGGGGGGACTCGCCGGCATCGCCGAGAGCATCGGCGCGCGCGTCGCCTACGTCAAGCCGCACGGTGCCCTCTACACGCGCATGGCTGTCGACCCGGTCGTCGCCGACGTCGTGGCCGAGGCCGCGGCCATACTCGCCCTGCCCGTTCTCGGCCCTCCGCTCTCCGCTGTCGAGACGGCCTGCGCGCGCGCCGGCGTGACCTTCGTGCGAGAGGCCTTCGCCGACCGCGCCTACCTGGCCGACGGCACGCTCGCCGCGCGAGGCCTGCCCGGTGCCGTGATCACCGAGGTGGCGGAGGTCGCCGAGCGGGCGGAGAGGCTGGTCACCGATGGCGAGGTGACGGCGCTCGACGGCTCCACGGTGAGTGTGCGCGCCGAGTCACTCTGCGTGCACGGCGACACTCGCGGAGCGGTGCAGCTCGCGCAAGCGGTGCGGGGCGCGCTGACGCGCGCTGGCGTCACGATCACCGCGTTCGCATGAGACTGCTGCCGTACGGGGATCGTGCACTGCTCGCCGAGTTCCCCACGCAGGAGGGCGTTCTCGGTGCTCTCGTCGCCTGGCGGGATGCACCGCCCGGAGTGCTCGAGCTCGTGCCAGCCGCACGAACGGTGCTCGTGCGCATCGACCCGGGCGCGCTCGGTCTTGGACATCTCAAGCACTGGCTGAGGTCGACGCCGCGAATCGACGCCAGCCTCCCCGTTGCCGACTCGGTGACGATCCCGGTGCGCTATGACGGGCAGGATCTCGCCGCGGTCGCGCAGGCCTGGCAGTGCTCGCCCGACGACGTGATCGAGCGGCACCGCGCTCGCGAGTGGGTGTGCGTGTTCGTGGGATTCGCCCCCGGCTTTCCGTACCTCGTGCCCGTCGATGGCGAATCGTCGCTGCCTCCCGTGGCGCGGCGGGCGACATCGCGCACGGCCGTTCCCGCCGGCGCTGTCGCTCTCGCGGCCGAGTACTGCGGCATCTACCCGCGCAGTTCGCCCGGCGGCTGGCAGCTGATCGGCACCACCGATGCGGTGCTGTGGGATGCGGATCGCGCCGGGCCGGCCCTCGTGACCCCCGGCACGCGCGTGCGCTTCTCCCGGGCCGTGCCGTGACACCCGCGCCCGCCGGCCGCGAGACCTCCACCCGCGGACGCGCCGTCGTGCGAGTGCTCGCCGCCGACGGCCGCGCCCTCGTGCAGGATCTCGGCCGCGAGGGCCTCGCCCACCTCGGCGTGAGCGGCTCGGGCGCCTTCGACCGCGCCGCGCACCGACTCGCCAACCGGCTCGTCGGCAACGCCGAGAGCGCCGCGACGCTCGAGATCGCGCTCGGCGGCGTGCGCCTCGCCCTGCCCGCCGGCTGCTGGCTCTCCGTGACGGGCGCGTGGGGGCCGGTGACCCTCGACGGCGCGCCGCTCGAGCCGCACACCTCGGTGCGCACCGACCGCGCGGCGGAGCTCGCGCTCGGAACAGCCACGCACGGCGTGCGCTACACACTCGCGCTGCGAGGCGGCATCCTCGTGCCTGAGACGCTCGGCTCGCGCTCACGGGATACGCTCGCGGCGCTCGGGCCGGCCCCGCTCACCACGGGTGACGTGCTGCCGCTCGGGCCCGAGCCCGAGCAGCCTGTACCGCCTGCCGACCTCGTGCCCGTCGACCCGCCGACGCTCGGCGTCGTCGAGGTAGAGGTGCGCCCCGGCCCGCGACTCGACTGGCTCTCGACAGGCGCCCGCGAGCTGCTGCTGGGTGCCGAGTGGCGGGTGTCGACGCGCAGCGACCGCACCGGTGTGCGGCTCGAGGGGCCGACGCTCGAGCGCGCGCGGCACGAGGAGCTGGCCAGCGAGGGGATGCTGCGCGGGAGCATCCAGATCTCGCCCGACGGCGCCCCGACGGTTCTCGGGCCTGACCACCCCGTGACGGGCGGGTACCCCGTCGCGCTCGTCGTGACGGAGTCGTCGCTGGACCGCTTTGCCCAGCTGCGCCCCGGGCAACCGCTGCGCCTCCGCCTCGTCGCTGGCCGCCCCTGACCCTCGCGTCGATCAGAGGGCGAGGACTCGGCCGTCCCACCGCGTCCGCAGCCAGCGGTCGTGGCTCGCGACGACGACGGCGCCCGGATAGGTGCCCAACGCGTCCTCGAGCTCGCCGGCGAGGCGCAGTGAGAGGTGATTGGTGGGCTCGTCGAGCAGAAGCAGGTGCGGCGGCCGCGCCACCACGAGGGCGAGCGCCAGGCGCCGCTTCTGACCGATCGACAGGACGCCGACCGGCCGCTCGAGGTCGCGCGGCGCGAGAAGACCGAGGTCGGCCAGAGGCACCGCCTCGGAGCGGCGCGCGCCGAGCGCCCGCTCGTAGACCACCCGCGGCGAGCGCTCGGGGTGGCCGAACCGCACGTCCTGCTCGAGGAGCGCGACACGCAGGCCGCGCCGAACCATGCGCCGGCCCTCGTCGAGCGGCAGCTCTCCGGCGAGTGCGGCGAGCAGCGTCGACTTGCCCGCGCCGTTGGCTCCCGTCACGAGCAGCCGGTCCTGTGCGCCGAGCCGCACGCTCGTCGCACGCAGTCGATCGCGCACGGCCGCGGACTCGAGCTGCACGAGCACGGCGTCGTTCGGCGCGGTGGCACCCGCGGGGATTCCCGCGAAGCTCAGCGGCTCGGGCGGGCGCCGCACCTGCGTCGACTCGAGCTGAGCGAGCCGTGCCTCGGCGCTGCGCACGCGCCGACTCGTGCCCGTCTGAGTGCGGGCGGCCTTGAAGTTGCGCACGACCTTGTCGTTGTCGCGCGCGCGGCGGTCCGCCGAGCCGAGAGCGCGCGCGGTGGTTGCACGCGCCTCACGCAGTGCGGCACGCTCGCGCTGCTGCTCCGCATGCCGGTGCTCCCACCGCCGCCGCTCGCGCTCGCGCTCGACCAGATAGTCGCTGAACCCGCCGCCGTACCGCACGGCCATTCCACCGCCGTTCTCGCCCATCGCAGCGCGGCGACTCGGGTCCAGGTCGACGATCTCGGTGGCCACCTCGTCGAGGAACGCGCGGTCGTGGCTCGCGAAGACGACGGGTCCGCGCCACGCCCGCAGCTCCGAGGTCACGACGGCGACGCCCGCATCGTCGAGGTGGTTGGTCGGCTCGTCGAGCACGAGGGCCCGCGGTCGACCCATCAGAAGGGCGGCGAGCGCGAGGCGGCTGCGCTGGCCGCCCGATACGGCGCCGATCGGGGTGCTGAGCGGGATGCCCTCCACGCCGAGCCCGTCGAGCAGGGCATCCCGACGCGCGTCGAGGCTCCACAGCTCGACCTGCTCGGCCGCGTCGAGCGCGGCGGCGTACTCGTCCTCCGCGGCGGGCCGCGAGCCGAGGTCGCGAGCCGCGCTCTCGAGAGCACGCTCGATCGCGCGCAGCGGGGCGACGGCATCCTCGAGAATCACCGAGATCGGCTCGCTCGGGTCGCGATCCACCTGTTGCGGGAGGTACCCGATGCTCGCGGGGCGCTCCACCCGACCGGCGTCGGGCTCGTCGACCCCCGCGATGATGCGCAGCAGGGTGGACTTGCCTGCGCCGTTCTCGCCGATCAGGCCGAGCCGCGCTCCCGGGGGCGCGACGAGGTAGACGCCGTCGAGGATGCGGTGGGCGGCGTACGTGCGCGCGACGCCATGCGCGCGCAGAGCAGTCGGAGATGACACGAGAGGGGTGCCGTTTCGGCTCGCAGGTCTCCCGCCGGGCGAAGCCTCGGGCGCGGGACGGACTGCGTCATCTCTTCATGATGGGGTCGAGAATACCCCACCGCTCCTGCAGACCGCGAGCGGCTGGTCAGCCGGCAGCGCGCTCGGCGGTCTCGACGACGTTGGCGAGGAGGAGCGCGCGCGTCATGGGGCCCACGCCGCCGGGATTCGGCGACACCCATCCGGCGACCCTCGCAACGTCGGCGGCGACGTCTCCGGCGATGCGCGAGCGACCCGACTCAGGATCCTCCACACGGGAGACCCCGACGTCGAGCACGATCGCACCGGGCGTGACGTCCGCGGCCGAGACGATGCCGGGCACGCCGGCCGCGGCGACGATCACGTCGGCTCGGCGCAGGTGCGAAGAGAGGTCGCGTGTGCCGGTGTGGGTGAGGGTGACGGTCGCGTTGTACTCGCGGCGGGTGAGCAGCGCGCCCAGCGAGCGGCCGACGGTCACTCCGCGGCCGACCACGACGACGTTTTTGCCCGCCCATGACAGCCCGTGGCGCTCGACCAGCTCGATGACGCCGCGAGGCGTGCACGGCAGCGGCGAGTCGATCTCGCGCGTGACGCGCAGCATGAGGCGGCCGAGGTTGGTGGGGTGCAGCCCGTCGGCGTCCTTGTCGGGATGCACGCGCTCGAGTATCGCGTCGGTGTCGATGTGGGCCGGCAGGGGCAGTTGCACGATGAACCCCGTGACGGCGTCGTCGGCGTTGAGCTCGTCGATGACGGCCTCGAGCTCGGCCTGCGTCGTCGACTCGGGCAGGTCGCGGCGGATCGATGCGATGCCGACTTCGGCGCAGTCCCGATGCTTGCCGCCGACGTACCAGCGCGACCCGGGATCATCCCCGACGAGTACGGTCGCCAGGCCCGGCACGATGCCGCGCGCCGCCAGCGAGGCGACGCGCTCGGTCAGCTCGGCCTTGATGCTCCCCGCGGAGGCGGTGCCGTCGAGGACGCGCGCCGTCGCGTCGGCGCCGTCGGGCACGGGCTCCCCCACGCCTACAGCCCCGGGTAGAGCGGGAACGCCTCGGTGAGCTCGGTCACCCGCCCGCGCAGTGCGCTGATGTCGGGGCTCGGCATGAGCGTGTGCGCGATGATGTCGGCGACCTCGGTGAACTGCTCGTCGGCGAAGCCGCGCGTCGCGAGGGCGGGGGTTCCGATGCGCACGCCGCTCGTGACCATCGGCGGTCGCGGGTCGAAGGGCACGCCGTTGCGGTTGACGGTGATGCCGACCTCGTGCAGGAGGTCCTCTGCCTGCTTGCCGTCGAGCGGGGAGGTGCGCAGGTCGACGAGCGCGAGGTGCACGTCGGTGCCGCCGGTGAGCACGTTGACGCCCGCCTCGATCGCGTCCGGCCGGGTGAGGCGCTCGGCGAGGATGCGCGCACCCTGGATGGTGCGCTCCTGCCGCGACACGAACTCGGGGGTGGCGGCGAGCTTGAACGCCACGGCCTTCGCCGCGATGACGTGCATGAGTGGGCCGCCCTGCTGCCCGGGGAAGACCGCCGAGTTGAGCTTCTTGAACAGCGACTCGTCGTTGCTGAGGATGATGCCCGAGCGCGGGCCGGCGAGGGTCTTGTGCACGGTCGAGCTGACGACGTGCGCGTGCGGCAGGGGCGAGGGGTGCAGGCCTGCGGCCACGAGGCCGGCGAAGTGAGCCATGTCGACCCAGAGCTTGGCCCCGACCTCGTCGGCGATGGCTCGGAAGGCGGCGAAGTCGAGCTGGCGCGAGTAGGCCGACCAGCCGGCGATGATGACCGCCGGCTTGACCTCGAGCGCCTTCGCGCGCACGGCATCCATGTCGATGAGCATCGTCTCGGGGTCCACGCCGTAGGCCGTGGCGTTGTACACCTTGCCGGAGAAGTTGAGCTTCATGCCGTGCGTGAGGTGGCCGCCGTGGGCGAGCTCGAGACCGAGGATCGTGTCGCCGGGCGTCGCGAGGGCGTGCAGCACGGCCGCGCTCGCGGAGGCGCCCGAGTGGGGTTGCACGTTGGCGAACTCGGCGCCGAAGAGGCTCTTGGCGCGCTCGATGGCGAGGTTCTCGGCGATGTCGACGAACTCGCAGCCGCCGTAGTAGCGCTTGCCGGGGTAGCCCTCGGCGTACTTGTTGGTGAGCACCGAGCCCTGCGCTTCGAGGATCGCGCGCGGCACGAAGTTCTCGCTCGCGATCATCTCGAGGGTGTGGCGCTGGCGGCTGAGCTCCTGGTCGAGTACGGCGGCGATCTCCGGGTCCACCGTCTCGAGCGGCTCGTTGAAGGTCGATGGCAGGGAATCTGACACGGTTGGCTCCTTGTACGCGATCTCGGGGCACGCTGCCCCGTCGGGTGGTGTGCTGAGGGCCCAGGCGAACGGCCCCTCGCCGTGTCAGTCGCTTCCTGATGGTGACCCATCTGAACGCCAGTTGCGACGAGGTCAGTCTATCGCGGGTCGCGGGGCTCGTGCTGAGTGCGCGCAGGGTGCTCGGGCAGCACGATCGACCCCGTGATGAGCGGCACGCTCGACTCGTCCGCCTCGTCGTCGTCGGCGACGGCGGCGGGCGCGCGACGAGAACGCACCAGATCGACGATGATGAGCAATGCGAGGCCGAATGCGATGATCGCGGCCTGGGCGAGTGCGAGTGCCGGCGTCGGCAGCACGACGAAGAGTGCACCGCCGATCGCGGCGCCGCCGCCGATGCCCACGTTGAACGCCGTCGTCAGCAGCGCGGCACCCACGTCGCGCACGCGTGCCGACGCCGTGTGCAGCAGGCGCGTCTGCAGGAGGGTCGGGATACCGCCGAAGGCGGCGCCCCACACGAAGAGCAGCGCGATGACGAGCAGCGGCACTCCTGCCGAGAGGCCGATGCCGGTCACCGCCGCAGCGACGACGCCGAGCATCCCGTAGAGCCCCCCGCGGGGGTATCGCGATCCGAGGAATCCGGCGAGGACCAACCCGATGGCCCCCGCGCCTCCGTAGACGAACAGGAGGGCGCCGACGCTCGTCTCCGCGAAGCCCGCCGAGTCGATGAGGTAGGGCGCGATGTAGGTGTAGAAGACGTTCTGACCGCCGACGACGATGAGCACGAGAAGGCAGATGAACAGGACGGCGGGGAACGTGGGATCCCGTCTGGCGGGCACGGTGATCTCGCCCGTCGCGAGAGTAGGGCGGTGCTGAACCGCCGGCAGGAAGCGCACGACGAGCACCAGCAGCACGAGCACGATAGCGGCGATGACACCGAACGCGGCGCGCCACCCGAGTGCGGTGCCCAGTGCCGTGCCGGCCGGCACGCCGAGGACGAAGGCCGCCGTGCCGCCGCCGCTCGTGACCGCGACGGCCCGGGCGATCTGGTGCTTCGGCACGAGGTGACCCGAGTAGGCGCCGGCGATCGCCCAGAACAGACCGTGCGCGAGTCCGCCAAGCACACGGGCGACGACGAGGAGCGCGTAGTCGGGGGCGATCGCCGCGCCGACGTTCGCGACCGCAAAGAGAACGAGCACGGCCAGCAGCAGCTGCTTGCGCTCGAAGCGCCGGGTGAGGGCGGCCAGCGGTGCCGTCGTGAGCACGACGGTGCCGGCGAAGATCGTGATGAGCAGACCCACCTGGGCCTCGCTGACATCGAGGTCAGAGGCGATCTGCGGCAGCAGGCCGGTGGGAAGGAACTCGCTCGTGACCATGACGAAGATGGCGGTGGAGAGAGTGAGGAGCCCGACCCAGGGAAAGGGCGGCGAAGGATGAGTCATGTGTGGCAAGAGCTTTCGCGGTCGGCGCGACGGGCCGACTGTCCCGGGGCGCGCCGTGACGACGGGCCGCGCGCCACTCTACCCGCGTTGGGTGACCACTCGCGGGCGACGGCAACCGTAGGCTGGAGGCGTGACCAGCCCCCTCCACCACTGGATCGTGACCATCGTCTGCGACGACCGGCCCGGCATCGTGCATGCCGTGACGGGAGCGATCGTCGAGGCCCAGGGCAACATCACCGAGCTGCAGCAGTTCTCGGGGCTCGAGAGCGGGCGGTTCTTCCTGCGCCTGCAGACCGAGACGGCGACCGACCACGATGGGCTTCTCGCCGCTCTGCAGCCGGTGATCGAGAACTACGGCATGGAGTGCCGCGTCGACCGCGTAGGCCGGCCCCTGCGCACGCTCGTGCTGGTCTCGAAGGCAGCCCACTGCCTCAACGACTTACTGTTCCGCCAGCGCAGCGGTCAGCTGCCGGTGGAGATCCCGCTCGTGCTCGGCAACCATCCCGACCTGGCCGAGCTCGCGAGCTTCTACGACGTGCCCTTCGAGTCTCGGCCCGTGACCACCCCCGAAGAGAAGACGGCGTTCGAGCAGCGCGTGCTGGAGGCGGTGCAGCAGCACGACATTGAGCTCGTCGTGCTCGCCCGCTACATGCAGATCCTCTCCCCCGAGCTGTGCGCCGCGCTCGAGGGCCGCATCATCAACATCCACCACTCGTTCCTGCCGGGCTTCAAGGGGGCGAACCCCTACCGGCAGGCCCATCAGCGGGGCGTGAAGCTCATCGGCGCGACGGCGCACTTCGTCACGAGCGACCTCGATGAGGGCCCGATCATCGAGCAGAACGTGGTGCGGGTCGATCACTCCCGCTCGCCCGCCGAGCTCGTCGCGATCGGTCAGGACGAGGAGAGCCGCACCCTCAGCCAGGCGGTCACCTGGTTCGCGGAGGACCGCGTGCTGCTCGACGGCCAGCGCACCATCATCTTCCAGTAGTCGCACGCTCCCCACCCGAAGGGCTCGCATGACCACGACACTGCTCTCTGGCGGCCGCCTCCTCGACGCCGACGGCTCCCGGCACGGCTGGGTGCTGCTGGAGGGGGATCGCATCGCGGCGACAGGCCTCGGTGTCGCTCCCTCCGGCTCGGATGCTCCGCCTCCGGCCGCGACCACGATCGACCTCACCGGCCGCACCGTGACGCCCGGGTTCATCGACCTGCACGGCCATGGCGGCGGCGGTGCCGCGTATGACAACGGGCCGGACGAGATACGCCAGGCGCTCGGCACGCACCGGGCGCACGGCACGAGTCGCTCGGTGATCTCGCTCGTCGCCAACCCGCTCGACGACGTCGTGGCGAGCCTCGGCGTGGTGGCTGCGCTCTGCGAGAGCGACCCGACCGTCGTCGGCGCGCACCTCGAGGGTCCGTTCCTCGCGATCGGCCGACGAGGCGCGCACTCCCCGGAGTTCCTCCGCGACCCCGACGAGGCCACCGTGGCGACGTTGCTCGAGGCCGGCGACGGCTGCATTCGGCAGGTCACGATCGCGCCCGAGCTGCCCGGCGCGCTGGACGCGGTGCGGCAGTTCGTCGCCGCGGGCGTCGTCGTCGCGGTCGGGCACACGGAGGCCGACGAGTACCTCGCGCGCGCGGCCTTCGAGGCGGGGGCCACGCTCGTGACGCACATCTTCAACGCGATGCCGGGCATCCACCACCGCGATCCCGGCCCGATCGTGGCCGGCTTCGACAACGACAGTGTGACCCTCGAGCTCGTGCTCGACGGCGTGCACGTGCACCCCTCCGTGGCGCAGATGATCTTCCGCGCGGCACCGCACCGCGTCGCGCTCGTGACCGATGCGATGGCGGCCGCGGGCGGGCAGGACGGCTACTACCAGCTCGGGTCGCTGAACGTCACCGTGCAGAACGGTCTCGCCGTGCTCAACGGCACGCAGACGATCGCCGGCTCCACGCTCACCCAGGATGTCGCGCTGCGCACGGCCGTGACTGTCGCCGGAATCGATGAGGCACGTGCCGTCGAGGCCCTCACCCGCACCCCCGCGTGCGTGCTGGGCCGCGACGACGAGTGGGGCTCGCTCGCGGCCGGCTTCGCCGCCGACATCGTGGTGCTCGACGAGGAGTGGCGCACCGAGCGCGTGTGGGCGAACGGCGTCGAGGTCTGCGCGTAGCGCGGCGGGGGCAATCGCACGGCGCCACCACAGCGAATACTCACGCAGAGGCACCAGGCTGACAGGGTGCCGAATGCACGCTGAGCGCTCGAGTCTGAGCGCGTGCCCCTCACCGCAGCCCCCGAGGAGACCCATGAACCGCAGCACACGACCCGCCGCCATGCCCCTCTACGCGTCGGCCGCCGGCCTTACCCTGCTCGGCACGCTCGCCGGCTGCGCCGACGCCGGGGCGACCGAGGATGGCCCGGCTCCCGGTGACACCTCGGCGAGCTATGCCGACGGCACGTACCAGGCGAACGGCACCTACACCTCGCCGAACGGCAGCGAGAACATCATCGTCGCCGTGACGCTCGAGGACGACGTCGTGACGGATGTCGCCGTGACGACCAACCCCAACAACCCGACCACGGAGTTCTACCAATCGGCCTTCGCCGAGGGCATCGCCGCCGAGGCAGTGGGCGTCGACCTCGATCTGCTCGACGTGACCGTCGTCTCCGGCTCGTCCCTCACGAGCGGTGGATTCCGCGAGGCGATCGCGAGCATCAAGGCCGACGCGCTCGAGGGCTGACGTGGCGGCGAGCCGCTTCGACGCGATCGGCGTGCCGTGGCACATCATCGTGGATGGTGGGGGCGCCGTGGAAGGCGGTCTCGACGCTGACGCCGGCGCCGAGCTTCGCGCCGACGACCTCGCGGCGGTGCACGCGCGCATCGACCAGTTCGACCGGGACTGGTCGCGGTTCCGCGACGACTCGCTCGTGAGCCGGATGGCGCGCGAGGCGGGCACCTGGCCTTTGCCCGAGGATGCTGCGCCCCTGCTCGACCTCTACCGCGAGCTTCACGATCCCACCGACGGCCGTCTCAGCCCGCTCGCCGGCGCCGCGCTCGAGCAGCTCGGCTACGACGCCGCCTATCGGCTCGAACCGCGCGGAGTCCCGCGCGCCGCGCCGCGCTGGGGGGATGCGCTGAGCCTGCGAGAGACCGCTGCCGGGCTCGAGCTCGAGTGCCCCGCCCCCGTACTGCTCGATGTGGGTGCGGCCGGCAAGGGCTATCTTGTGGACCTCGTGGGAGAGCTGCTGCGGGCCCGCGGTGCGATCGAGACGATCGTGGATGCGAGCGGCGACCTGCGCGCATGGGGTGGGCGCGGCATCCGCGTCGCCCTCGAGAATCCCGCGAACCCCGCGAAGGCGGTCGGCGTCGTCGAGGTGCGCGGCGAGGCCCTGTGCGGGTCGGCGACGAACCGGCGCGCGTGGGGCGACGGCCTGCACCACATCGTCGACGCCACGACGGGCCGACCGGTCGGCGGCGTCATCGCGGCGTGGGCGATCGCGGAGACGGCTTTGCTCGCCGACGGTCTCGCGACGGCGCTGTTTCTCACCGAACCGGCGCGCCTCGCCGAGCGCTTCGCCTTCCAGTGGGTTCGATTGTTCGACGACGGCCGCCTGGAGGGCAGCCCCGACCTGTCAGGAGAGCTGTTCGCATGAGAGCGACCATCGACGCCGTCACCGGCCGCGTGAGCATGTACCGATTGGCGACGCTGAGCCTCGTCGCAGTGCTCACGCTCGGGCTCGTGCTCGCCTTCCTCGACGTCATCGGTCCCGACCCCTATGCGATCCTCGGCACGGCGGGCGTGGTTCTCGTGGCCACCCTCGGTGCGAACGAGGTCGCCGCTCGGCTCGCCCGCGTCGTGCCGCACCGCGAATCGAGCGTCATCACCGCACTCATCGTCGTGTGCCTTGTGCCGCCGAGCCTGGCCACCATGGCGCTTGTCGGAGCCGCGGCGGCGGGCATCTTCGCCGCCCTCTCGAAGTACCTGATCGTCTGGCGAGGCCGGCACATCCTCAACCCCGCGGCGACAGGCGTGCTCGTCGCGGGCCTCGCGGGGCTGACGATCGGTGCGTGGTGGATCGCGACGCCCGCGATGCTGCCTGTCGTCGCGCTCGGTGCGCTCCTGCTGCTCGACCGCACCCGCCGACTCGACGTGGGGCTCATCGCGATCGTGCTCACGGTCGTCATCATCGGCACTCGCATCACCCTGACGGGCGCGGCACCGTTCGACGCCTACAGCTCGGTGCTGCTGCTGTTCCCGATCGTCTTCCTCGCTGGGTTCATGCTCACCGAGCCGCTCACCCTGCCGCCCCGGCGCTGGCAGCAGTGGCTCACCGCGGCGGTCGTCGCCGTCGTGTTCTCGGTGCCGTTCAGCCTCGGTCCGCTCTACACCTCCCCCGAGCTCGCTCTCGTGGTGGGCAACATCGTGGCGTTCGCCGTCTCGCGGCGCCCCGGCGTGACTCTGCGGCTCGTGGGGTCGGCGCCGCTCTCGCCGCACGCGACGGAGCTGCGTTTCGAGCCCTCGCGACAGCTGCGCTTCGAGGCGGGCCAGTACCTCGAGCTGCACGTGCCGCACGCGGCGGACCAGCGCGGCATGCGTCGCAGCTTCACGATCGCGTCGGCACCGAGCGATCCGGTCGTGCGCCTCGGCATGCGGATGCCCGAGCCGGGTTCCACTCTCAAGCGGGCGCTGCGCGAGCTCGAGCCGGGTGCCCGCGTGGCGACGACACTCGTCGCCGGCGACTTCCTGCTGCCTCGCGACGCGGGCATCCCGCTCGTGATGCTCGCCGGCGGGATCGGCGTGACGCCCTTCGCGAGCCAGCTCGCCGATCTCGCGGCCCGTGGTGAGAAGCGCGACGTTGTCGTGCTCGTGGTGCCGTCGAACCCCGGCGAGGTGCTGTACCGAGACGTTCTCGAGGCGTCGGGCGCGCGCGTGGTGGAGGTGCCGCTCGAGAGACTGACGCGGGATGCCCTGCTCGAGCTCGTGCCCGATCTCGCCTCTCGACGAGGATTCGTCTCGGGGGCCCCGGCGGTGGTCTCCGCCGGCCGCGCGGCCTTGCGCGCCGCGGGCGCGAGGCGCGTGCAGACCGACTACTTCGTCGGCTACTGAACGCCCCTCCTCCCGGTGAGAAGCGGCTCTCACCAGGGTTTTCGCCGTGCGCGAACACTTGGCACTCTCCCCTGCCGAGTGCTAATATCGCAGTACTTGAGTCACCCCGACTCAGGTTTTGACCACCCTCCCGCCACCCGGCGGGCGACGTGACAAGGAGTACCGCGATGACGATGTTCTTCGACCCGTTCCGCGAGCTCGACCGCGTTGCCTCGAGCCTGCTCGACCAGCGCCAGAGCCCGCGTCTCATGCCCATGGACCTTTTCCGTGACGGCGACCACTACGTGCTCACCGCTGACCTGCCGGGCGTCGACCCCGGCTCGGTCGACGTGGACGTGGACGGTCAGTTGCTCACCATCCGCGCCGAGCGCTCGGCCCGCACCGAGGAGGGCGTGCAGTGGCTCGCCCGCGAGCGCGGCACCGGCAGCTACCTGCGCCAGCTCACGCTCGGCAAAGACATCGACACCGAGAACATCTCGGCCCACTACGAGAACGGCGTTCTGAGCGTCATGATCCCCGTGGCCGAGAAGGCCAAGCCGCGCAAGATCTCGGTGGCCACGGCGGGCGACCGCAAGAAGGTCTCTGCGTAACGACGACTCGTGGCCGCCGGCTCAGGCGCCCACAGTCGCGGACCTCGCATCGTCGGATGCGGGGCCCGTTCTCGTGCGCCCGGCACGATCGAGCCCCGGCAGCCTCGCCTCCCCCGCGCGCACGGCGCGAAGGGCGCCGAGGATCGCCACGAGGTCCACAACCTCCTGCAGCGCCGCACCAGCAATCGCCGGCAGTAGTCCTACCGCGGCGATAAGCATGAGCGCGACGGAGATGATGATGCCCATCCAGATGCTCTGCAGGGCGACGCGCACCGTTCGCTGCCCGATGCTCACGGCTCGCGCCACGCGGGCGACATCGTCGAGCATGATGACGACGTCGGCCGACTCGGAGGCAGCGGTCGAACCGCGCGCACCCATCGCGATGCCCACATCCGACACCGCGAGCACGGGAGCGTCATTGACGCCGTCGCCCACCATCACGACGGGCCGCGGCTGCAGGTCGCGCACGATGCGCACCTTGTCCTCCGGCAGGCACTCCGCGTGCAGTTCGTCAATGCCGAGCCCGGCGGCGATGGGTCGCGCGGTCGCCTCGACGTCGCCGGTCACCATGAGGGTGCGCTGGATGCCCAGCTCGCCCAGCACGCGCAGCGTCGCCGCGGCATCCGCACGCACTTCGTCGCGCAGCACGACGATGCCGGCGAAGCTCCCGTCGACCGCGACGTAGACGGCGGATTCGCCGCTCGCCAACTGCCGCCTCTCCACGTCGGAGGCATGCTCGGCCACGAAGGCCGGCTTGCCCACGACGACGACGCGGCCGTCGACCGTCGCCGCGACACCGTGCGTGGCCACCTCGCGCGCATCCTCCGAGCTGCCGAGGGCGAGGCCGCGGTCGGTCTCGGCCTCGACGAGCGCCGCGGCGAGCACGTGCGAGGAATACAGCTCGGCCGAGCCGACGAGCCGCAGCAGGTCATCCTCACCGAGACCACCCGCCGGGTGCACCGCGACGACCTGCGGATGCCCCTGCGTGAGCGTGCCCGTCTTGTCTAAGGCGACCGTGCGTGTTCGCGCGAGCCGCTCGAGTGCGGCCGCGTTCTTGACGACGATGCCGTGCTTCGCCGCACTCGACATGCCGCCCATGAACGCGACCGGCGCAGCGATGAGCAGGGGGCACGGCGTCGCCACGACGAGCACTTCGGCGAAGCGCACGGGGTCCCCGCTGAGCGCCCAAGCGACGCCGGCGATGACGAGCGACACGACCGTGAAGGGCAGGGCGTAGCGGTCGGCAAGGCGCACGATGGGGGCGCGCGACTGGGAGGCCTCCTGCACGAGCGCCACGATGCGCTGGTACTGACTGTCCGCGGCGCGTGCCGTGGCGACGATCTCGACCGCGTCGGCGCCGGCGAGCGAGCCGCTGAGCACCGCGTCGCCGCGCTGCCGCTCGACGGGCATGCTCTCCCCCGTCAGGGAAGACTCGTCGAAGGTCGCGGCGGCACTCTCGAGCTCTCCGTCGACGGGAACGACCTCGGAGGGGCGCACGAGCAACCGATCACCCGGCGAGACCTCGTCGACCGCGACATCCGCGACATCGCCCTCGGCGGACAGTCGATGGGCCTGCTGCGGCACCTTTCCCAGCAGTGACCGCAGCTCGCGCTGGGCACGGCCCGCCGCGACATCTTCGAGCGCTTCGCCACCCGCGAGCATGATGACGATCACGAGGCTCGCCCAGTACTCGCCCACGGCGACGGTGCTCACGATCGCCATGATCGCGAGCACGTCGAGACCGAACTGGCCGGAGAGCAGGCTGCGCACCATGCCGATGCCCTCCTTGAGGGCGACTGCGAGCGCGAAGACCGACACTCCCCAGCGAGCGACAGGCTCAAGATCGGCGGCGAGCAGCGCGAGCCCCGCGGCGCCGACGAGCACCGCGAGCCCCACGAGCGGGTAGCGCCGCGCCGCCACGAGAATTCTGCTCATGGTGACAGGTCTACTCCCCGGAAGGGCCCGGCGCCAGCAAGCCGAGGCTTGCCTCACCGTATCGCGCCGGAATACAGCAGACCGGCACTCTCGTCGCCCTGCGTCCTCGCGGCATCAGCGCGACACGAGATGCTCCAGCCACGTCCGCCGCGCTTCCCGCGCTCGGCGAGAGAGTCGAGCGTCGGGAGCTATCGTCGAGAAGCCGTGCATAGCCCCTGGCCACACGTGGCACTCCACCGAGACGCCTGAGTCGATGAGTCGCTGCGCAAACAGCAGATCCTCCCGCAGGAAGAGATCGACAGAGCCGACCTCGAGGTAGGTCGACGGCAGCCCCTCCAGATCGGTTGCGCGCGCGGGCGTCACCTCGCGCTTGACACGACGGCGCGCGCCGAGTGCGGCCGACCACCCCGTCTCGTTGCTGATGCCATCCCAGATCGGCAGCTCGCCACCGTGCGGCTGCACGGTGGCATCGGTTCTATCGTCGAGCATGGGAGACAGCAGGAGCTGGCCAGCAACCGGAGGCGCGCCCACCTCGAGGGCTCGGATCGCCGTCGCCACGGCAAGGCCGCCGCCTGCGCTCATCCCGGCGAGCACGAGCGGCTTGCGCTGCGCTCCCCAATCCCGGGCGTGCTGCGCCGTCCAGACGAGTCCTTCCAGGCAGTCGTCCACGATCTCTGCGTACCGCGCACCTGGCGCGAGCCGGTAGTCGATCGACACGACCACGACGGCGAGCTTCTCCACCCAGTCGATCGCTTCCCCGATGCCCGTGTCCTGATTGCCGAGTATGAGGCCTCCTCCGTGCAGGAACACGATCGTCGCGGTCGGGTTCGACATCGGTCTCAGAACCCTCACTCGGCGTCCTGAGGAGGTCGTCGAGAGACTCGAGCGCACCGCCCGAGCCGCCACCGTCTGATGGATGCTCGGTTGAATCGCGAGGTGCCGGGCTCGAACAGCCGCGAGGCTGTCGGGAGTAATCCCCGTCGTGAAGGGCACGGGCCGGCGGGAGGCTAGCGCCGCTGCGAGCTCGGAGTCGAGAGCAGCCCTGGGCATCGGTGCAGTGCCCCTGGACCGTCAGCCGCGTTCGCGCAGCACGATGGTCTCCCACGGCTCGAGCAGCAAGCGATCGGCGACGACGACGCTTCCATCGCCGTCCACCATCCCCCCGGGGCCGCGCGGCGTCGAGCTGAGGCGCCATTCCGCGAATTCTCCTCGCTCCCAGGGCACCTCGACGGCGCTGGGGCTGAGATTCACGAGAACGACTACCGATCCTTCTTCGGTGGCCACCTCGATTCCGTCGACAGGCGCAGACGCCGTCGAGATGCGCACCGCGCGTCTACCTGCGAGGGACGAGAGAGTGCCGTGCACAGCCGCGATGCGTCGGGCCTCGCCGTCCTCACCCCACAGTCCGTGCGGTCCCGTCACAGAGAAGGCCGTGACCGACTCTGCTCCCGCCTCCCCGAGTCGCGCGACAGCGGCGACGAACCACGCCGCGGCGAAGAGCGAATCAATGCGGTCGTCGGTCTGATCCTCGACGCTCCATTCGCGCGCGAGGAGGTGGGAGTACGGACGAAGACTCAACGCGCCGATCGACACCCTGCCGGACGAGATGTCGCGCCCCGAGTGAACGACGGCGCTGAGAGCCTCCAGGCCCTCGAGAATCGACTGCTCGTCCACGTCGTGGAAGGTGGGAGTGAACGGTATCGCGACGCCGGCACCCGCCCCCAGGTCGGGGGCGCGGCGATTGAGCTCGGCGAAGTTGCCCCTGGTAGAGGCGAACACAGGCACACCCGAGGCCATCCCGGCGATGCTCTCGATGAGGTCGCGGCTCGGAATGTCGAGACCGTCGACGATGACGATAATCCGGGCGAGGGCGGTCTCTGCCTGCAGTTGCGAGATGACGCTCTCGCAGTGCGCGAGCGACTGAGCATCCACGACCATGGCGAGTTCCACACCACGACCCTCGGCCACCTGCGGCAGCGCGGGTGCGTGGAAAGGCGACGCCGTGCAATCGACGTCGACCCGCACATACTGCGGGCTGAACTGCGCCTCGGAGGGCCGATCACCCTCAAGCCCGCCGGCTCGAACACCGATGGCGGGCATCTCGAAGTCCTCCCCGGCCCTCCACCCACGGCGTTCAGCGCGTGCCGCGGCCTCTGCAGGTCGCGCGTCAGACGCATCGCGGCCGGGCGATGTCACGTTCACGGTGACCCGTTGATGAAACTCTTGGCCGGGCTCGGCGGTATGGGGCCAACCCAGCTGGAGTGGTGTCGAGTAGATCTTGAAGGAACCATCCGCCCAATTGCGCTGGTCTTCCAGCTCGAATTCCTCGCCCTCGAACGACAAGCGGTAGGTGTCGCCCGTCGCAGCACTCACCTCGAAAGCATCGAAATGGGTGATCGCGCCGTACACCGTTCCGTCGATCCACAGCTGAGGCGCCACGAGAGACGGCAGGGAGCCTGCTGAAGATTCCGCCCCCTCCCACGAGGCGCGATATGGGTAGCCCGCGTGATCAGCAGGGAGCGAGACGACGAGCCCGATCCTGTTGTACTCGAAACTGTCGGGCGCCCCGCCCCTCATGTCGTAGCTGAGCGAGCCGTCGTTCGTGCCCGTGACTGTTCCACGCCAGGTGAAGCGCGTCGATTCGAGCTCGTGCGTCGCTGTGAAGGTGATGGAGAACGAGTCTGCCTCGCTCTCCACGTGCAGCCCCTCGATCGAGGGGGCGATCGTGGCCCAGTCCAGATTTCGGACAGCGACCGTGACACGACGCACGAGCTCGGCGTCACCGCGACGAATCCGCCTCAGGGCGAAGCCGTCCCATTCCATCGTCAGGTCACCTGCGGTCAGCGTCAATGACTCGGTCATTTCGTCTCTCCTTACTCTGTGCTCGCGCATGTCGCCGTCGCTCAGACCGCGGTGAGCCCACCATCGACCACGAGGACCGATCCGGCAGAGTAGCTCGATTCATCACTCGCCAGGAAGACCATGGCGCTCGCCACTTCGGATGCGCGCCCGGGCCGCTTGATGGGATTGCCGGCCAAGAACGCCTCGGTAGAGGCAGGTTGGCTCGTCATGTCAGCGACAAGCGGCGTATCCGTGAAACCTGGCATGACACCGTTGACCCTGATGCCGTGCTCGGCGTAGTCATTGGCCATCACTCTCATCAAGGCGCCAACGCCTCCCTTGCTCGCGCTATACGCATCGAAGCCCTTGGCCATGCCGTAGCTGCCCGTCGGAGACAGGGTGAAAACGATGCTTCCGCCACCCGTCGCAAGCATCGCGGAGACGCACGCGCGAGCCGTGATGAAGGAACCGGTCAAGTTGATGTTGATCGTGCGGTGCCACGTCTCCATGGAGAGCTCGTGGGCAGGGCCGTCAGAGGCGAAGTCCTGCACGCCCGCATTGACGATGGCGATATCGAGACCGCCCCATGCGGAAACCACCGTGTCGACAACAGCGGCCATGGCCGCCTCATCGGTGATGTCCGCCTCGAGGGCCAAGGCCTTGTCCGGGTCAGGAAAGGAGTGACGCGCATCCTCGATGCTCGTTGAATTCACATCAAGGAGGGCTACGAAAGCGCCTTCCTCCGCGAACCTCAACGCCGTGGCGCGCCCGATTCCGGAACCTGCTCCCGTTACCAGCGCCCGCTTGCCCTGAAGCCTGCCCGATCGCGTCTCTGCCATCTGAATCCACCTTCTCGCTCGTCGTCTGTGCACGCACGTCGCTTCGAATCGACGGCTGCGAGCCTTGTCCCGATAGGTTTTAACCGGTCCAAGGCTCGCAGCGTTCGACGCAGTGCGTCGACTGTCGTACCTAGTTACTCGAGAACATCCGTCATGGGGCGAATGTAATTGTCGAGGTCATCGAAAATCGAGTCCCCGACTGGGATGTAGCACGCCGACTGAGCCGCGGTGTCCACGTTGCAGGCCGCGTCCTCCTCGAAGTTGTCCGCGGTCCAGGTGTAGATGCCGGAGTCGATCCAGCCCTCGGGCAGGGGAGCGTCGTTCTGAAGCGACTCGATGATGGCACGCACGGGCAGGTAGCCCTGTAGCCACGGCGACTGGCTGACGGCCGCCTGGATCGTTCCCTCACGGAACGCCTCGTAGATGTCGGGACCGGTGTCGGAGGTGACTCCGACGAACGATCCTGCGCCCTCGTTGGCCTGGACGCGCGCGATGCTCGGTCCATCACCGGCGCAGACGCCGACAAGCGCCACAGCGGCGGGGTACTTCGTACGGAGGTCCTGCCACGCAGCGAAGCTCGCCGTGGGGTCGCCTGCGGTCGAGAACTGACCCAGCACCTCAATGCCGGGGGCGTTCGCGGCCATGTAGTCCTGAACACCCTCGACGCGACGCTCGAGAACGCCGACGCCGGGAGCGCAGGAGCCGACGACGATCTCACCCTCAGCGTCCGGTCCACCGAGCAGCTCGAGGGTAACCTCTCCCAGAGCCTGACCGAAGTCGTTTTCGTTGACCCCGACGTAGAGCGGGATGTTGGTCGTGAGCGCGTCGACGTTGAAGCCGGCAACGAGCACTCCATCGTCGATCGTGTCGTTGATCGTCTTCTGCCAGACATCCTCCGGGTACGGCACGACCGCGATCCCCTCAGCCCCGGCGACCAGGGCGTCATTGAAGAGCTGGATCTGCTCGGTAGCGTCGAAGTTCTGCGGAGAAGCCGTTTGAACGTTGGCGCCCAGCTGCTCGCCTGCGGCCAGGCCGCCTCGCTTGTTGTCCTCGGGAGCGGGGCCCGAGTAGTGCACGACGATCGCGACGTTCACGGGGTCGGTGCCGTCACCGGGATCGGCGCCATCGCCGTCCGTGGCGCAGCCAGCGAGTACTGCAAGAGATGATGCCGCGACCAGAGCGAGTGCTGCTCGGCCGCGACGCTGTGCATGAATCATGTGTGCATTCCCTTCGTTGGGCATGAGTATGGTCGACCGGTCGACCAATTTCAGATTAGGGGCCGCGTGATGCGGTGTCAACCCCTGTTTCGCGGTCCCGGCTAGGAACGCTTGTTGCGAATGCGGATGAAGGTATCGAGCGCCACAGCGCCGATGATGACCACGCCCGTAGCGAATTGCGTCCACTCTGAGGTGATGCCGAACTGCACGAGCCCGCTGCGGATCGCGCCGATGGTGAGCGCTCCGAATGCGGCGCCCACCACGCTGCCGACACCACCGGCGAGAGTCGTGCCACCGATGATCGCGGCTGCGATCACGAGAATCTCGAACCCTCCGCCGAGGCCCGGGTCGGCAGACTCGAAGAACGCGAGCGTGAAGACACCGCATACTCCCGCGAGCCCGCCGATGAGCATGAGCGCGAACAGACGCGTCTTCTCCAGCGAGATGCCTGTCAGGCGGGCAGCATCGGGGTTCGACCCGATCGCGCGCACAATGAATCCGAACCGCGTGCGCTTATAGACGATCGCCATGATCGCGGTCAACAGAGCGAACGCCCAGATGATCATCGGAATCTCGAGGAAGTCCGCTCCCAGGATGGTGAAGAACGGGTGCTCCCGCGGCATACCCGAGACCGTCTGGCTGCCCGAGATCACGAGAGTCAGGCCCTTGAACACCGACAGGGTACCGAGCGTGATGATGATGCTGGGAATGCGCAGCAGGTTGCTCAGAATCCCGTTGAGCGCGCCCCCTGCAATGCCGACGAGAATGCAGACGATCGCGGCCAGCCAGGGGTCGAGCCCCGCTCGGATGGAGACGGCGGCCACGACCACGGACAGCCCGTAGAGAGAACCGACCGACAGGTCGATCTCCCTCATGGACAAGAGGAAGACCATGCCGAGTGCGATGATCCCGTAGAAGGCCGCCTGCTCGCCAATATTGGTGAGCGCATTGAGGCGGAAGAACGACGGGTTGAACACGCTGATCACGGCGATGAGAAAGAGGAATGTCGCGATGATGCCGAATTCGCTCGCGCCGAACACCCTGCGATAGAGCGGCCTCTTGGGCGCACGAGCGCGCACCTCGCCGACCTTGCCTGCTCCCGTACCGCTCACCTGGGGACTCTGCTGCTGGGTGGGGCTACTCATTCTTCTGACCTCCTGTATTGATTGCTTCGAGCAGGTGGGCTTCAGATATTTGGCCCTCACCGAGCTCCATGACGATGCTTCCCTTGTAGAACACGATCACCCGGTCGCACACGAGCTCGTACTCCAGCAGTTCGCTCGAGCTGAAGAGCACGATGCGCCCCTGACGCGCGAACTGATCCAGCAGTCGATAGATCTCGTCCTTGGCGCCGATGTCGACTCCCCGGGTCGGGTCATCGAGCAGGATGAGGTGCGGCGAGCCCTCGAGCCACTTGGCGAGCACGACCTTCTGCTGATTTCCACCCGAGAGCTGATGCACCTCTGTGTCGACAGAATCCGCCTTCACGCCGACCGCGGTCGCGCGCTCGGCGGCCCGTCGACGCAACAACGATTCACGCATGAGGGGTGTGCTCTTGGCGCGATCCACAGCGCCGCTGATGAGCGACACGTTCTCCCAGATGGTCTGGGAGAGCATGGCGCCGAGCTTGCGGCGATCGGAGGGAACGCGGGCGATGCCGGCCCGCACGGCGGCCCCGATCGAGTGCCACCCCGCTCGCTCCTCACCGCCGAGGCGAAAACGACCGGTCGAGGGCTTCGTGAGTCCGAAGACGACATCGTAGACACTCATGAGACCCGAACCCTCCAGGCCGACGAGTCCCACGATCTCTCCCGGCTCGGCGGTGAACGAGACATCGTTCAACTCGTCGGGCACTGACACGTCGATGAACTCGAGATTTCGAGTCGGGTCGGGCTGTGGGCGGCGCGGGCTGAGAGTCACCTCTCCTTGCTCCTTACCCGTCATCTCCAGCACGACCTGCTTGATCGTCGTCTCCGAGATGAGGCGCTCGCTGCGTACGACACCGTCACCCATGACGATCACGCGATGAGCGATGCGGAACACCTCTTCGAGCCGGTGGGAGATGTAGATCACCGCGACTCCGCGCTCTGCGAGCTCGCTCACGATCGTCAGCAGGCGCTCAGTCTCCTCGGCGTTGAGAGCCGAGTTCGGCTCATCGAGAATGAGGATTCGAGAATCCTGCAGCAGTGCGCGCGCGATCTCGATCGTCTGGCGCTGCCCGAGAGTCAGAGTCGACACGAGCGCGTCAAGCGGCACGTGCAGCCCGAGCTCGTCGAGCACCACTTGAGCCCTGCGCTCCATGGGGCGCCGATCGACGAGTCCCCACTTCACCGATTCGCGCTGGAGGAAGAGGTTCGAGAGCACATCCAGGTCGGGATAGACGGTCAGCTCCTGGTACACGATGCCGATTCCGAGCTCGGCAGCCGCCCGCGCATCGTGCAGGGTCACGGGCTTGCCGTCGATTTCGATGACCCCCGCGTCGGGGTGCTCCGACCCAGCCAGAATCTTCATCAAGGTCGACTTCCCTGCGCCGTTCTGGCCGACAAGAGCCGTGACTTCACCGGCATGGACCTCGATGGTCGCGCCGTCGAGCGCACGAATGCTCTCGTACGACTTCGACATGTCCCGAACGGCCAATACCGTCGAGTTTTGCGACATACAGCACCTCTATCACGTCGTTGTGGACTGACCGTGCGCCCCACTCTTCTTCCCCACTGATGGGTTGTCAGGCGCGATTCTGAGCACTAGCGTAGCAATTGGTCCACCGGTAAGCCAATACACATTTTTCCCGGAGACTCGAAGGAAGAGGAAATGAGTTCTGTAGAAAGCACCACCCCACAGTCCGCGCCGCGCGCGCTCGAGGGATGCGGGGTCGATCATGTCGCGATCATCGTTCGCGATGCCACCGCGACTGCGGAGAATTATCGGGAGCGCTTCGGGCTGGCCGTCACCTCCGACGAGGTGCTCGAGCACCTCAACGTTCGGCTCGTCGGCATCTCGACCTCCACGATCGACGTTCAACTCGTCGAGCCGACCGGCCCAGGCCCCTTGCAGGACCACCTCGACGACAAGGGCGAGGGACTGCATCACCTGTGCTTCCGAGTGCACGAGCTCGAGCCCGTGATCGATGCACTCGACGAAGACGCCGAGCGCATCTTTCCCGGGGGCCTCGGGCGGCGCACCTTCTATTTGGCGGAAAAGCCCAATGGAGTGCCGATTGAGCTCGCAGAAGGTGCGCCCCGTCGCTGACCTCCCCTGAGAGGAGCCGACAGTCGCTGCACTCACAGGCGAGCGAGCAGTTCACGGCCTCGGTACTAAGCGAAGAACCCGCCGGCAGACGACTGCCGGCGGGTTCTTCGCTTGTCGGAGTGCAGTGTCTATGAGAGCGATTCCTTCAACGACGAGATGCCGGACTGAAGAGCGGCGCCGTACACCGCGCTGTCGAGCCCGTAGAGGAGGGCGCCGAACCCCTGCGAGACGCGCAGGCGTGCCTCATCGACCGAGCCGGCAAGGATGCCGACGACCTTTCCGCTCGCGCGCGCGGCCTCGATGACGGTCGCGATGGCGTCCAAGAAGTCGGGGTGGTCGAACTGGCCCGGAATACCGAGAAAGTTGCTCAGATCGAAGTGCCCCACCCAGAGCGCGTCGATGCCGTCGACGGCAGCGATCTCGTGCGCGTTGGCGACGCCGTCTGGCGTCTCGATCTGCGCGATGCACAGCACTTCTGAATTGACCGAGCGAATGGTCGCCCCGATGTCTGCGGCGGAGTAGTCGTCATGCGCGACGCCGAAGACTGCCCCTCGCTTGCCAAGAGGCGGGTACTTGCACGACTCGACGATGGCGCGCGCCTGCTCCGCGGATTCGACCATGGGCACCATCACCCCCATGGCACCAACATCGAGGGGGCCGGAGAGCAGGTGGTATTGAGTGGCGGGCGGTCGGATGAGCGGCACGACGCCCGAAGCGCGAGCATGGCTCATGCTCTGACGGATATCGCTCACGCTCCACCCCGAGTGCTCCATGTCGTACAGAACCCACTCGGCTCCCGCATTCGCGGCGAGCTGCGCTATGCCACTGGTGTTGAACTCGATGAGCATGGTGCCGATGGTCATCTCACCCGCCAGCATGCTCTTCTTGACCGGGTTGTCTCTCATCGCTTCTCTCCTTTAGTTGTGTGTCGTGCCGCGATGCGCGCCGCGAAAGCGGGCGAATCGACGACCTGACGATTGGCTACGAAGCTGGGAGCCTGCCCGTTCATGACCGCGAGGATGCTGTCGACGGCGCTGTGGCCCGTGCGTGTGAACGTCTCGTCGGTGTGAGCAATCGCATGGGGGGTGAGCAGAACGTTGTCCATGGTGAACAGCGGGTTGTCTGCTGCGGGCGGCTCGGGGTCGAACACATCGAGCGCCGCCCCCGCGATCTGGCCGGAGCGCAGAGCCTCGATGAGCTCGACCTCGTTGACGATCGGGCCGCGCGCAGCGTTGATCAGGTACGACGTGGGCTTCATGGCTGCGAATGCGCGTGCGTTCACGAGGTGATGCGTCTCGTCCGTCAGCGGCAGCGACAAGCACAGGAAATCGCTCTCGGCCAGCAGTGTGTCAAAGTCGACGAGAGTGACACCTGCCTTCCGCGCCATGTCCTCCGAGGCGTAGGGGTCATAGGCGAGGTGTCTCATCTCGAGGGGCTGCGCCAGTCGGGAGAAGTCCGCGCCGATGTTGCCCACTCCCGCGATGCCCAGCGTGCGCCCCGTGAGTCCCGTGCCGATGTAGTTCATCTTCTCGGACCACCGCGACTCGCGCACGAGCAGATCGCGCTCGCGAAGGCGATGTGCGAGAGCGAGCACGGCCGTAAGCAGAGCCGTCGCGACGCCTCGGCGTACTCCATCCGGGGTGACCGACACGGCCACACCGGCTTCCGTGCAGGCTGCCAGATCGATCGAGTCGGTGCCGACTCCGAAGCGGGCGATGAGCGCCAGCCGCGTATTGCCGACCAGAGTCTCCGCCGTCACCTCGTTCAGCAGAAGAAAGAGTGCATCGAACTCGGCGATATCGCCCGGCGTCAGAATCCGCTCCTCCGTGTCGAGGAAGCTCCACTCCACTCCCGCCGCATCGAGTCTGTCCAACCCGATGTCGCCAAAAGACACTTTTCCATCTTTGTCGAGGAAATCACGTCCGACTCCCACTCTGAATGTGCTCATCGTCGAGCTCCTTTCGTCGTCTACCCCACAGCGCGCCGTCGGCGCGCGTCTATCACATCGTTCAGCGAGCTGAACTCGCCCGACAGGATTCGCCGGGCAAGTCCGCGAACGCTCTCCTTCGTGTCCTCGTCGACGAGGTACTCGACTGGCGACTTGCTGTCGACTCGCGCGAGCATGAGACACCCCAGAAGCAGCAGCACGTCTCGGTCGGGCACATCGAGACCCCCGTGATCGCGATAGCTACGCAGGAAGGCACCGACGTCGTCGCACAGCGCGTCCACGTGGTCCACGAGCGCGAACGACTTCAGCAGGATGTGGTTCATGAAGGTCGCGAGGTCGTAAGCGGGGTTGCCGTAGTGGACGATCTCGTAGTCGAGAAGCACGAGGTCTTCTTGATCGACCACCAGCATGTTCTTAGGCACGAAGTCGCCGTGCACGAGGCACTGACGGTCCGTGAGCATGGCGCGAATCGCCGCGTCGAAGGCGCTCGCGAATTCCGGATGCCGCGCCGCTGCCGACAGGAAGTACGGCTCGACGCGCAGGTCAAACATCATGCCGACACCGAAACCGCGCCGTAGAGCCTCATCATCGTGGGTTCCCGCGTGCATGGCGGCGAGGTACGACCCCGCCTGAGTGAAGAGCGGTTGCAGTATCGTGCCAGCGAGGAGGTCGGTCTTCCACAGTGTCGCTCCCTCGGGAGCCGACTCCATCACGAAGAGATAGTTCTCGTCGTCGAAGTAGGTGACCTTGGGCACCGCGCCGTCGGGCAGCAACGGCGTGAATACCTCGATGGCGTTCCGTTCCACGATGATACGGCGCACGTCGCACATCCACACTTGCTCTACTTGGAGCTGCGGCAGGGATTGCTTGAGCACTCCGAGTGCATCAGAGGATTGGAAGCGCACCAGCAGGTTGGAAATGCCCCCGCCGAGCGCGTCGATCCGCAACGTCGAACGGTCGGCGACCAGGCCGCGCGACTCGAGATAGTCGGGCAGCGTCAATTCATCGAGCTGGATCGTCGGGCGGTACCCGCCAGCGGGCTCTGCGTCGAGCTCGACCGCTTTGAGCTCTCCGACCGCGGCGGATACCGCTGCCTGAATGGGATGACGCTCCACACTCGAGGCGGCGAAGTAGCCGTCGACCCCCTGTGTGCGCGAGAGGAGATCGCTCACGTCGGCCGGGGTGACGGCAGGACCGCCGTGGAAGAGGATCAGGACTGTCGGCGACACTGCTCGCGCAGCATCGGCCATCTCCTGCACCTGCGCGGCCGCCGACGCGAGGTCGCCCCCCTCGCGCGACACTCCCAGATGGGGAGCGATCACATCAGCACCGGCGCGGGCCATCTTGATGGCAGTTTCCGAGTCGCACACGAAGGCGCACGTGAAAAGCCCGAGCTCGTGGGCTTGAGCGATCATCTCGATTTCTTGATCGATCGAGATCCCCGTGGCTTCGAGATCGTCTCGGAACGTGCCATCAATGAGTCCCACGGTAGGAAAGTTCTGCACCCCGGCGAACCCCATGTCGCGCAGCTGGCGCAGGAAGTTATTCATGGAGCGGAAAGGATCGGTCGCGCACACTCCGGCCAGAACTGGAATACCGCCCACCGCGGGAAGGATGCGCGACCCCATCTCCACGACGATGGCGTTCGCGTCTCCGTAAGGCATCATGCCTGCGAGGGACGAGAAGCCGTGCGTTCGGTAGAGCCCCGAGTTGTAGAGCACGAGGAAGTCAGCACCGGCAGCTTCTGCCGCTTGCGCTACCCCTCCGGTTCCCGCGCTGACCGCCAGCAGCGACTGTCCGGCCGTGCGACGCGACCGCAACGATTCAACGATGTCCTCCGCCGTCATCGCGCACCACTCTGG
The DNA here is from genome assembly GCF_040286215.1 of Microcella sp. Classification (GTDB taxonomy): domain Bacteria; phylum Actinomycetota; class Actinomycetes; order Actinomycetales; family Microbacteriaceae; genus Microcella. The sequence continues at coordinate 56,986 of NZ_JAVKCK010000002.1, forward strand.
CTGGAGATCGCAAGCCGGCCCGGGCTCAGGACGGTGCCGGGATCGAGCGCCTGCTTGATGTCGCGCACGATCGCAAGAGAGTCACCCAAGCTCTCCGCTAGCCACGGCAAGCGCGCGAGGCCGGAACCGTGGTGGTGCGAGAGCGACGCGTCGGTTGCCAAGCAGGTCTCCATGGTCGTCTCCCAGATCTGGTGGAGGCGGGCCTCGGCCGCTGCAGCATCGGCCTGCTTGCCCAGGACGATCACATAAAGGGACGTTCCGTTCGAGTATGCGTGGGAGAAATGGCACAGCACTTCGTCGACGAGAGGCTCGAGAGCCTTCTTGACCTGTGCGTAGGTCTCCGCGATTCCCGACCATGTGTTCGAGACCTCGATAGTCTCGGCAACGCCACCCGGCTCGTCGAGGATCGCCTCGACCGCAGAGAAGTCGAATCGGCGACCCATCCACGCTTCTGCGCCTGCCGGCCCCTGCGACGCGCCACCCTCATCGGTCGCGATAGAGACGCACGCGGCGAGCTCGGCTTCCGCGACAGCCTGAACCCCACGCACCCCCAGGAACATTGCCGCACCGGCGAAGGTCGGGTCCTTGAGCGCGTGCCGCGCCTCCTCCTGGTCGTAGACGCGAAGGAGCATAGGGCGCAGACCGGCCCGCATGATCTTGCGCATCGCCTCAAGCCCTGCCCGCGCATCCGGGAACACTAGGGTGTCCAGATTCTCGAAGGGGCTGACCGGGTAGATCTTGAGCACAACCTCGGTCACGACTCCCAGGGTGCCCTCCGATCCCACGAACAACTGCTTGATGTCGGGACCTGTGGCGGCCCGCGGAGCACCGTGGGTCGACACGATCTCTCCCGTGGGGCGCACCACGGTGAGGGAGACGAGCGCATCTTCGATGCCGCCCCAGCGGGATGAGAACTGGCCGGTGGCCCGCGTGGCGACCCATCCCCCGACAGTGGAGCGGGCGAGGCTCTGCGGCGAAAAGTTCATGGTGTATCCCAGGGAGACGAGGTGCTCCTCGACGACCGAGCCCATGGCACCCGCTTCCACGCGAATCTGCAGATTGACGTCATCGACGTCGATGATGCGGCTCATGGCCCGCATATCGAGCGAAATGCCGCCCTCCTCAGGCAGCGGCTGCCCCACGACGGACGAGCCGGCGCCCCAGGGCGTCACGCTCACGCCGCGCGCGTTCGCGATGCGCAGGATCTGCGACACCTGCTGCGCGTCTCTCGGGCGCACGACGACGGAAGGGAGCGGCATCGCGACGCCCTGCTGGACGCGCTTGACACTCACGGGCCAGGCATCCACGGCGTGGGCTTCACGATCCGCCAGCTCGGTGGAGACGACGGCGGGCGAGAGCCCGCGAAGTTCTGTGAGGCATTCCTCGATCGTGTTCTTCATGCTTTCCTCTGTGCTCGACGCGTGAAAGACGCAATGCATGACGCCGTGGCGCCCGACACCGCAGGTCTCCGGATGCAGTGATCTCCGGCGATTCGAGACTAGCCTCCATGTGGTCCACCGGTCAACCAATTTTCCGGGCGACCTGCAATTCACGGTCGCGCGACCGTCAAAGCACCGCTCATGGGGGACAATGGGGCAGACTGAGTAGCCCAGTGGTTCACCAATCCGACGGTCATGAAGGAGCCCTGATGACGAATCAGTTCGACTTGCCCGACATCACCCTCGGCGCACGTCAGTCGCTCCCGACGGAGATCGCTAGAAAGCTGCTCGATTACATACTCGAGAGCCAGATCGCGCCCGGCACGCGCATTCCGAGTGAACGGCAATTGGCGTTGCAACTCGATGTCGGTCGATCGGCAGTGCGCGAAGCACTCAAGTCACTCAGCCTCCTCGGCATGATCGAGGTGCGTCAAGGGGACGGCACCTATATCCGCAAGCCCGACGCCTCGCTGCTCCCGCGCCTCATCGAGTGGGGTCTCGTGCTCGGCGAGCGCCGCATCCTCGACCTCATCGAGCTGCGCCGGCACCTCGAGATCGCCGCGGCATCCTCGGCGGCTCTCAAGCGCGATGAGGAAGACCTCGTGGCGTTGCGCTCATCGCTTGCCTTGATGAAGGAGAACCTGACGCACCTCCCCGAGTATGTGGAAGCCGACTTGGATTTCCACAGCTGCATCGCGAGCGCATCGAAGAACTCGGTGCTCGCCGACTTCCTCACCGGCATTCGCGCGCTTCTCAAGGTGTGGATGAGCAGAGTGGCGAACGTCCCCACGAAGAGCGAGTTGGCACACGCCGAGCACGCCGCAGTGCTCGACGCCATCGAGCGTCAGGATGAGGCTGCGGCAGGGCTCGCCATGCGCCTCCACCTCGAGGCGTCGGCCGAACGGCTGCGTGAGACGTTGCCTCCTCTTTCGGAGGCAGAGGGCGAAGCAGCGCTGAACGACGCACTCGTGGGAATGAGCGACCCCGCACCCCGCGTCGCCACGAGGGGTGCGGGAGCCTCGTCCGCGTAGACCCAGCGCTCGTGCGCATCAGGTCCACGGCGCACGCACGCTAGGCGGCGGCCACGTCCGCCTTGTCGCTGTCACGACGACGAGCCAGCAGGAAGAAGAGCAGCCCGGTCGCGAGCAGCAATGCCACGATCGAGAACGCGATGGCGATGCCCGCGCCTGCTCCCGAGTCCACCCCCTCCGTCGCGTCCACGACGTCATCCACGACTGCCGGGGTTTCCGCCGCTGTCTCCTCCTCGCCTTCCTCGACCACGAGGATGCCGAGCGAGAGCTCGATCGGCTCCCCGTTCATCCCCGTGCCCGTGACGACGATCGTGTGCTCTCCCGGTCGAATGCTCGCTGGCAGCGTCACGACCGTGCCTGCCGCGAAGTCCGCCCCCGCCGTCATGCTCGTGAGGTAGGTGGGCGTCGAGTATGCCCAGATCTCGATCTCGCTGTCGGCCTCGAAGCCGCCGACCTCGATCGTCACGTCGCCCTCCACGACCACGACGGGAGTCGTGTCGCCACCGGCGGGAGAGGATCCGCTGCCCGACATCGGCTCGACGACGAGAGTGGCGCCCTGGGTCGAGACCGTGAAGCGCTCTCCGTCCACGACGACGGTCGACTGCCGAGGCTCGCCGTCGACGATCGCCGTCGACGTGCCAGGGTTCTGCGGCGTGGTCTGCGGCGGCGTCGGGGTCGACGGCTCGGTCGACTCCTCGGGCTCGGGCGCAGGAGCGGGCGGCGGGGTCGGTGCCGGGGGCAGCGCAGCGCCCGAGGTCACCGCGGCCGCATCCCGATAGCCGGCACGGCTCGCCGTGACCGTCACCGCGGAGGTGGCCCCCGGTGCGAGACCCGCGACCGTCACGGTCGCGCCGCTGCGGGTCACGCTGCCGGCGTTCGTCGCGGCGAGCGTGTAGCTGATCTCGGCCGAGTAGTTCGTGATGATGAAGGTAAAGCCTCGCGCCGCGCTCGTCGAGGTCGAGAACGTCGGCGCCGTGCCGATGGCGAGCGGTGCGCTGGTCACCTCCACCACCGCATCCGTCTCGCCCTCCTTGGTGAATGAGACGGTGACGGTCGCCGACTCCCCTGGGGTGAGGCCCGTGACGACGATCGTCGCGCCCTCGAGCACCACGACTCCTGCGGAGGTCGTGACCTCGTAGGTCGCCTCGGCGTCGAAGTCCTGAATCTCGGCGCGGAAGCCGTCGAGGGTGGGCACGGGTGCCGCGGGGTCGATCGCGCCCTGACCGAGTGCCGACGAGGTGACGCTCGAGGGAGCGTCGGTGCGACCCGCGGCGACCGCGACGACCGTCACCGTGGCGTTCTGCGACGGGGCGAGGCCCGTGACGGTGATGGTCGAACCACTGAGGACAGCCGAGCCCGCCGTCGTCGAGACGAGGTAGTCGACGCCGTCCTGCGGGTTGTCGATCGTCGCGCTGAAGCCGACCGGCGTGCGGTCGCCGAGCGTCAGGGCCGGCGCGATGCCCGTCCCGAGTGCGGAGCTCGTCACCGACGTCGACGCATCCACGTGGGCGTCGAGCGATGCGGTGACGGTGAGGGTGGCCTCCTGCTCGGGGGCGAGGCCCGTGACGACGATCACGCCGTCACCGAGGGCCGCGACGCCTTCCGTCGAGGACACCGTGTAGTCGACGCCTTCTACTGCGTCGACCAGCGGCACGGTGAAGCCGTCGGCGGTGCGCGTCCCGTCGCCGAGCTGTGGGCTGGGGGCGGCGGGCAGGGCCTCGCCGGTCACCGTCGTGGGCGCATCGGCGCGACCGGCGCGCTGCGCCGTGACCGTGAGCTCGGCGCTCTCGCCCGGGGCGAGGCCCGCGACCGTCACGGTCGTGCCCTCGAGGGTCGCGGTCGCATCACCCGGTAGGGCGAACACGTACACGGCAAGTGCGTCGAGGTTGTCGATCTGCACGGTGAAACCACCGTCGATCGAGATCGGCTCGCCGAGAACGGGCGCGACGCCCGCCTCGAGCGACGTGCCGCTCGTGCTCGCGGCCGCTGTCGTGTAGCCGTGGCGCACGGCGTTGACGGTGACCGTCGACTCGGCGTTCGCCGCAAGCCCGCTCACCGTCACGGTGGAGCCGCTCACGTTCGCGCTCGCGCCGTTCGTCGCGGTCGCGGTGTACGTCGTGACCTCCGAGTAGTTGCTGATCGCGACCGTGAAGCCGTCCGGCGTGCGCACCGGCGCTGCGAAGGTCGGCGCGACGCCGATGCCCGTAGGGCTCACGGCGGCGGACGGGGCGCTCGCGAGGCTCGTGCCCTGCGCGTTGACGGCGTAGACGATGAACGTGTACTCGGTGCCGTTGGTGAGCCCGGTGACGGTCGCCGACCGGTCGGTCGACACCGGCTCGTCGAAGCGCGTGTAGTCGCTGTCGCCGACGGCCCGGTACCAGACGGTGTAGTCGCTGACGGCACTCGCGCCCGCCGCTCCCGCGTTCCAGGTGAGGGAGGCCTGCGCGTCACCGGCGACCGCGGTCACGCCGCTCACCGAGCCGGGCTTGCCGGTGTAGACGACCGGCACACGGGGGGTGGAGCGGGTGCTCGTGCCCGCCGCATTCGTCGCATCGATCGTGATGTAGTACGTGGTGCCGTTGGACAGACCCGTGATCGTGCAGCTGGTCGCACCGCTGGTCGTGCAGGTGCGCACCTGACTGCCCTGCGTGGCTGCCGACCAGGCGACAACGGTGTACCCCGTGATCGCAGCGCCGTTGGAGTTCGGCGCATCCCAGCTGACGATCGCGGACCCGCTGGCGGGCTCGGCGATGATCGTTGCCGAGTCTGGCGTGCTCGGCAGTGCGAAGGGCGTGGCAGTGCGCGTGTTCGACGACTCCCCGGCCCCGGCGGCGCTCACCGCGCGCAGAGCGACCGTGTAGGCGGTGCCGTTCGTGAGACCGGAGATCAGAATGGGGCTCGCAGTGCCCGAGGCCGCTCGCCATTCACCCCCGTTGAGCTGGTACTCGTAGCCCGTGATGGTGCGCGAACCGGCCGCGCCCGGTGTGAAGGCGGCGGAGAGGAAGGTGTTGGCCGGGGTGACCGTGCCGAGGCTCGGGGCCCCAGGCTTCGCGAGCGGCAGCACCGACACGCGCGGCGTCGAGGCGAGGCCCGCGCCGGCAGAGTTCTCGGCGACGACGGAGACGAAGTACGTCGTGTCGTTGCTCAGGCCCGTGATCGCACACCCGGCGCCAGCGGTCGAGCAGCTCGCGAGCACGGTGGAGGAGCTCGCGGTCGCGTAAGCGCTCGCGGTGTACTGCGTGATGCTCGCACCGCCCGTCGAGGCGGGCGCAGACCACGACACCAGGGCCTGCGCGTTTCCAGAAACCGCGCTCACGGCGGTCGGGGCACCCGGCACCGTGCGCGGGGTGGCGGAACGGGCATCCGAGACCGCACTGGGGCCGGAGACGTTGACAGCTCGCAGTTCGATCGTGGCTGGCTGCCCGTTCGTGAGCCCCGTGAGCACGAACGGCGTCGAGAGCGTGCCGGTCGAGATGAACGCTGCACCGTTGAGGCTGTACTGCAGATCGAGAACCGGTGAGCCGCCGTCGTCGGCCACCGAGAAGGCCACCGACACGGCGCCGTTGAGGGCGGTGAGCGACGTGACCGGCTGGGCCGGTACCGCACGGGGGGTCAGGATGCGCGGCGCCGATGCCGCGCCGACGCCGGCAGCGTTGATCGCCCTCACGGTGATGGCGTAGTTCTCTCCGTTGACGAGCCTCGCATCGACGTCCGAGGAGATCGAGGTGATCGAGAACGGGCTCGACTCGGCCCCCGCGAGCGCCCAGGTGACCCCAGCGTCGGTCGAATACTGCCACCCGATGACTGCCGTGCCGCCGTCGTCGGCGAGGTCCACCGTGAGGGTGAGGGTGCGATCGGTCGGCAGGAAAGAGACAATCGTCGGCTGACCGGGCAGCGCCACGGGGGTCGCCGCGACAGGTTCGGAGGAGGGGCCGACGCCCACGGAGTTGACGGCGCGCACCGTGACGAGGTACTCGGTCCCGTTGGTCAGCCCGGCGATCGAAAACGCCGTGCCCAGGCCTCCGGTCGAGACCCAGGCACCGTCGTCGACGCGGTACTCGTAGGCGGTGATCGGCGAGCCGCCGTTGGAGGCCGCGTCGAAGCGCACGCGCAGCTCAGTCGAGCCGGGCGTGATGCTCGCGATCGCCGGGGCGCTCGGGGTCGTGCGGGCGATGCCCTCGGCCACCCCCGACGCCGTGCCGGAGCCCTGAGCGTTGACCGCACGCACCTCGACGTAGTACGTGGTGCCGTTCGTGAGCGAGGTCGCGCCATCGCTCGAGAGGGTCGTGATGACGAGCGGGCTCTCCGTCGTACCCGCGTCACGGGCACGCCACGTGGCGCCTCCGTCGGTCGAGTACTCGTAGGTCGTGATCGCGGAACCGCCGTCGGAATCCGGCGCGGTGAACTGCGCGCTAAGGGTCGCGTCAGACCCCGCGACGGTGTCTCCGACGATGGATGGTGCGCTCGGCGTCGTGGCCGGTGCTCCCGAGACGGCAGATGAAGGTGCTCCCGTGCCCACGGCGTTGATCGCACGCAGCCGCACCTCATAGCTCGTCCCGTTGACCAGACCCGTGATGGTCACGGGGCTCGCCGTCGTGGGCAGCGGCGTCCAGTCGCCGCCCGCCTCCAGCTGGTACTCGTAGTCAGTGACAGCGGAACCCCCGTCGGGAGCCGCACCGAAGGCGACCCGAAGCGACTCGTCGGCCGGCACGATCTCCCCGATGACCGGCGCCCCGGGGATCGCCGGAGTCGTCACCGTGACCGGTGCCGACGGGGAGCCTGCTCCCGCAGAATTGAGAGCGCGCAACTCGATGACCGAGCTCGCGCCGTCGTCGAGGCCGACGATCGAGACGGGGCTCGTCGCGCCGGCGTCGATCCAGCTGCCGCCGTCCACGCGGTACTCGTACCCCGTAATGGCGCCACCGCCGCCGAAGCCTGGCGTGAACTCGATGCTCGCGCCGCCGACCGTGGGGCTCACCACATCAATCGTGGGGGCCCCGGGAGTCGAGATGGCCATGCCCGAGACGGCGTCAGAGGCGGCGCCGGCGCCGATCGCGTTAACGCCGCGCACGCGCACCTCGTATGTGGTGCCGTTGCTGAGACCGCTGACGAGAAGAGGCGAGTCGGCATCGGCGGTCGCGACCCACAAGCCACCGTCGAGCTGGTACTCATAGCGCTCAATCGCGATGGGCGAGGAGGCCGCGTCGAAGGCGACCGTGAGCGCAGCATCCCGCGAGATGACGGACGTGATGGACGGCGCGCCGGGCACGCCACTGGCAAACACGGGGTCGGACGCGGCCGACGGTGCACTCGTGCCGAACGAGTTGACGGCCGCGACGCGGAAGATGTAGGCCGTGCCGTTGGTCAGGCCAGAGACGAGGGCCGAGGTCGCAGTCGACTCGCCATCCTCGACGATCTGCCAGTCGGGCGTCGCGGAGTTCTCGGCGTACCCAATCACGTAGTCGGTGACGGTGGCGCCCCCCTCGTTGACGGGTGCCGTCCAACTGAGGGCGATCTGCTCGTCGCCCGTCGCGCCGATGACACTGGTCGGAGCATCGGCTGAGCCCGTCGAATAGGTCAGCGAGACGGAGCCGTGCCCGCCGTTGCCGCCGAAGTACACATAGCTCGCGGAGAGCCCTGCGAGCCCCGCCGTGGAGTTCGAGCCGGGGCGTCCTCCATAGCCGAGCCACTCCGTGTAGGTGCCCGTGCCGAACTCCACCCCGCCCTGCGCTCCGCCCTGTGCGCCTCCACCACCGGCGCCGCCGCCACCGCCATCGCAGTTGCCCGAGCAGATCGACATGACGTCGTAGCCGTTCTGGCCGATGCCCGAGGTCGTGTCGGCACGCGCGATGTGGGTGGCCTCGGCCTGTCGGCCGACGAGCACCGCCCATTGTCCGCTGCCTCCACCACCACCGGCTCCACCGGCGACGATCGTCGCGGTTCCTGTGAGGAGCACCGTCGCGGCGCCACCTCCACCGCCACCACCGGAGCATCCCCGGTTGCCGGGCATGCCGCCCCGACCTCCCGCGTACCCGGAGAGCGGACTGAATCCCGCTGCCGCCCGCGTCTGCGCGTTCGTGCAGCCGGCGCCGTTGGCTCCGCCCCCTCCGACCGCGATCGTGAGCACTTGGCCGGGCTCGACCGCGATCGTTCCCGTCACCTGGCCCTTGTATCCGCCCGGCGTCCCGATGACACCGTCCCTACCTCCTTGGCCCCCTTCGGCGCCCGTCAATGAGACGGCGAGCTGCGTGACCCCGGCCGGCACGGTGAAGGTCTGCGTCGCACCCGTGTAGGAGAAGGTCTGCGTGACGGCGGAGGGCGCTGCCGTGGCGGAAGCCGTCGGCATCGAGATCGCCGCTGTCGTGATGACCGCTGTCGTCAGCAGAGCGGCCAGTGCGCGGTGTGCAACGCGTGAGATCGACACGGTGATTCCCCCAGGGCCCGATCCCCCCTGAGCCGAGCGGGGGCTCGGCTGGGTTGCGACGCTCGGGCGCGACGCCGCTTACCTCATCCTGAACGACGACCGCGAGGCGCGAAAGAGGCTCACCTCCCCCCTTCCGGGGGCGAAGGGCCCCCAATCCGGGGGATAGGCAGAGATGCAGCACCCACGTCGGCACAGCCACAACGACGGATGCCCGTGGCACTCGGCCACGGGCATCCGGTCAGGTCGTCTGCCTCAGACGGCAGCGACGTTCGCTAAGCGAGTCGCGAGGCGAGGTTCTCGTCGAGGGCGGCGAGGAAGTCCTCGGTCGTGAGGTAGCCCTGGTCGGGGCTCACAAGCATCGCGAGGTCCTTCGTCATCTTGCCGCTCTCGACGGTCGTGATGACGACGTCTTCGAGCGTCTCGGCGAACGAGATGAGCTCCTGGTTGCCGTCGAGTTTGCCGCGGTGCATGAGCCCCCGGGTCCACGCGAAGATCGAGGCGATCGGGTTCGTCGACGTGGGCTTGCCCTGCTGGTGCTGGCGGTAGTGGCGCGTCACGGTGCCGTGAGCGGCCTCCGCCTCGACGATCGCACCATCGGGGGTCGTGAGCACGCTCGTCATGAGACCGAGCGAGCCGAAGCCCTGCGCGACGGTGTCGCTCTGCACGTCGCCGTCGTAGTTCTTGCACGCCCAGACGTAGCCGCCCTCCCACTTCATGGCCGAGGCGACCATGTCGTCGATGAGGCGGTGCTCGTAGGTGATGTCGGCGGCCTCGAACTGGTCCTTGAACTCGTTCTCGTAGACCTCCTGGAAGAGATCCTTGAAGCGGCCGTCGTAGGCCTTCAAGATCGTGTTCTTCGTCGAGAGGTACACGGGGTACTGGCGCGAGAGCCCGTAGTTGAGCGAGGCGCGAGCGAAGTCGATGATCGAGGCGTCGAGGTTGTACTGCACCTGCGCGATGCCGTCGCCGGGCGACTGGTAGACCTCGAACTTCTGCGGCTCCGAGCCATCCTCCGGCGTGAACTCGACCGTGAGCGTGCCCTTGCCCTTGAAGAGGAAGTCGGTGGCGCGGTACTGGTCGCCGAAGGCGTGGCGGCCGATGATGATGGGCTTGTTCCAGCCCGGCACGAGGCGCGGGATGTTGCTGATGATGATGGGCTCGCGGAAGATCACGCCGCCGAGGATGTTGCGAATGGTGCCGTTCGGGCTGCGCCACATCTTCTTGAGGCCGAACTCCTCGACGCGCGCCTCGTCGGGCGTGATGGTGGCGCACTTGACGCCGACGCCATGCTTCTGGATGGCGTGGGCCGCATCCACGGTGACCTGGTCGTCGGTCTCGTCGCGGTGCTGGATGCCGAGGTCGTAGTACTCGAGCGTCACATCGAGGTAGGGGTGGATAAGGCGGTCCTTGATGAACTGCCAGATGATGCGGGTCATCTCGTCGCCGTCGAGCTCGACGACGGTGCCCTCGACCTTGATCTTCTGCACGGGGGTTTCCTCTCTTCGGTAGCCGCACCAGCCTAGCGGCTGAGCGAGATATCTCGACATCGAGATACTGGAGTCTGACCCTCGTGCGGGGGCCACGCGCTACTGTGGAGCGCATGGGGAACTTGCGCGTGGAAGAGCTGTCGGCGAAGACGATCGTGGCGGCGAATGGCCTCACTCTGCTGCCCGGCCAGGAGCAGTACATCACCCCCGTCTCCTACTCGGCCGCCGACGCCTACGTCGACCCGAGCACCACGTGGGCGCGCGTCGTCCTCGACGGCGACGAGGTGGTCGGCTTCATCCGCGGCAACTTCGACGCCGACAACCCGAAGCCGGAATTTCGCAGCTGCGTCTGGCGCGTGAACGTGGATGCCACGGCCCAGGGCCGCGGTATCGGCAAGTTCGCCGTGCATGCCCTCGCGGAGGAGGCCCGCCAGCGCGGCTTCGACCGCCTCACGGTCATCTGGGAGTCGGGCGATGAGGGGCCAGGAGAGTTCTTCCGCCGCATCGGGTTCGGCGAGGTCGGCGAGACCGAGTACGGCGAGAAGATCGGCGAGCTCAGCGTCTGACCGCAGCCGGTGCCCTTCCGCCCCGAAGGGCTGCTCGCTAGGGTCGAGTCCATGTCAGACTCAGCCCCCACCTCTGCCCCCGCCCCCGCGACCGGCTCCGGCCCCGCCGGCGCCATCAAGAGCTTCTTCACGGCTCTGTTCGACTTCTCCTTCAAGAGTTTCGTCTCCCGCCGCCTCGCCGGCATCTTCTACGGCGTCGCCCTCGCCCTCACGGCTCTCGGCGGCATCATCTGGTTCTTCACGCTCGTCGGCGGCGGCGTGGCCACGCTCGCGAACGGCGGAAACGGTGCGATCTTCGGCGTCCTGATCATCCTGGGTGCGTTCATCATCGTACCTGTGGGCCTGTTCGTCGCCGTGCTGCTGCTGCGCGTGTGGATCGAGGCGATCGTGGCCCTCATCGCGGTCGCCGAGAACACGGCGAGCCTGCGCAAGTAACAGCCGCCCGAGCGGCGGCGTGCGGGTGAGCGACCACGACCCGGCGGAGCGCGAGCGCTCACGAGCCGACCACGGTGTCGAGGTTGGCCACGACGAGCCCCTCGACTTCGCCGGTGCCGCGCTCGCCGTCGTCGACGACATCCCGCCCGGTCGCGTCATGACCTACGGCGACGTCGCCGCCGAGCTCGGCTCGCGCGGCGCCCGCGCCGTCGGCCGCGTCATGGCGACGGAAGGCGGCTGGGTGGCCTGGTGGCGCGTCGTGCGCGCCGACGGCAGACCTCCTTCCGGCCACGAGGATGCTGCGCTCGAGCACTACCGCGCCGAGCAGACTCCCCTGCGCTGGGTCGTGCAGCCGCACGAGCGCGAGTACGTCGAGGCCCTCGCCTACCGGCTCGACCTCGCGGCCGCCCGCCACCGCCCCAGCGCGACGCCCTGAGGACCCCCGCGCGCGGCGCGCCCGCTCGCCACCGCGCACGGCCCCGCCCGCCCTCTGTGCGCCCGCCCGCGACGCGTCCACGCGCAACTCGCACTGTTTCCGACACCTCGCACGACACCTTCCGTGCGACGTGTCGTGAGCAGTGCGAGACACCGGCGCTCTGAAGCGTGAGAGCTTGGGCGACAGGGCGCGAGTGGGCGCGGCCTACACCAGGGAGTCGCGCCAGGCGGCGTGCAGCTGCGCGAACTTGCCCGTGCCAGCGATGAGCTCGGCGGGCGTGCCGTCCTCGACGATGCGACCGTGCTCCATGACGAGCACGCGGTCGGCGATCGCGACCGTCGACAGGCGGTGCGCGATGATGACGGCCGTGCGGTCGCTCAGCAGGGTGTTGAGGGCCTGCTGCACGAGCCGCTCGCTCGGGATGTCGAGCGAGGCTGTCGCCTCGTCGAGGATGAGCACGACCGGGTCGGCGAGGAACGCGCGCGCGAACGAGATGAGCTGGCGCTGGCCGGCCGAGACGCGGCCACCGCGCTTGTTGACGTCAGTGTCGTAGCCGTGCGGCAGCGACTCGATGAACTCGTGGGCACCCACGGCCTTCGCCGCATCCACGATCTCGTCGCGCGAAGCCTCGGGGTTGCCCAAGGCGATGTTGTCGGCGACCGTGCCCGAGAACAGGTACGCCTCCTGCGTGACCATGACGATCGCGCGCCGCAGATCCTTCGGGTGGAGCTTGCGCAGGTCGACGCCGTCGAGCGTCACCGCGCCCTCCGTGGGGTCGTAGAACCGTGCGATGAGCTTCGCGAGCGTCGACTTGCCGGCCCCCGTCGTGCCGACGAGCGCGATCGTCTGCCCGGCCGGGATCTCCAATTCGAGATCCGGCAGCACGACCTCCTCTTGCGTGTACTGGAAGCGCACGCGGTCGAAGCGCACGGTGCCGCGCGCCCTCCACAGGTCGATGGGCGTCGTCGGGTCGGCGACGGAGGGCTTCTCCTCGAGCACGCCCGAGATCTTCTCGAGCGCCGCTGCCGCGCCCTGGTAGGAGTTGTAGAACATCGCCATCTCCTCCGCCGGATCGAAGAACCGGCGGGTGTACAGCACGATCGCGAGCAGCGCGCCGATCTCGAGCGCGCCGTCCACGATGCGGAAGCCGCCGACGACGAGCACGGCCGCCACGGTCACGTTGCCGATGAGGACGAGGCCAGGGTCGAAGATGCCGAACAGGCGGATGACGCGGGCGTTGGCGTGTCGGTACTCCTCGACGTGGTCGCCGAACTGCACCGCATTGCGCGGCTCCTTGCGAAACGCCTTCACGGCACGGATGCCCGTCATCGTCTCGACGAAGTGCACGATGAGGCGCGCCGACGCGACCCTGGTGTACCGGAAGAGCTTCTGCGAGCGCACCTGGAACCAGCGCGTGAGCAGCAGGAGCGGTGCGAGCGAGACGGCCAAGACGAGACCCGAGGTCGGGTCGAGCAGCACGAGTGCGGCGGCCGTGAAGCTCATGTAGAGCATCCCGGAGACCAGCTGGTTGAGGCCCGAATCCAGCAGCTCGCGAATCGAGTCGAGGTCGCTCGTCTGCCGCGCGATGATGCGGCCCGACGTGTACGACTCGTGGAACTCGAGCGACAGGCGCTGCGTGTGCAGGAACACGCGCTTGCGCAGATCGAGCAGGATCGCCTGGCTCAAACGCGCCGACATCACCTGGTAGAGCGCGATGAACGCGGCACCCGAGATGCCGGTGAGCAGGTAGGCCCCGACGATGAGGCCGATCGGCATCCAGTCATTCTGCTCGAGCAGGGCGGGCAGGCCCGTGTCGATGCCGTACGCGATGAGCGCGGGCCCCGCGACCTGCAACGCGGTCGACAGGACGATCACGAGCATCGTGAGGATGACCCGCGCACGCACCGGGCGCACGAGCGAGCCGAGCAGCGTGAGCGAGCGGGCCCGCATCTGACGAGATTCGCCGCGCGTGAAGTCGTCGCGCTCCTCGCCCTCGACGCCGACGACGCTCATCGGATTCCCTCCCCGTCCTGGTCGATGACTCTGCTCTCGCGGTCGATCGCATCCTGCCGGCGGCTCTGCTCCTCGGCGAGGCGCAGCTCGCGCTCGGCGCGCTCCTCCGCGGCGAGCTCCTCGTCTTCGAGCGAGGAGATCACGTAGCGGTAGTGCTCGTTGCGCTTCAACAGCTCGGAGTGCGTGCCGACGTCGGTGATGCGGCCCTCCTGCAGGAGCGCGACGCGGTCAGCCATCTGCACGGTCGACGGGCGGTGGGCGACGATGAGCCCCGTCGTCTTCGCGAGCACGCGACGCAGGGCCGCCTCGACGAGGGCCTCGGTGTCGACGTCCAACGCGCTCAGCGGGTCGTCGAGCACGAGCACCGCGGGGTCGGCCGCGACGGCGCGCGCGAGCGCGAGCCGCTGGCGCTGGCCGCCCGAAAGGCTCAGGCCCTCCTCGCCGACGAGCGTCTCGAGACCGTTCGGCAGGTCGTAGGTGAAGCCCGCCTGGGCGATCTCGAGCGCCTCGGTGAGCACGCGCTCGGCCTCCTCGGCGGCTGCCGGGTCGTCGCTCTCGGTGAGGTCGGGGCGGCCGAGCAGCACGTTGTCGCGCACGCTCGCCGAGAACAGCGTCGCATCCTCGAACGCCATCGCGATGCGGCGCCGCAGCTCTTCGCGCGTGAGATCGCGGATGTCCACACCATCGAGAAGGATGCGCCCACCGGTCACGTCGTACAGCCTCGTGGCGAGCGCCGTCAGCGTCGTCTTGCCGCTGCCGGTGATGCCGACGAGCGCCATCGTCTCCCCGGGCTCGAGGGTCAGGTCGATGCCGTCGAGGGTTCCGGGGAGGTCGGGCGCAGCATCCTGATACCGGAATTCGACCCTCTCGAAGGTGAGGCGACCGGTGGGCTTCGCCATCGTGCGCGGCGTCTCCGGGTCGGTGATGGTGTTGACCTCGTCCATGACCTCGAAGAAGCGGTCGGTCGCCGTGCGCGCGTCGAACGTCATCGACAGCAGGAAGCCGATCGACTCGATCGGGAACCGCAGCACTGTCGCCGTGGCGAAGAACGCGAACAGCTCGCCGACCGACAGCTCGCCCGCGGCCGCGAGGGCGACCCCTCCGAGCAGGCACAGCGCGAAGGCCACGTCAGGGATGAGCACGAGCCAGAACCAGATGCTCGCGATCGCCTTGGCCTTCTCGATCTCGGTGCCGCGCAGCAGCTCGGCCTGGTCAGCGAACTTCAGCAGCGAGTGCTTGCCGCGGCCGAAGGCCTTGAGCACGCGGATGCCGTGCACGCTCTCCTCGACCGCCGTCGCCAGATCGCCCTGCTGATCCTGCGCGCGGCGAGCGATCACCGAGTACTTCTTCTCGAACAGGTAGCCGTACACCCACAGCGGAATGCTCATGGCGAGGAAGAGGAGGCCGAGCCACAGACTCCAGCTCAGGAGCACCGCGAAGCCGATGAGGATCGTCACGGTGTTGACGATGAGCAGCACGAAGCCGAACGACAGCCAGCGGCGGATGAGGTTCAGGTCGCTCACCGCGCGGCTCAGCAGCTGCCCCGACTGCCAGCGGTCGTGGAACGCGACCGGCAGGTCTTGCAGCTGCGCGTAGAGGCCGTTGCGCATGCGCGCTTCGATGTGGGTGCCCGGCGTGAGCACGAACCAGCGGCGCAGCATGATGAAGACGGCCTCGAGAACGCCGAGGCCCAGCACGAGCAGGCCCGCTGGCCAGATCTGCGAGGCGTCGCCTGTGCTGAGCGGACCGTCGACGAGGCCCTGCAGCACGATCGGGATGAGGAGCGTCACGATGCCCGCCGCGAGCGCCGCACCCATGCCGGCGTAGATCCAGGGCATCGCTGGCTTCGCGTAGGGGTAGATGCGCGCGATCGCCCGCACGGTGCTGGGGCGGGGCGGGGCGGGCGTGGTCGTCGACACGGTGGGTCCTCGAAGCGGCACGGCGGACGCTTGTGGCGACCGCGGAACGGTGGTGGAGATGCGTGCGCGGCCCCGGCGTCTGGTGAGTGCGGTGGTCGAGCTCGCAGCCTTACAGACTATCCCTCAGCGGGCGTGCCCAGAAACGCGAGAGCGGATCGCTACCGCACGAGCACGCTCAGGCAGGTCACGCACCCTTCGAGCTTCTCGAACTCCGAAATGTCGACCGTGATGACACGGTAGCCGAGCGACCGGATCAGCTCGGCAGACTGGGGCGCGCTCGAGGCCATGAGCACGGTGTGGTCGTCGAGCACCACGACGTGTCCGCCCTCGGGCTCCGGCACGGGCAGGAAGGAGCGGAACATCGACACGTCGTCCACCAGGTCGGGATGCCCGATCACCGTGCCGTCGGGCAGCGCCGTCACTGCGCTCTTCAGGTGCAGCACCTTCGAGGTGGGCACCGCGACGACTGCACGACCGCGGCGCGCGGCGATGACGCGCAGCTGGCGGATCCCCTCGCCGTTGGTGCGACCGCCCCTCCCGACGTAGAGGGTGTCGCCCACCGTGAGCACGTCGCCGCCGTCGAGCGTGCCGGGCTCGACGATGCGCTCGAGCGCCAAGCCGAGCTCGCGCGCGGTCTGCTCGGCCGCTGCTGTCTCCGGTTGGCGCTCGATCGCTCCCGGACGGGTGACGACGGCGGTGTCACCGATGACGACGAGGGTGTCTTCGATGAAGACGCTGTCGGGCAGCTCGTCGGCGGGCGGCACGTCGACGAGGGTGAAGCCCTCCGCGCGCAGAGCCTCCACGTAGCCCTCCCACTGAGCGTCGGCCAGGTCGACGTCGACCTCGACACGATCCTGGTGGGTGAGCAGCCCGTCGGCGAGGCGGGGGGACGGCATGCGGACGAGCGCGAGACGGCGGGCGGCCGTGGCCGAGGCATCCCGCGTCGTCATGATGCGACGGCCGACCGTCATGACTGCGAGCGCGGCAGTCACCTGGTACAGCAGGTTGAAGCCCAGCACGCTGAGCCACAGGTAGTCGATGAGCTCTTGCGTGACCGGGTTGCCAGCAGCGACAAGGGCGAGCAGGGCTCCGAACCACGACGAGAGAAGGGCCGCGAGGATGCCCGTGCCGAGCGCGACCGCCCAGTGACGGTAGATCGGGGCGAGACCCGCCAGTGCGAGGAACACGAAGAGCAGGATCGACGAGAAGCCGAAGATGCCGTTCACCTGCGTGAGCACCTCGAACGTCGCGCCGTTGATGGCGGCGAAGAGCACGATCGTCACGAGGTGGGTGGTGAGCGCGACCGCGAGCGCGGCCAGGGTGGCGTCGAGCAGGCGACGCAGCAGGGGTGTCATGGCTGACACGCTACCGGCCATGGGCAGGCGCCAGAATTCGTGGCGCGTCGCGGCGGGCTAGTGGAAGAAGTGGCGCTCGCCCGTGAGATACATCGTGACGCCCGCGGCCTGCGCCGCCGCGACGACCTCCTCGTCGCGCACCGACCCGCCCGGCTGCACGACGGCGCGCACGCCGGCATCGAGCAGCACCTGCAGCCCGTCGGCGAACGGGAAGAACGCGTCAGAGGCGGCGACCGACCCGCGTGCCCGGTCGCCCGCGCGCGACACCGCGAGGTGGCACGAGTCGACCCGGTTGACCTGCCCCATGCCGACGCCGACGGATGCCCCGCCCGACGCCAGCAGGATCGCGTTCGACTTCACGGCGCGGCACGCGCGCCACGCGAACTCGAGGTCGGCGAGGGTCGCCTCGTCGGCGGCCTCCCCCGAGACGAGCTGCCACGACGACGCCGGGGCGAAGGCCTGGTCGGCCTCCTGCCGCAGGAAGCCTCCGCTCACCTGCCGCAGCTCGACGGCCGGCAGGGCGAAGCCTGCGGGCAGCTCGAGCAGGCGGATGTTCTTCTTCTCGCTCAGCAGGGCGCGCGCCTCGGGCTCGAAGCCGCGCGCGACGACGACCTCCGTGAAAATCGGCGCGATCGACTCGGCCGCGGCGAGCGTCACAACGCGGTTGGCGGCGATGACGCCGCCGAACGCCGAGACGGGGTCGCACGCGTGCGCAGCCGCGTGGGCATCCGCGATGGAGGGCGCGACCGCGATGCCGCACGGGTTGGCGTGCTTGATGATCGCAACCGCTGGCTGCTCGTGGTCGAAGGCGGCGCGCACGGCGGCGTCGGCGTCCACGAAGTTGTTGTACGACATCTCCTTGCCGTGCAACTGCGTCGCCTGCGCGATTCCCGCGCCCCCGTCGGTGCGGTAGAGCGCCGCGGACTGGTGGCTGTTCTCGCCGTAGCGCAGCACCTGCTGCAGGCGCGCGTGCACCTCGACCGTCGCGGGGCTGCCGTCGGCCGCCGGGTGATCGCCTCGCACGCCCAGCGTCGACGCGAACCAACCGGCGACGGCCGCGTCGTACGCGGCCGTGTGGCCGAAGGCCTTCGCCGCGAAGCGCTGCCGCTGCAGCAGGGTCGTGCCGCCGAGCGTGACCGCCTTGGTCACCTGGTGGTAGTCGGCCGGGTCGACGATGATCGCCACGTTCGCGTGGTTCTTGGCGGCAGCGCGCACCATCGCGGGCCCGCCGATGTCGATCTGCTCGACGATCGCGCTGGCTGGCGCCCCGCTCGCGACGGTCTCGACGAACGGGTAGAGGTTGACGATGACGAGGTCGAAGGGCGCGATGCCCAGCGCGGCGAGCTGCTCCCCGTGCGACGCGAGGCGCAGATCGGCGAGGATGCCCGCGTGCACGCTCGGGTGCAGCGTCTTGACGCGCCCGTCGAGCGTCTCGGCGAAGCCGGTGACGGCGGAGACCTCGGTGACGGTGTGCCCCGCTTCGGCGATCGTCGCCGCGGTCGATCCGGTGGAGACGATCTCGACTCCTGCTTCGGCGAGCGCCGCCGCCAGCTCGAGCAGGCCCGTCTTGTCGCTCACGCTGATGAGCGCGCGACGCACGGGGATCGCGTCGCGCTCGCGGTAGAGGGCGGGGTCGTGAACGGGGCCGGCCATGAGGGTCTCCAGGAAGGGGTGGGTGCGGTCAGGAGGAACGGGGGGCGGATGTTGCGCCGAGGTCGATCAACCCGTCGGCGACGGCTCGCACGACGTCGATGAGCAGGCGCCGCTCGACGGGCTTGATGCGCTCGTGCAGCGTGTGCTCGGTGTCGCCGGGAAGCACGGGCACGCGCTCCTGCGCGAGGATCGGGCCCGTGTCGACTCCCGCGTCAACGGCGATGACGCTCGCGCCGGTCTGCGTCACCCCGGCAGCGAGCGCGTCGCGCACGGCGTGCGCTCCGGGGAACTCGGGCAGGTACGCGGGGTGGGTGTTGATGAGCCCGGGGGCGAGGGCGGTGACGACGTCGGCGGGCAGGAGGCGCATGAGGCCGCTGAGCACGACGACGTCGGCCCCCCAGGGCGCAAGGGCCGCGAGCAGCTCCTCCCCCCACGCCTCGCGGGTGGGGTACGCCGAGTAGGGGACGGTGAAGGAGGGTATGCCGAACTGCTCAGCGTGGGCGAGTCCGTCGGCGTCACGGTCGGCTCCGACGGCGACCACGTGCGCCGGGTAGAAGTCGTGGCGGCACTGCTCGAGCAGGGCTCGCAGATTTGACCCGCCACCGGAGATCAGAACAGCGACCCTCAGCACGCGACTATTCCCACACCGCCAGGCTAGCGGCTGCGCACGGGTCGGTTCAGCGGCCGCGCGCCTCGGTGGCCGGTCGAGACGCTCGCCCGCCGGCGGCGAGCAGGCCGAGGGTGACTCCGAGAAGCGTCTCGACGAGCATCCAGATCCCGACGGCGACCGGATCAGGGCCCACCACCGCGAGACGTCCGGGCCCTGCGGAACCCGCAGCGAGCCACGCGAGGAAGCCCATGGCGAGGCCCGCGATGATCGCCGCGAGCAGACCCGTGAGCACCGACCAGCCGGCTCGCGCACGCAGCGGCACATCGTGTGTGTATGCCCGGCCGAGGGCGGCCGCGAGGCGGGGCCGCACGGCGAGGCCCGCGGCGAACGCCGCGACGACAGGCACGAGCAGGGTGAGGTAGCCGAGCGGTGACGGGCCCGCGGGCAGGGCGCCCAGCAGGGGGATCGCCGGCAGCGGCCCGAGCGACACCGCGACAGGGCTCACGATCGACCCGGCACCGAGGGCGAAGCCCGGCCCGACGAGCCAGGAGGTCGACCACAGCACCACGGTCGGCAGCAGGGCGAGCTGCCCGAGCGTGAGGGCGAGCCCGCCGAGCACTCCAGCCTGGACGCTCTCGTAGAGGGCGATGACCTGCCCGAAGCCGAGCAGGAGCGCGGTGGTGGTGAGCAGGGAGCCCGCGAGCACGACTGTGGCGACGGCACCGAGGCCCGTGCGCAGGGCGGCGCCACCGACGCCGGTGAGCAGGGGCGGAGCATCCGCGATCAGGTGCCGCAGGCGCACGCGCGCCGGGTTGGTCGCGCCGATCGAGCCGATCGCGACGCCGAGCCCGTAGACGAGGGCGGGGAACAGCGCTCCCTGCCACCGCGACGGCAGGGCGGCGGGATGCCCGGCACTGAGCACCACGAGGGCGGAGAGCACGAGCACCCCCGTGATCGCCACGAGCTCGCCGAGGATGCGGTGCGGCTCAGCCCGCAGCCGCCGGCCGAGACGCACCCCGAGCAACGCCGTGACGAGCGCGAAGCCGAGCAGCGCGAGGGTGACGACGAACGGTTCGGCGACGCCATCGACGCCGAGCGCGAGCGCCGTGGCCGGGTCGAGCTGGAAGGTGATCGTGACCCCGTGGCCCAGCAGCCACAGATCGGCCGCGGCGCGCCAGAAGATGATCCAGTCGAGCTGGAAGCCGAACTGGGCCGCCCACAGCACCGTCGCGAGGGCGAGAGGGATGCTAAGCCCGACGCCGACGACGAGCAGCGCTTCGAGGGCGGCGAGTGTGGCGGTGAGGCGGCGCGTCATGGGTGCCCCGAGCCTAGGCGAGGGCCCGCTGCGCCGCCTCGCGGGCCGCGGCGGGCGTGTCGGCGGCGGTGGCCCCCTCGGCGGCCCGTCGGCACTGGTCGAGACGGACGCGCGCGAGAGTGTCACCGACGGCGGGGATCGCGCGTGCCGCCATCGACAGGCTCGACGCTCCGAGGCCCACGAGCACAGGTGCGAGGAGGGCATCCGCGGCCCCCTCGCCGCAGACGCTGAGAGGCTTCCCCGTGCGCGCCGTGGCCGCCCCGACGAGTGAGATCATGCGCAGCACGGCGGGCTGCCACGTGTCGGTCAGCTCGGCGAGCTCCCCTGACTGCCGGTCGGCGGCCATCGTGTACTGGGCGAGGTCGTTCGTGCCGATGGAGATGAAGTCGGCGATCGCACAGAGCTCCTCGGCGATCATCACGGCGGCTGGCGTCTCGATCATGATGCCCACCGTCGCGAGCCCTGCGGCGCGCGCACGCCGCACGAACTCGCCCGCCTCGCCGAGGGTCGCGATCATGGGCGACATCACGTGCGGCTGCTCGCCGGTGCGCTCGGCGGCGAGCGCGATCGCCCGCAGCTGGTCGTCGAGCACCCCGGGGTCGCGCCGCGCTGTGCGGTAGCCGCGCACTCCGAGCGCGGGGTTCGGCTCGTCCTGAGGGGTGAGGAAGGGCAGGGGCTTGTCGCTGCCGGCATCGAGCGTGCGCAGCACGACCGTGCGCCCGGCGAACGCCGCGAGCACCTCCGCATAGGCGTCGACCTGCTCGTCCACGGTCGGCGCGGTCGTGCGGTCGAGAAAGCAGAACTCGGTGCGGAACAGGCCCACCCCTTCCGCGCCACGCTCGAGCGCGCGCGTGGCGTCGCGCGGCGCCCCGATGTTGGCGGTCAGTTGCACGAGTTGCCCGTCGCGCGTGCGACCCGGGCCGACGAAGGGTGGCACCGTGAGCACGCCCGTCGCCGTGGCCTGCGCCGCCGCGTCCGGCTGCACGACGAGTTCCCCCGTACCGCCGTCGACGAGCACGAGCGTACCGTCGGCAAGCCCCGTCGCCCCCGCCGCACCCACGATCGCGGGAATGCCGAGCTCGCGCGCGATGATCGCCGTGTGCGAGGTCGGCCCGCCCTGCTCGGTCACGAGGGCGAGGCACGTAGTCGCGTCGAGCGCGACCGTGTCGGCCGGTGCCAGATCGTCGGCGACGACGATGACCGGATGCCCCGCCTCGGGCAGCCCAGCCAGCTCGATGCCGCGCAGGCGCGCGATGATGCGGTCGCGCACATCGATGAGGTCGATCACCCGCTCGGCGAACCGCCCGCCGGCCTCCCGGTAGCGCTCGGCCGTTCGCGTGAACTCGCGCCACACCGCGGCTTCCGGCGTGAGGCCGTCGTCGCGGATCCCCGCGGCGGCGGCCACCGCGACCGCCTCGTCGGCCGCGAGCACCGCCGTGGCGAGCAGCACCTCGCGCCGCTGACCCTCGAGCTGCTCGCCGCTCGCGCGCAGCGTGTCGGCGACGTGCGCCGTCGCGCGCTCGAGGCGCTCCACGGCCTCGGCACGCGCGGCCGCCGGCAGCCGCTCCGCGGTGGACGGCGCGACCGGGCGGGCGCCACGGCGCACGGCCACGGGGCCGATGACCCGGCCGGGGCTGACCCCGAGCGGGCGGGGTGCGGGCTGCTCGGCGGGGGCATGGCGCGCCGGGACGGCGTGCGCCGCATCCGGCATTGCGGTGGGAGGCGCTCCCGGGTCGGCGAGCTCCTCCCCGAAGCCCTCCTCGATGAGCTCGCGCACGGCCGCAACGGCGGCGGCGGCGTCGGAGCCCGTGCCCGTGATGCGCACGGGAGTACCGGCTCCCGCGGCGAGGATCGCGATGCTGATGGCGCTCGTCGCCGTCGCGGGTTCTTTGCCCGGTACCGCGATCGTGACCGCGGCGTCGAAACGGTGAAGAAGCTCGGCGATCTCGGCGGCGGGGCGCGTGTGCAGGCCGCCGACGTTGCGCACGGCGGTCTCGACGACGACCTCGTCGCCGCTGTCGCTCACCGCCTCTGCCTCGCCCGCGCTCACGGCGGCAGTCTACGTCGCGGCGCGCACCCCGAATGCGCGCCGGTAGGCCTGCGGCGTCGTACCAAGCGACCGCGTGAAGTGATGCCGCAGCGTGGCCGAGGAGCCGAAACCGCACACGCGCGCGACCTCCTCGACGGGGGCGTCGGACTCCTCGAGCAGCTGCTGCGCGCGCAAGAGCCGCTGTCGGTTGAGCCACGCGGCCGGGCTCTCGCCGAGCTCGGCGCGGAACCGTCTGGCGAAGGTGCGCTCCGACATGAGGGCTCGGCGCGCGAGAGTCTCGACGGAGTGGTCATCGCCGAGGTGGTCGAGCATCCAGTCGGTAAGCTCGGCGAGGCTCGTGCCGCCGTGCTGCACTTCGGGCTGCTGGATGTACTGGCTCTGCCCGCCGTCGCGCTGCGGCGGCACGACCATGCGCCGGGCGATCACCGACGCCGCGGCGGCGCCGTGCTCGCGGCGCACGAGGTGCAGGCACGCGTCGATGCCGGCCGCGGTGCCCGCACCTGTGATGACGCGGCGGTCTTCGACGAAGAGCACATCAGGGTCGACGACGGTCCGGGGGTAGGCGCGCTGCATCTCGTCCGCGTACATCCAGTGGGTCGCGCTACGGCGTCCGTCGAGGATGCCCGACTCACCGAGCACGAACGACCCGCTGCACACGCTGAGCACCCAGGCGCCCCGGGCCTCCGCCGCACGGATCACGTCGAGATACCGCTCGTCCACGGGGCCGATGCTGCGCGCCGCGACCGCGATGAGGTCGGCTTCGGCAGCCACAGAGAGGTCGTCGGTTACGACGATGTCGAAGCCGAGGCTCGTGCGCACGGGCCCGGGGTCGGCGGTGGCCACCCGGAAGTCGAACGCGGGCGCACCCGAGCTGCTGCGGTCGATGCCGAACACCTCGCACAGCACACCGAATTCGAACGGGGCGAGACCGGGGATCGCGAGGGCGACGACGCGGTGCAGCATGGACGGCCTTTCGAGGAGGAGAAACAGTGTGGCGGAATATCGACCGACAATGGCAATCCTGCCACTCGTGGCCGAGATTATCCAGTCATAGATTTTCTGCCATGACCACGATCGCCCTCATCCTCCTCGCACTCCTCGCCGCCGCGGGCATCGGTGCCACGATCGTCGCGGTTCTGCGCGACGGCTACCGCCGGGTTCCCGTTGCACGCCCTCTGCGTGAGTACGAGCGCGACGACCACTACCGCGCCTGAGCCGGGGTGCCCACGATCGTGCGGGGTGGCACACGCCCGCCTCCCCGCACACAGCGACGGCCCTGCCGCCCCATCCAGGGGGTCGGCAGGGCCGTCGTCCTGAGAGCTAGGAGAGCGCGGCGATGACCTCGCGCATGAGGGCGGCGGTCTCGCTCGGCGTCTTGCCGACCTTGACGCCCGCGGCCTCGAGGGCCTCCTTCTTGGCCTGCGCCGTACCGGCCGAGCCGGAGACGATCGCGCCAGCGTGGCCCATCGTCTTGCCCTCGGGAGCCGTGAAGCCCGCGACGTAGCCCACGACCGGCTTGGTGACGTTGGCCTTGATGAAGTCGGCGGCGCGCTCCTCGGCGTCGCCGCCGATCGCGCCGAGCAGGACGCCCGCCTTCGTCTCGGGGTCGGCCTCGAAGGCGGCGAGCGCGTCGATGTGGGTCGTGCCGATGATGGGATCGCCGCCGATGCCGATCGCGGTCGAGAAGCCCAGATCGCGCAGCTCGAACATCATCTGGTAGGTCAGCGTGCCCGACTTCGAGACGAGCCCGATCGGGCCCTTGCCCGTGATGGTCGCGGGCGTGATGCCGACGAGCGACTCGTCGGGGGTGATGATGCCGGGGCAGTTCGGGCCGATGATGCGCGTCGCATTGCCGTGAGCCTGCGCCGTCGCCCAGATGTCGGCCGAATCCTGCACGGGGATGCCCTCGGTAATGATGACGAGCAGCGGAATGCCCGCCTCGATGGCCTCGATCGCCGCATCCTTCGCGAAGGCCGGAGGTACGAAGGCGATCGAGACGTCGGCGCCCGTGCTCGACATCGCCTCGGAGACCGTGCCGAAGACGGGCAGCTCGAGAACCGAGCCGTCCTTCGCGGTGTGCTCGACGGTCGTACCGGCCTTGCGTGCGTTGACACCGCCGACGATCTGGGTGCCCGCCTTCAGCATGAGCGCGGTGTGCTTGGTGCCCTCGCCGCCGGTGATGCCCTGAACGATGACCGTGGAATCCTTGCTGAGGAAGATCGACATTTCTCGTATCCCTTACTTCGCGGCCAGTTCGGCAGCCTTGTCGGCGCCCTCGTCCATGGAGCTCGCGAGCGTCACGAGCGGGTGCGCGGCCTCCGCCAGAATGCGGCGGCCCTCCTCGACGTTGTTGCCGTCCAGACGCACCACGAGCGGCTTCGTCGCGGTGTCACCGAGAATCTCGAGAGCCTTCACGATGCCGTTCGCGACGGCGTCGCAGGAGGTGATTCCGCCGAAGACGTTCACGAAGACGCTCTTGACCTGGCTGTCGCCGAGGATGACGTCGAGGCCCGCCGCCATGACGGTCGCGGAAGCTCCGCCGCCGATATCGAGGAAGTTCGCCGGCTTGACGCCACCGTGCGACTCGCCCGCGTACGCGACGACGTCGAGCGTCGACATCACCAGCCCGGCACCGTTGCCGATGATGCCGACCTCGCCGTCGAGCTTCACGTAGTTCAGGTCGTGCTCCTTGGCTTTCGCCTCAAGGGGGTCGCCCTGCTCCCCGCCCGCCCACTCCGCCTGGTGCGGGTGGCGGAAGCTGGCGTTCTCGTCGATCGAGACCTTGCCGTCGAGGGCGATGATGTCGCCCGCCCCTGTCAGCACCAGTGGGTTCACCTCGACGAGCGTCGCATCCTCGTCATCGAAGACGCTGTAGAGGCTTACGAACACCGGGGCGACCTTCTCGACGAGCTCCTCAGAGAACCCGCCCTGCCTCGCGATCTCACGGGCTGTGTCGAGATCGATACCGGTCAGGGGGTCGACGTGCACCTTCGCGAGCGCATCGGGGCGCTCCTCAGCGAGCTGCTCGATCTCCACGCCCCCTTCGACGCTGCACAGCGAGAGGTAGGTGCGGTTCGCTCGGTCGAGCAGCACCGAGAAGTAGTACTCCTCCGCGATATCAGCACCCGCGGCGACCATCACGCGCTCGACGACGTGGCCCTTGATGTCGAGACCGAGAATGTCGCGGGCGTGAGCCTCCGCCTCCTCGGCGGTCTTGGCCACCTTCACGCCACCCGCCTTGCCGCGGCCGCCGACCTTGACCTGAGCCTTGACGACGGTGACACCGCCGATCTTCTCCGCCGCCGACCTCGCCTCCTCCGGGGTGTCGGCGATCACACCGGGAAGCACGGGAACACCGTACTTCTCGAAGAGATCTCTGGCCTGGTACTCGAATAGATCCACGGTGCTTCATCCCGTCCGCGTGCGCAGCATTGGAGGTGGTCGATGCGGTCTCTCGATGTCGAGATTTCTCGATATCGAGACAAATCCGCCCTCAACTTTAGCGTGTCCGCCGCACGACGCAGACCGCCGACGGCCCAGCGCTCAGCCGTCGCGACGCACGACGACGGCGGTGACGTCGTCGGAGGAGGTGCCTCGGGCGCGGGTGCGGAGGGCATCGACGACCTCGTGGGAGCTCGACGCGAGCAGGGCGAGAGCCGCTACGCGATCCAGCCCCTCCAGCGAACCGTCGTAGAGGTCGAGCACCCCGTCGCTCGCAGCGACCAGGGTGTCACCCGGCTCGAGCTTGACGGTCTGCTCCTCCCACTCGGTGTCGATGTCGACGCCGAGAGGGGGCGAGCTCGACCGCAAGCGCTCGATCGTGCCGTCGCGCCGCGCGATCACCGTCAAGCCGTGCCCCGCGTCGACGAAGGTCACCTCACCCGAGTCCATGTCGACGCGGGCGTGGAAGAGGGTCACGAACAGACCGGTGGTGTCCAGGTCGGCGTTGAGCGAGGCGGCGGCGAGGTTCACGGCGCCCGTCACATCGCCGAAGCGTGCGGCCGACCTCAGCACCGCCCGCACCGTCGCCGCAATGATCGCCGCCGCGATGCCCTTGCCCATCGTGTCAGCGAGCGTGATGGCCGCCCCCTCGCCGACCGGGTACCAGTCGTAGAAGTCTCCGCCGACCGCCCTCGCCGGCTGGCAGAACCCGGCGATGTCCCAGCCCGGCATGCTCAGCATCTTCGACGGCAGCAGACCCTGCTGCACCTCCGCCGCGCGAGACAGCTCCTGGCTGACGGAGAGCTCCTGCTGCACCCACGAGGCGAGGTCGCGCAGCATGGCCTGCTCGCGCTCACTGAAGTCGCGTGGCAGAGGATCATAGATGCAGAAAGCGCCGATGCGCTCCCCCGTCGACGCATAGAGCGGATGCCCCGCATAGAACGTGATGAGGCCTTCCTCGGCACGGGCGGCGAACTCCGGATCGGCCCTGAGATCACCGACGACCAGAGTGTCGTCGCTCATGATCGTCGTGGCGCACACCGACTGGTCGCGCGGAATCTCGGCCCGCCCCGGGCCGACGATCGACTTGGACCACTGTCGGTCGCCATCGATGAGGTTGATCGCGGCCGACTGGACGCCGAACAGGGTCTTCGCGAGGCGCGTCACGCGGTCGAAACGCTCCTCCGGTGACGTGTCCAGGATGCCCAGCTCGTCGAGGGCGCGCTGCCGAGCCATCTCGTCGATGACGCCGGAGATCGACACTGAGGGCATGCCCCGCGTCGATTCACGATCGGCGTCGCTAGCCTCCCGGCTGCGCACGAGCGTCCAGTGGTTGAAACCGTCGACGCGGCGGTGCTCGACCGTGTCGACCAGGGCCTTCATGAGGGGGATGCCCCGGCCGGACTCGGCGAGAGCATCCGGATCAGGCATCTCGCGGCCGTCGAGATCGACGTGGTCGACCTCGCCCGAATCGCTCAACGTCGCCTCCAGGCGATCCTCGTAGGCGATGACGGTCAAGGTGGCGTGCACTCCGTGACCGCGATTGGCATGCTGGATGACGTTCGCGGTCAGCTCGATGATCGCAGTCTCCAAAGACATGCCGGTCGCGCGCGCTCAGATCGGGCACGCTGCCCCAGACCGAGTCGAGCAGCTCGTGCACCGTATCGACCGTGTCGGGTGGAGCCGTGAGACGCAGGGTGCGCGTCACCATGTCAGGCATCGGCATACGCGCTCTCCACGCTGTCGAAGCTCCGCAGCACACCCGTCATGTTGGTGAGCTCGAGGACGAGCTCCACCTGCTCGGTGGGGTTCACCAGCCGCACATCGCCGCCCGCCTCGCGCGCGGTCTTCATGCCCGCGATCAGCGCCCCCAAACCTGATGAGTCGAGGAAGACGACCTGATCGAGCCTGATGGCGACGCGC
Source organism: Microcella sp. (assembly GCF_040286215.1). Classification (GTDB taxonomy): domain Bacteria; phylum Actinomycetota; class Actinomycetes; order Actinomycetales; family Microbacteriaceae; genus Microcella. The sequence goes on from NZ_JAVKCK010000002.1 coordinate 85,083, forward strand.
GGTCGGTTGTCGTCGACGGCCGACTGGATCGCTTCCCGCACGCGCGCGGCGGTCACCATGTTGAGCCGCCCGCTCACACTGATCTCTGTCACGCCCTGCGGGTGCGGAATGATCGAGATATCCATGAATGCCTCCTGACGCCGGTGCTGCCATTCTTCCTGCTCGGAGAGCTTTCGCCCCGCAGGCGGGCGGGGCTAGAGCTTCTCGATCGGAGCGATCTTGACGAGGAGGCGCTTGCGCCCGGCGGACTCGAACTGCACTTCGGCGATCGACTTCGCCCCGTTCTGCGTGACGCTCGTCACCGAGCCGTCGCCGAAGTCGGCGTGGCGGATGCGGTCTCCGATCTCGAGAGTGAGGTCGCCGTTGTCGCGCACCTTCGCCGTGACGGTATTCGCCCACTCCGTCTTCGGCTTGCCCGGCGGCAGCGACGTGCTGTGGCCGAACCGGGGCGTGCCCGAGCCGCCGAGCGCGCGTTGGCCGCCCCCCGTCGTGCGCGAGCCCATGCCGGGGGCCTCCCGCCAGTCGATGAGGTCGGCGGGAATCTCCTGCAGGTAGCGGCTGGGGGCGGCCACCTGCGTGTCGCCGAAGGTCGTGCGCGTCATCGCGAGGCTCAGGTGCAGGCGCTGCCGAGCGCGGGTGATGCCGACATAGAACAGGCGCCGCTCCTCGGCGGGGCCACCGGGCTCGGTCGCGCTCATCTGGTGGGGCAGCAGGTTCTCCTCCACCCCCGTGATGAACACCGCGTCGTACTCGAGCCCTTTCGCCGTGTGGAGCGTCATGAGCGAGACGGTGCCGCTGGAGTCGTCGAGCTCGTCGGCTGCGGCGACGAGCGCTACCTCGGTGAGAAAGTCGAGAAGCCGTCCCTCCGGGTTGTTCTTCTGGAACTCCCGGGTCACCGCCACGAGCTCCTCCACATTCTCGGCGCGGGCTTCGTCCTGCGGGTCGCGGCTGCCGCGCAGAATCTCCAGATACTTCGTCTTCTCGAGGATGCCGGTGAGGATGTCCGGCACGAGCCCCGTGTCGAGCGACTCGCTCGCCGCGTCGAGGATCGCCGCGAGGTCGACGATGGCCGCGGTCACTTTCGGTCCGAGGCCGAGGGCGGGAGCATCCCGCAGCGCGTCGATCATCGTGCCGCCCAGTTCGTCGGCGTGGTTCGCGAGCGCCGTCTCCGTCGCCGGCCCGATGCCGCGCTTGGGGGTGTTGAGGATGCGACGCATGGCGAGACCGTCTGCCGGATTCGCGACGGCGATGAGGTACGCCATCATGTCCTTGATCTCGGCACGCTCGTAGAACTTCGTGCCGCCGAGCACGCGGTACGGGATCGCCGAGCGGATGAAGATCTCCTCGAGCGCGCGCGTCTGCGCGTTCGTTCGGTAGAAGACGGCGACCTGGTTGTACGGCGTACCCGCATCGTGCAGAGTCTGAATCTCGTCGGCGACGAACTGAGCCTCGTCGTGCTGGCTGTAGCCGGTGAAGCCGACGATCTTGTCGCCCGAGCCGACCGCCGTGAACAGGTTCTTGGCGATGCGGTCGAAGTTGTTCGCGATCACGGCATTCGCGGCGTCGAGGATCGTCTGCGTCGACCGGTAGTTCTGCTCGAGCAGGATCACCTCGGCGCCGGGGAAGTCGCGCTCGAACTCGACGATGTTGCGGATGTCGGCGCCGCGGAAGGCGTAGATCGACTGGTCGGAGTCGCCGACGACCGTGAGGGCCGCCGACGGGATGCCCCCGCTCGCGTCCGTCTCGATGCGCGTGTCCGTTGGCACGTGCTGCGGCTCGACCGGGCGCGTCAGCTCGCGGATGAGCGCGTACTGCGCGTGATTGGTGTCCTGGTACTCGTCCACCAGGAGGTGCCGGAACCTCCGCTGGTACAGCGCCGCCACCTGCGGGAAGGCGCGAAACAGGTACACGGTCTGGGCGATCAAGTCGTCGAAGTCGAAGGCGTTCGCCCGGTGCAGCTCGGCCGTGTAGCGCCGGAAGAGCTCGAGGAACATGACCTCGGTCGGGTCGTTCGCGTTGATCTGCCGGCTGTAGCCCTCGACGTCGATGAGCTCGTTCTTGAGCTTCGAGATCTTGCCGGCGACGGCGCTCACCGTGAAGCCCAGAGTGTCGGCCTGCATGTCCTTCACCAGCCGCTTGATGAGGGCGCGCGAATCCGCCGAGTCGTAGATCGTGAATCCGCGCGTGAAGCCGAACTGCTCGGCCTCGCGGCGCAGGATGCGCACGCATGCCGAGTGGAACGTGGAGATCCACATGCCCTGCGCGGCGTCGCGGCCCACGAGCTGCTCGACGCGCTCCCGCATCTCTCCCGCCGCCTTGTTCGTGAAGGTGATCGCGAGAATCTGGCTCGGCCACAGCTCACGATCGCGAATGAGCCGGGCGATGCGGCGCGTGAGCACGCTCGTCTTGCCCGAGCCGGCGCCGGCGACGATGAGCAGCGCCTGCGCACGCGACTGCACAGCGGTGAGCTGCTGCGGGTTGAGCCCCGCGAGCAGCGGATCGTCCTGGCCGGGAGCGGAGACCAGGGTCTCGTCGGGGAGGAAGCTCATGACCTCCCCAGTCTAGGTCGCGCCCCCGACCACGTTTCCTGCGCGGCAGGGGTCACAGGGCCGCACGCGCCTCGAGGGCCAGGTCGGGCTGGTCGGCGAAGACCCCATCGAGTCCTGACGCGAGGACCGCGCCGAAGAATGCGAGCCAGTCGCCGTGGGCCGCGGGGCTCCCGCCGAGCCGGCATGGCGCGGGGAGGAACCGGTTCTCGGCCCGCAGAGTCCAGGTGTAGACGAGAAGGCCCCGATCGTGGGCGCGCGACACGAGCGTGGACGCGGCGAGGCCGTGATCGAGCATCCGCCACCTGTCGGCGTCACGGCCCGTGATCCCGCTCGCCGCCCGCACGAGCAGCCCCACCTCGGGGCTGATGCCGTCCACCTGCCCCGCGAGCGACGCGAGCCCGGCGTCGCTCAGCTGGGAGGCGTAGCTGGGCGCAGAGGAGCCGTCGCGCGCCACCAGGTCAGCGGCCGCGCCGCTGCGCTCCAGCAGGTAGACGAACTCAGCGTCCACGCCGCGCTCGCGCACCTGCCCCAACACCGTCTGCTCGAACGACTCGACCACGAGGCGGTCCCGGTCGGCCCAACCGGCGATCTCGGAGGCGAAGAGCTCATCCAGCGGCAGACCGATGGAGGCGAAGTGCGTCGGGTGCTTGAGCTCGGCGACCAGGCGCACCGGCCGCTCTGCGGCGTCGAGCAGCGCCAGGAGATCGCGCAGGCGCAGTATGGGGTAGCGCCCGTCGAAGCGCGACGACGCCTGGCGCAGCTCGGGCAGGCGCTCTCGCGCGCGCAGGGTGTCAAGCTCGGCCCACGTGAAGTCTTCGGTGAACCATCCGGTGACGTGTTCGCCGTCGACCGTCTGGGTGCGTCGACGGTCGGCGAACTCGGGGCGGGACGCCACATCGGTCGTGGCGCCGATTTCGTTCTCGTGCCTCAGCACGAGCTGGCCGTCCTTGGTCGGCACGATGTCGGGCTCGATCGCGTCAGCACCCAGCTCGATCGCGAGACGGTAGGCGGCCAACGTGTGCTCCGGTCGGTACGCGCTCGCGCCGCGATGGGCGATGACCTGGGGGCGTGGCGCGTCTGACACGCCGACAACGCTACGCCGATACTCTGCAAGGCATGAACGCGCAGCAGCCCGAGGTCGCCGACGGCGACACGCTGCCCGGCGCCACCCGCGCCCACAGCGCGGGCAGCGCGACGCGCGCCACCCAGCGTCGGCCGCGGCGCCGCACCAACCCGCTCGCGATCGCGGCCCTCATCCTCGCCGCACTGCTCAGCCCCGTCGCCGCGCTGTTCGGCCACATCGCCCTCGGCCAGATCGCGCGCTCGCACGGTCGCGAGCGCGGCGCGATTCCCGCCTGGATCGCCGTCGGTCTCGGCTACCTGTGGCTCGTCGGCCTGCTCATCATTGTCGGCGCCGTGATCGTCGCCCTCGACGGCGGAGTGCTGCCGTGGCCGTAGTGCCGCTCGAAGCCGCAGCTCGACTGCCGCTGCGCTGGGGCACCTATGGCGGCCGCCGGTGGGCGGGCCTCACCCTCATTGCTGGCGGCCTCATGCACCTGCAGGCCTCCGGTCCCGACAACCTGCTGCCGCTCGCCGTCGGCACGGTCGCGCACGTCGTCGGATGGTTGATCATGCCCGCGCGCGGCTGGCGCCGCGTCGTGCCGATCGTTCTCAGCACCTTCGTCGGGTGGCTGCTGCTCGCCGGTCCCCAACTCATGTGGACTCTCACGATCCCCTTCCTCTTCTGGCTGCTCGTGCGGCACCGCCCCTGGCGCAGCCTGCTCGCGGTGAGCCCCGTGCTGCTCAACGGCGTCATCGCGGTCGCCGTGTTTCGCGAGTACGAGGGGATGCCCCTGGCGCTGGGCATCAGTGCTCTCGTCATCGTCGGTTCGGCCTGGTGGGCCGCAGCGCTCGCACGGCGATCTCATAGCGATTCTCACTAGAATCGACGCATGGCTACCTCGAACCCCGCGTTCAACTCCCCCGCGTTCTCACTCAACCAGTCCTCCGCGATCATGCACCGTGCCGCGACGCCCTCCAGTGAGCAGCTCGACGAGATCTACGGCAAGCCGTCCGCCACGCCGCAGCAGACCGACCGCATGACCTACGAGGACACGATCCAGAAGGCCGTGGGCGCGTTCGCCCTCGTCGCCCTCGGTGCCGCCGTCGGCTGGTTCGTGCCCTTCCTCACCATCCCCGCCGCGATCGTGGGCTTCGTGCTCGCGCTCGTCAACATCTTCAAGAAAAAGCCGTCGGCCGGTCTCGTGCTCGCCTACTCGGCCGTGCAGGGAATCTTCGCTGGCGGCATCTCCGCGATCTTCGAGTCGATCCCCGCATACTCGGGCATCGCCGTGCAGGCGCTCCTCGGCACCGCCGCCGTGTTCGTCGTGACGCTGCTGCTGTTCCGCAGCGGCAAGATCCGCGCCTCGAAGAAGGCCACGAAGGTCTTCCTGATCGCGATGATCGGCTACGCCGTCTTCTCGCTCATCAACCTGGGGCTGATGCTCTTCGGGGCGACCGACAATGCCTTCGGCCTGCGCAGCGCCGAGATCTTCGGAATTCCGATCGGGCTCATCCTCGGCGTTCTCGTGGTGCTGCTCGCCGCCTACTCGCTCGTGCTCGACTTCGATCAGATCAAGACCGGCGTCGAGAACGGGGCCCCGCGCATGTTCGCCTGGCGCGCGGTGTTCGGCATCGTGCTCACGGTCATCTGGCTGTACATCGAGATCCTGCGGATGCTCGCCATCCTGCGCGGAGAGTAGCCGACAGAGGTACGGGATGAGGGCCGCCCTTCGGGGCGGCCCTTCTCGTGCCTGGGGTTGCTCGCGGGTTCAGAGACCGACCGCGGGGGCCGCGGTCGGCGCTGGCGTCGCGCGAAGGCCCGACATGGGCTTCGCCACAATCAACAGCGCGCCGAAATTGGCGCGAAAAACCAAAGCTATTAACAAAAAA
>NZ_JAVKCK010000003.1:0-128360 GCF_040286215.1 Microcella sp.
CCGACGAGCCCGCTCTGCCGACGGCAGCGGGCGCCGGATGCGCCTCAGCGGCTCGGGCGGGGAGGACGCGCGCGCCCCCGTCACGAACCTGCCCGGCGCGCGCGAGGCGGAGAGCCTCGCGCGCGCGGAGGCTGAGGCGCAAGACCTCGCCGAGGGTGACGCAGATTCCGAGTATGCGGCGCAGGAGCGTCGGGCCGAGAACATCACGATGCACGCGCTCACCCGTCGCGGGCAGTCGCGCGCCGAGATCGGCGACCTCCTGTTGCGGCGCGAGATCGACGTGTGCGTGGCCGAGTCCGAGCTCGACCGGCTCGAACGTGTCGGCCTCATCGACGACCGCGCACTCGCGGCCGACCTCGTCGAGCGTCTCCGTACCCGCAAGAAGCTGGGGCCCTCGGCGCTGCGCCAAGAGCTCATGCGTCGCAAGATCGATCGCGACGCGATCGAGGAGGCGCTGAGTGAGGCCGAGGAGGAGGACGGCGACGACCTCGTCCTCGAGCTCGCACGTGATCGCGCTCGGCGCCTGGGCGGCCTCGACCGCACGACCGCCGAGCGCCGCCTCGTCGACTTCCTGGCCCGCAAGGGTCACGGCGGCAGCCCCGCGCGCGAGGCCGCGCGTCAGGCGCTCGACGAGCGCGACAGCGGCTACGGCGGCGACACTGCTCACCGCGTCCAGTTCCGCTAGGGGTTTCGCGGGTCGATCTACCGCCACGGCATTCAGCGATCAGCGCGGCGGTGGATTGACACCACGACCCAGTTGGCCTCAGGCTGAGCATGCATCACGTCGCGCGGTTCGTCGGGTGCTCGTCGCGCGCACAGCGCGATCAGGGTTTCCCGAGATGAGGTTCCTGTGATGTCTCTGCCGTCGATGCTGTTGCGTACTGGCGCCGTGCTTGCTGCTGCGTCGATCTGCCTGACAGGGTGCATCGCTCTGCCTGCTGCGGAGCCGGTATTTGACGAGCGGGCGCTCGAACTGCCCGAGGTCACTCCCAGGCTGAGTGCCGAGTTTGTCAGCGAGGCCACCGCGGGCGCGGGGCCCGTTCCGGCTGGCCAGGCCCTCGACGAGGAGCTCGACCTGCTGGGATCGGATATCGATCCCGAGGAGTGCGAGAACCTGCTCCTACTTCGGCCGATTCTCCTGACCGACGGTTCCAGTGACGATCCGGTGTCCGCAATCGACGTGTGGCGAAGCGACGTGGGGTCCACGCTCGAGGGCTATGGTCGGCTCTTCGACTCGCCGACGCAGGCGGCAGAGCTTCTGCGTGCTCGGGACGGTCTGGTCGAGGCCTGCGCAGCCGGCTACGTGGGTGAGGGCTTCCAAGCCACCAGCATTGAACGCATCGCGAGCGAGCGTGTTCAAGCCCCCGAATTTGCCGCTGAAGGTGCGGACGTGCGGATCGTGGCCTGGCGAGAGGTGGGGTTCTCCGGCACCGATGGCGACACGGAGGATTACACCTTCCTGGGCGTTGATCTCCGACGAGGCAACCTGGTGGTTCGAGGCAACTGTCTGCTGCTCTCCGTCGACACTGAGTTCGAGGAGAGCTGCCTCGAGTACTTTGGCTCGCTCGTGCGACGACTGGAGCTGCTCGAGCCAGGAGCCTAGACATGTCCTCCACGCGCGATGCGACCAACCGCATCGTGGCCTGCGCGACGGCCGGCATCACGGGTGCGGGGGCGAACGCGGGCCTGAACGGCAACCGCACCTCCTACACCGACAAGCACACCGTGTATGTGGAGGGTGTCCCGACGATGACGGAGACGTCGACGTCGTACTGCTACGACCAGGCTGACCGTCTGCTGGCCTCCACGGTCACCGGTGATGCGATCCCTGCGGCGAACCCGGTCGCCGACGGCCTCGCTCCGGCTGAGTTGGCGTATGACGCGCACGGCAACACGACGACTCTGGCCGATCAGTCGCTGGAGTTCGATCTGGCGAACCGTCACCTGTCGACCACGGTCACTGATGCTGGCGTGGCCACGAAGGTGTCCTACACCCGCGATGTGACCAACCGCATCGTGGCCCGCACGGTCACGGTCGATGGCATTGAGCAGTCGGCCACCCGGTACGCGCATGCGGCGGCTGCTGACGTGTCGGGCCTGGTTCTGGATGCTCAAGACCAGGTCTCCGAATACACCGTCTCCCTTCCCGGAGGTGCAGCAGTGCGCTTCGTGCTGGGGTCTGAGGCGCGTGAGCAGTGGTCGTGTCCGAACCTGCAGGGCTCGATCGTCCTGGAGGCCGACGGCGACGGAGTGCGCTCAGCTGCCGTGGTGCGGTTCGATCCGTTCGGGCAGCCCATCGACCCGCTCACCGGCCGAATCGGCACCACGGGTGCGGATGATGCGGTGATCGACAACGCCGACGGCGACGCGGACTACGCGTTCGTCGGTGCGCACCGGAAGCTCTACGAACACCAGGGGTCGGTCGCGATCGTCCAGATGGGCGCGCGCGTGTATGTGTCGGCGTTGGGCAGGTTCCTGAGCGTGGACCCGGTCGAGGGCGGCGTCGACAACAGCTACGTCTATCCGACGGATCCGATCAACAAGCTTGACCTCTCTGGGATGAAGGGTCAGGCGCTTCATGACGGCGGGGGTGGAAACTACTCCTGCGCTCACAAGCACGTTGGCTGCTATATCCAGGAGATAAACAATGCGAACAACCTCCTGAATAAGCCGAAGCCCGCCGCGCCAGCACAGCCGGGCGGTGGAGGCGGCGGCGGCGGTATCGGCGGCTCGCCCCAAGCGGCGCCGGGCAACTCCCCCGCGGGCGCCGATATCGGGCTCAAGGGTTGCTATGTGGCATGCGTGGAGGTGACTCGAGTGGGCAACGACAACGACCACCTAAACGCAATCGGGGTCTCCGCCGGGCCCGAGGTTGGCCTATACGCAAACGCCGGAGGGTCAGTGAACAAGACTTCCGGGCTCTCTGTAGGGCTACAGTGCACCGGCTCAGTTGGGCCTTTCGGTGGCTATGCCGGAGGCGGCATCGGGATCGTAGACCAAACTTGGAACTGGTCTCCGTCGCTTTACGCTGAGGGCGGGTGGGCCCCCGGAGGAGGTGCAGGATGTTCCGTGGGTTTGGCGTGGGCATGGACCGACTAGTGGCAAACTCATCAGCTGCGATTCCCGCAACCTGGGATCAGGCTCTGATCTACCTCGGCGTCTTGTTGCTAATCGCTGCTGCGATTGTCTGGGCGCGACGCCACGCGTTCGCCCCGCGAGCAAGAGACGATCTCAATCGAGTGGGAGCGAAGAAGGCGGCAGCGCGAATGGACGACGAGCTCGGTTACAAGTTGTCAGTGCGATTCGCACTCGCGTGGTGTGCTTTAGGAATCGTTTTGATTGCAGTAGGTGTGGTCCTACTACTCGTGAGACTTTGACATCGAAGGGTCTGCTGCACGACTAAGTGACATATAGTGCGCGGCTGCACGGCCGCTGTGCGAGGCGTAGCACGCACGTAAGCTGGCAGCATGTCCATCCCCGTCCTCGAGCGCACGCGCACCTACCAGGTGCGCACGTTCGGCTGCCAGATGAACGTGCACGACTCCGAGCGGCTGAGCGGCTCGCTGGAGGCCGCGGGCTACGTCCGGGCTGAGGAGGGCGATGCCGACGTCGTCGTTATCAACACGTGCGCCGTGCGCGAGAACGCCGACAACAAGCTCTACGGCAACCTCGGCATGCTCGCGAGCGTCAAGCGCGAGCGCGGCGGCGACATGCAGATCGCCGTCGGCGGCTGCCTCGCCCAGAAGGACAAAAACGTCATCCTCGAGAAGGCGCCCTACGTCGACGTCGTCTTCGGCACCCACAACATGGGGTCCCTTCCCGCCCTGCTCGAGCGCGCGCGGCACAACGGCGAGGCCCAGCTCGAGATCCTCGAATCCCTCGAGACCTTCCCCTCCACCCTGCCCACGCGCCGCGAGTCGACGCACAGCGGCTGGGTGAGCATCTCCGTCGGCTGCAACAACACGTGCACCTTCTGCATCGTCCCCGCTCTGCGCGGCAAGGAGAAGGATCGTCGGCCAGGCGACATCCTCGCCGAACTGCAGGCGCTCGTCGATGACGGCGCGATCGAGGTCACGCTTCTCGGCCAGAACGTCAACTCCTACGGGGTCGAGTTCGGCGACCGCCTCGCCTTCGGCAAGCTCCTGCGTGCCGCCGGCGAGATCGACGGCCTCGAGCGCGTGCGTTTCACGAGCCCCCACCCCGCCGCCTTCACCGACGACGTCATCGACGCCATGGCCGAGACAACGGCCGTCATGCCCCAGCTGCACATGCCCCTCCAGTCGGGCTCCGACCGCATCCTCAAAGCGATGCGGCGCTCGTACCGCAGCGAGCGCTTCCTGGGCATCCTCGAGAGGGTGCGCACGCGCATCCCGCACGCCGCGATCACGACCGACATCATCGTCGGCTTCCCCGGCGAGACCGAAGAGGACTTCGCCGAGACCCTGCGTGTCGTCGAGCAGTCCCGCTTCGCGAGCGCCTTCACCTTCCAGTACTCCATTCGTCCTGGCACACCCGCCGCCACGATGGACGACCAGGTGCACAAAGAGGTCGTGCAGGAGCGCTACGAGCGCCTCGTCGCCCTGCAGGAGCGCATCAGCCTCGAGGAGAACCAGAACCAGGTGGGCCGCGAGGTGCACGTTCTCGTCTCGAGCGCCGAAGGCCGCAAGGACGCCGAGAGCGAGCGCCTGACCGGGCGCGCCGAGGACGGCCGACTCGCGCACGTCGCCCTGCCCCACGAGGGCGAGCGCCCCCGCCCCGGCGACATCGTGACCGCGGTCATCACGCGCGCCGCGCCCTTCCACCTGCTCGCCGACGAGCCCGGCCCGCTGCGCATCCGCCGCACCCGCTCGGGCGACGCGTGGGACCGCGCCCAGGCCGAGTCGTGCGCGGTGCCCGCGCCCGGCGCACCGGCCGCGGGCGCACGGGTCTCCCTCGGGCTGCCGGGGCTGCGCGCGCGGTCGTGATCCTCGCCGTCGTCGGCGCCACGGGCACCGGCAAGAGCGACCTGGCCCTCGCGCTCGCGCGACGCTGGACCGACGCCGGCCGCCCGGTCGAGATCGTCAACGCCGACGCCATGCAGCTCTACCGCGGCATGAACATCGGCACCGCGAAACTGCCCCCGAGCGATCGCGAGGGCATCCCGCACCACCTCCTCGACGTCCTCGACGTCACCGAGGAGGCATCCGTCGCGCGCTATCAAGAGGATGCCCGGCGCACGATCGACGCGATCACCGAGCGCGGCGCCACACCGCTGCTCGTCGGCGGCTCGGGCCTCTACGTCGCCGCCGTGCTCACCGACTTCCAGTTTCCGGGCACCGACCCCGAGCGTCGCGCGCACTGGGAGGGCGTGCTCGCCGAGCGCGGGCTCGCCGCACTGCACGAGGAGCTGCAGCGGCGCGACCCCGCCGCCGCCGAGGCGATCGGGCCGCACAACGGGCGGCGGATCGTGCGCGCCCTCGAGGTCGGCGACCTCACCGGCGAGCCCTTCAGCGCCGGGCTCGCCGCGCGCGAGCGGCCCTGGCGCCCCTACCGGCAGGTGGGCCTGCGCCTCGAGCGCTCGGCGCTCGTGCCGCGCCTCGACGCCCGTGTCGAAGGAATGTGGCGTACCGGCCTGCTCGATGAGGTGCGCGGCCTTCTACCGCTCGGTCTTGAGCGCGGCGTGACGGCGAGCCGGGCCATCGGCTACGCGCAGGCGATTGGTCAGCTCGCCGGGCGGGTGAGTGAGGCGGAGGCGGTGAGCGAGACGCAGTCCCTCACGCGCCGCTACGCGCGCCGCCAGGTGAGCTGGTTTCGCCGCGACGGGACGGTCCACTGGGTCGACGCGGCCGCCGAGGATCGGCTCGAGCACGCTGCACGGATTCTCCTCCCCGACGGCGTCGATAGCATGGCCCGATGAGCTCCCTGCTGCGCTTCACGAAGGGCCACGGCACCGGCAACGACTTCGTGCTGTACTCCGATCCGGCCGGCGACCGACCGCTGACCGTCGCCGCGCGCGCGGCCCTCGCCGACCGGCACCGCGGCGTCGGCGGCGACGGCGTCATCCGCGCCGTGCGGTCGGCGAACCTGCCCGAGGGCGCCGCCGCCCTCGCGGAGGACCCGGACGCGGAGTGGTTCATGGACTACACGAACGCCGACGGCAGCGCCTCCGAGATGTGCGGCAACGGCATCCGCGTCTTCGTGCGCTACCTGCTCGAGAACGGCCTCGCGACGCTCGAGGACGGCCAGTCGCTGCCCGTCGGCACGCGCGCGGGAGTGCGCGACGTGCACCGCATCGCCGACGGCTTCGCCGTCGACCTCGGTCGCTGGTCGCTGCAGGGCGGCGAACCCACCGTGACCGCGCGCGCCCTGCCCGTGCCCCGCCCCGGCCTCGGCATCTCCGTCGGCAACCCGCACGTCGTCGTCGCGCTCGCGAGCGAGGCCGAGCTCGAGTCGGTCGACCTGAGCGAGGCGCCCGTGCTCGACCCCGTGCCCGAGGCCGGCGCGAACGTCGAGTTCGTCGTGCCCGCCGACCCGCTCGTGGTCGACGGCGTGGGGCGCATCCGCATGCGCGTGCACGAGCGCGGCAGCGGCGAGACCCTCTCCTGCGGCACGGGCGCCGTCGCGGCCGCCCTCGCGGTGCGGCATTGGGCGGGCGAGTCCGCTCCCACAGAATGGCGCGTCGAGGTACCCGGTGGCGTTCTCGGGGTGCGCATCTTCGCGGCGGAGGACGGCGAGCACGCGGCCCTCAGCGGGCCCGCCGAGCTCGTCTTCGACGGCACGCTGCTCGTCTAGAGGGCGTTCGCCTCGCCGGCGGTGCGCCGCACCCGCAGCACGCGATAGCCCTTGTCGGCAGTCGCTCGTGCGACGCTCGCCCATCCCGCGAACGACTCCTCGAGCCAGCGGTGCAGGGAATCCGAGCCGAGGTTGCGCGCGACGACGAGCCAGGCCGAGGCGTCGAGCTCGAGGCGCGGCAACCAGAGTTCGAGCATCCCGTGCAATTCATGCTTGCCGACGCGGATGGGCGGGTTCGACCAGATCGTCGAGAACCGCACGTCGTCGGGCACCTGCTCAGGCCGCACGGCCGTCACGTTCGAGAGCCCCAGCCGCGCGGCGTTGCGCCGGGTGAGGTCGAGCGAGCGCTCGTTGACGTCGACCGCCCACACGGTCGCGTCGGGGGAGCGCAGGGCGAGGCTCAGGGCGATCGGCCCCCAGCCGCAGCCGAGGTCGAGCACGTGGCCCGTCGTCGGCGGGGGAGGCGCCGAGGTCAGCAGCACGCGCGTGCCGGCGTCGAGCGCCCGCGGGCTGAAGACGCCGCCGGCCGTGACGACCTCGATCTCCCGATCGGCGAGCGTCACCGTGAGGGGAGAGAGCACGAGCTCTCCCTGCGGCTGATCGCTGAAGTAGTGATCGGCCGCCATGACACCAGAATCTACCGAAGTAACGCGAGTACAGTGAGCGACGATGACCGAGACACCCTCGCACGACCCTGCCGCCGAGGCGGGCGAGACATCCGCGCCGCGCGATGCGGGGGCGGATGCTGTGGCGCGCGTCCTGGCGAACGCCGACTCGCACGCCCGCTCGGTGACGCTGCACGGCGGCAGGGCTGCCGCACTGCAGGTCGACAACGACTACGCCCACGACCGCGACGGCGACCAGTTCGACCGCGAGGACCGTGCGGCCCTGCGTCGCGTCGGCGGTCTCTCGACCGAGCTCGACGACGTCACCGAGGTCGAGTACCGGCAGCTGCGGCTCGAGAACGTCATCCTCATCGGCATCTACGCGCAGGGCGCCCTCGATGAGGCGGAGAACTCGTTGCGCGAGCTCGCGGCCCTCGCCGAGACCGCCGGTGCCGTGGTGCTCGACGGCCTGCTGCAGCGCCGCCCGAACCCCGACCCGAGCACCTACCTGGGCAAGGGCAAGGCCGCCGAGCTCGGCCTCATCGTGGGGGAGCTCGGCGCCGACACGGTCATCGCCGACACCGAGCTCGCCCCCAGTCAGCGGCGCGCCCTGGAAGACGTCGTGAAGGTCAAGGTCATCGACCGCACGGCCGTCATCCTCGACATCTTCAGCCAGCACGCCAAGAGCCGCGAGGGCAAGGCGCAGGTCGAGCTCGCGCAGCTCGAATACCTGCTGCCGCGCCTGCGCGGCTGGGGCGAGTCGATGTCGCGCCAGGCCGGTGGCCAGGTCGGCGGCGCAGGGGCCGGCATGGGCAGCCGTGGTCCGGGTGAGACGAAGATCGAGCTCGACCGCCGCCGCATCCACACCCGCATGTCGAAGCTGCGCCGCCAGATCAAGGGCTTCGCGCCGGCTCGAGCGGCGAAGCGCGCCAACCGCGACCGCTTCGCGGTGCCAAGCGTCGCGATCGCCGGGTACACGAACGCCGGCAAGTCGAGCCTGCTCAACCGCCTCACGCGCGCGGGCGTGCTCGTCGAGAACGCCCTCTTCGCGACCCTCGACCCGACCGTGCGCAAGACGACGACCCCCGAGGGGCGCCCGTACACCCTCGCCGACACGGTCGGCTTCGTGCGCAACCTGCCGCACCAGCTCGTCGAAGCCTTCCGCTCGACACTCGAGGAGGTCGCCGACAGCGACGTCATCGTGCACGTCATCGACGGCGCCCACCCCGACCCCGCGGCGCAGCTCGCGACCGTGCGAGACGTCATCGGCGAGGTGGATGCGCGCCACCTCCCCGAGATCGTCGCCATCAACAAGAGCGACCTCCTCGACGATGATGCGCGCCTCCTGCTGCGCGGCCTCGTGCCTGGTGCGGTCTTCGTGTCGGCGAAGACGGGCGAGGGAGTCGACGAGCTGCGCGCGCGCATTGCCGAGACGCTGCCCGACCCGGAGGTCGAGGTCACCGTGGTGATCCCCTACGACCGCGGAGAGCTCGTCTCGCTCGTCCACGAGCGCGGCCGCGTGCTCGGCACGGACTACGAAGAGGCGGGAACGCGCGTTCACGCGCTCGTGAATGGCGCGATTGCGGCGCAGCTCGAACCCTTCGCGATCGAGACGGCGACGCCGGCCGCCCCGACTGCCGGAGTGCGCTAGACCTTCCGCATGACGCTGACGACCTTGCCGAGGATCGTCGCGTGGTCGCCGAGGATCGGCTCGAAGGCCGAGTTGCGCGGCAGCAGCCAGGTGTGGCCGTCGCGCTGCTTGAACACCTTGACGGTCGCCTCGTTGTCGAGCATCGCGGCGACGATCTCGCCGTTCTCGGCCGTGGCCTGCTGGCGCACAACGACCCAGTCGCCGTCGCAGATGGCCGCGTCGATCATCGAGTCGCCGACGACGGTGAGCATGAACAGCTCGCCCTTGCCGACGAGCTGGCGGGGGAGCGGCACGACCTCCTCCACCATCTGGTCGGCGGTGATCGGGATGCCCGCGGCGATGCGCCCGACGAGCGGCACCATGGCGGCGTCGCCGACGGAGGGGCTCGTCGACACTGGGGTGTCGATCGTGATGGTCGTATCGGGCTCGAGGTCGATGAGCACTTCGAGCGCGCGGGGCCGGTTGGGGTCGCGGCGCAGGTAGCCGCTCAGCTCGAGCTGCCCGAGCTGGTGGGCGACGCTCGAGAGCGAGGAGAGCCCGACGGCCTCGCCGATCTCGCGCATGCTCGGCGGGTAGCCCCGGCTCGCGACGGAGGACTGGATGAACCCGAGGATGGCGCGCTGCTTGTCGCTCAGCGTCGTGCGGCGGCGCGTGCCGGGTGCCGCGGCGCTCGGTGCCGTGCTGATGTCGACGGTCTCGTCGGCCATGGGGTTCTCCCTCGTGTCGTGTCGAGTGCCAGCCGTCAGTGCCGGTGTGACCAATGTCGGTGGTCTGCCGTTGACTGCACTCGAACCCTCGAAACTCTATCCACGAAAGGGTGGCAACTCAAACATCTGTTCGAGTGTGTCGCATGATTCGTGAGAGAAAAGGGCCGGGGGCTTGAAAGTGTGTTCGATCGAAGGTATGTTCGGAACACAGGTTCGCACCCTCATCTCCCGGCCGAGATCGGGTGCCTGCCCCGGCAGCTCCCCCGCTGCCGGGGCACCTGGTTCCCCCGACAGAAGGAGGCCCGTGATGAGCAGCATCACCTACAGCACCGGGTTCGCGCTCCCCGCCGCGCCCCGCACGCGACTGCGCCTCACCCGTCGCGGGCGCGCGGTCATCACTGCTCTCGTGTCGCTTCCCCTCGTCATCGCGCTCATCATGCTCGCGCTCAACGGCGGGGGAGCGACCGCCACCTCCGGTGCCGAGGCGCCCACGACCGTCACCGTCCAGGCCGGTCAGTCGCTGTGGTCCCTCGCCGGCACGCTCGCCCCCGAGGCGAACCCCGCCGATGTAGTGGCCGACATGCTCGCGGTCAACAGCCTCGACAGCGCGAGTGTCCAGCCCGGCCAGGTGCTCATCGTTCCCGAGCGTTACGCGGGCTGAGTCTCTCCGCGTGGGCCTACGCCCGCGCGGTCGTCGGCCCACGCGCCTCTACGATGGGCGAGTGACGAGCCTCGACGACCTCCCCATCCGTGACGATCTGCGCGGGCAGCACCCTTACGGGGCCCCGCAGAAGCCGGTGCGCATCGCGCTCAACGTCAACGAGAACACCCACCCCATTCCCGAGGTCGTCGTCGCCCACGTGACCGCCGCGGTCGAGCATGCCCTGCGCTCCGTCAACCGGTACCCCGACCGAGAGTTCACCGCCCTGCGCGAGCACCTCGCCGCCTACCTCGGTGAAGGCATCGCGCCCGAGCAGGTGTGGGCCGCCAACGGCTCCAACGAGGTCATCCAGCAGCTGCTGCAGGCCTTCGGCGGCCCGGGGCGCAGCGTTCTGGGCTTTCCGCCCACCTACTCGATGCACTCCATCATCGCCTCGAGCACGGGCACCGAGTGGGTGACCGCCGAGCGCGACGCCGAGTTCCGGCTGAGCCCCGCCACCGCCGTCGCGGCGGTCGAGCGTCTCGACCCCGACCTGGTGTTCCTGTGCACGCCCAACAACCCCACCGGCACGCCCATCGGCCTCGACACGATCGAGGCGGTCTGCGCGGTCGCGCGCGGCATCGTCATCGTCGACGAGGCCTACGCCGAGTTCCTGCCCGAAGGCGAGCCGAGCGCGCTCAGCCTGCTGCCCGGCCGCTCGCGCCTCGTCGTCTCACGCACCATGAGCAAGGCCTTCGCCTTCGCCGGCGCGCGCCTCGGCTACCTCGCGGCCGATCCCGCCGTCGTGGATGCCCTGCGCCTCGTCCGGCTGCCGTACCACCTCTCCGCCCTCACCCAGGCGGCCGCCGTCGCCGCCCTGCAGCACGCCCCGCTCATGCTCGAGACGGTCGACGCGATCCGCGCCCAGCGCGACCGCCTCGTCGTCGAGCTCGCCGCACTCGGCTACACGCCCCACGAGAGCGGGGCCAACTTCGTGCTGTTCGGGGGAGTGGACGACCCGCAGGCGACCTTCCAGTACCTGCTCGAGAACGACATCCTCATTCGCGATATCGGGCTTCCCGGGCACCTGCGGGTGACGGCGGGCACGCCCGACGAGACGACCGAGTTCCTCGAGGTGCTCGGTAGGATGAACCGGTGAGCACCCCCGAGAGCACCTCTCCCCGCGTCGCCGAGCTGCGTCGCGAGACGAGCGAGTCGAGCATCGAGCTGCGCGTCGACCTCGACGGCACCGGCCGCTCGTCCATCTCGACGACCGTGCCGTTCTTCGACCACATGCTCACCGCCTTCGCCAAGCACTCGCTCATCGATCTCGACGTGACCGCCCACGGCGATACCGACATCGACGTGCACCACACGGTGGAAGACACCGGCATCGTGCTCGGCACGGCGATCGGTCAGGCTCTCCGCGACAAGGTCGGCATCGCGCGCTTCGGCGACGCTCTGGTGCCGCTCGACGAGGCGCTCGCCCAGGCGGTCGTCGACGTGAGCGGCCGCCCCTACCTCGTGCACGCCGGCGAGCCGGCCGGCTTCGAGCACCACCTCATCGGCGGCCACTTCACCGGCTCGATGGTGCGCCACGTCTTCGAGGCGATCACGATGCACGCGGGCCTCACGGTGCACCTCACGGTGCTCGCCGGCCGCGACCCGCACCACATCGCCGAGGCCGAGTTCAAGGCCTTCGCGCGGGCTCTGCGCCAGGCGGTGCAGTTCGATGACCGCGTGAGCGGCGTGCCCTCCACCAAGGGAGCGCTCTAGTCGTGACCTCCCCTCTCGTGGTCGTGCTCGACTACGGCTCGGGCAACGTGCACTCGGCGGTCAAGGCCGTCGAGGCGGCGGGAGCGCGCGTCGAGCTCACGGCCGACCGAGCGCGCGTCATGGCCGCCGACGGCCTTCTGGTTCCCGGCGTGGGCGCCTTCCGCGCGGTCATGGATGCTCTGCGCGCGGTGCGCGGCGACGAGCTCGTCGACCGCCGCCTCGCGGGGGGCCGCGCGGTCCTGGGCATCTGCGTCGGCCAGCAGATCATGTTCGAGCGCGGCGAAGAGCACGGCGACGTGTGCGAGGGCCTCGGCGAATGGCCGGGTGCCGTGACGGCCCTGCAGGCCCCGACCGTGCCCCACATGGGCTGGAACACCGTCGACGCGCCCGCAGACTCGACGCTCTTCGACGGCCTGCACGACGAGCGCTTCTACTTCGTGCACTCCTACGCGGCCCACGACTGGAGCCTCGAGGTGACGAACCCGAAGATCCGTGCACCGCGCGTCACGTGGAGCGAGCACGGTGAGCGCTTCGTCGCCGCGGTGGAGAACGGCCCGCTCACCTCCACGCAGTTCCACCCCGAGAAGTCGGGCAGCGCGGGCCTCGCACTGCTCGGCAACTGGTTGCGCACGCTGTAGCCCGCACCGGTGTCCTCCCGGGCACGTCGTGCGGAGTACGATGTGGTGTTTGTGTCTGCGCCTTCGGGCGCCCCGTGAGCCGATTCGACCCGAGAGTGATCCATGAGCGAGTTCTCCACCGTCCCCGCCCTGACGCTGCTGCCCGCGGTGGACGTCGCCGGAGGCAAGGCGGTGCGGCTCACGCAGGGTGAGGCCGGCACCGAGACGAACTACGGTGACCCGGTCGACGCCGCCCACGAGTGGGCCGACCAGGGTGCCGAGTGGATCCACCTCGTCGACCTCGATGCGGCCTTCGGGCGCGGCAACAACCGCGCCATCATCAAGAAGGTCGTCAAGACGACCCCGAAGCGCGTCAACATCGAGCTCTCCGGCGGCATCCGCGACGATGCGAGCCTCGAGGCGGCGCTCGCGACGGGCGCGAAGCGCATCAACCTCGGCACCGCGGCTCTCGAGAACCCCGAGTGGGCGGCGCACGTCATCGCCGAGTACGGCGAGGCGATCGCGGTCGGCCTCGACGTGCGCGGCACGACGCTCGCGGCGCGCGGCTGGACGGAGGAGGGCGGCGACCTGTGGGCGGTGCTCGAGCGCCTCGAGCTCGCCGGCTGCGCCCGCTACGTCGTCACCGACGTGACCAAGGACGGCACCCTCAAGGGCCCGAACCTCGAGCTGCTGCGCTCCGTCATGGAGCACACCCACCGGCCCGTCATCGCCTCGGGCGGCGTCTCGAGCCTCGACGACATCGCGGCGCTGCGCGAGCTCGTGCCGCTCGGCCTCGAGGGCACTATCGTGGGCAAGGCGCTGTACGCGGGCGCCTTCACCCTTCCCGAGGCGCTCGACGTCGCCGGTCGCTAGCGCCGGGCATCCCGTGTCGCCCGCGCAGCACGATTCGGCCGGCCAGCCCTGGGCGGGGCGGCACTTCGAGCCGAACCCGAGCGCGCAGGACGACGGCAGCGCACCGACTGAGTTCCTCGCGATCGTCGCCGCGCTGCGCGACGGCCGCGCCAGCCTGCGCGAGGTCGTCGACGTCGTGCGCGCGTGCCGGTTCCTCATCCCGCTCGTCGCCGTCGCGGGGGAGACGGGGGTCGCCGAGAGCGGCGCTCTCGTGGACAAGTCCCAAGAGCTCTCCATCATCACGGTGAGCGGCCCCGACGGCCGGGCGATCCTGCCCGTGTTCTCCTCGGTCGCCGCGATGGCCCACTGGCGAGAGGATGCCCGGCCGGTGCCGGCCGACGCGGTGCGCGTCGCCCTCGCCGCCGCCTCCGAGAGCACCGACCGCATCGTCATCGACGCCCGCGGCGAGACCGAGCTGGTGCTGCCGCGCCCCGCCGTGTGGGCGATCGCCCAGCAGGTGCCGTGGGTGCCCGCCGTCGAGGACGACGCGGTGCTCGAGGCGATCGCCCGCCCGGCGGAGGCGCACCCGGAGGTGTGGGCGGCGAGCCTCATCGCCGGCGACCCCCTCGGCCGAGGTGCCGACCCCGAGGTCATCGTGCGTCTCGCGATCGAGCCGGGGCTCGCCCCCGAGCGGCTGCGCGACATCGTCGGGGCGCTCAGCGCGGCTTGGGCGGCGGATGCGACCGTCGCCTTGTCGCTCGACTCGCTCTCGGTGCAGCCGATCGCCGCACCCCGCTGATGAGTCGTCGCCCGCTGAGGCGACCGTGCTCTAGCTGACGGCTCCCGTGTACTTCTCGCCCGGCCCCTGCCCGGGGGCGTCGGGGAACGGCGAGGCCTCGCGGAAGGCGAGCTGCACCGAGCGCAGGCCGTCGCGCAGCACGCGAGCGTGGTGGTCCCCGAGCTCGGGGGCGGCGGCCGTGATGAGCCCCGCGAGGGCGGTGATGAGCTTGCGGGCCTCGGCGAGATCGCGCTCCGCCTCCCCGTTCTCGGAGAGACCGCACTTGACGGCGGCGGCGCTCAGCAGGTGCACGCTCACGGTGTTGATGATCTCGACGGCGGGCACGTCGGCGATGTCGCGCGACGGGTCGGCAGCCAGGGTGGGGTCGCCGGGCAGGGGTGATGAGTCGCTCATGGAACCTCTCGAAACGACCCCGCGCAGCCGGACGGTGACGAACTGGGCGGGGTGCTGGTAGTCTGATGCGGGCTCCGGGGCCTGAACCCCGGTACGAAAGTGGAGAATCTCCCACCCGCGCTTGACCGCTTCACTAGGTTACCGGGTTGCATCACCCCGCTCGACGGCAGCAGCAAGGCCGCTCGAGGGCCGCGGGTGGTAGTGGCTGTGCGCCACGGAAGCTCTCCTCTCTCGGAACGGCCGGGCTCGATGCCCGTCGTTCGCCCCCCACTGTCACGAAGAGGAGAATCGCATCAGCGAACCGAGAACGAATGACCGCATCCGCGTCCCCGAGGTCCGCCTCGTCGGGCCGGGAGGCGAGCAGGTCGGCGTCGTCAAGATGGAGGTGGCCTTGCGCTTGGCGCAGGAGGCCGACCTCGACCTCGTCGAGGTCGCGCCCAACTCCAAGCCGCCCGTCGTCAAGATCATGGACTACGGCAAGTACAAGTACGAAGCCGCCCAGAAGGCGAAGGAAGCGCGTCGCAACCAGGCGAACACCATCCTCAAGGAGGTGCGCTTCCGCCTGAAGATCGACTCGCACGACTACGAGACGAAGCGCAAGCGCGCGGAAGGCTTCCTCAAGGCCGGCGACAAGGTCAAGGCGATGATTCTGTTCCGCGGCCGCGAGCAGTCCCGCCCCGAGCAGGGCGTGCGCCTGCTGCAGCGCTTCGCCGAGGATGTCGCCGAGTACGGCGTCGTGGAGAACACGCCCACGATCGACGGTCGCAACATGGTCATGATCATCGGACCACTCAAGAACAAGTCAGACGCGAAGGCCGAGGCCAACGCCACGCGCGCGGCCCGCAAGGCCGAGGCGACGGCCGCCAAGGCCCCGGCCAAGGCCGCGGCGCAGCAGAAGTCCGCCGCCGACTCCACGACCACCACCGAAGACTGAGCGCAGCAGAGCGCTGCGCGACACGGAAGAAGAGGAAACACCATGCCCAAGCAGAAGACGCACTCCGGTGCCAAGAAGCGCTTCAAGCTGACCGGCTCCGGCAAGGTCATGAAGCAGGGCGCCGGCATGCGCCACAACCTGGAGAAGAAGTCGAGCGAGGTGACGCGTCGCCTCAACCGCGAGGTCGTCCTCGCCCCGGCCGACGCCAAGGTCATCAAGAAGCTCATCGGCAAGAAGTAACGCCGAGTACACGACGAACTGAAGGACACCGAACATGGCAAGAGTGAAGCGGGCCGTCAACGCCCACAAGAAGCGTCGCGTCATCCTCGAGCGCGCCGAGGGCTACCGCGGTCAGCGGTCGCGCCTGTACCGCAAGGCGAAGGAGCAGGTCACCCACTCCCTCGTCTACGCATACCGCGACCGTCGCGCCAAGAAGGGCGAGTTCCGCCGCCTCTGGATCCAGCGCATCAACGCCGCTGCCCGCCAGAACGGCATGACCTACAACCGCCTCATCCAGGGCCTCGGCCTGGCCGGGGTCGAGGTCGACCGCCGCATGCTCGCCGAGCTCGCGGTCAACGAGCCCACCGCGTTCGCCTCGCTCGTCGAGACCGCGCGCCAGGCTCTGCCTGCCGACACCTCGGCGCCGAAGAGCCCCGCGGCCTGAGCGTCAGGAACGTGTGCCCCGCGGCCTGAGTCAGGCCCGCACGCAGCACCGCACCGACGGCGCGCCCCCGCACGGGGGCGCGCCGTAGTCGTGTGCACGGCCTGCTTCACCGGCCGTTCACTCGCGCGTGGCTAGCATGGCGCTCATGATCGACAACCCGCGCTCTCCGCGCGTGCGCGCCGCGGCCAAGCTGGCCAAGAGGAACCAGCGCGCCGAGACCGGGCTGTTCCTGCTCGAGGGCCCGCAGGCGGTCGCCGAAGCGCTGCGCTTTCGGCCCGAGCTCGTGCGCGAGCTGTTCATGACGACCGCGGCGATCGACCGGCACACCGCGCTCGCGCGCGCGGCCGCCGCCGCCGGCGTGACCGTTGACCCGGTCAGCGAGGCCGTGCTGGGCGCGGTCGCCGACACGGTCACCCCGCAAGGGGTCGTCGCCGTCTGCCGGCAGTTCCCCCTCGCGCTCGACGAGCTGCTCGAGCGCGAGCTGCGTCTCGTGGCCGTGCTCGACGAAGTGCGCGACCCGGGCAACGCGGGAACGATCATCCGCGTCGCCGATGCCGCCGGCGCCGACGCCGTCATCCTCACCGGCACGAGCGTCGACGTCTTCAACCCGAAGGCCGTGCGCGCCACCACGGGGTCGCTCTTCCACCTCCCCGTCGTCGTGGGCGTGCCGCTCGAGACGACCCTCGGGCGGCTGCGCGAGCGGGGCGTGCGCGTGCTCGCCGCCGACGTCTCCGGCGACGACCTGCTCGCCGCGCGCTCCGACGGCGACCTCAGCGGCCCCACGGCGTGGCTGTTCGGCAACGAGGCGCGCGGTCTCACCCCCGAGCAGCTCGACCTCGCCGACCGGGCGGTGATCGTGCCCATCTACGGGCACGCCGAATCACTCAACCTCGCGACCGCGGCCGCCGTCTGCCTGTACGAGAGCGCCTTCGCCCTGCGCGCGGAGGCCGCTGCCTCGGCTGACTAGACTGGTGCATCGTGCCTGACAGCTCTGCGCACCCCCCCTCCGACGCCAACACCGCCCCCGCGGTCGACGCCGCCGTCGAGGCGGCGCTCGCCGCCGTAGCCGCCGCCGCCGACACCGCCGCGCTCAAGTCGGCCAAATCGGCTCACGCGGGGGAAGCCTCGCCGCTCGCGCAGCTCAATGCGCGGCTGCGCGAGGTGCCCGCCGAGCAGAAGGCCGAGCTCGGCAAGCTCGTCGGGCAGGCGCGCGGACGCGTCGCGCAGGCGATCAGCGCGCGGGAGGGCGAGCTCGCCGTCGCGGAGGAGCAGGCACGACTGACGGCCGAGACCCTCGACGTCACGGCCGTTCCGGCGCTGCGGGCGCTCGGCGCCCGCCATCCCCTCACCGCGCTCATGGAGCAGATGAGCGACATCTTCATCGGCATGGGCTGGGAGGTCGCGGAGGGCCCGGAGCTCGAGAACGAGTGGTTCAACTTCGACGCCCTCAACTTCGACCCCGACCACCCGGCGCGCGCGATGCAAGACACCTTCTTCATCGACCCCGTCGAGCGCCACCTCGTGCTGCGCACCCACACGAGCCCCGTGCAGGTGCGCTCGCTGCTGGACCGCGGCGTGCCGCTGTACGTCGTCGCCCCCGGCCGGGTGTTCCGCACCGACGAGCTCGACGCGACCCACACGCCCGTCTTCCACCAGATGGAGGGCATCGCCATCGACAAGGGCCTGACCATGGCCCACCTGCGCGGCACGCTCGAGCACCTCGCCCGCGCGCTGTTCGGCGAGGGTGCGCGCATCCGCCTGCGCCCCAGCTACTTCCCCTTCACCGAGCCGAGCGCCGAGCTCGACGTCTGGCACCCGACCTTCAAAGACGGCGCGCGCTGGATCGAGTGGGGCGGGTGCGGCATGGTCAACCCCAACGTGCTGCGCGCCGCCGGCGTCGACCCCGACCAGTACCAGGGCTTCGCCTTCGGCATGGGCATCGAGCGCACGCTCATGTTCCGCAACGACGTGAAAGACATGCGCGACATGGTCGAAGGCGATACCCGCTTCTCGCAGCAGTTCGGGATGGTGGTCTGATGCGCGCCCCGCTCAGCTGGCTGCGCGAGTTCGTCGAGGTTCCCGCGTCCGGCGACCCGCTCGAGGATGCCGCGCACGTGCACGCCGCCCTCGTCCGCGTCGGGCTCGAGGAGGAGGACGTGCACGGCGTGCCGCTCACCGGCCCGATCGTCGTCGGCGAGGTGCTCGAGTACGTCGACGAGCCGCAGTCGAACGGCAAGACCATCCGCTGGTGCCAGGTGCGCACCGGCACCCTCGCCGACGGGGAGCCGGACGTGCACGGCATCGTGTGCGGCGCCCCCAACTTCCACGTCGGCGACAAGGTCGTCGTCTCGCTGCCCGGCTCGGTGCTGCCCGGCCCGTTCCCGATCTCGGCGCGCAAGACCTACGGCCACGTCTCCGACGGCATGATCGCCTCGGCCCGCGAGCTGGGCCTCGGGGAGGAGCACGACGGCATTCTGCGGCTCGCCGAGCTCGGCCTCGACCCGGAGGTCGGCACCGACGCGATCGCCCTGCTCGGGCTCGACGATGTGGCCGTGGAGGTCAACGTCACACCCGATCGGGGCTACACGCTCTCGCTGCGGGGCATCGCCCGCGAGTACGCCAACTCCACCGGCGCAGCCTTCCGCGACCCGGCCTCGAGCCTCGAGATCGGCGTCGGCGAGGGCTTCCCCGTCACGATCGACGACCGGGCGCCCGTACGCGGTCGCCGTGGCTGCGACGTGTTCGTCACCCGCGTCGTGCGCGGTATCGACCCGACGCGGCCGAGCCCCCCGTGGATGGTCGCGCGGCTGACGCTCGCCGGCATCCGCTCGATCTCGCTCACGGTCGACATCACCAACTACGTCATGCTCGAGCTCGGCCAGCCGATCCACGCCTACGACCTCGCGCGACTGCAGGGCGGCATCGTGGTGCGGCGCGCCGCGGCCGGCGAGACCCTCACGACGCTCGACGACCAGTCGCGCGCACTCGACCCCGAAGACCTGCTCATCACCGACGACTCCGGACCGATCGGCATCGCGGGCGTCATGGGCGGTGCGAGCACCGAGGTGAGCGACGGCACGACCGACGTGCTCATCGAGGCGGCGAACTTCGAGCCCGTCACGATCGCGCGCTCCGCGCGGCGCCACAAGCTGCCCAGCGAAGCCTCCAAGCGCTTCGCCCGCGGCGTCGACCCGCTCGTGGCCGAAGCGGCAGCGCAGCGCGTCGTCGACCTGCTCGTGCAGCTCGCCGGGGGCACGGCCGTCGACCTCGGCTCTGCGTGGGTCGAGTCGACCCGACCCGCCACGATCGACCTCGCCGAGGGCTACGTCGACAACCTCGTCGGCGTGGACTTCTCGCTCGACGAGATCACCGACTCCCTCGTCGCCGTCGGATGCTCCGTCTCGCCGGGCGACGACGGCTGGCGCGTGACCCCGCCGAGCTGGCGCCCCGACCTCGTCGACGCCCCCTCGCTCGCGGAGGAGGTCGCCCGCATCGTCGGCTACGACCGCATTCCCGCTCGACTGCCGGTCGCGCCCCCCGGGCGCGGTCTCACGCGCGGCCAGCGCGCGCGCCGCGCGATCGCCGACGCGCTCGCCGCCGCCGGGCTCACCGAGGTGCTCGCGTACCCCTTCGTGAGCGCTGCCGACAACGCCCTCATGGTGGGCGACGACCACGCGCAGGTGCGGCTCGCCAACGCGCTCGACGCGGAGGCGGCGCGCCTGCGGGTGAGCCTGCTGCCCGGCCTCGCCGCGATCGCGCACCGCAACGTCTCCCGCGGACTCACCGACCTCGCGCTCTTCGAGATCGGCACGGTGTTCCTGCCCGCCACGGGCCGAGAGTACGGCGTCACCGATGTGCCCCTCGGCACGCAGCGGCCCGAACCGGGCACCCTCGAGCAGCTCGAGTCGAGCATCCCGCACCAGCCCTGGCACGTCAGCGCGCTCGTGCTGGGGGGCCGCCGGCCCCGCGGAGTCGGCCAAGCCGCCGAGACCGCCGGGCTCGCCGACGCGCTCGACGCCGCCCATCGCATCGCCGCCGTACTCGGGGTGCGTCTCGCCGTCGAGACCGGCAACCATGCCGCGCTGCACCCCGGCCGCACGGCTGCGCTCCTCGTCGACGGCGAGCAGGTCGGCGTCGCCGGCGAGCTGCTGCCCGCTGTCGCGATCGAGCGCGACCTGCCGCGGCAGGTGGCCGTGCTCGAGCTCGACCTCGACCGCCTGCTCTCGCTGAGCACCGGCCACGTGGCCGCCGGAGTCATCGCCGGCTACCCCGCCGCGACGCAGGATCTCTCGGTCGTCGTGCCGATCGACACGCCCGCGGGAGCCGTGCGCGCCGCGATCATCGAGGGTGCCGGCGCGCTGCTGGAGGAGGCCGCGCTCGTCGACGACTACCGCGGTGACGGGCTCGAGGCGGGCACCAAGTCGATCACCTTCGCCCTGCGCTTCCGCGCGACCGACCGCACCCTCACGGCGGCCGAGGCGACCGACGCGAAGACCGCGGGCCTCGCCGTCGCGACCGAGCGATTCGGCGCGCAGCTGCGAGCCTGACCGCCGCCGCGGCGCGTCGCCGACGCCCCGCACCGCGCCCTCCCGCACCCCGGCGGGCGCAAAACCTGGAAAGCTGGAGGACATGACTGTCTCGATCGCCGTCGCCGGAGCCAGCGGATACGCGGGCGGCGAAGTGCTGCGCCTGCTCGCCGACCACCCCGGTGTCGACGTGACGACCGTCACCGCGCACAGCAACGCGGGCCAGCGCCTCATCGACGTTCAGCCCCACCTGCGCTCGCTCGACCACCTGACGTTCGCCGAGACCACGCCCGAGGTGCTCGCCGGCCACGACGCCGTCGTGCTGGCACTGCCGCACGGTGCCTCCGGCGCCCTCGCCGCGACGCTGCCCGACGACGTGCTCGTGCTCGACTGCGGAGCCGACCACCGCCTCACGAGCGAGGCCGACTGGGAGCGCTACTACGGCGGCGAGTACCACGGCGCCTGGACGTACGGCCTGCCCGAGCTGCTGCACGCCGACGGCTCCCGCCACCGCGAGCACCTCAGCGGCGCGCGGCGCATCGCCGTGCCCGGGTGCAACGTGACCGCCGTCTCGCTCGGCCTGGCCCCGGGCATCCGCAGCGAGGTCATCGAGCCGGCCGACCTCACCGCGGCGCTCGCCGTCGGCCCCTCCGGCGCCGGCCGCGCTCTCAAGACCATGCTGCTCGGCAGCGAGCTCATGGGCTCGGCCTCCCCGTACGCCGTCGGCGGCACGCACCGCCACATCCCGGAGATCCTGCAGAACCTCCGGGTTGCCGGCGCCGCACACCCGAGCATCTCCTTCACCCCCGTGCTCGTGCCGATGAGCCGCGGCATCCTCGCCACCATCACCGCCCGTCTCGAGCCCGGCGCCGACGCGGCCAGCGTGCGCTCGGCGTGGGAGTCGGCGTACGCCTCCGAGCCGTTCGTGCACGTGCTGCCCGACGGCCACTTCCCGAAGACCGCCGACGTCGTGGGAGCCAACACGGCCCTCATTGGCCTCGCCGTCGATGAGGACGCCGGCCGCGTGGTCGTCGTCGTCGCACTCGACAACCTCGTCAAGGGCACTGCCGGCGCCGCCGTGCAGTCCCTCAACCTCGCACTGGGCCTGCCCGAAGACCTCGGCCTGCCCCGGAACGGAGTCGCCCCATGACCGTCACCGCCGCAGCAGGATTCGAGGCGGCGAGCGTCGCCGCCGGGCTCAAGTCGACGGGGGCCCTCGACCTCGCCCTCGTCGTCAACCGGGGCCCGCGCTCGGCCGCCGCCGCCGTGTTCACGAGCAACCGCGCCCAGGCGAACCCCATCATCTGGTCGCGCCAGGTCATCGCCGACGGCGACGTGCGCGCCATCGTGCTCAACTCGGGCGGCGCGAACTGCTTCACGGGCTCCCAGGGCTTCCAGACCACCCACGCGACGGCCGAGGCGGTCGCCGAGCACCTCGGGGTCGATGCCGGCGACGTGCTCGTGTGCTCGACGGGCCTCATCGGCGAGCAGCTCGACCGCGACGCGCTCCTGGCCGGCGTCGCGACGGCGGCCGGCTCCCTCGCGACCGACGGGGGAGAGGATGCCGCGCGCGCCATCATGACGACCGACTCGGTTTCCAAGACGGTCACCGTGACGGGCCCCGGCTACACGATCGGCGGCATGGCGAAGGGGGCGGGGATGCTCGCGCCCGGGCTCGCGACGATGCTGTCGGTCATCACGACCGACGCCGACCTGCCGGCCGCCGAGCTGGATCGCGCCCTGCGCGAGGCCACGCGCCTGACCTTCGACCGGCTCGACTCGGACGGCTGCATGTCGACCAACGATCAGGTGACGCTGCTCGCCAGCGGGGCATCCGGTGTGGCCCCCTCGGTCGACGAGTTCACGGCGCTGCTCGTCGAGGCGTGCCGCTCGCTCGTGCTGCAGCTGCAGGCCGACGCCGAGGGCGCGAGCCACGACATCCGCATCGACGTGCAGGGCGCGGCGAGCGAGGACGACGCGGTCGAGGTGGGCCGCTCCGTCGCCCGCAACAACCTGTTCAAGGCCGCCATCTTCGGCAACGACCCGAACTGGGGCCGCGTGCTCGCCGCGATCGGCACGACGAGCGCCGAGTTCGACCCCTACGCCGTCGACGTCAGCATGAACGGCGTGCGCGTCTGCCACGCAGGCGGGCCCGACCGGCCGCGCGAGGAGGTCGACCTGAGCGAGCGCATCGTGAACGTGCTCATCGAGCTCGGCGTCGGGGACGCCTCCGCCATGATCCTCACCAACGACCTCACCCACGACTACGTTCACGAGAACAGCGCCTACTCGAGCTGATGACGACGACACACGAACCCGACGACTTCGCCCTCGCCGCCGAGAAGGCGGCCACCCTCATCGACGCGCTCCCGTGGTTGCAGACCTACCGCGACCGCATCGTCGTCATCAAGTTCGGCGGCAACGCCATGGTGACTCCCGAGCTGCAGCGCACCTTCGCCGAGGACATGGTCTTCATGCGCACCGCCGGCGTGAGACCGGTGATCGTGCACGGCGGCGGCCCGCAGATCTCCTCCATGCTCGACCGCTTCAAGATCGAGAGCGAGTTCCGGGGCGGCTACCGGTACACGAGCCCCGAGGCGATGGATGTCGTGCGCATGGTGCTTACCGGCCAGGTCAGCCCCGCCATCGTCAACCACATCAACGAGCACGGCCCGCTCGCGGCCGCGATCTCGGGGGAGGACGCCGGGCTGTTCCGCGGTCGCAAGCGCGGTGCGATGGTCGACGGCGTCGAGGTCGACCTCGGCCTCGTCGGCGACGTCGTGGGCGTCAATCCCGAACCGGTGATCGCCCAGCTCGACGCCGACCGCATCCCCGTCGTCTCCTCGATCGCCCCCGATGTCGACACGCCCGGCCAGTCGCTCAACGTCAACGCCGACTCGGCCGCTTCCGCGCTCGCCGTGGCGCTGGGGGCCGAGAAGCTCGTGATCCTCACCGACGTCGCCGGCCTCTACCGCGACTGGCCCGACCGCGACACGCTCGTCTCGACTATCGCGGTCGCCGAGCTGCGCGAGCTGCTGCCGACGCTGCAGGCCGGCATGATCCCCAAGATGGCGGCGTGCCTCGAAGCGGTCGAGGGCGGGGTCGCGAAGTCGGCGATCATCGACGGCCGCATCCCGCATTCGATCCTGCTCGAGATGTTCACCCAGAAAGGCATCGGCACGGAGGTGGTGCCGTGAGTGCCGCTGGCGGCGCGAACAATAGGCACAGCGCGCCTGACCCGGTGACCGGCCCGAAGACCGAGGCGATGCGCGCAAGGTTCGCACGCGTGGCGATGTCGTCCTCCCCCACCCCCTCCGCCGTGCTCGACCACGGTCGCGGCGCCCTCGTGTGGGATGTCGACGGGGCCGAGTACCTCGACTTCCTCGCCGGCATCGCCGTGAACGCCCTCGGCCACGCGCACCCCGCCGTGGTCGAGGCGGTGAGCGCCCAGGCCGCGCGCGCGGTGCACGTCAGCAACTACTTCACGACACCGCAGGCGATCGCGTTCGCGGAGCGCCTCGTGCGCCTCACCGGGGCGGGCGAGAGCGGTCGCGTGTACGTCGCCAACTCGGGTGCGGAGGCCAACGAGGCCGCGATCAAGCTCGCGCGGCGCACGGGCCGGCCGCGCATCCTCGCCTTCGAGGCGGGCTTCCACGGGCGCACGATGGGGTCGCTCGCGCTCACCGGCAAGGCCGCTCTGCGTGAGCCCTTCGAGCCGCTCGTACCGGGGGTGGAGCACCTGCCGACCGAGCTCGACGCCCTCGAGGCGGCGATGGGCGACGACGTCGCCGCCGTCCTCCTCGAACCCATCAAGGGCGAGGCCGGCGTCGTGCCGCTGCCGGCCGGCTTCCTTGCCGCAGCGCGCGAGCTGACGACCGCGCACGGCGCTCTCCTCATCGTCGACGAGATTCAGACCGGGGCGGGGCGCACCGGCGACTGGTTCGCATTCCAGCACGCCGGCGAGCTGCCGGAAGGCGCGATGCCCGACGCGATCGCGCTCGCCAAGGGCATCGGCGGGGGCGTGCCGATCGGGGCGCTCGTCACGACCGGTGCGGCGAGCGAGCTCTTCACGCTCGGTCAGCACGGCTCCACCTTCGGCGGCAATCCGCTTGCGACGGGTGCCGCCGACGCCGTGCTCGCCGAGATCGAGCGCGCCGACCTGGTGGCGAACGCCGCTCGGCGGGGCGAGCAGCTGCGGCAGGGCATCCTTGCTCTCGGCAGCGACCTGGTGGTCGAGGTGCGCGGGCGCGGCCTGCTGCTCGGTATCGAGGTGGCCGAGCCCATCGCGCCGGCGATCGTCGGCCACGCCCTGCAGCGCGGCCTCATCATCAACGCCACGGGCCCCACCACGGTGCGCCTCGCACCGCCGCTCATCATCGGCGATGCCGAGATCGACCGATTCCTCACCGTCTTCGCCGCGAGCCTGGAGGCCGCCCGCCCATGACCGACCCCGCACCGTCGCCGACCACGCGGCACTTCCTGCGCGACGACGACCTGACGCCCGCCGAGCAGGCCGAGATCCTCGACCTCGCCGTCGAGCTCAAGCGCGACCGCTGGGCGACCCGCCCCCTCGAGGGCCCGCAGACCGTCGCCGTCATCTTCGACAAGTCGTCGACCCGCACGCGCGTCTCCTTCGCCGTCGGCATCGCCGACCTCGGCGGGCAGCCGCTCATCATCTCCACCGCGAACAGCCAACTGGGCGGCAAGGAGACCCCGAGCGATACCGCCCGCGTGCTCGAGCGCATGGTCGCGGCGATCGCGTGGCGCACCTACGGCCAGGCCGGGCTCGAAGAGATGGCGAAAGGCACGACGGTGCCGGTCATCAACGCTCTCAGCGACGATTTCCACCCCTGCCAGCTGCTCGCCGACCTGCTGACGATCCGCGAGCACAAGGGCCGCCTGGCCGGGCTCACGGTCGCCTTCCTCGGCGACGGCGCCGACAACATGGTGCACTCCTACCTGCTCGCCGGCGCCACCGCCGGCATGCACGTGCGCGTCGGCTGCCCCGCCGACTACCTGCCGAACCCGCAGGTCGTCGCCGACGCCACCGAGATCGCGCGCGCCACGGGCGGCTCGATCGCGATCCTCACCGACCAGGTGGAGGCCGTCACGGGGGCCGATGTCGTCGTCACCGACACCTGGGTGTCGATGGGCAAGGAGGAGGAGAAGGTCGCGCGCGTCGCCGCCCTCAGCCCCTACAAGGTCGACGGCGAGCTCATGGCCCTCGCGCAGCCGGACGCGATCTTCCTGCACTGCCTGCCGGCCGACCGTGGCTACGAGGTGACGGCCGACGTCATCGACGGGCCGCAGAGCGTCATCTGGGACGAGAGCGAGAATCGCCTGCACGCCCAGAAGGCCCTGCTCGTCTGG
The DNA here is from genome assembly GCF_040286215.1 of Microcella sp. GTDB lineage: Bacteria > Actinomycetota > Actinomycetes > Actinomycetales > Microbacteriaceae > Microcella. Next base: position 26,306 of record NZ_JAVKCK010000003.1, read on the forward strand.
CTGCTGGAGCGCGCACAGGGTCGGGCGGCCTGACATGGCGCGCGCGACGAACGACGGCTCGCTGTGGGGCGGCCGCTTCAGCGACGGCCCCTCGCCCGAGCTCGTGCGCCTCAGTCGCTCGACGCACTTCGACTGGCAGCTCGCGCCCTACGACCTCGCGGGCTCGCGCGCCCACGCCCGGGCGCTCGCGGCCGCCGGCTACCTGACCGAGGACGCGCTCGCCCGCATGCTCGCGGGCCTCGACCGCCTCGAGGAGCGCTGGGCCGACGGCAGCCTGCAGCCCCGCCCGGAGGATGAGGACGTGCACGGGGCGCTCGAGACGGCGCTCGTCGAGGAGGTCGGGCCCGAGCTCGGCGGCTCGCTGCGCGCCGGGCGCAGCCGCAACGATCAGATCGCCACGCTCATCCGCCTGTTCCTGCGCGACCACGGCTCGGTCATCGCACGCGACGTGCGCGCGCTCATTGAGGCGCTCGCCGCGCAGGCGGACGCGCATCCCGATGCGGTCATGCCCGGCCGCACTCACCTGCAGCACGCCCAGCCGATCCTGCTCGCGCACCACCTGCTCGCTCACGCCTGGCCGCTCGTGCGCGATCTCGAGCGCCTGCGCGACTGGTGGGTGCGAGCGAACCGCTCACCCTACGGTGCCGGCGCCCTCGCCGGCTCCTCGCTCGGGCTCGACCCCGCACTCGTCGCCGCCGACCTCGGCTTCTCCGGCCCCGCCGAGAACTCGATCGACGCCACGGCGGCACGCGACCTCGTCGCCGAGTTCCTCTACGTGGCGGCGCAGATCGGTGTCGACCTCTCGCGACTGTCAGAGGAGATCATCTTCTGGAACACGCACGAGGTGGGCTTCGTGACGCTGCACGACGGCTACTCGACGGGGTCGTCGATCATGCCGCAGAAGAAGAATCCCGACATCGCCGAGCTCGCCCGCGGCAAGTCGGGCCGGCTCATCGGCGATCTCACGGGCCTGCTCACGACCCTCAAAGGGCTGCCGCTGGCCTACAACCGCGACCTGCAGGAGGACAAGGAGCCCGTCTTCGACGCCGTCGAGACGCTCGAGGTGCTGCTGCCGGCCTTCACGGGCATGGTCGCGACCCTGACCTTCGATACCGAGCGGATGGCGGCGCTCGCGCCGCAGGGCTTCTCGCTGGCCACCGATGTGGCCGACTGGCTCGTGCGGCAGGGCGTGCCCTTCCGGGAGGCGCACGAGGTCTCCGGTGCCCTCGTGGCGCACTGCGAGCGGCACGGCCTCGAGCTGCACGAGCCGAGCGACGACGAGTACGCCGCGATCGACCCGCGCCTGACGCCGGAGGTGCGGGCGGTGCTCACCGTGTCGGGCTCGATCTCCTCCCGAGCGGGCGTCGGCGGCACGGCGCCGAGCGCCGTCGCCGCGCAGCGCGCGCACCTCGACGAGCGCCTCGCCGCCCTGCCCGACTGATCCGCGTGCTCGCGCTGCTGCAGGGCGACCCGCTCAAGGTGGCGCCGCGCGTGCTCGGGTCGCTCGTGCACTGCCGCGGTGTGACCGTGCGCCTCACGGAGGTGGAGGCGTACCGGGGCGAGGACGACCCGGGATCGCACGCGTTCCGCGGCGAGACCCCGCGCACACGCCCCATGTTCGCGGGGGCGGGGCGGGTGTACGCGTACTTCACGTACGGCATGCACACGTGCGTCAACCTCGTGTGCGGGCCCGGGGGTCGAGCTGCGGCGCTGCTGCTGCGCGCGGGCGAGGTGGTGGCGGGCGCCGACACAGCGCTCGAGCGTCGTCGCGGCGGGCGACCCGAGCGCAGCATCCCGCCCCGCGATCTGGCGCGGGGGCCAGCGCGGCTCGCGCAGGCGCTCGGCGTCACGCTCGCCGACTCGGGAACCCTGCTGGCGCCCGTCGACGATGCCGCGGCAGACGGTCTGCGGCTGGAGGTGCGGCCGCCGCTCGCCCCCGACCGCATCGCCCGCGGTCCCCGCGTGGGGGTGGCCGGTCCGGGCGGTGGCGCCGAGTTCCCGTGGCGATTCTGGATCGACGGCGATCCGACGGTGTCGGCGTACCGAGCCGCGGTCAGGCGCGGCGGTTCCCGGCCTCGCTGAGCAGCTCGGCGAGGGCGGTGCGGGCTTCCGCGTCGACGCGCAGGCCGGCGGCGCGAGCGCGCTTGCTCACCGCCTGCGGCGTGATGCCCAGCGTCGCGGCGGCGGCGGCCTGCGTGGCTCCGGCGTCGAGGAGGTCGTGCAGCTGCCAGCTGTGCGCGCTCCAGCGAGCCCGATGCGCCAGTAGGAGGTCGAGCAGCGGTTCGAGTCGCTCGACGGCCGCGTCGTCGACGCCGCGCACCGCGCACGCACTCGCACGCCGCGCGGCGGCAGACGCGGCGTCGTGGGCGGCCACGATGCCGGGTCCGGCGACCTCGTGCACGCCGACCGGAAGCGGCGTGCGCACGCTGCCGAGGCCCAGGCCGACCGTCCAGCAGCGGTCGCGGCTGAGGTGCAGCACGGTCTCGAGCGCCGCGCGCGCACTCGGGGTGAGCGCGTGCAGTGCACCGTCGACGAGCTCGGGCGCGAGCGGGTAGTCGCCGTCGAAGCGCGCGCGCAGGGCGAACAGTGCGCGATCGGACGCGTTCGGTGCAGCAGTAGCGGTGCGCGGTGCGGCGACGACGACGTACATCGACCCTCCTCGCGGTCAACCCTAGGGGGTGGATCTCCTCGCGCGACCGGGCGCGCCGACCGGGCCCGCAGCACCCCGCCGCGTGCTTCCCGCTGCCTCCCGCAGCGCCCCTCCGCCTCCTCACCGCTGCCTCCCGCAGCGCCCTTCCGCCTCCTCACGCGTGCGGCTCGCCGACGATGCGCCGCTGATACTCTGACGCGGTGACCGCCGCACCCGTGACACTCGCGCCCCCGCAGAACGATTCGAGCTTCGAGACGGTGTGGGACGAGATCGTGTGGCGCGGCCTCGTGCACGTCTCGACTGACGCGGATGCTCTGCGCGAGCTTCTCGCCGGCCCGCCGATCACCTACTACTGCGGGTTCGACCCGACCGCCCCGAGCCTGCACCTCGGCAATCTGGTACAGCTGCTGCTCATGCGCCGCCTGCAGCTGGCGGGGCATCGGCCTCTGGCTCTGGTGGGCGGGTCGACCGGTCTCATCGGCGACCCCCGTCCCACGGCCGAGCGGCAGCTGAACACGCGCGAGACCGTCGCGGAGTGGGTGGGCTACTTGCAGCGGCAGGTGGGGCGCTTCCTGCCGGCCGAGGGTGACGCGGGCGTGCGACTGGTCAACAACCTGGATTGGACGGCGGGCCTGAGCGCGATCGACTTCCTCCGCGATGTCGGCAAGTACTACCGCGTCGGCACGATGCTCAAGAAGGATGCTGTTGCGGCACGCCTGAACTCCGACGCGGGTATCAGCTACACCGAGTTCAGCTATCAGATCTTGCAGGGCTTCGACTTCCTCGAGCTGCATCGCCAGTACGGCTGCGTGCTGCAGACGGGCGGCAGCGATCAGTGGGGCAATCTGACGAGCGGCACCGATCTCATCCACCGCGCTGAGGGGCGCAGCGTGCACGCGATCGGCACCCCGCTCATCACGAACAGCGACGGGACGAAGTTCGGCAAGAGCGAGGGCAACGCGATCTGGCTGGATCCCGCGATGTGCAGCCCCTATGCGATGTACCAGTTCTGGCTCAATACCGACGACGCCGACGTGGTCGACCGTCTCAAGGTGTTCACCTTCCTGCCTCGCGTCGAGATCGAGGAGTACGAGCAGAAGGTGGCGCAGGAGCCGTTTCGGCGGGAGGCCCAGCGCCGGCTCGCTCTCGAGGTGACGGCACTCGTGCACGGAGAGGATGCCGCGGCCGCGGCCATCGCCGCGTCGGCAGCGCTGTTCGGCCAGGGCGACCTGGCCGAGCTGGATGCCGCGACGCTGGCGGCCGCGGTCGCCGAGCTGCCCTCGGCGCGCGTGGCGGAGTCTGACACCGTCGTGCAGGCACTGGTGGCGACCGGCCTGTGCGCGAGCGCGGGGGAGGCCAGACGGGCGATCGCGCAGGGCGGGGTCTCGCTCAACAACGAGAAGGTGACGGCCGAGGAGCGCACGCTGGAGGGGGCCGCGCTCGCGGGCGGCGTCGCGGTGCTGCGGCGGGGAAAGAAGACCCTCGCTGGCCTGCTTCTCGCGGGCGAATGAGACGTCGCGAGGCGCCTCCGGAGGCCGCCCACCCACCGAGCGAGTGAGGCCGAGCAGGCGCGACACGCCCGGGATGCACCGAGATTTGTCGCGGGGGTGATCGGGCCGTAGTGTTTCCTCTCGTCACCCCAAAGGTGCGGCCAGCGGAACCGCCGGTCGGCCTCAAGCGGGACACATCCTCCAAGACAGAGCAGCCACTTGCTGGTGCGCTCATCGCCAAGTAGGATGGCAAGTCCGCCCACCGGATCGATCCACATGATCGGGATGCGTCGGCCGAGTCACTCGGTCGCCGAGATCTCCGATTTGCATCGGATCTCCCGGGCGGATAGATTAGGGAAGTTGCCCAGTTGCGACGGCTGAGAAGCCGGAGGTCTGGAGCGCCCGATCCTTGAGAACTCAACAGCGTGCACTAAGTCAATGCCAAATAACCTCGTCGGCTGACCTCGGTCAGTCGAATGAGATTCCTTTGGATTGAAACAAGAATGTCAGTAGATATTCGAACTTCAGTCAGACAAACTCGCGCCGGTTCACCACCTCGGTGGCGATCGGAGCACTAGATGTGCCAGCGGCTCTCGAGCTGCTCGGCAATCAAACATTTACGGAGAGTTTGATCCTGGCTCAGGACGAACGCTGGCGGCGTGCTTAACACATGCAAGTCGAACGATGAAGCCGGAGCTTGCTCTGGTGGATTAGTGGCGAACGGGTGAGTAACACGTGAGTAACCTGCCCCAGACTCTGGGATAAGCGTTGGAAACGACGTCTAATACCGGATACGAGCTGCGATCGCATGATCAGCAGCTGGAAAGAATTTCGGTCTGGGATGGACTCGCGGCCTATCAGCTAGTTGGTGAGGTAACGGCCCACCAAGGCGACGACGGGTTGCCGGCCTGTGAGGGTGACCGGCCACACTGGGACTGAGACACGGCCCAGACTCCTACGGGAGGCAGCAGTGGGGAATATACACAATGGGCGCAAGCCTGATGCAGCAACGCCGCGTGAGGGACGACGGCCTTCGGGTTGTAAACCTCTTTTAGCAGGGAAGAAGCGAAAGTGACGGTACCTGCAGAAAAAGCACCGGCTAACTACGTGCCAGCAGCCGCGGTAATACGTAGGGTGCAAGCGTTGTCCGGAATTATTGGGCGTAAAGAGCTCGTAGGCGGTTTGTCGCGTCTGCTGTGAAAACGCGAGGCTCAACCTCGCGCCTGCAGTGGGTACGGGCAAACTAGAGTGCGGTAGGGGAGATTGGAATTCCTGGTGTAGCGGTGGAATGCGCAGATATCAGGAGGAACACCGATGGCGAAGGCAGATCTCTGGGCCGTAACTGACGCTGAGGAGCGAAAGCATGGGGAGCGAACAGGATTAGATACCCTGGTAGTCCATGCCGTAAACGTTGGGAACTAGATGTAGGGACCATTCCACGGTTTCTGTGTCGCAGCTAACGCATTAAGTTCCCCGCCTGGGGAGTACGGTCGCAAGACTAAAACTCAAAGGAATTGACGGGGGCCCGCACAAGCGGCGGAGCATGCGGATTAATTCGATGCAACGCGAAGAACCTTACCAAGGCTTGACATATACGAGAACGGGCTAGAAATAGTCAACTCTTTGGACACTCGTAAACAGGTGGTGCATGGTTGTCGTCAGCTCGTGTCGTGAGATGTTGGGTTAAGTCCCGCAACGAGCGCAACCCTCGTCCTATGTTGCCAGCACGTCATGGTGGGAACTCATGGGAGACTGCCGGGGTCAACTCGGAGGAAGGTGGGGATGACGTCAAATCATCATGCCCCTTATGTCTTGGGCTTCACGCATGCTACAATGGCCGGTACAAAGGGCTGCAATACCGCAAGGTGGAGCGAATCCCAAAAAGCCGGTCTCAGTTCGGATTGAGGTCTGCAACTCGACCTCATGAAGTTGGAGTCGCTAGTAATCGTGGATCAGCAACGCCAAGGTGAATACGTTCCCGGGCCTTGTACACACCGCCCGTCAAGTCATGAAAGTCGGTAACACCCGAAGCCAGTGGCCCAACCGCAAGGAGGGAGCTGTCGAAGGTGGGATCGGTGATTAGGACTAAGTCGTAACAAGGTAGCCGTACCGGAAGGTGCGGCTGGATCACCTCCTTTCTAAGGAGCATCTGCTGCCTCGCTCCGGCGAGTGCAGCCAGAAGCCAGATCTGAGACGTTCGTTCTCAGCTGGTAGCTCATGGGTGGAACATTGACTTTGGTGGTCGGCGAGTGCCGGCAGCTCAGTACGCATCCTTCGGGGTGCTGGAACGGCAGCTGGCAGGAGCGGATCACATGCACGCTGTTGGGTCCTGAGGGACCGGGCCTCGAGGGCGACCTCGAGACTCGATTCCTCGGACCGCGGTCTGACCGACTAGAAAGCACCCCGCTCTGGAAGCAGCGCGGGGTCGTCGGCAGGAGCGGTACCGACCGTATGTTGAGAACTACACAGTGGACGCGAGCATCTTAGAACTGAGGTCGCAAGACCTCGGATCTACGATCAAACATCTCGAAAGAGATATAGATCATTGGTCTGCGTCGAGCGCCCTCGGGTGTGAGACGCACGATCGATTCAAACTCATGTAGTCAAGTTTCTAAGAGCAAACGGTGGATGCCTTGGCATCTGGAGCCGAAGAAGGACGTAGCAATCTGCGATAAGCCTCGGGGAGCTGATAAGCGAGCTTTGAGCCGAGGATTTCCGAATGGGGAAACCCCGCTGGGCGTACTTGTGCGACCTAGTGACTCCCGCCTGAATATATAGGGCGGGTAGAGGGAACGTGGGGAAGTGAAACATCTCAGTACCCACAGGAAGAGAAAACAACAGTGATTCCGTCAGTAGTGGCGAGCGAACGCGGATCAGGCTAAACCGATCATGTGTGATAGCCGGCAGGCGTTGCATGGTCGGGGTTGCGGGACTTTCCTGCTGCTCTGCCGAGCAGTAAGGGTTACAGCGCGATATAGACGAATGGTCTTGAAAGGCCAGCCACAGAGGGTGCCAGCCCCGTAGTCGAAATGTCGTAATGGCCCGGAGAGTATCCCAAGTAGCACGGGGCCCGAGAAATCCCGTGTGAATCTGTCAGGACCACCTGATAAGCCTAAATACTCCCAGATGACCGATAGCGGACAAGTACCGTGAGGGAAAGGTGAAAAGTACCCCGGGAGGGGAGTGAAATAGTACCTGAAACCGTTTGCTTACAAACCGTCGGAGCAGCCCTAGTAGCTGTGACGGCGTGCCTTTTGAAGAATGAGCCTGCGAGTTAGCGATATGTGGCGAGGTTAACCCGAGAGGGGTAGCCGTAGCGAAAGCGAGTCTGAATAGGGCGATTCAGTCGCATGTCCTAGACCCGAAGCGAAGTGATCTATCCATGGCCAGGTTGAAGCGACGGTAAGACGTCGTGGAGGACCGAACCCACTTAGGTTGAAAACTGAGGGGATGAGCTGTGGATAGGGGTGAAAGGCCAATCAAACTTCGTGATAGCTGGTTCTCTCCGAAATGCATTTAGGTGCAGCGTTGCGTGTTTCTTGCCGGAGGTAGAGCTACTGGATGGCCGATGGGCCCCAAAAGGTTACTGACGTCAGCCAAACTCCGAATGCCGGTAAGTGAGAGCGCAGCAGTGAGACAGTGGGGGATAAGCTTCATTGTCGAGAGGGAAACAACCCAGACTACCGACTAAGGTCCCTAAGCGTGTGCTAAGTGGGAAAGGATGTGGAGTTGCATAGACAACCAGGAGGTTGGCTTAGAAGCAGCCACCCTTGAAAGAGTGCGTAATAGCTCACTGGTCAAGTGATTCCGCGCCGACAATGTAACGGGGCTCAAGCACACCACCGAAGTCGTAGGATTCGCATATTAGGTAGGCCTTCGTGGTCCAGCCGTGCGGATCGGTAGGAGAGCGTCGTGTGGCCAGAGAAGCGGCGGTGTGAACCAGCCGTGGAGGCCACACGAGTGAGAATGCAGGCATGAGTAGCGAAAGACGGGTGAGAAACCCGTCCTCCGAAAGACCAAGGGTTCCAGGGCCAGGTTAATCCGCCCTGGGTAAGTCGGGACCTAAGGCGAGGCCGACAGGCGTAGTCGATGGACAACGGGTTGATATTCCCGTACTGACGAAGAACCGCCCAAGCTAATCCAGTAATGCTAAGAGTCCGAATACCGGTGACCGATCCCTTCGGGGAGGAGCGCCGGGGCTAGCACTCGACCCTACGCTGGTGCGGCTAGCGTATTAACAGGTGTGACGCAGGAAGGTAGCTGAGCCGGGCGATGGTTGTCCCGGTGTAAGGATGTAGGGCGAACGATAGGCAAATCCGTCGTTCACATAGCCTGAGATCCGATGCGTACCCCTCACGGGGGAAATCAGTGATCCTATGCTGCCGAGAAAAGCATCGACGCGAGGTTCTAGTCACCCGTACCCCAAACCGACTCAGGTGGTCAGGTAGAGAATACCAAGGAGATCGAGAGAATCGTGGTTAAGGAACTCGGCAAAATGCCCCCGTAACTTCGGGAGAAGGGGGGCCGGATTCGTGAAGGGATTTACTCCTGGAGCGTTGAAGGCCGCAGAGACCAGTGGGAAGCGACTGTTTACTAAAAACACAGGTCCGTGCTAAGTCGCAAGACGATGTATACGGACTGACGCCTGCCCGGTGCTGGAAGGTTAAGAGGAAGGGTTAGCGCAAGCGAAGCTCTGAATTTAAGCCCCAGTAAACGGCGGTGGTAACTATAACCATCCTAAGGTAGCGAAATTCCTTGTCGGGTAAGTTCCGACCTGCACGAATGGCGTAACGACTTCCCAGCTGTCTCAACCGCGAACTCGGCGAAATTGCACTACGAGTAAAGATGCTCGTTACGCGCAGCAGGACGGAAAGACCCCGTGACCTTTACTACAGCTTGGTATTGGTGTTCGGTGTGGCTTGTGTAGGATAGGTGGGAGACTGTGAAGCGGGCACGCTAGTGTTCGTGGAGTCATTGTTGAAATACCACTCTGGTCACTCTGGATATCTAACTTCGAACCGTAATCCGGTTCAGGGACAGTGCCTGGTGGGTAGTTTAACTGGGGCGGTTGCCTCCCAAAAAGTAACGGAGGCGCCCAAAGGTTCCCTCAACCTGGTTGGCAATCAGGTGTCGAGTGTAAGTGCACAAGGGAGCTTGACTGTGAGACTGACAGGTCGAGCAGGGACGAAAGTCGGGACTAGTGATCCGGCAGTGGCTTGTGGAAGCGCTGTCGCTCAACGGATAAAAGGTACCTCGGGGATAACAGGCTGATCTTGCCCAAGAGTCCATATCGACGGCATGGTTTGGCACCTCGATGTCGGCTCGTCGCATCCTGGGGCTGGAGTAGGTCCCAAGGGTTGGGCTGTTCGCCCATTAAAGCGGTACGCGAGCTGGGTTTAGAACGTCGTGAGACAGTTCGGTCCCTATCCGCTGCGCGCGCAGGAAGTTTGAGAGGATCTGACCCTAGTACGAGAGGACCGGGTTGGACGAACCTCTGGTGTGTCAGTTGTTCCGCCAGGAGCACCGCTGATTAGCTACGTTCGGGATGGATAACCGCTGAAAGCATCTAAGCGGGAAGCCGGCCTCAAGATGAGACTTCCATACCATTTATGGTGAGAGGCTCCCAGCCAGACGACTGGGTTGATAGGCGGGATGTGGAAGAGGGGACTAAAGACCCTCGCAGCTGACCCGTACTAATAAGCCGATAACTTGACAACAACCTCCCTCCTCGTGAGGGGAATGAGTTTGCTGCTCGCGTCCACTTTGTGGTTCTCGATTTACGGTCGAGAACTGCGCACAGACAGCATCACTGTGAGAACAGTGCCGAGCATGTCTGTCCGTAAACGATTGATAAATCAATAGTGTTTCGGCGGCCATAGCGAAGGGGAAACGCCCGGTTACATTCCGAACCCGGAAGCTAAGACCTTCTGCGCCGATGGTACTGCGAGGGGGACCTCGTGGGAGAGTAGGACACCGCCGGACTTCTTTGTGAGATGGCCACCCAGTGATGGGTGGCCATTTCGCGTTAACGCACCAGCACGCCGGTCGGCCTCGACGCGAGGCGGGCCGGTCTCGACCCCAGGAGCCGACCATGGCTGAACGCCCCGACCGTCCACGGCGCAACGACCGTCCTCGCGAGGACCGGCCCGCGCGGGACGGTGCCTCGAAGCGGGACGGTGCCCCGAGGCGGGACGGTGCCCCGAGGCGGGATGGTGCCGCGAAGCGGGACGGCGCTCCGAGGCGGGACGGTGCCGCCCGGCGGGAGGGAGCGCCTCGGCGCGACGGCGCGGGCTACCGGGGGCCGAGGCCGGCGGGCGCATCCCGACCGGATCGCCCGCACCGGCCCGAGGGCGACAACGACCGGCCGCGGCACGATGACCCGCCGATCCCCGACCACATCACCGGCAAAGAGCTCGACCGGCACGCGCGCAACGAGCTGCGCACGCTTGCGAAAGAGAACGCCGACCGGGTCGCGCAGCACCTCGTGATGGCGGCGCAGCTCATCGACGACGACCCCGCGCTCGCGCACCGGCACGCGGCGGCGGCCGCCCGCCGCGCGGGACGCATCGCCGTCGCCCGAGAGACCTACGCGATCACGGCGTACGCGAACGGAGACTTCGCGCTCGCCCTGCGCGAGCTGCGCACCTATCGCCGCATCTCCGGATCGAACGAGCAGGTGCCGCTCATGGTCGACTGCGAGCGCGGTCTCGGTCGCCCCGAGAAGGCGCTCGAGCTGGCCCGATCGATCGACCGCTCGACGCTGAGCGAGTCCGCGCGCGTGGAGCTCGCGATCGCCATGTCGGGCGCGCGACTCGACCTCGGTCAGCTCGACGCAGCGCTGCTGGAACTGGAGATTCCGCAGCTGGACCCGACGACGGCCTACCGCTACAGCCCGGCGCTCTTCGACTCCTATGCAGTCGTGCTCGCCGAGCTCGGGCGCGAGACGGAGGCCGATGACTGGGCTCGGCGCGCCGATATCGCTGCCGCGGCGATCGCCGATGCAGACGGCGAGACGCCCGCCGACGATACCGTGGAGATCGTGGAGGTCGACGGTGACGATGCGCCGTAACGCCACGCAGCCCACCCCGCTGAGCGATCGGGATGCCCTGCTTCTCGACCTCGACGGCGTCGTGTACACCGGCCCGGGGGCGATCCCGCACGCGGTGGAGAGCATCTCCCGCGCCGGCGAGACGATGCGGGTCGGCTACATCACCAACAACGCCTCCCGCACCGACGCTTCCGTCGCCGAGCACTTGCGCGAGCTGGGGCTCTCCGTCGACCCGAGCGACGTGGTGACCAGCCCGCAGGCCGCGGTGCGCGTGCTCGCAGGCCTCGTGGAACCCGCGTCGCGCATCCTCGTCGTCGGCGGTGACGGTCTCGTCACCGAGGTCGAGAACGCCGGATTCACGGTGACGCGCTCCGCGGAGGACGACCCCGCGGCCGTCATCCAAGGCTTCGCCCCGCACGTGGGCTGGGAGCACCTGGCGGAGGCGTCCTTCGCGCTGCACACCGGCATTCCGTGGGTGGCGACCAACACCGACTGGACCATCCCCGTCGCGCGCGGCATCGCGCCGGGCAACGGCACACTCGTCTCAGCCGTGCACCTCGCCGTCGGGCGCCTGCCCGTCTTCGCCGGCAAGCCGGAGAAGCCGATCTTCGACGTCGCCGCAGAGCGCTTCGGCGCCCGCAACGCCCTCGTCGTGGGTGACCGCCTCGACACCGACATCCTCGGCGGCAACCGGGCCGGCATGGCGACGGCACTCGTGCTGACCGGCATTGATCGCGCCAAGCAGGTGCTCGCCGCGCCCGCCGACCAGCGCCCCCACTACATCCTCCGCGATCTGCGGCAGCTCTTCGAGCCGTATCCGGAGGTGCGCGAGAGCGTCGAGGACGGCGTGCGCACGGTCGAGGTGGGCGCCGCCGTCGTCCGCATGAAGCAGCACGTGGTGCGCGTCGCCCGGGCCGGTGATCCACTCGATCTGCTGCGGGCGGGCGCGGCGGTCATCCACGCCTCCGGCCTGCAGATCTTCGGCCTCGACGTCGATGAGCAACTGCGCGAGCTGGCGGTACGCTCGTGACCATGGACGGTGACGGCGACGGCGAGGCGGCGGCCTCAGCGGTGGCCGACGAGCGCTCGGCGGGCGGCCCCACGGCGGGCGGCTCACGGTCGGACGAGTCGAGTCAGGTTGCGGAGGCGGATGACGCCCTGCTGTCGCGACTCGCCCTGATCGGGGAGCGACCGCTCGCCGACCGCGCGGCGGCGTTCCGCCAGTTGCACGACGAGCTGAGATCAGAGCTCGACGCGACCGACACCCCGAGCACCGAGCCGACGCGCCCGGCGTGACGACCGGCACTCGACTCGATGTCGCACTCGTCGAGCGCGGGCTCGCACGCTCGCGCACGGCCGCCCGCGCGGCGATCGAGGAGGGTCGCGTGCGGGTCGACGGGCACACGGTGGTCAAGCCCGCGCATCCCGTCTCGGCGGATGCCGCTCTCACGATCGACGCCGCCGACGGGTACGTCAGCCGCGCCGCGCACAAGCTTCTCGCCGCTCTCGACGCGGCGGGCCGCAGCGGTGCACCGGTGCAGGTCGACGGCGCCCTGGCGCTCGACCTCGGCGCCTCCACGGGCGGCTTCACGCAGGTGCTGCTCGAGCGCGGCGCGCGGCAGGTGATCGCGCTCGACGTCGGCCATGGCCAGCTCGATCCGCTGCTGCGCACCGATGCGCGGGTCGTCGTCGTCGAAGGGGAGAACGCTCGCGCTCTGAGCGCCGGGCGGCTCGCCGCGGTCAGCGGCGTCGACGAGCGGCCCGACCTCGTCGTGGGCGACCTGAGCTTCATCTCCCTCACGCTCGTGCTGCCGGCGATCGTGGACACGGTGGGCACTGCGGTGCCCCTCGTGCTGCTGATCAAGCCGCAGTTCGAGGTGGGTCGGCAGGGCATCCGCGAAGGGGTCGTGCGCGATGCCGGCGCTCGCGCCGAGGCGATCATGGGCGTGCTGTGGGCGGCCTTCGACCTCGGGCTCGCGGCCGACACGATCGTGCCCTCCCCACTGCCCGGAGTGCACGGCAATCTGGAGTTTCTCGCGATCTTCCGGCCGACTGTCGGTCGGAGTCCGACACAATGGAGGGGCTACGTGGATGCTCTCGCGCACGGCCGCGCGCCCACGGAGTTCGACAGCAGCACCCCGGACACCAGCACGACCGACCGCAGCACACCTGATCGCTCGACCCAGGAGTCTTCGTGACCACCGACCGCCACATCCTCGTCGTCGCCCATACGGGTCGCGCCGAGTCGCTCGCGGCCGCCGTGCGGGCTGTGCACCACATCCGCGACGCCGGGCTCGTGCCCGTCGACGCGGAGGACTCGGAGGACGAGCTGCGGGAGGCCGCCGCGGTCGACCAGGTGAGCGTGCTCGGGCGCGACGTCGCCGTCGGCGATCTCGAGCTCGTCATCGTGCTCGGCGGCGACGGCACGATCCTGCGCGCCGCCGAACTGGCGCGGGGCGGTTCGGCGCCGCTCCTGGGCGTCAACCTCGGTCACGTCGGCTTCCTCGCCGAGAGCGAGCGCGACGACCTCACGGAGGCCCTCGATCGCGCGCTGGACCGCGACTATCACGTCGAAGAGCGCATGACCCTCGCCGTGCGCGTCAAGATCGGCGGCGAGGTCATCTACGAGACGTGGGCGCTCAACGAGGCGACCGTCGAGAAGGCCAGCCGCGAGCGCATGCTCGAGGTCGTCATCGAGGTCGACGGGAGGCCGCTGTCGAGCTTCGGCTGCGACGGCGTCGTCATGTCGACCCCCACCGGATCGACCGCGTACGCCTTCTCGGCCGGTGGCCCCGTCGTCTGGCCGAGTCTCGACGCCATGCTCCTCGTGCCGCTCAGCGCGCACGCCCTGTTCGCTCGGCCCATCGTCGTGGGGCCCGACTCCTCCCTCGCGGTCGAGGTGCTCGATCGCACGCAGGGCACGGGGGTGCTGTGGTGCGACGGCCGGCGGGCCTTCGAGTTGCCGACCGGCGCGCGCGTGATCTCGCGCCGCTCGCCCACCCCGGTGCGGCTCGCCCGCCTGCACACCGGCCCGTTCACCGACCGGCTCGTCAACAAGTTCGCCCTGCCGACCACCGGATGGCGGGGCCCCATCGATGAGGAGGCCCGCGACTCGTGATCGAAGAGATCTCCATCCGCCACCTCGGCGTCATCGGCGAGGCACGGCTCCCGCTCGGCCCCGGCTTCACCGCCCTCACGGGCGAGACCGGGGCCGGCAAGACGATGGTCGTGACCGCCCTCGGGCTGCTGCTCGGCGATCGCGCCGACACGGGAGCGATCCGCTCGGGCAGCGGTCAGGCGCTCGTCGAAGGGCATTGGAGCATCGACGAGCGCGGAGCAGTCGCCGACCGCGTGCGAGATGCGGGGGGAGACCTCGACGAGGGCGCCCTCATCCTGAGCCGCTCCATCTCCCAGGAGGGCCGCTCGCGCGCTGTCGTCGGGGGGCGGTCGACGCCGGTGGGCGTGCTGAACGAAATCGGGCAGCAGCTCGTCGTCGTGCACGGCCAGAGCGACCAGGTGCGCCTCAAGTCGGCGACCGCCCAGCGCGAGGCCCTCGACCGCTTTGCTGGGCCGGAGCTCGCGCACGTGCTGGGCGACTACCAGGAGGTGTTCCGGCGGTGGATGGACGCGCAGTCGGAGCTCGACGTGCTCGTCGCCGACCGCGACCGCCGCGCCCGCGAGGCGGAAGACCTGCGCGCCGCGATGACCGAGATCGAGGAAGCCGCGCCGCGCCGGGGCGAGGATGACGAGCTCGCGGCCCGTGCCGAGCGCCTCACGAACGTGGAGGATCTGCGCCTCGCCGCCGCGCAAGCGCACGAGCTGATCTCCTCGGAGAGCCTCGACGAGGCGCGCGACGCCGTGGCCCTGCTCGAGACGGCGCGCCGCACGATCGACCGTGTCTCCGGCCACGACCCGGCGCTCGAGCCCATCGCCGAGTCCATCGCCAACGCCGGCTTCGTCGTCGGCGAGCTCGCCACGCAGCTTGCCAGCTACCTCGCCTCCCTCGACACCGACGGTGGGCGCGAGCTCGACACCGTGCAGGAGCGCCGGGCCGAGCTCGCCGCCCTCATGCGCAAGTACGGGCCGAGCCTCGACGAGGTCATCGACTACCTCGACTCCGGCAGCAGCCGTCTGCTCGAACTCGACCAGGACAGCGACCGCATCGACGCCCTGCGCCTCGAGGTCGATGCCGACCGCGCCCGCGTCATGGAGCTCGCCGACCGCCTGAGCGAGCTGCGCCGCACCGCCGGCATCCGGCTCTCCGAGCGCGTCACGAGCGAGCTCGCGGCGCTCGCCATGGGAGGGGCGCGCATCACGGTCGACGTCACGAGTCGTGAGGAGTACACGCTGAGCGGGCGCGACCGCGTTGCGATTCTGCTGCAGCCGCATCCCGGAGCCGACCCGCGCCCGCTCGGCCGCGGCGCCTCCGGCGGCGAGCTGTCGCGCGTCATGCTCGCGCTCGAAGTGGTCATCGCCGCGACCGACCCCGTGCCGACCTTCATCTTCGACGAGGTCGACGCGGGGGTCGGAGGGGCGAGCGCCATCGAGATCGGCCGACGGCTGGCCCGCCTCGCGCAGAACTCGCAGGTGATCGTCGTCACCCACCTCGCCCAGGTCGCCGCTTTCGCGACCAACCACCTACGCGTCGTCAAGGACAGCGCAGGCACCGTCACCGCCTCGAGCGTGCAGCAGCTCGGCGGCGAGGAGCGCGTCGCCGAAATGGCGCGCCTGCTCAGCGGCCTGCCCGACAGCGAGACCGGTCTCACCCACGCCCGCGAGCTGCTAGAGACGGCTCGCGAGCTCGTCGCCTAGGTCTGCGAGCGCCGCCCGCGGCGCCTCAGGCCCGCGGTGCGCGGCCGCCGCGCTGGATCGTGAAGACGGGGTCTCCGCTCGTCGCGCACGTGCCCGTCTGCACGGGCGCGGCGTCGGTGACGTAGAACGACGTCGCGGAATCCGAGACGACCTCGATGCAGAATCTCTCCTGCCGCACCACGATGAAGGGCGCAGCAGTCGTCGAGTTCGCGAAGCCGTACCCTTCGAGGTCGCTGGTGCTGGTCGTGAAGGTTCCGTCGTTCTCGAGTGAGTAGGCCACCATCGCCGTGCGGATGTGCACGAGGTCGCTCTTCGCGGCCGCATTGTGCGCCTGACTCTGCTGACCGAGGAAGATCGGCACCGCCACCGCCG
This sequence comes from Microcella sp., assembly GCF_040286215.1. Taxonomy (GTDB): domain Bacteria; phylum Actinomycetota; class Actinomycetes; order Actinomycetales; family Microbacteriaceae; genus Microcella. The sequence continues at coordinate 42,678 of NZ_JAVKCK010000003.1, forward strand.
CGAGAATGCCCATGATGATCACGACGACGAGCAGCTCGATGAGCGTGAAGCCCTGATCGTCGCGTTGATGTGAGCGCGCGCGCTGCGCCACCGCTCGGCTGTCCGACACGCGCACGTCTCCTCAGCTCTTCTGCGGAGAACGCGCCAGGTCTCGGGCGCGCCCCCGTGCAGCCAATGCCGCAGGTCGAGCATCCCGCAGCGACCGTGAGTGCGAAATCCCCAGTCCGGGGGAGTGCACGACGGGTCAGGTGCGCCGTCACCAGCTCGCCCCGCACGCCGCTCAGTCGCGCACCGGCACCTCGACCCGCACCGTATCGCCCGACCTCTGCTCGATCGTGATCGACGCCGTCACGGCGCCTTCCAGCGCGACGCCCTCGGGAGTCGGGAGCACGTGCGACGTGGGGGCGAAGTCGGCGGAGCAGAAGTCGGCCGGGTAGGGCACGAAGGCCACACTCACGACCGCAGGAGCGGCTGCCTCGAGCGCGACGGGTACCGGCGGGCAGCCTGATCTGCCCCACGTGACGACGAGAAGCCGCGCCCGGCCATCGGCCCAGAACGCCAGCGGCTCGCCCCGCTCGAGCGCATCCGGCGGAAGCGCGATGCTCTCCGGCGTGCCGCCGCTGATCGTCTCCAGCGCGATCGACTCGGCATCACCGGCGGAACTGCCGCGCACCGGCCACAGCTGCACGCGCACGATCTGCGGCTCCACCTCGCCGAAGGCGCTCGCACTCAGCGTGAGCTCCGCCTCGAGCGCGCCGTCGCCGACGCCCTCCGGAGTCTCGAACACGTGCGTGCGCGCCGCGAGATCGTCGGTGCACGCCTCGGCCGGCGCCTGGGTGAACGAGATCGCCAGGAGAGACGGGTCGACGGTCTCGAGGCTGGTCGCGATGGAAGGGCAGGAGGAGCTGCCGAACGTGACAATCGTGAACGTCTCGCGGTCGTCGGCGAGCCAGCCCACGGGGCCGAACGCGAAGCCCTCGTCCTCCGGCCCGGGAACGGGGGCGTCGGCGGGCCAGCCCTGCTGCTCGGAGAGCGCCACGCTGCGCGGGGACGGATCGACGGCGGCGCACGCGGTCATGGCCAGGGCAGCGGCTGCTGCGAGAGCTGCCGTGCGGCGCCCGCGGGCGGTGATCGAGCGAAGACGACGAACCATGCGCCACAGGGTACGCCCGCTGCGTGCACGCGCAACCAGCGTTGGCGCAGGGTCGATCTGAGCGCGTCGAGGCTCGGAAGCGCTCACGTCGGATACGATGGAACCCCGTGGCGGACACTTCTGAGACAGGTTCTGACGGGCGAGGCTCTGACGGGCGAGACATCGACCACGTCACCAAGCACATCTTCGTGACCGGAGGCGTGGTCTCCTCCCTCGGCAAGGGGCTCACCGCCGCGAGTCTCGGCAACCTGCTCACCGCGCGAGGCTTGCGCGTCGTCATGCAGAAGCTCGACCCGTACCTCAACGTCGACCCTGGCACCATGAACCCGTTCCAGCACGGTGAGGTCTTCGTGACCGACGACGGTGCAGAGACCGACCTCGACATCGGCCACTACGAGCGATTCCTCGACCTCAACCTGAGCCAGGCGGCGAATGTCACGACCGGCCAGATCTACTCCGAGGTGATCGCGAAGGAGCGCCGCGGCGAGTACCTCGGCGACACCGTGCAGGTGATTCCCCACATCACCGACGAGATCAAGCGCCGCATGCGCCTGCAAGCCCACGCTCACCCGAAGCCCGACGTCATCATCACCGAGATCGGCGGCACCGTCGGCGACATCGAATCGCAGCCGTTCATCGAGTCGGCCCGGCAGGTGCGGCACGAGCTGGGCCGCAAGAACGTCTTCTTCGTGCACGTCTCGCTCGTGCCGTTCATGAACGCGAGCGGCGAGCAGAAGACGAAGCCCACGCAGCACTCCGTCGCGATGCTGCGCTCCATCGGTATTCAGCCCGACGCGCTCGTGCTGCGCAGCGACCGGCCTGTCTCCAGCGGCAACCGCCGCAAGATCGCGCTCATGTGCGATGTGGAGGAGGCGGCGGTCGTCAACGCCGTCGACGTGCCCTCCATCTACGACATCCCGTCGATGCTGCACAGTCAAGGCCTCGACGCCTACCTCATCGACCAGCTCGACCTGCGCGCAGGCGACGTGGTGTGGGACGGCTGGAAAGACCTGCTCACCGCTGTGCACGAGCCCAAGCGCGAGGTGACGATCGGCCTCGTCGGCAAGTACATCGACCTGCCCGACGCCTACCTCTCCGTCACCGAGGCGCTCCGCGCCGGCGGGTTCGCCCACCAGGCGAAGGTCGCGATCCGCTGGATCGCCTCCGACGAGTGCGAATCGCCCGAGGGCGCGGCGCGCCAGCTCTCCGAACTCGACGGCATCTGCGTGCCGGGCGGCTTCGGCGTGCGCGGCATCGAGGGCAAGCTGGGGGCGCTGCGGTTCGCGCGGGAGAACGAGATACCGGTGCTGGGTCTGTGCCTGGGCCTGCAGTGCATGGTCGTCGAGTACGCACGCAACGTCGCGGGCCTGCCGGGGGCCTCCAGCAGCGAGTTCGACCCCGACACCGAGTACCCGGTGATCGCGACGATGGCCGAGCAGGTCGCTCATCTCGCCGCCGGCGACCTGGGCGGCACGATGCGTCTCGGCCTGTACGAGGCGGCGCTGATGCCGGGCTCGATCGTCGCTGAGCTGTACGGCTCGGAGATGTCGCACGAGCGCCACCGCCACCGCTACGAGGTCAACAACGCCTACCGCGAGCAGATCGCGGCGGCGGGCCTGCGCTTCTCGGGCACGAGCCCTGACGGCTCGCTCGTCGAGTACGTGGAGCTGCCGCGCGAGGTGCACCCGTTCTACGTGGCGACGCAGGCGCACCCGGAGCTGCGATCGCGGCCGACGGCGGCGCACCCGCTGTTCCGCGGGCTCATCGATGCGGCGATCGCGCGTCAGAAGGCGTCGCGCCTGTTCGACGACGAGGCGGGCTCGGCCGCGTGAGCGCGGGCGAAGCGGGCGACGGTGCGGCGGCGGATGCTCAGAGCCGGGCGGCCGACGAGCTACGGGACGAGGCGCGCAGCGTCGAAGTGCTGCGCAGCGATCTGGCCTTCGAGGGCGTCGTGTGGGACATCCGTCGGGAGGAGTTCGCGTACGGGGAGGCGACCCTCACGCGGGAGTTCATGGAGCATCCCGGAGCCGTCGCGGTTCTCGTGATCGACGCGGAGGATCGCGTGCTCACGATCCAGCAGTACCGGCACCCGATCCAGACGCGCAACTGGGAGCTGCCGGCGGGGCTGCTCGACGTCGACGGCGAGCCGCCCCTCGAGGCCGCGCAGCGCGAGCTTGCCGAGGAGGCCGACCTCGTGGCCGCGGCGTGGGAGCCGCTGTTGACCATGCACACCTCGCCGGGCGGGTCGGACGAGATCATCCACGTGTTCCGCGCATCCGAGCTGACGGCGACCGAGGAGGTGTTCGCCCGCGAGGCGGAGGAGGCCGACATCGTGCCGCGCTGGGTGCCGCTCGCCGAGGCGGTCGAGGCGGTGCTCGCCGGGCGCGTGCACAACGGCATTTTCCTCGCGGCGATCCTCGCCGAGCACGCGCGCCGCACGCGGGCGTAGGCGTGGCCGAGCCCGCGGAGCCCGCCGAGCCGCGCGCTGCGTCGGCTGTCGAGCGCGCGGTCGAGCGGTACGTGCGCCATGTCGCCCTGGAGCGGGGGCGCTCGCCCCACACGGTGTCGGCGTACCGGCGCGATCTGACGCGCTACGCGGAGCACCTGCGCTCTCGCGGCATCGAGCAGCCGGGCGACATCGGCGGCGCCGACGTCTCGGCATTCGTCGCCGCGGTGCGCGCTCCCGCCGACGGCTCGCCGGGGGTGGCGCCGTCGACGGCGGCGCGCATGCTGTCGAGCGTGCGCGGCTGGCACCGCTTCCTCGTCGAGGAGGGGCTCGCCGACCGCGATGTCTCCACCGAGCAGCGCCCGCCGACGCAGCCGCGGCGCCTGCCGAAAGCCATCAGCATCGACGAGGTGGAGCGACTTCTGGAGGCATGCGCGGGCGACGACCCGGTGCGGTTGCGCGACCGGGCCCTGCTCGAGCTGCTGTACGCGACCGGCGCGCGGGTGAGCGAGGCCGTCGACCTCGCGGTGGACGATGTGCTCGGCGACGACGGCGCGGTCGCGGAGGCGGTTCGGCTGTTCGGGAAGGGCCGCAAGCAGCGCCTCGTGCCTCTGGGCCGCTACGCGCGGGAGGCGCTCGACGCCTACCTCGTGCGGTCGAGGCCGCTGCTGGCGCGGCGGGGTGCGTCGACGCCTGCGCTATTCCTGGGGGCACGGGGAGCGCGGCTCTCGCGGCAGAGCGTGTGGTTAGTGATGCGGGATGCTGCGGCACGGGCATCCCTGACGGCGGAGCTGTCGCCGCACACGCTGCGGCACTCCTTCGCCACGCACCTGCTGGAAGGCGGTGCCGACGTGCGCGTCGTGCAGGAGCTTCTCGGGCACGCCTCCGTCGCCACGACGCAGCTGTACACGCTCGTGACGGCGGACGCCGTGCGCGAGGCGTGGGCGACGGCGCACCCGCGGGCGCTCTAGCCGGGTGCCGATCCGCTAGAAGCGGTCGAAGCGGATCGAGCCGTCCGTGCCGAGCTCCACGAGCCAATTCTCGCCGGGAGTGCTGGAGCGCACGCTCAGCCCCTGCCGCTCGACGATCGGCAGGGCCGCGCATGCGGTGGAGGTCTGCGCCTCGTCGGTGGAGACGAGCAGGCAGTACTGCGGTTCGAGGCCGCGCACGCCGTCGACCGCACTCTCGATGAGGTAGGCGCTGACCGTGAGGGTCGCGCCACCGACACCGCTCGAGGAGGCGATCTGCGCGGGGCCCATCACGAGGCGCTCCGCGCCGTCGACCTCGGGCGCGGTTGCCGGCTGGAGTCCGCCGTAGGCGAGGGCATCGGTCACGCTTCCGCGCCACTGCTGCGGGTCGAGCTCGAGGTCTCGCACGATTCGCGGACTCCACTCGGGCCCCCAGACGACGGCGTCCACCAGCGAGGCGTTCCCCTGGGAGGCGTCCCCCTGGGCAACGGACCGTCGTGCGGCGGTGATGCCCTCCGCCTCGAAACGCTCCGGCGTGACGCACTGGCCCGCAAACTGCCAGGCGCTGTCCTGCTGCTCGGGTTCGACCTCGGGGTCGTTCGCGGTGAAGAGGCAGTAGGCGTCCCAGACGGTGCTACGGCCGTCCGGCACGGTGGAGGCGCGGAAGGCGATCGCGACGATGCCGTCGTCCAGACGGGCGAGTTGCGGCCCGACGGTGATGGCCGATGCGGCCTCCGGCCCGAGCAGCTCGGTCACGAACGCGGCGGTGGCGGGGTCGCCTGGCTGCCCGAAGGCCGCGAGAGGGTCGGGGTCGGGCAGGCTGAGCGCCCAGCTGACGCCGGGGAGGGCGAGCGCCGCGGCGAGAACGCCGGCGAGGCCGACGGCGCGCATCCGTCGGCGCTGGGGGTGCTCCTGCGGGAGGTCAGGATGCTCCGCCACGGCATCCCGACCCGCACCGTCCGGCACCGCGCCGTCCGGCACCGCACCGTCCGGCACCGCACCGTCCGGCACAGCATCGCCCTGCGCAGCACCGTCGCGCGCTGCAGCGCTCGCCGTGCGCCGTGCGAGTTCCGCGCCCGCGGCGGCGGCCCGCTCCCGCTCCTCGGTGGTGGACGCGCGCGCGTACGCGAGCCGCTTGAGCTCGCTGTCGCTCACCCCGGCGAGCTCCCCGTCCATGTCTCTCAGTCAATCACGCGGGGGACGGCCGGCTCGGGGTGTCGCAGGACTCTCGTGAGTACGAGCGAACGCGCGCTGATACCGCCGCACTGGTGCCGACGCGTCGTCCATGAACACCGTTCCGTCGGGCCGCCACTCGAGCCTCACGCCCGAGTCGGCAGCACGAGCCTGCGCCACGACACCGTCCCGCTCGAACGACGACAGTCCGGCGCACGTCACGCTCGCCCCCAGCTGCGCTCGGCGCTCCTCGGCCCGCTCGAACAGGTGCACGCAGTACGACCACCGCTCGGTATCCGCCGAGGCGACGAGCGCCCCCACGGCCTCCCACCTCTCCGTCGTGCCGAGCACGCGCACGAGCAGCCGATCCTCAGGATGCAGAGTGCGCAGCAGACCCGCGTACGCGGTCTCATCCTGCCGGGGCGGCTCGCCGAGGAAGAGCTCGGCTGCCGGCGACTGCGGAAACTCGGGGGCCGCGCCGACGATCGGCAGCACCGACACCGTGGGCGGCCCGACCGGCCCCCACTGCACAAAGTAGCGCGCCGACCCGGCGGCGAGAGTCGTCCTCAGCCCCGAGCGCTCCACCTCGGCGCGGTCCGCGCACGACGGCCAGCCGAACCCCCGCTCGTCGGCCAGCAGCACGCAGATTTCGCTGCGGGAGCGCTCCGTGGTGGAGGTGACGATCACCCGGTAGGCGATGACCTGCGCGTCCGCCTCCTCGGCGATAATGCGGGGAGAGAAGCTGACCCGCAGCCCGTCCCTCAGCAGCCGAGAGCGCAGCTCGCGCTCGTCGGCGCTCGCCGCACGATCGAACACATCGAGGGAGGACTCCGCGACCGGAGCGGTCGGCAGCAGCGGCCCGATGCTGGTCACCCCGACGAGAATGAGGATGCCCGCCACGACGATCGCGGGCGCCCGCATCCACCACGGCCGCGCGCCGGGCACCCTCACGGCGAGGGGCCGAGCCGCCGCCGAGCCCGGTGCTGACGGGTGCGACAGCGGGTGCGTCGTCGGCCCCGTCGCCCCCGTCGGCTCCACCGGTGTCGGTTCGCCCGAGCGGGCGGCGTGCTCGGCCGCCCGGCGCGCGAGCTCGCGCGTCGCCGCCGCGGCCCGCCGCTGCCCGGCCTCATCACTCGGCCGCCCGAAGGCGAGCGCCTGAAGCTCGCCGTCGAAGAGGTTCCTCACCACGTGGTCGAGCGCGTCATCGTCGTGCTGCGCGTCCCTGCGCTGCAGGTCGTCCGGCGAATGCGGCACAGCCCCAGTCAAGCACGCGCGAGCCGCCCGGCACAGGGCGACGCGGTCACTAGACTGGGGCGCTATGAGCGGGGAGAGGTCAGACGAGTCGGCACTGCCGGGCTTCGACGACATGATGCAGGGGCCGACCGGTCGGCCGTTGCGCGAGTGGCCCGAGCCGGCGCCGCTCGACGGGCACGGCCCGGCGCGCATCATCGCGCTGTGCAACCAGAAGGGCGGGGTCGGCAAGACGACGACCACGATCAGCCTCGGGGCGGCGCTCGCCGACTACGGCCGCCGCACCCTCGTGATCGACTTCGACCCGCAGGGCGCTCTCTCCGCCGGGCTCGGCATGCCCAGCCACGACGTCGTCACCATCTACGACCTGCTCCTCGGCAAGGAGAAGGACGCGCGCAAAGCCGTCCAGGCGACCAAGACCAAGGGCCTCGACCTGATCCCGGCCAACATCGACCTCAGCGCCGCCGAAGTGCACCTGGTCAACGAGGTCGCGCGCGAGCAGATCCTCGCCCGCGTGCTCGCGCCTGTCGTCGACGACTACGACGTCATCCTCATCGACTGCCAGCCGAGCCTCGGCCTGCTCACCGTCAACGCCCTCACCGCCGCGCACGGTGTGCTCATCCCGCTCGAGTGCGAGTACTTCGCCCTGCGCGGCGTCGCCCTGCTCGTGGAGACGATCGAGAAGGTGCGCGACCGGCTCAACCCTGCCGTGCAGCTCGACGGCATCCTCGCGACTATGTACGACGCGCGCACCCTGCACAGCCGGGAGGTGCTCGAGCGCGTCGTCGAAGTGTTCGGCGACAAGGTGCTCGAGACGGTCATCGGCCGCACCGTGAAGTTCCCCGACGCGACCGTCGCCGGCGCCCCGATCACGAGCTTCGCCCCCGACCATCCGGCCGCCGCCGCCTACCGCCAGCTGGCTCGAGAGCTGATCGCCCGTGGCCAGGTCGCCTGAGCCGCTCGTCGCGGAGGGCGCTGAGCCGACAGTCGTCGACGACGCGGTCGAGAGCGGGGCGGCCATCGAGGATGCTCCGCGCGGGTTCCGCGTCACGCTCGACGACTTCGACGGCCCGTTCGACCTGCTGCTGAGCCTCATCACGCAGCGGGAGCGCGACATCACCGAGCTCAGCCTCAGCGCCGTGACCGACGAGTTCCTCGCCTACCTGCGCGCCCTCGAGGCGAAGGATCACCTGGACGAGGCGAGCGAGTTCCTCGTCATCGCGGTGACGCTGCTCGACCTCAAGATCGCGAGCCTCCTCCCGCAGGGGGAGCTCGTCGACGCGGAGGATGTGGCCCTGCTGGAGGCGCGCGACCTGCTCTTCGCGCGACTGCTGCAGTACCGCGCCTTCAAGGAGGCCAGCGCGTGGTTCGCCGAGCGGCTCGAGGCCGAGGGTCGGCGGCACGCGCGCTCCGTGCGGCTCGAAGACCAGTACCGCCAGCGCACGCCGGAGCTGCAGTGGACCCTCAGCCTCGACGACTTCGCGGCGCTCGCCCTGCTGGCCCTCACCCCTCGTGAGATCCCCGTTGTCGGCCTCGACCACCTGCACGCGCCCCTCATCTCGGTGCGCGAGCAGGCCGCGCACGTCGTCGCCCTGCTGCGGCGCGGCGACCCGGTGACGTTCCGCCAGCTCATCGCCGGCGCCGACGGCAGAGGCGTCATCGTCGCCCGGTTCCTCGCGCTGCTCGAGCTGTACCGCCACGCCGCCGTCGGCTTCGAGCAGCTCGAACCGCTCGGCGAGCTCACCGTGCGCTGGACGGCCGAGAACTGGAGCGACGAGAACCTCGTGAACCTGGGGGCCGACTATGGCCAGTGAGACCGCCGCGACGACGACCGGGCCGGGCGCGCCGGACGGCGCTGAGCAGACCCCGGCCCCGGGCATCCCCGACCACATCGAGGTGGAGCGCGCCCTCGAGGCGATCCTCATGATCGTCGACGAGCCGCAGAGCCTCGTGAGCCTCGCGAGCGCGCTCGGCCGACCCGTCGCGGTCGTGCGCGACGCGATCGCCGCCCTCGTCGCCGACTACGACGGCGAGGCGAGCGACGACGGCACGCCGGGCACTCGGCGCGGGTTCGAGCTGCGCGAGGTCGGCGGCGGCTGGCGCATCTACGTGCGCGGGGAGTACGACGACGTCGTACGCGACTACGTGCAGACCCAGAACCCGTCGAAGCTCTCGCAGGCGGCCCTCGAGACGCTCGCCGTCATCGCCTACAAGCAGCCCATCAGCCGCGGCGCGATCGCGTCGATCCGCGCCGTCAACGTCGACTCGGTGGTGCGCACCCTCCTCGGTCGCGGGCTCATCACCGAAGGCTTCACCGACAGCGAGACGGGCGCGATCCACTACGTCACCACCGACCTGCTGCTCACGCAGCTCGGCATCAACACGCTCGACGAGCTGCCGAAGATCTCACCGCTGCTCGACGACGGCAGCGCCGGATTCGACGATGTCCGCTGACGCGCGCAGCACCGCGAGCACCGACGGGCCTGCGGGCGAGCGCCTGCAGAAGGTCATGGCGGCCGCCGGCGTCGCCTCACGCCGGGTGTGCGAGGAGTACATCGCGCACGGCCGGGTGACCGTCAACGGCGAGCCCGTCGTCGAACCGGGGCGCCGCGTCGACCCCGCAGTGGACGAGGTCGCGCTCGACGGCGTCGCCATCCAGCTCGACACCACCAAGCGCTACGTCATGCTCAACAAGCCGACCGGCATCGTCAGCACGATGAGCGACGAGAACGGGCGCCCCGACCTGCGCCGCTACACGAAGCGCTACGACGAGCGCCTCTACAACGTGGGTCGGCTCGATGCCGAGACCAGCGGACTGCTGCTGCTCACCAACGACGGCGAGCTCGCGAACGTGCTCGCCCACCCGCGTTTCGGCGTGGAGAAGACCTACATCGCGAAAGTGCGGGGCAGCGTGACTGCGCCCGTGCTGCGCCGCCTCAAGGAGGGCGTCGAGCTCGACGACGGTCCCATCGCCGCCGACGCCGCCCGGCTGCTCGGCGCGCCCGTCGGCGGGCACAGCATGGTCGAGGTGACCCTGCACTCCGGTCGCAACCGCATCGTGCGCCGCATGCTCGCCGCCGTCGGCCACCCCGTCGTCGAGCTCGTGCGCCGCTCCTTCGGGCCCCTGCACCGCGGCACGCTCGCCGCCGGCGTGGGGCGCGACCACACTACGGGGGCGCGGGGCGCCCTGCGGACCCGCGCGCGCGCCGCCCGCGGCGGCACCGACACCGGCGACGCCGCCGCTGCCGAAGCGCGCTCGACGGTCGCGCAGCCCGACACCCTCGACACCAACCCCGGAGCACCCTCATGACCGAGCTCAGCCCGCCGGGCTCCGCTGCGCACGAACGCCGGCTGCAGGGCGAGGTGCGCATCGTCGGGGCCGGGCTGCTGGGCACGAGCATCGGGCTCGCACTCACCGCCAACGGCGTCGACGTGGCCCTCGCCGACCTCTCGCCGACCGCCGTGCGCCTCGCCGTCGACTACGGCGCCGGCCGCCCCGCGGCCTCCGGTGACCGCCCCGCCCTGGTCGTCGTCGCCGTGCCGCCCGACGTCACCGCGTCGACGGTGGCCGTCGAGCTGCAGGCGCATCCTCAGGCCCTCGTCACCGACGTCGCGAGCGTCAAGGGCAGCGTGCTCGCCGAGCTGCGTGCGCTCGGCGCCGACGTGAGCCGCTACCTCGGAACCCACCCCATGGCGGGCCGCGAGCGCGGCGGGCCCATCTCGGCGCGTGCCGACCTGTTCGTCGGCCGGCCCTGGGTGCTCGCCGGCCACGACGGCATCAGCTACCGCGCCGCGGGCGCCATCGAAGACCTCATCCTCGACGTGGGCGCCGTGCCCATCGAGCTCAGCGTGGCGGAGCACGATCAGGCCGTCGCTCTGATCAGCCACGTGCCGCAGCTCGTCGCGAGCGCCATGGCCGCACGCCTGCGCACCGCCAGCAACGCCGCCGTCGACCTCGCCGGGCAGGGCGTGCGCGACGTCACCCGCATCGCCTCGAGCGACCCCGGGCTGTGGGTGCAGATACTCGGGGCCAACGCGGCGCCCGTCGCGGGCATCCTGCGGTCGTTGCGCGACGACCTCGACGAGGCGATCAGCGCGCTCGAGCACCCGAATGCCAGCGGCTCGCGTCGCGCGCTCGCCGACCTGCTCGGCGCCGGTAACGCGGGCGTGGCGCGCATCCCCGGCAAGCACGGCGACGACCGCCGGTACGCCCAGCTCGTCGTCATGGTCGACGACACTCCCGGCCAGCTGGCGCGACTGCTGACCGAGATCGGCGAGCTCGGCGTCAACATGGAAGACCTGCGGCTCGAGCACTCCCCGGGGGCGCCCATCGGCTTCGCCGAGATCTCCGTCGTGCCGGAAGCCGAAGAGCGCCTCATCGCCGAGCTCGAGGCGCGCGGATGGCGCATCGCCGGCGCCAGCTGAACGGTGCCCGCCGCACCGAGCACCCCGAGCATCCCGACCCGAGAGGAACCCCGTGAGCGACATCATCGTGGCCGTCGACGGCCCCGCCGGCAGCGGCAAATCGAGTGTGAGCCGCGAGGCCGCGCTACGGCTCGGGTGGGCCTACCTCGACACGGGCGCCGCCTACCGTGCGCTCGCCTGGCACTGCCTCGATGAGGGCGTGGACACCGAGGATGCCGATGCCGTCGTCGCCCGCCTCGACGACTTCGACGTGAGCCTGGGCATGGACCCGCAGCACTACTTCGTGCGCGTCGGTGGCGAGGAGATCACGCGCGACATCCGCGAGCCGCGTGTGAGCTCCGTCGTCAGCCACGTCGCGCGCGTGCCGCAGGTGCGCGCGGGACTCAACGAGCTGTTCCGCCGGCTCATGGCCGAGAACCCGAAAGACGGTGTCATCGTCGAGGGCCGCGACATCACGACCGTCGTCGCGCCCGATGCGCCCGTGCGCGTGCTGCTCACCGCCACCCCAGAGGCTAGAATGGCGAGAAGGTCGGCGGAGCTGAGCGCCGTGTCGGCCGAGGCGACCGCGCAGCAGCTGGCCTCGCGGGACGCCCAGGATTCCCGCGTGGTGGATTTCATGAACGCTGCTGAGGGCGTCACCACTCTCGACTCCACCGATCTCGACTTCGAGCAGACGGTGCTGGCGCTCCTCGACATCGTGCAGGCAAGGACCCCATGACCGACACCACCCCCGGCGGCTCGCCCGACGAGACCCGCGACACGGCCGACACGGGCGACTACCCCGAGCTCGCGCCCGACGAGGCCGGAGAGGTCGCCGCGCGCCTCGCCGACCTCGACGAAGACCTGGCGGCGAAGCGCGCCGACGCCCTGCGCGCCGGCCTCGCCGACTACGATCTCGACGACGACGACCTCGACCTGCTGGAGGGCGCGACCGTCGGCGAGGACGGCATCATCACGATGCCCGCCCTGCCGGTGCTCGCGATCGTCGGCCGGCCCAACGTGGGCAAGAGCGCGCTCGTCAACCGCATCCTCGGCCGCCGCGAGGCCGTCGTGGAAGACACGCCGGGTGTCACGCGCGACCGCGTCACCTACAAGGCGGAGTGGAACACGCGCCGCTTCACCCTGGTCGACACGGGCGGGTGGGAGCCGGACGCCTCCGGCATCAACGCCTCCGTAGCCGCGCAGGCGGAGGTCGCCGTCGACCTCGCGGATGCTGTGCTCTTCGTCGTCGACGCCATCACCGGTGCCACCGCGACTGACGAGTTCGTCGTCAAGATGCTGCGCCGCTCGAACAAGCCGGTCATCCTCGCCGCCAACAAGGTCGACGACGCCCGCCAGGAGCCGGAGGCCGCAGCGCTGTGGAATCTCGGGCTGGGGGAGCCGTGGCCGGTGTCGGCCCTGCACGGTCGCGGAGTCGCCGACCTGCTTGATCACATCCTCACCGTGCTGCCGAGCGTCTCGGCGGTCGCGAAGGAGGAGTACGGCGGGCCGCGGCGGGTGGCCCTGCTGGGCCGGCCCAACGTCGGCAAGTCGAGCCTGCTCAACAAGGCCGCCCGTGAGGAGCGCGTCGTCGTCAACGAGCTCGCGGGCACGACGCGCGACCCCATCGACGAGCAGGTGGAGCTCGGTGGGCGCATCTGGCGCTTCGTCGACACGGCGGGCATCCGGCGCCGCGTCCACCTGCAGCAGGGTGCCGACTTCTACGCGTCTTTGCGGACCGCCGCCGCACTCGAGAAGGCGGAGGTCGCGGTGGTGCTGCTGGACGTGACGGAGCCGCTGAGCGAGCAGGATGTGCGCATCATCGACCTCGTGCTCGAGTCGGGCCGCGCCCTCGTGCTGGCGTTCAACAAGTGGGACCTGCTCGACGACGAGCGCCGCCGCTACCTGGAGCGTGAGATCGAGCAGGATCTCGCGCACGTGTCGTGGGCGCCGCGCATCAACATGTCGGCGCGCACGGGTCGCCACCTGGAGAAGCTCGTGCCAGGGCTGGAGCTCGCGCTCGAGTCGTGGGATATGCGCATTCCGACCGGCAAGCTCAACGCGTTCATCAGCGAGCTCACGGCGGAGCATCCTCACCCGGTGCGCGGGGGCAAGCAGCCGCGCATCCTGTTCGCGACGCAGGCGTCGACCCGGCCGCCGACGTTCGTGCTGTTCACGACCGGATTCCTCGACCCGCAGTACCGCCGCTTCATCACACGGCGCCTGCGCGAGGTGTGGGGCTTCGAGGGCACCCCCATCCAGGTCAATATGCGTGTCAGGGAAAAAAGGAAGCGCTAAAGCGCTTCCAGCGAGGGCCATTTCTGGCCCTCGCCCCTGACACGCGGCGGCCCGTCCCGGGCCGTCGGCAGCGAAAAGAGGAAGCGCTAAAGCGCTTCCAGCGAAGGCCATTTCTGGCCTCTGCCTCGCACACGCGGCGGCCCGTCCCGGTCCGTCGGCCGCGAAAAGAGGAAGCGCTAAAGCGCTTCCAGCGAAGGCCATTTCTGGCCTTCGCCGCGAACACGCCGCGATCCGTCCCGGATCGCGGATGCGAGAGAAGCGTCAGCCCGCGTAGCGCGCCGCTCTATGCTGGCCGCATGCCCCCTGCGTCGCCAGTAGTACCTGTCGTCTCCGCCGTGTGCGTCGTGCACCAGTTGGTCCCCGACGTCGGTGGCCCTGACGGGGTGACGGCGATCGACAAGCGGGCGACGCTCGCGCCTGTGAAGGTGGGCGAGTTCGGCTTGCGCGGCGATGTGCAGGTCGACCGCAAGCATCACGGCGGCCATGACAAGGCCGTGTATCTCTACAGCCAGTCTGACGCCGACTTCTGGGCTGCCGAGCTGGGCCGCGAGCTGCACCCGGGTTGGTTCGGCGAGAATCTGCGCGTCGATGGCGTCGACGTGAATGCGGCGCGGGTGGGGGAGCGCTGGAGGATCGGCTCCGGCGACGACGCGGTGGAGCTCGAGCTCACGATGCCGCGCACGCCGTGCCAGACGTTCGCCCGCTGGGTGGGCGGTGCGGATGCTCGGGGCTGGGTGAAGCGCTTTGCCGACTCACGGCGGCTCGGGGCGTACGCGCGTGTCGTGCGCAAGGGCGTCGTGCGCGCGGGCGACCCGATCACGGTGCTCGCCGTGCCCGACGTGGCGTCGACGATCGCGGCGGCATTCCGCCCCGATTAGCCCGCCCCGCGCCCTTCCCCAACGTCGGAGTGGGGCGCGCGGCACACACACCGGGTCGCGTCCACTCCGACGTTGGGGAAGGCCCTCGAGCGCGGTGCAGGCGCGGGTCGAAACGCCTGCCGGAGCGCGGATCGACACGCCGGTCTCCGCGCTGATCGAAGCTCTGGCCGGAGCGCCGGCGCCGCAGCCTCGGATCAGCCGGCCCGCGTGGGCGCGGCGAACTCGGTGGTCACCCCGGGATGCCCGAGCGGGGTCGCGAGCACCGAGTCGGGCGGGCGCGCCACGAGGTCGGCGAATCCCGCGGCCGCGAGCAGCTCGTCGTCGAGGTGCAGCAGCTCGGCGTCGACGAGCGGCCACGGCTCGTGCGTATTGCGCGCGAAGATTGTGCGCCCCAGGTGCCGTTCGTGAAACCCCCACCTTGCGGTGAGAAAGCGGCTGAGCGGGGTGTCGACCGGATCGGTGCCGGGTCGAGCGTGGATGCGGGTGCGCGGGCGAGCGCCCGTGCGTCGTCGCGCGCGGTACTCGACGGTGTCGTCGGTGAGGCGCATCCCGGCCTGAGTCCAGCGGTAGGGGAGGCCGAACAGGGCCTGCGCGGCGAGGACGGAGGGCAGCCGCTCGGCGTCGAGGGAGCGGAACACGACGCCGCGTTGCCCGCTCTCATCGATCGAGTAGGTGCGCACGTTGATCTCGATGAACGTGCCCGCGCCCGGTACGGGCGGCAGCGGCAGAAAGGCGTGGTCGCTCAACACGAACGGGATGAGCCCCACCCACGCGCTGCCGTCGTGCACGTCGGGCCGTGTGCCGACGGGCAGCAGCGGCGCGACAACGGCCGGGTCGACGCGCCAGTGCAGGAACACGAAGTCGCTCCAGCGCTGCCGGATCGTCGCGCGACCCGGGAGCGGCGGTGCGACCGCGGAGGGAGGGGGAGCGTCGACCATGCCCCCCATCATGGCGCGCCTCCCTGCGCGGCGCGTTCGCAGGGGCGACGCGTAGCCTGAGGGGACCATGACCGAACGACCTCCGCTGCCGCCGCCGCACCTGCGCGACCCCGGTGACGCATGGGTCGAAGGGCCCGATGGCACGAAGTACTGGGGTCGCTTCGGCGCGGCGGGGCTGCTCGCGTGGCACCGCGAGGCGGGCATCCTGCTGCAGCATCGCGCCGCATGGTCGCATCACGGCGACACATGGGGCCTGCCGGGCGGCGCGCGCAAGCGGGGCGAGTCGGCCTACGCCGCCGCGGTGCGCGAGGCGGTCGAGGAGGCGGGCGTGCCGCCCGACGAGGTCGCGCCCCTGTTCGAGAGCGTCTACGACGTCGGCTTCTGGTCGTACACGACCGTCGCGGTGAGCGTCGAACGGCTCTTCGCGCCCCTCGTCGCCGACGCGGAGAGCGTCGCCGTGCGCTGGGTGCCCCTCGACGACGTGGATGCTCTGCCTTTGCACCCCGGATTCGCCGCCAGCTGGCCGGCCCTCCGCGACCAGCTACTCGCGCTCTGAGCGACCGCCCCGGTCGCCGCGCCGGGTCGCTACGCCGGGTCGCCGCACCGCCTCGCCGCACCCGGTCGCCGCACCCTGAGAGGGAGCCGTCAGCACTCTCGACGGCGCGCGCACCCTGCTGACAGAGTGGAGCGGTGACGGAGACGTGGCCGCTGATTCCGAGCCTCATCGGGCTCGCCGCCTCGATCGTGCTGCTCGGCTTCGCCGGCACCCGGCTCGCGAAGACGGCGGACGAGCTGGCCGATCGTACGGGGCTCGGCGAGGCGGTGGCCGGGGCGCTGTTCCTCGGCGCGGTCACGTCGCTGCCGGGCATCCTCACCACCATCACCGGTGCTCTCGGCGGCGACGCCGATTTCGCTCTCGCGAACCCGATCGGCGGGGTCGCCATTCAGACGGTGTGGCTTGCGATCGCCGACCTCGTCTACCGTCGGGCGAATCTCGAGCATGCGGCGGCATCGCTCGACAACCTGCTGCAGGCGCTCATCCTCGTCGCTCTGCTCGCCCTGCCGATCGTCGCCTACGCTACGCCGGACCTCGCGATCGGCTGGTTCCACCCGGTGACGCTGCTGATCCCGATCTTCTACGCCTACGGCTTGCGGTTGATGCAGCAGATGCGCGCGGCGCCCATGTGGAGCCCGCGCATGACCCGCGATACGCGCACCGACGACGGGGAGGACCGCAGCACGACGTCGACGCGCCGCCTGTGGACGACCCTCGCCGTGCTCGCCGTCATCGTCGGGGTGACCGGGTGGGTCATCGGCCAGTCTGGCCTGGGTCTGATCGCGGCGACCGGCTGGCCGAGCGCCGTGACGGGGTTCACGATCACGACGGCGATCTCCTCGCTGCCGGAGCTCATCACCCTGCTCGCCGCGGTGCGGCTCGGGGCACTGACCCTCGGGGTGGGCGGCATCATCGGCGGCAACGTGTTCGACACGCTCATGATCGCCGTCGCCGACGCGTTCTACCTGGAGGGAACCATTTACGCGTTCGTGGGGCCGGCGAGCCTCGTGCTGCTGGGCGGCACAATCCTCATCACGGCGGTGCTCGCGGCGGGCCTCGTCGTGCGCGACCGCCGTGGCATCGGGTTCGAGGGCATTGCCCTGCCCAGCCTCTACCTGGCGACGGTCGGCGGGGCGCTCTGGGCGGGCTGAGCGGCAGGTGCGTGGCGGGCGAGCGGGGCAGGACGAGCGGCGCGGTGAGCGAGGCGGGCTGAGCCGTCTACGCCGGCGACGCGGGATGCGCCCCGCGCTCGACACGCTGAGGCGTCAGGGCGTCTCGGGTTCGGTGTTCTCGAGCCGCCGCAGCGTGTCGATGGCGTCGTCGGCGGCGTCGCGGAACGGGTGCAGCACGGTCGAGATCGTGCCGTCGGCGACGGCCGCGTCGTAGAGCGCGCCGACGGCGTCGGTGTGCGCGGTGACGGCGATCGGGCAGGTGGCGCCGTGCTGCCGCAGCGCGGTGGCGAGCACGATGCTCGTGCCGGCGTCGGGCACGGTGCTGATGATCCAGCGCGCGTGGCGGATGGGCAGCGTGTCGGGAAAGTCGGGGCTGCTGGCGTCGCCGAAGACGACGGTGACGCGGTCGGCGAGGTCGGCGTCGTCGATCTGCGCTTGCGCGTACGGATCCCATTCGACGACGAGCACGGTGCATCCGGTGCCGACGATCTCGCCGACGAGCTGCTTGCCGAAGCGCCCGTAGCCGAAGACGATCGCGTCGTACGTCTCCGGCTCGTAGTCGGCGGTCGGTCGCGTGCGTCGTCGTTCGAAGATGCGCAGGGCGGGTTCGAGCCACGCGTAGATCTGCTTCGAGTAGAGGATGAGGTAGGTCGAGCCGGCGATGGTGATGAGGCCGACGAGGGTGACGAGGCCGACCATGTCGTCGCCGACCTGGTCGAGGTCGCGGCCGAGGGCGATGAGGATGAGGCTGAACTCGCTGATCTGGGCGACGGCGAGGCCGGCGAGGAATCCGACGCGGCTCGGGTAGCCCATGAGCCCCATGATGATGAGGACGATGAGCGGGTTGCCGATGAGGACGAAGAGCGAGAACACGATGGCGGCGGGAATCTGCTCGCCGATCGCGCTGAAGTCGAGCTGTGCGCCGAGGGTGATGAAGAAGAAAAGCAGCAGGAAGTCGCGCAGGCCACTGAGGGAGGCGGCGATGGTTTCGCGGTAGCGGGTGGAGGCGAGGGCGAAGCCGGCGAGGAACGCGCCGACCTCGATGGAGAAACCGAGCAGGTCGGTGAGTGCGGCGAGGGCGACGGCCCAGGCGACGCTCCACACGATGAGCAGCTCTTGGCTGGTGGCGAGCAGCCGCAGCAGGGGCGGCAGCACCCAGCGGGCGACGACGTAGAGTCCGCCGAGCAGCCCGACGGCGCTGACGATGAGGAACAGCACTTGCTCGCCGAGGGATCCTTCGCGCCCGCCGCCGAAGCTGGTGAGGGCGATCATGGCGAGGATGACGACGATGTCTTGCACGATGAGGAAGCCGAGGGCGATGCGGCCGTGCAGCTCGTCGAGCTCGCGCTTGTCGGTGAGCAGTTTGACGATGATGATCGTCGAGGAGAAGGTGAGGGCGACGGCGACGTAGATCGCGGCGACGAGGTCGATTCCGAAGAGCACGGCGATGACCCAGCCGATGAGCGACGTGAAGACCACCTGGCCGAGGCCGGTGAGCAGGGCGACCTTACCGATGGAGCGCACGAGCCTGATGTCGAGCTTCAGGCCGACGAGGAAGAGCAGGATGGCGATGCCGATCTTGGCGAGCAGGTCGAGCGCTTCGGCTTCTTCGACGAGTCCGAGCACGTTGGGCCCGACGACGATGCCGACGAGGATGAAGGCGATGATGAGCGGCTGCTTCGCGCGGTGCGCGAGGAACGCGACAACGCCGGCGATGGCGAGGATCGCGGCGGTGAGTCCAAACGTGTCGAGCTCGAGCTCCATGTCCTCACGCTAGCAAGCCTGCATTGCGGGGGCGTTAACGGTGACGTCTGCCGCTACGCGTTCGGGGCGCCCCGTCGCTGGTAGGGTTCTGGCCATGCGTGGGTGCCTGCGATTTCTCAGCCCTCGGCCGTCTTCCGGCCGACTCGGGCTGATGCCGCACGCCTAGCCGCGAGTCGTTCCGCCGCTCGGCCGAGGGGAATCTCCCATCTCTCACCGACCGAAGGAACCCCGTCATGTATCTCAGCACGTCGGAAGTCTGCGCCGCGCTCGCGGTGAGCGACCTCTCGCACCATCAGCCGACCTCGCCATCGGAGCCTGCTCACGCGCTGGCGCTCTTGCTGGAGGAGGTCATCGCCGCCGCCACCGAGCGGGGCCACCTGCCGCATCGGGTCGAGCGCTCGAGCCCGCTCGTCGCGGTCGCCGACAACTACGATGCGCTCGGCTTCGACCGCGACGCGGTCACGCGCGATCGTCGCTACTCGCACTATGTGAGCCCCACCGTGATGCTGCGCAGCCATACGTCCGCGGGCATGCCGGCTCTCCTCCGCGCTCTCGGCTCGGGCGCGGCGGGGGATGGGGCGAGGGTCGGCGATGCCGTGCATGACGAGGTGCTGATTCTGCCGGGGGTCGTTCATCGGCGCGATCAGATCGACCGCACTCATGCGGCGTCTCCGCACCAAGTGGATGTCTGGCGCGTGAGCGCCGCCGCAGGGCCGACTGGGCGCCGTACGGTCGACGAGTTGCTGGAGCTCGTCGACCGTCTCGTCGCGGCGGCACTGCCGGGTGCGCGCTGGCGCGAGGTTGAGGCAGAGCATCCCTACACGGTGCATGTTCGGCAGATCGATGTGGAGGTCGAGGGCGAGTGGCTTGAGCTCGCGGAGTGCGGGCTCATCGACCCGGCGTTGCTGCAGCGCTGCGGGTTGGATTCGCGACGGTGGTCGGGTCTCGCTCTGGGGTTGGGGCTCGATCGGGCGCTCATGCTGCGGAAGGGCATCCGTGACATACGGCTGCTGCGGTCGTCGGATGCGCGCGCGGTCGAGCAGCTGCACGACCTGTCGCCGTGGAGGCCGATCTCGGCGATGCCGTCGATCAGTCGCGACCTGTCGATCGTCATCGACGAGCAGGACGATGACGAGACGCTCGGCGATCGTGTGCGGCGCGCTCTTGGTGCGACGGCGGACGATCTGGAGTCCGTCGCCGTCGTGGCGCGTACCCCCGCGAATGCTCTGCCGGAGTCTGCGCGCGCCCGTCTCGGCATCGCGCACGGGCAGGTGAATGCGCTGCTGCGTATCGTGTTGCGCCCGATCGAGCGCACCCTCACCGATGTCGAGGCGAACGCTCTTCGCGATCGGGTGTACCGGGCGGTGCATCGTGGGCCGGTGCTTGAGCTCATCAGCTTGGACTGAGTCGACGGGTGTGCGCTCGGCGGCGGTCGCTACTGATGAGGGTCGGGCAGGTGGGCGAGCATGTGCTGCGTGATGAGCGGGGCGAGTCGGTGGTGGGGGAACTGGCGGGGGTGCATCCAGGTGACGGCGTCGATTTCTGCGGCGGCGCGCAGCGGGCCGGTGAGGGTGGCGCGGAAGACGTCGGCGATGAGGGTGGTGTCGGCTTCGTTGGCGGCGGCGGTCGTGTAGGTGCCCAGCGGTTGCAGGTCGGCGGGGTCGATGCGGGCGCCGAGCTCTTCGAACAGTTCGCGGGCGAGGGTCTCGGCAGGGGTCTCGCCGGGGTCGGGTTTGCCGCCGGGCTGCATCCACACGTCGGTGCCGCGTTTGCGCACGAGCAGCAGCCGCCCTTCGTGGTCGACGGCGAGCACGGCGGAGACGCGGATGACGGACTGCGCGGTCACGCCGGCGTGCCGAGGATGGTGGTGAGGGCGATGCGGATGCCCCGCTCGAGCTCGTCGAGGGTGAAGCGCGGGTCGCCGCCGAGCTGCGGGGTGGCGGGAACATGGATGAACCCGGCGCGCAGGCGGGGCTGGTGGTGTTCGGAGCCGTCGGGGCCGGCGGCGGCGTGTTTGCCGTGGTCGCCGCGCTGCTCGGCGATGCCGAGGGCGGTGTACAGGACGGCGTTGCAGACGTAGCTGCCGGCGGTGAGGGAGACGTGCGCGGGAATGCCGGCGGCGTCGATGGCGTGGGCGATCTGCTTCACCGGGAGCGTGGTGAAGCGGGCGGCGGGGCCGTGCGGTTCGAGGGGGGCTTCTGCGGGTTGGTCGCCGTCGTTGTCGGGGTTGTCGGCGTCGGCGAGGTTGAGGGCGACGCGTTCGGGGGTGAGGGCGTGGCGGTGCTCGGCGAGCCCGAGCATGAGGAGGATGTCGGGCTGGTGGGCGTCGATGGCGGCGGCGAGCAGCTGCGGGGCGCGGGTGAACGAGACGGGCAGCACGTCGGCGACGAGGTGGCAGTCGGGGTGGCCGAGCTCGCCGAGCCGTCGGGCGAGTTCCCCGCTGGGGTTGATGTCGTTGCCGGCGAACGGGTCGAAGCCGGTCACGAGGACGGTGGGGAGGTCCATCAGCGCTCCTGAGCCTTCTCGTGGGCGTCAGGCCCGGTGTCGGCGTGAGCCTTGGTGCGCGTGTCGCTGCGTCTGCCGGGGAGGGCGACAAGGATGACGCCGATGCTGAGCGTGGTGAGGCCAAGGATCACGTTGTCGGGGGTGACGATGGTGACGGTCACGCCGATGAGGAAGATGAGTATGCCTGCGGCGAAGGTCAGCCGGCGGCGGGTGCGGGTGCGCTGCGCGGATTCACCTGATTCACCCGATTCGCCCGTTTCGCCGGACTCGCTGTCGCTCATGTCGCCAGCGTAATCGCATCAGGGAGCCGGGAGGCGGGGGTGGGGGACGGTGGACGCGTGCCGCCTGGTTGCGTGCTGTGCTTTTTGGCGTTCGTGTGCGACGCGCAGCCCGCCGCTTAGGTGCGCAGCGCGTGCCGCAGTGCGGGGCTGACGCTGGGCATGTCGATGGGTGGTCTCGGCGAGTCACTGCTCCCGTCGGCGCTGGTCTCCCTCGCGCCGCCGACGCCGCTGGTGCGGGTGCTCGCGCCGGTGCGGCTTCGGGGTGGCGGGATGAGGTGGTAACTGGGGCCGGCGCGTTCGATCTCCCACCCGTTGTTGTGGGCGAGGAGGTGGTGGTGGCGGCACAGGAGGAGGCCGTCGGCGATGTCGGTTTTCCCGCCGTCGCGATGCCAGTGGTCGATGTGGTGGGCTTCGCACCACGATGGCGGGCGTTCGCAGCCGGGCCATCGGCATCCGCCGTCGCGCACGGCGAGGGCGAGTCGCTGCGCGCGACTGAAGAGGCGCTTCTCGCGGCCGAGGTTGAGGGGCTGGCCGGCGTTGGCGGGGTCGCCGTCGACGGTGAGGGCGACGGTGCCGGCGGCGCACGCGATGCGCTCGACGGTGTGCGTGGAGACGGGGTCGGCGTGGCCTTCGATCCAGCCGGGCCCGGCGCGTTCGGTGAGCGTGCGTGCGGTGGCGATGACGCGCACTCCGACGGGTTCTCCGCCGAGCATGAGGGAGGTGTCGGCGGCAACTCCTTGGCGCAGCAGCTCCGCGATCGTGTCGCTGGCCAGCTGCTCGAGGGTGCGGTCGTCGCCGAGGGCCGGGTGGGGCGTTTCACGGGCGCCGCGCCGTCGTTCGGCGTCGGTCTGGAAGTGCGGTTCGGTGCGTCGTGGCGAGGTGATGCGGTCGACGACCTCGCCGACGACGGCGAGCGTCTCGGGGTCGAGCACCCAGTGCACGGCTCCCATGCCGTCGGGGCGCTTGGTGAGGCGGAACGAGCGTTGCGCTCGCCGGTGCTCTTCGCGGTCGGCGATGCCGTCGAGGTCGAGGTCGTCGCGGGCGGCGCGGGCTTCGCGGGCTGCCCGATCGGCGTCGAGCCCGCCGACGCGCGTGAGCAGAGCTGCGGCCGCCTCGTCGAGCATGCTCTGGGTGATCGCGCCCGCCGGCCGCCCTAGCCCGGTGCGCACCGCGTCGGCGACGGCCACGCTCACCTGCCCCGAGAGCACGGCGTCGCCGAGAGGCGTGGAGACATCCGAGCCGCTCGAGGCAACGGCCATACCCACGCGCACCGCGGTGCGGGCGTCGGCGACCCGGGTGCCGGTGGTGACCCGCACCATCTCTTCGGCCGTGCGGTGCCCGGTGCGCTGAGCGAGGCCGGAGTGGCCCAGCTCGGGTGCGGAACGCCGGGCGATCTCGCCAGCGAGCATCGAGACGTGCAGTTGGGCGAGCCGCACTTCGTCGGCGGCGAGCCGGGTGAGGTGCAGAAGAGCCTCGTCGTCCGCCGCGCGGTAGAGGCTGGGGTCGCGGGGGACTGCGGTGAGAGCATCCACGGCGGAGGTGAGGGCGCGGGACGCCCCGGCGACAGCCTCAGGCGTTGCCGAGCCGACCGGCGCTGACGCGGTGCTCGGCGCCGGCAGAGTGCTCGGCGTCCGCGGAGTGCCCGGCGTCCGCGGAGTGCCCGGCGTCGGCAGAGTGCCCGGCGCCGGCAGAGCGCCCGGCAGGGGCCGCGCTTCCCGCAGCGGTGGAGCCACCCGCGTGGGCGGGGCGACCATCGCGGCAGAAGAGCTCGACGCGGTGCGAGAGTGCGCCGTCATCGTGCTCGTCGTGGCCATGGTCGCCTCCCGTCGCGGTGCCCGCTGCTCTTTCATGGTTCGAACATACATTCGACCTCCGACGTGCCGGGTCGTCGGCCGCGAGGTGGGGAGAGTCACGCGCGCGAGCTCATCGGGGGAGGGGCGACGGCGGCGGAGGCAGCGGCGAACACGGTGGCGGTGCGAGACTGACGGCATGCCTGCCCCCGCCCGAGCATCCTCACCCGCCCCCTCCGCCGGCCCGGTTGGCGCGGTGCACGCCCTCACGGTGGGCCGTGTGCGCGTGAGGCCGAAGAACATCGCGGGCACGGGCACACCGATGCTGTGGTGGACTCTCACGGCGCGCACCTGGAGTGACTGGCTGCCCGTGCACGTCTTCGTCGTCGAGCATGAGCGCGGCACGGTGCTGTTCGACACGGGCCAGTCGCGCGCCTCGGTGACGGAGCCCGACTACTACCCGCGCGGCCCGCTCGGCTGGGTGTACCGGCGGCAGGCGGCCTTTCGGGTGGAGCCGGAGGACGAGCTGGTGACGCAGCTGGCCGAGATCGGGCATCCGGTCTCGTCGTTGTCGCTCGCCGTGATCTCGCATCTGCACCAGGACCACGCCGGCAACGTCGCGGCTCTCGCGGGCACGCCCGTGCTCGTCTCGGCGGCGGAGCTGGCTCTGCTCGACGAGCGCACCCCTGAGCTGCACGGCGTGCTGCCCGCCCACGTGCGCGCGCCCGGCGTCACGTTCACCCCCGTGCACGTCGCACCGACCGACGACCCGCTGCTGGCGCCTTTCGGTGCGGACCACGACATCCACGGCGACGGAACACTGCTGCTCGTGCCCACGCCCGGCCACTCGCCGGGTTCGATGAGCCTCCTGATCCGCCGAGGGGATGCTCCGCCTCTGCTCCTCGTCGGCGACGTCACCTACGACCACACTCTGCTGCCGCGCGGCATCGTGCCCGACGTCGGCGACCGCCCCACCCAGCTCGAGACCGCGCGGCGCATCGTCGCCCTGCAGTCCCTCCTGCCCGGTCTAAGGGTGCTCGCCGCCCACGACCCCGCCACCCTGACGGCTCTCGCGGCCCCGCACTAACGCCCGCGCGCCGGCGCCGCCCGTGCACCGACCCCCGCCACCCTCCGCTAAGCTGTTCCCCGGCCCTCGCACGACGGGCCAGCCACGGGCTGTGGCGCAGCTTGGTAGCGCACTTGACTGGGGGTCAAGGGGTCGCAGGTTCAAATCCTGTCAGCCCGACCAGGTATTAGCCCCGGATCTAAGCGGTTTTCGCGAGGTCCGGGGCTTTACTATTTCTCAACTTCTTCCGCGTACCCCAGAAAGTACCCCAGAAGTCGTCTTCTGACGCTCTTACTTGGGGGAGGGGGGGTAGTGACATTTCTGGTTACGCCAGTGACCAGGAGGCCGGGGTCGGGGTGTCAGATGCCGAGCGCGGCCGCGAGTTGATCCATCGCATCGGCTTGGGTGGAATCGACGAGGTGCCCGTAAACGTCGCCGGTAATTGCCACCGAGCTGTGGCCGAGAATCCGCGACACCACATGCAAGGGCACGCCCGCGTCGAGCATCGCTGTCGCTGCCGAGTGGCGCAAAGTGTGCAGGCCAACGTCGGTGATGCCCGCCGTCTTCGCCGCGACCGTGAAGACCCGCAGGAGGTTGCGTGGATCGACCGCCGTGCCGAGTTCGGTGGTGAACACGAGCTTGGTGTCCTGCCATTGATTGCCCGCTCGAAGCCTCTCGGCTTTCTGCGTGGTCGCGTGCCGTTTCAGTGTGCGCACCATTGACTCGGTGAGCACGATGTCGCGCCTCGAGTTGGCTGTCTTTGGCTCCGTGACGGTGAGGTGGCCGTCGACTCTGGCGAGGGTGCCGCGCACGCGCACGAGTTTCTTGGTGAGGTCGACGTGCTCCCATCGGAGGGCCAACGCTTCACCGCGTCGCATCCCGGTCGCCGCGATCAATGCGAGTGCAGGGTGGTATCGGGAGGTCGCGGCCGCGTCGAGTATGGCGCGAACCTCACCACCGGAGAGGTGGCGTGCTTCGGTACGTGCGACGGTGGGTCGGTCGACCTTCGCCGCTGGATTCGTTGCGAGCAATCCCTCACGCACGGCACCGTCGAGCGCGGTGCGGAGCACGGTGTAAATGCTTCTGACGCTGGACTGTGAGAGGCCGCTATCGGTCAGCTCGGTGACGAGCGCGTCGATGTGTGACGCTTTCACACGGCCGAGTTGCATGTGGCTGAGGCTCGACTCCTGCAAGTGCTTTCGCAGAAGGGTCCGGTACAACTCCATCGTCGTCGCTTTTCGGTTCGACCTCGGCAGGATGGTGTCCGCCCATCGGGTCAGCCAGGTCGACACGAGCATGTTGGAGTCGGCGGGGGAGAGGTCAGCCTGGACACGTTTCTCGGCTTCGCGGAGTTTCTTGGCGACCTGCTTCTCGGTGGAGCCGTAGAACGATCTGCGCACCGGCCGGTCGTCGTCGTCGCGGTAGGAGATGCGACCCTCGAAGGTGCCGTTGCTACGTTGACGGATGGTGCCGACTTTCACCGTGTCAGTCACTTTTCGCCCCTTGTCTTTTGGTGTGCCTCGAAGCGCCGACGCACTTCCGCGTCGATGCGCTCTGCCACGTCTTCTGGCGATTCGACCGAGGGACCGGCTCGAAGATCCTCGAGTGCCGCGTCGAGTTCGGCCGGACTCGCGCCGGGTGGTGGGATCAGTCCCTTCTGACGTGCGTCGGCGATCCGCCGTGAGGCTGTGGACCGATGGGAGTAGCCGAGTGTTTCCGCGACTGCTTTGGACGGCTTCGATCGGTTGATGGGGTCCAGATAAACGCGAGCGACGTCGCGCAACTCTGTGATCGACCCTATGTGATTCATATCCCTCGCCGAATTCAACTTCGACTTCATTGTGTCGACCGCGTCTGGGTCCAGTAGCGCCTCGAGCTTGGCCGCGATTGTGTGGCCCTGGTCCGAGGTGATGCGCCATGCATGCTGGGCGAACGCAGTGGCCCCTATCTCTTCGATGTTGATCACGCCGAGGTCGGTGATTCGCACGGGTCGATCACCTGGTCGACTTGTGACTCGTAGATCGGTACAGATCGGGTTGCCGTCGCGTATCTCGTACTCCATCACCAGCAAAGGTCGGCGACGACCCTCTGGCTGTAGTGGGTCCGGTTCGAATTCGACGGTGAGGTGTTTCGGGACCATGAAGTCACCAAACCGCACCGTGCCGCCCCTCTGCCCGCCCATGTAGGTGCGAACGTGCATGCTCGCTTTCCACTCGTCAGCCGTCTTCCCAGCCATATCAATACTCCCACCGGGTGAGACAGTCATGTGTCTCACTACTGTGTCAGGCTTTCAGAGTACGGGCGGACACCCCGAATCTCCAAACGACACGCACAGGCTCAAGACGAAAGGAACGCACCATGACGATGACCACGACCACGGCATCTCCGCTGCTCTCGATCGCAGAGGGGCAGGCCTACCTCGGCGGCGTCTCACGCAGTCAGCTCTACGAGTTGAAGAAAAGTGACCGAATCCGCTTCGTCAAGATCGGGCGCCGGGCCTTCGTCACTCGCACTTCGCTTGACGAGTACGTCGCGCAGATCAGCGCGTGACCAAAGAAGAAGCCCGCACCGTCGTTGGAGCGACGTGCGGGCACGAGTCCTTAGAGAGGGGACTACATAGTGAATGTTACAACCACCAGGGCGCAGGTGGTCATCTGCGTCGACCTTGCCGACATGCCGTACCCCTTCGGCGGTTACGACTCATCACAACTCGACCGGGTCCTTCGCGACTACGAGAGCTTCCTCCCCGCCGACTCGCATGTGCGAATCCGCGTGCACGACTTCTCACCCTTCGGGACAGCCTCATGGGCGCGGATGCCGTTCCGTTTTCAGATCGAAGCCTCGACGCCGTGGGCGGCTCAGGCATGGTCCGACCACATGGAGATCGCATGAGTGAAGCACTCGACTACGCAGACCAGGCATTCCGAAAATGGCTTGGCAACGATTACGACCTCGATGTGCTCCACATCGTCCTCGCCGTCGCCGCCGGCAACGAGCTGGACGGCGACCCCGCTTGGCTGCTTGTCGTCGCCGGCTCCGGCTCCGCGAAGACAGAGAGCTTGATGACGTTGGAGCAGATGGGCGCCACGGTCGTGTCGTCGATCGCATCGGAGGGCGCCCTTCTGAGTGCAACCTCGAAGAAGGAAGCGACTGACGGGTCGACGGGCGGGCTGCTTCGCTCGATCGGCAGTCGCGGGGTGCTCGTGATCAAAGACGTGACGACGATCCTGTCTCAGAATCGCGACACCCGAGCGAGTGTGCTCGCCGCGCTCCGCGAGGTTTACGACGGCAGGTGGACACGCTTCGTCGGCACCGACGGCGGGCAGACCCTCGAGTGGGCGGGCAGGCTCGTCGTCGTCGGAGCTGTCACGACTGCATGGGATCAGGCCCACGCGGTCGTTGCTGAGATGGGCGATCGCTTCGTGCTCGTCCGATTCGACACGACGAAACATCGCGCACAATCGTCTCGTCGAGCACTCGGCAACACTGGCAACGAGGTGGCGATGCGTCGCGAGTTGGCGAACGCGGTTCGAGCCGCCGTGACGATCGACCCGGCCGCTGACCTCACGCTGACCGATGACCAGCAGGGCGCCCTCATCCAGGTGGCCGACACGGTGACGTTGGCGCGCACGGCGGTGATCCGCGACCAGCAGGGCAACGTCGTCGACGCGCATGCGCCAGAGATGCCGACCCGGTTCGCGAAGCAACTCGCACAGGTAGCTCGTGGCGCGATCGCGATCGGCCTGTCACACACCGAAGCGTTGAGGCTCGCGCTACGTGTTGCTCGTGACAGTCTTCCGCCGCTCCGTCGCGACTGCCTCATTGACCTCGCCGCTCATCCCGCGTCGCTCGTGGCCGACGTGCGCAAGCGATTGAACAAGCCCCGCACGACGGTCGACCGTGAGCTGCAGGCGCTGCACATGCTCGGTGTCGTGACGCTCGACGAGATCGACCTCGGCACGCGAACCGAGTGGCGCTACAGCCTCAACGATCCGGCCCATGAGGATGCGTTGCGGTTGATGGCATCACCAGAAAAGTCAGTAGATACACACACCCGGGTCGAGGCCGCCTGATGCCGCGCCGACACACGAACGTCGACCAGCCCCGACCTCAATGGGACGCCGTGACGTATCTCGAAGCCGACCTTCACCAGCTCTGGGCGAAGTGGGTCGCACGAGGTCTTCGTGACCGAGAGACACAACGCACCCGCGAAAACGTGGCCGAGATCCGTCGCCGCTACTCGCAGATCGACCACTCAATCTAGGAGGAAGAAATGACCGACAACGAACAACTACGACATCGCATCGCACAAGCCCACGGTCTCTCGCCGTCACTATCGCGCCGCCTCGTCGGTGACACCGCAGGCGACCTCGAGGCCGATGCCCGAGCACTCGTGACAGACCTCGGACTACCCCGCCGAGCATCCGTGCCGTCATCCGATGCGCAGGGACGACGGGGCGAAGTCATCGGCAATCACGCGCCGATCACCTCACGCGAACAACTGAAAACCATGACCCCCGAAGAGACCGTAGAGGCGTACCGCTCAGGCCGACTCGACGGAATCCTCGGACACTAACGAAAGGCACGAAATGAATTACTCACCCGATTTGATCGCAAACACCGGAATGCCGCAGGCCGCTATTCGCGGATTGCTCGACCCGCTAATCGCGCAGGCAGAAAAAGAATCGTCACAGCGTCCCGTGTCTGTAGACGTGCCCGGCGGATTCGTCTACGACGGAGAACTCGCGAAGCTGATCGAGAAGGCCGACGCCGCATGGAGTGCATGGGCCGAAGCTGACACCCGCCTCGTCGAGGCAATCGAGGACCACCGAGAGGCAGTGGAAGCCGACGCCCGCGCGCTGAGGGATGCAATCAAGAAGGGCGCGACCAAACACCCCGGTCACCCCGCAGCAGAAAAGGCGCGACTAAACATCGAGTTCGCCGTCGCCGCATGCCGTCTTGCCCGAGAGGAAGCAAGCAAGCATGCGTCACC
This sequence comes from Microcella sp., assembly GCF_040286215.1. Lineage (GTDB taxonomy): Bacteria > Actinomycetota > Actinomycetes > Actinomycetales > Microbacteriaceae > Microcella. The sequence goes on from NZ_JAVKCK010000003.1 coordinate 72,314, forward strand.
GCTCAGGGACATGCTCCGTGCCAGCGTCGCCGGACTACGCGCACAAGCCCTCGAAGCAGTGGAAGAAGCCGAGAAAGTCACGGAGGCAATCATCTCGACCACGCGCAGCGGGTGGGACGAAATGAATCACAAGCGTGCCCGCGCCTCGGCAATGGCCCGATGGATCGGTGAGAACTCAGGCCAACGCGTGAGCGGTGAAGGCACCGAGACATTCAACAGTCTCGACCTGCCCATTCCGTACAAGTTGCCGATGCAGTTCTCGCGTCACATTCTCGAGCGGTCCGCCTAAGCACGACCGGGAGGGTTCGCAACTCATGGACCCTCCCCCACAATCTCCCCGGCCCGATGTCGGGGAAACGGTGGGCGGGAACGAAACGACCGCCTCGGGACCAACCCGCCCACCACCTAAGACACTCACGGAAGGAATGCCGATGACCTGGACACCGGGCAAACCCAAACACGTCCCGTCACACGTTCGACGGGCAGTGCTCGCCCGCGACGGCTACCAGTGCACGGCGATAGGGCGGGAGGGTCAAAGGTGCCCCCAGGGTGTGAATCTCGAGGCGCACCACGTCACCGGGTACACCCCCGGCGAGACCACCACCCCCGACATGCTCACCACCCTGTGCTCATGGCACCACAACCGGATCACACAACAGCAGGCACGACAGGCCCGCCTCAACAACCCCACCCCAGGAGTACGCAGGCCCCCAGAGCCACACCCCGGGCTGAGGTGACCATGACCACCATGACCACGGCAACGATGACCAGCACGACACCGCGACGAGTGCGAGAGACCGACCGACCACCAGAGGGGGTGGGGTGGGAGGCCGTACCCGGCCCCTTCTCCCTCTGTCAGATGGTGTGGTTTTCCCCGCCTGACCCCTTACACGAGCGTTTCCGATTTGAGTAGAGAGGTACCGATATGGCACTGAATGAGAAGTTGGCGCCCGACCTGCCTGATGGGTTTGAGTGGGGTGCTGCAGATGAAGCGTTGATTGAGCAGGGCGATGGTCTTTTGGAGACGATCGCCGCTTTGGAGGAAGCGATTGAGCGCGATGGTGTGACGGTGACAGGCTCGAGCGGACAGTCCAGGCTCAACAGTGCGATCACCGAGCTGAGGCAAGCGCGTCTGGGCGTGGCGCGGATCGTGGCGTTGCTATCAGTCCAGATTGATCGGGCGGTGTCGTCGTCGGGTCAGGTGCGGCGGGGTACTCGTTACTCTCCGCGTGACGTTAGGCGTCGCTGATGCCCCGGCAGTTGCCGCCCCGAGCTGCGGAGGGTGTGCGTGCTCATCTTCGGGACCGGTTCGAGGAGTCGGCGGAGCGGTTCGGGTCTCCGCTTGTGGAGGATGGGCGGGTGCTCTCGTCGCCGCCGTGGGCGCGTTTGATTGAGCGCATTGATGAAGGTGAACCGGTGACGGTGGCCGCGTGGAATCTCGGCCCGTTTCGGCCCGCTGGCTCGTCGCCGTCGTCGCGGTGGACTGTGGCCGCTGACGAGTCGATAGTGCCCGCCCCGCCGCTGAGCTAACGCGCTAGGAACACAATTCGGCGGCTACTGACAGTTCTTCCAGTTGGCCGCCGGTAGTGGTTTCCGGTGTGAATCCCAGAGCGGCTAGGCAGCTTAGATAGCGTTCCTGTTCTGCTTCCTGTTGTGCGGCTACGACGACGGTGCCGATCCAGATGCCACCAAGGATGACGAGGGCGCTTCCTAGTCCTGCCAGGAAAGAGAGCCAGTTCCAGGGGCGTGAGTTCATGTCGTTTATCCTCGCACGTTGCTTCGTCTGCCGGTGAGGTCGGGGTAGGTGCTGGCAGGTCGAGTTGGGGCCGCGCTTATGTGTCCGCGTCCGACTCTCTTGCGTCGGCGAGAGTCTTCGCCAAGATGCCCTCTAGGAACTCGATTCCCCCAGGGACGGTCTGCTCGCGTACGTTCTTGTCGGGCAGCTCGGTCGCTCCCTCGGCTGGCTTCGGCCTGGGTCCGGCAGGGTCATGCACTCCGAGCCGCGCCTTTGTAAAACTCAGGTAGTCGAACCAGGTGCCGTCCTCGCGGATCGCGCCGAACGGGCTGACTACCCACCAACCTGTGTGCTCTTGCGGAACTTCAAGTTCACGCGCCAACTCTGCGAATCGTTTGCAAGCCTCGACTATCGCTTCACGTTCGGCTTGGTCTTCCTCCCGGCGCTTTGCTCTCGCTGCAAGCTCTGCTGCTAGTGCTTCATCCAAACCCATGTCGAAGGAGCATAGCCGTCAGTTCATTCGTGCTCTATTGACTGCGGGCCGTCGAGTTGAGATCGGGGTAGATGTTCGCGGGGGCAGGGTGTGGGCCGTGTGTGCGCAAGTAGTGGCCGTGTGCGGCCTCGCATGCGGCTCGCAGTGTCGTGAAGTAACCGACGAGTACGCGCGGCTCTGAGTACGTGGTGGCCCTATAGCCAAGTTCGCCGCCGATGGTGAGCAGACGCACGATGCCGTATGCGCCGGTCTGGGCGGTCATGTGCCGTTGCCCAGGCTCGACCTCGACCGCTGACAGTAGCGGGTGCCAGGTGCCCATGCTTGCCCTCTCGGTCAGAGCGCACCGGCCCGCGCAGAGCGTCAGACTATCCCGGTCCTCTGTCATCAAAGAACGAAGCGTAGGCCTGACCCCAAGCGGCGATCGTCTCGTTCAATTCCTGGGCTATTCCGTCGAAGGTCTCTTCGTCCACTGAGACATGCACAGCGGGCTTCGATTGCTTGTTGGGTAGGTGCAGCAGGTAGGAGTCGCTCGACCGCTCTACTTTGCCGTCCGTCTCATCCCACCATTCGATGTACTCGCTGTGCAGGACTTCGTTGCGCCGCTCAAGACCCGCCCGCGCTCGCTTGAGCCATTCGACAGATGCGGGGCGGGGCGGGTTCGCATCAACTCGCTCGAGGCGTTCAATGGCAGCTTGAATCAGGGTTCCTACGGGCTTGGCTGTTCGATCGAATCCAAGTACATGCAGGGTGAGCGATCGTGCGCGTTCCTCGACGCCCATTGCTGCCCAAGTCATTCGACCAAGCGCTTCATAAATCTTCGGCGGCAGCTCTGGCATGAGAGGCAGGTTATCGGCCCGCACTGCTCACGGCGACGGCGACCCCGCAGAAGTGTCATCACCGTGCGGCCCGCCGTGTCCGCTAAGGGTACAAAAACACCGGCGACCCTATGGAAGTCGTCGCCTATCGAGCCACAAGGTCATTCAGCGCGATGGCCGCCAACTCGTGAATGTCGCCCGCGACAAGTTCCCAACCATTGTGTTCGTAGGGGAAGCGTTGGAACGTCCCACCGTCAAACTCAAATGTCACGGACTTCGAATTGACGTCGTCCATACCCTCTTCTTCGGCGAATGGACCAGTGAAGATCTCCACTCTCCTGATCGCTTTCCTAGACACAATCGAAACTCCTCCGAAGTGGTTCCCGTCTGATTCAGCGAACAGCCAAGTCCTGTCGGTTAGAAGCGTGATCTCGCAGTAGCTCAGTGAATGTGCGCCGCCCGCCCACACATGAAGCTTCTCAACGCTGCGCCCCCTTGTTCCGATATCAAGTGCGGTGAGCAAGGCTCGATATGACGAGGTCTCCAGATTGGAGTGCATTGTGGAGCTCCACCAAGGCACGTCCATCAAGGTCTCATGCATTTGTTGCAGTCGGGGCTCAATCATCGACACTCTGGCCTCCCAGCGCGATCCTCAATAGATCCGATGTCCTCGCGAGCCTATTCCCCGAATTCACGCGTGGATCACAATGATTTGGCAGTGCTCGCACCACCAAGCAGCCCCGCGCGGTCGGCATCGCGTCCCGCAGCTCGGGCATGACAAATCTGTTTCGAGGCCGTCGAGGTCGTCGTGCATGATGTCATCCTCCCTCGACGTAGTGGCGCCCGCTGCAATTGTGCACAGGCGCTACGAGGCGATCGCGCTGGTCACCTTGAGGACCGTAACCAGGAATGTCAGTAGAGATAGGAGCCTCGGTTTAGTACCCCAGAAAGTACCCCAGGAATGTCGCGTGCGTGGCTGTATGTGTGTGTCCGTCATTGAGCAGATCGTTGATTTTCCGGTGTTTTCGTACGCTCGCGGACGCCCACGGACCCCATTTTCTAATCTGGGGGTCAAGGGGTCGCAGGTTCAAATCCTGTCAGCCCGACAAACGACGAAACCCTCCCGCATGCGGGAGGGTTTCGTCGTTTCCCGGGCGTGGTGGCTCGGACCTGCGAGCAGGTGGGCCCACGGCGCGAGGGGCCCCATCCGCGGCGAAGCCGCGAATGGGGGAGCGCTGGGGACAAATCCTCAACCCGCCAGGCGGCCACCGGCGCCGAGCAAGGCTCGGCGCCGCGAGCCTAGGCAACAATGGTCACCATGCAGTTCGACGAGGTTGTCCGCTCCCGCCGCATGGTCCGCCGCTACTCCCCAAAGCCGGTGGACTCCCACACCGTCGACCGAATCCTGAGCAACGCCGTGCGCGCCCCGAGCGCCGGCTTCTCTCAGGGCTGGGCGTTCCTAATCCTCGACCAGCCCGCTGATGTCGAGCGTTTCTGGCGGGCGGCGACCCTGCCGAGTCGTGCTGTCGAGCCTGACGCGTGGCTGCGCGGAATGCGCGCCGCGCCCGTCGTGATCGTGCCGTGGTCGTCTCAGCGGGCGTACCTCGATCGGTACGCGGAGGCCGACAAGGGCTGGGCCGACCGCGACGAGGCACGCTGGCCTGTGCCGTACTGGCACGTCGACGCCGGCATGGCGTCGCTGCTGATGCTGTTGACCGCCGTGGATGAGGGTCTCGGCGCGTGCTTCTTCGGCGTCCCGGGCGAGCGTGTTTCCGCGCTGCGCGCCGAGTTCGGGGTTCCCGCTGAGTACGCCCCCGTCGGTGCGATCACGGTGGGCTACGCGGCATCTACCGAGAAGCCCGGCGGTTCCTCGGTGACCCGACAGCGCCGCCCGCCCGAGGAGGTCTTTCACCGCGGCCAGTGGTCGAGCTGACCCGCGAGCTCGAGAGTCAGCGATTGCTGGCAGGGGTGGCTCTGGTCGACGCGCACGCCGCGGCGCACCCGGATCGTGGAGGCGTGCGTTCGCACCCCTCGCCCCACAGTCAGGACCAACGGCCCATGTGTCGCGGGCAACCCGCGCGTAGCCTCCGAAGCAGGCTGATTTCCCACCAGGGGGTCGGCGCCTACGCCAGAGGAGTTTCCGCATGTCTGCCAAGCCACTGCACGTCACCGTGTCTGCCCACGCCGAATCGCCGACGAGGCTCGCGGTGTCGGTGCGCGATTTCGGCTTCATCGTCGACGAACCGCCGAGCTTCGGGGGTTCGGATGCCGGCCCTAACCCGGTCGAATACTTGCTGGCGTCTCTTGCCGGGTGCATGAATGTTGTCATCCACATGATTGCTCGCGAGCGCGGGGTGGAGGTGCGCTCTCTTCACTTGACTGTGAGCGGCGATCTTGACCCGTCGCGCCTCATGGGGCAGCCGACCGAGAACCGTTCCGGCTTCGAGAGCATCGAGCTGATCGCCGACATCGATGCGGATGCCAGCCCCGCCGACCTCGACGAGATTCTGCGCCTCTCAGAGCAGCGTTGCCCTGTCTCCGACAACCTGGGCGCCAAGACGCCGATCGCGATCCGGCTGGCCGCTGCCGCAGACTGAGACGGCCGCACTGTCGCCGAGCCCAGCTCGGCGGCGCGAGCCGAGCTCACCACCCTCTAGTCTCGAACCCATGCTCGACGACGTTCTCCACCGCCTCCGTTCTTCCCGACTGGGCCGGATCGACCGTGGCCGGGTCACGCAAGTGCGCAGTGCACAATCACTGTTCAGCGGCAACTATTCGGGCGCCGCGACGGTCGGCCATGAGTTCTCTGGCACGCGTCTGGGCCTGGGGGTCATGCACGACCTTGAGGGTGAGCTCGTGAGTCTGCGGGGCGAGACGTGGCGCGTGCCCGTCTGCGGCACGCCCGAGGTGGTCGCTGTCGACGAGACGATTGCTTTCGGTATCGCCGCGAGCGGCGGCATCCCGCATTCCTTCACTGTGGATGCCGGGGTCGGCATAGAAGGAATCGGTGACGCTCTCGACGGCTACCTTTCCGCCACCTTCGTCGACCATGAAGAGGTGGTGTGTGCGATCGAGCTCACCGGCACGTTCACCGACGTCGTGCTGCGCACGGTGGGTCACCCCGACCACGTGGGCGAGCCCCTGGCCGAGGTGATCGAGAACGAGACACGTTTCGCGTTCGATGTGTGGCATGGCACGCTGGTTGGCTTTCGCTACCCCGATGCAACGTCGGGCTCGACCATTCCGGGGTTGCATCTGCACGCGATCAGCGACGATCGTCGTTCTGGCGGTCACGTGCGCAATGCCACCACGGCCCGCGTGACGGCCTCACTGTGGATCGACGACGTGCACATCGAACGAGATGACGCGGGTGCTGCCGAGGGTCGCGAGGCAATTGATTTCATTTCACTGGAGGGGCCGCTCCAAGCGGATCCCGTTCCGTAGGCCAGCGGTGCGGGTGAGTGCCGGCCTCGACTCGTTCTGGGGGTGCAACCGCTCTATCCGCTCGCTGACTCGGGTGGTTACGGTGAAGGCATGAAGACTCTTGTCGCTACCGCAGCCATGATCACGTTGTCACTGTCCCTGGCGGGGTGCGCAGCATCCGTCTCGTCGGGGTCTCTCGAGGCCGGCGCGTTGGAGGGCACCTGGATCGGTGACAACCTCGGGTACGAGGGGGGCGAGTATCAGGAGCGGGAGATTCGTTTCGTCATCGACCAGTCGACGGGTTCGACGTTCTCGGGTGAGAAGTCGTGGCGCGAGGTCGACGGCGAGTGGAGTGAGCCGGAGAGTTTCAGCGGCAACGTGCTCGACGCGACCGACTTTCACGCGGTCGACGATGACGGCTATATCGTCGGCACGCTCGTGTCAGCCACGACGATTCAGGCCACGTATCTCGAAGCGGGTGTCGACGCGGGTGCCTTCGCACTCACACTCGAGAAGGTCGCGCCCTAGGCGTGCGGGCCTGCCCTTGGCGCCTCTCGTCGACCTTCACCGTGAGCAGACCGGAACCAGCTGCATTTCTGACGGGCAGCCGCTGCACACTGAGCCGAGCGGGCACGCCCTAAGGCGACCCCGACGGTTCACCCCCCGCGTCAACGCGCTCCACCGCACTAGCCCACACCCACAGCCGGTGCCGTCGCCCGGCGGAGTCGACCAGCTCAACGTGCACGGCGGTGTCGGTCCACTCCACCGCAACACCGTCCAGTTGTGCCGGAGCCGCCGTGACGTGCACCCACGCGCGTATCGGTATCGGGGTGCCGTGCGACCGTGTGGGCTGCCGAGCCAGATCTACTTCGGCCGGCGAGAGCCCGACGGGGCGCGCGGCGCTGGCGACCTCCTGGGCGCGGGCGGCCATCCGTTGATCAACGCGATCGGCGTAGCGACGATTGGTACCCATGCAGCCACACTAGAACATACGTTCGACAGTCGCATCGCCACCCTCGACGCCCGCCTCGGTGGGGAGGCCCCGTCGTCCATCGTCGACCTCAACCGAGCGATCGCCGTGGCCTTTTCCGAGGGCCCGGATGCTGGCCTCGCCCTCATCTACGCCCTCAACCTCGACGCGCCCCTGGGGGAGTGTCGCCTCCAGCACGCCACTCGCGCCGACCTGCTGCGCCGGCTTGTTCGGCCGACGGATGCTCTCCCGCACGATCGCCGAGCCCTCGAGCTCGCCCCCTCCGACGCCGAGAGCCGCTTCCTCCGGAGTCGAATCGCTGATTGCTTACGCCCTGGCAACTCTTCGCCGGATCACCGCTAAATCGCTAGGTCACAGTTCTCGGTCTTAGTCTCGCCAAGAGGCTTAGGGCGCCCTATTGGTCGGTGATGTCGAGCCACGGGCATTGACCGACATCAGTGAGGTTTGGGATCAGATGGTCGCCATCCAATGCCGGGGCCCGGTCGCCAACAGTTGGAGGTCTAGGGCTTGGGGGTGGCCCAAAGAGCACTTGAAAACCTGAGTAATCAGCTGGTGTCATCGAACAATGACCACTCGTTGCGCTCGGTCTCTTCCCTCAGAGTCCTGCGCATGTGAGAATTCGACCCGAACTCCTCTATCAAGGGCGTCCGCCTCGTCTGCTCGCTCAAGCGCCCCGAAATGGAAGAAGAGGTTGCCCGGAAAGTCGGGGTGGGCAATAAACGCAAATGACTGTTGGCGATTGACAATCACGCCGGTAAGTCGGCCGCCTCGAACTGCGGTAGGGGAGGACGTTTCTGTACGTTTAGTTTCTCTGCCCGACTCGGGCCGCGCATGCCTAGAACTGTCGGCAGAGATGAACCCTAGAGATACGACAATGTCGGGACCTAATTGACGCACCGAGTCAACAAGTCGTTCCCAGCTTTCAACAGTGCGAAACCGGCCATCCTGAGAAGCAAACCGAAGTTCCGATTCGACCCTGGCATGTAATGCTTCGGAAGGACTCGCTATCGCACGGAGTGCTCTTGTCGAAGAAATCAAAGACCGCGCCATAGCTTCTACAAGTCGGTAGTCGTGAACCCCTTCCTGAAGGAGGGCCTTGCCCGTGTACACGCCGGATAGAGCTTTCTCGAGTGAAGACTCCGGCATCTTGTCCTCCAGTTCTTCCTCGGCCCATCGGCGCCAGCTCTCTACGATGCTGGTGGTAATGATCCGCCGAAGTTTAGGACTCTTGGCTCCCTCCAGAGCCAATTCGAGCTTTTCCTGGCCCGCAGCCCAGCGTTTCTCCCAAATGTAGAAATTGCCCAGCGCCATCGCCGTGTCAGGGCTTCCGATGATCTCGTGGGCGAATTCGGCAAGGGGCAAAGCCGAGGCGAGATCGTGGGCGCCGCGGGCAAGGTGGCCGGCCAAGAAGTGTGACACCCGAGCCCGCTCATCTTCCGTGATGCACTGAGAGAGAGCGTCGCGATACCTCGCAGTCGCGATTGGGATGTTTCCCCTATTGCTCAAGATGAATGCGTCGACTCGATCGATCTCGTAGTATCCCGGATTTAGCATTCTTGCTCGTGAGATTTGGGACTCTGCTTCCTGAAAATCTTGCGCGCGCGTCATCCTCAGCGCCAATCTGAGGAGGTGCGATGTTGGCTCGTCCTCCGGTGACCTTGCGATGACTACGTTCGGATCAAGAACACGCTTCATGCCGTCAAGACGCGCCTGTTCCCTGTCTCGAACAAAGGCTGCCTCACGATTCAAGACACCGCTCATGACCGAGCTATCCGCGTCTACTCTGGGCAGGTATGCACGCGCTGTCGCAGATAACTCCAACAGATCAGGCTCGCCAATTTCTGGTGATGGGGTGCGGAGTACGAGTGAGCCTTGGGAGAGGGTCTGCGCGGCCCGCCTTAAGGTGTCGATATCCAAGGACGCCACTACCGCTAGCTCGTCGAACGAAATGGGTCGGTCAAGCGTTCGTAGGATAGCCAGCAATAGCTTTGCATCAGGCGACAATGCTTCGTAAACGTTGTCTACGCAAAAGCGAAGCAGTTCAGCTTGATTCCTAAGTGCATCAGTCGGCGTCTTCCCCGCTTCAACGCTCAACACGTACCAGCGGATCGCTAAGGGGGAGTGTCGAAGCTTCTCCACCACGTTATTCGCAACCTCTTCGCGGAGACGCGCAAGCCCGGGTTGGCCTCGTCGCGATGAGAACTTTCGAAACAGGAGGACGCTGTCCTTTGGGCTCAAGCCGACGATCGGGATGCGCCGTTCAATCTGCCCGATCCCCACCCTGCTCGTGAATAGGAACGACACTGACTCGGGCAAGGCGTCGTAGAGGCTCAGTACTTCGTTGCCTTGAGCCGATTCGAGATTGTCGATAACCACGAGGGCACGTAAACCAGACAGGTAGTCGGCTAGTTCATCAACGCTTCCACCAAAGCTGGGATCAAGAGATCGGCCTAGTTCATCGGTAGCGCCGCTTACGTCACGGACTGCATCCGCGATCGCCCGAACCCCGTCGGCAGTTAAGCGCTCGTTTTTCAGAGTCACCCACAAGATCGCGTCGAAAGGAGGGTCCGAGGTGTCAACAAGTGCGTAGCAGACGTCGAGGGCTAGAGCAGTCTTACCGATTCCCCCTTCGCCGGTCAGCGTCAACATTCGGTCCCGTCCTCTGATGAGCAGTTCGGAGATCTGCCTGACCTCAGCGGATCTGCCAACTAGGCCTGTCTCGTCAAAGTCCGCCGAGGGAAGGTTGTGCAGGACTCTGTCCGTCGGAGAAGGACGCGTCTCGAAGGCAGGTTGCCAGCTCGGGTCCGCCTCCAGGCCGGCTAGCACCGACTCAGTTGCCGGGAAGTAACGTGAACTGAATCTGGAGACGAAGGCATTCGCGAGGTCGAGATCATCAAACCGAAGCGGGCGCCCATGCATTACACGATTCCTAACCGAGACGAAGGAATCCATGGGGCCCACGTTGTCGGACAGAAGGTCACCAAGGTCGCGAGGGAGCAGAGCCTTGTGGCGCAGAAGTGTGTCGTATGCCTGTCTCAGGTAGAGATAGTCGGTGAGTAGATTCACGTCGCCTTCTGCATCAGAATTCTGCCGGTCACGCAGTCCGTCAGCGTCTGGACCGAACACCGCATCTGGCTCAAGGTGATCGAGCAGGTATTGGAGTATGCAACGGCGCAGATCTTGTTCTAGTGAGTCAATCGCGACGAAGGCTCTTGCTTTCGACGTGAAGGATATTTGTTCCAACTTATGGCTCCCGACAGACTCGGTTCGGACGGAGTGGCGCCCACGTTAGACCGCTACTTCAGCTTGAACAGTATCGGGAACGCGACTCGAGCCTCCAGAAGGCGAATGCTTGTGACACCTCGCCCAGACCCGTACACGCCATAAGCCAGTGAGATTGCTGGCTGCCCTTGAGCTGAAGCATATTCAGCCAAGCTAGCGGATCCGCTGTTCTCTATCGCGGACGTCTGTTCAGCCAGTCGTCAACGAGGGCAAACCGCACCGGCGCAAAGTCGTGCGCTTCCACTCCAACGTGGAACTGATTGAGGGAGTGATCAGAGCCCCGGTCGTGTGTGTGGCCATGCACAAGCGGGACTTCTCGTCTCGTTGGCCTACTGAGCCTGAATCGGTCGATCGGACCGGAGTCGCCCTCAAATGGGTAGTGACTCGCCTGCAGGGGGTGGCCCCGCCTGCTGCCCATTACCACTTCGGGCAAAATAGTCCACCCAGCCTCCTCGTAAATCGGAGTGAATCGACTAATCGCAGCCTCGCACTGTGTAGATGGTGAAACTCTGTCGTGATTGCCAGGCACGAGAAGTCTGCGACCGTTGAGCTTTCCAGTCAGCCGAATTGACTTCAGTATCGAGCCGAGCGCGAGGTCGCCAAGGTGGAGCACTACGTCTTGACGACCCACCGTCTGGTTCCATCGCAGTATGAGCTCCTCGTCCATCTCCTCAGTAGATTCGAACGGGCGGCCCGCAAGCTCGATGATTCGCGCGTGACCAAAGTGAGAGTCGGAGGTGACAAAGTCGCATTGGTCAAAATTGAAGGTGTCGCACTCCAAGATGAGGTCCAATCTGCCGATAGCCCTTGACTCAGTCTGTAACAAGAATGCAGGGTCGCTAGTATCCGCATGGGGGTCAAGACGGAACTGGTGACGGATCACCTGGAGCCTGACCCAGTTTCCGGCACGGTTTCTCTGCGTTGATGATGCCGCGATCTCTGCGGCGGTGTGAAGTGCTTCGAAGTCGGCGGGGCTGAGATCGCCGAGGCTGCTGTGTCGGCGGCGAGGGTTGTAAAACCCCTCGATCCACTCGAACATGGCCGACGCGAGCTGCGTCCTGGAATCCCAGGAGGTGCGGTCCAGGAGCTCGCGTTGCATCGTCGACCAGAAGCTCTCGATGAGCGCGTTGTCGACGCTGGACGCGACTCTGCCCATCGATTCGCGCACGGCTCGCCTCATCTGTGGCGCCGTTCGTGACCTGATGGAGCAAGTTGGCCCTGGTTTGGTGGTGTCTCCACCTGTGGGTCGAGTCCTTTCGTCACTGGCCGAGCAGATCTGCCGGAGCTACGGAGGCATGCGCGACTCGCCGCTCTTCCGGTGGATTCGACTTTTTCTTGCCTGATCGGTCTCCCGCAAAGGTGCCCGGGCGAGAGAGGACAACTTGAGCAGGTCGCTATCGAGCCGCCGACGCCGGTACGCTCGCGTCTAGCGCTCATGATTCAGGAGGAATCTGGATGGCACTCGACAACGAAGAAGCGATAAAGAAGACGCTCAAGATCGACTCTTGGCGAAACCTTTCGAAAGACAAGTTCCTGACCTTCGTGTCCGAACTCCCAAACATGGACAAAGACTTGGCGATGAAGATCGTCGCCCAGTTTCCGGAGTTCAAGAGTCTTGCGATCGCAGGGCTCGAACACATCAAGGAGCAAGCTCTCGCCGCTCAGAAGTACAACTGGAAGGGCCAGCGGCAGGTACACAAGTCCTTCAAGCAGTACCAGGCCATGTTGAATCGTGAACTCGAGCGGGACGATGTCAGCGGGGAGGACCGATTCCGAATCCTTCAATTGATGAACGACGCAATCACGACCCAAATTAAGCTTCAACAGGATCACCAAAACTTCATGCTCAAGATCCTGGGAGGCATCGCGGCTGTCACTATCACCGTTCTCGGCCTTGTTGCAGCGGTTCTGTCCGGAGGCAGGTTCGGTATCAAGGGTGGGGGCGGCGCCGCCTGACGCAAGAATGTGGGCCCTCCTCAGTACAGTGAAGCCATGCCCCCAACTACCCGAGAGTCCCAGCGCGGCGAACTCCACAAGGCCATCTGGCGGGTAGCCAACGATCTCCGCGGCAGCGTCGACGGCTGGGATTTCAAGAGCTACGTGCTCGGCATGCTCTTCTACCGCTTCATCTCCGAGAACCTCACGGCCTACCTGAACCGCCAAGAGCGAGCAGCCGGCAATGACGCCTTCGACTACGCGCGAATCGACGACAAACAAGCAGAATTCGGCCGCGCAGAAACCGTCAAGGAAAAAGGCTTCTACATCCTCCCGAGCGAGCTCTTCCTCAACGTCCGCACCAAAGCCCCAGCAGACGAAGACCTCAACGAAACCCTCTCCCGCATCTTCCAAAACATCGAAGGCAGCGCAACCGGCACCGATTCCGAAGACGACCTCAAAGGCCTCTTCCAAGAGCTAGACCCCAACTCCAACAAGCTCGGCAACACCGTCGCGCAGCGCAACCAGAAGCTCGTCAAGCTTCTCAACGCGATCGGCGACCTCAACCTCGGCGACTTCGAGAACCACGAGATCGACGCATTCGGCGACGCCTACGAGTACCTCATGCAGATGTATGCGGCCGCGGCCGGCAAGTCGGGCGGCGAGTACTACACGCCGCAGGAGGTCTCTGAGCTACTCGCCCAGATCGCGAGCATCGGCAAGACCGAGCTTAAGAAGGTCTATGACCCGGCTGTCGGCTCAGGCTCGCTGCTGCTGAAGTTCCAGAAGGTGCTGGGCCCCGGCAAGGTCGGCGGGTACTTCGGCCAAGAGATCAACCTCAACACCTACAACCTGGCGCGCATCAACATGTTCTTGCACGACGTGCCTTACGAGCAGTTCCACCTCGCGCACGGCGACACCCTGCTGCATCCCGCGCACTGGGACGACGAGCCGTTCGAGGCGATCGTCTCCAACCCGCCCTACTCGATCAAGTGGGAGGGCGACGCGAACCCGCTCCTCATCAACGACCCGCGCTTCGCCCCCGCCGGCGTGCTCGCCCCCAAGTCGAAGGCCGACCTCGCATTTACGATGCACATCCTCAGCTGGCTGGCAGTCAATGGCACGGCCGCCATCGTCGAGTTCCCCGGAGTCATGTACCGCGGCGGCGCCGAGGCGAAGATCCGCAAGTACCTGGTCGACAACAACTACGTGGATGCTGTCATCCAGCTTCCGCCCGACCTCTTCTTTGGCACGACCATCGCCACGTGCATTCTCGTGCTCAAGAAGTCCAAGTCCACCAACGATGTCGTCTTCATCGACGCGTCCGCCGAGTTCACCCGCTCCGGCAACAAGAACAAGCTGACGGATGCCCACCGCGACCGCATCGTAGAGACCCTCGTCGCCCGTGCTCCCGTCGACCACTTCGCAGCCGTCGTTTCGAACACCACCATCGCCGCGCGCGATTACGCATTGTCGGTGTCCGAGTACTTACAAGCCAAGGACACCCGCGAGGCCATCGACATCAATGCGTTGAATGCCAAGATCTCCGAAATCGTTGAACGCCAGGCCCAGTTGCGCACTGCAATCGACGTCATCGTTGCGGAGCTCGAGGACGTTCGGTGAACAGTCAAGGGTCACGGATTCGTGAGTACCTGCGCGGCGTTGTGCCTTTCAGAACACTTGGCTCGTTGGTTGAGTCCAATCGGGGCGGGGGTACGCCTTCCAGAGCGGTCGAGGCGTACTGGGGCGGCTCGATCCCATGGGCGTCAGTTGGCGACCTCTCGAATCGCGCACTGACCGTTGAGAGGACCAGGGGCTCCATAACCACCGAAGGGCTCGCCAATAGCTCTAGTTCACTCGTGCGCGCAGGAGACGTCATCGTTGCGACCAAGATTTCGCCCGGACGGATGCGAATCGCCGGTGTCGATTTGGCCATTAATCAGGACCTACGCGGACTCAGACTTCGTTCCGAAATGGATGCCCGCTTCTTGACCTACTTTTTCGCGACCGAGCGGATTGTAGGAAACGGCTCGATCGTGAAGGCAATCACGAACCCCCAACTCGAGGCCATCAAGGTGCCGGTCCCACCTCTCGATGTTCAGCGCGGGATCGTGAAAATATTGGACAACTTCACGGAGCTGGAAGCAGAGCTGGAAGCAGAGCTGGAAGCGCGGCGACTTCAATACACCCACCTCCGGCGCCAACTACTCGCCATGGGTGAACGTTCGGATGTGCGGCGCGCGCCAATGTCTGACCTGGCCGTATTTAGGCGAGGTACTGCGATTACGGCAAAGCAAACATCCCCAGGAACGATCCCCGTTGTTGCGAATGGGCCAGTCTCCATCTACTCACACTCGGTCAGCAACCGATCGGGTGGCACGCTCGTGATCGCGAGATCTGGAGCTTATGCGGGTTTCGTCAGCTACTGGGCCGAGCCGATCTTTCTTACCGACGCGTTTAGCGTTCATCCCGATGAATCAGTATTGGCGCCGAAGTATCTCTTTTACCTGTTGCAGTCTCAGCAGGAGAGTCTGCACAGTATGAAGCAGGGCGCTGGCGTTCCCCATGTTCGCGTGAGAGAGGTCGAGGCGAGAGTTGTGGCGGTGCCGCCGTTGGACGAACAGGTGCGGATGGTCGAAACCCTCGACAAGTTCGACGCACTCGTCAACGACCTCAGCATCGGCCTGCCCGCCGAGCTCGCCGCTCGCCGCAAGCAGTACGATTACTACCGGGACAAGCTGCTCACGTTCGAGGAGGCTCCCGCGTGAGCGAAGCCCCGGCGACGCGGTTCGAGCCGATCGCGCTCAGTGGTGAGAGCACGGTCGTGGCGGAGTTCACGCCCGACCCTTCCACGGCGGATGCCTACCAGTCTGAGGCGGCGCTCGAGCGGGAGTTCATCCGGTTGCTGCAGGGCCAGGCGTATGAGTACGTGACGATCCGGTCTGAGGCCGAGATGCTCGCGAACCTGCGCGTGCAACTCGAGGCGCTCAACGCGGTGACGTTCACCAACGGCGAGTGGCAGCGGCTGCTGAACGAGTACGTGGTAGGCGCCAACGATGGCGCGGTGCAGAAGACGGTGCGCATTCAAGAAGACCACGTGCATGCCTTTCGGCGTGACGACGGCAGCACGAAGAACATCGCGCTCATCGACAAGAAGAGCATCCACAACAACCGCCTGCAGGTGATCAACCAGTACGAGGTGGCGCAGGGCGGCGAGGGCGGTGGTGCGTATGCGAACCGCTACGACGTGACGATTCTGGTCAACGGGCTGCCGCTCGTGCATGTGGAGCTGAAGCGGCGCGGCGTCGACATTCGCGAAGCGTTCAACCAGATCGACCGGTATCAGCGGCACAGCTTCTGGGCCGGCTCGGGACTGTTCGACTACGTGCAGCTGTTCGTGATCAGCAACGGAACGCTGACGAAGTACTACTCGAACACCACGCGCCGCCAGCATCTTGATTCTTCGGATGCCCGGCAGCGGGTGAAGAAGACGAGCAACTCGTTCGAGTTCACGTCTTGGTGGGCTGATGCCTCGAACGCCCCGATTCGCGACCTAGTCGGGTTCACGAAGACGTTCTTCGCGAAGCACGCGCTGCTCGCGATTCTGACCCGCTATTGCGTGCTGACGGCCGACCGTGAACTGATGGTGATGCGGCCGTACCAGATCGTGGCGACGGAGCGCATTCTGCAGCGCATCGAGATCGCCACCAACTACAAGAAGCTGGGCACGACGGATGCCGGCGGCTACGTCTGGCACACCACCGGGTCGGGCAAGACGCTGACGTCGTTCAAGACGGCGCAGTTGGCGTCGCGCTTGCCGAGCGTCGACAAGGTGCTGTTCGTCGTCGACCGCAAAGACCTCGACTGGCAGACGCAGAAGGAGTACGACCGGTTCGAGAAGGGTGCGGCGAACGCGTCGACCTCGACGGCGGCGCTGTCTGCGAATCTCGCGGACCCGGAGCGTCGCATCGTCATCACGACGATTCAGAAGCTCGCGCGGCTCGTGCAGTCGGAGAAGGGCCACTCGGTCTACGACGGTCACGTCGTGCTGATCTTCGACGAGTGCCACCGTTCGCAGTTCGGCGACATGCACGCCTCGATCACGAAGGCGTTCAAGCGGTACAACCTGTTCGGATTCACCGGCACGCCGATCTTCGCCGAGAACGCCGGCACGGGTGGCAACCCTTCGCTGAAGACGACCGAGCAGGCGTTCGGCGAGAAGCTGCACACGTACACGATCGTCGACGCGATCACGGACAAGAACGTGCTGCCGTTCCGCATCGACTACGTCAACACGATCAAGGTCGACGAGGGCCTCACCGACAAGCAGGTGTCGGCGATCGACACTGAGAAGGCTTTGCTCGACCCGACGCGCATCGGCATGGTCGTCGAGTACATCCTCGAGCACTTCGACCAGAAGACCCGGCGCAGCGAGTCGTACGCGGTGCGCGAGCGGCGGGTACGCGGATTCAACTCGTTGTTCGCGACGGCCTCGATCGAGGCGGCGAAGCGCTACTACGCGGCGTTCCAGTCGATGCAGTCGACGATTCCGTCAGACCGTCGGCTCAAGGTCGGCATCATCTATTCGTTCGCCGCCAACGAGGCGGAGGTCGATGGCTTTCTCGACGAAGAGGGTTTCGACCCCACCGGGCTCGACCTGCCCTCGCGGGAGTTTCTCGAGGGTGCGATCGTCGACTACAACGCGATGTTCGGCACGACGTGGAGCACCTCGTCTGACGGCTTCGCCGGCTACTACACCGACCTCTCGAAGCGACTCAAAAACCAAGAGATCGACATCGTCATCGTCGTCAACATGTTCCTCACCGGCTTCGACGCGACGACGCTCAACACCCTGTGGGTCGACAAGAACCTGCGGTCTCACGGACTGATTCAGGCCTACTCGCGCACCAACCGCATCCTGAACTCGGTGAAGACGTACGGCAACATCGTCACCTTCCGCGACCTCGAGCAGCAGACCAACGACGCGATCGCGCTGTTCGGCAACAAGAATGCGCAGGGCGTGGTGCTGCTGAAGCCGTACGGCGAGTACTACGACGAGTACGCGGCGCGCGTGACCGAGCTGCTCGACACGTTCCCGCCCGGGCAACAGATCGTGGGGGAGCAGGCGCAGAAAGACTTCATCGCCCTGCTCGGCGCAATTCTGCGGCTGCAGAACATCTTGACCTCGTTCGACGACTTCGCGGGCAACGAGATTCTCACGCCGCGCCAACTGCAGGACTACAAGTCGGAGTACCTCGACCTCTACGCCTCACTCCGTCGCCCGACCGACGAGAAGGAGGCGATCAACGACGACATCGTCTTCGAGATCGAGCTCATCAAGCAGGTCGAGATCACCGTCGACTACATCCTGCTGCTGGTGCAGAAGTACCGCGACGAGCGCGGAGACGGCGACGACCGCGAGATCCGCGCCGAGATCACCCGCGCGATCGACGCGAGCCCCTCCCTGCGCAACAAGAAGGACCTCATCGAGGCCTTCGTCGACCGCGTCTCGGTCGCGGGTCAGGTCGACGAGGAGTGGTCGGCCTACGTCGCGGCCCGACGGGATGCTGAGCTCACCCGACTCATCACCGACGAGAACCTGCAGCCCGACGCCACCCGCGAGTTCATCGACCGAGCTTTCCGCGATGGCGCCCTCCAGACCACCGGAGTCGCGATCACGCGCGTGTTGCCGCCGGCCTCGCGCTTCGCGCCCGGCGGCGGTCACGGCGAGAAGAAGCAGCGCGTGCTCGACCGGCTGGGCGAGTTCTTCGAGCGGTTCTTTGGGTTGGGCTGAAGCGATGACTGCAGTCGCGCGTGATGAGGATCACCTAAACATTTTGGAGAAGAGGACGACATGAGCACGGAGAATTTCACAACCCAGCGTCTGAGGCGCGCCGTAGAGGTTCTCGCTGATGATTCGCAAGCGCATACGCGAAACTCTGTCTGGGAATCAGTGATTGATGACTTCCCACTCAGCGAGCGTGAACAGGGCCTGAACTCCAACGGAGACATGAAAGGCAAAACTGACTGGCTATTCGCGACAAGCGATCTGACCACTTTGGGGTGGATGGCAAAGGACGGCGCCGGCGGCTGGAGCATCACCGCGGCGGGGCGTGATGCTCTGACGATGTACTCCGACGCTGAAACTTTTCGAAGAGCGGCGCGCGAGGGTTACTCTGCCGTGAAGGCCGAGAACGACGCCGCGAAGCTCAGCATCCTAAGCACTGCAATCGTGCCAGCCAGCCCTGAGCAGGAGACAGTCGTTGCGACCGCGAAGCTCTTCGTAGAACGCGGACTCGCCGAGCTGGACTCCGTCTTTGCTCCCGGGCGGGCTGTGTGGACGGCACCAGTTGCGGCCGAACTCGTCGAGCGGTTCGTCAACGCTCCCGACGCCGCTGGAGGCAGCTTCACCGAGAAGATGTCAGGGCAATTCGCAAGTGCGAGTGATGACGCGCGACTTCTGATGGCCGAGCTTGTGGCGCTGCAACTGCTCCCGGCGTCTTCTACCGCTATTGGGGCGGCCAAGAAGGCTGAACGCATCGAAACGGTACTTCGCCTGATGGATCACCCAGTTCAGATTCCTGACGAGATCAAGTCAGCGTTTGGTTCCGGCTCATTCAACCCGGGTACGCGGATGATGCAGAACCTCTACGGCGCCTTGGTGATTCTCATCAACTTCGTCAGCGACTGGGTGGCCCTCGACGACGATCAGCGGTTGCAACTTCTCGAAGACCCGTGGGAGTTCCGGACCTTCGTCAGGGCGGTGAACGGCGAGCCGTTTCCTTCCCAACGTTTGGCTCTGATGTACCTCGTGCATCCAGGAACCTTCACGAGCATCGTGCAGACCGAAGCGCGCGAGAAGATTCGCAACGCATTCATTGGCGAGACCGGGCGCGAGCCAAGCGATGACCTTGATCGTGACCTCAAAGACATCTGGATCGCACTTCAAGTGAAGAACAAGAAACCCATCCACTTCTGGATGCCACAGTTCCTCTCGGTCTGGAGTGAACCGCGGCTACCTGATCCCATCGCTCCAGTCGCTCCCACGCATGACGATGAGGACGAAGACGAAGCCAAGGCAATGCTGGCGTTCCCGCAAGCGACGGGCGAGCTCGCTGACGAGCTACTGATACCGCAGAAGTGGTTGCAGGACACGCTTGACCTCATCGAACGTCGTCGACAGGTAATCCTGTACGGACCCCCGGGCACCGGAAAAACGTTCTTGGCACGCGTATTGGCAAAACACGCCTCTGGCGGACGCGCACCGACGATCGTGCAGTTTCACCCGAGTTACTCGTATGAGGACTTTGTAGCGGGTTACCGGCCACAGACTGATGCAGGCCAGCTTGGGTACGTACTCAAGCCGGGACCACTATTGCGGATAGCTGCGGAAGCCACCAAGAATCCAGAACAAGCATTCTTCTTGGTGATTGACGAGATCAATCGGGGCAACATCGCGAAGGTGTTCGGTGAGCTCTATTTCCTACTGGAATACCGAGATGAGGGGATCGAGCTGTTGTACGGCGATGAGGGTGCTGCATTCTCGTTGCCGAGCAACGTTTTCTTCATCGGGACGATGAACACCGCCGACAGGTCCATTGCTCTCCTGGATGCTGCGATGAGGCGTCGATTTGCCTTCGTAGAACTCCATCCTGACGAGGAGCCGACGAGTGGTCTGCTACCGAGGTGGTTGGCCCGCCACGATCTGCCACCAGAGTCGGCGAACCTGCTCGCCGCGCTCAATGCGACTGTCTCCGATCGCGACGCGAGAATCGGACCCAGCTACCTCATGCCGGGCGACCATGACCTGTCGGAGGCTCGCCTTGCGCAGATCTGGAAACACGAGATCCTCCCATTGCTCGAGGAGTCACTGTACGGAGACGGTCGTGACATCCCGAAGGAATTCGGCCTTGAAGCGCTTCGTCGGCGGATCGCTCGAGCGGACGAAACGATCGAGACGTTTCCGTCGGACGTCACTGCCATCGACCCCGCCGACGCTCCAGAGATCGCGAACGATGAATGACCCTGTTCTCCTTCAGGAAGGGGTAGTCGAAGCGGTCCCAATGCACGATGATCTGGCCGCGGCCATCACGCGAGAAGGAATTGCGCAGGTTGTGCCGCTCGGGGGTGGGCTCTGGCAAGTATCGAACGTCAAGCGCGTGGGTGCAGTCCGACTGGATGGCTGGGAGGTTCGGGTCGAGCCGAAGGTACCGATTCGCAACCTCTTCCATCTACTCGCTCGTGGCAAGAGCTGGGGCGACTGGTGGCCAGATGACTTGAAGCTCGACGACTCGTCAGATTTCTCGACCGTCATTGCGGAGGCGTTTCTTTCTCATGCGGCCCGGGCACTTCGAGGCGGTGTCCTCCACGGATACGTTGAGCAACGTGAAGCCGCTCAGACTATTCGCGGGCGAATTCTCATGGCGGAGCAGATAAGGAGGCGAACCGGCGTTCTACTGCCGGTGGAGCTTCAATGGGACGACTTCACCGCTGACATAGCGGTCAACCAGCTGCTGCGAAGCGCTACCCGGCGCCTCATCGGCGCTGGACGGCTACGCGACCGAGTGCGATCGGGCCTGCTTCGGCTCGATCTTGCACTGGCCGAGGCCAGCCTGCTGACCAGAGGGGCGCGGCTGCCAGAGGTTGTCTGGGACCGGCGCAGTGAGCGATACCGTTCCGCGGTCGCGCTCGCTCAGTTGGTCCTCACCAATGGTTCACTCGATCATCGCGTCGGTGAGACGACCGCCAAGGGGTTCCTCCTGACACTTTCGAAGGTTTTCGAGGAGTTTGTTGAAGCGGAAGTCGCGCGGGCAGCGGCGCCATGGGGCGGACGCATCGTTGCCCAAGAGCGCGCATCCCTCGACGTCGAGGGACGAATCCGCATCGCACCCGATCTTGTCTGGCGCGACTCCTCCGGACCGCGCGCCGTCTTCGATGCCAAGTACAAGGCCGAGAAGCCATCTGGCTTTCCGAACGCGGATGTCTTCCAGATGATCGTTTACTGCATTCGTCTCGGGCTCGATACCGGCCACCTGATTTATGCGGCCGGCAACGAAGTTCCTGCACGTTACGAAATCCGGAATGCGGGCGTCACAGTGGTCTGCCACGCTCTGAGGCTGGACGCTCCGCCTGCGGCGATATCGGCGCAGGTCGATCAGATCATCTCGGGCGCTGCGATGTCCGAGTAACTCGCTAATCTCTCGAGCATGAGCGATGAAGCTGAGTTCGACGCCGAGTTCGATCTGCGGTCGGACACCCCCGCGGGGAAGGACCCCGATACCTACAGTCCACGACTGCGGCGCTATCACCGGTTGTTGTGGAGCAAAGAGCTTCCCAACGGGAAGATGTTCGACCTTGTCGCTGAGAAGCGCACGGTGTATCTGGCGCATGACTCTGAACTCGGCAGATTCGTGCTCTCGAGCGACACGATCGCGACGTCGAACAAGAAGCGTCTCCACCACCTGTACTCCGAGTTGTCGGATGAGGAGAATGAGCGCTTCCACCGTCAGGGCTACACGATTGGCGGGATGATGGTGTTCCCTGGCGTACCGGTCAACGGCAAGCAGACCATCAACCAGCGGCGCGGTACGCATCGTGAGATTGAGGATCGCTTCGACCTCACCCTTGAGTGCATCAGACGGCACTACTCGGGGGAATCGAGCCCGCTCGGCGACACTCTCGCGGCGTACCGTGCCTTCCTCGACTTGTTCGTGGACTTCTCGGGATACGTGGAGTTCTTCCATTTGGGCGACCTCGTCTCCGAGTCGGGCAAGGTCAAGCCGTTCCATGCGTTCGAGGGCTTCGGACCACGAGCGCTCCCCGACAACCTCCGCGACTACGTCGTCTATCGGGAACGCACATTGGAGTTCGTACGCGCCCGTAACCAGCGCATCCTGAATTGGGTCGTTGATAACGGCCTCGAGCGGGCATGGTGACCAACGTGGCTGAGTGTCGTCATGGGTTCGAGGAGCAGGACTGCGATCTTTGCATCACCGCGTCGCGGCCAGCGGGCGAGCGCACAGGATCACGTGAGGGTCAATCGTTCGCGCTGATTTACGCGCCTAGCCTCGACCGTAGTTCCTTCTTGCACCTCAATCGCCAGGGCGACAGTTGGAAGATTCGGCGGTATTCGTCTCCGAGTCGTCGGCCAGAGGAACTGGCCCAGTCGGGCGAGAAGACCACTCGAATGGTGCTCGACATCACCAAGCTCGAGATCGAACACGAGCTTGCTTACCCCTACTCGACATCTCCGTCGGGGGTAACGGTCGAAGACTCTCGCTACTGGTTCGACGAGATCGCGAAGGCGAATTCGAAGTACCTCGGACGGGGACTGTAGAGGTACCCTCAGTTCTGGTTCGATGGGCGCATGACTGCTGACGACGACAACGCTCCCGGAACCTCAGCCCAGCGCGAGTACGAGCGCCGCAAAGCCAATGACGAGGCTCGCACTCGCGCGAAGTGGGGCAAGCTCGGCGGCCTCGCCGTAGCGCTCTCGGACGAGAAGCAGAGCACCAAGGCCTGGAGCAGTGGAGCAGCCGGCGAGGCGGCCGTGGGGGCTCGGCTTGACGGGTTGGCGTCGGAGAGCATCCGGGTCATGCATGATCGCCGCATTCCGCGCTCGAAGGCCAACATCGATCACATCGTGGTGACGCCCGGCGGGGTGTGGGTGATCGATACCAAGCGGTATGTCGGCAGGGCGCCCGAGAAGCGGGTGGAGGGCGGCATCATTCGGCCGCGGGTCGAGCTGCTGATCTATCGGGGTGGCGACAAGACGAAGCTCGTTGACGGGGTGCTCAAGCAGGTGGCGCACGTGCGCGAAGCGGTGGGGGAGGTGCCGGTGTTCGGCGTGCTGTGCTTCGTCGATGCCGACTGGGGGTTCTTTCCTGACGCGTTCAGCGTGAACGAGGTGCACGTGGTGTGGCCGCGCAAGTTGGCGTCGATGCTCGAGAAGAGTGTCGAGCCGGTCATCGATGTGGCGGCGGTCGCGGAGCAGATCGCGCGACGGTTTGTTCGTGCCTGAGTCTGAGTCACCAGGCGCTGCCGTCGGACTTCAGGGCTTTGTGTTGCTGCCCGTGCGTAGGGCAGCGGCAAGCGGCGGCAAATAGGTTTCTACTACCTCGCGAACGGTCGCGACGTCGACCCCGAAATACTGGTGAACCAGGATGCTTCGGAAGCCGCGGATCTGCGGCCAGGCGATCTCGGGGTGGTCGTCGGTCAGCACTGTGGGGAGGTGCTTCGTGGCCTCGCCGATGATCTGAAGATTGCGCTCGACGGCGTCTTCGGCCATGTCAGCAAGGTCACGGTCATCACTAGAAAGAGCGTCAACGTACCACTGGCACCGATCGATTGCCTGAAGGATGTCGGCAATGCGCTGATCGGTGCTGCGACTCACAGGGCGACCGCGTCTGCGAGTGCTGACTTCGAGATCGATGGCTTGAGCAGCTGCTCGGGGAAGATGTCGATGTCATCGCGGTCGAACAGCGTGCGCGTCTCCTCCATGAGGCCGGAGGCCCGCATGAGGAGGTTGCCGTCGGCAGGATTCATGGTCACAACGATGTCGATGTCGCTATCGGGGCCCGCATCGCCTCGGGCGACTGACCCGAACAGGCGTGGCTGCGTTGCGTTGTACTTTTCGAGAAGAGCATCAAACTCGCGTCGGCGCTCGGCGAGAAGCTCGCGCAGGGCGAGCGTCTCAGGAGTCGCGACGGTCATCGACATGCGTCGAGGATACCGGGGGAGGCTGTCGCTGAGTAGATCGGGCGACTGCGCGTAACGAGCATTGACCATCACACGCTCCTGAGGCTCTCGGCGTCGATGAGCACGCCACGCCTGGCGAACTCGTCGGGGATCGTGCCCAAGCTTGACGCAGTGACGTAGCGACTGTCGCTGAGCACGCGCGGCTCGTCAAGTTGCGTCGCGGAGTCGACCCATGGGGGGAGTGGCGCGCCGACCTCGCCCAGTCGGTACTCGGTAAGCCCGGCCAGGGCGGCGTCGTACAGCGCGTCGCCGGTGGGTTCTGGCGGGTACGCGGTCAACACGACGCGGTTGGTCGGGGTCTCGGCAGCCAGATCATCGTTGAAGGCGAGCCAGGTGCGGAACGCCTGCGGTCGATCACCTGCAACGAGCCAACGCCGAATCTCTGTTGATGCCTCGAGCGCGGTGGTGCGGAGCGTGGGAGAGATGGTCAGGCGAGAACCGCTGCGACGCAAGAGGCTCTCGAGTGTGTCGACGCGCGGTACGCGTCGGCCGCTCTCGATGAAGGAGATGTTCGAGGCTGGCAGGCCGGTAAGTGCGGCGAGCTGTGTTTGGCTGACGCCGCGAGCTCGGCGTGCGGCGCGGCTGAGGGTAGCAATCGTCATGGTTCACCCCCGACAATCGTTATCGAAAACGATAACACGGACGCGCCGCGGGCCCCTTCTCAGCGCGAGCTGTTCGTCGTGCGCGAGCGTGGGGGCTCGGCGTGACGGGCTGGCGTCGCAGAGCATCCGGGTCATGCATGATCGCCCACGGCGCGCGCTTGTCCATAGGCCCGTACCCTGGGGGCCGTGAGTAACAGCAGCGACAAGAACAACGCAGCTCTCCGAGGGCGCAAGAACCGGTCGATCCTCCAGCTCGCCGACGGGGTTCTGCGGGGCACGACGGCTCCCACGCAGGTGATTTCTGTGGCGGGCGGTGATGATCACTCGACACCACACCACGTGCGTGTGGTGATCGATCTGTGTTTGCGGGTGGGGGAAGCCATGCTTGCGACCGGGGCGTCCGCGGCCGACGTGGTGGCCATGGTGTTGCGCATCAGCCATGCCTACGGCGTCAGCGGCATGCACGTCGACGTCACGTTTACGTCGATCACGGTCTCGGTGCATCGCGGCATGGACGAAGACCCGTTGTCAGTCATGCGCATTGTGAAGGTGCGCAGCACCGACTACACGAGGCTGCAGAACGTCTACCGGCTGATCGATCAGATCACTCGCACCGGCAGCCGCCTGCCGGTCGATGTCGCACGAGAGCGGCTGACGGCGATTCTGGCCAGCCCGCACCCGTATCGACGCTGGGTGGTGACCCTGGGCAAGGCCATTCTGGCCGCCGGCGTCGTGGTGCTGTTCAACGCGGGTCTGGTGCTCGTGCTGGTCGCCGCCGCCTCTGCCGTCATCTCTGACGTCATCACCCGCCAGCTGGCGAAATGGTCTGTGCCCGGCTTTTTCGCGCAGATGGCCGCCGCGATGGCGACGACGAGCATCGCGGTGCTGCTGTTCTGGTTGCGCTCGGTCGGTGTCGAGTTGCCGGGCTCGAACGCCCCGACAGTCATCGTCATCTCGGGCATCATCATGCTGCTGTCGGGCCTCGGCCTCACCGCCGCCGCCCGCGACGCCATCGACGGGTACTACGTCACGGCGACGGCACGCGGCATGGAAGTGTTCATGCTCACGCTCGGTCTCGCCGTAGGCATTTCGGCAGTGCTGGGTATCGCCTTGCGGATGGGTATTCCCATCGCGGTGTCGACCTCCCTGGGCGAGGCCATCGGTCTGGTGCCGGGCGTGGTGGGGGCGGCACTCATCGGCTGCGGTTTCGCGTTGACGGCGTACGTGCGCTTCCGTCTCGTGCCGCTGATGGCGGCCGCGACGTCCCTCGTCTTCGCCGTGTTCCTGCTGGTCTCGCCGTTCGTCTCGCAGCCGGGGTTGGCGCCGGGTATCGCCGCGGTGGCTGCGGGCGTCATCGGCTACCTCACGTACCGCTGGCTGAAGATTCCGGAAGGCGCGATGACGACGGCGGCGATCATCGGGTTGATCCCCGGTCTCGCGGTGTACAGCGCGCTGTATGTGCTCGTCGATTCGACGACGGGCGTGATGGAGGCGCTGCCGGCGGCGGTGGATGCTCTGGCCACCGGTATCGGACTGGCTGCGGGCACCGCCATCGGCGGCTTCGTGGCTCGGCGCATCTTCGGCCTCGACTCTCAGGCCCGCCTCGCGGGTCGGCGCGCGATCGGGGTGCGGTAGCAGCGCGCGGCGCGAGGACGTCGAGCGGCCGCTACCCCCAGTCGCTGTAGCCCTGGGGGGCGCGGTGCGCGACGATCGCTTCCACCGGCCAGTTCAGTACGAGCAGCGCCAGCCCGGCGACGGGAACGAAGAACGCCAGCACGAGGGCGAGTGCGGTCACCGCGGCGCTGGCGCCCCACCCGGCGAGCAGCCAGGGGAAGAGGCCGTCTGGTGGGGGAACTCGCCACGCCCCGGCCTTCTGCGCCCGCAGCAGCAGCAGCACGTGCAGGGCAGCGATGAGCGCGAGGAGCCCGAGGTACGGTACGACGGCTCCCTGCGCGGTGGGGTCGCGGCTGAGCAGGCTCGTCGGAAACGGTACGAGCGCGATGAGCCCCAGCAGTGTCAGATTGAGCACGATCAGACCCGGCTCCATGACCCCGATGGCGGCGAAGAAGCGGTGGTGGATCCACCAGAAGTAGCAGATCACGGCGAAGCTGATGACGAATCCGATGAGCTCGCCGGGCTGGTCGACGAAGACGCCGCCGATACTGGTCAGGTCGACCGCTTGAGGGTCGATGCCCAGCACGAGAAGCGTCATGGCGATCGCGAACACGCCGTCGCTCAGGTTGAGCATGCGCGCGAACTCGGGTGACGCGCGACGGTGCCGTCGCCGACGCCAGTCGGCCGAGTCGTCTGGGGAGGTCACGCTTCGACTGTAGGGGAGGCGCTGCGGTCAGGCGAGAGGCGGGCGGGATGCTCAGCGCGAGCTGTTCGCCGTGCGCCCTCGCACGATGCCGATGAACTCGTCGCACAGCGGGTGCGCATCGCGTATCGGCCAGACGAGGGCGATGCCCGTGTCGGGGGCGCCGCTGAGCGGCCGGGCGACGACGTCGCGCCGGGAGTGGGCGCGCGCGACCGACTGCGGCATGACGGCGACGCCGACGTTGGCGGCGACGAGCTCGACTGCGTCGGCGCCGCTGCCCTCGTGCAGGTCGACGGGCAGCACCGTGACGTCGTCGAGTTCGGCCAACTCGGCCGCGCTGACGGCGCCGACTCCGGCGACGAGCGAGCCTTTCGGGGCGACGACGACGGCCGCCTCCCGGTAGAGGGGTATGGCGTGCCGGTGGTCGTCGGCGGCGACGTCGCGCAGCAGCGCCATGTGGGCGGTGCCGTCGTCGAGCGCGGCGACGGCCTGCGCCTGGGGGAGCGGCCTCAGCTCGAGGCGGCCGCGGGGGCGGCGCTCCCGCCACGTGCGCTCCCACTTGCCGGGGGTGACGCCGGGCACGAAGGCGACGATGAGCGTTTCCGGCATGGGCTCAGGCTACTCGGCGCGCCCCGGCGCTCAGGGCGCAGCATCCGGCACTCACTACGCTTCAGTGCATGACCGACGAACCGCGCGAAGACCGCCGCCAGCAGCCGAAGCCCAAGAAGGAGCAGATGCTGAGTCCCGCGACGGCGGCGAAGAAGCTCGGCGTGTTCCTGCCGGCCACGCCGGAAGAGTTTCGCGCGCAGCCCGTGTCGCGCACGGTGCTGAAAGAGATGCAGGAAGCTGCGCCCGAGTGGTTGGCGACGCTGCGGCGGGAGGGGCCGCACCCGCGAGACGAGGTGGCCCGCCGCCTGGGTGTCTCGAATTCGGCGCTGGCGCGGGGCGGGGTGAGCGATTCGATGACGACGGAGGAGATTCGAGCGCTGCTGGATGCCCGGCCCGAGTGGCTCGTCGCGGAGCGCGAGAAGCACGTGCCCGGGTCGGGGCGCCCGCCCGGCACGGCGATCGGCGAACGACCTGCACGGCCCGCCGCCGACCCGGAGGCCGACGAGTTCGACTGACGTCAGCGGCCGCGCGGGCGGCGGTCAGCGCGCGGGGCGCGGGATGCGTCCGCGGCGGGCCAACGGATGCGCTGCGGCGGCCAGCGGGTGCGCCGCGCCAGCCAGGGGATGCGCCGCGCCGAATTATCTGGTAGATATATCTAGCAGATATATTTTGTCGTGAAGGAAGGCATCCCGTGCCCAGCGCAGATCAGACCCACATGGCGGTGCTCGGTGCGCTCAGCATCATGCCGATGACCGGCTACGCCGTCCGCGAGCAGATTCGCTCGACCCTCGGCTCGTTCTGGTCGGAGAGCTTCGGGCAGATCTACCCGGCGCTCGCGCAGCTCGAGAAGCAGGGGCTCATCGAGCGGCTCCCGTCGCAGACCTCGCGGTCGGCGCCGTTCGCGCCAACCGCCGCCGGGCTGGCCCGTCTGCGTGAGCTGCTCGCCGAGGAGCCCCAACCGTCGCGCCCCCGCAACGGCACCCTGCTGCGCCTGTTCTTCGGCCGCCAGCTCGGCGCGGAGGCCTGCCGGGCGCTGCTCGAGCAGACCCGCACCCAGGCCGAGGCCCAGCTGCAGAGCCTGCTCGTCGCGCGCGAGGAGCTCGCCGCCGACGCGCTACTGCGCGACGACGCGCCCTACATCGAGCTCACGATCTCCGCCGGCGAGCACAGCGCCCGCGCCGCGATCGCCTGGGCTGAAGAATCGCTCGCGGCGCTCGACGCACTGCCCGCCACCCCGACCACCGCCACACCGACAACCGCCACCACGACCACGAGGAGCACATCATGACCACCGCCGCCGCTATCGCCTTCACCGTCATCATGGGCGGGCTCGCCGTCTTCCAACTGGCGCTCGTCGCCGGGGCGCCGCTGGGCCGCTTCGCCTGGGGTGGGCAGTATCGCGTGCTGCCGGCGGGCAAACGGGTCGGCAGCGTGGTCTCGGTCGTTCTCTACGCTCTGTTCACGGTCGTGGTGCTGCAGCGGGCCGGCCTCGTGGATGCTCTGCCGACGATCTTCGTCGACATCGGCATCTGGGTGCTCGTGGCGTACTTCGCCCTCGGCATCATCATGAACGGAGCGTCGCGCTCACGCCCCGAGCGCTACACGATGGCGCCACTGACTCTCGTGCTCGCCGTTCTCGCGCTGCTGGTCGCGCTGGGATAGGGCAGCCCGCCACCTGCATCAAGCTCGCCGCTACGGCGCCTCAGCGCGGCGGCAACACGCGCGCGAGCGATGGGAGAGCGCCGAGCGGGTCGCCGCCGACCGGGATGAGCACGTGGTCGGTCGCACCGGCGGCGTCGAGCTCGTCGAGGCGTGCCCGCACCTGCGCGGGAGTGCCGACGAGCGCGAGGCGCGCCACCCACGAGTCGGGCAGGCGCGAGACGAACTCGTCGCGGCTCGCGCATGCGGCGCGCAGGGCGCGCACCTCGTCGGAGATATCCACCGGGTCGAGGTGCGGGGCCGCGTCGGGTTCGGCGACCCACTGCAGGCCGGGTCGGGCGGCGGCGCAGGCGATCGCGGGGTCATCGTCGACGGCGGCGATGTTGTAGGCGACGAGCCGGTGCGGGCCGTCAGCGTCGATCGCGCCGAGCGCCGCGTGGATGTACTCGGGCGTGCTCGGCTCGGCGAGAATCGTGCCATCCGCCTTCTGGCCCGAGACGGCGAGCGATCGCGGGCCGCGCACCCCGAGCAGAATGCTCGGCGCGACCTCGGGAACGGCCGAGGGGTCGAGCGAGGTGAGCGGGGCATCCGGATCGGTGGCGTGCGGAACGCCAGCACCGCGCAGCAGCGTCGCGACCTCGTCGACGTACTCGCTCAGGAAGGTGAGGGGCGTGGTCGGCCAGACGCCGAGAGCCTGCATCCACGCCGGCATGCCGTGCCCGACGCCGAGGTCGAGGCGGCCCGGGTAGAGCTGCGCGAGCGTGGCCGCCTCCATGGCGGTGAAGGCGGCGGTGCGCGCGGCGGCGGGCAAAATGCCGACGCCTACGCGGATGCTCGTGGTCGACGCGAGCACCGCGGCAGCTTGGGCGATGCCGCCGCGGAAAGCGAGATCTTCGACGACCCACACCTGGTCGAAGCCGAGTTGCTCGGCGCGCTGCGCGAAGGGCAGAAGCTGTGCCGAGGAGATGTTGCGGGGCAGCATGACCCCGATACGCGCAGCAGTGCTCATGTGTCGATGCTAGGCGGTGGAGCGCACTCGGGGCGCAGACCTGTCGGCGCGGGAGTATGGCATTCTCGTACGGGTGGCGTGTGCCGCGGTCACGAGGGGGACGACGATGAGCTGGGCCTTTCTGCTGACGACGCTCGTGGTGGTGGCGACCCCCGGAACGGGCGCCGTCTACACGATCGCCGCCGGTCTGTCCCGCGGCTGGAAGGCCGGCCTCGTCGCAGCGTTCGGCTGCACCCTCGGCGTGGTGCCGCACATGCTGGCGGCGATCACGGGTCTCGCAGCGATTCTCAACGCATCCGCCGTCGCGTTCTCCGTCATCAAGTGGCTGGGGGTGGCCTACCTGCTCTACCTGGCGTGGATGACTCTGCGCGATCGCTCCGCGATCACCGTCGACGAGACCGCCCCGCGCCGCTCGTTCTGGAAAGTCATCCGCACGGCGGTGCTCATCAACCTGCTCAACCCCAAGCTGACGCTGTTCTTCTTCGCCTTCCTGCCCCAGTTCGTCGTGCCGGGCGCGACGAACGCCACCCTGCAGATGCTCGGCCTGAGCGCCGTGTTCATGGTCGCCACGTTCTTCGTGTTCGCCGTGTACGGCGTGTTCGCCGCGGCCGTGCGCGAGGGTGTCGTCTCGCGCCCGAAGGTCGTCGCGTGGATGCGCCGCACCTTCGCGGCGACCTACGTGCTGCTCGCGGGCCGTCTCGCCTTCGAGTCCCGCTAGATGCGGGCGCCGCCGTCACACGAGTGCGTGCGCCTGGGCGCTCGGCGTGAGTCGGCCGACGATCGCGGGCGCCTCGCCGATGAGCGTGTCGTCGGTGAGAGCCTCGACCATGAAGAGCGCGAAGTCGGTGCGCCGGGTGAGGTTGCTCTGGAGCACCGGATCACCGATGTGGCGGCTCCACACGGGCAGGCCCTGGCTCTCGCCCTCCTCGAGGTCGCTGCCGCGCACGAGCGTCCACCGCCGACCGCTTGCGACGATGCGCCGGGCCGCCTCGACCTGGTCGTCGATGTCGACGACGCGCAGCAGGCGGGCGACGATCGTGGAGACGCGCACGAGGGCGAGGAAGCGGCGCGAGTAGCGGTCGCGGCCGTCGGCGGAGATGTGCCAGCCGCAGGAGAACACGAGTCGGGCATCCGGCGCCGCGTGGTCGAGCACGGCCTGGGCGGTACCCGACGAGTACTTCCTCATGCCCCACGGCACGAGAACGGTGAGCACGCCCTGGCAGCCGGCGACGGCGCGGCGGATGACCTCGCGGTCGTTCGTGTCGCCGGGAATCACCGTTATGCGGTCAGCGAGGTCGGCGAGTTTCTCGACGCTGCGCTCGCGGCAGACGCCGACGACCTCGTAGCCGCGGTCGAGCGCATGGCCGATCATGTAGCGCCCGAGCTTGCCGGAGGCCCCGACGATGCAGATGCGGCGGATGGCGGGCGTGGTCATGGTCTCTCCTCGTGTCAGGGGTGTACTTACGATGTAAGTCACCATAGACTTACGGCGTAAGCAACGCAAGGGGAGGCTGCGGAGCGCCGATGGCAGAGGCAGACAGGAGCGCGCGCGCGGTGCGCCGACCGCTCAGTCGCGAGCGCATCGTGGATGCCGCTCTCGAGCTCGCCGACAGCGCCGGGCTCAGCGGCACCACCATGCGCGCCCTCGCCACCACGCTCGGCGTCGAAGCCATGTCGCTCTACAACCACGTGCGCAATCGCGACGACCTCCTCGACGGCATGGTCGACGCGGTGTTCGCCCAGATCGAGCTGCCGAGCGGCACAGGTGACTGGGCGGAGGAGCTGCGCGCGCGATCCCACTCCGCCCACGCCGTGCTCACCCGACACCCGTGGGCGGTGGGCCTCATGGATTCGCGTCGAGCCCCGGGCCCGGCGACTCTGCGGCACCACGACGCCGTGCTCGGCGCGCTGCGGGCGGGAGGTTTCAGCATCGCGGGAGCACTGCATGCCTTCTCGCTGCTCGACAGCTACCTGTACGGGTACTGCCTGCAAGAGCAGTCGATGCCCTTCGACGGAGCCGACGAGCTCGCCGAGGTCGCGACCGGCATCGCCGAGAGCATGGGCGACGACTACCCGTGGCTGAGCGAGGCCATCACGCAGCGGGCGCTCGCGCCCGACTACGCGTACGGCGACGAGTTCGCCGTGGGCCTCGACCTGATCCTGGGCGCGCTCGCGCCCGACGGTCTACCGACCGTTCCGGGCGGCCGTCGCGCAGAGCCGTCGTAGGCTCGCTCCATGAGTCGTGTTCTCGCACCCGTGCTCGCCGGGGTTGTCGGCCTGGTCGTCCTCGTGGGCGTCGGTGCGGGCCTCGCGATTCCCGCTGCGGAACGCGCGATCGTCGCGGCGGTCGAGTGGCTCAACGACGAGCCGGTCGAGCACGCCGACACCTCGGGCATCCCTACCGAGCCAGATGAGGATTTCGGTGTGGTGCAGGTCTACGACGTGCTCGCCGACGGCACTCTCGAGCCCGCGGCGAGCGGCGTGGCCGCTGAGGTGTGGCAGCTCTTCGTGCGCATGGTCGGCGCCGACGTGGCCGGCGAGTCGATCATCCAGTACCGCGCCGGCGACGCGCCCGCCAGCGACACCCTCGCGTACGTGTATCAGGACTCCGACCCGCGGTACTGGACCCTCGCCGTCAACCTCGCCGTCGCCGACGACCCGCAGCTGCTCGTGGCGACGCTCGTGCACGAGTACGCGCACATCGTCAGCTTCGATGAGGATGAGTTCGACGCGGCGTCGGGGTCGTGCGCGACCATTCTGCTGGTCGAAGGATGCGCGGCGCGCGCCAGCTACCTCCACGAGTTCTACGCGCAGTTCTGGGCGGGCTACCCGGATGCAGTGGATCTCGAGAACCTCGACGCCGACGCGGCGTGGCAGTTCTACGAACGCTACGACGATCACTTCGTGAGCGACTACGCCGCGACCAACCTGGGTGAAGACTTCGCCGAATCGTTCATGACCTACGTCATCGAGGACGCCTTCGACGGCCCGACGGTCGCCGCGCAGAAGCTGCGGTTCTTCGAGCGCTACCCCGAGCTGGTGGCGCTGCGCGAGCACAACCGCGACGAGCTGGGCGTGGAGCTCGGGCTGCGCTGAGCCGACCTAGGCGAACAGCTCCCGGTACTCGCCGTAGCCTTCCGCCTCGAGCTCGTCGACGGGGATGAAGCGCAGCGCGGCCGAGTTCATGCAGTACCGAAGGCCGCCGGCCTCTCGGGGCCCGTCGTCGAAGACGTGGCCGAGGTGGCTGTCGGCGCCGCTGGAGCGCACCTCGGTGCGCGCCATCCAGAGGGTGCGGTCGCTGCGGGTCGTGATGGCGCCGGGATCGATGGGCTTCGTGAAGCTCGGCCATCCGGTGCCGCTGTCGTACTTGTCGATCGACGTGAACAGCGGCTGACCCGATACGACGTCGACGTAAAGGCCCGGTGCCTTGTTGTCGTGGTACTCGTTGCGGAACGCGGGCTCCGTGCCGTCCTTCTGCGTGACCTTGTACTGGATCGGCGTGAGACGGCTGAGGGCGTCGGCGGTGGCGCGGTACTCCTGCGACATGGGGTCCTCCTGAGGATGCTCGTGCCGCGGGCCGCGGCATCACTCGAGTCAACCGCGCACCCGTGCGATCCGTTCCCGGTGCTCGGCAACCTCGGAGGATCGCCCTACCGGCCCGCGTCGTCGAGCACCCGCGCGACGACCTCTGCCGCGTCGCGCCACCGCGGCAGCGCGGCACCCGCGCGCGCTGCGGCGACGGCGAGCCGCGCGCGGTGAACCGGGTCGGTGAGCACCGCGGTGAGGGCCGCGGCGAGCGCTGACGGGTCCTCTGCCGGGACGAGCACGCCGGCGTCGGCGGGTACCGTGTCGGGCACGGCGCCGACCGCGCACGAGACGATCGGCAACCCGTGGGCGAGCGCTTCGTCGAACACGATGCCGTAGCCCTCGTAGCGGGTCGCGAGGGCGAACACGGTCGCCGAGCGGTACAGTCCGCTGAGCTCCGCGGCGTCGACGCGTCCCGCGAAGCGCACGCGATCGCCGAGACCGAGCGCGGCGTGCTGGCGCGCGAGCTGCGCGGCATGCTCCGGGTGCCAGCTGGACCCGACGATCACGGCCCGCCACGGACGATCGGGCAGCTGCGCCAGAGCGGCCAGCAGCACGTCGTGCCCTTTGCGCGGGTGCTGGATGCCGACCGACAGGATGAGCGGCGGCTGCTCGGGGGCGCCCGGCCCGAGCGGGGCATCCGTGCCGGGGCGCACGACCGTGATGCGCTCGCCGGGCACCGCGTAGTGCTCGGTGAGCATCGCGGCGGTGTGGGGGCTCGGCACGAGCACGTGCTCGATGAGGGCGAGATTGTCGCGCTCGGTGCGGTGCAGCCGGGCGCGGCGCTCGTCGTCGAGCCCCTTCTCGAGCGCGAGCGGATGGTGCACCACCGCGATGAGTGGCGCGTGCACGAGGGCGAGGCTCTGCGTCGGCATCGCGCCGGAGATGAAGCCGTCGAGGATGATCGGAGTATCCTCGCCGAGCGCCGTGAGTTGCGCGACGGTGTCGGCGACGTCGGCGTCGGTCGGGTCAGGGAAGCTCGCGCCGAGCCGCACGTGCCGCACCTCGCGGCCGAGCGCACGCAGGCTCTCGAGCAGGCGACGCTCGTAGACGTAGCCGCCGGTGAGGGTGGCGATGTCACCGGGAATCGCGAACGCGGCCGGTCGCGCCGTCGGCGCCGATCGCTGGGGCGCGCGCATCATGCGCTCTGCTCCGGAGCGTAGACGCGCAGGACGCGCGTCTCGATGACCCCGACGAGCGCGTAGCCGATCACCGCGAGCACGGAGACCACCACGACGCAGCTCCACAGCATGTCGTAGTCGGAGAGGGACGCCGACAACGCCATGAGGCTGCCGATTCCGGTGCCGGTCGCCAGCCAATCCACGACGGTCACGGCGAGCATGGAAGCCGGCACGCTCATGCGCGCTGCGGCGAAGAACGCCGGAAGCATCGCCGGGATGCGCACCCTGACGAGGCGCTGCACGGACCCCGCCGCATAGCTGTCGAGCACGTCGAGGGCCTGGCCGGGCGCCTGCCGCAGCCCGTGCAGGCAGGCGACGAGGGTGGGGAAGAACACCATGATTGCGACGATCACGATGGAGCCGAGGGGGCCGCGGCCGAGCAGCAGCGTGACGAGCGGCGCCGTGGTCACGATGGGCACCGAGCGCAGGGCGATCGCCACCGACATGGCCGTGCCCTCGATCGCGGGCACGAGGACGAGCACGACGGCGAGCCCGGCACCCAGCAGGAGCCCCGCGAGGAAGCCGGGCAGGAGCGAGCTGCCCGTCTCACCGAGAGCGGCCAGCAGTGTGGCGCGCGTCTGCGCCGAATCGGGCGCGACGAGCAGGGCGTCGACCACGTCGCCGGGCCGCTTGGCGAAGAAGGTGCTGAGACCCAGCGCGTCGAGCGCTGCCCACCACACGACGACGACGAGCGTCGCGATCGCGGCGACGTCGAGGCTCACGCGCAGCGCACGCCGCCGTCGCGTGGCCAGCTCGGGGCTCGTCGCGAGGATGACGGGCGGCCGATCGTGGAGGACGGCGCGCGCGATCGCGCCGATCGCCAGGTACGCGAGTAGCGACACGACGGTGGCGATGGTGGCCACCGCCCAGGTGAGGTCGACGTCGAGCGCACGCGTGGCGCGAATGGTGAGCACGCCGAGTCCGGTCTCCGCCCCCGTGAACTCGCCGACCATCGCCCCGAGGAAAGCGGCGGGCGCCGCGATCTGCAGGCCCGCGAAGAGGTAGGGCAGTGACGCCCGGGCGCGCACGTGCACGAGCGCCGTCCAGCGGCCGCGCCCGTAGCTGCGCACGAGGTCGAACCACGTCGCGGGCGCCGCCCGCAGCCCGACGAGCAGCGGAATGAGCGTCGTGTAGTAGACGGCGAGGGCGGCGAGAACGATCTGCGGCTCGGGGCCCGGGCCTAGCACGACGCGCAGAAGCGGCCCCGTCGCCACGAGCGGCAGGCAGAACACGAGCAGGCCCACACCGGTCACGATGGTGCGGCTGCGCGGCCACAGCACGGCGACGATCGCGAGCAGGATGGCGGCCGCGTTGCCCAGCAGGAAGCCCGCCGCCGCGTTGCCGAGCGTCACCCCGAGCGCGCGGGCGAGCAGCGGCGCGTTGTCGACCACGTAGACCGCGATGCCCACGGGCCCTGCGAGCACAAAAGCGTCGGTGAGCACGCGCGCACTGAACTCCCACACCACGAGGAGCACCGCGACGCCGACGACGGCGAGCACCCCCGAGCGCCGTCGCGAAAGGGGGTGGTGCGGTCGGCGCGCGGCGACGAGGCTCACGAGGCGGCGGGGGCGGCGTCGCCATCGTTGCGGCCGAGCGCGAGCGCCTCGAGCACGGCATCGGCGACGGCGGCGAACACGGGACTGCGCACGGCGTCGAAGGCCCGCGGTCGGGCGAGCGGCACGGCGATGTTGGCGACGATGCGCGCGGGCCGCGGAGAGAGCACGATGATGCGGTCGCTGAGCATGACGGCCTCCGAGACGGAGTGCGTGACGAGTACCGTCGTCGTACCCCGCGCCTCCCACACCGCGGGCAGGTCGCGGGCGAGCTGCTGGCGAGTGAGCTCGTCGACCGCGCCGAAGGGCTCGTCGAGCAGGAGCAGGCTCGGCTCGGTGACAAGCGCCCGCGCGATCGCGGCGCGCTGGCGCATGCCACCCGACAGCTCGGCGGGCCGCGTGGCGGCGAACCCGTCGAGGCCGACGAGGCGGATGAGCCTCTCGACGCGCTCGGGGTCGGGTCGCTGACGCGTGAGGGTGAGCGGCAGGGCGATGTTGCCGCGCACCGTGCGCCACGGCAGCAGGGAGGGGTCTTGGAACGCGAGAGCGAGGAGGGCAGCCCTCGTCGCCTCGGCGGGGGAGCGGCCCCCGATGGTGATCTGGCCGGTGCTGGGATGCTCGAGCCCGGCGATCATGCGCAGCAGCGTCGACTTGCCGCAGCCGGAGGGGCCCACGATCGCGGTCGTGCGCCCTGCCTCGAGTGTCAGGTCGAGGGGTGCGACGGCCTCGACGCCGCCGGGAAAGGTCTTGCCGACGGCGCGGCACTCGACCCCCAGCGGGGCCGGGTCACCCGCCATGAACCTGCTCGAGGATCGAGCGATCCCACAGCTCGGGCGTCACCTCGAGGCCGAGCAGCGCGAGCGTCTCGATGTTCGATGCGACCGTCTCGTCCGACCACCAGCCGAACCCGTTGGCGTCGGTGAGGTCGCTGAACATGAGCGGCACCTGGCGCTGCGCCTGCAACTGCTGGGTCGGCAGGTCGAGCCCCGCATCGGGATGCAGCTCGAGGGTGAGGGTCGCGGCCGCATCCGTGTCGGCACGGTAGGCCTCCCAGCCGCGCACCTCGCCGCTCATGAGCGCCACGAGATCGTCGCGCCGATTCGCCAGTGAATCCTCCGTCGCGATGTACGTCTGCGAATGCACCGCGTATCCGTGATCCGCCATGAGCATCGTGACGCTCTCGACTCCCTGAATCGCCATCGCCACCGGCAGATCGGTCTCCCAGCACAGCAGGCAGTCGACCTCGTCTGCGAGAAGGGGCTGCGGAGAGTACTGCGTGGGAACGATGTCGATGGCGTCGACGTCGACGCCGTTGAGCGCGCACAGCGCCTCGAGCACGGGCGTGTTCGCGAGCGCCATACCGATGCGCTTGCCCTCCAGGTCGCCGGGCACCGTCACCGGATTCTCGGGCAGCGAGGCGATGACGAAAGGATTCTTCTGCATCGCGACGCCCAGAATCTTGAACGGCGCCCCCTCGGCCACCGCCGCCGCGGTGTAGTCGGCGGCGGAGATGCCGACGAGGGCCGTACCGGAGACCACGGGGGGCTCCACGGGAGCGTTGGGGCCCCCGGGCAGCAGGGTCACGTCAAGACCCGCCTCGCGCCACCAGCCGCGGTCGAGGGCGATGTAGCTGCCGCCGAACTGCGACGAGTGCAGCCAGGAGAGCTGCAGCGTCGCAGCGCGCACCGCGCCCTGCTCGGGGGTGCGGCTGCTGAGGCCGATGGCGGCGGCGCCGAGGCCCGCGACTCCGAGACCGGCGACGCCGGCCGTGATGAGGGTACGGCGCGAGATGGGGGCGCGAGATGGGGGCGATGACTGCTGCGTCATGGCGTGCTCCTCTGAGTCGAGCGGGGGTCATGGACTGTTCTGGTGCGGGCGCTGCAGCGATCGGGTGCTTCGAGACTCTCACGGTTTGCTTCCGGCATCGTGTGAGGCGGTCGATCGGGTCGCGCGGTCCGGCGACCGCACCCACACGATGGCAGCGCCCGGCAGCACCGAGGCGAGGGCCACGAGCCCGAAGGCGACGCTCGTGGCGAGGCCCTCGCTCGCGGTCGCCCCAGCCAGGGGCAGAAGGGCCGCCGCCGCGCCCTCGCGCAGGCCCCACCCGCTGATCGTCAGCGGGATGAGCATCGTGAGCAGGATGAGCGGCACAAGGCTCAGCACGGCGGCGATCGACAGGTCCACGCCCACAGCACGCGCGCAGAAGGCGAAAGCTGCCAGAATGCACGCCGTCGTTCCCCCGCTCAGCAGCAGTTGACGGACGATCACCCGGCGGCCCGCGAGGGCGGTACCAGCGGTGCGGGCGAGCTCGGTGACGCGCGGGCCGAGACGGCCGGGCACGCGGGCCGCTGCGCCGAGCAGCAGCAGACCCGTGATCGACGCCGCCGTGATCACGGCCACGAGCGCGAGCACCCACGTCGGCCACGTCAGCCCGCCGGGTACGACGGCGGTCACGGTGAACGCGCCGAGCATGACGGCCAGAACCGCGACCTGGCCCGCCAGCCGCTCGACGACCACCGCCTGGGCGGCGATCGTGAGACCGGCCTGGGCCCGGCTGCGCACGGCGCGGCTGGCATCCCCCACCACACCGCCGGGCACGGTCTGATTGACGAGCTGAGCCAGGTAGTACTCCCGCACGGCATGGCTCCACGCGAGCGGCAGCCCGAGCGCGCCAGCGGTCACCCGCCAGCGCTCCGCCGCCAGGAGGGTGTGCAGGGTGAGGGCGACGAGCGCTGCGAGCAGCCAGACAGCATCCGCCGCCAGCAGCACGCTCAGAGCATCGGCACCGTCGGCGATGCGCCACAGCAGCACCAGCAGCGCGATCGTCGCGGCCGCCTGGGCCAGGCGCACCACCGCGCGGCGCCGCCGACTCACGCCGGGTGCCGGCGCAGCCACAGAATGTCGCTCCCAAACGACCACGCCAGGGCCAGCAGCGCCGCAATGACGATGACGACGCCGGGAAGCCCTGCGAACCACGGCGACTGCACGGCGATGAGCACGGCCAGTTGCACGACGCAGATCACTTTGCGGCTGAACCGGGGCGGCAGAGGCCCATTCAGCCAGGGCGCGACGAGTCCCGCCAGGCCGAAGAGGTAGCGGGGCAGGCCCAGCAGCAGCACCCACCAGCCCACGCCGCCGGCCACGACGGCGAGAACGGCGAGGACGAGCCCGAATGCCGAGTCGACCTCCATGTCGAAGCGAGCGCCGAACGGCGAGGAGAGCCCCTGCCGACGCGCGAGCCAGCCGTCGACGCCGTCGAGACACAGCGCCACGATGGCGATCACCACGACCGGCACGGGAGCCGCTGGGCCACCGAGGAGCGCGACCAGGAGCGGAACGAGGAGAGTGCTGACGAGGGCGAGACGCAGCAGGGTCACCGCATTCGCCAGCCCGAGACGCGCGTGAGGGTGGTGTCGCCGGAGACTGCTCGCGGCCACGACCGCGGCCACCACGAATGCCAGGGCGGCGACCGCCACCGGCACGGCGCTCGCCGAGTCGAACAGCAGCGTGCCGGCACTCACGACGAGCCCCAGCCCGCCGACGCAGAGCAGAGCGAACCGACCCAGGCGAGGGTCGAGCGCTCTCCCGGGCGACCGGCGACGAGCCGGGGGAAGGGCATCCTCGACGGTCACGGCCACCCTCGGACGCTAACACGGGCCGACGGGCATCGACAGGCGCGGTGCCGAAGGCCCGGACGGCGCCGATACGGAGAGCGCTTGACCTGGAGCGCACTCCAGCCTGTTCAGTATGGGCATGACGCAGACGAACACCCCACAGCACACCGGCCACATCGCCCTCGGAACCATGTACTTCGGCACGCGCCTCGACCGCGACGAGTCCTTCGCTCTGCTCGACCGCTTCGTCGAGCTCGGAGGCCGGTGGCTCGACACTGCCGACAACTACTCCTTCTGGCAGCACGATTCCGGCCTCGGCGGCCAGAGCGAGCGGATGCTCGGCGCCTGGCTCGCCGCCCGCGCTGGTGCCCGCGACGAGGTGTGGATCTCCACGAAGGCGGGAGCCGACCCGCTCGAGCCCCACCGCTGGCCGGAGACGATGGAGGGGTTGTCGCCCGCCGCCCTCGAGCGCGCCCTCAGCGGGTCGCTCGAACGCCTCGGCACCGACCGGGTGGAGCTCTACTGGGCGCACGTCGAAGATCGCTCTGTGCCACTGGAGGATGTCGTGAGCGCCCTCGGCACGGTAGTCGCCGACGGCCGCGTCGGCGAGCTGGGCGCGTCGAACCACCCCGCATGGCGCGTGGAGCGGGCGCGCACCCTCGCGGCCGCGCACGGCCTCGCCCCCTTCGCAGCCATGCAGCTGCGGCACACTCTTCTGCAGCCGATTCCCTTCGCCCCGCTGCCCGACGGCGGCCATGTCGTGGCGACCCCCGAAGCGCTCGACTACGTGCAGAGCGAGGGTCTCGCCCTGTGGGCGTACAACACGCTTCTCTCGGGGGCGTACTCGTACGACGACCGCCTGCAGGAGCCGTATCGTCACGCGGGCACGGCCCGTCGACTGGATGCTCTCGACAGCGTCGCCCGCCGT
The DNA here is from genome assembly GCF_040286215.1 of Microcella sp. Taxonomy (GTDB): domain Bacteria; phylum Actinomycetota; class Actinomycetes; order Actinomycetales; family Microbacteriaceae; genus Microcella. Next base: position 113,802 of record NZ_JAVKCK010000003.1, read on the forward strand.
CACGACGCCACGCGCGCCCAGGTCGTGCTCGCCTGGCTGCTCGGCGGCGCACCCGCGGTCACCCCGATCGTGGGAGTGTCAAGCGTCGGCCAAGTGGACGAGATCATGGCAGCGCGGCAGCTGTCACTCGACCTGGACGACCGCGCTGTGCTGGACTCGAGCGCATGACGATGCACGGTATGGCGATCGGCGACGCCGCGCGGGCGGCCGGGTTGACGGAGGACACCCTGCGCTACTACGAGCGCGAGGGGCTGGTCGGTCCGGTGGGGCGCGACTCGGCGGGCCATCGGCGATACGCGGATGATGACCTCGCGTGGATCGGCATCGTCACCTGTCTGCGCGACGCCGGGCTGGGCATCGCCGACCTTCGTCGCTTCACCGAGCTGCTGCGCAGCGCCGCTGAGCCCACCGAGCGCACCGCCTTTCTGCTGCGCCGCCGGGACGAGCTCGTCGCCCGCCGCGATGCGCTCGACAACGCCATCACGGTGCTCGACGAGAAGATCGACCACTACGGCGGCTGAGCGTGCGCACGGGCATCCCTGACATGATCGCCGGATGCTTCGACACTCCACCGCCGAGATGGCCCTCACCGCCACCGGCCCTGCGCGCCTCGTGCTCTCCGTCGCCGTGCACGCACCCGCCGCCATGCTCGATGACCGGCTCGAGGTGACCCTCGACGGTCGCCCGCTCGAGGTGACCGAGATCGTGGACCCGCACGGCACACGGCTGCATCTGCTCGATGTGACGGAGGGGCAGGTGCGCGCGCACTATCGCGCGGCCGTCGACGGCCGAGCCGAAGCACTCGAGGTGACGGCGCTCGACGAGGTCGTCTACCTGCGGCCGAGCCGCTACTGCGAGTCAGACTCGCTCGCTCCGACAGCGATTCGAGAGTTCGCGGGGCTCACGCCCACCGAGCTGCTGTTCGGCGTGAGCTCGTGGGTGGGGGAGCGGTTGCGGTACGTGCCGGGTTCCAGCGCTCCCACCGACGGAGCCGTGCAGACACTGCTGGCCGGGGAGGGAGTGTGCCGCGACTACGCTCACCTCGTCGTCGCGCTGCTGCGCGCACTCAATGTGCCTGCCCGCCTCGCGTCGGTGTACGCGCCGGGGCTCGCACCCATGGACTTCCACGCGGTCGCCGAGGCCGCCATCGACGGCCGCTGGTGCGTCGTCGATGCGACGACCCTCGCGCCCCGCGCGTCCCTCGTGCGCATCGCGACCGGGCGCGATGCCTCCGACACGGCGTTCCTCAGTGTGCACGGGGCCGTCGTCACCCTTGACGATCTCACGGTCTCCGCGGTCGTCGACGACCTGCCCCGTGAGGACCTCACCGAGCTCGTGTCGCTCGGCTAGCGTCGGGCCTCCGCTCCGTACGCTGGAGGGCGTGCCGCATCCACAGTCACGCCAGGCGAAGGCCGCGCGGCGCCGCCGCCGTCGCATGGCGGCCGTCGAGCATGACCTGAGCCCCGCCCAGTGGGCCCGACTGCGCGAGTTGTGGGGCGGCTGCGCCTACTGCGGCGCCACCGATCGGCCGCTGCAGCGCGACTGCGTGCAACCGATCGCGCGCGGAGGCCGCTACACGCTCGACAACATCGTGCCGGCGTGCGGCCCGTGCAATGCGAGCAAGAGCAACGACGAGGCGACGAGCTGGATGCGCCGCACGCGCCGCGATGAGCGCGCCTTTCTCACCCGGCTGGTAGAGGTGCGGGCCGCGCTGCGTCCTCTTGCGGAGGAGCCAGCGCACGAGTAATGTGCAACCACATGGTTGTACATACGAGTGAACTCAGCGACGCCGAGGTCGACGCGATCTTCCACGCCCTCGCCGACCGAACGCGCCGCGACATCGTCGCGCGGGTCACCGAGCGCGAGCAGAGCGTGTCAGCACTGGCCCGGCAGTACGCCATGAGCTTCGCGGCAGTGCAGAAGCACGTCGCAGTGCTGCAGAGGGCAGCCCTGGTCTCCAAGGCCAAGCGCGGGCGCGAGCAGATCGTGCACGCCGAACCCGAGACCGTGCGGCGGGCGAAAGCGCTGCTCGACAGCTATGAACACCTGTGGCGCAGCCGCGTCTCCCGTATCGACGCACTCCTTGCCGAAACACCCACCACCGTTGACCCCCCACCGAAAGGCGAATCATGACCGTACGCGACGTCGTCACCGATACCGAGGCCCTCACGATGACCTTCACCGCAGAGTTCGACGCCCCGGTCGAGCGCGTGTGGCAGGTACTGGCTGACGCTCGTCAGCTGGAGCGCTGGTGGGGTCCGCCCGAGTGGCCTGCGAGCTTCACACGGCACGACATGGTGGTGGGAGGCGAGTCCCACTACGTCCTGACCGGTCCGGAGGGGGAAGAGATGGCGGGGTGGTGGAGCGTGACCGCTGTCGAGGAGCCGACTCGACTGGCCTTCGACGATGGCTTCGCCGACGAGGACGGAACACCCGTCGAGTCGTCTCCGGTGATCGACACCGAGATCACGCTCGCGCCGCTGCCCGGCGGGCGGGCTCTGATGACCACGCGGTCGCGGTTCTCGAGTCTCGAGGCCTTCGAAGAGCTTGCGCAGATGGGGATGGAAGAGGGCATGCGCTTCTCACTGGGCCAGATCGACGCCCTTCTCGTCGAGCAGAGCTGAGGCGAACGGCGTCGTCACGGCCGCTCGAGCCCGAGGTCGACGAGCCGCACCTCGCCCGCATACGTGGAGCCGGGCGCGAGCAGCAGGCCGGCCTTGACGGCGCCGAACGTCACCGTCACGGCGGCGCGCAGCACGGCGGGGTCCGGCACGGAGCCGTCGTCGGCGTGCACGCCGCTCGGCAGGTCGACCGCGATGATCGCGGGGCGCTGCAGTGGGGCATCCTCACCGCGCGGCGTCTCGCGGTCGTCGTCGCGGTGGGTGCGCGGTTCACGGTCGTACAGCAACTCGAGTATGCGCGCCACCGTCGCGCGGGCATCGCCCCGCAGGGCGGGGGAGTCGCCGCCGATGCCGAGGATGCCGTCGAGGATGACGGCGGCGCCTGCGAGCGCAGAGTCGAGGCCGTCGTCGAGCCGCACCCAGCGCGCACCGGCCACGCGGGCCGCAGCGGTAGCCTCCTCGTGCACGCGGCTGCCCGTCTGGATCACGCTCACGCGCGCACCCTCCGCGGCGATCTCCGCAGCGGCGAAGAGGGCGTCGCCCCCGTTGTCGCCAGAACCCGCCAGAACGAGGATGCCCGGCCCCTGCTCGGCGGGTGAGCCGCGGTCGCGCAGCACCTCGCGCACGACCTCCGCGAGGGCCGCGGCCGCCCGCCGCATGAGCGGTTCATCGGCTGCCAGCAGGGGAGCCTCGGCCGCGCGCACCTCGGCCGCCGTCCAGCCCGTGAGGTGCTCGGGAAATCGCGGAGCATTCACGGTGCCGAGGCTACTCGCGTGCACGCGGTCCCGCTTCGAGGAAGCTGATGTGCCCTTGACCCGCATGCGACGCAGGGCAAGAGTGGTCGCATGACTCCGACACCAGCGAACCCGCCCACGACCGTCGACCACCTCGCCGACAGCGTCTCCAAGCTCGGCATCGGCACCGCGTACGGCGACCCCATCGACATCGGCGGCATCAAGGTGACTCCCGTCGCGCTCACCTGGTTCGGGTTCGGTGCCGGCTCTGAGAACGACGAGGGTGAGTCCTCCGCTGGAGGCGGCGGCGGCGGCGCGAGCATCCCGATCGGTGTCTACCAGCCGGGGCCGGAGGGGCCGGCGTTCAAGCCCAACCTCATCGCCCTGCTCGCCGTCTCGATCCCCGTCGCGTGGGTCGGCGGTCGAGCGCTCACGAGCATCATCAAAGCCCTCAAGAAGTAGGCGCGCCCCGGCCGCGCGCAGTGCGCTGGGGCGATCATGAGCTCCGCAGCCCGTGACACTCAGCGTGCCTGGACGGTCGGCGGTGCGCTCGTGCTGCTCGTCGTGGTGCTCGAGTCGGGCGGTGGTGGTTTCTGGCCCGATGGCGGGCTCGTGCGCACGCTCCTGCTCGCGGGCCGTGCTCCTGTCTCTGAGGTAGCGACAGAGGGCGACTGACCCGGCTTGTTGCTACCGCACGGCGATGACGCGAGGCAGGTCGAACCAGGCGCGATCTGCGCTCAACGCGGGCAGCTCGAGTCGGTCTGCCAACGATAGGCAGAGCCTGTCAGCAAGGGAGAGTGGGGTACTCGGCTCCCACATTGCTGCCGCTGCCTCAGCTTCGTCGACCGTGACCGGCGAGATCTGCAAGGGAAAACTCAGCAGCAGCGAGCGGCCGATCGACCAGGAGTGACGGCGGCTCATCTTCTGCGCCACTTCCGACCAGTTGGCGGCGCTTACCACGCCACCCTTTTCCAGATGCTCGCGAACTGTGCCTGCGCTCGACTCTCCCTGGAGGTAGGCCAGGAGAGCCGAGGAGTCCATGACGATCACGTGGTCGACTCGGTCGACTCGTCGCTCGCCTCCTGACGCCGATCACTTATGAGTTCGGAGACAAGGTCAATGCCGGCCAACCGAGCGCGCAGGATGCTCTCCAGTGCGCTGCGATCGGCGAGGAAGACGCCGGAGTCGGTATCAACAGCGACAAGCGTCGAGCCCTCCCGCCACTGATGCCGCGCCCGAATGCTGGCAGGTACTACGATGCGGCCCTTGTGTCCCACCTGAACCGCAAGCGTGTCACTCATGTACTCAGCGTACCACCGCACATCCCTCAACGGTGGGGGCTCCCATGTGGGCCGTGCACGTCGACGTACAGCGCTAACGTACAACCATACGGTTACACAAACGCACGAGCTGAGCGACTCCGACGTCGGCGCGATCTTCCACGCCCTCGCCGATCGCACCCGGCGCGACATCGTCGCGCGGGTCATCGAGCGCGAGCAGTCGGTGAGCTCCCTCGCCGAGGGCTGAACCCGGGGCGGCGCCGAGCGGCGAGCCGCTCTCAGCCACGTCACAGGTGACTCGCTACTCTGAGAGAACAGACTCACCGATGCCTGGAGGCACCGAACACTCGTGGATCGCACCGCGCAGACCGCAGGGTCGTCGTCCGACGACCCGAGCCATAGTTGCCCTGACCGTTTCCTCGCGCCGGCACCCGCCATCGGCGCGACGCCCGCCCGCGTGAGCCGCTCGTGATCGAGGCGATCGTCTCGCTGCTCGTCGGCATCGTCGTGATCCTCGTGATCATCGCCGCGAACGGCTACTTCGTCGCGCAGGAGTTCGCCTACATGTCGGTCGACCGGGTGAAGCTCGCTGCGCGGGCCGCCGACGGCGACCGCTCCGCGGCGCGCGCGCTCGCCGTGACGAAGCGCAACTCGTTTATGCTCTCGGGCGCACAGCTGGGCATCACGATCACCGGCCTGCTCGTGGGCTACGTCGCCGAGCCCCTCGTCGGCGAGTCGCTCGGGCAGCTGCTCGGCGGCGTCGGCATCCCCGCAGGGGTGAGCATCACCGTCGGCACCGTGCTCGCGCTCGTCGTCGCCACGATCGTGCAGATGATCTTCGGCGAGCTCTTCCCCAAGAACCTCGCGATCGCCAATGCAGAACCGCTCGCGCGCTGGCTCGCGCGCTCCACCACCCTCTACCTCGCCGTCTTCGGCTGGCTCATCACCGTCTTCGACGCCTCCGCGAACCTCCTGCTGAGACTCCTGCGCATCGAGCCCGTGCACGACGTCGACTCGAGCGCGACCGCGGTCGACCTGGAGCGCATCATCGGCGACTCCCGCGACAGCGGCGATCTGCCCGAAGAGCTCTCGCTCATGCTGGACCGCATTCTCGACTTTCCGCAGCAGGATGTCGAGCACGCCATGATCCCGCGCTCGCAGGTCGACATCGCGCGCCCCGGCACGACGCTCGCCGACATTCGCGAGCTCATGGCGACGGCGCACACCCGCTACCCGGTGATCGATGAGGACGAGCAGCCGCTCGGCGTGATCCACCTCACCGATGTGCTCGAGACGACTCTCGCGGGAGACACGCCCGTCTCCGAGCTCATGCGGCCCACGATCGTTCTGCCCACCCTCATGCGGTTGCCTGACGCCCTCGTGCAGCTCACCTCGACGCGCAACGAGCTCGCGTGCGTGATCGACGAGTACGGCGGCTTCGCCGGCGTCCTCACCCTGGAAGACCTCGCAGAGGAGGTCATCGGCGAGATCACCGACGAGCATGATCAGAATGTCAGCGAACTCGTCGTGCCCGACGGCGACGACATCTGGCTGATGGACGGCGACGTTCACGTCGATGAGGTGGAGCGCGCGGTCGGTCACGACCTGCCGCGAGGAGACTACGAGACCATCGCCGGTCTGCTCATCGCCGCGCGCGGCGAGCTTCCCGAGGCGGGCGACACGGTCACGGTCGAGCTGCCGATCGATGGCGCCGATCTCGTCGAGGATCATCCCCCCACGCGTCACCTCGAGGTGGACGTGCTCGAGGTCGACCGCCATGTGCCGAGCGAGTTGCGCGTGCGGCTCATCGAGACCGAGGGGGTCGAGCCGTGAACGGCTGGGTCGTGCTCGTCGCCACCGTGGCGCTCATTGCCCTGAGTGCGTTCTTCGTCGTCATCGAGTTCTCACTGCTCGGTGCGCGCCGCCATCGGCTGGAGGAGCAGGCGACGACGAGCCGATCCGCTCGCGCGGCGCTGAAGGGCGTCAACGAGCTCACCATGATGCTCGCGGTCGCCCAGCTGGGCATCACGGCGTGCACGTTCGCGCTCGGAGCGGTCACCAAGCCGGCCGTCGAGGTTTGGCTGGGCCCCCTGTTCACCTCGTGGGGACTCGTGGAATGGGCATCCGACGCGACCGCGTTCGCGCTGTCGCTGCTACTGGTGACCTTCCTGCACCTCGTCGTCGGCGAGATGGCGCCGAAATCCTGGGCGATCGCGCATCCCGAGCTGTCTGCCCGCATCATCGGCCTCCCCTCGCGCGTGTTCGTCAACGTCTTCCGCCCGCTGCTGCGCTGGGTGAATGAGATCGCCAACAGGCTTGTCGCCGCCACCGGCGTCGAGCCCGTCGACCGCGCCGCCGTGGGCGGGCAAGACGCCGACACGATCCGACAACTGGTCGAGCACTCCGCGCAGGCCGGCGTACTCGAGCCGGAGTTCCGTCGCCAGATCAACGGCATCATCGACCTGCAGTCGCTCACGGTCGAGTCTCTCGTCTCGAGCGACAGCCCGCCGACCTCGGTACCGTCGACCGCGACCGTCGGCGACGTGCAGCGGGCAGCGATGCAGTCGGGGCACTTGCGTATTCTGCTGGACGCCGATGCGGGTGTGCCGGAGGTCGTGCACGTGCGCGACACTCTGCTCGCGTCGCTCGACTCTCCGGCTGCCGCGAGCGCGCGCCCGGCCTACGTGATCGCGGCGGGAACCCCCGTCTACGAGGTCATGTCACGCATGCGCGAGGCGAGCGTCCAGCTCGCGATCGTCATGGACGGCCAGCGGATGCTCGGGGTCGTGACTCTCGCGGATGTTCTGCGGCGCGTCCTGCCGCAGTCCGCGTAGTCGCCGGCAGCGGGCCTAGTGCGAGCGCAGCAGCTCGATGAGCTCCTCCTTGCGCAGCTCGCTGTAGCCGCTCAGGTCGAGCTCGCTTGCGCGGTGGCGCAGTTCGTCGACGGTCCACTCCTCGTACGGCGGTGAGTCCCCACCGCGCGACCCCACGGTGCTCTCGCCATCGCGCGCGGCGGCGTTCGAGATGCGCGCCGCCTTCTCCTTCGAGGCGCCGTCGTCGCGCAGCGACTCGTACATCTCCGGGTTCTTGAGGCTCGGGTTGTCGTTGTTCGCCGGCATGGGCTGTGCTCCTTCCGTCGGGCGGTCGCCAGCACCCTAGCGAGAATGACGGATGCCGCTCTCAGGTGCGACGATGGAGGCATGACGAACGATCTGCACATCACCGGCGATGTCGACGCCGACCGTCTGCTGTCGTCGGAGCCGCTTGCGCTGCTCCTCGGCATGCTCCTCGACCAGCAGGTCGCCATGGAGGTCGCCTTCGCCGGTCCGGCGAAGATTCGTGATCGTCTGGGCAGTCTCGACCCTCGAACGATCGCCGAGCACGACCCGGAGCAGTTCGCCGCCCTGTGCGCGCAGTCGCCCGCCGTGCACCGCTTTCCCGGCTCGATGGCGGCGCGCATCCAGACCCTCTGCGCGCAGCTCGTCAGCGAGTGGGAGGGCGACGCCGCCGCGCTGTGGACGCGGGGCGAGCCCGACGGTCGGGAGATCCTGACGCGACTGAGGGCTCTGCCCGGCTTCGGCGAGCAGAAGGCGCGCATCTTCCTGGCGCTACTCGGCAAGCAGTACGGTGTCGATGCGCCAGGGTGGCGAGAGGTCGCCGGCGACTACGGCGTCGAGGGTGCGCGCCGCTCGGTCGCCGACATTAGGAGCCCGGAGACCCTCGCCGAAGTGCGCGAGGTCAAGCGCGCGGCGAAGGCGGCGAAGACGTCGGCGTCGCGGTAGCAGCAGTGCTCGCGTCGGCGCCGCGCGCCGACAGCGCCCACGCGACGACGGCGACGAGGCAGTAGACGCCGTACCCGATGCCCCAGGCGACGTAGTCGAGCTCGACCCACTGCCAGGAGTCCGGCAGCGGGATGAGCACGAAGAGGAAGGCGCCGACGGCGATCGCGTAGAGGGCGATCCAGGAGAGCCTGCTCCACTGCCATACAGCGCGCCCGAGGAGCCCCCGGAGGGTCAGCAGAGCGATCGGGAGCGCCGAGAACCCCGCGATGGTGATCGCCGAGAGGCACTCGATCGCAATGAGGAGCAGCAGGTCGGGGTTCTCGACGGAGGGGGCGACCAGGCTGTACCCGGCCCACGCCGCCGCACCGGCGACGATCATGAACCCGACCAGGAGCAGGGTGGAGCCGGCGCGCGCCCGCGCGCTGATCGCGCCCGCGAACCCCACCCCCGCGACCAGGCCGAAGACCACGCCGGGCTGGAACCCGCTGACCACGCTGAACGCGACCGCGGTGACGACGAAGAGGAGGGTGAGCGGTCGGAACTCGATGCGGGGCCTCCACTGCGGTCGAATGGACCGCATGACGGCGACGACGAGCGCCCACCCGAGGGCGATCACCACCAGGAAGCCCGCGAGGATGCCCGCTGCTGTGCGCCAGCCGACGGCGTCGAAGGCGAACTCGGGGTCGACGTACGTCGAGGCGGCGGCAGCGACGAGCAGTCCCGCGAGTGCGGCCGGCCAGCCGAGCACCGTGAGCGGCGGTCTGGCGGAGGGATCGGCGGGCGCGAGACCGCGAGCGAGCCGACGCTGCTCCGCCCGCTCGGTGATGCGCTCGCTCGTCGCGTCGAGCAGCACGGTGGGGAGGGCGATGAGGATGCTCAGCACGATCGCGCCCGTGATGCTCCACAGCGCCGCTGGCAGGGTCGCAGCGGCGCGGAAGGGCCGCAGCGTCGAGAGCACGCCGGGGTCGGCGCTGTCTCGCGCGCCAGCGCCGGGGTCGGCGTCGACGACCTCGGCCGTGGGTGAGGGCGACGGCGTCGCCGTGGGCGCCGGGGTTGGCGTCGGCGTGGGCGTCGGGCACGTACCGTCGCTGCGGCAGGACGGGCCGGAGACGTAGGCGAGGGTGCCGCTGACCGTGGCGGCGGACGCGGTCGCCGTGGAGCCGTCAGGGCAGGACGTCGAGACCGGGGCGGACTGCCGCGTGACCGAGGCCGAGTCGGCTGTCGCCTCGACCGTGACGGCTCCTGCGCCGATGAAGCGCAGTTGGCAGATGTCACCGTAGTAGGGCAGGTCGGCGCTCGCGCGGCCGCCGGAGTACGGAAGCGCCCGGTCGTTGGTCGGCGACGCGACGAAGTCTCCTCCGGTCACGGTGACGAGAGCGGTGCAGTCGTCGGCCGCGTCGCACTCGATCGTGAGACGCGCCGTGATGTCGACGGTGAAGCCGTCGGAGGAGGTGAGCCTCATGCCGCCGTCGTAGACGATGGGCGCGCTGGGGTCCTCCTCCGAGGTGCTGGGGAGACCTGGGCCGGTCGCACTAGCTGCCGTGGCGGTGCCTGCGGCGCCGAACCCGACCCCCAGCGTGCCGAGCAGGAGCATCACGAGCAGGCGCGGAGCGGTCATCCGGCTCGATCGGTACACGCTCTCCTCCTCGATGCCGGGGCGCAGGCCGTTGCCAGACGCCCCTCCACCGTACGGTGATGCCGTTTCCCCGAGGTTTCCGTCGCGCGACGGATGCGAAAAGGGCGAGGCTGATGCCAGTATCTGTGCCGTGCGCCTCGTCGTGATTTTCCTCGCCCTCGCCTTCGGGCTCAGCTGGCTCGTGGCCTTGCTGCTTTGGCTCGGAGACGGGCTGGCGAGTCCGTTCTTCGGGCTCATCGCCGTGCTCATGATGACGACGCCGGCGATCGCGGCGCTTGTGGTCGTGTTCTTCGTCGAGAAGCCAGCGAACCGTGCCCGCACGCTCGGGCTGTGGCCGCTCGGGCGCCCAGGGCGGTTCCTGGGCTACCTCGCTCTCGCGATCGTCGTGCCGGTTTCGCTCATTCTCGTGGCACTGCCGATCGGGGCGCTTCTGGGCGTGTATCCGGCCGACTTCGTGAATTTCAGCGGCTTCCAGGCGGCACTGGATGCTCAGCTCGAGGCGTCGGGAGCCCCACCGCTGCCCATCCCGATCGGCGTGCTCGTCGCGCTGCAGCTCGTCAACGTGCTGTTCGGCGCGTTCATCAACCTCGTCCCGGCGATGGGGGAGGAGCTCGGCTGGCGCGGCTGGCTGCTGCCGAAGCTCTTGCCGCTCGGCGTGCTGCCGGCAATCCTGATCTCTGGCGTCATCTGGGGGCTCTGGCACGCCCCGCTGATCCTGCTGGGATACAACTACGCGCTGGCGCCCGGGTGGCTCGGGCTCGCCGCGATGTGCGGAATGTGCATCGTCATCGGAGCCGTCTTCAGCTGGCTGCGCATCAGGTCGGGAACCGTCTGGGCGCCCGCGCTCGCGCACGGAGCCTTCAACGCGGCGGCCGGCTTCTCGATCATCTTCGTCGCGGCCGGCGAGGTGATCGACACCACGCAGGCGACCGTGCTCGGGTGGAGCGGCTGGATCGTGCCGCTCGTGCTCGTCATCGTGCTGGCGGCCACCGGGAAGTTCTCACCGCGGCCGGACGCACCCGCGCCGTCAACGGTGGCGCCTGCGGAGGGGAGCCCCGTCGAGCGCCGTTAGGGTGGAGGGCGTGTCTAAGGTTCTGACTTCCCTGCCCGTCGGCGAGCGCGTCGGCATCGCTTTCTCCGGAGGGCTCGATACCTCCGTCGCTGTCGCGTGGATGCGCGACAAAGGCGCGGTGCCCTGCACCTACACGGGCGATCTGGGGCAGTACGACGAAGACGACATCGAGTCGGTTCCGGGCCGCGCCACGGAGTACGGCGCCGAGATCAGCCGCCTCGTGGACTGCAAGGAGGCGCTGGTCGAGGAAGGGTTCGTCGCCATGGCCTGCGGCGCGTTCCACATCCGCTCGGGAGGCCGCGCCTACTTCAACACAACTCCGCTCGGTCGCGCCGTCACCGGCACGATGCTCGTGCAGGCCATGAAGGAGGACGGCGTCGACATCTGGGGCGACGGCAGCACCTACAAGGGCAACGACATCGAGCGCTTCTACCGCTACGGGCTGCTCGCCAACCCGCGCCTGCGCATCTACAAGCCCTGGCTCGACGCCGAGTTCGTGACCGAGCTCGGGGGTCGCACCGAGATGAGCGAGTGGCTCGTCGCCCACGGACTGCCGTACCGCGACTCCGCCGAGAAGGCGTACTCAACGGACGCGAACATCTGGGGTGCCACTCACGAGGCGAAGACTCTCGAGCACTTGAGCGTCTCGCTCGAGACGGTCGAGCCGATCATGGGTGTGAAGTTCTGGGATGAGTCTGTGAAGATCGCCCCGGAGGATGTCACCATCGAGTTCGCCGAGGGCCGCCCGGTGGCGATCAACGGCGTCGAGTACGGCGACCCCGTGCACCTCGTGATGGAGGCCAACACGATCGGTGGTCGCCACGGCCTCGGCATGAGCGACCAGATCGAGAACCGCATCATCGAGGCGAAGAGCCGCGGCATCTACGAGGCGCCCGCGATGGCCCTGCTGCATCTCGCCTACGAGCGCCTGCTCAATGCGATCCACAATGAGGACACGATCGCGAACTACCACGCTGAGGGTCGTCGTCTGGGCCGTCTGATGTACGAAGGCCGGTGGCTCGACCCGCAGTCGCTCATGCTGCGCGAGTCCATTCAGAAGTGGGTCGGCTCCGCCGTCACGGGCACGGTCACGGTGCGCCTACGCCGCGGCGAGGACTACACGATTCTCGACACCGACGGCCCCGCGCTCTCGTACGCGGGCGAGAAGCTCTCCATGGAGCGCGTCGGCGACGCGGCATTCGGCCCGACCGACCGCATCGGCCAGCTCACCATGCGCAACCTCGACATTGCGGACTCGCGGGCGCGCCTCGAGCAGTATGCCGCGCAGCGCATGATCGGCGGCGCGACGGCGAAGCTTGTCGGGCGCATCACGGCCGGCCACGCCGACGAGCTCTTCGATCCGGCCGACCCGGATGCGCGGGACGCGTTGAGCGAGGCCTTCGACGCCGCGGGCGAGGGCGCGGCGTTCGACACCGGCACCGACTGATCGCGCGTCGCCCGCGCTCGGGTGCTGGCTACGGCACGGGCAGGCTCACTGTGCCGAGCACACGGCGTCGCGCCCTGGCGGGCGCGCTCTCGCGCTCGGCCAGCGGGGCGAGCGCTGCTCGCACGGTGGCCATGACCTCGCGCCACTCCTCGTCGGTCGCGTGCACGGCGACCTGTCGAAAACCGACGAGGTCCTCCTCGAGGTTGCCGCGCTCGCCCTCCAGGTAACGGTCGAAGAGTGCCGCGAGGCTGCCGAGGTAGGCCAGGAATCCGGCCCGGAGCGTTGCGGGGTCGGCGAGCTGCGGATCGTCGGCTGATACAGAGGCCTGCGCGACGCGCAGGCGCAGAGACCTCTCGACCGTACCGCGCACTTTGCGTTCGGCGACGACGTCGAGCACTCCGGCGTCGACGAGCGCACTCACGTGGCGGTAGAGCGTCGCGGGGGCGACGCCGGCGACATGCGCGGCGAGTTCGCGGGTGGTGAGCGTGTCGCGGCCGAGCATCGTTTGGACGATGCGCAGTCGGACGGGGTGCAGGAGCAGGTCGGCGCTGGACACGGAGCCTCCGATCTCGATATCTATAGTATCGATCATGATTATGTTATCATGTTTGATAACAATAAAGCTCTGGGGGAAAGGACCCTGACATGGCAACGATCGATGTGGATTCCCGTGAGGTCGCGGTGAGGCTCCGCGCGCGGGAGAGAGTCTTCGCCGTCCGTGGCGACATCCGCATCCCGCTCGCTCATCTCGCCTCGGTCGAGGTGGTGTCCGACGCCTATGCCGCGATGCGCGGCCTGCGTGCGCCCGGGCTCGGGCTGCCCGGCTATGCGAAGGTCGGAACATGGCGTCGACGCTCCGGCTCCACCGTCGGCATCGTGTGGGGCAGGGGGCCGGGTTTGCGCTTGACGGCCTCCTCGGGGCGCGTGCGTGACGTCGTCGTCTCTCTCGACGATGCGGACGCGGCGCACGACCGCATCAGGGCAGCACTGGCTGGCCGTCCCACGGCCTCAGCACTGCGCGTGTCGGCGGCGGTCGAGCTCGCGGGAGAGCTGGTGATGCCCGCCGACGCCCGGGCGATCGCCGTGCTGCTGCCCGGCAGCGGCCCGCTCGACCGCGACGGCGATGCGCGCGGCCTGGCCTTGGGCATCCAGCGGGAGCTCTCGGAGAGCCTGGCCGACCACCGCATCGCGAGCATGCGCTGGGACAAGCGCGGCGTGGGCGAGTCGAGCGGCGACTTCCTCGCGTCGGGTCTGCACGACCTCGTCGACGATGCCTGCGCCGTCGTGGATCATGCGCTCGAGCACGGTCTGCCCGTGATCGTCATCGGACACAGCGAAGGCACCGCAATCGCTGCGCGCGTCGCCGTCGAGCGGCCCGCCATTGCCGGTGCCGTGCTCCTCTCGGGCTACGCCCGGTCGGGGCTCGAGGTGCTGCGGTGGCAGTCACGCATGATCGCGGCAGACATTCCGGGCCCGGTGCGATTCGTGTTGCGCGCATTGCGCACCGACCTGGAGAAGGCGACCGAGAAGAATCGCACGCGACTGCTGGCCACGACGAAGGACGTCGAGCGCATGGGCGGGGTGCGCGTCAACGCGCGCTGGTACCGCGAGTTCATGGCGTACGACCCGAGCGACGACCTCGCCGCCGCTGCCCAGCCCATGTTCGCACTGGGCGGCGAGTACGACCTGCAGTCGCCGCCGGAGGACACCCCGAGGATCGCCGAGCTGCGCTCGGCGACCACCCGCGCTGCGGTGCTCGACGGCCTGAGCCACATTCTTCGCACCCAGCCGAGCGCCTCCCTGCGCACCTACCGCAGGGATGCGCGGCGCCCCGTCGACCCGCGCATCGCGGCCAGCATCGTCGAGTGGATCGGCACCGCACTCGAGCCGCGAGCCCGCTGACGTCGACCCGGCGCTCTCGTACGCGAGCGCCGGAGACGGGGGGGCGCGGCGGGGGCCCCCCCCGGGCCCCGCCCGCCCCCGCCGC
>NZ_JAVKCK010000004.1:0-186111 GCF_040286215.1 Microcella sp.
GTTCACCGACGCACCCAGCGGCGGAAGCTCACTCAGGTGCGGCTGCAGGCGGATGTCGTGCCCCAGACGGTAGAACCGCGCACGCGTGTTGCGATACTCGCGCGGGGTCAGGTCCGTCGTCTTGAGGTCCTTGATGATGACAGCCTCAGTCGGAGGGTGCTTCTTGTTCCACTGCTCCCGCTGCCCCATCTCGCTGTTGTGCGCATCGCTCAACGGCTGCTTGCGGTGCTCGATCTTGTTGATGTCGGGAAGCTCTGACACCTGAATATCTGACATACGGCTCTCTCCTCCTGCTGTCGATGATGCGCGATCTCGCTCGCCCACCCGTGGCACCCGGCAGACGCGGCGCCGGAACTCAGTTATTCCGGCAAGTTACCAGCTATTGGATACAAGATCAACGGTTTCCTCTACGGCTCGATCGGCCCGCATGAACCCCGGTGTCGTGGCGGCCACGAGGGCACTCGGGTCGAGCCAATGGCCGCCGCGAAGGACGCGTGCCACGAATCCGCCGCCGCCCCCCTACTCCGGCTCATCTCACGAGGGGCCCACGATGTCGCGGCGCGCGACGAAGATCGCCGCCGCAACGGCAAGCGCCACGAACACGAGGAGCGATCCGTTGATCGAGAGCGAAGCGAGAGCGCCGGCGAGCAGAGCGAAGAAGGGTCGCAGGCCCAGGTGGGCCATCGTGAACGCCGCCATCACGCGACTCCGGTAGCCGTCCGACGCACTCATCTGTAACCCTGCGCTCAGCCTCGGGATACTCAGGGCGAAGCCCAGCCCGATGGGAAGCGCCCCAGCGACGGCCCACGCGAGCGTCGGCGAGAGCACGACGAGAATGAGGCCGAGGGCTTGAAGAGCGAACGCCGACAACAGGAGTAACCGCGGGCGGAGATGGCGGTCGGCCACGCCGAAGAGGAACAGACCGAGCAGCGCGCCGGTGCTGTACCCCATCACGATGAATCCGGCCGCCTCCGGGAGCCCTCGCTCGTCTGCCAGCGAGGGGGCCAGCGTGCGCAGCGCCTCCACGGCGCCGTTCGTCAGCACGATCGCGAGCAGCATGAGAAGCATGGTGCTGTCGCGAGCGATGTAGCGCAGACCTTCCATGATCGACCCCCGGGGTCGCTGCGCGCCGCTCTCCGGCTGCGCCGTCGGTCGCTCCGGAAACCGTATGATGAGCATGGCCGCGATGGGAGCGAGGTAGCTCACCGCATTGAGACCGAACGCCCACGTCGGCGACGACGTGAGGAGCAGTACCGCGGCCATGGCCGGGCCGGCGGCCTGGCCGATCTGGTACTGGACGATGTAGAGCGCGGTCGCGCGCCCGATCGCGCCGCGCGGCACCAGACCGGGGATCATCGCGCTCAGAGCAGGCTTGGCCAGCGGATTGGCAGACCCAATCACGAAGCACAGGAGGAGCAGGACGACCGGCGTCACGCCGCCGGCCATGCTGATCAGCGTGAGTGCCGCAGCGGCCACCGCTCCGAGTCCGCTCGAGAGACCCACGACCCAGCGTCGATCGAATCGGTCTCCCAGCACGCCGGCCGGGAGACTGAAGATCAAGTTGGGGATGAAGATGGCGAAGTTGAGAAGGCCGACCATGAGCGGCGATTCCGTGAGGGTGAACATCACCACGGATGCCGTGACGTTGTGCACCCAATTGCCGGGGGACGACACGAACCCGCTCCACCAGTAGATCGCGAAGTCACGGCGACGGAGCAAGGCGCGCGCGCTCAGCCACTCGGAAGGCTCGCCCGATACTGGCATTCGACGATCCCTCTTTCTCACGGCCCCCTGGCCTTTGAATAATCTATCCAACTATGCTGTGCTTCACTGCCACTCTCAACGACAGGGGGACGTCATGTCCGAGAACAGCACGCATCCGCGCGGACTGAGAGAGCTGGTCTACGCACGGTTGCCCGAGGGTGCGTCGCCCGTGGACACCGCTTGCCACCCCCTTCACCGTAGGATCATCGAGCGCGCCGGAGGCGATGTCATCGAAGAGACGACACGCAAGCTCGGGGCCGCGCTGGGCGGGCGTGCGCACATCGTCCTCGAGATTCGCGATGGCGATCTCGATCCGGCTCGCGATCACGAGCTCATGGGTCTCCTCACTCAGACAGATGGTGGCGTGCTGGTGTTCGGAGTGGCGTACGAGACTGCGGATGAGTCGTCGGTGCCGTGACCGCGTCGCTCATCCCGCGATCCGGAAGCACGTCAGTGACGCGCGCCGACCGTCGCTCACTGGCTGAAACGTCACCCCCGGGCACGGGAGTCAACCCCGCTGGCACACGTATGGCGGTCGGCTAGAATCCCCGAACCGGACACACGAGCCCTGGAGTGGAGAGCTGAACCATGACCGATGACCTTCGAGCCGACCCGTTGCCGCTCTCAGAAGGCATCGGTCTGATCGGGCTCGGCAAGATGGGCCTCCCGATGGCGAGAAACCTCCGAGAGAAGGGTTACCGCGTGCTCGGATTCGATGTCTTCGAGCCTGCGCGGCGAGCCGCGGCTGACATCGGTGTCGACGTCGTGAACTCCCCCGCGGAGATCGCGAGCACCACCGCACTGACTCTCGTGGTGGTCGGGTTCGACGAGCAGGTGCGCGAGGTCATCGAGGCCAAGACGACTGGTCTCCTCGCCACCGCGCGGCCGGGCCATGTCATCGCGATCTGCAGCACAGTCGAGCCGACGACGGTGATCGACGCAGCCCAGACGAGTGGCGCGCATGGCGTGCACGTGGTGGACTCACCAATCTGCCGTGGCGAGCCCGCAGCGGAAGACGCGACGCTCCTCATCATGCTCGGCGGTGACGAGAAGGTCATCGAGGCGATCAGCCCCGCCCTCTCCGCGATGGCCTCCGACATGTATCGGCTCGGTGGGTTGGGTGCCGGGCAGGTCGGCAAGATGCTCAATAACTTCGTGCTCTGGTCGACGGTCACCGCGAACTACGAGGCCATGCGATTGGGAGACAGTCTGCACGTCGACATGACCCAGCTTCGTGAGGCCCTGATGCTCAGTAGCGGCAACAACTGGGCTCTCGAGACGTGGACCCGCTCACGACCGATGCCCTGGGCGGAGAAAGACATGCGCATTCTCACCGAGCATGCCGAGAAGGCTGGTCTCTCCCTCCCCCTCGCGCGGCTCGTGGAGACCGAGATCGCTGCCATCAAAGTGGCGAAGAACGCGTGGACGGAGGGCGGCGGGGCGAGCTCGAGCATGGATGCTTTCGTGCGCAGCCTCAGCGAGACGGCGGAGTGAGTACCCTCGTCCACGCGACGAGAGCTCGTTGAGAGACGGGCCGCTTCGTCGCCTGCCCGATACGATTCACCCGGCTACCGAGCAGATTGGAAATTCATGTCATACGCCGAGACCTGTCCCGAGTGCGATTCCGCCGACAACACCGTGGTTCCCACGACGGAGGGGACGCCGGGGCTGAACACCGTCCTCCTGCAGTGCAACGAGTGCGGTGCGGCGTGGGACACGGTGCCGGGTCAACCCTCCCACGGGGGCGGACAGGTGCAACTGGCTCCGCGGAAGGACAACTCCTAGGCGGTCTGCGGCTCGGACTCGCGCCCCACGAGCTCCTGCAGCTTCTCCGAAACGCGACGGAGATGCTTCGCCAACCATGTGCGGGCGCCATCGAGGTCGCGAGCACGAACGAACTCGAACAGCTCCTCGTGCACCGGAGTATCGGCGACACGCTGCAGAAGCAGGTAGTGGCCGACCGAGGCGCGCAGGTTGTCGACGATGGTGACCGCGCGCGGGCTCTCCGCGTAGGAGTACAGCACGCCGTAGAAGTCCCGCCGCCGGTCGAGCCGTGACGGGGACTCGTCCGACGCGCTCAAGTCATCGAGAACTCCCTTGAGAGTCGCGAGGCCCTCGTCATCGAGACGTGCCAGCGCCTTCTCCAGCAGGAAGCTCTCCAAGACGATCCGGAGCTCGTATACCTCGGCAATCTCCTTCGCTCCGAGTACCGTCACCGAGGCGCCCCGGTGGGCGTGGATCGTCAGGAGCCCCTCGCCCTCGAGCTGTCGAAGGCTTGCCCGCACCGGCATGCGGCTGACACCGAGAGTCGAGGCGATGACATCGAGATTGAGTCGCTCCCCTGGCCGGAAGACGCCCTGGATGATCGCCTCCCGGATAAAGGTCTGCGACATCTCCTCGACAGTCTTGAACGACCCTCGAACGGAGTCCGCAATAGCGGCCAACGACTCAGGGGAGTCGGGTTGTTCTACGTTTTTGCCGGCGGTCATGCAGGTCCCTTAGCTATCTCTCGTCCACTCGATCTCTCGGTGGCGCGAATGCGGCCGCGCTTCGTTGACGGGGAAGGCGAGCAGACGGGCGAATCGACTCTATCGCAACCGACCTGCGCATCGAGGTTGGCTCACCCGACCGAACAGTACAGCATGAGCATGTTTTCCCTCGCGCGACACGGTCGAGTCTCCGTTCCGTAGCCTGAGACCGCCCCGTCGGGATGGGCGCGAGGGAACCTGCGGCGAATCGCGAGCTCGTCCTCCTCGACATTACGGTACGGTCGTGCTCGTGCACGCCCGGCACAGCCCCGAGAGCGCGTGATGCGACGCTTCCAGCTCGAACCCAATCTCTTCGCGCACGCGTTCGGCGACCTCGTCCATCAGGGAGCCTGGCAGATCGAACACTCGCCCGCACTGATGACAGAGCGCGTGAAGGTGCGCGACGTCCTGCGGCGACCCGAGCAGATGATAGGCCGCAGCGCCGTGGCCGAGGTGCACATGAGCCACGACACCCATCTCCGTCAATGTCTCGAGGGTGCGGTACACCGTCGCTCGATGGATTCCGGGGTGGTGCTGGGCGATCGTCGCAGAGAGGTCCTCGGCTGTGGGGTGTCCCCCCTGGGTGGCGAGGGCTTCGATCACCACGCGCCTCGCCGTCGTCATGCGATGTCCGCGGCGCCGGACCTGCTCGAGCGCCTGCTCGGCTATCGTGGAGCCAGCGGACCCCGCGTCCTTCTCGCTGAGTGACGACACGGTCGAAAATTATCACACCGGCCCGCACGCAGACCGGTGCAGAGTGCAGAGCTCATGAAGCCCAGGCCGAGTATCGACGGCCTTCCCCTGGCTACCAGCGCAGACTCTCTTGCGAGTTTGTCGCATGTAGGTGCATCATGTATTCATGCACGTACCCGACGGATTCCTCGATGTCCCCACGTCCATTGCCACCGGCACCATGGCGGCAGGCTTCCTCGCCCTCGCAAGCTACCGAGCTCGAGACGAACTCAGCATGCGGGGCCCCGCGCTGCCAGGCCTGACAGCAGCATTCATCTTCGCGGGCCAGATGGTCAACTTCCCCGTCGGAGTCGGAACGAGCGGCCACCTCATCGGAGCAGCGCTTGCAGCCGCCCTGGTCGGGCCGTGGATCGGAACGCTCGTCATGTCGGTCGTGGTCATCGTGCAAGCACTGGTCTTCGCGGACGGCGGCATCACCGCGCTCGGCACCAATCTCCTGCTTCTGGCGATCATCCCCGTGTTCGTGGCGTATGGAGTGCAGAGACTCGTGCTCCGGCTGGCGCGGTACCGCAGGCCCGCCGTCGTGCCGGCGGCCGCGCTTGCCGCGTTCGTCTCCGTCCCCGTGTCGGCGTTCGTCTTCACCGGCCTGTACCTGCTGGGCGGAGCGATCGAGCTTCCCGTCGGCGGGCTCCTCGCCTCCATGGTGGGCTGGCACCTCATCATCGGAATCGGAGAGGCCGTCATCACGGCCGCCGTGCTGGGTGCCGTCCTCGCCGCGAGGCCCGACCTGGTACGGATCGCCCGGCCGCTCACCGCCGAGGAGAGCTCCCAAGCCGCAGAGAGTCCCACGAGGGCCTCGAACCGCTCCATCGTGACCGTAGGCCTGGCCCTGTCGCTCATCGTCGGCGGCGGCGTGAGCCTCCTTGCCAGCGCGAATCCCGACGGTCTGGAGTACGTGGCCGAGAGCCTCGGCTTCCTGGACACCGCTGAGGAGTCGGTGGCGGTGGCGAGTCCTTTGGCTGACTACGCCCTGTTCGGCGAGAGCGTAATCGGTGCGAGTCTCGCGGGGGTGATCGGAGTCGTCTTCACGTTCGCTGTGACGCTCGCGATCGCATTCGCACTGCGCAGCCTGTCGACGCGCGCCTCGAGCACGGTGTGACGACGTGACACCGTGACGTCTACCGCGATCGCTCACCGGGTGGAGAGGCCGTCGGCCCGTGAGACAGGCGCGATTCCTGCCCACCCGAAGCTCCTCTCCCTAATCGTCTTCGCGCTGAGCGTCGTCGGCGTCTCCGCGGGAGCCTGGGAAGCACTCGCAGTGCACGCCGTGATCGTCTTCGTCGTGCTCGGCCTGGCCCGCGTGCCAATCGGACGCATCCTGCGCGGCCTTACCTTTGCCCTTCCCTTCGTCGTCTTCGCCGTGGTCACACCGCTCGTCGCCCTGGGGCCGCGCACTGAGGTGCTCGGAGTGTCGGTGTCGTCGCCCGCCGTTGACGCTGCGCTCCTCATGATCGCCAAGATCGTCATTGCGTTGCTTGCCTCGATCGCCTTTTCCGCCACGAGCAGCGCCCAGGAGCTGCTGCTGGCGTTCGACCGGTTGCGTATGCCCTCCACTCTGACGGCGATCGTCTCCTTCATGATCAGGTATGCGGTCATCGTCGGCGACGATGTCAGGCGCATGCGCATCGCTCGTCAGTCGCGCGGTGGGCAAGACCATCGCGTCGCGCACTTCCGCGCGATCGCATCCAGTGTGGGAACTCTCTTCATCAGGAGCTACGAGCGCGGCGAGCGGGTGC
Source organism: Microcella sp. (assembly GCF_040286215.1). GTDB lineage: Bacteria > Actinomycetota > Actinomycetes > Actinomycetales > Microbacteriaceae > Microcella. The sequence goes on from NZ_JAVKCK010000004.1 coordinate 6,782, forward strand.
ACCTGGCGATGCTGGCTCGCGCCTACGACGGCGTGTTCCCCGCCGCCGCAGGACGGTCGGCCTCCGCCGCGGAGTGGGCAGTGGCCCTGAGCCCCGCCGTGCTGGCGCTGATCGTGACCGTCGCGAGCCACGTCCTCGGATCGTGACTGACGGCATGACGGCGGCGATCGAGATCGAAAACCTGTCGTCGGCCTACCCCGATGGCACCCACGTACTCGACGGCGTCTCTCTGCGGATCGAGCGCGGCGAGCGCGTCGCGCTGCTGGGACCCAATGGGGCGGGCAAGACGTCCCTGGCGCTCCACCTCAACGGAATTCTCGGCATCGGTCGCGAGGGGTTGCGCACCGGACGTGTCAGCGTCGAGGGGATCGAGGTCTCCACGCGCACTGCAGCGGAGGTGCGCAGACGCGTCGGCATGGTCTTCCAGGACCCCGATGACCAGCTCTTCATGCCACGCGTTCGCGACGACGTGTCTTTCGGGCCGGCCAATCTCGGCCTGCGTGACGAGGCCCTCGACGAGCGCGTGCGCGACGCGCTGGCCGATGTGAACATGAGTGACCACATCGACCGCGCACCGCACCGGTTGTCCTTCGGCCAGAAGCGTCGCGTCGCGGTCGCGACGGTGCTCGCCATGAAGCCAGACATCATCGTTCTCGACGAGCCCTCAACTGGATTGGACCCTTCCAGTCGCCGCGAACTGGCGGACGTACTGGAGAGCCTCGACCTGACGATCCTCATGATCACGCACGACCTTCCCTATGCCGCGGAGATGTGCCACCGCGCCGTGATCCTCGATCAGGGGAGAGTCGTCGCAGACGGGCCGATCCTCGACATCCTTCGCGACACCGAGTTGCTCCACGCTCACCGTCTCGAGCTGCCCTACGGCTTCTCGCCTCCGTCGGCACACTAGGAAGGGTCGGCTTCGGTGTCGCGATGGTGAATCGGACCCGTCTGGCTGCCGAGGCGGGCTCCACTCCCCCCTGACGAGAGCGCGATGATCTCGGCCGCGATCGACACGGCCGTCTCCTCAGGCGTCCGGGCACCGAGGTCGAGGCCCAAAGGAGACGAGAGCCTCGACAGCTCCTCGTCCGTGAGTCCGGCATCCCGGAGCCTCTCCATGCGATCATCGTGCGTACGACGGGATCCCATCGCGCCGACATAGCGGATCTGCGGCGCCCTCAGGGCGATCTCGAGCACGGGAACGTCGAACTTCGCGTCGTGCGTCAGCACGACGAGCACGCTGCGATCGTCGATGCGTCGGTCCTCGAGCTCCTGGGCGAGGTACCGGTGGGGCCAGTCCACGACGACCTCATCGGCATCGGGGAAGCGGCTCGGCGTCGCGAAGACCTCTCGAGCGTCGCAGACGGTCACATGGAAGCCCAGGAAAGCTCCCACACGAGAGAGCGAGAGGGCGAAATCGACGGCCCCGAAGATTATCATCCGCGGACGCGGAGCGAAGGCCGCCACGAACACGCGCGCACCCGACTCCAGTCGCTCCCCCTCGGGCCCATAGGTCAGCGTCGTGCTGACGCCCGTGCTGAGAGCGCCGCGAGCGTCGGTCTCCACGGCGGCGTCCATGCGGTCCGACCCCAAGGACCCCTCCACTCCGACGGCTCCGTCAGGGTCAGCCCTCTCGTGGGACCTCACGATCATCCGTCGGCCCACGCGAGAGCGGTCCGGATGCTCGACGAGGGTCGCGACGGCGACAGGTCTGCCCGCCTCAACGTCGGCGACGATCGTGCCGAACTCTGGATAGCTCGCCGGGTCGATGCGCTCGATGAAGACGTCCAGCATGCCACCGCACATGAGTCCGACGGCGAACGCGTCATCGTCGCTGACGCCGTAGTGCTCAAGCGCCGGCTGACCGTCGGCGATCGCCTTCTGGGCGATCTCGTACACCGCACCCTCGACACATCCACCCGACACCGAGCCGACGACGGCGCCGTCGGAGTCGACGATCATGGATGCGCCGACGGGCTGCGGAGCAGACCTCCATGTCGCGATGACCGTGCCGAGGGCCACTGGCCGACCGGACTCCCATTCTTCGAGAACGTCACGAAGGAGTGCGCGCATACGCCCTCTCCCGCCGATCCTGCCTCTGCAGAACCGGTGACGCCATCCGATGTCTGCGACTACCGCCGCAGATGTTAGTCGGTCTCATCAAGATCGTTGAGGAGGCGCCACACGCGCTCGGGGGTCAGCGGCAGCCGCGTAGGCCACTTGCCCACCGCCCTGGCCACCGCCGACGCCACAGCGCCTCCGATGGGATTCAGCTGACCCTCCCCCGCACCTTTCGCGCCATAGGGGCCGACACCGTCCCGACGCTCAGCCAGGATGAGATCGAGTTTGCGTGGAACGTCCGTCATGCGAGGAACACGATAGTCGACGACGTTCGCGTTGATCAGCTGAGGACCGTCGTAGACGAGCTCCTCGTACAGGGCCGCGCCCAGACCTTGCGTCGCGGCGCCGAGATCCTGGCCCTCCACGGCACGCGGATTGATGGCGAAACCGACATCGGCGACCGTCACGAGCTTGTCGACCGTCACCATTCCCGTCTCCGTGTCGACGTCGACCGCCACTCCGACCATGCCCGTCTCCCAGAAAGGCGGCATCTCCTCGGTGACACCTTCTCGGCGAAGGAGACCGACGCCGGTCACTTCCCCCGCGGCGCCGCCGAACCATGTTCGCACGACATCGCCGAACGTCATCGTCGCGCCATCACCGTTCTCCACACCGCCGTCGACGTGCACAACATGCTCGGCAGAGCACTCCCAGATCTCCGCCGCCATGTCGCGCACGCGAGAGATCGCGTCAGCGCACGCCCGCTGGAGCGCGAGCCCGACAAGGGTCGTCGTGCGGCTCGCACCCGTCGTGCGCTCATACGGTGTGACGGAGGTGTCCGACTGCATGACGGAGACAACGTCCACCCTCACGCGCAACTCCTCGGCAGCGATCTGGCCGAGAGCCGAGCGGCTGCCCTGGCCCATCTCGGTCGAACCACTCAGGACGATGACGGAGCCGTCGGACTGGATGCGCACCTGAGCCGTGGAGATCGGGTAGGCGCCCGCGTCCGACGCCGAGCATCCGAACCCGATGCCGTATCCCGGACGATCAGTACGGTCCTTCTCGAGCGAGGCGACGACAAGCTCGAGATCGGCGGGCAGGTCCGCATCGATCCCGCGCTTGCCGCGCAGAATCGGCTCCCCGAACTGGACGAGATTGCGTCGGCGGATGTCAGCCGCATCGATGCCGAGCAGCTCAGCAGCGCGATCGATGTTCGTCTCGCCCGCGAGGTTGCCCTGCGGGGCGCCGAAGCCGCGATACGACGATGCTGGCGTCGTGTTCGTGTAGATCGATCGGCCTCGCACGCGGAGGTGGGGCACCCGATAGGGGCCGAAGCAGCGGTTCACCGCCTTCGCGAGAACGAGTGGACTGTTGTCGGCATACGCGCCCGAATCCATGACGATGTCAAACTCGCGCGCCTGGATGATCCCGTCAGCGTCGAAAGCGCTGCGAACATGGATCTTCGCGGAGTCCACGCGGGTGGTGTAGATGGAGTCCTCGATCGAGATCACCAGCTTGACGGGCCGGCCGCAGTACCAGGAGGCCACCGCGGCCATCGGCTCGACCTTGGTGTACGACTTCGTTCCGTACCCGCCCCCGAGGTAGGGCGCTGAGACGCGAACGCGTGACAGAGGCAGGTCGAAGATGCGGGCGAGATCATCACGCACCATGTAGGGGTGCTGCGCCGTGCTCGTGACCACCAGCTCGCCGTCACTGAACGAGGCGACCGCGTTGTAGGGCTCCATGGCGTACCCGTAGAGCATGGGATAGTGCACGGTGTCCTCGACGATCAGATGCGCCGTCTCGAAGGCCGCATCGACGTCTCCCCACGCGAGGCTCGCCTCGTGGGCAACATTCGACAGCGCGTCATCCGCCGCTGAGTCGCCGTCTGCCTTCTTGCCGGCAAGATTCTTGAAGCTGTCGTCCCCGGTGGCATCATAAGTCGTCTCATGCACGAGCGGAGCATCCTCGGCGAGCGCCTGCTCCGCCGTCATGACGGAGGGTAAGTCTTCATAGCTGACGTGCACCAGGCCGGCTGCGTCGTGCGCGGCCCCGCGCGTCTCCGCCAGGACGATGGCGACAGGCTCCCCGAAGTAGCGAACCTTCTCGGTCGCCAGGATGACGTGGTCGGCGATCACGTGCCCGAATCGGGCGAACAACGGCTCGAGATCGCTCGCCGTGACGACGCCGATGACGTCGGGCTGGGTGCGAGCATCCTCAGCATCGATGGTCACGATGCGCGCGTGCGCGCGGTTCGACCGCACGACCGCCGCGTGCACCATTCCGGGAACGGAGACGTCGACCGTGTACTGAGCGGTGCCGAGCACCTTCTCCACGAGGTCGGGGCGACGAACCGACGTCCCGACCGTGGCGTACTCACTCATGAGTCGACCCTTCCCTGAGCGGCGACGCGCTCGACCGCCTCGACGATTGGCTGATAACCGGTGCACCGGCAGATGTTGCCTTCGAGGTGGTCCACGATCTCCTCGTGCTCGACCTCCGGCGTGCTGTCCAGCAGCGCCTTCGACATCATGAGGAACCCGGGAGTGCAGAAACCGCACTGCAGCGCCTGGCAATCCACGAAGGCCTCCTGCAGGGGGTGCAGGGTCTTGCCGTCAGACAGCCCCTCGACCGAGGTGACGCGCAGGCCATCGGCGTCGACCGTGAGATACGTGCACGAACTGACCGGTCGCCCCTCGACGAGCACGGTGCACACGCCGCACACCTGGAGTTCGCAACTCACCTTCGTGCCGGTGAGCCCGAGATCGTCGCGCAGGAAGTCGACGAGCAAGGAGCGCGGTTCCACTGACCTGTCGACGACCGTCCCGTTGACCTCGATGCTCACGGGAACAAGCTCTGGCTGCCGACTCATGGCACCTACCCCACCTTCGCTAGGTTGTTGATCGCTCGATCGACGTAGACCTTGGTGATGTGACGCTTGTAGCGCTCCGACCCCGCGAGATCCGGTGTCGGGTCGATCTCGTTCGAGATCGCGGTCGAGTCGATGTCCTTCATGGAGGTGAAGTTCCACGCCATCGAGGTCTCCCCGACGGCACCGATGGCGAGCCGCGACTGTCCGGAATCCGGATCGTCGACGAGTGCGATGCCAACAGTCGGACGTTCCATCGTCTGGTACTTGAGATAGGTAGCCCGTGTCCCCTTCGCCGGTATCGGTATGCGCACGTCGACGAGCAGCTCGTCCGGCTCCTTCTCGGCGTAATAGGGCCCAACGATGAAGTCCTCGACGGTGAGCTCACGCCGACCGCGGGGCGATGCGAGGGTGACGGTCGCCTGGAAGGCTATGAGTGCAGTACCCAGGTCTGACTTGGGCTCGGCGAAGCACAGGTTGCCGCCCACGGAGCCCTGCGCTCGCACTCGTGCATTCCCGACGTTTCGTACGACGGAGACGAGCATGGGCAGATGGCGAAGCACGAACGGATTCGCGGCGACGTCCATGTGGGTTTCGCGTGCTCCGATCACGAGGTGGCCCCCGTCGACGGCGATGCCGGAGAGCTCTGGTAGGCGCTTGACGTCGACGAGAGCCTCCGGGCGCGTGAGCCCGGCCCGCATCGCGAGGAGCAGCTCGGTACCCCCGCAGTAGGCGACCTGATCCTCTCCCAGAGCCTCAAGCGCCTCGTCCAGAGTGGAGGGGCGTGCGAGCCTGAACGGGGGCAGCACTAGACCTCTCCGAGCGCCGCGACTGCCGTGGCGAAGAACTTCTCCATGATCTTCTCGGCTTTCTTGTTGATCGTGCCGGAACCCATGGAGGCGACTTTGCCGGACACCTCGTAGGAACCCTGCACCGTGACCACGGTGCCCGAGGGCTCGCGCGGCGCGAGGCGCACGCTGCCCTCGATCATGAGTCGAGATCCCACCTGGCGGTCTTCCCCGCTGGCCTTGCCCGCGAGGGACTCGCCCTCGACGACATCGAAGATGTCGATGTCGAGATCGGCGCGCAGCTTGAAGGGGCCGAGGCGATCCATGAGCACGGCGGTGTATTTGGAGAGGCGCTCCACCTCCACCGCGTCCTCGACGATGTCCACCCATCCCACGACGACCGGGACCGTCGTAATCACCTGCCAGGTCTCCTCCGGCGAGGAGGCAACAGCTATCTCTCGGTGGAACTCGTTGCGTGCCACTGGCCCATCCGTTCTCTCGTCGTCCACGGGAAACGTCGCGATCTGTCCCTCATTGGATATTAGATTCGACTGTACGCCGAGGTACCGTGTAGCGCAAAGCATGAACTGGCCGAGAATCGCCTGAGTCGGGCAGAACAGACGGCTGGTCGCGGCCCGCCTAGTCCCTCCTCTGCGGACGAGAGCGGAGGATACTGCGGGCATGAACACTTCGATACAGGGCGTGCTGCTCGCCGCAGGATCCGGGACGCGATACGGCATGCCCAAGGCACTCGCGCAGAACGGCGCATGGTTGGCCGACGCTGTGTCAGCGCTGCTCGGCGGCGGATGCCATGGCGTCGTCCTCGTCTTGGGGGCCGCCGACGCCACGAGAGTTGCGAGCCTCGGAGCGGTCGACCTCGGCAACCCCCTCGTCACGGTCGTTCAGAACGATGACTGGCAGAGCGGAATGGCCGGATCGGTGCGCGCGGGGCTCGACACACTCGAGCACACGACAGCCGACCTTGCCGTGATCCTCCTGGTGGACACCCCGGACGTCGAGGCCAGCATCGTCGCCCGGGTCATCGACGCCGTGACCGCGCGCGACACCGCGGATCTCGGTCAGGCCGCCGTGCCGAGTGCTTCGCGCGCGCCGCGCGGCGATGCGCGAGACGCGCTCGCGCGCGCCTACTTCGGATCCGTTCCGGGGCACCCTGTCGCGGTCGGCCGACACCACTGGCGCGCGATCACCTCGACGGCTCGAGGCGACGAGGGGGCTCGCCGCTTTCTGCACGATCACCCAGAACTCATCCGCGTACCGTGTGAGGACCTCGCGACGGGGATCGACCATGACGTCGCACAAGACAGGCGTGATGGGAGCTGAGGCCGCCCTGCACGACGTCGTGCCCGTCATACCTCCATGCCGCTCAACCCTCCATGCCGCTCGACACAACCTGCTTCTGTAGTGCATACTGTATTCAGTACCCTCGGCGAACATTTCGTCGATGATGACGCGCCTTTTCTTGGCTGTCCTGGTTGCGAGCCACGTTCGGTTCACCCCTCGACCTGACTTCATCCACTGCCGGGAGTACCATGCGCACTCGCACCTCGCCCATCGTCGCCCTCATCGTGGCCGTCACGGCCACCGGAGGCTGCACCGTCGTCAGTTCGGGCGCGGCGCCCGCTCCGAGCGCTCCCTCGAGCGGCGCCTCGCTCACCATCGACAACTGCGGCACGGAAGTGATTGTCGACGCTCCGCCGCAGCGAGTCGTCACCGTCAAGTCCTCCTCGACGGAGCTGCTCCTGGCGCTGGGGCTCGGCGACCGCATCGTGGCGCAAGCGTTTCCCGACGGCCCCGTGCCCGAGCGGTGGAGCGACGGCGTCGACATCCCGACCCTCTCAGAATCAGCCCCGGGCCGCGAGGCGGTCCTGGCCCTCGAGCCCGACTTCGTCTTCGCCGGCTGGGAATCCGTCTTCAGTGCCGACAGTGCAGGAGAACGCGAGTCGTACGCGGCACTCGGCATCGATACCTACGTCGCCCCCAGCGCGTGCAAGGACCCGGCGTATCAGCCTGAGTCGATGACCGTCGACCTGTTGGAGGAGCACGTGCGCGAGGTCGCCCAGATCTTCGACGTGGACCCTGTCCCCTTCCTCGAGGATCAGCGCGCGACGCTCGACGGTATCGCACCGGACTCGCGCGGCCTCACCGCTCTTTGGTACTCCTCGGGCACCGAGACACCGTATGTGGGGGCCGGCATCGGCAACCCTCAGCTGATCATGGACCTCATCGGTGTCGAGAACGTCGCGGAGGATGTTCGCGACACATGGACCTCCATGAGCTGGGAAGCCATCGTGGACGCGAACCCCGATGTCATCGTGCTCGTGGACGCGAGCTGGAACTCGGTCGAGGACAAGATCGCGCTCCTCGAAGGGAATGCCGCAACGTCACGGCTCGAGGCGGTCGTCAACGGCCGCTACCTGGTCATCCCGTTCGCCTCAACGGAGGCGGGTGCGCGAACGGCATGGGCTGCGGAAGACCTCAGCGCACAGCTCAGGATGGTGTCGCTGCCGTGACATGGACGCCTGTTCGTGAGGTGGCGGGGGGGCGCGCGTCACAGGGTCGACCGCTCGCTCCCCGGCGGACGCCGCGCCGACGCACCGTCGTCGCGACGTACGTGCTCGGGAGCGCGGCGCTCGTGCTCTCCCTCGTTCTCGGCGTCGTCATCGGGCCAGCCGACATCGGACTCGTCGAGCTGGGCGCCATTCTCGTCGACGGAGTCACCGGTGATCGGGCGGACCTCGCACTGCGGGCGAGCATCGTGTGGGAGCTCCGGTTGCCGCGCGCGCTTACGGCGGCGGCCGTGGGCGCGGGCCTCGGCATCGCCGGCGTGATCATGCAAGCCGTGACGCGGAACCCTCTCGCCGACCCCTTTCTGCTGGGCTTGAGCTCCGGGGCGTCGCTCGGCGCAGTCTCTGTCATCGTGCTGGGGGCGAGCCTGCTTCTTCCCGTCGCGGCCTTCCTGGGCGCTCTCCTCGCGCTCGGGGCCACCCTCATGATCGCGCGAAGCGCCGGCCCCCTGACGCCGGTGCGCACGGTGCTCGCGGGCGTCGCGGTCTCGGCGGTCTTCGGAGCGCTGACGAGCTTCGTGATCTTCTGGACGGCCACCGGCGACTCCTATCGCGAGATTCTGGGATGGCTCCTGGGTACCCTGGGCGCCGCCGACTGGAACAGCGTCAGGATCGCCGGCATCGCTCTTCTCGTCGTCGGCGGCGCGCTGCTGGCCACGGGGCGTACCCTCGACGCATTCACCTTCGGGGATCGATCTGCTGCGCTGCTGGGCGTGAACGTCGCGCGAACGCGCCTCATGCTCCTCGTCGCTACCGCGCTGCTCACGGGGGCCATGGTGGCCGTGAGCGGCGCCATCGGCTTCGTGGGTATCGTGCTGCCTCACATGGTTCGACTCATAGTCGGTCCCGGCCATACGTCGCTGCTGCCCCTCGTCGCGATCAACAGTGCCGCCTTCCTCGTGCTGGCGGACACCCTCGCGCGGACGGTGTTCGAGCCTCGGGAACTGCCCGTGGGGGTCATCACGGCTCTCGTCGGCGCCCCCGTCTTCGCCGCTCTACTCGCACGTCGGTCATCGATGGGAGTTCGATCGTGAGTACTACGCCTGGCCTGTCCGCCTGGAACGTGAACGTCGTCACCGGAGGCACGCCCCTCGTGGACTCGATCGACGTCGAGGCCGCGGCAGGAACGATCACCGCAGTCGTCGGGCCCAACGGGGCCGGCAAGTCCAGCCTGCTCGCGGCGCTGGCGCGCATCCACGGCACGGGAGTCGTGCAGCTCGACGACGAGGACCTGGATGGCCTGACCCGGCGTGAGCGTGCGCGCAGGGTGGCTCTCGTCGAGCAGTCCACCGAGGCGAGTGTCGACCTCACCGTGCGCGACGCTGTGGCCCTGGGCCGCACACCACATCTCGGCGCGTGGGGAGGCGACGACGCGCCCGATGTCGTCTCGGACGCGCTCGAGGCCGTCGGAATGTCCTCCTTCGAGCACCGCAACCTCGCCACGCTGTCGGGGGGCGAGCGTCAGCGCGTGGCCATCGGCATGGCGCTCGCCCAAGAACCTCAACTGCTCCTCGTCGATGAGCCCTCGAACCATCTCGACATCTCTGCTCAACTCGCGGTCATGACCCTGCTACGGGAGCGTGCCGACGCCGGCACGACCGTCGTGGTGGCGCTGCACGACCTCACCCTCGCCCTTGAGCACAGTGACCATGCACTCGTCCTGTCCCACGGAAGGCGGATCGTCTCGGGGCCGACAGACCGCACCTTGACCGCGTCTCTCATCAGCGAGGTCTACGGGGTCGACGCCAGTATCCTCGTGGATCCCGACACGGGGCGTCGGGCGCTCAGCTTCGCCCCGAGCGCGTCCCCCGCCCGCGACACGCGGATTCCCGCGCGGGAGGCAGAGCGCACATTCCGCGAGGTCGCCGCCGTCTAGCTGCTCAGGTGCGGGAGAACGTCCCGGCCGAACACCCGAAGGAACTCGTCGTGGTTCCGGCCGACATTGTGGAGCATGATCCGCGAGAAGCCCAGATCGAGGTACTTCTGGATGCTCGCACGATGCCGCTCGAGATCACTGGTGATGAGCATCCGCTCGTCGAAGTCTTCCGCGCGTACCAGGTTCGCGATCTGCTCCACGTCGTAGGGGGAACGGATGTCGCTCTTCGCGAAGCGCATCCCCGCTTGCGGCCACTCGGCGAGCGCGTTCGCCATCGCCTCTTCATCCGTCGGCGCCCAGGAGAGATGAATGCGTATGGCGTGCTGCGGATCGGCAGATCTCGATCGGCCGGCTTCACTCAGGCCCTCCGTGAAGCGCTGCAGGAGCATCCCCGTCTTCTCGTAGGGAACCGAATCCAGGAGGAGCCCGTCGGCGACCTGACCGGCACGCTTCGCGGTGACCGGACCGGCAGTGGCAATGAGCAAAGGGGGAACCTTCTCTGGCATGGTCCACAGTCGTGAGGACTCCAGCTGGTACCAGCGCCCGGAGTACTTGACGTCGCGGCCGCTCACTCCCGACGCGAAGAGCTTCTTGATGATCGCGACGGCCTCGAACATGCGATTGACCCGTTCGGCGGGCTCGGGCCAATAGCCCCCGACCACGTGCTCGCTGATGGCCTCTCCGCTCGAGACCGCCAACCAGTGACGATCCGGGTAGAGCGCCGCGAGCGTCGCCGAGGCCTGAGCCACGAGCGAAGGATGCCACCGGTAGGTTGGCGTGAGCGCACCGACGCCCAGGTCGCCCACCGTGCCGGCGCCTATGGCAGACAGAACGTTCCACACGAAACTCGCCTCGCCCTGGCGATGCGTCCACGGTTGAAACGCGTCCCCCGCCACCGTTCCGCGAAAACCGTTCTGCTCGGCGACGACCGCCCAGTGAACGGCCTCGAGCGGACGGAGCTGCTCGAGCGAGGGGGCGAAACCTATGAGTGGAGTGGCCACTGGCCCATCCTAAGGTTCGCCCTCTCGTCGACGAGCCTATCTGTCGGGCATCGGGACGCGACGCCCGACAGTCGCCGGAGCACTAGAGAGCGCGCAGTCGCGGTGCGAGGTCGCGCTCGAAGAGCTCCAGGAAGCGGCGCTGGTCGTGACCAGGGGCGTGGAACACGAGGTGGTTCAAGCCGTAGTCAACGTACTTGGCGACCTCGGCCACGACCTCATCAGGGTCACTGCCGACGATCCAGCGCTTCGCGATCTGCTCGATGGGCAACGCATCCGCTGCCTTCTCCATCTCGATCGGATCGGTGATGTCGTGCTTCTGCTCGGCGCTGAGCGACAGCGGCGACCAGAAGCGCGTGTTCTCCAGCGCCACGTCGGCGTCGGTGTCATAAGAGATCTTGATCTCGATGAGACGGTCGACGTCGTCGACGTGCTTGCCGGCGGCTTCCGCGCCCTCCTTGACGGCCGGGAGGAGCTTGTCAGCGTAGAGTTCCTCGCCCTTGCCCGACGTGCAGATGAATCCGTCGCCGAGGCGACCGGCGAACTTCGCGACCTGGGGGCCGCCCGCTGCGATGTAGATCGGGACGGGCGTCTCGGGGCGGTCGTAGATGTTCGCGTCCTGCGTGGAGTAGTACTCGCCGCGGTAGCTCACGCGCTCCTCGGTCCACAACTGGCGCATGAGCTCGATCGACTCGCGCAGGCGACCCAGGCGCTCCTTGAACTCGGGCCAGGTCTGTTCACCGGCGCCTCGGAACCCGGTCGCGATCTCATTGAGAGCCTCACCGGTACCCACGCCGAGGAAGATTCGGCCCGGATACAGCAGACCCATGGTCGCGAACGCCTGTGCGAGGACAGCGGGGTTGTAGCGGAACGTCGGCGTCATCACGCTCGTGCCGATCATGATGGACGAGGTGCGCTCCCCCACCGCCGCCATCCACGAGAGCGAGAAGGGGGCGTGCCCGCCCTCGTGCCGCCAGGGCTGGAAGTGGTCGCTCACCGCGACGCTCTCCATGCCGTGCGCTTCGGCCGCTACTGAGATCTCCACGAGTTCACGCGGATCGAACTGCTCAGCTGAGGCCTTGTACCCGAGTTTCAAAGGACGTGTCATGGCACCATTATCGCATACAGTATCTAACATCCACCAGGTCTCAAACGACTTCCCGGTAACCTGCCGTCCCCGTCCCCGGGAGGGGCGCCCACCTTCGTGAACTCCATGCCCATCGTAGGCATGGTGTCGCACTGTTATCCGTGGCGGAGATCATTTTTCAGTCTGGCTCGACAGGCGCAACCTCCGCAGTCGGATCGACACCCCCTCGCCTCGTTGTTGCGGCGACAGAGGCAAGTAGCGCACTGAGACCCCAGAAGATCCAAGCGGGCCCGGCGAACGCCACCAAAACACCCATAGCTGGTGGGACGAGTATCTGACCGGCCTGAATGACGCTCAACCGAGCACCAATTCCGAGCGATCGGTGCTCATTCGGAGAAGTGCGTACCAACCAAGCCATGGTGATCGGCTGGCCTACTCCGATACCCACACCAAAGATGAACAGCGCCACCGCGGCCACGACGGTTCCGTGAGGCAAGGGCACGAGGGGAGGAATCACGAGTGCGGCAGCGCCGAGAAGACTGCCCCCGACGAGTAGGCCAGACCGGCGCATGAGCGTGAGCAATCGGCCCAGCAGGAGCCTGCTCAAGATCGACGCGGCGGCGCGGAGCCCGAGAAGGACCGTCACTGTGCCGATGGACCAGCCTACGTGGACACCGTATGCCGGCAAGAACGTGCTGAGGAGGTCGACCGCGAGAAAGACCAGTGTGCTCACGAGCAACGCACGTCGAGCCGAGCCAGATCGAAGAATTTTCCCCACAGCCCGAGTCCCGTTTTTCCTCACGGTCGCTGGCACCGAAACTCGCGAATCTGGCAGCACTAGTGCGACCGCCGCGCCCATCACTGCGAGCACGACCACGCCCAGCAACGCTCCTCGGGCTCCGTAGGGCTCGTTTCCGGCCATGCCAAACTCAGCAACCGCACCAGCGAGTATCGGTCCAATGAGTTGTCCGGTCGCAACGACTACGGAGAAGGTTCCGAATCTTGTGTCTCCCCCAGAGAGCGGCCCCACGTTCGCCACAAGACTATGAAATCCCACTGCGGACCCCACCAACCCGACCCCGCACAACGCTTGCGAGACCAGCAGAACTGAGAAGTTCGGGGCCACTGTCGCTAGACCCGCGCCGCACGCGAGTGTCGCAACGGACCACACGATCACCGGCTTCGCCCCCCGCGAGTCTGCGGCACTCCCCAACGGCATGGCGAGGAGGAGAGCGACCGCCCCGAAAGAGAGGTTCAGTAACCCCAGCGACTCGGTGCCGACTCCGAGCTCGAGAGCACGGTACGAAGACATCGGTCGAACCCCGTTGATCCCCACATGCACGAGTAGTGCGCAGGCAAACGTCGCGCGGAGTCGGTACACCTTAGGCTCAGGATGCGACCGCGACCGCACGTGCATACTGAGCCGCCTCTCGACCTGCGAGACGGCCGTACACGGTTCCTGCGGTCAACCCACTGCCTCCGGGGTAGTTGATGGAGAACAACCCGCCCACGATCTCGCCCGCCGCGAAGAGGCCACCCATTGGCAGACCATCAGCACTCAATACCCGTGCCGACTCGTCGACCTTGAGGCCTCCGAAGGTGAACGTGATGCCACAAGTAACGGGATAGGCATAGAAGGGCGGGGAATCCAGCTCGAGAGCCCAGTTCGACTTGGGCGGTTCCGTGTGCGCGGCACGGCCATCCTTGATCGCCGGGTCGAACGGCTTCTGCTCGATACTCGCATTGAAGTCGTGTACGGTGCGCTCAAGTCCGCCAGGGTCGATTCCCGCGGCCTGCGCAAGTTCATGAAGAGAATCGGCCACGAATTCCGTGACTCCCGCACTCTCATACTCCTCACGACGCAATAGCGAGCGCGTCTTCGAGTCGTAGAGCTGGAATGCGCGGCCTTCTGGTTGCGCGAGAATCTGTGCGCCGTACTTCGCATAGGTGTAGTTGCGGAAATCCGCTCCCTCGTCGAGAAAGCGCATGCCCATCACATTCACCACCACACCGATCGGATAGCTCTGGCGAGTGTATTGATTGGTGAGCAAGCGGTCGCCTCCCGCAGCAGGCGCGGCAACGTCCCATGCCGTGGAGTGACAAGTACTCCAGTCACCGTGCCGCGATGCACCGTGCCGCAGCGCCAGCTCGAGCACATCGCCGGTATTGAGCGGGGTGCCACGAACATACGCTTGATCCCACCCGGTTCCGAGATGTTTCTCGCGCATTCGAGGATTGGCTTCGAACCCGCCCGCTGCGAGCACTACCGACTTCGCATGGAACTCCTCCTCACCGCCCCCCGCAATCGCGACCCTCACGCCCTCCACCGCTTCACCCTCGGTCAGAAGCTCAGTGACCTCGGCGCCGTATCGAACGTGAACGCCGGCGTTGGCGGCTGCCTCCTCGTGGGCGCTGATGAGGCCTTTTCCACCGCCAACGGGCGAGACGGCCAAACCCCCGAAGAAGACTTGCTTCCCCTCAGAGAAGTATGCCTGGCGCTCATACATGAGTCTCCACACGAACCCGTGCGAGGCCAGCCAAGGAACCACCTCACGACTCCCCTTCGCGAGAACCTGAGCCATGGTGCGATCGCCCCGACCCTCCGTCACGCGCTCGAGGTCGTCGAGGAACTCGCCTTCCGTATAAGGCGCGAGTTCGGTTTCGGGCAACCGAGCCTGCGTCTCCGCGTCGAAGTAGCTCCCGAGAGCATCTCCGCCGTCGTGGACGACGCGGAAGGCAGCCGCCGTGTAAAACGAATTCCCTCCTGACTCGTGTTCCTCGCCTTTCTCGACGAGCAGCACGCTCGACCCGTTCTCACGCGCCGAGAGCGCAGCGCAAAAGCCAGCGTTCCCCCCACCCACCACGATCACGTCGTACTGCTTGATCACGCTATTCATTCCTTCTATGCCTTTCGTTGTGTGTCGGGGCCAAGAACGCCTGTGCCGGCGATATCCCGCAACAGAGCTGAGTCGTACGGGTATTGGGTGAGGACCTCATATCCGCTCGCCGTCACGGCGACGAGGTCTTCGAGTCTCACTCCGCCGCCGCCGGGTACTCCTTCGACGACGATCGTCGGTACGACCGCAAGGATCATGCCCTCTTCCAGGACCAGTGGAGGGGTCGGACGGCCCGGGGGTGAGATGAAAGGCGGCTCCGCGTACCCCACCCCGATTCCATGAGCGATGATCATTTTCTGAAGCTTGTCCTCGTAGGGACTAGTGCTGAGGACGTCCCCAGCCACCCGCTGTAGATCTTCTCCGGTTACACCAGGCGCTATCGCCCCGATGATGGCCTCGTGCATCTCGTAGACCACGCGAAAGATGTCCCGTTGGCGTGCGTTCGGTTCGCCGCAGACGATGGTCCGAGTCGCCTCACTGAAGACCCCAGAGAAACAGGCTCCGATATCCATGAAGACGAGGTCTCCGTCACGTACTGCGCGTTCTCCCGCATAGCGCTGCATAGGCGCAGTGTTGTCACCCGTGCACACGATGAGGTTGCATTGCGGGACTTCCGCACCACGGCGGTAGAAGGTGCGCATGACTTCCGCGAGGATCTCGCACTCGAGCACCCCTGGTTGCGCCGTTGCGACCGCCACCGCCATGGCCTCGTCGACGATCGAGGACGCCTCTCGAAGGAGCTGCACTTCTTCGGGAAATTTGACTGATCGAACCCAGTTCAAACACGCGTTGGCATCAGCAACTTCGGAGTCTGGAACCAACGCCAAGAGATTCTGCAGGCTTGCCGGCGTCCCAATGTCGGTGCCGAGTCTTCCCTTAGTGAACCCCAGCTCCGCGAGCGCATCACCGATGGGCGCGAGAGCCTGGGCGCCACCGCCCTCGAGCATGACCCCGGTGGGAAATGCTCGCACATTGGCATCAGGAACCCATTCCATGAGCTGACGTCGATGGGGAGTGTCGTCCTGATGAACGAAGACGATGACCTCCGGGGATTGGAGAGTCACAACCACCGCCTGGCGCACAAGGAAATTCGGTGCGTACAGCGGACGCAGATCGATCGCGTAGCGCCCATTGGCGTACTCGAACACCACGAGAGCATCGAATCCGAATCGCTCCATGCCCTCCCGGAGCCGTTGGGTCCTCTTACGTCGCAAAAGCTCGATATCGATGGTCATCGTGGATTCTCCTTTTCAGTCGAGACGGCAAGCCTCAACCTCGCACTCTCGAGCACGTCGGGATTTGCGAGGAAACGGGGCGATCGGCCATCGAGCACATCCTCGATGTTGTCGATGACGCCACGGCGTAGTGATGCAGCGGACTCCTTGCCTTTGGCGGCGGCATGGCCCGTGAGAATCGCTCCGGGCAGGGTGCGGAGCGGATCCTCATCGGCCAGCGGCTCATGGAGCGTCACGTCGAGACCAACGGCACCAACCCGGCCGTCAGCGACGGCACGCGCAAGAGCCACCTCATCAACAAGAGAGCCACGCGCCGTGTTGACGATCACGACCCCCGGTCGCACGGCGCGCAGCGCCCGCTCATCGATCACCACGGCACCGCCGGGTGCGTGAAGCGAGATCGCGTCGGATCGCGCGACTACCTCGTCAAGCGGCACGATCCGGACGCTGTCGTGCATGCTCCGCAACTCGAGCAGTGGATCACAAGCGATGATTTCACCGAAGACGCTGCGCGCTTTCCGAGCGAGAGCGCGGCCGATGCGGCCAAACCCGACTATGCCCAGGGTCGTGGAGGACAACGGCGGAAGTGAACTGCCGATGCGCGCTGTTGCGGCGCCGTCCGTTGCAC
Organism: Microcella sp.; assembly: GCF_040286215.1. GTDB lineage: Bacteria > Actinomycetota > Actinomycetes > Actinomycetales > Microbacteriaceae > Microcella. Next base: position 23,809 of record NZ_JAVKCK010000004.1, read on the forward strand.
GAGCTGCGGCGTCGAATTCACTCAACCTGCGCAAGCCCGCGAGCAGAAGGGCAAGAGCGTGGTCCGACACCTCTTCAACTGACGCCGCAGGGACATTCCCCACCAGGATTCCGAGTCGACGTGCGGCGTCGAGGTCGATATTGTCGACACCGATTCCCCGACGTATGACAGCGACTACCGAGGGAATCCTCGCCAGAGTCTCCGCGTCGAGTGGTTCAACCGCTCCCACGACCAGAATGGTGGCCCCCTCCGCGGCCGCCGCGATCGAGTCGCGATCACTCAGCTCTGCGACGGCGACTCGCGCGCGGGGCAGAAGTTGCTCCTCCATCTGAGTGAGGGCGCCGAGTCTGGCACTGAACACGACGAGTGGCGCTGTCACGATGGTCCCCGTCTCCTGGCCACGTCAAGTTCAAGGGGCGGCAGGCCGTCGACGTCTAGCCGAACCTTGTCTCCCGGGCTGAGCGGCCCTACTCCCTGAGGGGTGCCCAGAAGTATCAGGTCACCGGCCTCCAACTCGATGACAGACGAGGCGAGCATCACAAGGTCGACGGCGCCCACGATGAGCTGAGCGAGTGTGCCCTCCTGCCTGAGCTCGCCGTTCACGGACAGTCGGAGCCCGAGCGTTTCCTCCATCCCCGGTGCGGCCGGCAGCACCGCCGGCCCAGTAGGGGTGAAGCTCGCAAAGGATTTTCGCATCGAGCGTTCTTCTCGGTGATCGGTCTCCAAGCGCATCGTGACGTCGAGAGCGCCCGTAAATCCTGCAATCGCCGCTCGCGCCGCTTCTCGATCCAGATCCAGACCGCCAGCTCCGATCACGATGGCGATCTCCCCTTCGTAGTGGAATTCGCGACCGGGCAGATCCGGCAGAGTCACAGAGGAATCGGGACCGCTCACGCTGCCGCTCGCCTTGACGAACAGTCCCATGTCCTGAACTGTGCCCTTCGAGGACCGTTCCGCTCCCAACTCGCCCTGATGCGCTCGGAAGTTCACCGGTGCGCCGAGCACGTTGATGGGCCGGGGAATGGGTGCCCGGACGACCACCGACTCCCAGGGCCGGCCCACGACCGCCCGTGCAACCTTCTCGATCTCGGGCCAGGCGGCGATCGCAGCGGGGAGGCACGCTCGTGCGTGATCGGGGCTCTCGTCCACCGCACCGTGCAGGACTTCGCAGAGATCTCGCGCCGCCCCATCTTCCAGGACTACCACCGTTCGGTGATCATCCACGGTCGCGAAGAAGGGTGCCGCGAACGCCGGGTCGTTCATGCGAAGTGCGGAATGACGTGTGAGCCCACCGCGTCGATCATGCGTCGTGTGCCCGCAAGGTCGTCCGTTGGCAAGAACGCGAGAGAGATGTACTCCATGCCTGCCGCCTTGTACTGCTCGATGTAGTCGATGATCTCGGAGGGCGAACCGGCGAGCACGATCGCCTTCTTGCGGAACTCCTCGCGTGAATAGGTCGACCAATCTGTTCGGCGACGAAGCATGTCAAGTGCGCGTTCAACCTCAGATGGGTCCTCCGTAACGACTGCATAGAACAGCGCAGCTGGCGTGACTACGCGTTCATCGGTGACCTGATCACGAATCTCCGCCATTGACTCGCGGAACGCCTCAGGCGTGATCCCGCCGTACTGTGGAGCAGCCGGGGTCCAACCGTCTCCGTGGTGTGCGACCAGGGATTTGATGGCGGTAGAGCCTCCACCCAGCCAGATCTCTGGCCGCTCCTGATACGGCTTCGGGAAGAACGGCACATCCCGCAGCACGTAGTGCTCTCCCTCGTAGTTCGCGACATCCTCGCTCTCCCAGAGTTCCCGGATGACCTCGATGCCCTCCTTGAGCCGTTCTACACGCCGCGCGAGATTCGGATACTCGAAGCCATACGACTCGTATTCGATCTTCTGGTGCCCGGCCCCCACCTGCAGCAACAATCGACCCTCCGAGATCTGGTCGACCGTCGCACCCCACTTCGCAATGAAGACAGGGTGCCGCAAACCTATGGGCGTGACTTGCGGTCCGACCTTAACGCTGGTGGTAGCTTGCGCAATCGCTGCCAGAGCGGTCCACGCGTCGTGGAAGTAGGGCTTCTCCACCGGTGCATTCGTGTAGCCGACGAGGCGGGAGCCGGGAAGCAACAGGTGGTCCACCACGAAGACGCCATCGAAGCCGACACCTTCGGCTCGACGAGCGAGGTCGATGAACTCTGAGAAGCGTGTGTCGGTGTGCTGTCCATGAATGCTGAGCTTGAAACCGAATTTCACGATGGGTCCTTCTGTGTTGAGGGAGTACCACTCTCGGGGGAGTCCGAGGTGGGTGATGGTGAAGTGGAAGGCGTGGAATTGGGGTCCGCGGTGGAGTCGCTAGTGACTCCCGGACGCCCGTGGGTGGCAACTGACCGCGAGGTCGCCGACTGCTCGGCGGCGGTCGCAGCCACGCGAGCGCGCATCCTGCGACTGGTGCGAATCGTGCCGACGATCCCGTAGACGAGAAGAAGAATGGAAATGATGACCATCGTGAGAGTGATGGGTCGCGTAAAGAACTGGCCCCAATCACTGTCGGTCAGGAGAATCCCTCGCCGGAGCAGGCCTTCAAATGATCCGCCAAGCACGACGGCGAGAGCGAAAGCCGCAGTCGAGTAGCCGTATCGCAGCATGAAGTATCCGATGCCGCCGAAGACGAGCATGACGACGACGTCGAAAATCGAATTGCGCAGGGCATACACGCCGATGATGCTGAGGACCAGCGCAATGGTGAGCACGATTGACCGGTTGATCGTGACGATGCCCAACAGCATTCTCGCGATGGGCCAGCCGAGCGCCGCAAGTACCAAGACCGCTCCGAGCAGGCCCGCAGTAGCCGCATACAGCATCTCCGGTGTCTCCTGGATGAGGAGCGGGCCCGGCACAAAACCATGCACGGTGAGTGCTGCGAGCAGCAGCACCATTGAGCCTGAACCGGGGATGCCGAACCCGAAGGTGGGTACCATTTCTCCGGCCTGTGATGCGTTCTGCGCCGACTCGTTGGCAGCAATGCCCTCGACACTGCCCTCGCCAAACTCCTCGGGATGCTTCGACCACATCTTGGCCTGCTGATACGCAAGGAACGTCCCTGCGGTACCCCCCACACCAGGGATCACCCCCATCGCGGTCCCCGTCACCGCGCCGATGCCAATCGGTCGCATCATTCGCCGCAGTTCGAACCAGCGAGGGAAGCGACCTTGGAAACCTCCCGACACTTCCTTCCAGGAGTACACCTGGCGGCTGGACCGGATAAGTTCGCTGATCGCGAGGGCGCCGATCACGACGGGCACCACCTCGAACCCTCCGCGCAATTCGAACACTCCGAAGTGGAAACGAGAAACGAGTGAGACCGGATCTGGCCCAACCATCGCCACGGCGAGCCCGAAGAGTGCGGCGATGAGTCCCTTGAACACGTTCTTGCCTGCGAGAGCGACGATCGCCGTCATCCCGAGCAAGTGAAGAGCCCACAGTTCCGGGGTCAGAAAGACGTAGAGCAACTGGGACAGAGGCACGACTAGGGCCACGAAGAAGACGGTGCTGATGAGCTGGCCCACGAGACCACCGAAGTATTGCGCGCCCAGTGCGAGGCCGCTCTTCCCTTGCATGTGCAGCTTGTAGCCATCGATCGCCGTGAGAACTGCAGTGGGGGTACCCGGGACCCCGACCAGAATCGCTGGGATGCTGTTGCCGTAGTTCACCCCGACGGTGATGGCGACGAGGAACGCTACTGCAGCTTCTGGGCTCATGACGAAGGAAAGCGGCAGTGTGACGCTCACGGCGAGGGTCGTCGTGATGCCAGGCAGAGCGCCGGCAATACTGCCGAGGATGGCGCCGATCAGCATGACAATGACGACGTTGGGGTTGACGAGCAAGAGGCCGGCTTCGGCGAAGGTATTCAGGAACAGTTCCATGTCAGAGCACCCCTTCTAGTAGTCCGTGCGGCAGACGCACCTGCAGAATCAGGCCGAAGAAAACGTAGAGTGCAGCGGTCGAAATCGACGACAGCAATAGGAGATGGCGCCAACGCCGTACGTCGAGTAACCAGAGCAATGCCCCGACCAGAAGGGGTGTGACTAACAAGAAACCGACCCACGGCAGGACTACTGTGTAGATGACGCAGGCGAGCCAGACCAGGCCGACCCTCGAGAGACTTGCGGAGTAGCCCGGCACATCCGCCGATCCTTCAGTCGGAAGGAGTTGGGGGTCAGCACGCCACCGCAGAAGCCTGCGGATCACCAGGCTGAGTCCCAGCAAGACAGTGAGCGCGCCGGTGATGAACGCAACGTCGCCCGTACCGATAGGACCCGCGATACTTCCGGGAGACAAGAGCGATGCCGCGATCATGAGAAAGATCCCGAACGCTGTCACTACGATCGCCATGCTCAGGTCAAGGCGCTTGTCCATGCCTTCGGCCCGATCGACGACTCTCTTCTCGCCGACTCGCTCTGGCTCGGTCGTCATCTCATCTCTCCCAGGATGTGGCGAATATTGCCACTGAGGATCGAGGCCTTCTCTTCCATGTTCAACATGTGGCTTCCCCGCACAAACCCAGCTGCGTCGACTTGCCCCATGTCGGCAGGAAAATCGGTACCCAGAAGCACGTGGTCCGAACCGACGACATCGATGAGGTGCCGCAGCGTCAGCTCGTCATGCACGAGCGTGTCGTAGTAGAAGCGCCGGTGAAGGTCGGCGCGCACCTCCAGTGCACGGTCGGTGAACTCGTGACGTACGCGGCTTGCATGCGCGAGTCTGCCCATCGCCGCGCACGTGTAGCCGCCGCCATGGGCGAGGCAATAGTTCACCTGTGGGTACTGCTCCAAGCGACCGCTCGCCATCAGGCTTGCTGCGGCGATGGTCGTCTCGAGCGGATTCCCAATAACGTTGCGGAGGTAGTGCTGGTCGAGAGCACCCATCCCGTCTCTCGGAGCGATCGGATGGATGAGCACGAAGCTACTGAGCTCGTCAAGCACCGTGAAGAAGGGCTCGAGCTCCCGCGCGTCGAGATTAACGCCAGCGACATGGGTTCCGATCGTCACACCGACAATTCCCGCGAGGGAAAGAGCCCTGCGCGCCTCCTCGGCCGCGAACTCCGCATTCTGTAGCGGTACAGTCGCCAAACCGAGGAACCGACCGGGATACCGAACGGTGAGTTCGGAGAGCTCGTCGTTGTGTTCGCGTGCGGCAGCGAGTCCTTCGGGCGCTGGTCGGTCGTAGCGGAACAGGGGCGGCAGCAGCGAAAGCACCTCCGTGTCCACTCCGCGCTCTTCGCTCAGCGCGATGCGCTTCTCGAAGGGTTCGAAGTGAAGAGGCGATCCGAACGCGAAGCGGCTTGCGCCCGTGACAGCCACGGGTACTCCGCCTCGTCCTGCTTCGAATTCGATTCCGTGCCATGCCCGACCCGAGCGATAAGCCGTCACCGCTGACTCGGGAAGGAAATGCGCATGCACGTCTATCGCTGCGTTGCCGCTCCTGTTCACACTCACGCCGATGACTCAGTTCTGCTCGTAGTGCAGGCCGAGCTCACGGATGATCGGCTCCGCAAAGTCGACCGCGTTGGCGATCGCGGTGCGGGCTTCATCACCGTCGAGCAGGATCGCGAATGAGCCAGGCAGCTGAGCGAGACGCTCGGCATAGACGGGCTGCTCGGAGGCCGCACGAATGAGTTCGAAGAGCCATTCCTTGTGCAGCTCAGGAATCTCGGGAGATGCCACGAAGCCTCGGGTGGATCCCCAGGGCTCGTCAGGCAGACCAATCGCAGCCGTGGTCACGGCATCCGGATAGCCTTCCGGGGCCTCCATCTCGGACGAAACGATGAGCAATACCTTGCCGCGCCCCGACTCAAGGTGAGCACGTGCCACTGACGGCGTCAGGACAGTGACGTCACCCTCCCCTGCCGCAACGATCGTGCCTGCTTCGTCGCTTCCGCCCGCAGGAATCTTCTGAGCATCCCAACCGCCCTCGGACTGAAGGCGCGTCATGGCGATGTCAAGCTGCGAGCCGACTGCCGCCATGTATCGCAATGTGCCGGGGTTGGCCTTGGCGGTCTCCACCATCTCTTCGTAGCTGTCCCACGGGGCGTCGGAGCGCGTCATGAGAACGAAGGGGGTCTGCTCCGTAGCGATAACCGGGTTGAGGTCGTCCAGAGTCAGTCCGAACTCATCGGTGATGGGCTCTGTGAGCAAGTCCATGCCCGAACCGGTGAGCGCGGTGATGAGCATGAGGTAGCCCTCATTGCCGCCCGGTTCAGACGTGAGCGTCTGAATACCTGCCCATGTTCCGAAGGTCGGGTATCCCTCATCGCGCACCGCGATGCTGACTGGCGAAATGCCATCTAGCGCCGCCTGAATCGCTCGCGCGTAGAGTCCATCGTCGTGACTGGCAACGTCAGGGTTGATGAGCGTGATCTGTTCGTTCGGGAATCCGTCGGGCAACGGTTGAAGTACGCCGTCGACATACTCTGGCGTCCACGACTCGGCGTCGCCGCCGCCATCTGGTTGTTCGGTTGGGGCGGTGCTGCTGCAGGCCACGAGAGCGAGAACTGCGAATGTTCCGAGTATTGCGCTGACACCTTTGTGAGCTTTCATACTGTGAGCCTTTCTCCACGGAGGGTCTCCGACGCGCGCCACTCTGCGCACGTACTATGCACCGTATACAGTGTGTTCAGAACGGTCAAGTGCTGAATTATGGGAGGCCGCGCCCACTCTGGAATAATCGTCGTATACAGCGCACATACTGCGTGCATCTCAAGGGTTGGGAGACATGAAGGTGGACATCGCCAAGGACACGACTGCCGCGGCAATCGCGCAGCTGTGGGATCAGTTCAGCACCCTGGGGCGCTCGTCGGAGGCTGTCTACCTGACTCTGCGAGAAGCGATCCTCTCCCGAGCTCTCGAACCCGGAAGTCAGTACAGCGAAGAAGATCTGTCAGGCATGCTCGGGTTGAGTCGCACTCCGATTCGAGAGGCATGCTTGCGTCTAGTTGCGGACCACCTCATGGTTCGTCGTGGGCGTCGTCTCGCAATCAGCGAAATCTCGCATGAAGAAGTGCTCGAGATCTACGACGTACGTGCCGTCCTCGACGGACTTGCCGCCCGACAGGCTGCCATCCAAGCAACCCCTCCCGAGATCGCACAACTGCGCTGGTTGCTCGAGCAGATGTCTCGCTCTGTGGCAAGCGGCAACACCGCCGAGAGCTTCAAGCTCAACCACGAGTTCCACGACTATCTGGCCTACGCGTCACACAACTCATTTCTGCAGGTTCAAGTTCGAACCGTGCAAGACCGGGTGCGGCGTTTTCCCACCACGACGTTCGAGTACCAAGGGCGTCCGCAGACAATCCTCCAGGAGCACGCCGCGATCGTCGATGCGATCGAGTCGAAGGACCCCGAAGGGGCAGACGCAGCGGCTGTCGATCACATCGCCTCGTCGCGTCTCATTCGACTCAAGATGCTGCCGGAATCGACGTGAGCTAGCTCGCCGGAATCGACCTTGCGCAGAGCGCAAGTGCGCCCCGGTGGCATCCGTGCACACGTCCTCGTTAGCGACCTTGCTCACCGAATGTCATGCATACCAACAGTCGGTGACCCGCTTCGCCGCTACTCTGCCTCGTCCGCCTGCAAGAACTCGGCGACCGCCCGCGGTACATAGGGCGCCACGTCTCCCCCCAGCGCGGCGACCTGCCGCACGAGCGAACTCGACACGTGCGCATGCGCAGGATCGGGCAGCATGAACACCGTCTCGACGTCGGCGAGGTCGCGGTTCACGATCGCCATCGGTGTCTCGTACGCGACATCGACCTGGCTGCGCACGCCCTTCACGAGAACACTCGCTCCCACGTCTGTGCAATAGTCGACGAGCAGGCCGACGCTCCAGCTGGTGACGAGGATGCTCTGCGGCAGCGCCCGGTCGGCCACGGCCTGCTCGATGAGGGTCACACGCTGCGCGATGGGCAGCATCGCCGTCTTGCCGGGGTTGTGCACCACGACGACGTGCACTTCATCGAAGATCGCCGCCGCCCGCTCGATGACGTCGAGGTGGCCCAGCGTGACGGGGTCGAACGACCCAGGAACAACGGCGATCCTGCTCATGACCCCAGCCTATCGGCGCGCACGCTACGGGGAGGTGACGGGCTCATCGGCACCGTCCGCGGTGCTGGCGTCCGCCACGGGCGACGCCTCCTCCGTGTAGTCGGCCTTCACGAAGATCGGCAGGTGATCGCTCGCGCCCTGCTCGAGAGTGGTGACGCTGCGAATGGTCAGCCCGATCGACGTCGCGAAGTCGAAGTGGCCGCGGAAGAACTTGTATCGCGTGTACGTGCGCGCGTCGCTCAGCGTCACCTCGTGCCCGGTCTGCTGCAGACGACGGTTGAGGAAATCCTGGAAGACGGGGTAGTTGAAGTCGCCCACCATGAGCGTCGGCAGCGTCTCGCCGAAGGTGTCGAGCGCGTCGTGGGCGGCCTTGATCTGCGTGCGGCGCAGCGAGTTCAGCGCCGTGAGCGGCGCGGCGTGGAACGACCCGAGCACGAGTTCGCGCTGCTTCGTGCGGTCGTGCAGGTGGCTGCCGAGCAATCGCTCGAGGGCCGGCTTGGCGATGATGTCGTGCAGCGATTTCTTGAGGGCGAACGCCTTCGTCTCGAGCGCCTCGAATCGCTCGTTGTCGTAGTAGATCGCGAGCCCGAGCCGGTTGAGCTTGGTCGCGTCGGCGAGGTGCAGGGGCCCGAGATCGACCGGGAGGCGGTCGGTGTCGATCTCTTGCAGGCACAGCAGGTTCGGCCGATGATCGGCGACGAGCGCGGCGAGCTCGCCAACGGCCGCATGCTTGCGCAGGTTGTAGCTGATCACTCTCATCGCCTTAACCCTACGACGGGCGACGCCACCCTCCGCCGCCTCGGGGCAGTCCCTCAGGTGTCGCACCGCGGCTCGAGTCAGTTCTTGGCGAGGAACTCGCGGGCGTCGTCGTCCAGTCGTCGCGCGAGAGCATCTGACAGGGCTGGATGCTCCGCCAGGCCCGCATCCGCCTCGAGCACCTCCGCCGCCGCGACGCGGGCGTCTCCGATGAGGTCGCCGTCGGTGGCGACCCTCAGCAGCGTGAGGCTCGAACGCCCTCCGCTCTGGGTCGCACCGAGCACGTCGCCCTCGCGCCGCAGCTCGAGGTCCACCTGCGCGAGCTCGAAGCCGTCGAGCGTCGACGCCACCGCCTCAACACGTTCGCGCGCAAGAGTCTCCGGCTGCGCGGCGGTCACGAACAGGCACAGCCCGGGAACCCCGCCACGCCCCACTCGACCGCGCAACTGGTGCAACTGGCTCACCCCGAAGCGGTCGGCCTCGACGACGACCATCGTGGAGGCGTTCGGTACATCCACGCCGACCTCGATGACCGTCGTCGCCACGAGCACGTCGACCTCGCCGCGTGCGAACGCCTGCATGGTGGAGTTCTTCTCCTCTGTCGACATGCGGCCGTGCAGCGGCTCGATGCGCCGACCCTCGAGCGCGGGATGCGCACGCAGCAGCGGCGTCAGCTCGGCCACCGTCGCCGGCAGTGGGGGCAGAGCATCCGGTGCCGCCTCGACTCGCCGGTCATCCTCGGGCGCGAGCGCGTCGGGATCGTCCTCGACGGTCGTCGGGTCGATGGCCGGCACCACCACGAAGCCTTGACGGCCCTGCTCGAGCTCCTCGCCCAGCCGCTGCCACGCCCGATGCCACAGCTCGGGTCGCTCGGCGAGTGCGACGACGTGGCTCACGATCGGCACGCGCCCGGCGGGCAGGGTCGCGATCGTCGAGATGTCGAGATCGCCGAACACCGTCATCGCGACCGTGCGAGGAATCGGCGTCGCGGTGAGCACGAGAACGTGCGGCGGCACGGCACCCTTGCGGCGCAGGCTCTCGCGCTGCTCGACCCCGAAGCGGTGCTGCTCGTCGACCACGACGAGCCCCAGGTCGACGAACTGCACCGTGTCTCCCAGCAGAGCGTGAGTTCCGATGACGATGCGGGATGCCCCGCTCGCGATGCTCAGCAGAGCGCGCTTGCGCTCGGCCGCGCCCAACTGGCCGGTGAGCAGCACGGGGCGCATCCGAGCCGCACGGTCGGGGCCCAGAGTGTCGACGATGCTGCGGTAGTGCTGATGGGCGAGCACCTCCGTCGGGGCGAGCAGCGCCGACTGGCCGCCGCCCTCCGCGACCGTCAGCATCGCCCGCACCGCCACGAGGGTCTTGCCCGAGCCGACCTCGCCCTGCACGAGGCGGTTCATCGGCACCTCCGCCGCGAGGTCGCGCGCGATCTCCTCCCCGACGAGCCGCTGATCATCGGTGAGCGTCCACGGCAAGGCGGCGTCGAACCCCATCAGCTCGTCACCCGCCACGCGGGGCGCGGCCGGCTGCGCGCGAAGGGCCGCCCGCTGCTGCAGCAGGGCCGCCTGCAGCACGAACGCCTCGTGGAAGCGGAGGGTGTCGCGCGCGCGGCGCCACTGGCTGTCCTGCTCGGGCCGGTGGATCCACTGCAGCGCCTGAGCGAAATCGAGCAGCCCACGCTCCTCTCTCAGCTGCCGCGGCACCGGGTCGTCGAGCGGCGGCAGGGTGTCCAGCACGATCGCGAGGGTCTTCGCGATCTGCCAGCTCGCGACCGTGCTCGTCGCCGGGTAGATCGGAATCGGCTGCATCGCCCACTTCTGGGCGTCGCGGCCCCCCGACCCCGGGTCGCGCTCGTCACCGGTCTCGAACAGCTCGTAGTCGGGGTGGGCGAGCTGGCGCGCCCCCCGGTACTCGCCGACCTTGCCGGCGAAAATACCGCGGCGGCCGGGCGTGAGCTCAGCCTTGCGCCACGTCTGGTTGAAGAACGTGAGGGTGAGGATGCCCTTGCCGTCGCCGATCGCCACCTCGAGGATCGAGCCCTTGCGCTGCTTCATCGTGCGCTCGCTCACGCTCAGCACGTCGGCGACGATCGTGACCGACTCGCCGACCGTGAGCTCGCTGAGGGCGGTGAGCTCACCGCGACGGGCGTAGCGACGCGGGTAGTGGGCGAGCAGATCGGCCACGGTGCGCATCCCGAACGCCTTGGTCAGCGCCTTCGCCGTGCGGTCGCCCAGCACGCCGCCGAGCCGCGCATCCAGGGGGTTGGTCACGGCCCCCACGCTACCGCCGCCTCCCCCCTGTGCCAGATCTGACGCGACGGGGCGATCTCGGCGGCGATGAGCGCCCATTCGCGTCAGATCTGGCGCGGGTGCGCGGGTCGGTGGGTGCGAGGGGCGGGGGTAGCGTGGGGGTCGTGACGCGCATCATCGCCGGCCACGCGGGCTCCCACACCCTGCAGGTGCCGAAGTCGGGCACCCGCCCCACGAGCGACCGCGTGCGCGAGGCGATCTTCTCCTCGCTGGAGGCCCGCGACCTCGTGGCGGGCGCACGCGTGCTCGACCTGTACGCGGGCAGCGGGGCGCTGGGGCTCGAGGCCGCGAGCCGCGGAGCCGCCGAGGTGGTCCTCGTCGAGCGCGCGAGCTCGGCCGCGCGCGTCTGCAGCGGCAACGCGCGGCTCGTCGCGGCGCGGGTCGAAGCCGCTGGCGACGCGCGCCGCGACGCGACGGGAGGCTCGGCCCCGAGCATCCACGTCGTCACGAAGGCGGTCGCGACGTTCCTCGCCTCGGCGACCGGCCCGTGGGATCTCGTCTTCATCGATCCCCCGTACGACCTCGGCGACGCGGAGCTCGCACGAGCACTCGAGTTGCTCGACCCGCTACTGAGTGAGGATGCGGTGGTCGTGCTCGAGCGAGGGGCGCGCTCGGCGCTGCCGGCGTTGCCCGCACGACTCGAGCTCGACCGGAGCACGAACTACGGCGACACGGTGCTGCACTGGCTCGTGACCACCGGCGAGTAACCGCCGACTGCGTCAGATCTGGCGCACAAGGGCGGTTCGGTGCGCCCCGAGCGCCCCTTCGTGCCAGATCTGGCTCGGGAAGGCGGCGGGGGGTTAGGCGCGGCGCTTGAGGTAGAGCAGCGGAACCTCGATGGTCACCTCGGTGCCTTCGCCCTGCAGGGTGTGCCAGTCGATGACGCCGCCGAGCTCGCCCTGGATGAGGGTGCGCACAATCTGCGTTCCGAGGCCCGAGCCGACCTTGCCCTCGGCGAGGCCCACGCCGTTGTCGCGCACCTTCACGGCGAGTGTGTCGTCGGTGCGGCTCGCGATGATCTCTACCTCGCCGTCGGCGCGGCCCGCGAAGCCGTGCTCGACGGCGTTGGTGACGAGCTCGGTGAGCGCGAGGGCCAGCGGCGTGGCGTACTCGCTGGGCAGCGTGCCGAAGCTGCCGGTCGACTTGGGGCGCACGGTCGTCGAGTGCCCGGAGGCGACTTCGGCGATGAGCATGAGCACGCGCGCGAAGACCTCGTCGAAGTCGACGTTCTGGCTGAGCCCCTCGGAGAGGGTGTCGTGCACGACGGCGATCGCGGCGACGCGGCGCATGGCCTGCGTGAGCGACTCGCGCGCGACGTCGCTGTGCGTGCGGCGCGCTTGAATGCGGAGCAGGGAGGCGACGGTCTGCAGGTTGTTCTTCACGCGGTGGTGGATCTCGCGAATCGTCGCATCCTTGGTGATGAGCTCGCGCTCCTGGTGCCGCACTTCGGTGACGTCGCGCACGAGCACGATCGCGCCGATGCGCTGGCCCTGCTGTCGCAGCGGGATGGTGCGCAGCGAGACGGTGACGCCTCGCGACTCGATGTCGGTGCGCCACGGCGCGCGGCCGGTGACGACGAGCGGCAGCGATTCGTCGACCTGAAGCTTTCCGCTGAGCAGGCGCGTGGTGACGTGCGCGAGCGATTCGCCTTCGAGCTCGCCGGCGAATCCCATGCGGTTGAAGGCGCTGAGGCCGTTGGGGCTCGCGAAGGTGACGGTGCCGTCGACGTCGAGCCGCAACAGGCCGTCGGAGGCGCGGGGCGCTCCACGGCGGGGCCCGCTCGGGGCGGTCATGTCGGGAAAGTCGCCGGCGGCGATCATCGCGAAGATGTCGTTGGCGCACTCGTTGAAGGTGAGTTCCTGACGGCTGGGCATGCGGGCTTCGCTGAGGTTGGTGTGGCGCGTCATGACGGCGATGGGATGCTCGCTCACCGCTTTTCCGCCCGCATCGCGGCTCAGCACGGGTATGGCGCGCAGCCGCGTGGGGGTCTCCTCGTACCAGTCGGGCGTGCTCGAGTCGATGATGCTGCGCGTGCTGTAGGCCTCGGTGACCTGGTCGCGCCACTCGGGGCTGATCTCCTGCCCGACGAAGTCGCGGTAGAACAGGGTCGCCGAGCTCGACGGCCGCTGGTGCGCGACGGCGACGAAGCCGCCCTCCGCGGTGGGCACCCACAGCACGATGTCGGCGAACGCGAGGTCGGCGATGAGCTGCCCGTCGGCGATGAGCAGGTGCAGCCACTCGATGTCGGTCTCGCTCGAGGCGGCGTGCTCGTGCACGAGATCGGAGAGGGTCGACACCCCCTCAGGCTAGCCGCTGCGTCCGGGCAGGAGCGCCGCCAGACCGTCGATGAACCGGCGCTGGGGTGGCGCAGCCTGATCGCTGAGCTGGAGGGCGTCTGCAACTCGCACGATGCCGGCGCGCAATGCCGACCGGGGTGCCGCGTCGACGACGCTGCGGGCGGTGAGCAGTGCGGCGTCTGCAGCGTGCGGATCGTCGTCGATGAGCACCGCGTCGTTGACGCCGCCGAAGCGTTCCAGGGTCTGTCGCACCTGCCCACCTGGATCGAGCCCGAGGACACTTGATCGCACGCGGTTGACGACGACGCGCACCCGCGTGGTGTGCACCACGTCAAGCAGGTCAGGGTAGATGCGGAGCAGTCGGGCGAGCCCGAGCGGATCGGCCGCGCCGACCGCGACGACATCGTCTGCCGCGCGCAGAGCGGCGATCGTCGCAGCATTACGCCGCGGTGCGAGCAGGTCGCTGCTGAGCTCTTCGTCTGTCTCGAGGTTGAAGCCGGTGTCGACGATGATGATGGGGCACCACCCTCGGCACTGTTCGAGCACGTTCGTCACGCGCTCGGCGGAGAGTTCGGGCCATCGGTGGGGTCGCCCGATGCCGGTGAGCACCCGCAGCTCGCCGTGCGGTGCGCGCAATGCTGAGCCCCGAGGTACGCGTTGAGCGACTCGATCGAGCTCATCCGCCGTCAGCGCACCCGAGCCCGCCAGGCGGCAGGCTGCTGCGAAGCCGGGCGATTCGTCGAGTAGCCCGAGCGACGGAGCGATCGCACCCCCGTAGGTGTCGGCGTCGACGAGGCACACGGGCAGTCCGCGGGCAGCGAGCTCCGCGGCCAGCCCGATGGCGATCGTCGTGCGACCGGGGGCCCCGGCGGGCCCCCACACGGCGACGATGCGGGGCGCGATGGAAGCCGGGTCGAGCGCCTTCCGGGTGAGTGCGCCGCCACGTGGTGCGCGCCCGTTACCCCCGTCAAACCGTGGGCGTGATCGCGTCGACCGCCGCACTCTCTGTGGCGCGCTCGGGGGCTCATCGTCGAGCACGAGTTCGTCGGCACGCGGGTCAGGCGCGAGCGCACCTTCATCCTCGACCGGCGCCACGCTCGTGGCGCCGAGTGGCCCCGCGTCGAGGGCGGCCAGGTCGATCGGCGCGCCCGGTCGAGCAGTGAGCTGCTCGTGCACGCCCAGGCGGCGGGCCGCTGAGCTGAGTGGCGAGCCCGTCGTGACGAGTACGCTGCGCACGCCCAGCATGTCGCAGGCCCCGACGACGGCGGTCGTCGCCACATCGACATGGTCGGCGAGGAGGAGGACGTCGGGTGCGACGTCGGCCAACTGGCCGATGATCCCATCAGCGTCGAACGCCCGCCAGACCACCCGGTGCCCGGCCCGCAGCAGGGCGAGCTCGAGGGCGTCGGCGTCGAGGCCGGGTGCGGCCAGGGCGATGCGCATGTCAGGGCCCCACCGCGAGAGACACCGGGAGCGCCGAGAGTGCATCACCGTTGGCGACCGCGTGCAGGATTCGTGCAATGTCGCGCCGAGGCACCAACAGTTCGACCCGAGCGGCCTCGCCGCCGGCGACGATGCCGTCGGGGGCAACCGTTCGCACGAGCTGCGCGCCGGATGCGAGAACGGTGGGCGCCCCGTAGCGGCCCGCGTCGAGGGCAGGCGCCGACCAGAGATCGAGAATGTCGCCGGCGCGCACGGTGCCGCCCAGATCGGTCGCCAGGGCGACGACGATGGTGGTCGAGGATGCTCCGCGCGCGTCACCGACCGCGGCGAGCGGCACGAGCTCGCCCGCGCCGACGCTGCGGCTCACGATGACGCCACCCTCCGGCAGCTGCCCATCGCGCAGATAGGCGCTGCTGTCGGGGCCGAGCGAGACGCGCCGCAGTTCGAGGTCCTGCGCGACGATGCGCTCGCCCACCATGAGGAGACGCGGTGCCGCGTACACCTCGACACCGTCGTCGACGGCCGCGACGACCCCCACGACACCGAGCACCGAGACGACGACGAGCACGAGGCCGATGAGCAGTCGAGGGTCACGGTAGCGCCGGGGTCGGGGCGCCGGCTGGTCTCTCGCAGTCTGTGCTGCCATGCGAGGGCCTCCTTCGGGGTGCTGGGCACGCGGTCGTCGGCACTGATCCTGACGAGAGCCGGAGTCTGCGGCTCGCAGTTATCCACACGCCGTACCGCTCGCGCGGGTCGACGACGATAATCGACTCATGCCCGATGACCCGCTGAACCCGATCGGACGGTTCGTGACCCTCGCCGATGTGGCGGAGATCTTGAGCCTGTCCGCCGCGGAGGTGCTCGCGCTCGTGCGCTCGGGGGAGCTACCGGCGATTCGTCTCGGCTCCGTCGGTCAATGGCGGGTCGAGTCGAGCGTGCTCGAGGCTTTCATCGCTGACAAGTACGACGAGACCAAGCGTCTCGCCCTGTGGAACGAGGCGGAATTCGCCGACGTCGCCGAACTCTTCCCGGAGCAGAGGCGGGCCGGTCAGAGGCGCACGAGCAGCACCTGATCCAGCCGTACGATCCTCACCTGGGTCACCGCGATGGCACGACGCGGCGCGTCTCGGTCGTGCACGGCCAGGTCGAGGTGGTCGCGTCCGACGCGATCGATGGTGCCGTGCAGATCGCCGACCGCGGTGCGCACGGTGAGCGTGACGCGACGCCGGCACAGATCTCGCAACAAGAAGCTGAGCCCCAGCCGAGCCGAGAGGTCGTCGCGCGCCGGGGCGGGCGTGAGCGTGCGCTGAGCCTGATCGGTGTCGAGCGCGAGCGACTCGACAGCCCGCAGGGGAATGACGGCCTGGGTCGCGGTGCTGTCGGTGAGGTCACCCGCAAGCCAATCGCGGCCGAGCGAACGCAAGCGCACGCGGTGGAGCTCACCGTTCTGGGTGCGCACCGTGAGGATGCGACGCTCAGGCTCGCGCTCGCGCAGGACGACCGCCAGCCGATCGCGCAGCTCGAGCCGACCCAGTCGCAGGCGTTCCTCCTCCTGCTGCAGATCGACCTCTTCTGCGTGGAGCTCATGTTCGAGTTGCCCAGCAAGATCGTCAAAGAGGTGGTCCCAGCGCATGCGGTGACGGTAGCGATCGGCCCCGACGCTCGGTCATGGGTTTTCCACAGTTGCTGCGCGGGCCTGGACAATTGAGAATAAGTTCTGATTGGGTAGGGCTACCCCGATCAGGGGTGCATAGACCGGTCTGCTCACGAGCGCTCCCTCGCGTGCTGACCCGACCCCTCACCGGGAGAGGAGCCGACGGTGTCCACCGCCCTTCCGCTGCACGCGCACGCCCCCCGAGGTCGCTCTGCGGCCGCCCGCATCGCTCAGGAGGAGTTCTTCGACTACCAGCCGACAGCGTCGAGCGAGCTGCCCGACCCCCGGCCGCTGGTGGAGAACCTCACGCGCTGCGTCATAGAGATTCTCGCGGGCGCACGCGAGCTCGAGCAGATCGCACGATGGGTGACCGATGACGTGTACCGCACCCTTCTCACCCGCTCCATCATCAGCGCTCGCGCCCGTGCGGCACGTCGAGCGCCGACCCGCCGGCCCTCGTTCAGTCTCGGGGGCGTGCGCATCTGCGAGCCGCGGGACGGAGTCGTCGAAGCCGTCGTCATCGTGATGAACCGCGCGCGATGCCGCGCTGTGGCGATCAGGCTCGAGGGGCTCGATCGTCGCTGGCGCGCGAGCGCCATCCACGTGCTCTAGCGCTTCTTGCGCTTCTCCTGCGCGCGCCGCTGTGCCCGGTTGGCCGGCGCAGGACCGCCCGCGGCAGGCTTGCGCTGCTGGCCGAACGCACCCGTCGCGCCGACCTGCTGGGCCTGGCCGCCCTGAGACTGTCCACCCTGCGCCGCAGGGCGCCGTGCCGTGCCGCCGGAGCGCGAGGGCGCGGGTGCCGCAGCGCCCGCCTGCGCACCGGCGAACGTCGGGCTCACCTGCTGACCGCGCGCCACCTCGGCGGGGGCGTTTTGGATCTGCCCGCGCTGGTTGCGCACCTCCACCTCGCCGTCGGCGCTCGGCGCCGTGTAGCTGAGGTTCTGCGGCGTCTGCGGGGCGTTGAGCCCCTTCGCCGTCACCTGCGCCGTGCCGGAGCTGCCCGTCACCTCGACCTCGAGGTTGAACAGGAACCCGATCGCGTCCTCGCGGATCTGGCTCATCATGCTCTGGAAGAGCGCGAAGCCCTCGCGCTGGTACTCCACGAGCGGGTCGCGCTGCGCCATCGCGCGCAACCCGATGCCGTCCTTCAAGTAGTCCATCTCATACAGGTGGTCGCGCCAGCGACGATCGATCACGCTGAGCACAACGCGGCGCTCGAGCTCGCGCGTCGCCGAGCGGCCGAGAGACTCTTCGCGGCGCTCGTACGCGAGCCGGGCATCCGACACCAGCTCACGAATAAGGAAGCCGCTCGTGAGCTTCGCCCCCGCCTCGCTGATGACCTCGTCGATCGTCAGCGTGATCGGGTACAGCGTCTTCAGTTCCGTCCACAGCTGGTCGAAGTCCCAGTCGTCGGAGTGGCCGACGGCCGTGTGCGTCTCCACGATCTCCGTGATCGTCTGCTCCAGGAACACCTGCACGCGATCCTGCAGGTCGTCCCCTTCGAGGATGCGCCGGCGGTCGGTGTAGATGGCCTCGCGCTGACGGTTCAACACGTCGTCGTACTTGAGCACGTTCTTGCGAATCTCGGCATTGCGCGACTCGACCTGCGACTGCGCCGAGCGGATCGCTCGGCTCACCACCTTCGACTCAATGGCGAGGTCGTCAGGCACGTTCGAACGGCCCATGAGCGCCTCCGCGGCACCCGCATTGAACAGACGCATGAGGTCGTCCTGCAACGACAGGTAGAAGCGGCTCTCGCCGGGGTCGCCCTGGCGGCCCGAGCGGCCGCGCAACTGGTTGTCGATGCGGCGCGACTCGTGGCGCTCGGTACCGAGCACGTACAGACCGCCGACCTCGACGACCTTCGCAGCCTCCTCGGCGACCTGCGCCTGCACGCGCTCGAACACCGCGTCCCACTCGGCCTCGTACTCCTCAGGCGTGTCGATCGGCGACAGCCCGCGGTTGTTCATCTCACTGACCGCGAGGAACTCGGCGTTGCCGCCGAGCATGATGTCGGTGCCGCGACCGGCCATGTTCGTCGCGACCGTCACCGAGCCGACCCGGCCCGCCTGCGCGATGATCGCCGCCTCGCGCGAGTGGTTCTTCGCGTTCAGCACCTCGTGCTTCACACCCCGCTTCGCGAGCAGGCGCGAGAGCAGCTCGCTCTTCTCCACGCTCGTCGTGCCCACGAGCACCGGCTGGCCCTTGTCGTGGCGTTCCTGAATGTCGGCCGCGACCTGCTCGAACTTCGACTGCTCGTTCTTGTAGACAAGGTCGGGCTGGTCGATGCGCTTCATCGGCTTGTTGGTCGGAATCGCGACGACGCCGAGCTTGTAGGTGCTCATGAACTCGGCGGCCTCGGTCTCAGCCGTACCCGTCATGCCCGAGAGCTTCGAGTAGAGGCGGAAGTAGTTCTGCAGAGTGACGGTCGCGAGCGTCTGGTTCTCCGCCTTGATCGTCACCCCCTCCTTCGCCTCGATCGCCTGGTGGATGCCTTCGTTGTAGCGGCGACCGGCGAGGATGCGGCCCGTGTGCTCATCGACGATGAGCACCTCGCCGTTCATCACGACGTAGTCTTTGTCGCGCTTGAAGAGCGCCTGCGCCTTGATGGCGTTGTTGAGGAACGAGATGAGGGGGGTGTTCGCCGACTCGTAGAGGTTGTCGATGCCGAGGTAGTCCTCGACCTTCTCGATGCCCGGTTCGAGCACGCCCACGGTGCGCTTCTTCTCGTCCACCTCGAAATCGGTGCCGGCGATGAGACGCTGCGAGATGCGCGCGAACTCCGCATACCAGCGGTTCGCCTCCCCGCTCGCGGGGCCCGAGATGATGAGCGGCGTGCGCGCCTCGTCTATGAGGATCGAGTCGACCTCGTCGACGATCGCGAAGTAGTGGCCGCGCTGAACCATGTCAGCCACCTGACCGGCCATGTTGTCGCGCAGATAGTCAAAGCCGAACTCGTTGTTCGTGCCGTAGGTGATGTCGCACGCGTACTGCTCGCGGCGCACGGGCGGGGTCTGGCCAGAGAGGATGCAGCCGGTCGTCATGCCGAGAGCACGGTAGATGCGCCCCATGAGCTCGCTCTGGTAGCTCGCGAGGTAGTCGTTGACGGTGATGACGTGCACACCGCGCGAGGCGATCGCATTGAGGTAGGCCGCGAGGGTCGCCACGAGGGTCTTGCCCTCGCCGGTCTTCATCTCGGCGATGTTGCCGAGGTGCAACGCCGCGCCGCCCATGAGCTGCACGTCGAAATGCCGCAAGCCCAGAGTGCGCTTGGAGGCCTCGCGCACGGCCGCGAAAGCCTCGGGCAGGAGGTCGTCGAGCGATTCGCCGTTGCTGTAGCGCTCCCGCAGCTCGGCGGTCTCGTTCATGAGCTCGTCGTCGGTGAGGTCGCTGAAGTCGTCCTCGAGCTGGTTGATCGCGTCGGCGTACGACTTCAGTCGGCGCAGGAGGCGGCCCTCGCCGACCCGCAGAACACGCTCGAGAACATTCGCCACTTGGTCACTCCCCGTCGTCGGGCCGCGTATGCGCCTGGGTGGGGGCACCGCGAACACGCCGCAGGCCCGCGCGAGCGCGGCGCGCCCATGCTAGCAAGCGTTGGTCGCCGCCCGGTGCGAGCGCGAGCGCTGACACCGGGCGCATCCCACTCAGCCCCGTCGGCGCGCCTTCGCGGGCGTCTCGGCAGCGGGCTCGGTCTCCAGGCCGATGACGCCGTAGTTCCAGCCGGTGCGACGGTAGACGACGCTCGGCCGGTCGGTCTCGGCATCGATGAAGAGGAAGAAGTCGTGCCCGACCAGCTCCATGTGGTCCACGGCCTCGTCGACCGTCATCGACGTGGAGGGGAAGACCTTCGTACGGATCACGACGGGGCTGTACGCCTCGTCACCTTCGGCCGCAGCCTCCCCCGCCGTCGGGATCGCGCCCGTGGCGACCTTCTCGATCATCTCGGGGTCAGCGGGCGTGATGTCGACGACGCTGAAGCCGTCGGCCGTCGCCTCCCGCAGCGACACCGGGCGGTGCTTGCCGCGATGCACCTTCTTCTTGTCCTTCGCGCGACGCAGACGCTCCATGAGCTTGTCGATGACGATGTCGAAGGCGACGTACTTGTCACTGCCGGAAGCTTCGGCGCGCACGACGGGGCCGGGGCCGATGAGCGTCATCTCGACACGGTCATCGCCGACGTGACCGCCACGACCGGCCTTGTCATGATGCCGCGACACCTTGATCTCGAGAACCTGCGCGCGATCGGCGAGGTGCTCGACCTTCTCGGCCTTCTCGGTGGCGTAGTCGCGGAACCGGTCCGTGATTCCCATATTGCGTCCGGTGATGGTGATATCCACGTCGACCTCCCTCGAGTCGGTGCGCGCCGCCCGGGGTCAGGCGGTTGTCGCGCCTTCCATGACCTCACGCTAGTCCCCCGCTTCGCGGTTGTCATCGATTCCGCCGAGAGGGTCATCGGAGATTCTCCAGAGGATGCTCGACTCGCCCACCCGGCGGGGTGTCGCCGCGATCGCCGCGCATGCCACGACCTCGGCTCCCGCCGTGCTGAGCGCGTCAACCGCCGCGCGCAGCGTGGAGCCGCTCGTCACGACGTCATCGAGCAGAACCACCCGCGCGCCCCGCACCCGCGGGCTCACGCTCCAGCGCGAGGGGTCGATCTCGCGCCGGTGCGCGAGAGTGAGCCGCTTCTGCGCTCGCGCGCGGCCCCTCGCCGGGCGCAGAACGCGCGTGACCGGCAGCCCGGCGCGACGCGCGAGAAGCTCGGCCGGATGGTACCCGCGCCGAGCCGCACCGGACGCGCCACCGGGCACGGGGACGAGCAGCGGCGGCGCGCCCGGGGTGACTCCCGCGCACGCACTCTCGACGGCGGCGAGCACTGCTGGCCGCAGAGCACCGGCGAGCTCGGTGCGATCGCCTTCCTTGAGCGCGAGGATGACCCGGCGCGCCACGCCCTCGTAGAGCAGGGGCGAGACGAGCGGCACGGCTCCGACCGGCCCGTCGAGGGTTGCAGCCCGCGGCCGCGGCCTCAGGTCGCCAGCGCACGCCGGGCACAGCACGACATCGGGGGCGGAGCATCCCGCGCATTCGACCGGGGCGATGAGCGCCCAGGCCGCTGCGGTCGCTCCGGCCGCCGCCCTCACCAGCGCATCCATGCGACGAGCCTGACGGCGCGGGCGCTACGGTGGTGCGCCTGGCCGGGAGCGGTGGAGAGCCCCTACTGCTGCGTCGCCAGGAAGGAAGCGCGCACACCGGTGCTCTGCCAGCCGCTGCCGCGCGGTTCGAAGATGGCGCCGTTCTGCCCGAGCACGCGGATTCCCTCCACGCCGCTGTTGCCGCCGACGATCTGCACCGCTCCCGGGGGCAGCCCCAGCGAGCGCGAGCGTCCCCCCACCTCGTGCAGCTCCACGACGGTGCCGTCTTCCGTCACCGACACGCTCGCGACCCGCACTTCGTCGACCCACGTGGCATCGATCGCGCCGTCGCCCGAGATAGGCAGCTCGCGAAGCTCGCCGAGCCGCACCGGAACCCCCGTCGCCTCATCCCGCACGATCGAGGCGACCACGAGCCGCGGCCCGGTCGCGCCATCGAGCAGCAGCAGTGCGCGCGTATCGTCCCGCGAGATCTGCATGCTCACGATGCGCTGATCGTCGGGCAGCGCGGCGTCGACCTCGCGAGGAGTGCCATCGAGCTCGAACGCGAGCACGCCGCCCGCGCCGTCCGCGGCAACCGACCATACGAACTGATAGCCGTCGATGCCGGGCCCGACGAGCCCTGGCCGCGCATCCAGCAGGAGGTCGGGAGCGCTGCTCGTGCGAGCGAGCCACACGCCCTCTGGCCCGAGGAGCGCGGCGATCGTGCGCGAAGGGCCCAGAACGAGCCGCGTCGCCTCGCGCTGCTCGACCGAGTCGGCGAGCGAGCCAAGCGCCTCCACCTCGCCGGCGCCCGTGACGAAGCCGAAGCCGTCCTCCGTGAGGGCGAGAGTTCGAGCGTCGACCTGCGGTACGACCTCCGGAGCGCCCGCGGTGAAGTCGGGAATCGCGAGGACGTTCTGATCGACGGTCACCTGCACGCCGGCGACGCCGCTTACCGCTCTGAGGCTCGCCGCCAGCTGCAGCCGCAGCAGCTGCCGGGCGTCGTCGCTCAGCCCGAGCACTTCGTTCGTGAGGTCGACGCGCGCGACGCCGTCGACAACCTCTACGGGCGCCGCTGCGAGCTGAGTGCCTTCCGGCACCGCCGACACGGTCGCGTCCTGCAGCCAGCTCGTCGGCGACTCGAGCAGCGCGCGTACGATCCTGGTAGGCACCTCGGCCCGCGCGGGGAACCATCGAAGGTCGGGCACGAGATTGCGGAACGCGAGGTCGTAGTAGTAGAGCGTGTGCTGGCTGAACGCGTTGGGGAACGCCTGCTGCGAGATCAGGATGCCGTCGCCGAGCTCGGCGATGCGCCACTCCCCCTCCACCTGCACGAAGCCGAACGGCGGCAGGCTCTGCGCCGTCGCTGACTCGCTCGACGTGTAGCGGCCGACCGAGTCGACCGATGCCGTCACCGGCACGGTGTAGCTCAGGGTCGTGTCGTCGACCCGCACGACGGTGCCCTCGCGCGCGCGCACGAGCGTGCCGGCGTAGGGGTTCCAGGTCTCGGCGGTGTCGTCAGCGAGGTAGGAGCGGGCGATGCGGTAGTTGTCCTGCGAGGCCGTCGTCGCCGTGAGGAAACCGGAGAGGATCTCCTCCTGGCTCGCACCCTCGCTCGGCCCTGACGGCAGAAAGTCGAAGTTCGCGTCGACCCCCGTGTCGATCGGGCCACCCGCCTCGACCCCGCTCTCGAAGGGCACCGAGACGCAGCCCGCGAGCAAGATCGCCGGCAGGGCGAGGAGAGCGAGCGCGCGCCGACGGATGCTCCGCCCCCGTGTGCGCGTCGCGCTCATCGCTGCCCCTCCCCTGCTGCGCGCTCGCCCGGCGCGTCGTGCGGCAGAGGCGCGTCGTCGGGCCGCAGCGCGTCGTCGAGCGGCTCAGCCGGCGGCAGGTCGATCGGGGAGCGGCCGATGGCCTCGCCGCGACGACGGGGCAGGGTGAGCCGGAAGCACGTGCCCTCTCCTGGCCGTGACCAGACATCGAGCTGCCCGCCGTGCACGTGAGCGTCCTCCGTCGCGATCGCGAGCCCGAGACCCGTGCCGCCCGTCGTGCGCTGCCGGGAGGGGTCGGCGCGCCAGAACCGGTCGAAGACGCGCTCGAGCTGCATCTCGTCCATGCCGAGGCCGTAGTCGCGCACGGCGATCGCCACGGCGTCCGAGTCTGAGTCGACGTGCACGACGATCGGCTTGCCCTCGCCGTGGTCCACAGCGTTGCCGAGCAGGTTCTGCAGGATGCGCCGCACGCGCCGGGCATCCACATCGGCTTCGAAGTAGCCGCCGGGGGCGACCAGCCGAAGCTCGCTGCTGCGCTCGTCGGCGAGCGGGCCGATGCTCTCGAGCGATTCCTCGACGAGCCGCACGAGGTTCGTCGGCTCGACGTCGAGCTCCACCGCGCCGGCGTCGTAGCGGCTCATCTCGAGAAGGTCGGCGAGCATCACCTCAAAACGGTCCACCTGCGTGTGCAGCAGCTCAGCGGTGCGCGCCGTCGTCGGGGTGAACTGGTCGCGCTGGTCGTACAGCACGTCGCCCGCGAGACGGATCGTCGTGAGCGGGGTGCGCAGCTCGTGGCTCACGTCGCTCACGAACCGCTGCTGCACGCGCGAGAGGTCGGCGAGCTGCGTGATCTGCCGCTGCAGACTGTCGGCCATGCGGTTGAAGGAGCGCGCGAGGGTCGCGATGACGTCCTCCCCCCGCTCGGGGATGCGCTGATCGAGCTGCCCGTCGGCGAGACGCTCGGCGGTCTCGGCCGCGAGGCGCACCGGGCCGATCGCGAGACGCACGACGAAGTAGGTGACGAGGCCGATCGTGCCGATCAGCAGCAGCGAGCCGATCACCAGCGTCTGCTGCACGAAGTCGAGGGTCTCCTGCACGTCCCGCACGTTGTAGACGAGGTAGAGCTCGTACTGCCCTGCCGTCGGCACCTCGAGGGCGCTGCCCACGACGATGCCGGGGTCCATGCGCTCCTCCTGGGGAATCGACACCGCCTGCGAGTACAGCACCCCGTCGTCGTCGGCGACCTGGTCGCGCAGCTCATCCGAGATGACGCTGAGGTCCAGCCCCGTGCTGAACCGCGCCGTCATCGTCTGCTGCGTCACCTGGCCTGGGGTACGCAGAATCGCGAGCTGGCTGCCTCCGGGGCTCGCGGTGACGTTGCTGATCGCCAGCTGCGCCGCCTGGTTGGCCGCTTCCACGTCGATCGTGCCCGTCTGCGTCACCGAGCTGTCGAAGAGCTGCTGCGCGCTCGCCGTGGCCTGCCGGGCCTCGGCGAGCACCTGCTGCTTGCGTGCCTCGTAGAGGTTCGTCGCGATGCTGAGGGACATGTAGCCGCTGATCAGGGTGACGCCCGCTGCCGTGAAGAGCACCGTGATGGCGACCGTGCGCAGTTGCAGCGAGGTGCGCCACAGGCGCCGCAGCCGGCCGACCGTGCTGCGCCAGCCGTACGGCACCGGCGCGGGCATCACTCGGGTCACGGCGAGGTCGTCGCCCCGGCCCGATAGCCCACACCGCGCACCGTCATGACGATCGCCGGGTTGTCAGGGTCGAGCTCGACCTTCGCGCGCAGCCGTTGCACGTGCACGTTGACGAGGCGCGTATCGGCCTTGTAGTGGTAGCCCCAGACCTGCTCGAGCAGCATCTCGCGCGTGAAAACCTGGTTCGGCTTGAGGGCGAGGGCGAGCAGCAGGTCGAACTCGAGGGGGGTGAGCGAGATCTGCTGGGCCTCGCGCGTCACCTCGTGACCCGTGACGTTGATGAGCAGGTCGCCGATGCGCAGCGTCTCCACCGAGCTGTCGGGCGTCGGGCGCAGGCGGGTGCGGATGCGCGCCACGAGCTCCTTCGGATTGAACGGCTTGACCACGTAGTCGTCGGCCCCGCTCTCCAACCCGTCGACGATGTCAGAGGCATCGCTTTTCGCGGTCAGCATGATGATCGGCGTACCGCTCGTTTCGCGGATGCGGGCGCACACAGCGATGCCGTCGAGACCCGGCAGCATGAGGTCGAGCAGCACCAGATCGGGCTTCAGCTCGGCAAAGGCGTCGAGAGCCGCCTCCCCGTCGTACGAGAAGTGCGTCTCGAAGCCTTCGGCCCCCAGAACGATGCCGATCATCTCGGCCAGGGCCGTGTCATCGTCGACGACGAGGATGCGCGCGGTCATCAAGCCTCCGCTCTGTCGGCACCGTCACCGGCAAGATTCGACCTTTAGTCGCTCCAGCCTAGACGAGTGTGACACCATACGTTCGATACGCAGACAGAGCGCGGCGCGAAGGACGACACGGTGACCAACGACTCTCCCTGGCAGTCCCCGGGCTGGCAACCCGACGGCAACAACGGCGCTGACGGCGGCGGCGCTTCGGGCGTGTCGCCCGGCGGCTACGCACCGACCCCTGGTCAGCCCGCCGCCGGGTGGACCCCCCCGCCCAAGCCGGGGCTCATCCCGTTGCGACCGTTGGACTTCGGCACCATCCTCGGGGGCACCTTTCAGGTGCTGCGCCGCAACCCGCGCCCCACGTTCGGCGCGGCCCTGCTGATCAACGCCCTCGTCGTCATCGTCACCTTCGGCCTGAGCTTCGCGGTGAGCTTCTGGGCCGTTGACCGAGAACTGCGGGCTTCCGCCGACGACCTCGAAGCGGTTAGCGCCGGCACGATCGGGCTCATCATCGTGAGCGGCATCATCGCCGTCGCCGTCTCCCTCGTCGCCCAAGCCGTTCTGCAAGGCGTCATCGTGCTCGAGGTGTCGAGGGGCACCCTTGGCGAGAAGCTCAGCCTGCGCGCCCTCCTCGCCCGCGGGCGGGGGCGCTGGTGGGCGCTCATCGGCTGGACGGCGCTGCTCTCCCTCGCGCTCGTCATCGCCCTCACCGTGCTCGTGCTGCTCATCGCCGGCATGGCTGTCGGGGCAGGCCCTGCCGGCCCCTTCCTCGCCGTGGGCCTCGGCATCTTCGGGGGGCTCGGTTTCGTCGTTCTCGCGGCGTGGCTGTGGATCAAGCTGGCGTTCGTCCCCACCGCGATTATGCTCGAGCGTCTCCCCCTCGGCGCGGCGATCAGCCGCGGGTGGACCCTCGTCGTCGGCCACTTCTGGCGCACCCTCGGCATTCTGCTGCTCGTCACCGTCATGGTGCAGATCGCCTCGGGCGTCGTCTCCTTCCCCTTCCAGCTCGCCGCCGGGTTCGGCGGCGTGCTGGTCAACCCGGCCGGTGACCCCACGGGCAGCATCGCGCTCATCATCGGCTCGAACGTGCTCCTCATTGCCGTCACCGTCGTCATCGGCGCGATCGGTGCTGTGCTGCTGTCGAGCGCCACCGCGCTGCTCTACATCGACATCCGCATGCGCAAGGAAGGCCTCGACCTCGACCTTCAGCGCGTCGTCGAAGAGCGCGCGGCCGGCCTCAACCCCCACGATCCGTACGAGACGGACACGCAGCGCGAACAGCCTCACGGCACGTGACGCGGCTCCTCGCCCACGCGCGCGTGCCACGGGGACGCGCGCCCCTGGAGCCCGATGCACCGGATGCCCGCGACCTGCTGCTCGAGGAGCTGAGCGACCCCGCCTACGCCGAGACGCAGCCCACGTGGTTCGACCTGCTCTCGCAGGCGGTGCTCGACTGGTTCGGCTCGTGGCAGCTTGTCGGCGGTGGCGGCCCGCCCGCGCTCGCGCTGGTCGTCATCGCCGTGCTGCTCGCAGCGGGCATCCTCATCGCGATCCTGCTCTACGGTCTGCCCCGCTGGCGCCGCCGCAGCACCGTCGCCGTCGAGCTGTTCGGCGAGACCGACCGGCGTACGGCTCGAGAGCTTCGACGAGACGCCGAGAAGGCGGCGAGCGGCGGAGACTGGGCCACTGCCATCGCCGAGCGCTACCGCGCGACAGCCCGCGCCCTCGACGAGCGCACGATCGTGAGCGTGTTGCCTGGCACCACGGGGCACGGCTTTGCCCGCGCCGCCGCGGCCCGCTATCCCGAGCTGCGTACTCTGCTCGAGACCGCCGCGGATCGTTTCGACGATGTGCGGTACCTCGGTCAGGAGGGCGACGCCGCCGGCTACGCCCACGTGCGCGACCTCGACGAGCGGCTCGAGCGCAGCCCAGCGCCGCTGGCCCGGGCAACCGCGAACACGAGCGGAAGCGCGGGCGGCGGCACCGTCGACCCGGGGGCGGTGCCCCGATGAGCCTCACCGCCCCCTCCACCGCGGCCTCCCTCCCCGATTCGCTCGCCACCGTCGTCACCACCCCCACGGTCCGGCGCGTCGTGCGACGCTCCCTCTACTGGGGTGTCGCCATCGCCGGGCTTCTGAGCTTCGGCATCCTCATGGTCGTGCTGAACGGCTCAGGCCGCGAGCTCGCCCGCTGGGGCGCCGACGAGGCCGCCCCCGTTGGCTCGCGCGCCGTACTGGAGGTACTGCGCGCTGAAGGCATCGACGTCACCGCGGTCGGTACCCTCGCCGATGCACGACGCGCGCTCGCAGGCGACAGCCCAGCCACTCTCGCCGTCGGCGACCCGCGTCTGCTGCTCGACGCCGACCGCTGGGGCGAGCTCGCCGGGCTCGCCGAGCACCTCGTGCTGCTCGAGCCCCCGCTGTTCGGCCTCGACGCGCTCGGGCTCGATGCGATACCCGGCGACCAGCTCGACGAGCGCGCCGAGGCCGACTGCGACCTGCCGCTCGCGCAGCGCGCCGGCGCCGTGGACGCCTCTGGCGTCGGCTACACGAGCACGGCGGGGCTCGAGTGCTTCACGAGCGACGCCGGTGCCGCACTCGTGCAGTACGGCACCGGCGCGACGGATGGTGCGGTGACCGTGCTCGGCGCGGGCGGCGCCGTGCAGAACGACCAGATCACCCAGGCCGGCAATGCCGCGCTCGCGCTGGGGCTGCTGGGCGAGCATCCGAGACTGGTCTGGTATCTGCCCACCCCCGCCGACCTAGCGAGCCCCTCCCTCGACGAGCTCACCCCCGGCTGGGTGAACCCCGTCGCCTGGCTGCTGCTCGCCACCGGGCTCGCCGCCGCCGTCTGGCGCGGACGCCGACTCGGCCCCGTCGTCGTCGAGCAGCTGCCCGTCACCGTGCGCACGACCGAGACGATGGAGGGCCGCGCGCGCCTCTACGCGCGCGACGGCGCCCGACTGCGAGCACTCGACGCGCTACGCGTCGGCACCCTGCGCCGCCTCGCCGAAGGGCTCGCCCTCGGGCGTGCCTCCGGTGTCGACGACATCGTGAACGCCGTCGCCGCCATTACCGGCCGTGCCCCGGATGCCCTGCGCCGCCTGCTCGTCGACCGCGAGCCCGACAGCGACCGTGCGCTCGTCGCCCTCAGCGACCAGCTTCTCGAGCTGGAGCGCGACGTCCAGCAGCGCGTCGGCCTCGACGAGTCGGCAGACGCGCCCGACCCCACCGCCGACCCGTCCCGAACCCAGCCGACGACCGGAAGAATGGACCCATGACCGCAGACCCCCGCCGCACATCCGACCTCCGCAGTCGCTTCGCACAGGTGCGCACCGAAGTCGGCAAGGCCGTCGTCGGGCAGGACGGCGCCGTGAGCGGCCTCATCGTCGCCCTGCTCACCGGCGGCCACGTGCTGCTCGAGGGCGTACCCGGAGTCGCCAAGACGCTTCTCGTGCGCTCGCTCAGTGCGGCTCTCGATCTCCGCACCACACGCGTGCAATTCACCCCCGACCTCATGCCCGGAGACGTCACCGGGTCGGTCGTCTACGACGCGAAGGCGGGCGACTTCGAGTTTCGCCCAGGGCCCGTGTTCACCAACATCCTGCTCGCCGACGAGATCAACCGCACGCCCCCCAAGACGCAGTCAGCCCTCCTCGAAGCGATGGAGGAACGGCAGGTCACCGTCGACGGCGAAACCCACCAGCTGCCGCATCCCTTCCTCGTGGCCGCCACCCAGAATCCCGTCGAGTACGAAGGCACCTACACGCTGCCTGAGGCGCAACTCGACCGGTTCCTGCTCAAGCTCGTGCTCGACCTGCCTGCCCGTGACGCCGAAGTGGAGGTCATGCAGCGCCACGCCGACGGCTTCAACCCGCGCGACCTCGCCGCCGCGGGCGTCACCGGAGTCGTCGACGCCGACGCCATCACCGCGGCGCGCGCCTCCGTCGCCGAGGTTCGCTCCTCCGCCGAGCTTCTCGGCTACATCGTCGACCTCGCGCGCGCCACACGCCAGAGCCCCTCGGTAAAGCTCGGCGTGAGCCCGCGCGGCACCACCGCGCTCCTCGCCGCGGCGAAGGCCTGGGCCTGGTTGCAGGAGGCCGAGGCGATCACGCCGGACCACGTGCAGGCCATGCTGCTTCCCGTGTGGCGGCACCGCATCGCCCTGCGGCCCGAAGCCGAGCTCGAAGGGGTCTCTGCCGACACGATCCTGCGCTCGATCGTGCAGCAGGTGCAGGTGCCGCTGTAGCCATGGCCGTCACCGGCTGGTTCGTCCTGCTCGTCGCCGCCGGCGTCGTGCCCGTCGTGGTGCTCGTCGACACTCCACTCGGCGCGGTCGGCGCGGTCGGGCTCTGGTTGCTTGCCTGCGTGGTGCTCGCGGCGCTCGACCTCGCGCTGGCCGCTTCGCCTCGCGCGGCCCGCCTGGAGCGGGATTCCCCAGGCAGCGTGCGCCTCACCGAGAGCGCCAGCGCCACCCTGCTCGTCTCGAACCCCGGTCGGCGCACGCTACGCGGCATCATCCGCGACGCGTGGGAGCCCTCCGCCGGGGCGCGACCGCGACGGCAGCCCCTGCGCGTCCCGCCCGGCGAGCGGCGCGCGGTCATCACGACTCTCACGCCCTGGCGTCGCGGAGAGCGTCGTGCCGATCTCGCCACGATCCGTGCACTCGGCCCGTTGCGCCTCGCCGGGCGCCAGGCGAGCATCCGCGTGCCGGGCACCATCACCGTGCTGCCCGAATTCGCCTCCCGCAAGCACCTGCCCTCGCGGCTCGCGAAGCTGCGCGAGCTCGACGGACGCACCGTGGTCATGGTGCGCGGCCAGGGCACCGAGTTCGACTCGCTGCGCGAGTACGTGCGGGGCGACGACGTGCGCTCCATCGACTGGCGCGCGACAGCACGGCGCTCGGGCGGCCCCGGGCCGAGCGGCGGGCCCGCCCAGACCCTCATGGTGCGCACATGGCGCCCCGAGCGCGACCGGCACGTCGTCATGATCGTCGACTCGGGGCGCACCTCCGCCGCGCGCATTGCCGACGAGACCCGCATCGACACAGCCTTCGAGTCGGCACTGCTGCTCAGCGCCCTCGCCGACCGCGCTGGCGACCGGGTCGACGTCGCCGTATTCGACCGCCGCGTGCGCGGCCGCGTCCAAGGGGCGCGAGGCGCCGAACTGCTGACCAGGCTCGTCGAGACGATGGCGCCCATCGACCCCGAGCTGCTCGAGACCGACTGGTCGGCTGTACCGTCGCTCGTGCGATCGATGACCTCGCAACGCGCACTCGTCGTGCTCGCCACGCCGCTCGAGTCGCCCGGCGCGACCCGCGCACTGCTCGCCATGCTGCCCCAGCTGACCGCGAAGCACCTCGTCGTCGTCGCCTCCGTGACCGACCCCGCGCTGCTCGACGCGGCCGCGGACCGCTCGGATCGGGCATCCGTGTACCGCGCCGCGGCCGCCGAACGGGCGTTGCTCGATGCCGAACGCGTCGGAGCCGCCGTCCGCCGACTCGGTGGCGACGTCGTCGCGGCCGCCCCGCTCGACCTGCCGCCGGCCCTCGCCGACCGCTACCTCGCGTACAAGGCCGCCGGGCGCCTGTGAGCATTCACGCGGCCACTCAGGGTGCGGCCACGACCACCTGGCGTTGCACCCCGAGGCCCTCGATACCGAGCTCGACCACGTCCCCCACCGACAGGTACGGGAATCGGCCCGAGATGCCGACACCCTGAGGGGTCCCGGTGTTGATGACATCGCCAGGCTCCAGCACCATGTACTGCGAGAGGTGCCACACGAGGAAGTCGATCGTGAACACCATGTCAGCCGTCGTGGAGTCTTGACGCGGCTCGCCGTTGACCGTCGACCACAGCCGGAGGTTCTGCGGGTTCGAGAGGTCCTGCGCGGTCACCAGCTCCGGGCCGAGCGGGTTGAAGGTCTCCGCGACTTTGCCCTTGGACCACTGCCCCCCGGAGTCTTCGACCTGCCAGGTGCGCTCCGAAACGTCGTGGCTCACCACGTACCCCGCGATGTGGGCCGAGGAGTCGTCCGGCGTCGCGAGGTAGCGCGCGCGGCGCCCGATCACGACCCCGAGCTCCACCTCCCAGTCGAGCTTCGTGGAGTTCGGAGGGAGGTGCACGTTGTCGTAGGGCCCCACCACCGTGTTCGGATGCTTGAAGAACATGATCGGAACACGGGGAGGACTGTCACCTGACTCTGCAG
Organism: Microcella sp.; assembly: GCF_040286215.1. GTDB lineage: Bacteria > Actinomycetota > Actinomycetes > Actinomycetales > Microbacteriaceae > Microcella. The sequence continues at coordinate 55,850 of NZ_JAVKCK010000004.1, forward strand.
CATGAGCCGCATAGTTCTGGCCGATGCAGATCACAGCCTGCGGCCGTACGATCGGCGGGCCGACCCGCAGATCGGCAGAGTTTGCCAGCAGCTCGAGCGAACCGCGCTCCAGGGCGTCCGCGGCGCGCGCGGCTCCGTCTCCGCCCAGGAATCCGCCGTCGATGTCCTCGGTGACCGGCGTGAGGTCGAAGACCCGGCTCTCAGCGTCGACGACGACAGGGATCTCCTGGCCCGCGGGGCCCAGTCTGCGAAATCTCACGATGTCTCCTCTCCCCGGGCTGCCCCGGGCTCGTTGAATGCGACCAGCACCTTCCCCGCCGGGCCGTGCCCCTCGGCAAGCTGGGTGAACATCGCCGGTGCCTCATGAGGCGAGATAACCGCGCTGATCAGATGCTCGATACCGAGCCCCGGCTGCTCGATCCAGCGCGACGCCTCGCGAAAGGCGTCGGCCGAGTAGGTGAAGGTGCCCACGATCGTGCGCTCGGCCGTGCTCACCGAGAAAGCATCAAGGTCCACATGCGGTGCGCCCATGCCGACGAGGCACACAGTGCCGCCCAGCGAAACCGCGGCGAGGCAGTTCGCGAGCGTGGCCGACACGCCCACAGCGTCGAACGCGACGTCCGCCGGAGCCCCGAAGGCCGCCACCACGCCGTCGTACACCGCCGAATCGGCAGCGAGCGGGTCCACGGCAATGGCCCCCAGGAGTGCAACGAGGTCGCGCCGGGCCGGGTCAGGCTCGCTCACGACGATCTGCTCGACTCCTGTCATGCGCAACGCGATCACCAGCGATTGCCCGATGGGCCCGCCGCCGGCGACGAGAACCCGCTGGGCGGCGACCACACTCGACCGACGCACCGCGTGCGCTGCGACCGCGAGAGGCTCGACGAGCGCACCTGAGCCTCTCGGGGCCTCCGGGTGGATCGGCACGACGTTCCGCGCAGGAACGACGACGAGATCCGCGAAGGCTGCCGGCAGGTCGGCGCGAACCCCGATCACATGCTTGCGAGGGCAATGCTGCTCGCGCCCGTCGAAAGCCTCAGCATCCTCGACCGGCACGACCACGGGGTTGAACGTCACACGCTGGCCGTGCGGGAACAGCTCAGGGCTGACCCCTGCCCCGAGGGCGGCAATGGTGCCCTCGGACTCGTGCCCCATCACCTGGCCGGGGAAGCGCCGGCCGTTCTCCCCCGTGAACCCATGGACGTCCGATCCGCAGATACCGGTGTGGCTGACCGCGATCTGCACCTCGTCCTCACCTATGGCAGCATGGGGAACCTGCTCGACAGCCATGGTTCCGAACTCACGCAGTACGAGCGCCGTCATGGTGGTCATGCGTTTCCTTTCGCCTTGCTTCTGGGAATTCTGCTCCTCGGGACCAGAATCACCGGCGGATCCACCCGCCGTCGTGGACGAGCAGTTCTGAGACCGCATCCTCGTTGACGGTGACTCCGAGACCGGGGCCAGCGGGTGCGCTCAGGCACCCTCCGACAGCGACAGGGTTGCCGTCGAACAGCCTCCAAAACAACTCGTTTCCGGTGTCAGGCTGAACATCCGGAAAGTACTCGACGATGGGGCACACATGAGCCCCCTGCGAGAACGTGATGGCGAGATTGTGCGCCTCGTTCGAGTGCGGGACGAGGGGCAGCCCGGAGACCTCGGCGAGCGCCGCGATCTTGCGCCCCTCGGTAACGCCCCCCGCTCGATTCATATCGGGCTGCACGATGTCGGACGCTCCAGCATCGATGATCTCGGCGAAGTCCCATTTGGTGTAGCTGTGCTCGCCGAAAGACCAGCGCTGCCAGGGCACGCGCCGCCGGAGCTCCGCGTAGCCCGCGGTGTCATGAGGCATGAGCGGCTCTTCAATCCAGGAGAGGCGATACTCGCGAAGGCGCTCCGCCATCTCCGCGGCGTACGCGCGATCCCATCCCATGTAGGCGTCCGCTGCCAGTTCGACGAGGTCGCCGACGGCCTCACGGACAGTCCGAATCAGGTCGATGTTGCGCTGGATACCCTCGCGGCCGTCAGCGGGACCGAACCCGAAGCGCTGCTTGAGTCTCGTGAATCCTTGCGCGATGTAACCGCGAGCCTCGTCGGCCAGTGCCTCCAGGTCCTCAAGCGCGTACAAGCGCGACACGTAGCACGGGACGGAGGATTGTGCAGGGCCACCGAGCAGATCGATGACCGACCGACCATCCGTGATGCCGTGCGCGTCCCATGCGGCCAGGTCGATCGCCGACAAGCCCGACACCGCGGGCCCACGACGACCAAAACGTACCGTTGTTCGGTACATTCGCTGCCACAGCAGCTCGTGCTGTCGCACAGACTGCCCCAGCACGACGTCGACAAGATAGTCATCGATGATCTGCTGCGCGGCTCCATTGAAGGCGCCGGCGGTGGCGGCGCCACGAGCTCCGCCTCGAGTCTCCACTTCGACGAGTGTGCAAAAGGCAGGACCCATCCAACCGCCAGGCTTGGAGTCAAAGTCGTCGAACAGTGACGTGTTGGTCACAAGATTGCGTCGAAGGGTCGACGGAGCCTGTGAGTAGCCGATGATCCTCGATCGAACCGCCACAATCTCGTCAGATCGCATGGAGCTCATGATGGCCTCCCCAGCCGACGAAGCAAGATGTGCTCCAACCAGTCAACCTGGTGATCGGTCAGCGGACGACCGGGGCGACGCACGTGGGCTGACGCGATCACCCCTGACGTGGCCAGCAGATACTTCTGGACGGCCACAAAGACGTCTAGTGACGACATCTGGAATGCCAGCAAAGGCAGAATCCGCTCGAATTCTGTCCAGGCCTGATCAGACCCGCCGTGCGCTTTGCTCCAGAGTTGGACCATGTCAGCGATAGTGCCTGCGCCGTACATCACGCCGCAGATGCCTGCCTCCACGTCCTCAAGAATGTGGAGCGCGCCGTAGCCCCCGACACAGGTAAAGCCCGCTGCCGATAGTGCCGTGATGGTGGCGTACTGAGGCGGATTCTCGACCTTGACGTGCGTAACGTTGGGCGCGACATCCCGCACGCGCTGCAGCAGGTCCAGAGGCAGAGGGACTCCCGTCCAGGTCGGTGCATCCTGCACGATGACCGGCGCCCCGGCGGCAGCGGAGGCGACTTCCCTGTAGTACTCGATGACAGAACCCTGATCCGGCTTGACGAAGCTCGGCGGCAGCGTCATCACGGCGGCCACGCCAGCGGCGCAGTACTCGGCCGTGCGCGCCACGGCAGTCTCGACACTGTTGCTCTCGGAACCCGCGATCACCGGCACCCTGCCCGCGACCTGCGAGAGCACGACGGACAGGATGCGGGTCCTCTCCGCGTCGCTGAGCTTGTACAGCTCGCTCGCCAAGCCGAAGCACACCAGACCGGTGGACCCCTCGGCGATGGCGTGGTCGACGAGAGAGACGAGTGAGTCGACGTCCACCGCGCCGTCGTCGTCGAAGGGCGTCGGCAGGACGGTCATGACGCCCGAGATGCCGTCTGTCGGCACGCCGCGCGGCGGTGTCATCTCGTCTCCCTCCGAGGCACGACCAGGGAAGCGATAGTTGGTCGGCAACTTGGTCCCTATGCTTGACAACTTATCATAGAAGATATGAAACTACAGTTGGAGGCACTCCCGGCGACCGCACGGGGCCTGACAACGCAGTGAAGCGAATGAGGCAGAACATGAAGATCGTGTCAGTAGACATGCGCGTGACACCCATGTCGGGGTCATGGCTGACCGAGAAGGTCATCGCCAACCCCATGTCGCCGTTCCCCGAGTACGCAGAGCGCCGCAGCTCCTGGTACGGCACGATGACCTCTGGCCTGGTCTCGATCACCGTCGAGGACGGCACTGTCGGCCACGGCTTCGTGGGCGGAGGGCGCGCGAATGCCGGGGCCACTCTGATCGATGACCAGTTCCGCAGCCTGCTCGTCGGCAAAGACTGCTTCTCGACCGAGGCGCTGTTCGACCACTTGACGCGTGCCAGTGCGTTCTACGGACACGGCGGCATTCCCATGGCCGTGATCAGCGGAATCGACATCGCCCTCTGGGATCTGAAGGGGAAGCTCCTCGAACGACCCGTCTACGACCTGCTGGGGGGCAAGGGCACGCCTCATCTCTCGCCCTATCTCACGTCATGGAACCCCCACGCTATCGAGGAGTTCGGCATCCACGATGTGAAGATCGCGGTTCCGTACGGTCCAGCGCACGGCGAGGCGGGGATGCGCGCCAACGAGGCCGTCGTCGCGGAGGCCCGCGAGCTCATCGGAGACGACGGTTTCATCGCCCTCGATTGCTATATGGCGTGGAGCGCTCCCTACGCGCGCGAGATGATGCGCCGACTCGAGAGCTATCAGATCGCCTGGATCGAAGAGCCCGTCATGCCGGAGGACATCGAGGGGTACCGACGCGTCGGCGAGGTCGTCAACTGCCGCGTCAGCGGAGGCGAGCACTCCTTCACTCTTCCTCAGTTCGAGCGCCTCATCACCGAAGGACGCATCGATCTGGTGCAGCCCGACATCTACCGGGCCGGGGGGATCACCGGACTCCGGAGGATCGCCTCCCTCGCGCGTGCGCACAATGTCGACCTGATCTGCCACGGAGTGGGCTCGCCGACCTATCACTTCCTGATCTCCAACGGTCCGGTTCTCTCCCCGCGATGCGAGTACCTCGACATCTATGACGGCGGAAGCGCCATCTGGGTGCTGAGCGATGATCCCCGACCGGCAGATGGTCAACTCGTTCTCAGCGACGCGCCTGGCTTCGGCTACGACATCAACCCCGACGCCTTCCTCGACGGAGCGACCGTGGCCCCGATCTGGTAGCGCTCCACACTCTCTCGATCTCTGACACAACCAACGATGAAGGTGACGACATGACACACGAATCCACGACGGGCATTGGCGTAATCGGCACAGGGTGGTGGGCTACTCAGTTCCACATCCCGGCCATCCTCAGCAGCAGAGGCGGCCACCTGGCCGGTATCGCTGACCAGAATCATGACAGGCTCCTCGCGGCATCGACGGCCTTCGAGCCACGACTCGCGACAACCGATCACCGGGATCTCCTGGAAGACGACGACGTGACGGGCGTTGTGATCGCCACCCCGCACTCATCGCACTTCGGTCTCGCCAAGGACGCGCTCACGGCCGGCAAGCATGTCCTGGTCGAGAAACCGCTCACCCTCCACGGAGAGGAGGCGCGGGAGCTTCAGGAGCTCGCGCGCGCGCAGGATCGTGCCCTCCTGGTCGGGCACACCTACCAGCACACCCGCCATGCCAAGAGGGCCCGCGAGGTGGTCCGCAGCGGCGCCATCGGCGAGGTGACCTTCGTCTCCGCGCTGTTCGCCTCCATGGTGACGGCGTACTACCAGGGCAACCCCGATGAGTATCGGGCGGTGTTCAATTTTCCCGTCAATGGGCCGTCCCCCGATACCTACTCGAATCCCGCCCTCAGCGGCGGGGGACAGGCCTGGACCCAGATGACGCACCTCATGGACATGGTTTTCTGGGTGACGGGCCTCAGCGGCGATCGAGTCTTCGCACGAATGGAGAATCGAGATCTGGATGTCGACCTCATCGACTCCATGAGCTTCATCCTCAGCAACGGTGCGATCGGCACCGCTGGGTCCACCGGTCAGCTGCAAGCCGGGCAGGGCCAGCAGCAGGAGCTGCGCTACTACGGCACCGAAGGGTACGTGCTGCAGGAACTCATCAACGGCACGCTGACGATCGTGCTCAACGACGGCAGCGTCGAGGAGGTTCCTGACGCCGGGCCCGACGAGATCTATCCGACGGGCGGGCCGGTTCAGTCACTTATCGACGTATGCTCGGGGGGTGCGTTCGGGCCGGAGACCGCCGATTCGTCGATCGCAACGGTCGAGTTCCTCGAGGCTGCCTACCGTTCATCGTCGTCCGGTCGAGACGAGAGGATCGGCTCCTCGAACGCGTGACGACGTGCGTGCGGCAGAGCCTTGAGGAGAGAAGGTGACCGTGGCTGAGGAGAAGGACGGACTCCGGCGCGAGTCCTTGGTGGAGCAACTGGCGGAGCGACTGCTGGATCTGATCATCGAGCAGCGCTGGGATGAAGGAGCGTCGCTCCCGAGCACCGCGGAGCTCTCCTCGCGATTCGGTGTCAGCGTCATCGTCGTCCGGGAAGCGATCGCCATACTCGTCGGCCGCGGCATCGTCCGCCGCCAGCAAGGCCGAGAGCCGCTCATCCGGCGCCCGGGCTCCGAAGTGCTCGAATCGCTCTTTCGCGTTCGCGCGTCGCAGGACGGCATCTCCGCAGTCGAGATACAGCAGTGCCGCTCTTCGCTCGAGCTGCAGGCTGCCGCTCTCGCCGCGACCTCCGCGGATTCCGGTCGCCGCCGGGCCGTTCTGGAGCCACTGATCGACGCCATGGCGAAAGCCGAGGGGGTCGATCAGCTCACCGCTGCAGACCAGGCGTTTCACGAGGGAATCATCGAGCTCTCGGGAAACCGGGCACTCGGTCTCATCATCGGGGCTGTGCGATCAGCCGTGCTCAATGGGGTCGATGAGAACTGGCATCGCTGGTTCGAGGTTCACACGGACGGCTCGCCGGGCCCGGCGATCGCGCGTCACCAGGCGATCGCCGACGCCATCATCGATGGGGACCGCGAGAAGGCGATCAGAGCCATGGCTGATCACTTTCTGGAGTGGGAGGAGTACGTCGATTTCGGGCAGGTGAGCGTGCTGGGCACTCCATCGCGTGATCTGATCGGATTCTCGAAGTCCCCCTGAACCGTCAACCCTCGCCGATCGTGATCAGGTCGAGATCGAGATGACGACACACCTCGGCCAGGTCCCGCGTGACGTCCGCGTTCGTGGCGCACGCATGGTGGCCGGCGCCAGCCCGCACCCAGTCTCGCCAGCCCGAGGCCGCCGGAGACCCCGCGAACCGGAACGACGCTGACATCGTCCCGACGTCCTCCGTGGGTCGATCCGTGAACTCTCCTCGCGCGACGACGACCGTGAGCCGCCCGCCGAGGACCGCGACCGCGACGACACTCGCTGGCCCCGGCGCGACCTGGAAGCGGACGATCGGAGTGGGGTTGGCCCCGGGAAACCATGGGTTGGCCACGACGCGAGCGGCAGAGAGCGGGGCGAAACGATTATCGTGCTCGCCCGAGTTCGCCAGAACGACGTCGTTCGTGGTCTCGTCGATCGCCTCCATCTCGTGATACATCGTCGGGTGCCCCAGTGCGGTGACGAGGAGCATGGCCAAGGAAGTGTTGAGATCACCGGTGCAGGTGAAGGGGCACCCCCGACTAGTCTCTCGGCCCAGCGCGAAGCACGGCGCAACACCTCCGCCCCGTGCTCCCGTCCGGAGGCTCGGCACATGGCAGTTGAGAGTTCCCGCTCGCGCCTCGCTGCTGTCGACCGCGCATCGCAGCGCGTGGGCGTAGCGCAACGCGGATTCCTCCCCTTCCGCCGTCGTCGCCTCACGCAGGCTGACGCCCAACTCGGCTCTCAGAGCGGCCAACTCTCGCTCGCTCACGTGCTCAGCATCCGAGGCGATGTCCTCGGGAGTGCGGGTCACCAGCGTCATACCTAGCCGAGAGATCTCGCCTTCGGGAGGCATGACGAAGTCGTAGCCGTCGAGGGGTTCTCCGACGACAAGGATCCGGCAGCCGCGAATCGACGCGGCCGCAGCCGCGCAGCGCAGCGCATCATGCACCTGGGGCGACGCCGCGTCGCCCAGCACCACGTCATGCCGGATGCCCGCCTGCGACAACGACGCCGCGACCATCGATGCGCCCACCGTCGCACCGCGCACGGTGATCGACTGGTGAGTGAACGGCTCGGGAAGCCGGGGGAATGCGTGATGGGCCCAGACCAGCACGACGCAGTCTTTTCGTTCGGCCAGGAAGGCGCGAAGAGCGGCGGGGGGCGACGCCATCGTGACGGCAACCACGACGAGATCGACGGGAGCCAGCTCCGGTTCGAGGCCCTCGGCAGCAACGCTCCAGACGACGTTACCGTAGCCGGTGAGCACCTCCGCCGACCGGTGCAAGAGCTCGCTGTGTACCGCTCTAGGGTCGCCGTCGACCACCCCTTCCCAAAAACTCCAGTACGGGGAAACAAGCCCGATTCTAGGCGGTTTTGTCACAGTGGAAACCTTCCCGGTAACGATTGCGGGTTCGCGCTCTAGACACTACAGTCGGAGGACGCACCTGATCCAGACGGAGTCGCAATGTCAGCCCTTACCTTCTCGGAAGTACTCGGCCGCCGCATCCGATCGGGCGACTGGGTTGACCAGAAGGTATCCACATTCCGCGAGGTCGGCCGGGCCATCGACGAGGGCCGCTGGACCGACGCGAGCGAACTCGCGAACTACTTCGTCGACGAGGCCCGAGTGTGCTGGGACCTCTACCGGCAGTGGACTCGCGAGCTCGAAGACTTCATGCTCTCACGGGGTGTGAGTGACGAGGACGTTCGCACCATCCGCACCGAGATCGCGGAGGTCACGCGCATGCCGGACGGTCAGCTCTTCGAACCGGAGAAGGAGTGGTCGACCCTGCACACGCTGATCGCCGACGTGACCGAGGCCGCTGATCGCCAAGACGCCGGCCGGGCCCACGAGCTCATGGGCGAGGCGAAGGAGACCTGGCGGAGGACCCACGATCGAGATGTCGACACCATCTACGGCTACTCCTCCGAGATCTCGACGAGGCTCGGCGAGGACGCGATCCTCGAGATGTGGCAGGTGATCCTGCAGCCCTGGTTCGACGCTCGGTACAAGCGATTCGACATCGATACCTTCGAGTGGGGCGAGTCTCTCGATGTACTCATGTATGTGACGTTCGAAGCCATGAGGGGTCACCTCGTCGGGCCCGAGCGTACCGGCGACATCGGTCTCGAAGAGTTCGACGATCGGTACGTGGTCAGTTTCGACCCGTGCGGCTCCGGTGGGCGCACCGTGCAGGGCGACGAGATCGAGCACACGGGGCCGCGGATGGAGGCGCCCTACAACTGGAAAGTTTCGGAAGAGCCGCACGATTGGAACCACTACACCCCCGGCGTGTGCCTGTATTGCGCTCACTGCATCGTGCTCACCGAGCAGATGCCGATGGACAACTTCGGGTACCCCGTCCGCGTCGTCGACCCCCCGGTCTACACGCCCGGCCAGACCGAGCGCCAGCAGTGCCGCTGGACCATGTACAAGGATCCGACCGCAGTACCGGAAGAGATGTACACCCGAGCCGGGCGCACCAAGCCCACAGAATTCGGCTCACGTGCCCACCGAGACCGAAAAGTCTTTCTCGGCCCTCTGTCTGCTCCGGATCCAGAGTGACGCAGCTGTCCGACGCACCCGAGAGCGGGCTGGCATGGAGTCTGCCCGCCAAGGGCGAAACGGTGATTCCCGTGCGCCGTCCCGTCGACGTTCCGAACGCCGGTGAAGCACTCATCAAGGTCGAGGCGGTCGGGCTGTGCGGTTCCGACAGGTTCCTGCGATCGGGGGGATTCGGCGACGATGTCTTTCCCATTATTCCCGGCCACGAGGCTGCCGGCACGGTCATCGCGGTCGGGCAGGGAGACGACGAGCATCAGTGGCTCGGTCAGCGCGTCGCGGTCTACTACATCGATCCCGATACCGACTTCGCAGCACGCTCCGGCAAAGAGAACCTCGGCCCCGGCGTACGACGCATGGGCGTCGACGTCGACGGGGCACTGAGCCAGTTCATCACGCGACCCCTTCATTCCCTCGTCCACGGGCAAGGGCTCCCGGCGATCGAACTCGCGGTACTGTCCGACGCGGTCGCCACGCCCTATCACGCTCTCCGCCTGGCCGAGGTGACCTCGGGCCAGGTCGTCGCGGTGATCGGCACCGGAGGCATTGGGAGCAACGCCGTCCAGCTCGCGACCCTGCGTGGCGCCCGAGTGATCGCCGTCGGTCGCTCGCGCGAGAAACTCGAGGTGGCTCGGTCGCTGGGGGCCGAAAAGATCATCGCCTCCGTCGAGGGCGCCGACGCGATCCGAGCTGCCGCCGGTGGTCACATCGATGTCGTGATCCAGTGCGTCGGCTCTGGGGAGATGGATGAACTCGCGATCGAGATCGCGGGAATCGGATCCACAGTGGTGCTGGTAGGAGCGTCTGCCACTCCGTTTTCCACCACGTCCATGTCGCTCATCCAGAAAGAGTTGAGGGTGCTCGGCAGTCGGGGCTTCACCCGTCAGGACATCGCCGACGTGATCGCCATGCGCATCGAGCACGGCCTGCGCCTCGAGCACCTTCTCACCGACGTACGGCCTTTCGCCGACGCCGCAGGAGCGTTCGAGACCATCGGCGACAACGGGCGGCTGCGCACGATCATCGAACCCTGGGTGGGCTATGGCAGCATCCAACCCCGAGAAAGTGGAGAAGCGACATGACGTGGAGAAACGACAGCGGGCTGGTGGGCAACGTCGTCATGGTGACGGGGGCGGCGGGGGGTATCGGGAGCGCGGTGTGCCGCGCACTCGCCGAGTGCGGTGCGATCGTCGCGGGCGTCGACCGGCCCGGGTCGAGCCTGTCAGAAACCATTGACGGCCTCATCGGGGACGGACATGTTGCCATCGAGGAGAACATCAGCGACGTCGGCTCGCACTCCGCCATCATCGCGGCAGCGAAAGCAGCAGGCACGGTGGTGGGGCTCGCCCACGTCGCTGCCGTCATCCTCCGCAACAACGACCTGTACGCGATCACCGAAGAAGAGTGGGATCTGCAGTTCGATGTCAACATGAAGGCGACGTTCTTCCTCAACAGAGAGCTCGCCGCCGAGTGGCGCTCCACGGGCGCCCGTGGTTCGATCGTCAACTTCTCGTCGCAGGGCTGGTGGACGGGAGGTATCGGCAACTCGATTCCCTACTCCGCCACCAAGGGCGGCGTCGTCTCGATGACGCGCGGCCTCGCCAAGACCCTCGCCGCCGACGGAATTCGCGTCAACTCGATCGCACCGGGTGGCGTCGACACGGCCATGATGCGCGAAGGTCTCTCCGCAGAGGCCCGCGCGGCCTTCATCGCCACCGTTCCGATGGGACGAGTAGCAGCCCCCGAAGAACTCGCCGGCGCCGTCATGTACCTGCTCTCCGATGCTTCCACTTTCGTCACCGGCACGGTTCTCAACGTGTCGGGCGGGCAACTGATCTATTAGGAGAACAATGGAACTCGAGGGATTCACTGGTCGTGTCGCGCTCGTCACCGGGGGCGCAGGCGGCATCGGTGCAACGATCGCGAAGACGCTTCGGGACCTCGGCGCCCTCGTCGCCGTCGGCGACATCTCGGTGCCCGATCACGAGGGCATCATGGGGCTGAGCCTCGATGTCACCGCGGAAGAATCCGTGCGGACGGCGGTGGACACCGTCGTCCAGGAGCTCGGCCCTCCCACGATCCTCGTGCTCAACGCGGGAATCTTTCCGATCGAGCCGTTCGAGGAGACGAGCCTGGCGAGTTTCGACCGAACCCTTCGCGTCAACCTCACTGGCGCCTTCTTGTGCGCACGCGAGGTGCTACCGCACATGCGGGAGGCAGGCTACGGACGAGTTCTCACCCTGGGCTCCAGTGCGGGAATCACCGGGGGTAGCCGGAATGTTGCCGCGTACGGTGCATCCAAGGCAGGGGTGATGGCGCTGACGAAGGCCATTGCCACGGAGTACGCGCCGCACGGCATCACGGCGAACTCCCTCGCGCCGGCCCTCATCAACACCGACATGGTCACCGGGATTGCGGACATGGTCGGGCGCATTCCTGTCGGTCGCCTCGGTGAGGCCCACGATGTGGCCGATATCGCCGCGTTCCTGTGCTCCACCCACGCCGGTTACATCACGGGAGCCGTCGTCGACGTCAATGGCGGCTTCCTCATCCACTGACCCCGTCCGAAAATCCACTCATCACCGCAAAGGAGCGACACATGGTTCATCCGATTGTTGACACGCACGTACACTTCTTCGATCTTCAGCACCCGGTGCTGAAATACGTCTGGCTTGAGCCCGATTTCGTCCACCCGGACCTCGGGAACATCGACGCGATGAAGTCACTTCGGTACGACATCGATGCCTTGTGGGCAGAAGCGCGGTTCGCCGACGTCGAGTCGTTCGTGCATGTCCAGGCTGCGATCGGCACGGAGGATCCCGTCGATGAGACGACGTGGCTGACAGAGATGCACGAGAGCGCGCCTGCACCCTTCACGATCGTGGCTCACACCGATCTCGGCACCGACGACGCCATGCGGCAGCTCGATGGCCACGGAGCGTCGCCCTACTTCGTCGGAGTGCGCGACTTCGCATCGGAGCCCTACCTCGCGTCGGGCGAGACGCATGCCCAGTTCGAGGCTTCACTCGTCGAGATGACCAAGCGAGGACTGGTTTTCGACCTCGACTGCGGCTGGCCCAACATGGCCGCTGCACGCGCGCTCGCCGAGCGCCACCCCGATCTGCAGATCGTGCTGGAGCACATCGGCTTCCCTCGCCGCCGAGACGACGAGTACTTCGCCTCCTGGCGCGAGGGAATCCGTGATCTGGGCCAGGCACCGAACGTGATCTGCAAGATCTCGGGAGTCGGCATGACCGACCAGCGCGGTGAGTACGCCGATTTCGAACCGTGGATGATGACCTGCCTCGAGGCGTTCGGCGCTGACCGCTCCGTCGTCGGATCCAACTGGCCTCTCGACCGCATCGTGTCGTCCTACGACGCCATCATGGCGATCTACCGGAAGGCTGCGTCCACGCTCTCTGATGCAGAGCAGGCGGCCTTCCTGTTCGAGAACGCCCGTCGCATCTACCGCCTGGATTCCGGGGCGTAGCGGCACCGCGGACGACCACGGCAGCCGGGAGGGAGCTTCGCAGGAGCATGCTCCCGGCTGCCGCGGACGGTCAGCATCGCCCTCGCCCACGGCGGGTCAGGACAGCGCGAAGTCTCCGGATTCCAAACGACCCTTCACGGTCGCCAGGAATCGCGCCGCATCGGCTCCGTCGACCGCGCGGTGGTCATAGGAGAGGGCGAGATAGACCATGGACCGCACAGCGATGTACTCCTCGCCGTCTCGGTGTAGGGCGACCGGACGGCGCGAGACGACGCCTGTGCCCAGGATGGCCACCTGAGGAAGGAACACCACCGGGGTATCGAAGAGCGCCCCCCGAGACCCCGTGTTGGTGATGGTGAAGGTGCCGCCCGTCAGATCGTCGGGCGATAGCTCACCACCGCGCGCCCGAGTCGCGACGTCGTCGATCGCTCGCGCGAAACCCTCGACCCCGAGATCGGCAGCGTCGCGCACGACCGGGCTGTAGAGACCCTTCTCCGTGTCGACCGCGAAGCACACGTTCTCGACACCGGGATACACGAGGCTGTCGCCCTCGATGCGCGCATTAATGATCGGATGCTGTGCCAGCGCTTCCGTGGCAGCCACGGCGAAGAACGGCAGGAAGGTCAACCCCAGGCCGGTGCGCGCTCGAAACGACTCCTTGTACTCCCGACGGAGGTGGTCGATGCGAGAGACATCGACTTCTATCACCGTGGTGAGTTGTGCCGTCGCCGACATCGACTCGACAGCCTTGGCCGCCAGGACCCGTCGCAGTCGCGACAACGGCACCGTGGTCCCGCGAAGAGTCGCCTGGGCCACCGGTGAACTGTCTGAGCCGACGGCCGCGAGCACGTCATCTCGTCGAATGCGCCCTCCGCGACCTGTTCCGGCCAGCGACGACACATCGATCTCATGGTCCGCGATGAGTCGACGCACAAGAGGAGACAAGAAGCCCTGCGGACTCGATGCGGCGGGATCGTTGGATGCCCGTTCGTCGCGACTCTCGTGTAGCGAGGGCATCGGCGAGGTGTCTGTCGCCGTTTGCGGCGAGCGCTGCGTCGTGCCTCGATCTGCGGGGGCGGGAGCAGCAGCCCCGACCTCCTGGCTGGAGATCTGTGCGATGGGGGTGCCGACATCGACCGTCTGATCCTGGTCGATCAGCAACGACTCGACGATCCCTGACGCGGTCGAGACGATCTCGGTATCCACCTTGTCTGTCGACACCTCGACGAGGGGTTCGCCTTCGTCGACCGCATCACCGACCTGCTTCAGCCATCGCGTGATCGTCCCTTCAGAGACGCTTTCCCCGAGCGCGGGCAGCACGATGATTGTGCTCATGGTCGATACTCCTGGTCTACGGTGTGCTGGCGGTCGGAGGTCACGCCGACGATGAACTCGCTACAGCGAGGCGCACGACAGCCATGCGATCGATCTCAACGCCCAGACCTGGGCCCGGCAGCACGCCCACGCGCTCGTGGGGGACCTCGAGGCTCGGTGCCAGCTCGGTCATCAGCTCGTTGCGCAAGGGCGCGACCTCGAACTGCCGGCACGTCGTCGTGGTCAACGAGACAGCGAGGCCGGCCGCGTACGAGCTCGGGCCCGCGAACGCGTGCGCGTTGACCTGCTTCGACGCGGCTTCGATGCTGCGCACCGCATCCGTGAATCCCGTGATCCCTTCGGCACGGCCGGCATCGATGCCGACGACATCCACGGTGTCGGTCGCGAGAATGCGACGAACCCCGTTGGCCGTCCACTCACGCTCTCCGTAGGCGATCAACACCGATGTGGAGGCCTTGAGCCGGGCGTACCCTTCGGGGTTGTCCGCGCCCAACGGCTCCTCGATCCAGTAGAGGCCGTACCGCTCGAATGCGGCCACTCGATCAATGGCCTCCTGCGGACTCCATGTGATCCGAGCGCCGATGTCGAAGATCATCAGGCTCTCTGCGGGGAGTGCGTCGCGGAGCTTTCGCGCGAACAGCTCGTCGCGAACCGGGTCGAGCCCGAGCCCAGCGCCCCCTGCCTTGCCCCAGCCGACCTTGACCCCTGCAGCGGCGATCTCGGCCACGCACTGCGCCAGGAACTCCGACTGGTAATCCAAGTCCTCATAGAAGGCATGCGTGCTGACGATGATCGGCAGAGTGGCATCGTGCGCCCGGGCCGGGCCGCCGAGCAGGTCGACGACGGTGCGCTCCTGCAGCCGTGCAGCGAGATCCCATGCGGCGATGTCGAGGGCGGAGAGTGCGAAGGCTGCAGACCCGCCTCCCGAATACCACCAGGCGCGCTCCTGCACGGCCCGGCGCACCACGGCCGGGTCTGCCTCCAGACCCATCACGAGCGGTGACCAGCCATCGAGAAGCAGCATCGTCGATCGTGCCGCTTCCTCGAAGATAGTTACGGCCTCGCCCCAGCCGCTGGCGCCCGAGCTATCGCGAAGGTGCACGAAGACCGAGTAGCGGGTGCTGCCGTGATCATTGGGTTCCGCATAGGGGACGACCCAGTACTCCAGACCATCAATCACCCTTGCGCACGACCCGTCCCGCTGCCGCTCCGGCGTACACGAGCTCGAGGGCATCGACCGTCCGTGCGCCGAGTCGGCCGTCCGCGTGGTTGGCCTCCAACCGACCCTGGCCGACATCGAGCAGAGCATTGGCGGGGCCGAACATGTCGTACGCGCCGGCCGAGGGGGGCAGCTCCGCCGTGAAGTCAGTGCCGTCCGGCCGGAACACCCAGACGAGTTCTCGGTGCAGGTCGACGATGAACTGCCCCTCGCTGCCGATGGCGCGCACCTCCAGCTCATGCTTGTTGCCCGAGGCTCCGACATGGCTCGAGCCACCTGACATTGCCGCGATACCGCCGCCGGCGAACTGCAGAGTTGCGGCGTCGTGCAGCTCGACGGGTGCGTTGAGCGGATTGGTCATCATCGCGAACGCGGCGACGACATCGTCATCGGGAACGAGAGCCAGCGCCAGCGCGAGCGCGTGGCTGAGCTGCGCCTGTCCGTAACCGCCACCGGAGAGGGCAGGATCGGTCCACGTGCTGGCCTGCGGAATCGTGTCGGGGTCAGCATCGGGGTAGGCGCCCGTATTGCTCAGCAGCTCCCTGGTCTGCGACGACATGTGAATCGTCATGTGCTCGAGCTTCCCGATACCGATATCGCGAACCGCCTTCACCGCGGTTTGCACGATCGGCATGTAGTTCCAGCCGAAGCTCAGCAGCAACTGCCGGTCGTTCTCCTCGGCGACGCGCACGATGTCCCACGCCTCGGACGCCGCGATGGTCATCGGCTTCTCCAGGAGCAGATGCGCACCGGCTCGCAAGGCCGCAGTCGCGTGCTCGTGGTGCAGTCCCGAGGGCGACGCGACGATTGCGATGTCCAGGTCCTGCTCGAGAACATCGCGATAGTCGGCCGATGCCATCGTGAACCCGTACTGCTCCTGGATTCTGGCCAGTGCAGTGGGGTCTGACCTGCACACGCCGACGAATTCCACCTCATCCGAACGAGCTGCGAGCGCGGGAAGGTGAGCGGCCACCGCCCACGAACCGGCACCGATGAGGCCGAGGCGAAGCTTTGCCATGATGTGTTCTCCTTCTCTTGCGTCGGGGTGGCGCCCGAGGCGCCTTGGAGGCGCTACTTGGCGGACTCGTCCAAGTGCCATACCTCGGTGTATCGAATGAGGTCGCCGGTCTCGTCCGTCATCGACGCGATGACGTGTGAGAGCGACTCACCCCAGCGAGCGTTGACCTCTGCAGCACCCATCTGGCTGAGAACGGTGGCGATGTCAGGAACGCATTCGGCGTAGCCGATGACCTGGGTTCCTCGGCGGAACAGCGAATAGTTCCGGAAGCCCGCGGCGACGACCGCTGCCTCCATCTCGGGCCAGATTTCGTCGTGGCGCTTCTCGTATTCGGCCTCCATGCCGGGAACGAGGTGCATGAGGAAGCACAGTCTTTCCATAGTGATCTACCCCTGTCTCGCGTTGATGCGTTCGCGTAGTCGGTCGAAGGACACTGCAAGGATGAGCAAGACGCCTCGGGCCACGTCCTGCCAGAACGAGCTCACGTTGAGGAGCACCAGCCCGTTGTTCATCACGCCGATGATGAGGAGCCCGAAC
This sequence comes from Microcella sp., assembly GCF_040286215.1. Classification (GTDB taxonomy): domain Bacteria; phylum Actinomycetota; class Actinomycetes; order Actinomycetales; family Microbacteriaceae; genus Microcella. Next base: position 72,749 of record NZ_JAVKCK010000004.1, read on the forward strand.
ATCGTGCCGGTGATGCTGCCTCGGCCACCGGAGAGGCTCGCGCCACCGAGGACGATGGCCGTCACGACCGTCAACTCCAGCCCGAGACCTGCGTTGGTGGATGCGGCGCTCAGCTGACTCGTGAGGATGAGCCCACCGAGGCTCATCGCCAGGCCGGTCAGGGCAAAGGTCACGAACAAGATCAAGCCCGTTCGAATACCGACGAGGCGGGCTGCGACAGGATTCGCGCCAATCGCGTAGAGAGACCGGCCGAACACGGTGTAGCGCATCACCAGGATCGCCGCGATCGCAATGGCCACGAAAATCAGGACTGGCAGGGGGATGCCCAGTATCGGGCGTGCGGTGCCCAGAAAAGTGAAGTCATTGACCACGGCGGTCTGGCCGTCGGTCAACAATCGAGTCCCTCCGCGAAGCACCGCCAACGTCCCGAGCGTGGTGATGAGGGAGTTGATGCCCACCACGGTCACCAGGAATCCGTTGACCATTCCCGCCAGCAAACCGACGGCCACCGAAATGATGATCGCCGACACGACCCCCTGACTCGAGTACACAACGGCGAACACGACGCCGGCGAATGCCGCGCCGGAGCCGACAGACAAGTCCACCTGGCCTGCGATGAGCAGCATGGTCGCTGGGATCGCGAGGATGCCCGTGACCGCGATCGCGGTCAAGATGTTGAGCAGGTTGTCTGGCCGCAGGAAGAACTCGCTTGCGATCGAGAAGTAGCCGATCATGATGACCAAGACAACACTCAGTGCTGCAAGCTCGGGAACAGATCGGCCCTTGCGAGTTGAGAGGTCGGGCGCTTTCTTGGAGCCAGCAGACTGTTGGGGTTCTGCACTGAACACGATGAGTTATCCGTTCCTTCTCTTAGTTTCCCACGGCGAGGGCGAGTGCGCCCGAGGTGATGTCGTCGCCCACAAGCTCCGAAGTAATGCGACCGCGGTCCATGATGATGACGCGATCCGCGACTTGTACTACTTCCTCGCCGTCAGACGTGGCGATCACGACCGCACGCTGGTCTGCTTTCGCTGTCTTGCGCAGGATTTCGTAGATGTCTGCACGCGCTCCCACATCGACACCGCGGGTCGGTTCGACGAGGAGCAAGACCTTCGACTGGCGCTCGAACCATCGGGCCAGCAACACTTTCTGCTGGTTTCCGCCAGAAAGCGTCGAGATGAGCTGTCCTGGACTCTCCGTCGACTTGATCTTGAGATCAGTGCGCCAGCGCAGGAACGCTGCGAACTCGCGTGCGGTGCTCAGGAACCACCACTTGGCCATGAGAGGCCAAGACGGCGCGGCGAGATTCTCCGCTGCGGAGCGAGCGGCGAAGATCCCTTCGCGCTTGCGATCAGCTGGCAGGAATCCGAGACCGGCGCGCACTGCGGTGAAGGGGCTCTGTGCGGTGGTCTCCGCACCGTAGAGACGAATGCTGCCCGTGACCAAGCCACGAAGCCCAAAGATCGCTTCCGCCGATTCCGCTGTTCCTGAGCCGATCTTGCCGTAGAGCGCGAGCACCTCGCCCTCGCGGCACGTAAAGGTCACATCGGAGAAAACGGAACCGGACGTGAGGGACTCAGCTTCGATGGCAATCTCACCGAAATCGGGGTTGTCGCGAGGTCGCTCAACGTCACCGGCCTCCCGACCAATCATTGCCGAGACCATCATCGCTCGATCAACGGCCGACACGGGCTCGTTTAGTGTCAGGTAGCCGTCACGAAGCACTTCGACGCGATCTCCGATACGTGTCACTTCGTCCAGACGGTGCGTGATGTACACCATCGCCACTCCAGCCGCCTTCAGCCTCTCGACCGTCGCGAAGAGACGATCCACCTCGGAGGAAGACAGAGCCGCGGTCGGCTCGTCGAGCACAAGAATTCGCGCTGATCCCGAGACGTTGCGGGCAATCTCCAGCAACTGGCGCTGCCCGATCGAGAGAGTTCGCACGGGCGCATCGACGTCGATATCGGTACCGCCCAGCAGCTCCATCGCTTCGCGGGCCGTACGTCGCATCTCCTGCCAGTCGACACGGCCATGCCTCATGGGCCACCTGCCCAGGGAGATGTTCTCCGCGACGGTCAGATCGGGTGCATCCGCAATCTCCTGGAAGATCATGGCGATACCGGCCTTCTTGGCGAGAATCGGGTCGAGAGCAGCGTGGCTCGTTCCGTCGAAGGAGATCTCTCCCGCATCGGGCCGATAGCTTCCGGCGAGAATCTTGACCAGGGTCGACTTTCCCGCACCGTTCTCGCCCAGCAGTGCCAGAACCTCGCCACGACGAAGGTGGAGGTCCACTCCGTGGAGGACCTCCACCCCGCCGAACGATTTCCGGATTCCCGTCGCGCTGAGAATCAGTTCATCGTTGTCGTGTGACATGAATCGCTAGCAACCCGACAGGTCGTAGTAGTCACCGATGTTGTCTGCCGTGAGCCACTCGTGAGGAACGAGAAGGTCGAACGGAATGTCAACGCCGTTGATCAGGTCGATCATGTAGGGGATACCGATCTCGCCGTACCGCTCCGGGAAGTACGCCACGTCACCGACCCAGTTGGGGTTGTTCGCGATCTCGCAGTGCGCCGAAGGGTCGCCGCCCTGACCGGACATGTAGAGGTTCCCTTCGCGATCACTGGTGCGAGCGGCAGCGAGGGCGCCCAGCAGCACGTCATCGTTGATGCCGACGACGACGATGCGCTCTGCACCGGGCAGAGTGGTGAGAACGTCGGTGAAGACCGTGCGCGCGGTGTCGGTCACGCCACCCGCGTCGATCTCACGAAGGTTCTCGATCGGGCCGCAGATCGACTCGAAGCCCTCCTTGTAACCACCCATGCGGAAGTCGTTCACGACGCCGGCAGCCGGCTGCTCGAGTGACACGAAGGCGTCATACTCGCAGTTGAAGTTGTCAGAGAAGTACTGACCCAGTGACTCGCCGCCGATGAAGCCCGCACGCTCGTTGTTGGCTCCCATGAAGGCCTGCTGGCAGGGCTCCTGGCGAATGTCAACAGCGATCACCGGCACCTGGGGTCCGGCCTCACAGATGCCCGCGGCCGCAGCCGAGTCGAGCTGGAAGTTGATGTAACCATCGACCTCTTGAGCTGCGAAGTTCAGCACGCAGTCGAGGGCCTTGGCGCCATCGAAGTCGCTGTCGCACACGATGAGCTCGGCACCGGCTGCTTCAGCCTGCTCGCGCATGCTGTTGGTGACGAGCGACGAGAAGGGAATCGAATCGCCGAGAGCGATGAATCCGAGCTTGAGGCCCTCGCCGGATCCTGCCTCCGGAATCCGGAACTCGACAAACTCGGGCGAGTCATCCGCGACGGAAGGCGTCTCGGGCTCTGCGGGCTCTTCTGCGGGACTCGACGTACAGCCGACGAGGACCAGGGCTGCGATGCCCAGGCTCGCCACGACGGACAAGCCGTTGCGTGTTGATTTAGTGATCACTGCGCTCTCCTTTGATGTGACAGTGCTGGAAAGGATTCCAGTATGGTGTGGTGCATGTCTAGTTGAGACAGCGCCGCAAGTCAAGCGATGACGGAGTGCCGCACAGCAGCGCCGCTGCCTGGCGAATTCCTGGCTCCTTGGCCTGCGGTTATCTGCGGCACATGACTGGTCACAGAGTTCCTACTTGCACCTCCGCCGCCTGATCGTTATGTTTTAGAAACGTTTCCAGAATCCCAGACGAGGATGAGTATGCACAATCCCATGAAGGCGCCCATTCAATCGGACGAGGCTGCCGAGAGCGGGCTGATCATCACCTCGATCACGACCATCCCCATCGTGGCGCCGCTCGCTCGCGAGTTCAAAGGCAGCTACTACTCGATGACGCATCGTGCGACGCTGATCATCCAGTTGCACACGAGTGACGGCATCATGGGCGAGGCGTACGTCGGCGACGAGCTCGCCGGCCTGCGGGAGATCAACGACATCGTCGTCAACGAGATCGCTCCGCGCCTCATCGGCATGGATGCACTGCGCACGGCGCAGTGCTGGGAGACGGCGTATCCCGCCACCTACGATATTCTTCGCGACCGCCGGCTCGGTCTCGTGGCCCTGGCCGCCACCGACGCCGCGATCTGGGACGCCGTCGGGAAAGCGCTCAAGCAGCCCCTGTGGAAGCTCTGGGGCGGCTTCACCAACAAGGTCCCCATGATCGCCATCGGCGGCTACTACGGAGATCCGCTCGGATCGATCGCGGAAGAGATCTCGAGTTACAAGGCCATGGGCCTGGGCGGCATGAAGTTCAAGATCGGAGGCGCCTCACCAGAGGTTGACGCAGAGCGAGTGCGTGCGGCGTTCGATGCGGGCGGCAGCGACTTCCTCATCGCTGTGGATGCCAACCAGGGCTACACCGTCCAGGATGCGATCGAGTTCGGGAGGCGAACAGCCGACCTCGACATCATGTGGTTCGAAGAACCCGTTCGCTGGCACAATGACCGTCGGTCGATGGCTGCGGTACGTCAGTCGGTACCGCATCCAGTGTGCGCTGGACAGGGCGAATTCAGCCCGAGCGGCTGCCGGGATCTCATGGAGCACCAGGCGATCGACGTCTGCAACTTCGATGCGTCATGGTCGGGCGGCCCCACGGCATGGTTGCGAACCGCGGCGGTGGCGCACACGTACGACACCCGCATGGGCCACCATGAGGAACCTCAAGTCTCGGCTCACCTGATCGCGAGCCAATCACACGGCACCGTGATCGAGTGCTTCCACCCAGATCGTGACCCGTTCTGGTGGAACATGATCGCCAATCGCCCGGAACTCGACAGCGGGTACCTCACGCTCTCCGACGCTCCTGGGCTCGGGTGGGAGCTCAACTGGGATTACATTGATCAGTATCGGATTTCCGAGGAGTGATCACTGTGCCCCCACGCAAGTTCAGAGCACCATGACGGAGAATCGCCCCCCGGATGCTCGTCCGGCAGCGCCCCCGCGCCCCGGCATGAAGGAAGTCGCTGATCGAGCCGGTGTCGCCATTTCGTCCGTCTCGCGCGTCCTCTCCGGACATCGCGACGTCAGCGCCGTCATGCGCAACAGAGTGCTGGATGCGGTCGCCGCGCTGGGCTACGAGCCAGACATCCTGGCGCAGAGCATGCGCACCGGCGAGACGATGACCATCGGCTTTATCGTGAGCGACATCAGCAATCCCCTGATCTCGGAGATCGCGCTCGGGGCGGAAACGGTGCTCCGCGAGTCAGGCTACGGAATGATCGTCGTCAATTCGATGAACGAGTCGCACATCGAGCTCGAGCACATCTCGCTCATGAATCGTCGACGCGCTGACGGACTGCTGCTGTCGCTCGCCAGCGAGACCAATCCGACTCTTCCCAGCACGCTCGAGAGACTCCACGTTCCCGTCGTCCTCGTGGATCGGCACATGAAGGGTCTTGAGGCGAACCACATGGTGCACTCCGACCATCGAGCCGGCATGAACGAGGCTCTCGACCGCCTGTACTCGCTGGGCCATCGATCCATCGCGCTCATCAACGGGAGCTTGGCGGTTCGCCCGAGTCGGGAGCGCGCGAACGCGTTGCGGCGATTCGCGAAGGCGCATCCCGACCTGCAGACCAGTGTGAGGTCAGGGGAATTCACGGGCACATACGGTTACGCCGTGGCGCACGAGCTGCTGCAGGAACCCTCTCCGCCGACCGCGCTCATCGCCGGCAGCAATCAGATTCTCGTTGGAGTGCTGAGGGCGCTCCGAGATCTCGCACTGCGAGTTCCCGACGACGTCAGCCTCATCGCGTGCGATGACAGTCCACTCGCCGAATTCATGTCACCAGCACTCGACACCATCAAGCGCGACCCCAAGCGACTGGGGGGCGAAGCGGCGTCAGTCCTCCTGGCACTACTGCGGGGCGAATCACCCGACCCCGTCACTCTCCCGACCTACTTCGAACAGCGCGCAAGCAGCGCTTCACCGCCGACCACTCAGAAAGAAGCATTGCTCCGATGAGTACAACCGAAGCACGAACACTGACCGACGGCGTGCCCGCCGACGCTGCCGATCTGCTGCGTCGGATGTGGGAGATTCGCCACTTCGAGAACGAAGTGATGTCGCTCTTCTCGAAGAACCTCGTGCGCGGCAGCACGCACCTCTGCCAAGGCCAGGAGGCCGTCTCCGTCGGCGTGTGCTGGGATCTGCGCCACTCAGATCAGATGACGTGCACCTACCGTGGGCACGGCGCCGTGCTCGCCAAGGGAGCGCCGCTCGACGGCAGCTTCGGCGAGATCCTCGGGCGCGAGATCGGGCTGTGCGGTGGCAAGGGAGGGTCGATGCACCTCACCGATCTCTCGGTGGGCGCCCTCGGCTCCAACGCCATCGTCGGCGCACACCTGCCCATCTCGGTCGGTTCGGCACTGAGCGCACAGGTTCAGGGCCGCGACGACGTCAGCGTCGCAATCTTCGGCGACGGATCTACCAACATCGGTGCGTTCCACGAGAGCCTCAACATGGCGTCAATCTGGAAGCTGCCCGTGGTGTTCGTGATCGAGAACAACCAGTACGGCGAGTACAGCCCCATCGCCTCGACCACGCCCATACCCCAGCTTGTTCGGCGCGCCGACGCGTACGGAATGCCCGGCGTGCTCGTCGACGGGAACGACGTCGTCGCTGTGCGCGCCGTCATGCACGACGCTGTTGCCCGAGCTCGACGAGGAGAGGGCCCCACCCTGATCGAAGCGTCGACCTATCGTCAAGCCGGACACTCCCGCAGCGACCCCGGCGCGTATCGGCCGGAAGGGGAGCTTGAGCACTGGCTCACGCTCGACCCGATTCCGCGCCTCGCCGATGCCATGGTGTCATTCGGTGTCGCGACACGAGAGCTGGTGTCTGACATCGAGACCTCGGCTCACGCTGACGTTCTCGCGGCGTTGGATCGGGCGCTCGCCTCGCCGACCCCCGACAACAGCCTCCGCTCGAAGGACGTGTTCGCATGACGACGACCTACAACTATCGCCAGATCATCTCCAAGGCGATCGCCGACGAGATGCGCGTTGACCAGGACGTCATCCTGATCGGGGAGGACATCGGAGCAGCAGGGGGTGCGTTCAAGACCACCCCTGGTCTGTTCGAGGAGTTCGGACCCAACCGGGTCAGAGATACTCCCATCTCTGAACAGGCCATCGTCGGTGCCGCCCTGGGATCTGCCATGACCGGGTTGCGGCCGATCGCTGACCTCATGTTCGCGGACTTTGCGGGCGTGGGCTTCGATCAGATCGCGAATCAGATCGCGAAGTACCGGTACATGACCAACGGCCAGGTCACGGTGCCGCTGGTGATTCGCATGGCCAACGGAGCTGGCTCGGGCTTCGGTGCGCAGCACTCGCAATCTGCCGAGAACTGGTTCCTGAACATTCCCGGCCTGAAGGTGGTGACACCCGGAACCGTTGCGGATCTCTACGGGCTGCTTCGCTCGTCCATCCGCGAGAACAACCCTGTGCTGTTCTTCGAGCACAAGAACCTCTTCGCCATCAAGGGAGATGTGGAAGGGCTCGAGTCAGAGATCGTGCCTCTCGGCGTCGCCGACGTCGTGCGCAGCGGTACGGATATCACCGTGGTCGCCAATCAGATGATGCGCCACCGAGCCCTGGAGGCTGCCGACGAGCTGGAAGCCGACGGGATCTCGCTCGAGGTCATCGACCCGCGCACGATCGTGCCCTTCGACGACGACACGGTGCTGCAGAGCCTGCGGCGCACGAGTCGATTGATGATCGTCCAGGAGGGTCCCCGGGACGGCAGTTGGGGCGCCTCGCTGGTGTCTCGCGTGGTCACGGAGAACTTCGAGCTCTTGGATGCCCCTCCGGTCGTGCTCTCCTCCGAAGACTCGCCCGTGCCGTACGCCGGGAACCTCGAGGAGCTGTGGTTGACGTCGGTGGCAGACATCGTCGCTGCGGCGCGACACCAGGTGCGATATTGACCGTGCGGCACTTTCTCGTGCACACCACGGTCACGCCACCCCAGCTCGACGACGACGCGATGGACGCTCTGCGAGAGCAGGAGATCGCGCGCGCGCAGGAGTTGCAGAGAGCCGGGGTGCTCGTCGTGCTGTGGCGGGAATCGGGCCGACTCGCCTCGTTCGGTCTGTGGCGAGGCCGCGACGAAGGGGAGGTTCGCGACCATCTCGACACTCTGCCCTTCCGACGCTACATGTCGGTCGAGTTGACGGAGGTCGAGAGACACCCGAACGCTCTGCAGCCGTTCCCCTTCGATGATGCGTGCCCGGCCCCGAGCATCCAGGATCCGCGGGCCGGGCGATAGGGTTCTGTCGTCCATCCCCTGTTGCACCGAAGGAGCTTTCCGTGGCGAAAGAGATTCCCACCCCGTCCTCCCCGTCGATGACCGCGCGCCTCGGTGCCGAAGTCTTCGGCACCTTCCTGCTCGTCGGCGGCGTCATCGGCACCGCTTACTTCTCGTCCTCGAACACGGGCATTCTGGGCCCCGCCCTGGCGGTGGGCCTCGCCGTGCTGGCAGGCGCCTACGCGGTCGGCCACATCTCGGGCGCGCACTTCAACCCCGCCGTGACGATCGGCGCCGCGGTTGCGGGCCGCTTCGCCTGGAAGGACGCCCCGGCGTACATCGTCGCGCAGTTCGTCGGAGGCCTGCTCGCGACCAGTATGCTCGCGCTCATCGGTGCCTTCGGCCCCAGCGGCTCGCTTGCGAGCGCGCAGGAGGGCGGCTTCTTCTCCACCGGGTGGGACGCCCTCTCGCCCGACGGCTACGGCTTCGTCGCCGTCGTCGTCGCCGAACTCGTCCTGACCGCCGTGCTCGTCATCGTGATCCTCGGCGTGACCGACGACCGCGCGTTCGCCGGGTTCGCCCCGCTCGCCATCGGCATGACGCTCACGGTGCTGCACCTCGTTGCGATCCCCGTCAGCAACGCCTCGTTCAACCCCGCGCGCTCGCTCGCGACCGCGGTCTACGGCGGGCCGGATGCCCTGCTGCAGCTGTGGGCGTTCCTGATCGTTCCCGTCGTGGGCGCGATCGTCGGCGCCGCGATCTACCGCGGAGTGTTCGCCGGCAAGCGCTGAGCGCCGACGCCGCGGCGAGCGGGTTCAGTCGGCGACGACGACCCGCGCGCCGCGGCTCAGCGGATCGAGGTCGCCCGTCTCGCCGTCGCGGTACGCGCGTCGGCCGAGCATCCACTGGTAGGCCAGGAAGGCGGCCAGCGCCACCGTGCCGATGCCGATGCGCGCGACCTCCGGCCACTCCTGACGCGTCACGTAGCCCTCGATGATGCCGCTCACGAGCAGTGCTGCCACGAGACCGCCGATCGCGGCGAAGAACGCCCGGCCGTCCTCGGCGAGCGCCTGACCGCGCGTGCGCGAGCCGGGCGCCACCCACGACCAGAAAATCATGAGCCCCGCAGCGCCCGCGACGAAGATCGCGTAGATCTCGAGCTGGCCGTGCGGGGCGATGCTGAGGAAGAAGACGTCGAGGCGGTCGAACTCGGTCATGATACCCGCGCTCGTGCCGATGGCCTGAGCGTTCTGGAAGAGCACGACCGGCACCCAGAAGCCGACGATGCCGAAGGCGACGCACTGGGCGGCGATCCACGCGTTGTTGCTGAACACCTGCAGGCCGAAGACAGCCTCGCTCGACTCGGAGTAGTAGCCCACGAAGTCTTCCTCCGCATAGCGCCGCAGCTCGTCGTACGGCCCGAGCGCGGCGACCACGTCGGGGTTCGTCGCCACCCAGACGGCGTACAGCGAGGCCACGGCGGTGAAGGCGACCGCGATGGCGATGGTCAGATAGCGGAGGCGGTACAGCGCCGCCGGCACCTCGCGCGTCGCGAAGCGGGCCAGCTGCGACCACGGTTCGGCGCCTGCGCCGGTGAAGCGAAGTCGCGCGCGCGACAGCAGGACGCTGAGCCGCGCGGCCTGCGACACTTGACCGGCGCTCGTCGTGATGGCGGAGAGCTGGGTCGTGCCCGCCTGGTAATGGTCGATGAGCTCGTCGGCGTCGCGCCCGGCGAAGCGCCGCTGGCGCGACAACTCGCGCAGGCGGCGCCATTCGGCGTCGTGCGCGGTGGAGTAGGCATCGAGATCCATCTGTTTAGATGATGCCATGTCGAGTCTGCAGAGCGGCCCGAGAGCGCCGCACGTTGCCGGTGCGCAGCCTGCTTCGCGGGCCACACGGGGCGGCTACGACTCCGAGAGCGAGCTGCTCACCGGTGAAGCCGTGGCCCTCGAGTTGCGGCCGGCGAGCGTCATCGCGCGCATGGCGGGCGGCATCATCGACTACCTGACGTACATCATCGCGACAGGCCTGCTGCTGTGGCTGATGCTCTCCGCCGCGAGCGCGATCGGTATTCCTGACGCGCTGTTCGCCGCCGTGAGCATCGCCTGCGTGTTCGTCGGTGTCGTGCTCGCGCCCGCCGTCGTCGAAACCGCGTCGCAGGGCAAGTCGCTTGGCCGGCTCGCGCTCGGCGACCGCATCGTGCGCGATGATGGTGGGGCGATCGCGTTCCGCCATGCCTTCATTCGCGCGTTCGTCGGCTTCTTCGAGATCGTGCTGACCTTCGGGGGCGCGGCCGTCGTCGTCGCCCTGCTCAACCCGAGGGCGAAGCGGCTCGGCGACCTGCTCGCGGGCACGTACAGCCAGTACGAGCGGGTAGCCGCCGAACGATCGCTCGTCTACGGTGTGCCGGTGCAGCTCACCGAGTGGGCCGCCACCGCGGACGTGGCCAGGATGCCCGACGCTCTCTCCCGCCGCATCGCCCAGTTCCTTCGGCAGGCGTCCGGGCACACCGGCCCGACGCGCGAGCGGCTCGCCAGGAGCCTCAGCGCCGAAGCTGCTCTGTACGTCTCCCCCGTGCCGAATGTCGACTCCGGGCTTCTCAGCCCCGAGCTGTTCCTGGCCGCCGTGGCGGCGCTGCGCCGCGAACGCGAGGCGACCGGGCTGCGGCTCGAGCAGGCGCGACTCGCCGAGCTGCAGCCCACGCTTGCCGCACTGCCGCACGGGTTCCCTGACCGGGGATAGGGCATCCCCCGATGATCGGGCCACGGCTGGCGTGCCCGGTCAGGCGCGGGCGAGAGCCTCGTCGGTGGCGAAGAGGTAGTTGCGGGTGCCGAGCTGCACGGCGTCGACCCGGCACCAGGCCTCGCCAGCCCAGTTGTACATGCCGTACTCGGGCCAGCGCGCCAGAATCGAGTCGACGAACCCCGCCGCGTCGCGGCCGTAGCGCGCGAGGTGGCGATCTTCGATCTCGAGCAGCAGGCTCGGCAGGTCGCGGCTGATCATCGCCGACGCCCCCTCGATGACCTGCGGCTCGAACCCCTCGACGTCCACCTTGATGAACGAGATGGGGCCGATGCGCTCGGCCTCCACCCAGTCATCGAGCGCGGCGATGGGGGTCAGCCAGTGACGCACCATGTCGCGCGAGCCCACCGGCGCGGCCCCTTCGGTGAGGTGCGCGCGCCCGTAGATCGGCAAGCCGAAGAACAGGGGCAGTCGCATTGTCAGCTGTCCCTCCTCCCGCCCGACCGCCGACGGATTGACGCTCACGTGCGGCGCCGCCAGGATGCGCCGCCAGCGTCGCAGCGTGCCCTGCTGACGAGGGTGGGGGTCGAACGAGTCGACGCGTCCCCCCGCACCGACGATATGGGCGAGGGGGATGGTGTACATGCCGTGAGCGGCACCCACGTCGATGACGCGGTCGCCCTCCTTGACGAGCGCGCCGAGGCCGCGCAGCTCGGGCTCGGCCCACTTGATGCGGCTCGCGAGGAGCATCACATCGTGGCCGAATCGGAGCCGAGACGAAACCCCCCGCGTCGCAGGCTGCATGTCGATAACCATCGTTCTCTCAGTATCGCGGGTAATCGACTAGTAGCGGTAGTGATCCACCTTGTACGGGCCGTCGGAGGGAACTCCGATGTAGTCCGCCTGCTTCGGCGTGAGTGTCGTCAGGCGCGCGCCGAGGGCGTCGAGGTGCAGGCGGGCGACCTTCTCGTCGAGCAGCTTGGGCAGCACGTACACCCCGGTCGGGTACTGGTCGAGGCGCAGGTGCAGCTCGAGCTGGGCGAGCACCTGGTTGGTGAACGAGGCGCTCATGACGAAGCTCGGGTGCCCGGTCGCGTTGCCGAGGTTCATGAGGCGGCCCTCAGAGAGCACGAGGATGCTCGTGCCAGTCGGCAGGCGCCACTCGTGCACCTGCGGCTTGATCTCGATGCGCTCCGCCCCGGGCAGGCTCTCGAGCCCCGCCATGTCGATCTCGTTGTCGAAGTGGCCCACGTTGGCAACGATGGCGAGGTGCTTGAGCTGCTGCAGCTGGTCGACGGTGACGACGTTCTCATTGCCGGTGGCGGTGACGAGAATGTCGATCTCGCCGAGGTGGTCGTCGAGCCGGGCCACCTGGTAGCCGTCCATGGCGGCCTGCAGGGCGTTGATCGGGTCGATCTCGCTCACGATGACTCTTGCGCCCTGCCCGCGCAGAGCATCCGCGCTGCCCTTGCCCACGTCGCCGTAGCCGCACACGAAGACGGTCTTGCCGCCCATGAGCACGTCGGTGGCGCGGTTGAGTCCGTCGGGCAACGAGTGACGGATGCCGTACTTGTTGTCGAACTTCGACTTGGTGACCGAGTCGTTGACGTTGATCGCCGGAAACAGCAGCTTTCCGTCGCGGTGCAACTCGTAGAGGCGGTGGACGCCCGTGGTCGTCTCCTCCGTCACGCCCTGGATGCTCGCGGCGATGCGCGTCCACCGCTGCGGGTCGCTCTGCACCGAGTCGCGCAGCACACTCAGGATGACGGCGTACTCGTGGCTGTCGCCGGGGCTCGTATCGGGTACAGCACCCGCCGCTTCGAACTGCACACCCTTGTGCACGAGCAGGGTCGCGTCGCCGCCGTCGTCGAGGATGAGGGTCGGGCCCACCGGGTGCCCGGCGTCGTCGACGCCGAAGTCGAAGATCTGCTGGGTCGCCCACCAGTACTCCTCGAGCGTCTCGCCCTTCCAGGCGAACACGGGGGTGCCGGTGGGGCTCTCGGGCGTTCCGGTGCGGCCGACGACGACCGCGGCGGCCGCCTCGTCCTGCGTCGAGAAGATGTTGCAGCTGGCCCAGCGCACGTCGGCGCCGAGGGCGACGAGGGTCTCGATGAGCACCGCCGTCTGCACGGTCATGTGCAGGCTGCCCGCGATGCGGGCGCCGGCGAGGGGCTGGTGCGGCCCGAACTCGTCGCGCAGGCTCATGAGACCGGGCATCTCGTGCTCGGCGAGGCGGATCTGATGGCGGCCCGACTCGGCGAGTGTGAGGTCGCGCACGCGGTGCGGAACACCCCCGCTGCTCTCGACGGTCAGCTCGGGGCGCGCGGGGGTCTGGATGCTCATGGTCGCCATTCTGTCAGGCCACGCCGTGAAGTTCTGCAGGGTGTGGAGGACGTCACGACCCTCGCGGTGCAGAGTCTCTCAGTGGCTCGAGGGCGGCCAGCACGAGGTCGAGCCCAAAGGCAAACTCTGACGCCGGGTCATACCCGGAGGCGCCGAGTGCTGCAGCCGACTCGTACAGGTAGGGGAACTCCTCTTGAGGAAGCTGGGGGAGGTAGACAGCGTCGGCCATGGCGGAGAGTTCATCGACTGTCTCGAAGGGCAGACTCGCTTCCTGCAGCGCGAATCCGTAGACGTAGCTGTCGAGCAGCCACGTGGCATGCGCAGACATCACGATAGAGAAACCCGCGTTTCGCAGGCACGACGCCACCGCTTCGCGGTGACGGAGGTTCGCCGGTCCTGGCGTCGTGCGCGACTCCATCAGCCCGATGGCCCAGGGGTGGCGTGCGAGTGCCGCACGTGCCGATGTCGCCCGCAGCCGCATGGCGGACTGCCAGTCGCGGTCGACGGGCGGGGGGTCGATCTCCGTGAACACGACGTCGATCATGGCGTCGAGAAGCTCTTCTCTGCTCGCCACGTAGTGATAGATCGACATCGCGCCGGCTCCCAGAGCGGCGGCGAGCTTGCGCATGCTCGCGCCGTCGATTCCCTCGCTGTCGGCGAGCCGCATCGCCTCGAGAACCACACGCTGCTGGCTGAGGCCGGCTGCGGCATCGGCGCTCCGGTGGCTCTTCGCAGACACGGCTCTCCTCGCGCTTCGTCGACCGACTTGACAATGGTACAGCGTACGGGCAATAGTACAGCGTACGACGTACGGTGTACGAAGCTCCGCGTCGACACCCGACCGACCGCCCGGCGGCTGACGGACCACCCGTGACGAGAGAAGAGAACCCATGACCACGACCCAGACCAGACCGACCCGGCTCGACAGCACCCCGTTGCCCGTGCCGCTCAAGATCGCTGCCGCCTGGACGAGCCTCATGTTCCTGTACGTGTACGTCGACATCTACGGCTTCTTCAAGCCCGGAGTCATCGACGACATCCTGAACGGCATCGTCTTCGAATTCGACATCAGCGCGACGCTTCTGACCTCGTTCCTCGTACTGCTGGCCGTGCCGGCCATGATGGTGATGCTCTCGACGACCCTGCCTGCCCGCGCGAACCGCGTGACGAACCTCGTCGTCGCGGGTCTCTACATTCCGGTCACAGTCTTCAACGCCGTCGGCGAGACGTGGGAGTGGGCCGCATTCTACGGACTGTCGATCGGCCTCGAACTGTTCCTCCTCGCCGCCATCCTGCGGTGGGCCGTGACCTGGCCGAGGGTTCCCACGCTTCCGGCCAGCGCCGCGATCGCAGACGGTCACGATGGCCGCCGGCCGTCCGCGTGACTCGCGCACCCTCCGGATGGGCGGCGATCTGCGGACTGCTGCTGCTCAGTGCACTGCCGGTGCTCGGCGGTGTGCTTCGACTGGCAGAAGGGAGGGGCGACCGCGACGGTGAGCTGCTCGTCGCCTCCTTGGTCGCGATCGGGGCGCACATCGTCGCCATGAGCCTGTTCTGCGTTCTGGGCGCCTTCCAGTTCTCTCCGGCACTCCGCACCCGGCACAGCTGGCACCGCGCCGCGGGGCTCGTGCTCATTCCCGCAGGTTTCATCGCGGCGCTGTCGAGCATCTGGCTCGCGGTGTTCTTCGGCGGCCCGCCGGAGGAGTTCGCGCTCGCCATGGTTCGACTCGTCGTCGCCGTACCGATGATCGCGTTCCTCGCCTGCGCCGTCGTCGCGATCACGCGTCGCAACGTCGTCGCCCACGGTGCATGGATGACCCGGGCCTACGCGATAGCGGTCTCCGGCGGGACCCAAGCCCTTCTCGTCGCGCTGTGGTCGATCCCCGTCGGAGACGTCGATTCGGTGGCCGAGACCTGGCTCGTCGCCGCGGGCTTCGCAATCAACAGCCTCGTCGCCGAGGGCATCGTCCGGCGTCGGTCTCGCACTCGCTCGCGCGGGCGGCGCTCGCGCCGCGAGCGGACGGCCGGGATCGCGATCACGCCCGGATGAGGGCGAGCACCTCGTCGCGGATCGCCGCCATGAGCTCGGGCGTCTGGGCCTCGGCGTTGAGTCTCAGCAGCGGTTCGGTGTTGGAGGGGCGCACGCTGAACCAGTACCACCCGGTGTCGCCGTGACCGGTGAAGAACAGCCCGTCGAGCTCGTCGACCTCGGCGCGCCCGTGGAAGGCGTCGACGACGCGCGTGTACGCGGCCGGCACGTCGTCGACGGTCGAGTTGATCTCTCCGCTGGCCGTGTACGGCGTGAATTCGGCCGCGAGCCGAGAGAGCGGCCCGTCGTACTGGCCGTACTGGGCGATGAGGTGCATGGCCGCGAGCATGCCGTTGTCGGCGCCCCAGAAGTCGCGAAAGTAGTAGTGCGCCGAGTGCTCCCCGCCGAAGATCGCCCCCGTCTCGGCCATGCGGTCCTTGATGAGCGAGTGGCCGACCTGGGTGCGCACGGGCGTCGCTCCGGCGGCGGTGATCGTCTCGGCCACCGATCGCGAGGTGATGAGGTTGTGGATGACGTGGATGCTCGCGCCGGCCTCCCCCGCCGCCTCGAGCCGTGCCTGCTCGCGCCGGATCTCGCGCACCGCGACGATCGCGGCGACGGCGCTCGGCGTGACGGGCTGGCCGAGCTCGTCGATGACGAAGCAGCGGTCGGCGTCGCCGTCGAAGGCGAGGCCCAGGTCTGCCCCGTGCTCGAGCACGGCCGCCTGCAGGTCGCGCAGGTTCGCGGGCTCGAGCGGGTTGGCCTCGTGGTTCGGGAACGTGCCGTCGAGCTCGAAGTAGAGCGGCATGATGTCGAGCGCGAGCGCGGGCAAGCCCGCGGCGGTTCCGAGAACGGCGGGCACGGTCATCCCGCCCATGCCGTTGCCGGCATCGACCACGATGCGCAGGGGGCGCACCCCGCTGAGGTCGACGAGCTCGCGCAGGTAGGCGGCGTAGTCGGGCAGCACGTCGCGGTGCGTCTCGACACCGGGCGTCGCGACCGCTGGTACCGCGCCGGCCGCGAGGTAGGCCTGGGCGCGGTCGCGGATGCCGCGCAGGCCGGTGTCGAAGCTCACACCCTGGGCACCGGCGCGGCAGAACTTGATGCCGTTGTACGTGGCGGGGTTGTGGCTCGCCGTGAACATCGCCCCCGCGGCGCCGTAGCGGCCGGAGGCGAAGTAGCTCTCGTCGGTCGAGCACAGGCCGAGGTGCACGACGGTCGCGCCGCGCGCGGTCGCCCCGCGGGCGAAAGCGGCGACGAATGCCGGTGAGGAGTCGCGCATGTCGTGGCCGACCACGACCTCCTGGCCGGCGACCCCCAGTTCGTCCACGAACCCGGCGCCGAGAGCCTCGACAACTTCGTCGGTGAGCTGAGTGCCGACGAGCCCTCGCACGTCGTAGGCCTTGATGAACGCGCTGAGATCGGGTGTCGAAGTCACGCAGTAAGCGTAGCCGCGGCTCAGCCGGTCTCGCCGAGCACGCTGTAGCGCACGACCTGCCAGCCGTTGGGGGCGGAGAGTCGCTGGGAATGCCGCGCGCACAGATCGTAGCTGTGCGGCTCGGCTCGAGCGCTGAGCGGGCCGAGCACGGCCATCGAGTCGGCGTAGACGTAGGTGAGGGTGCCCGCGGCGGGCTCGCTGCACGCGACCTTGCTGCACGGACGACCGTTCATGATGAGGCCAGCATAGGCCGGTCGTGCGACGTCGCGGCGGTAGGCTGACCGCGTGGCACGAGCGAGCAGGCAGTACCCGAGCGCGCGCGCCCGGGCTCGCCATGGGCGCGCCGGCCGTTCCGCTCTCACCGGCCCCCACTTGCCTCTCGTGAACACGCGTCGCGACCTGTTCGAGGCGACGGTGCGGGCCAGTGCCGACTACCTGGTGGATCTGTGGCCGCATGAGCTCGCGTCGCTCACGATCGACGTTCTGCCGATGCCGGATCAGCCCGAGCAGGTGGAGGGTGTGGCGCGCTGGCGCGTCGTGCCCTCGCGCATGCGGGTGGTGCTGTTCCGCATCCCCATCGAGCGCATGAGCCGGCTGCACCGCGACGACGACTGGCACCGGCGCCTGATGGTGGAAAGCTGCGTGTTCCGGGCGGTCGGCGAGCTCATCGGCAAAGACCCGTGGGAGCTCGCGCCCGACCGCTTCCGCCACGGGTAGCCGCGACGCAGGTACGGCACAGTCCGCTGGGGCGGCCTACGGGAAGACGAGCACCGGCTGGGCCGCGAGCGGCGGGGGCAGGATGCGCGTGCCGGCGATGAGTCCGTCACCGCGGTAGCTCGCGCTCGCGTGCAGCACGCCGTCCGCCGCGAGCCGCACACCGACGTTGGAGGCGGTCTCGAGCACGACGCTCTGCCCCAGCGGCACGAGCACCTCGCGCCCGTCGACCGTCGCCGTCACGTCTCCCTCGGGGGCGTAGAGGTGCAGGCGCGCGCTGACGCCGCCGGGGGTGGGGGCGATGCTCGTCAGCACCTCCTGCCCGGCCTGGAGGGCTCCGCTGGGGACGAACCAGCCGATGTCGAGGCCGCTGGCGCCGCCAACGGTGGTGCGGCCCGCCACGACGAGCGGCTCGCTGGCGTCGACGGTGACGGCCCAGTCGCCGTCGGGCAGGTCGGTGAGGGGCAGGTCGAGCACGGCGCCCGCGCCGACCGTCGTGGTGATGACCTGCCCGGTACCGCCGTCTGCCGGGCGGAGGGTGACGGTGACGTCGGAGTCGATGTCACCGGGGGCAAGCATCCTCAGGGTCGTGAGGGCGTCGCCAGCGTCGTCGCCGGTGGCCCGCTCGAGGGCGAGCTGGCTGCCCACGACGGGCAGGGCGGGAATGATGTGCCGTGTCGACGGCCGCTGCACCGGGGTCACGAGCGCCACGCCGGAGGGGTCGAGACCGCGCACGATGGACTGCTGCAGGTGCGCGGCGATCGCGCCGCCGCTGCTGGCGACGGCGATGACGGGTGACGCCTCGTCGACCGCAATGCCGGCCAGGGGCAGTGCGCGCTGCGTTCCCGCGCCCACGATGATGCCGCTCGTGCCGGGAGCATCGATGAGGCCGCGCTCGCCCCACACGGTCAGGTCGACGGTCGCGTCGACCTCGCCCGGGTTGGTGAGCACGATCCACGTGGTGCGACCGACTTGGGTGGAGCCGCCGACGAGCCAGGCAGTGCGCTCGGCGCGCGCGCACTCGGCGGCGGCGAGGCCTCGCAGCTCGTCGGTCTCCGCGCGCGTCGACTCGGCCGCGGCGACGGAGGTGTCGGGGGCGTCGACCGGCAGCGTGACGACGACCGGCGCCCCCTCGAGTGCATCGCTCGCGGGCACAGCCGACTCGATGAGGCCCGTGCCGACGCTGCGGCGCTGCGGCTGGTGCGCGACGGTGAGCTGCGGGTCATCGCCTCGAGTGAGGCCGAGCACTCCCCCGGTGCAGACGACCGACTGGGCCGACCGGTCGGGGGTGACGGCGATGCCGGCGGTATCGGGGGCGAGCTGCGGCACGGGGGCGAGCAGTACGACCGCGCCGAGCGCGACCGCCGCGGCCGTGCCTCCGAGGGCGAGGCCGGCTCGACCCGTGGCGGCGAGGATACGCTGGGTGGCGGTCACGAGCGCCCTCCCGTCGGGGCGCCGGAGGGGTCGGCGCCGAACTCGCTCTCGAACTCGTTGTCGACCTCGAAGGTGGGGGCGGGCTCGTCGAGAGCGGAATCTGAGCGGGGGCGCCGCGGGCGAAGACTCGTAGGGATCGCGAGCAGCAGAGTGAGGGCGAGGATGCCGAGCTGGGTCGCGAGGATCACCACCGCCCCTGGGCGCTCGGCCGCCATCACCACACGGGTGTCGGCCGCGCTCTCGGAGGCGCCGGCAGAGACGCGCCACAGCCGCCCGGCGGAGGTGTCGCCGACGGGGTCGAGCAGGGCCGTCGCGTCGAGCGAGGCGCTCGACGATGCCGCCAGCTCGGCGGCGGACTCACCGGCGACAGGCTGCTCAAGAAGCACGAAGCGCACGCCGAGTGCGTCGAGGGTGTCGGTGACGTCGCGTCCGCTGGGTGCGGCCAGGTTCGCGACGAGCTCGGCAAGCTGTTCACGCTCGGCGAGCGCGGCGAGCGTCGCCGTGGCACTGCCGCCTGTGTCGACGACGGCGGCACTGTCTGCTTCAGCTCGTGTTCCGGGCAGCCCAGAGCCGAGCAGCGACCGCGTCGTGCGCATCGTGCGCTGCTCGATGAGCGTGACGCCGGTGCCGCGGTCGATGCGGGCGGCGAGACCGGGCCGCCCGGGATCACCCGAGCCGACCACCGGCGTGAGCACGAGGGTGCCCTGCGCGGGGTCGCTCACTGCTTCGGCGGCGACAAGCGCGGGCAGGGTGCGATCGGGGCTGGGCTGCACGGCGCCGCCGCCGAGCAGCAGCGCACCGAGCACGGGCAGCACGACGGCGGTGCCGCCGAGGACGGCGAGCAGACCCGGGTAGGCGGCACCGCGGCGCAGCCCGTCGAGGCCGGCGGCCGCGGCGAGGACGAGCCCCAACCAGTAGAGACCGAGTGCGGGCGCAACGTCGAGTCCGACCGGGGTGCCGCCCACGGTCACGAGCGCCACGCCGCTCAATGCGAGGGCGGTCAGCAGGCCGGCGGCGGCGAGACCGAGCGGCAGAAGCCCGCGCCGCCCGCGGGGCAGGGCGAGCCCGACGAGCGCGAGCACGGGCAGCACCACCACGAGTGCGGCGACCACGAGCAGCGCCACGAGAGGCGGCGTGCCCGCCGGTAGGAGCGCGATGAGAGGGTCCAGCACCAGGGAGGTGTCGGGCCAGCCGAACAGCAGCCCCGCGCGGCCGGGCTCACCGGTCGCCGACGGCAGACCGGGGTCGGCCAGCAGCCCGAGGGGCGTGCCGCGCAGCACCTGGTCGACGACGAGCGGCGCCCAGAGCGCGGCGGTCGGCACGATGAGGGTGAGCAGGCGGCCGATGCGGCGCGGGTGCAGCACCATCCACGCGACCCATGCGAGCAGCAGCGCGGGCACGAGCGTGGGGGCGGCGGCGGTCACGATCGCGGCGGCGAGGCCGGCGATGGCGGCGGCGCTCCACGAGCGGGGGGCGCGGGCGGCACTCGCGACGAGCACGGGCAGAGCGAGGTGGGCGACGACGGCGGCGACGCGGCCCTCGGCAAGGCTCACGAGCAGGGTGGGCGAGAGCGCCCACAGCCACGCGGCGACGGCGGCGGGGCCCGCGCGACGCACGAGGCTCGCGGCCGCCCACCACGCGGCGAGGCCGGCGAGCGGCACGGCGATGATCCACAGCAGCACAAGCGCGAGCGAGGGGTGCCACGGGGTGAGGGTGCCGAGAAGGGCGAGCACGAACGCGAACGGGTCGGCAGCGGCATCCTCAGTGGCCGTCAGGCCCGCCCACAGCGTCGCGAGATCCGGCGCCAGCGGGGCGAGCGCGCCGCCGAGCAGAGCAGGTGCGCCGAACAGGGGCGAGGCTGCGATCGCGCCGATGAGGGCGAGCACGGCGACGATGAGGCCGCCGCCGGGCAGGAAGTCGGGGCGCGGCGGCCGGTCGTCCTCCCGCGCGCTCAGCAGGGCATCCCGCGCGATCGCTCGGCGGCGACGGGCTTCATCGCGCGGCATGCGCAAGGGCTCGATCGCCTCCCAGCCGACGGTGCGGCCGCGGGCCAGTCGGGAGCGTGCGCTCGAGACCGCCGTGCCGGAGAAGGCGACAGCGAGCGCGGCGAGCAGCTCACCGACGACGAGGGTCGGCCGCTTGCGCAGCAGGTGCAGGATCGAGCGCAGCAGGGCCAGCGGCACCAGGCTCACCCAGTGCACGGGCACGGCGGCGAGGGGGGCGTAGACGAGGCGGCGGTGCAGCTGGGCGCGGCGGCGCCAGCGCGCCTCGACGCGCGGCGGCAGCGTGGGAGGGGTGCCGGCTCGCGCGAACAGCGGCGTGCTCTCGTGGATGAAGATGCGTGCGTGCGGTACGACGACGATGCGATGGCCGGCGAGGCGGATGCGCACGCCGAGGTCGAGCGCCGCATCGACGTGCGGCAGCGCCGGGTCGAAGCCCTCCACCTCGTGCCACGTGGAGCGCCGCACGAGCATGCCCGCCTCGCCGATCGCGAGCACGTCGCTGGTGCGGTCGTGCTGCGCCTGGTCGAGTTCGCGCTCGGCGAGGGCGATGCTCGCGCCGTACCCGGTCATCGTCTCGCCGAACTCGGCGATCATCGTCGGCTGTGCGGCGTCCATCTGCTTGGGCCCGGCCGCGGCCACGGAGGGGGCGATCTCCACGGCCGCAAGCAGCCGCTCGAGGGCGCGCGCGTCAGGCGTGGAGTCGTGGCGCAACAGCCACAGCCACTCTTCGACGCCGCCGTAGGGGGAGGAGGTCTGCTCGGGCGCCGGCAGGGCTGCGACGGCGCGGTCGACGAGCTCGCCGAATCCGAGCGCCGCGCCCGCGGTGACGAACTGGGTCGGGGCGATCGACGCGAGGGCGGCGGTGGCCTCGTCGTCGCCGGCGGCGTCGACGACCACGAGATGGTCGGGGTGGCGGGACTGCTCGGTGAGGGCATCCAGCGTCTGCTGCAGCGGTGCGCCGCCTCGGCGGGCGATGAGGACGGCGGTGACGCGCGGGTGCATCCTCTAGGCGCGGCGTCGAAGCTTGCGGCGCTCCCGCTCGCTGAGGCCGCCCCAGATGCCGAAGCGCTCGTCGTTCTGCAGGGCGTACTCGAGGCACTCGGAGCGCACCTCGCACGTCGTGCAGATCTTCTTCGCGTCGCGGGTCGAGCCGCCCTTCTCAGGGAAGAACGCCTCGGGGTCGGTCTGCGCGCAGAGGGCGTCGGCCTGCCAGGCGAGCGCGCTGTCGTCGTCGTCGATGTCACGGGGGCGGCGTACGCCGGGCACTCCCAGTCGGACCGGGTCGACGAACCAGTCGCCGGGTACCGTGTTGCGGTATTCGCTCATGTGCTGCTGCCCTCCCCCGTCACGTGGCGGACTCTGCCGCGTGTGCCCTAATTACACTCGTGTCATTCGCTCGCGTCAAGTCGCGGGATAGTAAAAGGTTCGACCGAGTATTCAGGGTTGCGACGCGCCGGGAAAAGTGCAAGACCGGCGAGGGATGCTCAGCAGAGGTTGCCGTAGAGCACGCGGTCGCTGAGCACGGCCCGGCCGCCGAGCGCGTAGATCTCGCGCACGAACATGCCGGAGATCTCGATGTAGTTGTCGAGGCTCAGGCAGCGCTGCGTGCTGAGGTAGATGGGCGCGCCGAGGGCGGCGGCGAGCGGCCCGCCGGCGAGGGCGTCGGCGAAGCCCGCGCCGGTCGCGACGAACGCGTAGTCGGGTGCGCTCTCGCGGAAGAACTCCTGGTTCATGATGAGGGCCGTCTCGTAGCGGTCGGCGCCGCCGAACCGGTCGACGTCGGGGGAGCTCGGCAGGCTGCTCAGCGACGACGCCAGCCCGCTCGAGACGCTGCTCGTGCCGCCCGCGATCGCCACGTACTGCGGGGCGAGCTCGGTGAGGAAGGTGCGTGTGGCGAGGTCGAGGGAGGAGCGCTGGCCGTCGACGAGCACGACCGCGCCGCCGACGGAGCTGATCGCCGCGCCCGCGGCGAGTGCGTCGGGGAAGTTGCGCCCGGTGGCGACGGCGACGCTGTCGATCGTGCCCGGCCAGGCATCCGCGACGATGGCGCGCGAGGTGTCGTAGCGGTCGACGCCCGCGATGCGGTCGACCTGCGCGCTGGGCAGGAGGCTGCGCACCGTGCTGACGACGCTCGAGCGGATGGCGGCGGTGCCGCCGACGATGACGACGCGGTCGGGGTCGAGGCGCTGCAGCTCGGCGCGCACGATACTCGGCACCGAGCCGGGCTGGGTGAGCAGCAGCACGCCGCCGGTGGTGGCCGCGGCGGGGCCCGCCGAGAGCGCGTCGGCGTAGCCGAGCCCGTTGACGAGGTATACGACGTCTGCGCCTCCCGCTCCGGTCGTGGCCTGCGAGATCGCGACCGAGGTGGCGTAGCGGTCGGCGCCCGAGATGCGGCCGCCGGCGAGCTCGATCGGGGCGACCGTGATCGTCGGGAAGGCGTAGCCAATGTCTTCGCTCAAGGTGACGGTGTCAGCTTCGAACCAGAACTCCCGGTCGTTCCAGTACTCCTTGCCGGGGTCGTTCGTGTCGATCGTGAGCACCTCCACGCGGTAGCCGCCCGCGGGCAGGCCGGTGACACTGAAGTCGCCGTCGCCATCGAACGAGCTCACGGTCTCCTGAAGGAAGTACCGGCCGGCCTCCTCGCGCCAGAACCGCACGATCGTGTTGCCGGTGGTGGCGGGCTGCGTCGCGCCGCTGCCCGAGGGGTTGATGAGGATGCGCCCGGTCACCTCGCCGGCAGCGGCCGCGGTGAGGCCCGGTGCCGGCGTGGGCACCCGGTCTCCTGCACCGGCGTCGGCCGCCGGAGCGAGCCCGGCGGGTGGGGCCGGCTCTACCGTGCGCGCCTGTGCGGGCAGGGCGGCGAGGGGGACGAGCAGGGCCGCGGCGGCGATGGGCGCGAGCATGCGGGCGAGGAGTGACGTGGGCACGGCGTTCCGTTCAGGGTGATGGAGCGACGTGCGCTCACGAGCATTTCTCTGGCTCTAGTGCTCGTGAGCCATGCTCGGGTGTCCCGCGTTCTGGGGACACCCGAGCCCGGGGTGAGGCTAGCTGCAGACCTGCCCGCTCGCCCCCTGCTCGCTGATCGCCGCCGTGCCGCCCACGTTGATGATCCCGTTGGCGAGCACATCGAGAACGTCCTCGAAGACGACCTCGGGCACGCAGTCGCGACGGATGAGATAGAGCGGGCTGTTCTGGTCACCCGCGATGGGGCCTGCGGCAAGTGCATCCGGAAAGTTGAAGCCGTTGGCGAGGTAGGCGTAGTCGGAGTTCTCGAAGAATTCGAAGGCGACCTCCACGGAGGTTGCGAAGCGGTCGGCTCCGGCCACACGGAGGACATCGGGCGCAAGACCCTGCAGCTGCGAGAAGATTCCGCTCGAGACCACGCCCGTGCCCCCGATCACGTAGACGGGCACGTTGAGGGTATCCACGAGGTTGCGGGTCGCGGTGTCGAGGCGCGAGGCAGATCCGTCGACGAGCAGGAGCCCCGCGTTCACCTTCGTCGCCGCCGGAACGGAGGCGAGGGCATCCGGGAAGTTCGTGCCCGTCGCGATGAACAGCGCGTCGACATCGCCGTCGAAGCCTGGCGCCGCCGTGATGACGGTGCGGGAGGTCTCATAGCGGTTGGCGCCCGCGATGCGCAGCACCGGGTCGCCCGGCAGGTAGTTTTCGAGCACCGACTTGACACTGTTCGAGACGACGGCGGTGCCGCCCACGATCGTGATGCTCTGCGGGCTCAGCCGGCTCAGCTCGCCCTGCACGATGGTGGGCACACTGTTCTGCTCGACGAGCAGCAGCACGCCCTCCTCGACGGCGGCGAGTGCGCCTGCAGACAGCGCGTCGGGGAAGTTGCGGCCGTTGACGATGAAGACCTTCGGGCCCGACCCTGCCGTGAAACGACTCTGCGACAGTGCAACAGCCGTGGCGAAGCGGTCGGCGCCGAACTCGCGCGTCACGTCGAAGGTGCGCTCGCCCAGCGTGTAGGTGGGGAAGGTGAACGTGGCGTCGTCAGCGAAGGTGAAGATGTCGGCGTTGATGCGGAACCGCTCGTTGGCCACCCACTCCTTCACCGGCCACTCGGCGTCATCGCTGAAGGCCGCAATCTCGTAGGTGCCGACCGGCAGACCGGTGATCGACCAGTACCCGTCGACATCGGTGCGGGCGATGTCCACGAGCTCAGTGGGGTTGGAGGTCTCGTAGAAGTACATTCCTCCGTCGGCCACGGGGATGGCCGATCCGCCACCGGTCGGCGTGACCAGTAGGCGCCCCTGGAGGGTGCCGATCGCGGTGGGCGAGAGGCCGGTGTCTGCAGCGCCCAGGGCCTGCGCCGACCGCTGCTCGCCGCCATCCTGAGCGGGCGACGAGCCCGGCTCGTCGAACGAGGCGGCAGTGGCCGGCGAGGCGAACGTGACGGCGGCGACGGCGAGGGCCGAGACCATCGCGAGGGATCGGGCGAGACGAGTGCGCATGAGGTTCCTGCTTTCGGGAGCGAGGGAGCCGACCCTCACGCACGAGGATCCGCCTGGATAACCGAAACTTGGTCATATCGACCCTACGACTCTGCCTTGTGGAGAACAAGGGCGGTGAGGCGATCGCCGCGGGTGCGCAGGAGACATGCACCAGGATCAGGCGGATGCCCGCCGCGCCTCCCACGCCGACGCGACCATCTCGGCGAGCGTGTGGCGCATCGCCCAGTCGAGGTCGCGCGCGGCGAGGTCGCCGCTCGCCACGATGCGCGGCGGGTCGCCCGGGCGGCGCTCGGCCAGCTCGGGCTCGACGGCGATGCCGGTCACCTGCGCCACAGCATCCATGATCTGGCGCACGGAGACGCCGTCGCCCGACCCGAGGTTGTAGGCGGGCTCGAGCGGCTCTCCTGCGTCGAGGCGGCGGGCCGCCGCGACGTGGGCGAGCGCGAGGTCGGCCACGTGGAGGTAGTCGCGCACGCATGTGCCGTCTGGTGTCGGGTAGTCGGTGCCGTTGATGCGCGGCTGGCGCCCTTCGGCGAGCGCGTCGAACACGAGCGGGAAGAGGTTGTGCGGGCTCGTGTCGCGTACAGCAGGGTCGCCTGAGCCGACCACGTTGAAGTAGCGCAGGCTCGTGTGCCGCAGACCGGTCGCGACCTCCTGGTCGCGCAGCAGCCACTCGCCGATGAGTTTCGACTCGCCGTAGGGGCTCGTGGGGTTCTTCGCCGTGCCCTCTGTCACCAGGTCGACGTCGACCGCCCCGTAGACAGCGGCCGAGGAGGAGAAGACGCACTGCTGCACGCCCGCGCGCTGCATCGCCTCGAGCAGCGTGATCATGCCGGTGACGTTCTGCTCGTAGGTGTGCAGGGGGCGCTGCACGCTCACGCCCGCGTACTTGAACCCGGCCACGTGGATGACGCCGGTGACCCCGTGGTCGGTGAGCGCAGCATCCACCGCCGCAGCATCGAGCAGGGATGCGCGCACGAAGGGCACCTCCTCGGGCACGAAGGCGGCGTGCCCGCTCGAGAGATCGTCGAGCACGACGGGCGCGAGGCCTGCCTCACGAAGTGCGCGGACGACGTGCGCGCCGATGTAGCCGGCGCCGCCGGTGACAAGCCAGGTCATGCCTTCAGGCTAGGGCAGAGACGTTGCGGCCTCGCGCGGTGGATCTCAGTAAGGGGCGGTCAGGTCGGCGAACATCGGGAAGTGCTTGACGTTCATCGTGTACACCTGCGCATCGAGCGACACAGCGGTGGCCGCAATGACGAGGTCGGCGGCGTCGATTCCGCGATTGCCCGGCAGCCACTGTCGACCGAGCGCGCCAGCTATCTCGGCCACGCGCTCGTCGACTAGGTGCCACTCGAAGGCCCGGAAGAAGTCTCGGGTCGCGGACTCTTCACCGGGTCGCATGCCGGCGAGGATCTCGAGCCGTGTGATCTCGCTCGCATGCAAGGGCCCACTCTCGCGAGCAGCACGCAGGGAGCGCGCCGCGTCATCGCGACCTCGAAGCACATCGATGAGCACCGAAGTGTCGACGACTACGGTCATGTCGTGTCGACCCGCCACCGGCTCGCCGAGCGGAGACCCTCGACGTAGGTCTTGCCGTCGGACTCGCGACTCGCCCACGCACCGAGCGCGTCGTCGATCACTCGCGCGTCGGTGGCGGAATCACGACCCGAGCCGTAGGTGCGCGCCACCGCGTCGCGAATGAGGGCGGAGATCGACCGACCTGTGCGAGCCGCCTCACTGTCGAGCAGCCGCCGGTCTTCCGGCGTCAGGGAGATCTGCGTGCGCAACATGATGTAATCATACATCACTCTCGCGGTGCACGGCAGACCGTTGCGCGATTCGGCTACCGTCGCGGATAGTCGTAGTAGTTGCGCAGCGACGACGAGCGCACCCACACGTAACTGCCGTTGTGCACCACCTGGTACCAGGTACGAGCGCTCGCGTAGACCTCGATGCGGCGCCCGGAGGGCAGGGTGCCGAGCTGGTCGCTCGTGCTCGCGTAGCGGTAGTAGGAAGTGGACCCCGTGGTGACCGCGTTGAGGTCGCCGTAGGACGCCTGGGTGCCGATCGGCCCGTTGAAGTGCTCGTAGGCGATGCGGCCGAGCTCGCGCACTCCGGCGACGGTCGCACCCTGACTGCCGAGCACGGCGATCGCGTAGGAGCCGGCGGGCGAGGTGACGATGCCCGCGTCGGACTGGAACCAGCCTGCCGCCGACCACGCCGAGCCGGTCTTGTTGGCGACCGGGGTGCCGACCTCGACGCTGGCGGGAATCTTCGAACGCCACAGCTGCGTCTCGAGGAGCGTGAGGAAGAGGTCGGTGCTCTCAGGGCTCAGCAGCTCACCGCGATCGAGGCGGCTCAGCAGCAGAGCCAGATCGTCGGTCGTGGAGACCTTCGCGGGATAGTAGGTGCCGCCGCCGCTGTACCCCTCGTACACCGTGCGGCGGTAGCCGTCGGCCCAGAACTGGTCGTTGAGGTTCTGGTTGCCGACGAGCGCCACGAGATCCCAGTGGCAGTAGTTGTCGGAGACGTGAATCATGACACGCAGGCAGTCTTCGACGCTCACCCCTGATCGCGTCTCGGTCGAGAGGCTCACGAGCCCCCGGTCGACGCGGTCGAGCACGGCATAGGCCACAAAGAGCTTGATGACGCTCACGGGCTCCTGCCGCACCGAGCCGCGGATGCTCACGGAGGTCTGCAGGCCGTCAATCTCGCGCACGCTCACCGAGTAGGAGCCCGGCAGAGTGCGCAGTCGCTGCTGGAGCGCCGCGGTCAGCTCGGCGCTGCTCGTGGCGCGATCGTCGGCGACGCTCGTGCACGACTCGAGCGAGGCGACGCGCGACGACAGCACTGCGGTGCCGCCGAAGAGCGTGACACGGCTCGCGGCGAGCCGGTCGAGCATGTCGGAGCGCGCGGCGCGCGGCAGGCACGTGGGCCCGGAGAGGTACAGGGGCGCGTTCTCGATGCCGGCGAGCACGGCGCCCGAGAGAGCGTCGGCGTACCCGGCACCGGTGGCGACGAAGGCGCGCTCGGAGGTCGGAAAGGCGTGCGCGTTGATGGCAACCGCGGTGGCGTACCGGTCGGGCCCCGCGAGGCGCTGCACCGTGTCGACGTCGATGCTCGTGGCGATGCCGCTCGAGATCACGCTCGGGCCTCCGGCGATGTAGGCCGTCTGCACGGCGCGCGAGGCGATGAGCTGCCGCGTGGCCGTGTCGAGCATCGACGACGCTCCGTTGACGAGCAGCACCGGGGCGGCGGCAGCACCGGCCGCGGCGGCGGCCGCGAGCGCGTCGGGGTAGTTGCGACCGGTGGCGAGGTAGAGGGTGTCGCTCGCCGGCGCGAAGGTGGAGATGAGCGCGCGGGATGTCGCGTATCGGTCGGCGCCGGAGACCCGCCGCACGTCGAGCCCGAGGCGGCTCACCTGCGTGGCGACGGAGGATGTCACGACCGCTGTGCCTCCGACGATGACGACCTCGGCGGGGGCGAGGCGCGTGAGCTCGGCCGCGACGACGCTCGGCAGCGAGCGCGAGCCGGTGAGCAGCAGCGGGCCCCCGAGCGCGGTGGCGAGTGGGGCGGCGGAGAGCGCGTCGGGATAGTCGACGCCGCTCGCGAGGAAGACGATCGGCACGCCGGGTTCGAAGGTCTCCTGCGAGACGGCGACGGCGGTGGCGTAGCGGTCGGCGCCGGAGAGGCGGTCGGCGCTGCTCGCGGCCGTCGATGCGAAGGGAGTGGGCTCCGCCGTGGGCGCCGGCGCGACCGTCGAAATCGGCGTCGGCGTCGGCGTCGGCTCGACCGTCGAGTCGGGCGTCGGCTCAGGGCCGGTCGTCGCGACCGCCGCCGTTCCGAGCGACCCGCCCGTGAGCGCTGCGACGAGCAGCGCTACTCCTGCAATCTTCACAGCCCCCATGACCGCTCACCCCCCGGTGCGTCGCCTTCAGAGTAACTGACGCGCACGACGCGGTGCTGATCTCGCGGTCAGGCCCGGGGGTGCTGGCCGGTGGCGATCACGACGCGGCCCGTGCCCTGGATGCTCAGGGCCGCGTCGTCGCAATACGCAGCCTGCCCGCGCTCGAGCACGAGCGACCCCTGCAGGGTGGCGCTGCCCTCCAGGCAGAGCGCGATAGTCGGGCCCCGGGCATCCAGAGTGACCCCGTCGGCGGCGGCACCCGCATCGACGACGGTCAGGGCGAAATCGACGACGTCGGGCATGAAGCGGCGCACGCCCGGGGCGATCTCGACCGGGTCGATGCGGGGCTCCGGCACGGGCCGGGTGTCGAGCACGGCCATGAGCTCGGGCACGTCGACGTGCTTGGGGGTGAGGCCGCCGCGCAGCACGTTGTCGCTCGCCGCCATGACTTCGATCGCGAGGCCGTGCTGGTAGGAGTGGATGTTGCCGGTGGGCAGGTAGAGCGCCTCGCCGGGCCGCAGCACCACCGTGTGCATGAGCAGGGAGAGCAGGATGCCCGGGTCGCCCGGGTAGTGGTCGGCAAGGCGCCGCACGGTCGCCCAGCTTTGCGTGTCGTCGTCGGTGCCCTCGAGGTGCGCGGCCGTGAGGGTGGCGGCGACGACGAGGGCCGCGATGCCCTCGCCGCCGTCGATGATCCAGCGCACGATATCGGCCAGGGCCGAGTCGTTCGTGAGCTTGACCATCAGGGGGGCGAGGTCGGTGAGCTTCCCGAGCTCCTCGTCGTCGCCGTTGACGATCGCGATGTAGGCGCTGTGCACGTCAGCGCGAACCGCGTCGATGCTGCGAAAGCCGGCGAGCGCGGTGAAAGGGTCGCTGAGGGCGTAGACCAGCTCGGGCTTGTGCAGCTCGTCCTTGTAGTTGCGTCTCGGGTCGTCGACAGCGATGCCGGCGGCGTTCTCGCGTGCGAAGCCGTCTCGCGCCTGCGCGATCGTGGGGTGGGCCTGCAGCGAGAGGGGCTCGGCCGCGGCGAGCACCTTGAGCAGGAAGGGCAGCGTCTGGCCGCGAGCCTGCAAGTGCGCCGCCAGATCGGGCTCCTCGGCGCCGTCGACGATGCGCGCGGGCGACCCGGGGTGGTCGCCGAGCCACAGCTCGGCCTCAGGCCCGCCGCTCGGTGTCGAGCCGAGCAGGTCGGCGATCGCGGTCGTCGACCCCCAGGCGTAGGGGCGCGGAGTGTTGTCGATGCGCAGCAGCACGGTGAGCCCTCCCGGTCGTGGACCCCACGCTAGCGAAGCCGGAGGCATCCGTTCGTGCACACTCGACAAGCGGCACCGGCGGGCGCGCGCCAGCCGTGGAGCGCCTCGACAACGGCCGGGCACCGGCCGGGCTGCGGGGCGTAGCCTCGGCCCATGACCTTCCCCACCCTCGCCAGCGACTTCTACGGCTTCGAAGCGCTGCTGGCCGACCACGAGCGAGACGCCCTCGTGCGCCTGCGCACCTTCCTCGAGGCGGAGGTGAAGCCCGTCGTCAACGACTACTGGGAGCGCGCCGAGTTTCCCCGCCAGATTCTGCCCGGCCTGCACGATCAGCAGGTGTTCGGCAACCTGTGGGAGGAGACGAAGGCGGGTGACTACAGCGCCGTATACGGCGGCTGGACGGCGCTCGAGATGGCGCGCGTCGACGCGAGCGTCGCCACCTACGTGGGCGTGCAGAACGGCCTCGCGATGGGCTCGATCGGTGTCGCCGGCTCGCCCGAGCAGCGCACCGAGTGGCTGCCGAAGCTGAAAACCGGCGAGGTCGTCGGTGCATTCGGGCTCACCGAGCCGCTCTCCGGCAGCGACTCGGCCCAGGGTCTGCGCACGACGGCGACGCGCGACGGCGACGAGTGGGTGCTCAACGGCTCGAAGCGCTGGATCGGCAACGCCACGTGGAGCGACGTCACGATCATCTGGGCAAAGAGCACGGAGGACGGCCAGGTGAAGGGCTTCATCGTGCCGACGAGCACCCCCGGCTACTCGGCGACGAAGATCGAGCGCAAGCAGTCGCTGCGCATCGTGCAGAACGCCGACATCGAGCTCACGGATGTGCGCGTGCCCGAGTCGCACCGCCTGCAGAACGCGAACTCCTTCCGCGACACCGCGTCGGTGCTGCGCCTGACCCGCGCCGAGGTTGCGTGGGCGGCGGTCGGCACCGCGATCGGAGCGTACGAGGCCGCCGTCGAGTACGCGACGACGCGCGAGCAGTTCGGCAAGCCCATCGCCCGGCACCAGCTCGTGCAAGACCTGCTGAGCCGCAGCCTCGCCAACATCACGGCGAGCATCGCCCTGTGCACGCGCGTGTCGCAGATGCTCGACGACGGCGTGCAGCGCGACGAGCACGCCTCGCTCGCGAAGGCCTTCGCCACGACGGCGATGCGCGAGACCGTCGGCCTGTGCCGCGAGGCGCTCGGCGGCAACGGCATCGTGCTCGACTACGACGTCGCGCGGTTCCACGCCGATGCCGAAGCGCTCTACAGCTACGAGGGCACGCGTGAGATGAACAGCCTCATCGTGGGCCGTGCGATCACCGGCATGGGCGCCTTCGTCTAGAGCCCCCGGGAAGCCATACGGCGGCCTGTCGGCAGCCGCGGGAGCTCTACGGCACTGGGTGGGCACTCCACCGAAAGTCGGTGTGCTCGTTCGGCATGGGCAACCGGTACTTGTCCGGTGCCTCCCGGTTGTAGCCGGGTACCTTCGCGTTGATCAGCATCATGCGCTCACTGCGGTAGCGGAAACTGTGCCAGACCCCCGCGGGGATCGTGACCCCCGAGGGCCCGTCGGCGCCGATCGGCAGGAGAGACGTGACGACGAGCTCCCCGTTCGTGGGGCTGCCGTCGCGCGCGTCGAACAGGGCGAGGTCGAGCATGCCGTCGACCAGCACGTAGCGGTCGGTCACAACGTGGTGCACGTACCACTCGTCGCGGGCACGGGGGCCCGCATTGTCCAGCATGTAGAGGTGCCCGATGGGTTGAGCGAACATGTCGCCCCACGACGCGTTGACGATCTCGGTGAGAGCGCCGTGCTCGTATCGCACCGTGGGGAACCGCTCGACGATGACGCCCTCTATCGCGAGCCTCGTGACCTCGGGCGCGTGATCGGGCCCCGGGTCGTCTCTGCGTTCCGCCATGACCCCGCCGCTCCTTGCCTGCCGTCGCGCCGCATGCGCGCACGCGGCCGACAGTAGTGCCGGGGCGACCGCTCGCGGCGCTCCTCGCCGACGCAATAGAGTGTTGCTCGATTGGCCCACCCGACTTGGAGCGCTCATGAGCAACGACCCCTCCCTCACCTCCGGAATTCGCGACGAGCAGACCGTCACCCCCGAGGGCAGAGCCATCGCGACGGTCATCGACGGCGTGAAGGTGCGCTCGACGCCCCACCACGTCGACCACCGCGGCACGGTCTTCGAGATGTTCGAGGGGGTGGGCGACTACTGGGACGAGCCGGTCGTCTACGCCTACCAGTTCTCGATCCGACCGCATCAGATGAAGGGCTGGGGCCTCCACGAGCGCAAGGCAGACCGGTACACCATCATCTCCGGCGAGGTGCTGCTGTTCCTCTACGACGCCCGCGAAGACTCCCCGACGCACGGGGTCAGCATGAAGCTCGTGCTCTCCGACCGCGGAGTGAGGCAGGTGACGATGCCGCCGTTCGTGTGGCACCTGTCGGTCAACGTGGGCTCCGTCGACGCCCACCTCGTGAACTTCCCGACCGAGGTCTACCACCACGCGTCGCCCGATCGTCTCCTCCTGCCGTGGGACAGCCCCGACATCCCCGTGGACGTTCGGGCGCACCTGCCGAAGTTCTGACGCGGGATGCCCCGGGTCGCCGCCGTCATTCCCACGCTCGGCACGAATGTCGCGCGTCTTGCCGCGGCCGTGGAGGCGGTGCAGGCGCAGCGTGGCGACGTTGAGCTGGAGGTTATCGTTGTCCTCAACGGCGCGCCGCTTCCGGAGGCGGCAGGGCTGGATGCTCGCACGCGCGTCCTGACGACCGGCATCAATCTCGGCTGGGGTGGCGGGCTGCACGTGGGCCGAGCGGCGACCGACGCCGAGTTCCTCTGGCTCGTGCAGGACGACTCGTATCCGCAGGAGCACTGCTTGCGCGAACTGGTCGCCGCGCTCGACGCCTCCCCTGCCCAGGCGCTCGTCTCACCGATCGTCGTGCGCACGGAGCGCGAGAACGATGCCTCTCCGACGGTCCCGTACGCGCGGCGCGCAAGCTGGGGCGGCGTGCTCGGCTCTGACGGGGCGATGGACCACTGGGAGCCGAGGCGCGACATCCCGATCGACGAGATCGACGCGATCCCCGACCTCGACTACGTTCCGAGCCGGGGCATGCTCGTGCGCACATCGGTGTGGGACGAGGTGGGCGGCACCGACCTGCGGGCGTTCCCCGTGGGGTGGGTCGACGTTCTGCTGTGCTCGGCGGTGCGCGCGGCCGGGCACACGATCGGCCTCGCGCCGACGGCGCGCATCCGCCATGATCGCTCCGCGTCCACTCCCACGATCCTCAACGGGTACGTGCGCGAACGCGGGCCGCGACTGCTGCGTGAAGCCGGCGCACCACCACTGGGGGCCTCCGACGACGTGCCCGAGCATGTGCTCAGCGGCACACTCTCGAGCGCGACAGCGTCGGTGCTCGAGCTGGCCGAATTCGCCGAGCGCACGACCGTGCCTCGATCGCAGCACGAGGCGATCGCGCAGAAGCTCGAGACCGCCAGTAGGGAGCGGGACCGCGCTCAGCGCGAGCTCGAAGCGTTGCGCGGATCACTGTCGTGGCGCGTCACGGCTCCGTTGCGACGTCTGCGCGGCCTCGCCCGGCGACGCTCCTGACCCGTCGAGAGTCGACGCGCGATCAGAGCGCGCGGTCGGCGTCGACCATGCGGGCGACGATCTCGCGGAACCGCACCGTCGGCTCCCAGCCGATCGCCTGGCGAGCGCGGAGCGGGGAGCCCCTCAGCTCGGCGATGTCGGCGGGCCGCAGCAGCGCATCATCCTGGCGCACGAACGCGCTCCAGTCGTCGATGCCCACGTGCGCGAAGGCCGCCTCCACGAAATCCCGGATGCTGTGGCTCTCGCCCGTGGCGATGACGAGGTCCTCGGCCACCTCCGCGCAGCGCCGCAGGGCGTCGGCGTAGTCGGGCGCCCAGCCCCAGTCGCGTCGGGCGTCGAGGGCGCCGAGCACGAGCGAGTCCGCCCGCCCGTCCACGATGCTCGCCACCCCTTGGGTGATCTTGCGCGTGACGAAGGTGGGCGGCCGCCGCGGCGACTCGTGGTTGAACAGGATGGCGTTCGAGGCCCGCACGCCGCGGTGCCGATACGCCTGCACCAGGTGGTGCCCGAGGGCTTTCGCGGCCCCGTACGGGTTGGTCGGCCCGATCGGCGTCGACTCGTCCTGCGGCGCAGGTGCGTCGCCGAAGATCTCCGCGCTCGAGGCGTGCACGACGCCCGTCTCGCGGCCGGTCCGCTCGGCGAGCCGCTGGGCCGTGTCGAGGATCGTGGCCGTCGATGCCCCCGTGACGACCGCGTACTCGTGGGGCTGCGCCCACGAGGCGCCGACCGACGTGAGCCCACCCAGGTGGAAGATCGTGTCGGGCTCGAGCCGCTCGGCGAGCGCGGCGACAGCCGGGGCATCCACAAGATCGAGCTCGTGCAGGTCGGCGTCGAGCGAGATGCCCAGGTCGCTCAGACTCGTGTCGCCCGGGCGCACGAGCCCGTGGACGACCCAGCCGTGGGCGACGAGGTTCTCAGCGAGGTAGCTTCCCGTCTGCCCGGCGATGCCGGTGACGAGTGCGACCCGAGTCACGGGGCGGCCGCCTGTCCCCGCTCACGGGCGAGGTCGGCGTCGACCATGAGGGAGACGAGAGCGGGAAAGTCGACGGTCGGCGACCACCCGAGCACGCGCCGCGCCTTGCTCGCATCGCCGACGAGCTGGTCGATCTCCGCCGGGCGCAGCAGAGCCTCGTCCTGCTGCACGCGGGGCCCCCACTCGTCGATGCCGACGTGGGCGAAGGCGAGGTCGAGGTACTCCCTCACCGAGTGCGTCTCCCCTGTGGCGACGACGTAGTCGTCCGCCTCGTCCTGCTGCAGCATGCGCCACATGGCATCGACGTAGTCGCCGGCGTAGCCCCAGTCGCGCTGGGCGTCGAGGTTGCCGAGCGTGAGCGTGGCCTGCCGGCCCATCGCGATGCGGGCGACCGCCCGGCTGATCTTGCGCGTGACGAACTCGGGCGAGCGCATGGGCGACTCGTGATTGAAGAGCAGGCCGCTCGAGGCGTGCATTCCGTAGGACTCGCGGTAGTTGATGGTCATGTGGTGACCGAAGGCTTTCGCAACGCCGTAGGGCGAGCGCGGCCACAGCAGGGTCGACTCGGTCTGCGGCACCTCCTGCACCTTGCCGAACATCTCGGAGCTCGACGCCTGGTAGAACCGCACCGGTCGCGTGCCCGTTCCGCCGTAGAGCCTGACGGCTTCGAGCATCGTCAGCACGCCTTTGGCCGTGACGTCGGTGGTGAGCGCGGCGTTCTCCCACGAGTAGGCGACGTAGGAGATTGCACCGAGGTTGTAGACCTCGTGCGGCTGCGACGCCTCGAGAGCACGAAGGAGGCTCGAGAAGTCGAGCAGGTCGCCGGTGAGCACGCGCACAAACGGCAGCTCGCGCTGGATCATGTCGATCTTGGGGTTGCTCTGCCCCCGCACGAGCCCGAACACCTCGTAGCCCTTGTCGTGCAGCAGCCTGCTCAGGTAGTAGCCGTCCTGCCCGGTGACACCGGTGATGAGGGCGCGTCGCATACCTCCACTCTGCCACGACGCGCGCGCGCGTCGAACCGTCACGCACCGCAGTAGGCTGGGCGCATGTCGTGGCTCCGCGAGCGCCGTGTGGCTCTCGCCGGCCTGACCCTCTTCACGCTCCTCGCGGGCGATGCCTGGCGCTACAGCCTCAGCTGGTACGGGTGGGGAGCGGTGGTCGCTCTGCTCGGCGTCGCGTGGGCGATCGTCGCGGTGCGCGAGCGCGTCGACCTGCGGCGGGTTCCGGTGGCGCTGGGCGCCGTCGCCGTCTATCTGACGGCCTCGATCGCGTGGTCGGCGTATCCCGGCGCGTCTGCCATCGGCGTCGTCGTGACGCTCGTCACGGGCGTTGTCGCGGTCGTCATGACGCACGTGATGAGCCTGGGCGAGATGGTGCGCGCTCTGAGCGCGGCGGTGCGGTGGATTCTGGGGCTCTCTCTGGTCTTCGAGTTTGCGGTCGCGACGCTCGTACGGCAGCCGCTGCTGCCTCTGTGGACGAGTTACGACGAGCCCTACCCGGCCGCGTTCAACTGGTCGCGCAACGCGCTTTTCGAGGGCGGCCGCATTCAGGGCATCGTCGGCAACGCGAACCTGCTCGCGTTCGTCGCTCTGCTCGCGGTGATCGTGATCGCGGTGCAGTGGCGCGTGCGGCAGACCGATCTCGGCCACGAGGCGACGACGACCCGGCCTCTCGCGGCGGGGTGGCTGGCCATCGCGCTCGGCGTGCTCGTTCTCACCCGCTCGGTCACGGTGCTGGCGGCGGGTGCGGGTGTCGTGCTCGTGCTCGGAGTGGTGCTGCTCGCGCGTCGGCTCGCCGGCAGAGCCCGCGCCGCTCTCTATGCGGCGGCAACGACAGCAGCCGTGGCGGTCGCGACGCTCGCAGTGCTGTTTCAGGATGCCCTGCTCGCGCTCGTGGGGCGCAGCGACGACCTCACCGGCCGCCTCGACATCTGGGCGGCCGTCATCGAGCTGGCGCAGCAACGCCCGTGGTTCGGCTGGGGCTGGGTCAGCTATTGGGCGCCCTGGGTGGAGCCGTTCGACGATCTGGTTGTCATCCGCGGCGTCACGTATCTGCAGGCGCACAATGCGTGGCTCGATGTCTGGCTGCAGTTGGGCATCATCGGCCTGGTGCTGGTGTCGGTTCTCGTGCTCGCGACGACGGTGCGCACCGTCTCCTGGGCGGTAAACGCGCCGAGGGGCGATGTGGTCGACCCTCCGGCTTTGCGACTGGCTCCCGTACTCATCCTCGCCATGCTGCTCGTGCACGGTCTCGCCGAGTCTCGCCTGCTCATCGAAGCGGGCCTGCTGCTCCTCGTGTGGATCACGGTGGCGTCACGCCGGCACGAGCTTCGCTGGCACCGCGCGGGTGGCCCGTCGTGATCACCGCCGTGCGCTCAGCGCTCGGCTCGGCGCGTTTCAGCCAGGCGCTCACCGAGGCGATCGTCGGCTTCGCCCTGATCACCGGTGCGGTGCGGGCGGTGATGGGCTGGCCGGGTGCCCTCGCCGTGCTGGCCGGCCTCGTCGTGCTCGGGGGTGCCTCTCTGTGGGCGCAGCCGGAGCGCATCGAGTGGCGGGGGGTGCTGCCGATCTCGATCATGGCGCTCTTCGGCCTGCTCACCGTGAGCGTCGTCTGGAGCCAGTACACGTGGGCTACCGTCGGGGGCATCGCCTACGCGCTCGGCTTCGGCGTTCTCGGCCTGTACATCGCTCTCGTGCGCGACCTCATTCAGCTCGTGCGCGCGGTCGGCAACGCGTTGCGTGTGATCCTCACCGCCTCGTTCGTGCTCGAGATCCTCAGCGGCCTTCTCATCGACACGCCCCTGACGTTCCTCAGTATCTCGGGTTCGCTCGCCGGGGGCGGCCCCATCGAGGGTCTCGCCGGCACCCGCAACGCTTTCGCCTTCCTCGGCGCACTCGCCATCCTGAGCTTCTGGATCGAGGTGCGTACGCGCTCGGTCTCCCGCGCCGTGAGCGTCTACTCGCTCGCCCTGGCCGCGGCGACCGTGGTCTTCGCCCGGTCTCCGGTGTCGCTGCTTGTGCTCGCCGCCGTGCTCATCGCGGGGCTCGCCCTGGTGATTGTGCGGCGCCAGAAGACCGTCGCACGCCGGGCGACGCAGAGTGTGCTGCTCGTCTCGCTCGCGGTCTTCGGCGTGCTGGCGTGGATCTTCCGCACCGCTCTCGTCGATGCTGTCGACGCAGCCGCTGACGTGGAGGTGCGCACAAGCGTGTGGTCGCGCGTGACAGGGTTCATCGACCAGTATCCCGTGCAGGGCTGGGGCTGGGCGGGCCCGTGGCCGGCCGATGTCTTTCCGTTCGCCGCCGTCGTCGATAGCGCCGGCCGGCAGCCGTCGTCAGCCCTCAACGCCTACGTGGATGTGTGGCTGCAGCTGGGACTGGCTGGCCTGCTCGTGCTCATCGCCGCGTTGAGCCTGGCCTTTGTGCGGGCCTGGCTCGTCGCGTCTGAGCGCCGCAGTACCGTCTACGTGTGGCCCGCGCTCACGCTCGTGCTGCTCGCCACGACGAGCATGACCGAGAGCTACCTGCTGTACGAGGGCGGGCTCTTGCTCTTCGTCACCTCTGCCTTTGCCGCCGCGCGCAATCGCTCCTGGCGCGGCCGCCTCGACTAGCGGTCGCGGGCCGCGAGCACCGAGTCGAGAATGTCGTCGAGGTCGTGCTGCGCCCGCCACCCCAGCTCGGCCGCGATGAGGCTCACGTCGGCGACCACCGCGGCGGGGTCGCCGGGCCTGCGGGGGCGGGTGACGGTGGCGGGAGCATCCTCAATGCGGCGCCGGATGCCCTCCACGACGTCGCGCACGCTCGACCCGACTCCCGTGCCCACGTTGTAGGCGCGGTGCGGTTCGGGCTGCTCGGGCAGGGCGTCGAGCACCGCGAGGTGCGCGTCGGCGAGGTCGCGCACGTGCACGAAGTCGCGCACGCACGTGCCGTCGGCGGTCGGGTAGTCGTCGCCGAAGATCTGCGGCGCGCGCCCGTCGTCGATCGCCTCGAGCACCATCGGCACGAGGTTGAGCACGGCCGTGTCGGCCAGGTCGGGCCAGCCGGCGCCGGCGACGTTGAAGTAGCGCAGGCTCGTGACGCGTAGTCCCTCGGCGCGGGCGACGGCGGCGGCGAGCCACTCCCCGGCGAGCTTCGACTCGCCGTACGGGTTGACGGGCACCGTCGGCGAGTGCTCCGTCACGACGCCGTCGGCGTCGCCGTAGACGGCGGCCGAGCTGGAGAAGACCAGGTCGCGCACACCCGAGGCGACCATGGCCTGCAGTACTGCGGTCAGGGCGCCGACGTTTTGCCGGTGGTACCAGAGCGGGCGGGCCACCGATTCGGCGACCTGCTTGCGGGCCGCCAGATGGATGATCGCCTCGACGCCCTCCTCAGCGATGACCCGCGCGAGCGCGTCGGCAGCGCCGGCTTCTGCGAGGTCGAGCTCGTAGGCGGGCATCCCGTCGATGCGATGCCGCAGCCCGTGCACGAAGTCGTCGACGACGACGGGAGTGTCGCCGCGCTCGGCGAGAACGCGGCAGACGTGCGAGCCGATGTAGCCGGAGCCCCCGGTGACGAGTACGCGCACCGGGTCAGTCTAGGCGCGGTGCGTCAGCAGCGGCTCAGGGCCGCAACCCGCGAGTTGAGGACGGCGGTGCCGCCGAGAAGGCGAACTTCTTCAACGCCGGTCGACTGCATGTGGGTGAGCACGTCACGCGGAACGCAGTTCGGCGGAACAATGTAGAGCGGCTCCCCCGTGCCTCCGGCGAGGGCTGCTCCCGCGAGCGCATCCGCGTATCCGGTTCCGACCGCGAAGTAGCCGCCCGCATTCGTGCCCGCGAAGATCTCTTCCGTGATCTCCATCGATGTCGTGTAGCGATCGGAGCCAGCGAGTCGCGTCGCCGAGTCAATGAAGCTGTACCCGCGAATGGTGGAGAGGATTCCGCTCGAGACGACCGCGGTGCCGCCGGCGACGTACACGTCGGTGACTCCGAGATCAGCCAAGAGCGACCGGGTGGCCGACGGCACTCCAGAGCTCGACCCGTCGACGAGGACGACGGGCGCGCCGATGCTTCCCGCGGCGGACGCGGCGGCGAGGGCATCGGCGAACCCGCTTCCCGTCGCGACGAATGCCGTGGTTGCGCCACCCGATTCGAAAGCCTCCCTCGTCACGACCCGCGACGTGGAGTAACGATCCGAGCCCGCCTGTCGTACCACGATCGGCGCGAGATTCTTCAAGGCGTTCTCGACACCCGACGAGACGACGCTCGTGCCGCCCACGATGATGATCTTGTGGGGGCCGAGTCGCAGGATCTCTGACCGGATCACTGAGGGCAGGCTCGTCGGCGCGGTCAGGAGGAGCGGGGCATCAAGGTATGCGGCGGCTGCTGCGGCACTGAGCGCGTCGGCGAAACCTGTTCCGGTAGCGACGTACACCACCCCCTCGCCGGACGGGAAAGGGTCATACTCCTGCGCGATCTTGGCGGCTGTGGAGTAGCGATCGGCTCCCGCGATGCGACTGACCGCTGGAGGCCAGACCGGCATGTCGGGCAGGCTGATATCGATGCTGCTCGTGGTCTGCTCAGAGGTGACGGTCACGGGCGTCGCGCTCGCAGACGACGTCGCGTCGGGGAACCACCGCGACGCGTACGAACCGCCCGGGTCTATCACCTGAACCAGATAGTCGCCCGCCGCTAGATCTGGAGCCTGGAAGTCGCCATTGCCGTCAGTCTGGACCTCGCTGATGAAGACGCCGTTCGTGTCGTGAAATCGAACACTCGCGCCGCTGATCGCTGGACTCGGATCCTCCACAGCGTTCACGCGACCCTCAGCCGCGCCGGTGGGCACGCTGATCGAGCCGAGCACGGCGGCCGATCGCGAGCCCTCGCCCCACCGCGCTATGACCTCGTAGTCGGCAGTCGCGAGATAGGCCGTCGACGCGTCGATCGCCCATGTTCCGTCGCTACCGACGGGGGTGGTGAGGGTGCGGCCGTTGCTGAACTCGATGTCGACCGAGTGCCGAACGGTGCCGCCCTCGAGAGTGCCCGAAAAGTCGGTACCGTCTCGCAAGACCGCAGGTGTGCTCACGTCGATGATGGGTTCCCAGTTCGGGTAAATCTTGGTGACCTGCTCGAACTCGGGGAATGCGGAGTAAAGGGTCGCAAAGATCCCGACGTTGCCCAGGACATCGCACGTGTTCTCCGTGGCGTTGGTGGCGGCAGAGGAGACCCCGACCGCGCGCGAACCCACCATAGCTGGGCCACCACTGTCTCCCCCGCGGACGCAGACGTCGGCCTCGATGCCCGCTACGCAGTAGTTGTCACCGCTTGCTGCGGGGCACGACGGTGAACCGCCTCCCACATAGACGAGGCTGTCGACGTCAGTGATGGGCCCGCACGTCCAGCCCGTGGTGGCACCGGACTTGCAGATCGTGGTGCCGGTCATCGCAGGGCCGGCGTCGCGAATCACGAGCGGCTCGGAGTCGTATGGAGCACCACTTGTCGAGTTTCCCCACGTGACGACCTCGGGCTTGCCGACCCACCCCGACGCCGTCACGGGCGTCAGCCCAAGGTCGTAGAAGGTGTCTTGGGAGTAGCCGGGGTTCGGGTACTCGTCGGTGACATGCAGACCGCCGTTGCCGAGCGTGACGGGCGAGCTCAGGGTTCCGCCGGAGATCGTCGGGCGGTTGATCGATGTGACTCTGCGCTGGTCACCGGGTACGTCTTCGCAGTGCCCGGCGGAGAGCATCTGGAGCTGATCGGTCGAGGTGTTGATGCCGGCGAAGCCCACCGAGCAACGGGCCGCGTTGTTGAAGATGTAGGGGATCCCTCCGCGCAGGTCGGCGGCGGGCTCGAGACCCTCGATCACGGCGGTTCCGCGCGACTCTGAGGCCGAGCCGAACTCGACTCGGGCACCCACGCTCTGCGCGAGTCGGGCATCCGCCGCATTCTCGACCGTGACGACGAGGTCGTAGCCCTCAAGGCGTGCATCGACCACGTCGATGACCTCGGTGAGCTCGGCCACGACATCGGCCGCCGCGTTGCCGGCCTCGCTCTGCGCGAGCCACTCGGCACCCGTGAGGCCCACGTCGCGCGCGAGCGCCTGCTGCAGGCCCGCCGGCAGGGCGGAACCCTCCTCGGCGAAGTCCTCGGGCGAGACATCGATCATGCGCGACGGCTCATCGCCCAGCGTGGAGACCGGTCGCTCGAACGCCCGTACCGGCGTCGCCGTCGGCTGCGCGGCGGATGCCGCCGTGACGGGGGCCCCGAGCAGAGCGATAAGGGCGACGATCGCGCCAGTCGTGGCGCTGCGGCGGCTACGCATCGGTCTTCTGCCTTCTTCCGCTCAGGAGCACGGCCGGTAGTTGTAGGCGTTCGAGGTGAGCACTGCAGTGCCGCCGACGAACGTGAGGCTCTGCACTCCCGAGAGCGTCAGGTGGCCGACCGCAGCCGCGGGAAGGCAGCTGCCGGGCGAGAGGTGCAGAGGGGCATTCTGCGCACCCGCCACGGCGGCCGCCGCGAGCGCGTCAGGGAAGTTGACACCGCTCGCGAGATAGCCGGCGGTGGCCGTCGGGAAGGCGTAGTCGTTGATGCTCGCCGCCGTCTTGTAGCGATCGGCGCCTCCGCGGCGCACCAGAGAGGTCACGGCGGTTCCCGTCTTCAGCGAGTTCAGGTAATCCGACGAGATGACCGCGGTGCCGCCCGCGGCGACCACGCGCGTTGCACCGAGCTCGGCGACGACACTGCGGGTCGCAGAATCGGCAGAGCGTGACCCTGGCGGCACGAGCAGCACCGGAACGCCCCGGGAGCCCGCCGCAGCGCTCGCTGCGAGAGCGTCAGGAAAGTTGCCGCCGCTCGCCACGAAGACCTCGTCAACTCCGTCAGGGAACGCGAGCAGCGCGAGTGCGCGAGCCGTCGCATAGCGGTCGTCGCCTGCCACGCGCGTGACCGTCGGCGCGAGCGCGGCGAGCGCATCGACCACTGAGCCGTTAATGACGCTGGGCCCGCCCACGACGATGATGCGCTCGGGCGTGAGCCGCTGAATCTCGGCGCGTACCGACTCCGGGAGCGTCGAGCGGTCGGTCAGCAGCAGCGGACCACCGGCCGCCGCCGCCGCGGGTGCGGCGGCGAGTCCATCGGCGAAGCCGGTGCCGACAGCGACGTACACCGTCGTCACCGCGCTCGGGTCGGGGTAGGCCGACGCCGCGAGTGCGACGGAGGTGGAGTAGCGGTCGGGGCCTGCCAGGCGCGACTTGGTGACCGTGTTCGACAGCTGCCCGGTCGGGTTGCCGAACCAGTCGGTGTAGAGCCGCCAGAAGTTGCGGTTGCCGTAGCTCGAGCAGCTGTCGCCCGTGCCGTACAGGTTGCTCATCGCGGCCGCGTTCGGCGTGTAGGGCGTGTAGATGTAGAGGCCCGCGGTCGCCGCGTTGCGAATCGACACTGTCTTGCGACCGCACGACGAGTTGGGGTGGTACAGGATGCTGTTCGACCCGATGCGGTAGTTGTAGTTGCCAGGGTTCAGTCGGTAGCGCTGGAACTGCGCAGACGCGTTGTACACCTGGTTGTAGAAGCCCGCGAAGTCGGGGTGGCACCAGCCTGGGCGCGACGGGTCGTCGGGGCAGTAGTAGCCCATCGCGCGCTCCAGCGTCGAGGTCGACGGCGAGGTGCGGGTGACGAGGCTCTGCTCTTTCTGCAGCGTGACGAGGATCACCTTCGCGCTGATGCCGCACGCCTGCTGCACCTTGTAGATGATGCGGGCGGCCGACTCGTTGCTGCCGCCGCTGTAGGCGCGGCACCGCTCGGTCGCCGCGCGCGACGTCGTGCTCTGCGAGTAGACGTTGAGACAGTTCGAGTTGAGGCAGGTGCCGATCATGCGGTCGAGGAAGGCCTGGATCTGCGACTGGGTCATCGCCTCGCGATCGTAGAACTGTACGTCGCTGATGATGTAGCCGGGGTCGAAGTCTGCGCGGCTCGCGGCCGACGCAAAGTCTCCCGTCGATACCACTGCCCGATCGACCGGTGTCTCGTCGACGACGACCGGTTCCTCCAGCGGTTGGGCGTGCGCGGGCGTCGAGACCACAAGGCTGCCGACCAGCGCAGCGATACCGATCGCGGCGGCCGCGCGCCACGACGGACGACGCGCCTGCAGTATGCGCATCTCGAGAACGGTGGACCGAGACATGATGAAACCCCCCACTCGCAGCCCCCTGCTACGAGTCACAGCAGTCACAACAGTAACGGCAATGCGGCAGAAACGGGAGGCCCTCACTCAGGGGCATTCGCTAGACGAACCCGAGGAACGCGCGCAGGGCATCCGCACTCCGCCTGCCGTCATGGTGAGCGCGCACGAACGCCGGGCCCTCAGCGGCCGAATCGGCCGCGCGCGCCGGGTGGGCCGCGATGTCGCGCACGACGGCCTCAAGGGTGCCCGACGTCGCCTCGACGATCGGCAGAGGCTGGCCGCAGTCGCGCTCGACGACGCCCCGCACCTGCTCGTCGACGTGGCTGACGACCACCCGACCCGCCGCCATCGCCTCGCACGCCGCCACGCCGTAGGTGCCGATGCGCAGCTGG
The DNA here is from genome assembly GCF_040286215.1 of Microcella sp. Taxonomy (GTDB): domain Bacteria; phylum Actinomycetota; class Actinomycetes; order Actinomycetales; family Microbacteriaceae; genus Microcella. The sequence continues at coordinate 117,451 of NZ_JAVKCK010000004.1, forward strand.
TCGACGACGATGTCGGCGTCGCCGTAGGCGGCGACCATCTCGTCATTGCTGAGGCCCGTGATCGAGCGGTAGTCGATGAGGCCCTCCTGGGCGAGCCCCTGCAGCACAGGGTCGATGAGGTCGGTGCCCTTGACGATTGTGCGGCTCGGAATGTGCACGACGAGTGGGCGCTGCCGGCTGGCGAACGGAGCACGCGGCGTGGCCCACCGCTCGGGGTCGACGACGACGGGCAGCCACCGTGCTTCGGGCAGGTCGACGAGCAGGTCGGGGGTGGAGACGTACACCGGCAGATCGACCTCGGCCACGAGGGCCGCGTTCTCAGCGGTGACCCGCTCGAGCGCTGACGTCTGATCCCATCCGCCGGGGCCGAACGGCGACCACGGGGCGCGTGCCCGGTGGCGCGACGGCGAGCGGATGTCACTGCCGTGGAAGAGCAGCGCCACATCGATGCCAGCGCGTTTCAGCTGGCGCAGCTCGCCGCGCACGTCGCGCCGGTGCGGGTCGCCGAAGAGTGGCGACGCCGACTCGAGCAGCACGTGCGTCGCCCCCTCCAGCACCGCGCGGCGCTGCGCGCGCTGCCAGCGACGAGACCAGCGGTACTCGCCGCGCGAGACGCTCTGATCGGCGGGAAACCTCGCGAAGCGGTTCATGTCGATCTGCATGGTGCGAGCCGCGACGCCGTCGATGCGTTCGGCCGCTCGCGCCCACGCCCACCCTTGCCCCGCGGAGTTGGTGGGTGCGACCAGCAGGCGCACAGGCGAGTCGAGAGGCAGCTCGATCGCCGGAGACGGATGCCCGGGGTCGAAGTGCTGCGTCGGGTCGACCAGGCGGGTCACGAGAGCGCCGGGCGCGACGGCGAGCGACGCGCGCAGCACGCTGCGCAGGGCATCCTTTCCCCGCTCGACCGGGGTTCGAGGGGGGCGCGGCACTCGCTCACGCTACCAGCGGCGCCCACCGCGCCCGCGAGCGACGATGGCGCGAACGGTAGGCTGGCTGACGCCCGCCGTACCGGCCCGGGCGCCCGAGAACCGCAGGAGACCTCCCCGCCCATGCCGACCGAGCGCGTCGCCCTGCTGGCCGTCCCCAGCGAGATTCTCAACGACCCGCGCGTGCGCCGCGAGATTGACTGGCTCACCGATGCCGGCTGGGTCGTCGACACCCTGGGATACGGCCCCCACCCCAGCCCCCAGGTGCGCACCCACTTCGAGCTGCTGCCGCCGACCGTGTGGGAGTCGAGCCCGTGGCGGCAGCTCGTTCTGCACGGTCTCATGACGAACAGCGCCAAGTTTCGCCGCATCATCCAGCGGCGCATTCCGTCCACGGCCGCCGACGCGGTGCGGAGCGGCACCTACGACCTGATCGTGTTCAACGATCGCGAACTGGCACCGTGGAGCCGCGACCGGGAGGTGTTCGGCGCTCTCACGAACACGCACATCCACCTCGACATGCACGAGTACTTCACGCAGCGCATGCGTGAGCGCACGCCTTTCGGGCTGCTCGCATGGAGCTGGCAGCGCTGGCTGACGCGGCGCCTCGGCGACCCGCAGTTCACGACCCGCTCGACCGTGTCGCAGCGCCTCGCCGACTACTACGAGCATGATCGCGGGATGCCCCGGCCTGCGGTCGTGCGCAACATTCCCGAGTTCGTCCAGCAGCAGCCCCAACCCGTCGACCCGCAGCGCATCCGCCTCATCTACCACGGCCTCGCCCACTGGGAGCGGGGGCTGCGCGACCTCATCGACACGATGGGGCTCGTCGACGACCGCTTCGAGCTCACGCTCATGCTCACCGGTGACGACGCGATGATCGACGAGGTGCGCCGCATCGCGGCACCCCACGGCAAGCGCATTCTCATCAGGCCCGGGGTTCCGGTGAAGGAGATCGCGCGCACCATCAACGAGTACGACCTGGCGATGATGGTCTACCGCCCCGTCTCGCCCAACGTGCGCTACATGCTGCCGAACAAGCTCTTCGAAGCGGTGCAAGGTCGCACCGGTGTTGTCACCGGCCGCAACGAGGTCATGATCGCCGAGCACGAACCCTACGGCTTCGGCGTCGTCGTGGAGCCGTGGGGGGCGCAGAAGACGGCGCAGCTGCTGAACTCGCTCACCGCCGAGAGGGTGCAGCAGCTCAAGGATGCCGCGCACGCCGCCGCTCCCGTGCTGCACTCAGAGAATGAGAAGCAGAACCTGCTGCAGACGGTGGGAGCGCTGTGAAGTCGGCGTGGAAGGCCGCGATGGGGGTGCTGCGCATCCTGCCGCCGCAGGCCAAGCCGTTCCTCATCATCTACTCGGTCACTCTCGGCATGCTCGCGATCCTCGACGCCATCGCGGTCGCGCTGCTCGCCGTCGTCATCGGGCCGATCCTCTCCAACAGTCCCGTCGACCTGCCCCTTATCGGCGAGGTCGACGACCAGGGGCTCATCCTGCTGCTGGGGCTCGTGTGCGTGCTCATCATGTCGAAGTCGGTCATCGCCGTCGTGCTGCTGTGGGGAGCCACGCGTCGCTTCGCGCGCTACGAGCTCGACCTCGGCAGCCGCCTGTTCGAGACGTACGTGGCCGCGTCGTGGACGGAGCGCCTCAAGCGCAACTCCGCAGACCTGGTGCGACTCACCGACAACAGCGTGGCGGTCGTCATCGCCGGACTGCTGCTGCCGGGGGCGACGCTGCTCGGCGAGGCGATGAGCTTCGTCGCCGTGCTCGGCGTGCTCGCCATCGCCCAGCCGACCGTGGCGCTCATCTCACTGCTCTACCTGGGCTTCATCGGCGCGATGCTCTACTTCTGGGTCACCCGGCGATCGCGCGAGGCGGGCGCGGTCACCCTGCGCTACTCGCTGCGCACCTCGCGCCTCATCACCGAGATGATCGGTGCCCTCAAGGAGATCACGCTGCGTGATCGACTCGGCGCGATCGGCGACGTCGTGCGGGCGAATCGCTGGCACAGCGCACGGGCCCGCGGCAACGCCGTCTTCCTCAAGGAGGTACCGCGCTACGTGCTCGAGGCGGGCATCATCGGCGGCTTCCTGCTCGTCGGCGTCACGGGCTTCCTCACCGGCGGCACGACCGGGGCCATCACCGCCGTGGCCCTGTTCGGGCTTGCCGGCTTCCGCATCGCACCCTCCATCGTGCGCTTCCAGTCGGTCGTCAACCAGGTGCAGATGGCGGCGCCGCACGCCGAGCGGGTGCTCGACGAGATCGCCCGCAGCGAGCGCACCGCCGGTCGCGGCATCGACGAGCGTGACACCGCGACACCCCCCGACCCGCCCCGCGAGATGGTGTTCGAGCGCGTCTCGTTCCGCTACTCCCCCGACGCCGACGATGCGGTGCGCGAGGTGGGCCTCACCCTGCCGTTCGGGTCGGTCGCCGCCCTCGTAGGCGCCTCCGGCGCCGGAAAGTCGACGATGGTCGACCTCATGCTGGGGCTCCTGTCACCGAGCGAGGGCACCGTCACGGTCGACGGCATCCCCCTCGACCAGGTGACGCGCTGGTGGCGCAGCCGCGTAGCCTACGTTCCCCAGGAGGTGTCGCTCTTCGACTCGACGGTCGCGCAGAACGTCGCCCTCACGTGGAGCGCCGACTTCGATCGTGATCGCGTGCGCGAAGCCCTCGCGATGGCGCAGCTGCTCGACGTCATCGAGGAGCGGGACGGCGGCATCGACGCGCCCATCGGCGAGCGCGGCCTCGCGCTCTCGGGCGGTCAACGTCAGCGGCTCGGCATCGCCCGCGCCCTCTACGCGCAGCCGCTCGTGCTCGTGCTCGACGAGGCGACGAGCGCGCTCGACACCCGCACCGAGGCGGCCGTGGCCGCCGCGATCGCCGAGCTGCGCGGGTCGACGACCGTCGTCTCCGTCGCCCACCGGCTCTCCACCGTCAAGAACGCCGACACCATCTTCTTCATGAGCGGCGGCCGTCTCGTGGGCGCCGGGCCCTTCGACGAGCTCGCCGCGACCGTGCCAGAGTTCGCCCAGCAGGTGAAGCTCGCCGGTCTCGGCGACGGCGAGCTGCGGTAGTCCCCGCGACGCCTCGCGGTGGGGCTCAGCCGAGCAGGAACGGTCGCAGCACGTCGGCCGAGCGACGCCCGTCGTGCACGGCGCGCACAAAGTCGGGGCCGAGAGCCGCCGTCGCCCTCGCCGCCTCACGGTCGTCGAACAGGTCGCGCAGCACCGTCTCGAGCTCGGCGGCGCGGGCCTGCACGATCGGCAGCCGCTGGCTCGTTGCCGCCAGCACTGTCTCGCGCGAGAAGTCGGCGACATGGCTCACGACGACGCGGCCCGCCGCCATCGCCTCGCACGCCGCGACCCCGTAGATGCCCATCGAGAACTGGTCGAGCACGATGTCGGCGTCGCGGTAGGCGGCGACCATGCCCTCGTGGGGCAGCTTCTCCAGCCGGCGGTAGTCGATGAGACCCTGCTCGTGCAGGCGATGCAGGGTGGGCTCGACGAGCTCGGAGCCCTTCATGGCGGCCCGAGAGGGCGCGTGCACGACGCGAGGCACGGCGCGCGACAGGGGCGCAGCATCCGTCGCCCATCGATCGACGTCGACGACGACCGGCAGCCACGTCGCCTGCGAAACGTCGCGCAGCAGGTCGGGCGTCGAGACGAAGACGGGCAGGTCGAGCCGGTCGAGCAACGCGCGGTTGCGCTCGGTCAGCCGTTGATAGTGGGCGATCTGGTCGCCGAGCGCAGTGCGGAACGGCGAGTCGGCCTCGAGCTCGGCGTGCCGGCTCGGCAGGCGGATGTCGCTGCCGTGACACAGCATCGCCACGTGCAGACCGCGATCGAGCGCCCACCGCACCTGCTCGTCGACCGACTCGAGCAGCACGCCGCCGAAGGGCCAGCGCTCCGCCTCGACGATGAGGTGGGTGAAGTCATGCGCGACGACGGCGCGCTCGGCGCGCTGCCATCGGCCGGATGCCGCGTACACTCCGCGCGGCACAGCCGTATCGGCGGGGTGGCGGAACCCGGCACGGAGGACCTCCACCATCGACACCGCGCCGACCCCGGGCAGGTGCCGTTCGGCGGCACGAGCCCACTGCCACGCCTGCCCCGCGAAGTTGGCGGGAGCGATATACAGACGCACGGGGCTGTCGGGGGCACGGCTCGGGGCGGGAACATCCGCAGGGCGGTAACGGTACTCCCCCGGCAGCAGACGACCGACGAGCGCCTCCGGCAACGCGCGGATGACCTTTCCCGCCACGCGCTTGAGGCGGCTCACGGGCGGGCCTCGCGCTCCGGGCGCGCGCTGCGATACGGCGTTGCGGCGGCCAGCTCGATGGCGTCGGCGGCGCGGCTCGCGACAGCGGCGAGCGAGACACGCTCACGCGCCCACGCGGCGAAGGCTGCGCGCTGCTCGTGTGTCGCCGGATGGTCGAGTGCGCGTTGCAGGGCGGCGCCGACCGCGCGCGGGTCGTAGGGCACGGCGGTGCCCAGCGGAGCATCCTCAGCGAAGGTCGCACCCGAACCCTCGCCCGCATAGAGGATCGGCGTGCCGCAGGCCGCGGCGGCGTGCAGCTTGGCGGGGAAGAACCGGTACGCGGCAGCATCACCGGATGCCGGGCGCGCGCTCGCGAGCGCCACCGTCGCCCCGCGCAGCCACCGAGCCGCCTCGGCGGGAGCGACCGTCGGCAGCACATCGACGCGGCCGGGAGCCTGCCGCTCGCCCGCCGCCCGCAACGCCGCGTAGTCGGTGCCCGACCCGAGGTAGACGAGACGCAGCCCGTCGACATGCTCAAGGGCGTCGACGAACACGGCGGCGCCGTGCACCTCGCTGGCCGTGCCCGCATACAGCGCGTACGGTGCGGCGTCGGCGACTGCCGGCTCGACCGTGGGGTCGTCGGCGGTGTACACGCGCGTATCCGCGCCGTTGCCGACGAGCGCAATGCGATCCGTCGGCACCCCGAGAGCCTCGAGCCGCTCCGTGAAGTCGGTCGAGACGGAGAGTACGCGAGCGGCTTTCCTGGCGGCCGCGCGCTCCAGACGCCGCACGACCGCGACCACGGCTCGGTGGGTGCCGGCGTGCTCCGCCGCGTCAGAAAGGATGTCGGCGGCGTAGTAGACGTACGGCACGCGGCCGAGGCGGCAGAGCCAACGCACGACGGTGCCAGTCGTCGGGGGTGGCTCGACGACGACGATGTCGGCGCGCGCTGCGAGCAGGCGGCCCAGGAGGGGAATGTCGAAGCTCAGATACGGCAGGTAGCCGCGCACAGCGCCCTGGCGGTTGCGCAGCACCGGCCAGCGGCGCACGAGCACGCCGGGCTCCTCCTCGACGACGGTGCCGCGCGGCGGGCGGCTCGTGAGCACCTCCACCTGATGACCGCGCGCCGCCAGCTCGCGGGCGAGCGCCCCCAGCCGGGTCGCCGCCACGGCGGGCTCCGGCAAGAACAGGCGTGACGCGATGAGGATGCGCATGGCCCGTTCAGGCTATCGGCCTCTGACACAATGACACTCATGCCCGACGCCGTCGATACGACCTGCTGGGTCGTCATCCCGCTGTACAACGAGGCGACGATGATCGGCGGCGTGGTCGAGGAGCTGCGCACGCGGTTCGCGCACGTCGTGTGCGTCGACGACGGCTCGAGCGACGACTCGATCGCGGCGGCCGAGGCGGCGGGGGCCAGAGTGATCCGGCACCCCCACAACCTCGGCCAGGGCGCGGCCCTGCAGACCGGCATCAGCTACGTGCTCGCCCACCCGAGCGCCGAGTACATCGTGACGTTCGACGCCGACGGCCAGCACCGGCTCGTCGATGCCCTCTCGATGCTGCAGCGCGCCCGCGAGGAGAAGCTCGCGATCGTGTTCGGCTCGCGATTTCTCGACGACCGCACCCGGCCAGGGTTCCTCAAGACGGTCGTGCTCAAGACCGCCGTCGCCGTCACCAACCTCAGCACGGGCCTCACCCTCACCGACGCCCACAACGGCCTGCGTGTGCTGCGCCGCGATGCGGCGGAAGCGATCGAGCTGAACCAGGACCGCATGGCGCACGCCACCGAGATCGTGGTGCAGCTGGGGCGTTCCCGGCTGCCCTGGGCGGAGCATCCCGTGCATGTCGTCTACACCGACTACTCGAAGGCGAAGGGTCAGTCGCTGCTCAACTCGGTCAACATCCTCGTCGACCTCGTCATCAACTGAGAGGGGCCCGCCATCATGTGGTTCCAGATCATCCTCGTCCTCGCCCTCCTCGGCATCGCCGCCTACCTGCTGCGCTCGACGCCCAGCCCCCGCCACCTGGCGATTCGCCGCCTCGTCATGCTCGTCGGCATCCTCGCCGGCATCGTCGTGATCATCTGGCCCGACCTGCTCACGGCGATCGCGCAACTGGTCGGCATCGGCCGCGGCGCCGACCTGCTGTTCTACGTGGCGATCATCATCGGCCTGCTGTACATCGTCAACGAGTACAAGAGGTCGGTGCGGCTCGCCCGGCTCAACACCAGGCTCGCACGCGAGATCACCCTCACCGAGGCGCGGCTGAACGACCGCATCAGCGAGCTCGAAGCGCGCCTCGATGCAGGCGGCTCCGCCGCGACCCGCTCCGACTCGGCACGCACCGACTCCGGCAGCGGCACCGCCGAGTAGGCGCCGCATGAGGATCGCCGTCACGACCGGGCTGCTGCCCGTGCCGCCGACCTACTTCGTCGTGCAGCACGCGCTGCAGTTGGCGGCGGTGCACGAGTTCGCCGTGTTCGCGCGGGCGGCGCGCGTGGGCGACCCCGAGCTGGGGCTGGCGATCGACTCGGTCGTGCCCGAGGGTGCCGGCTCGTGGCCGTGGCGCATGCGGCTCGCGGTGCTCGTGGGGCGGGAGCACGCGAGGCGCATCCGGTCATGGGAGCCCGACCTCGTGCACCAGCATTTCGCGACCTGGTCGCACGGAGCGGTGAGCGCCGGCCGCCCGCTCGTGACGACTCTGCACGGCTACGACGTGGTCGCGGCCGAGAGCCGTGCGGCGTCGCCGCTCGCCGCGTTCCACCGGCGCAGCATCCGTCGCACGATCGAGCACAGCGACCGCGTGCTGGCCGTGAGCCGGTACCTGGCCGACCGGGCGATCGCGGCGGGGTTCCCGCACGAGCGCGTGCAGGTGCACTACCAGGGCATCGACACCGACTGGTTCACGCCCGGTGACGAGAGGGCCGCTGGTCAGGATGCTCCCGCCCTCGTCTTCGTCGGCCGCTGGTCGCGCGCCAAAGGCCTGCACGAGCTGCTCGACGCCTCGATCGCCCTGCAGGAGCGCACCCCGCACCGGCTGCGCGTCGTCGGTGCGGGCCCGCTCGAGGGCGCAGTGCGTGCCGCCGCCGCCGCGCACCCGCACGTCGAGGTGCTCGGGTCGCTGCCGCGTGCCGGGGTGCGCGATGCGCTGCGCGGGGCGCGCGCCCTCGTGCTGCCCACCCAGCTCGACCGCGGCTGGCGGGAGGCCGCCGGACTCGTCTTGCTCGAGGCACAGGCGTGCGGCGTGCCCGCCATCACCTACGCGAGCGGCGGCGCGCCCGAGATGGTCGTCGACGGCGAGACGGGGCTCGTCGTGCCCGAGCACGACACGGCGGCGCTCGGCGACGCCCTGCACTCGCTGCTGACCCTGCCCGCGGGCGAGCACCGCGCGATGGGCGCCCGCGCCCGCGACTGGGTCGTCGCCGAGCGCAGCCTCGCGGCGAGCGCCGCGCAGCTCGACGCCCACTACCGGGAGGTCGAGGGGTGAACGTTCCCACTGACGTGCCCACCGTGGAGGTGATCGTGCCCGTCCACGATCGTGGGCGACCCCTCGCTCGTGCCGTGCAGTCGGTCGCCACGTCAGGGCTGCGATGGGGCGAGCAGGTCGTCGTGACCGTCGTCGCGCACAACCTGCCCCTTGATGCCGTGCACGGCATGCTTGCCGAGCTGCCCGTCGAGGCGGTCGTCGAGGTGCTCGAGTGCGCTGACGGGCTGCCGAGCCCGGCCGGGCCCCGCACGCTCGCGCTGGAGCGTTCGCGCGCGCGCTACGTGTCGTTCCTCGATTCCGACGACTGGTTCGAGCCGGGGGCCCTCGCGCACTGGCTGCGGCTCGCCGAGCGGCACAGCCTTGCCGCGGTCATCGCGCCCGAGCGCCACGCTTCCGGCCGAGCCGTGCTGAACCCGCCCGTGCGCGCCCTGCACGCGGGGGCACTGCACCCCCGTCGCGACCGTCTTCCCTACCGCACGGCCCTGCGCGGTCTGCTGCAGCGCGAGGCGATTCTGGAGGAGGGGCTGCGCTTCAGCGAGGGGGTCACGAACGGCTCGGACCAGCCGGTGAGCCTCGGTCTGTGGTTCTCGGGCCGCCCGGTGCGGTTCGCCAGCCGCGCGCCCGCGTACGTGCTGGGGGATGATGCGCCGAGCCGCGTCACGCGCACCCCGCAGCCTCTCGACGCCGAGGTGGCGGCCTCGGCGCAACTGCTGCGCGGCGGGAGGCTCCGCTCGCTCGCTCTGCGCGATCGGCAACTCGTGGCGACGAAGATGGTGCGCATCCACCTGTTGCCCGGTCTCGCGCTGCGCACGCCCGACGTTGCCGACGACCGTGCCGCGCACGAGTGCGCTCTCGCCGCCGAGTTTCTGCACCTCGCGCGCGACGCGGCGCCTGGTCTCGAGCGCTCTCTATCCCGCACCGACGAGAGCCTGGTCGAGCTGCTGCTCGCCACCGAGCTCGACCTCGAGAGCGTGCGCGGCCTTCTCACGCAGCGCCGCCGCTTCACTCGGCCGTCGACGCTCCTGACGCGCCGGGCGGGCGACGCTCTGCGTCGGGATGCTCCGCTGCGGCTCGCGGCAGCCTCGGCTCTGCTGCCTCTGCGCCTGCGTCGGGCTGCGTCAGCAGCGGCACCGCGAGGCTGACGAGCAGCGCGAACGCGAGCGAGCCGAGCAGCCACACGGCGTTGGGGCCGACCGGCCCAGCCCACCACCATTCGGCGCCCGCACCGAGGTCGAACCCGGCGCCGTCGATGCCGGTGATGTAGCGGCGCATGGTGAGGTGCAGCGCCACGAAGTGCGCGCCGGCGAGCGCCGCGCCGATGAGCCAGCCCTGCAGGCGCGTCACGCGCGCCGGGGCGTCGGTGCGCGAGAGCAGCAGCAGACCCGCGAAGAGCACGATGAGCGGCAGGAGGTACCGCGGCTGCACCTGCTGGCCGACCCGGTCACCGCCGGCCTGCAGCACGTAGAGCGGCAGGGCCACGAGCACAGCGCCGACGAGCAGCAGGGCGATCGCGCGGCGCCGCTCGACGCGCGCGAGACCCACGAAAGCGAGGACGAGGAAGACGCCGACGACGGCGAACGAGACGAGAGAGGGCATCTGCACGTCGAGCCAGCCGAGCCCGCCCTCGGTGAGCAGGCCCGCCCACAGCGATGGCAGGTTGAGCACGTTGTAGGCGAGCAGCGCGGGGCCGGTGATGACGGCCTCGAGCCCGCCGCCCTCACCCGAGCCCGCGCCGGAGCCCGCTCCACCCGAGCCGAAGCCCTGCAGACCGCTGGCGACCTGGCGCGAGGTGAGGAAGAGCACGAGCGCGACGACGGCCATGATGAAGGGCAGCACGGCGAGCTTCGCGTAGCGCCATGTCGGTGTGACGGTGAGTACGAAGACGACCGCGATGGCGAGACCCGCGTAGAGGGCGGCGTCGCCGCGCGACCCGGCGGCGGCGAGAGTCGCAACCACGAAGACCGCGCCGAGGCCGATGCGCCGCCGCCCCGTCGACTCGACGTAGCCGAGCAGTGCGAGCCAGCTGCTGCCCACCCCGATGATCGCCCACGAGCTGGGGTTGTTGGAGGCGAGCAGGAACGCGCCGAGGGGCACCATCGTGGCGAGCCACGCCCACACGAGGGTCGTGCGGCGCTCGGGCAGCAGGCTCCACAGCGCAGCGCTGAGCCCGACGAACAGCCCCACGCTCAGCAGTCGCATGAGCAGCGCCGACACCTGGATGTCGCCGCCGGCGAGCAGCCCCGTGGCGGCGTAATAGACGGGCGGGTACTCGCCGCTGAAGTTGCCGCGCCCGGTCTCGACCGTCTCGCTCGTCGCCCAGTCGAACTCCTGCCCCTGGCAGGCGGCGCTCTTCTGCGGGTCGTACGCGTAGCAGGCGATGTCGTCGAGGGCTTCCGGCACGACGCGTTCGTCGTCGGCCGCGCCCGGCTCGCACAGCTCGCCGGCGGCGAGGCCCGCGCACCACGAACTGGTCAGGTGGTAGTCGTCGTCGGGCGAGGAGCCGATCGGTGAGGCGAACGCCCACGCCACGAGGGTGAGGGCGGCGAGCACGAGCAGCAGCAGCGGCCGACGCCGATCGACGATGCGCGAGGTCGCCCGCACCAGGCGGCGCTCGCTCACGACCGACCGCCCAGCCGAGCGCGCACGCGGGCGGCGAGCCCGCGCACTCCGGAGTGCCGCAGATGGTGCCACGCCATGCGCGCGGTGTGCCCGGCCCCCGCCGTGCGGCGCGCGCGATCGGATCCCGCGCCCATAGGTGCCCGACCCGGCACGTAGTCGGCCGCGTGATGCGGCGCATCGACGTAACGCAGGAGCGGCTCGAGCACCACCGGCCACGTGTACTGCTCGCGCACGCGCGCCACGTTCGCGCGATACTGCCCAGCCGCGACCGTGTCGGTGAGCACGGTCGTGAGGGCGTCGGCGAGGGCATCCTCATCGTTCGCCGGCACCACGATGCCGAGGCCTTCGGCGCGCACGAGGTCGGCGAAGCCGTCACCCTCGGTCACGACCATCGGCAGCCCCGCCCACAGGTAGTCGAGAATGCGGGTGCGAAACGCGAAGGTCGTCTCGACATGCACGTGGTGGGTGCTCACGCCCGCGTCGGCCTCGAGCAGGTAGGCGCCGCGCTCGTCGTAGGGCACCCACGTGTCGTTGAAGATGACCTCGCGGCCCTCCACCCCCAGCTCGGTCGCGAGGTCGACGGCGCGGCGCACGATGCCCATCTCGTCGACCTTCGGGTGGCGGGTGCCCAGAAACACGAGGCGGATGCCCGGCACCGACTCCTTCGCGCGCGCGACCGCGCGGATCAGGGTGAGCGGGTCGAACCAGTCGTACACGCCACCGCCCCACAGCAGCACGCGCGAGTCGGCGTCGATCGCGGGGTGCACGCCGCGCAGGGCGCGACCCGGCACGGGAGGCTCGGTCGGCAGGCCGAACGGCGCGAGCGCCAAGAGTCCGCGCAGCTCGGGGTCACCGGTATACGTCGCAGGGCTCACGCGGCCGATCGCCGCCAGGTGCCCGAGGTAGAGCAGCCGCTGCCGCTCGCTGGCGCACAGCACGAGGTCTGCGCGGCGCAGCTGGTCGACGAGGCTGTCGCGCGCCGTCGCGACGCGCAGACTCCACGTCGCTTCGGGAAGGTCGCGGCCCTGCTCCAGCGCCTCAAGGTGCATGGGCGCGTACACGTCGGCGACGAGGAACCGGTCGGTGCGGCGCAGGCTGGGGAACTGGCCGAGGCCGTAGCCCTGGAACACGATCACCTGTGCCCAGCGCTCGTGCCTGCGGAAGGCGCGGTCGTCTCCCGCGCGCACCTGCTCCACCGCCACGCCGTCGCGCACGGCCGCCTTCGTGGAGTCGCTCGTCGACACGACGCGCACCTCGTTGCCGTGCCGCTGCAGCTCGAGCGCCATGTTCCAGGCTCGGATCGCGGGGCCCGCCATCGCGGCGCCGACCGGGTCGCCGGTGAGGATCACGACGCGCGTCACTCTGGCTCCCTCTGGTCGGTGCTCGGGCGGTGCCAGCCTAGTCGGCGCGGTAGGCGTCTTGTGCGCCCGAGTCGCGGCATACGACGGTAGCGCTGTCAATACTTTCGGTCTATAGTCCTCCTAAACCTAATCTATTGAGGACACTATGGGACGTCGTGCGATCGGTCTGCACCCTGTGGCCCGTGATGCGGTCACCGTGCTCGGGCAGCAGGTGCGACTCGCCCGCGCCCGCAAGGGGTGGACGGCTGCGGAGCTCGCTCGCGCCGCTGGCGTTTCCGACTACGTCGTCTCCTCGGTCGAGAGAGGCTCGCCCTCGGTATCGATCGGCAACGTGCTCAACGTGGCCGCCATCGTGGGCGTGCCGCTCTTCGGAGTCGACGACCCGAGCGAGCTGACGGTCATGCGTCGCCGCGGCGAGGAACGCCTCTCCCTCCTGCCCCAACGCGTGGTCGCCCGCCGCCCGATCGCCGATGATGATGGCCTCGATTTCTAGCGCCTTCGTCTGGGTGTGGCTGAGCGGTGACGCGCAGCCCGTGCCTGCAGGCAGGCTTCAGCGTTCACCGGACGGCCTGGTCTTCGACTACGGCCGCCGATACCTTGAGCGACCCGGCGCTGTGAGCCTCGCCCCCACACTTCCCCTGGGCACCGAGACGTTCGGCCCCACTGCAGACCTCGGCATGCCCGGCGCTCTGCGTGACGGCGCCCCCGACGCCTGGGGGCGCCGGGTGATTTTGCACGCCCTGACCGGCAGACGCGGGCGGGATGCCGATGTCACTGACCTCGACGAACTGACGTATCTGATGGCGTCGGGCTCGAACCGGCTGGGGGCGATCGACTTTCAGGCGTCGAGCAGCGAGTACGTACCGCGAGCTGACACCGCCGCACTCGACGAGCTCAATGCGGCCGCGCAGACCGTCGACGCCGGCGGAATTCTGCCTGAGAACCTCGCGGCCGCCCTCATCGACGGCACGGCCATGGGCGGCGCGAGGCCGAAGGCGCTCATAGTCGACGACGGCGTCGAGTTCATCGCCAAGTTCTCCACCACCGCCGATGTGCTGCCCGTCGTCGGCGCAGAAGCGGCCAGCCTGGCTCTGGCGCGGCGGGTCGGCGTTCGCGTGCCTGCCAGCCGCGTCGAGCGATCGCTCGGCAAAGACGTGCTGCTCGTGGAGCGCTTCGACCGCCCGGGCAACGGCACGAGATCGATGGTGGTCTCGGCCCTGACGCTTTCCGGCCTCGGCGAGATGACAGCGCGCTACGGCAGCTACCTCGACCTCCTCGCCACGCTGCGCGAATGGGGCGACGACGCGGGGGATGAGCTGTACCGGCGCATCGCACTCAACATCGCCATCTCGAACACCGACGACCATCTGCGCAACCACGCGGCGTTCTGGGACGGACGCCGCCTGCGCTTGACCCCCGCATACGACCTGTCGCCTATGAACCGCTCGGGCGAGACCGCGTCGCAGGCTCTGCCGTACGGCCCCGATGGCGAGCGCGCGAGCAACCTGGCCGAACTGGCCCGGCACAGTCCTCAGTTCGGGCTCAGCCGCAAGTCCGGCCTTCAGATCGTGCAGCACATGGTCGACGCGCTGACCGAGGGCTGGCAGGAGGCCGCCGACGAGGCACGCCTCACCACGCAGCAGCGTCGACTGCTCTGGGGTCGCCAGTTTCTGAACCCCGGCGCGCTTCACGGCCTGCCTTAGGTTGGCGCAACGTCACGAGCGCCGGCCGGCGGGCTGAACGAGGTCGCGCAGCACGTCGATAGCGCCCCGGCTGTAGCGGCCATAGCGACCCCGCGCGACGCCTGCGACGATGCCGGGGATGCGCGCCGGCTGCCACCGGGGCAGGTCACGGCGGCGGGCCTCGTGCCCGTGCTTCGCACGCGCCTGCGCGACGCGCTCGGGGGCGACATCGAGGGCGGCGAGCCGCTCGGCGAGCAGGCACGTGCGCTCGGCGAGCAGCGGCGCCCGGTCGTCGCGCGGCTCGCGCAGCTTCGCCCACCGGTCGGCCATGGTGGGCTTGCGCGCGCCGATCTCGTTGGCGCCGTGCGGTCGGTAGTCGATGAGCGGCTCGGGAACGAGGCGCACGGCGTGCGGGTCGTGCGCCGCCGCGACGGCGGCGAGCCACTCGTCGTGCACCCACTCGGCAGGCAGCGGTGCCGCGCGCTCGAGCAAGGTTCGGCGCAGCACGACGGTCGCGCCCGTGACGAGGTTGCGCCGCAGCAGCACCGCGAACGCGTCGCCCGCGATGAGACCCTCGCGCTCGGCGGCGGTGATCTCGAGTGCCTCCAGCAGCGTGAGCCCGAGGGGCTCGCCGGCGGCGTCGACGAGGCGCGCGTCGGAGTGCGCGAGCTGCAGCCGGGCATCCGCGGCGAAGAGCGGCACGAAGCGTGCGAGCTTGTCGTCGCGCCACACGTCGTCCTGATCGCTCAACGCGATGAGGTCGCCGCGGCAGTGCGCCATCGCGTCGGCGAAGTTGCCGACCACGCCCAGCGGCGGGCTGTGCCGCCGCACGATCAGCGCGGTCTGCACGGCGGTGTCGGCGGAGCGCGCCTCGGCTAGCGCGGTCTCGATGATCGCGACGGTGTCGTCGCTCGAATCGTCGTCGCCGACGACCAGCTCGAGCGGCGCGGGGCGCTGCGCGAGGATGCTGCGCACCTGCTCGCGCACGAATCGACTGCCGTTGCGCGTGCACAGGGCGACCGAGACGGTGAGCCGATCGGGCTGCGCGGGCGAAGTCATGCCGTCAGCCTAGGTGAGGGCCGCCGGTAGGATTCGAACCACCATGACCCGCCGCGACGACTCTCAGACCGCCCGGGTGGGCGTCGTCACGGTGGCCTTTCGTTCCAACGCGGTGCTGCCCGATCTGCTCGACTCGCTCGAGCGGGCGAGCGAGCAGCCGCTCGAGCTCGTCGTCGTCGACAACCTGCCCGGCGAGGGATCGCTCGCCGGTGATCTGGCCGCGCAGCACGGCGGCCACTACCTGCCACGGCCCGACAACCCCGGCTACGGCGGGGGCATGAACGCGGGCGTCGCGGCGCTGCCTGCCTCGGTCGAGTGGGTGCTGCTGTGCAACCCCGATGTCGTGCTCATGCCCGGCAGTGTCGACGCGCTCCTGGCCGTCGCGATGTCCGATAAGCGCATCGCGATTGCGGGCCCCGCGATCCGCAACGCTGACGAGACTCTCTACCCCTCAGCTCGGTCGGTGCCGTCGCTGCGCACCGGCATCGGCCACGCCCTTTTCGTCACGGTGTGGCAGTCGAACCCGTGGACGTCGCGGTACCGCGACGAGCGCGCCCCCAGCGGTCAGCAGCGGGATGCCGGCTGGCTATCGGGGGCCTGCATCCTGGTGCGGAGGAGCGTCTTCGAGCAGCTGGGCGGGTTCGACGAGGGCTACTTCATGTACTTCGAAGACGTCGACCTGGGCTACCGCGCGGGTCTCGCCGGGTACCGCAACGTGTTCGCGCCCAGCGCGGCGGTCATCCACACGGGAGCGCACGCCACGACGACAGAGTCGGCGCGCATGGTGCGCGTGCATCACGACAGTGCGCGGAGGTTTCTGCGGGCCAAGTACCGCGGGTGGTGGCTGTGGCCGGTGCGCGTGGGGCTCAGTGCCGCGCTGCGGGTGCGCGCAGCGTGGGTGGTGCGCC
Organism: Microcella sp.; assembly: GCF_040286215.1. Classification (GTDB taxonomy): domain Bacteria; phylum Actinomycetota; class Actinomycetes; order Actinomycetales; family Microbacteriaceae; genus Microcella. The sequence goes on from NZ_JAVKCK010000004.1 coordinate 133,764, forward strand.
GCACCCGATGACGGGCGTCACAGCCTGCGACAACTGCCGCGGCGGCTACTCTTTCTCTTCTTCGAGCGCCTTCTCATAGCGGTCGGTCACCTCGGTCGCGTCGCCGACCTCGCGAAGGCGCCCCTTCTCGAGCCACGCCACCTGGTCGCACATCTCCTTGACCTGGTTGAGGGCGTGAGAAACGAAGATGACGGTGCGGCCCGCGCCGGTGAACTCGAGAAACTTCAGGCGCGACTTCTCGCGGAACGCGCCGTCGCCAACAGCAAGCACCTCATCGACGACGAGAATGTCGGGCTCGGTGTGCACGGCGACAGAGAAGCCGAGGCGCACGTACATGCCCGATGAGTAGTTCTTGACCGGCTGCTCGAGAAACTTCTCGACACCCGAGAACTCGACGATGTCGTCGAACTTGGCCTTCACCTGCTTGCGGCTGAGCCCCAGGATGGAGCCGTTGAGGTAGATGTTCTCGCGCCCGGTCAGCTCGGGGTGGAACCCGCTGCCAACCTCGAGCATCGAGGCGGCGGTGCCATTGAGCGTGATGGTGCCCTGGTCGGGGTGGTAGATGCGCGCGAGCGTCTTGAGCAGCGTGGACTTGCCCGAGCCGTTGCGACCGATGAGGCCGAAGGTGTGACCCTGCGGCACTTCGAACGACACGTCGCGCACCGCCCAGAAGTCTTCGGCGACCGTCTTGCGGCCGCGCATGACGGCCGACTTGAGGGTCTGGTTGCGCTCCTTGTACAGGCGGAACTTTTTCGACACGTTATCGACGATGACGGCGGGCGGGGCGGTGGTCGTGGAGGTCACAGCAGTTCAGCCAATCGCTTCTCGTTGCGGGAGAAGATCAGGAATCCCAGGGCGAAGACGATCCCGGCGGCGCCGAAGACCCACAGCGTGTCGTCGAGCGAGGGCAGCCGGTTGTCGTACAGGAGGTTGCGGAAGACGCCGACGAAGTGCTCCATGGGGTTGAGTCGATAGACGAACAGCACCCAGTCGCCTATTCCTCGGGAGGCCTCCTCGACGAGGCTCACCGGGTAGATGATCGGCGTCAGGTACATCCACATCTGCAGCACGATCGTCGTGAAGTGCTGGGTGTCGCGGAAGTGCACGTTGAGGATGGCGAGCATCATCGCGACGCCGACGGCGAAGAGGGCGAGCAGCCCCATCGTGAAGACGACAAGCGGCAGCCACGGGATCGGGAAACCGCCGAAGATCCACAGGGCGAGGGTGAGCACGCCCATCTCGATGCCCCACGTGATGCCGACCGACGACATGACGGAGAGCGGCAGGTGCATGCGCGGGAAGTACACCTTCTTGATGAGGTTGGCGTTCGACACCATCGAGTTGAGGCCGCCGTTGACGACGCGCGAGAAGTACAGCCACGGCAGAAGGCCGCACATGAGCCACAGGGGGTAGATGTTGAGCCCGCTCGGGTCGCCCGGGTCGGGGTTGGCACGGAAGATGAACGAGAACACGACCGTGTAGACCAGCATCGTCGCGATCGGGTTGAGCAGCGACCAGAGCTGGCCGAGCACGGTGCGCCGGTACTGGCCCTTGACCTCGCGCATGGTGAGGTTCGCCAGCAGCTCGCGGGTACCGAGCAGCTCCTTCAGATACTTCATCCTGTGCTTTCGACGGGCCTGGGGCGCCTCGCGGGCCTGGACAACCGTCTCAGTGTAGGCGACCTGACGGGGCCCGACGCGGTGCGTGCCCGAAACGCTCGCGGCACAGCTGCTCGGCGTAGTCGGGAACGACGATCGCGCCGTGCTCGGTGGGGTGGGCGACGAGCACGACCTCATCAGCGGTGACGCCGTGACGTTCGGGCACGCCGAGCAGAGCATCCGGCCCCCAGACGGCGACGGTACCCGCGTGCACGGTCTCTCCCAGCGCGAACAACTCCAGGGCGATGCCGTCATCGATCATCGCGTGGTAGGCGTCGCTCCACGGCTTCTCCTGCGTGGAGTGCAGAAACCCGGGGGCGTGCAGGATCGCCGTGGTGCGGCCCGCCGCGTGCTCGGCCTTGATGAGCGTGCGCAGTGTGCCGGCCGCCCGGTCGAAGGGGCCACCTTTGCGCACGTCGGCGACCACGAGGGTGTCGACCCGGCCGCGGTCAGTGCTTACGCCCGTGATGCGCGTGGGCGCTGAGTACGGCCGCTGTTCAAGCGGGAAGGGGAGGTACGGCGCGGAGGCAGCGGCGCTCCAGCGCTTGTAGGCACTGCGGTAGGCGACGCGCGCCGGATGGGTCCACCCGTCGGCCAGGTCACTGCCGCTGAGGGAGGCGGTGTCGAAGCGCATGAGCATGAGCGGGCCTCGCGTGACCAGATGCGGCACCTCGGCGCCGAAGGCCTCCCCGATGCGGATGCGGTACTCAGAGTCGGCCGACTTGCGGGTCGAGTCGAAGTAGCCGATGCGGCCCACGACGAGCTCGCGGCGGAACAGCAGCGAGGGTTCTGCGAGGCGTAGGTAGAGGCCCCGGCCCTGCGTGAACAGCAGGTCGCTCGTGACGCGCAGCGCCGAGCTGAGATTGGCGGGGGCGTCGGGGTGTGCAAGGAGGTGCTGCACCTGCAGCTCGAGGCGGCGCGGGTGGCTCCAGTCGTCGGAGTCTTGCATCGTGACGAACTCACCCGTCGCGCGCTGGATCGCCTCATTGCGGCGTACGTAGGTGCCAGCGTTCTGCGTGCCGCGCACCACGGTGACGCGGTCGTCGAGCGCGTCGATGCGGGTGAAGATGTCGTCGTACTCGGTACCGGAGGCGTCGTCCATGACGAGCAGCTCCCAGTCGCGCCAGGTCTGGTCGATGATCGAGCGCACGGCGTGCAGGGTGTCGTCGTTGGGCCGGTAGGCGCTCATGATGACGGTCACGCGCGGCCCGCTCACGCTTGATGGCGATGCGGCGGGCGCGGCGAGGCGGTCGAACGGCGACCCGTGCTCGCCCACGAGCGTGATCGGCTCGAGACCTGCGGCGCCGAAGGACGCGTTGCACAGCGCGAGCCAGGCCTCCTCGTCGCTCGCGCCGGTCTCGGCGACGTGCGGGTTGACGAGGTCGGCGAGCAGCAGCCGTCGCTGCCACGATTCCGTCTCGACCTGATCGAGCACGACGGCGGCGTCGGCGAAGCGACGGGCGCCGACGCACAGCTCAGCCACACGCACGCGCGAGGCGTCACTCGCGTGCGCGCTGCGGGCGACGGCGAGGTCGAGCAGCGCCTCGGCCGCCCCCTCGCCGAGATCGTGGATGCTCGCCGCACGCGCGAGTCCGACGAGCAGGTCGACGTCGATGGTGCCGAGCGAGCGTGCCGCGGCGGGCGCACCGAGGCGCGAGACGGCCACGAGCGCGTCCACGTCGAGCGCGCCGGCCGTCGCGCGCAGGGCGAGCGCGTCGATGACCGGGCGGGTGCCCGCGTGCAGGGCGTACGCAACGATCTCGGTATCGGCAGCACGCTCAGCGAGCCGGTTGATGCTGCGTCGGCGCGAGAACGGCGCAAGGCTCATCTGCGCGGTGTCGGCGAGATCTTCGAGCAGACCGGGTGAGAGGAATCCCGTGACCTGGGGGTTATGCCGTGCGGGGGCGCGAGAGCGCAGCCGACGCCGCAGCAGCACGAGCGCGTACACGCTCAGCAGGATGAACTGCGCGAACCAGGCCGCAACGAGCCATGGGTACTCGATCGCCGTGATCACGAGGGCGAGCAGCACGAGCACGACCGGCTGGGCGAGCAACGCGAGCCCGACCAGGATCTCAGCGCGGCTGAACCGGAGGATCGGCTCGAGGTAGGGCTTCAGGAGCGCCTTGAACTCAGCCAGCACGGTTCAGCAGCCTCTGCAGGTAGGCGCCATAGCCGCTCTTGACGAGCGGCTCGGCGAGAGCGGCGAGGGTGGCGTCGTCGATCCACCCGGCGCGCCAGGCGAGCTCTTCGATGCACCCGATCTTGTGCCCCTGCCGGTGCTCGATGACGCGCACGTACTCTGCGGCCTCCATCATGGAGGCGACCGTGCCGGTGTCGAGCCACGCGGTGCCGCGCTCGAGGGGCTGCACGGTGAGCCGCCCGGCGTGCAGGTAGTGCTCGTTGATGGACGAGATCTCGAGCTCGCCTCGTTCGCTCGGCACGATGCCCCTGGCCACCTCGACGACCTCGTTGTCGTAGAAGTACAGCCCCGGCACGGCGTAGCTGCTCTTGGGGTGGTCTGGCTTCTCCTCGATGGAGACGGCGGTCATGGTCTCGTCAAATTCGACGACACCGTAGGCGCTCGGGTCGGCGACCTCGTAGGCGAAGATGAGGCCGCCGTCGAGCGAGCCTGCGGCGGCGAGCGCACGGTCGAGGTCGGCGCCGTGGAAGATGTTGTCGCCGAGCACGAGGGCGACGCTGTCGTCACCGATGAAGTCGGCGCCGATGAGGAATGCCTGCGCGAGGCCTTCGGGCTGCGGCTGCACGGCGTACTGGATCGTCATGCCCAGCTGGCTGCCGTCGCCGAGCAGCGTCTCGAACTGGTCGCGGTGCTCGGGGGTCGTGATGACGAGCACTTCGCGAATGCCCGCCGTGATGAGTGTCGACAGCGGGTAGTAGATCATGGGCTTGTCGTAGATCGGCATGAGCTGCTTCGAGATGCCCTTGGTGATGGGCCACAGCCGCGAGCCGGAGCCGCCGGCGAGGATGATGCCGCGCACTACGGCACCGCCGGGGTGGAAGAGTCCATTCGGCCATCGTATCGATGACGGGCGGGTGCGCCCTGCGGCTACCGGCGCGCCAGGAGCGCGCGCAGGCGACGGGATGCTCGCACGGGGTGCCGCGCAGCACGCAGGCCGAGCGTGGTGAGGCGGGTGAGCCGTGCGCGGGCGGCGAGCCCGCGAGTGCTGGCTGCCGCGGTTTCCTCGAGACGGTCGACCCACCTGACCCACCGCTCGGGAAGGGTCGCAGGGTCGGCGCCGACCGCGGCGGTGAGCAGCGAGACGGCGAGGGGCAGGGAGTGCGGCCCGGCGGCGATGTCGTCGGCGCGCCGCTTCGCCGCTTCGCCGTGCCGCGGGACGAGGGCGCGGTCGTCGCGGTAGCGCTCGAGTGCTCGGGCCCAGGCGTCGAAGTCGTCGGCGTCGATGACGGCTCCCGTGCGCCCGTCGTCGACGAGCTCGGCACCTGCACCGCTGCCGGTGGTGAGCACGGGCTTGCCGAGCGCGAGGCACTCGAGCGTGGAGCGGCCGAAGGCCTCCTTCTCGCTCGGGATGATGCACACGTCGGCCTGCGCGACGCTGGGGAACGGGTTGCGCTGCTCGCCGAGGAAGCGCAGGTCGGCCCGCACACCCAGGCGCGCCGCGCGGCGCAGCAGCTGCTCGTCAGCATGGGCGTCGAGCACGCTGCCGATGAAGCGAACCTCGATGGAGCTCGAGTCGAGCCGCGCGAGCGCTTCGACAACGCGCCACTGCCCTTTGCTGCGGGTGACGCGGCCGAGCACGGCGACCCTCAGCTGGGCGGCGTCGCTGAAGTCGCCCTCCCGGGCCTCCGCGGCCCGTTCTCGCACGCGCTTCAGGTCGACGGGCGGGTAGACGACGGCGACCTCTCGGTCGGGCATGTGCGGCTGCAGCTCGGCGGCGACGGAGCGGGAGTTGGCGACGACGGTGTGCGAGAGCGCGCCGATGTCGCCCAGGGCGGCATCGCGACCGTCGGGGAAGAGGAACCCTTGGCTGCGCTCGCCGAATTCGCGCACGAACCAGACGTGGGGCACGCCGACTCGGGCGGCGGCGATGGCGCCCCAGGGCATGACGAGCGTGTTCGTGATGACGAGGTCGATCTGCTCCCGCTCGAGGAGCTCGATGATGCGGCGAGTGGCGGCCGCGTTCGCGATCTCGCGCAGTCGGCACTGCGCCCGCCCGCCATCCGCCTCCCACACGGCCCACCCCGTCATGGCGAGGTCGACCGATCTCCAGCCTCGGGCGAGCACTTCGCGCGTCATGGCGGCGGAGGGCGCGGGGCCGACGACGATGGGCTCGACGGCCGGGTCGAGCGACGTCCAGTGGTCGAGCAGCGCCAGCAGCGACTGCTCGGCTCCTCCCAGGTGGTCGGCGGCGCTGTGGCTGACGACGAGTACGCGCATCAGACCGCCAGGTCGCGGTACCGCTGCTGGCAGTCCTGCCAGGCGGGCAGCAGTCCGTCGCGGTGCGCCTGGTCGAAGCTCGGCGCCGCCTCATCTTTGGCCGAGAGGATGAGCTCGCCCGCCGGCAGGCGGTAGTCGAGCCCCAGGTCGCTGTCGAGAGGCTGCACGGCGTGCTCGCGCTCGGGGCGGAACACGTCGGTGACGAGGTAGCTGACGGAGGTGTCGTCGGCGAGAGAGACGAAGGCGTGGCCGAGGCCTTCGGCGAGGAAGACGGCGTGGCGGTTGTCGGCGCTCAGCTCGACCCCCTGCCAGTGCCCGAAGGTGGGCGAGCCGACGCGCAGGTCGACCACGTAGTCGACGATCGCTCCGCGGGTGACGGTGACGTACTTCGCCTGGCCGAGGGGAACATCCGCGAAATGGATGCCCCGCACGACGCCGCGCGCCGAGACGGAGGTGTTCGCCTGCACGATCGGCACCTGGCGGCCGAGGGCCTCGGCGAGGCGGTCTGCCCGGAACCATTCGAGAAAGGCGCCGCGCTCGTCGCCGAAGACGCGCGGCTCGATGAGGTGGGCGTCGGCGATCTCGAGCGGGGTGATGAGCACGTCAGGAGCCTAACAACCGGGCAGCGCGCGGCCGCCGCAGGCGGTGGCCGGGATGCACGATGCTCGCCAGGGCTGCGCGGCGCACCATGCGCGTCACGGTGGAGCGCGGCAGCAGCCGGGCGGCGCGGTCGGTGCGCACGAGCTCCACGCGTCGAGCGCGCACCGAGGGGTTGCGGGGCGCGGCGCCCAGAAGCGCCTCGGGGTGACGGACGACGAGCAGGTCGACGGTGACCGCTTCATCCAGCACGACCTCGGCGACCCGACCGGTTGTGATGAGAGCCTGCAGCGGTGCGGGGCTCGGCTCGTGGGCGTGCGCGAGGTGGGGCGAGAGCATCGCCAGGAGACCGACTCTCAGACCTCGGTCGGCGAGCGCGGCAAGCTCGAGCACGATGGCGCGGTGCAGTGGCGCCGCGCGGTCGCACGCGCGCGGGTCGAGCACGTAGAGCACGTCGAGCTCGTGCTGCGGTGGAGCTTCTGCCCGCACGATCGCTGGCACGGGAAACCGTGGCGCATCCTGACGCGGGTCGTATCGCAGGGCGCCGTGGTCTCCCCGGCGCTCGCCGTGCCACGCGGTGAAGGCGCTGCGGTAGGCGCGGTAGCCGGGGTGCATGCGCATCATGCTGAAGGCGAGCGCGCTCTCTGACTCGTCGTGCCGGCGAATGTGGGTCAGCGGGGCGCGGGACGGCTCGGCCGGTATCTGCTGCTCGTAGGCGGCCTCGATTCTGCGCCGGTACTCGGCGTCGGCGCTGCGCCGCTCGTCGGCGAGGGTGCCGACGGCTTCCCACACGGAGCGGTGCATGAGCAGGCTGGAGTGCATGGGCTGGCGCCACGCGCCGCCGGGGTGAACCCAGCCACCCTGCTCGGTCATCCGGCTCGTGTGCAGCATCGTGACCGGTATCGGCGATTCTTCGATGAGGTGCTGCAGCTGCCGCTCGAGACGCCGGGGGTGCACCCAGTCGTCGGAATCCTGCGCGGTGAGGTAGTCGCCGCGCGCCTCTCGCCAGCCGTCGGCGCGTCGGCGATGCACTCCGGCGTTGTCGTGGGCGCGAATGAGGCGGATGCGCTCGTCGAGGCCAGCGAGCGCCTGCAGGTGGTCGTGGAACTCGGCTGGCGAGGCGTCGTCGACGATCACCAGCTCCCAGTTCTGCCAGGTCTGCGCGATCATCGACCGCACAGCGGTCTCGGCCATGTGGTCGGGCCGGTAGGTGGTCATGACGACGGAGACGAGCGGGCCGGCGTCGACGCGTGCGCTCGTGGTGGCACCGAGCCGGTCGAAGACGGTGGCGCCGGTCTCGGCGAGGGTGAGCGGTTCGATGCCGTCGGCACGATGGCGCTCGCCCGCGATGTGCAGCCATCGATCCACGGCGCCGTCGGCCCGCGAGGTGCCGCCCTCGAGGAAGGGGTTGGCGATGTCCTGCTGAAAGAGGTGGGCGCGCTCGGTGGTGCCGGGCACACGCTCGTCGAGCTCGCGGGCGAGGGCGATCTGCCGCGTGCTGATGAGGCCCTCGATGACGCGGTCGCGGTGCCGCCGGGAGGCCCGATCGCCGTCCATGCGCTCGGCTGCCTCGCGGAAGAGTCGGCCAGCGTCGCCTTCGGGCGTGAGGCCGAGCCCGAGCACGCGATGCGCGCGGGCGAGCGCGACGATGCTGTCGAGCGCGCGGGTCGGCGGCGCGGTGCGTGCGGCGTGCGCGAGGGCGGCGAGCGTGACGGGTGACGCGGTCGCGGCTGCGTGCCGCGCGAGCAGGTCGGGGGCTTGCTTGGCCAGAGCGCGGGCGGCGCGCGGCGCAGGGAGTGCATGTCGGGTCATGCGGGGCAGTTCTTCTCGGGTGGGGTGGGTGCGGGTGGGGTGGGTGGTTCGGGTCAGGGCATACGCAGGGCGGTGGCGTTCTCGCGCACTTCGATGATCTCGGGGTGCCGCCCGCCGCGGTCGAGTGCGAGCCAGTCGGCGAGCATGGCCTTCTCATCGTCGCGGTCGGCATCGTCGATGACGACGACGGCACCGGGTGCGAGCTGTTCGGCGAGCAGTTCGACTGCGGGGTAGCGGGCGTTCGGGCCGGTGCCGCCGGGCGGGCCGTCGATGAAGAGCAGACCGATAGCCGTGAGGTCGTTCCACGCCGGGGCTTCGTACCACTGCTGCTGGCCGTGCTTCGTGGTGACCGCGTCGAGGGCGGCGACGCGCAGGTCGACGAGGTCGTCGACCGCGTTGCGCCGCACGGCGGTGCGGGTCACCTCGGCGAAGTCGGCGGAGGCTTCGAGGCTGACGATGCGCACGTCTCCCCCGCGTCGGCGGGAGGCGAGGGCCATCCACACGGTGGTGGCCCCGCTGCCCAGCTCGAGCACAGTGCTGCCCGCCGGCAGCTCGCGCACATGCTCAGTGAGCATGAGGGCGGTGGCCGGGTAGGCAGACCAGCTCGTGAGCGGTACGTGCTCGCCAGGCGTCGGGTACAGGTCGTGCAGGGTCAACAGCGCCGACGTATCCCGGATGACGTGGTGCCGCAGGCGCGCCTCGAGGGAGCCAGGGCTCGTGCCCACCCGTCGGGTGATGGCACGAAGCTCGTCACGGATCTGCTTCAGATCTTCACGTCGTGGCGATGCCTCAATCACCCGGGTCTGGCTCTGGATTCGCGCCAAGAGCACTGCGAGCGCACCCAAGATCGTGAACATGCCCAGCACAAGCCCGGCAACGACGACCACCCAGTTCTCCGCCACTGCTCCACCGACAGCAAGGGCGGCACCGATCACGCATCCAGCACCCATCAAGACCAGGAAGGAGCGAGTAAGCCGAGAACGTGACACGCAGGCAGGCTACATGCCCGGAGTTCACCGCGGAGGATTCGGAGAGAACTCCGTCGAATAGGCTCTACTCCGACCACGACTCACAAGCGCGCAGCCCTGCAGAGAGCACTTACGTTCATGACGACATCGTCCACCGACTCTTCGAGCACCTCGAACGCGCCCGCGCGACGCCTGCGCGCCGCGGCGAGGACCACCGCTCAGTGGCTCGCGCATCATCAACTCATCATCGTGTTCCTCGTTGCGGCGTTCCTCATGCGGTTTTTTCTTGCAGACGTGAACTCCTACTGGAACGACGAGATCCTGTCGGTCGTCATCTACGGCGCGGGCAATGAGACGGTCGTCGATGCGATCCGCAAGCTTGCCAACAACTCGATCCATCCCCCTCTGTACCAGTTCCTTCTCTACAACTGGATGCTCGTCTTCGGGGACGTCGAAACCGCAACCCGATCACTGTCCAACCTGTACGTCACCCTCGCCGGACTATTCCTCTACTTGACCGTCAACATTCATTGGAGTCGACGGACTGCCTTCTTCGCGGCTGCGGCGTTCTCGATCACCAACCTCACGATCCAATACGGACTGGAGACTCGGTCTTACGCCCAGACAATCCTCTTGGTGTCGATCTCGTCGTACGTTCTCATCCGCACCCTGTCTGCGATGGCGAAGGATCAAAACTGGTCGCTTCGCAGCCACTGGTTCTCGATACTCGTCTTGATCGGCGCGAATACGGCACTCACGCTCACGCACTACTACAACCTGTTCTGGCTGCTCGCTCAGGCGCTGTTCGCGCTGGTGTTCCTCATCGTCGAGTTGCCCCGCGATCTCTGGATCCGGGGTGCCATCACATTCGTCGCCGTGTTCGCCGCCGCCCCTGTCCTCTTCTCGATCGTCTGGGGTTGGGTGTTCTTTCCGCAGTTTCGGACTCGCGCCGAGGAGTATCAAGTCGACGAGGCGGCTGCGCGCACACCCATTCACTTGCTCTACAACAGCCTCTTTGATCCCAACGTGTCGGGTGGGCTGATTGGGAGCATCATCGTCTCGGTATTGATCTCTGCGTTGACGGTGGCTGTGATCGTGCGGATCGCGCGTTCACGTCGAGGGGCGCGAGATCTGAACGACTGGGGCGTCATCCACCTGACTTGGTGGCTTGTCATGCCTCTTGTGGTCGTGTATCTCGTCTTCACCGTCCTGAGCGTCGAGCGGTACCAAATTCGCTACTTCATCTTCTCCCTCCCTCCTCTGACGGCCCTGGTGGTGATCGCGATCGGAGGCCTCGTCGTCCTCATCGGTCGTCGTGTCCGCGCTCTTGGCACCAACACGGCTACGACGATCGCGATGACACTCGCCGCTATCGTCGCGTTCGTGCCTGGTGGCTACGTCGGTGCGACGGATGGCAAGACTGACTGGCGCGGCAACACGCAGCGCATCTTGAGCATCATGGAGTCAGACCCCGCGAACGACTACTTCCTTATTGAGACGAGCTTCGGCTCATCGCCTCGCTCTGACTACTACTTCGCCCGATTCAGCGATGAGGTGAGGGTGGACGCTGCGTTGCCGACGCGCGCCGAGCGCAATGGCGAGTTCCCCGACCTCGCCGAACAACTCGAGACCGAGAACCCTGACAGGGTGATCGTCATTTTCAATCACTTGACCACGAGTCGGTTCCCGAACCTGCTCGAATACCTCGACGAGAACTACGACAGGGTGACGGCTCAGTTTGATGGCGGCGGCAGAGCCGGGTACGTCATGTTCGAGCGCACCGACTAGTGGGGAGTCTGCCTACTGCTCCGTGAAGGGGGAGTTTTCGCTCACTGAACGTGACCGCGGCCAGTGCCGCGAGCTCGAACAGGGGTTACTCAAACGCCTCGGGAGCCACCTGTTGGATTGTCGGAGCAATGAGTGGTGCCATCGTCACCATGAATGAAGCGGCGATATGCCCTCCGTCCTTGTGGGTAATCAGACCTCCGACGACGGGATGGCACACAGTGTCATCACAGAGAACCTGCATCGTGTCATAAGAACCGAAGCCTGGCTCATCGATGGTTGCTGCGGCGACCAACAGCGGGTCCTCAAAGGCCACAGAACGTCGGGGCGCACTACACGGTGAGACATCTCCCATCGCACTCTCAACGCAACCCGGAACCGACTCGGGATAGCCAGGGCCATCACTCATGACGACGATCTTCTTGCCCGCACGAAGCCAGGGTTGCCACACTCGCAGGAATCCCTGCGCGAATTCGTCAACCGAGGGTGGATCCGTTCGCGAGAGATATACGGAGTTCACCGAAGCCGACACCACGACCAGGTCGACCCAGTCGGCCTCTTCGAGGTACGGAACGATGTCCTCTTTCCAGGCCCTGCAATCCAGGCCGTGGGGCGTAGTGGAGTCGTAAACTTCGAGCGCAAGCCGGCATCCGCTCTCGCGATACCGGATGACATCCCAACCGTTTTCGCGGCCAAGGGTGAGAATGGCGGGAAGCCAGTGCCCCGCATGGGAGTCCCCCGGAATCGCGACGGTAAATGCGTTCTCCTCTCCTGAGCGATACCAGCACTCTCTGATACCGGTTTCCGGAACGGTGGCGCAATCCGGGACGAAATACGGATCATCGCCGCTTAGTTGCTCACTCCAGGTGTCGAAATTGTCGGCTGCGGCGAACTCGGGCCCGTAGCCAGGCAAGGGGACGCGCAGGGAGGGGCAACTCAGCGGATCGACACTTGCCAGCGCTCCGAAGCACTCCGCGTCAGTTCGTTCGGGCGTTGGGCTCCCCTCAAGGGCGCTTCGCGACACTTCCAAAGCCTCTTGCGCACCGTCAGCGTAAGACTTGCCGAGCACCAAAGCCGGAAGCACTGTGGCTATCACCAGCACTGCGGTGGCTCCCGCTGCTGCCAAGAAAGTCACCTTCGGGGCCTGGAGCCGAGGAAGCACTCGCACTGGATCTTCGATGTAGCGCTTGGTCAGCCACGCGAGAACGAAACATGCGAGCAAGATGAGCAACTTCTCGACCGCAACGAGATCGCGGTCAAGCGCCGCGGTGACCAAGATGATCGGCGGAAAGTGCCAGAGGTAGAGCGAGTACGACACGTCTCCCGTGAATTGCACGGGCTTCCAGGATGCAACGGCAGACGGCGACCAGCGTACCTGCGGAGCGCCGGCGACGATCACGGCCAGGGTTCCGACAACCGGAAGCAACGCGATCCATCCGGGAAATGGGCTTGCGGCAGTGAACAGAAAGGCACTCAACACTATTGCCCCCCAGCCTGCCCAGCTCACGAGTGCAGCCCAAGGGCCTCCGAGAGCCGAGCGACCTCGCAGGAGAAGTGCGAGAAGGCCTCCCGCAGCGAACTCCCAACCGTGGGCTGGCGTCGCGAAGTACGCAAATGACTGGAAAGCGATGGAGCCCCAGACTGAGTAGACGAAGCAGGTCATGAAGACGACGATCAATGTTGCGTAGACCACGGAAAGGCGGCGAGGAATCCACGCGAGGAGCAGGATCAAGGGCCACAACAGATAGAACTGCTCCTCGACTGCCAGCGACCAGTAGTGCTGAACGGGGGAGACTGCATCGTCCGCGGCGAAGTAGTCGACGCTGGACGCGGCCAAGACCCAGTTCACGGAATACAGGGCACTGGCCAACACATCTCGCAGAATGATGGACAAGTCTGCCGTGCGCGCGAGAGCGAAGGAGGCGATCAAGGTAACGCCGAGTACGAAGAACGCCGCGGGAAGAAGCCGTCGAATTCGACGTGCGTAGAAGCCCCCAAGCTTGATCCCATTCGTCGCCAAGAGCTCGCGCGCGAGATGCGACGTAATGAGGAATCCGGAGATGACAAAGAAGACGTCGACCCCGATATACCCACCCGGAACGCGATGGGGCCAGAGATGGAAGGTCACGACGAGCATGACGGCCAAGGCCCGCAGAGCCTGGACTTCTGGCCGGAACACGTGTTTCACCCGCCGCGTAATCGGTGTCCCCCAGTTTCTTCGGTATTCGTGGAACCTTGACACAGCGGGATGCTGCGCCGCATTGACGATCGCGTCGTAGCGCGACGGCTTAGCGGCGGTTGTCGCGATTGCGGCCGTAGACGACCAGCTCGGCAAGGAGTCCGAAGACGAGCAACTGGATTCCGACGACGATGAACAGCACGCCGGCGATGAGCAACGGCCGGTCGCCGATGGGCTCCCCCAGGATCCAGAGCACCGTCAGGTAGATCGAGATCGCGACGCCGACGAACGACGACAGAAGGCCGAGGCCACCGAAGAGGTGCGACGGGCGGTGCTCGTAGCTCATGATGAAGCGCACCGTCATGAGATCCATGAAGCCGCGCCAGAAGCGCGCGAGACCGTACTTGCTCGAGCCATGAAGGCGGGGGTGGTGCTGCACGGCGACCTCGGTGACCCGGTGGCCCATCCAGTAGGCGATGACCGTCAGGTAGCGGTGCAGCTCGCCGTACATCATCGGCTGCACGTCGTTCGCAACCTTGCCGCGCATGATCTTGAAGCCCGAATTGAAGTCGCGGCCCGGCACCCCGGCGATGACCGACGTGGTCTTGTTGTACACGCGGGACGTGTACTTCTTGATGAAGCGGTCCTTGCGCAGCAGCCGCGCGCCCGTCACGAGGTCGTAGCCCTCGTCGAGCTTGCCGATCAGGCCGAGCAGTTCAGCGGGGTCGTCCTGGCCGTCGGCATCCATCATGACGATGACCTCGGCGCCCGACTCATACGCGTAGGTGAAGCCGCGCTGCAAGGCTGCCGCTTTGCCCATGTTGCGACCCAACGGCATGTAGTCGATCTCGGGGTGCTCCTCCTGCAACGCATCGACGACCGCGACGGTGTTGTCGGTAGAGCCGTCGTCGACGATGAGCAGCCGGCTGTTCGGGCCGAGCTTGCGCAGCTCTGACACGATGCGCGGCATCACCTCTGGCAGGTTTTCGTCTTCGTTGAACGAGGGCACGATGACCCAGCAGGTCTGCTCGAGTGCGCTGACGCTGGAGACGAGGGCCCCGGCGCGAGTGGTGGTCGTAGTCATAGTGAGGCCTTCCGTGGCGTGCGGAGCAGGTCGAGGATGACGCGCTCTTGATGGCGGGTGTTGTCGATGACAGCGGGCAGGTGAGAGGAGATGGCGGCTGCGACCTCTGGCCCCTGGGCGACGAGCTCGAGGGCGCGCTGACGGAGCAGCTCGGGCGACAGCCGGTCGAAGCCGATCGCCCACTGCTCCAAGTCGAACATCTCGAGAACCTCCTGGTACTTGTGACTCCACCCGATCACGAGGCACGGCACGCCCACTGCGAGCGAAGAAACCATCGCGTGGAAGCGGCTGGTGACGAAGAAGTCGCACATGCCGATGAGGTGGCGGAGGTCTTGCGAGGAGAGTTCATGGGCGGGGAAGAGGACCCGGTCGGTCTGCTCGAGACGCTCATGCAGCGCAGCGCACAGGGGCAGATCATTGTTCTGCGTCTTCTCGGTGCCCGTGCGCACGCTGTGCGGCACGAGCGCCACGCGGTAGCCATCGGCGATCAGCCCGTTCGTGAAGTCAGCCATGAGAGCGAGGTAGTCCCCGCCGGTCTTGGCCTCGTACTTCGCCTGCACGACGACGCTGGGCGAGATGCCGATGACGGTGTCGCCGCCGTCGAAGAACGACAGGTCGAGCGACTGCGAGAGTGACTCGCGCTCGCGGCCACTGAGCTGAAGTGCGAACGCCGAGTCGGAGCCGGCGATCAGGTTCGTAAGGCCCAGCCCCACGGCGAACTCGTGCGTGAGGCGACCACGGGTGACGATCGTGTGCACCTTCGGCAGGAACATGCGCGACACGGCGCGGTTGATCGGGTTCGTGAACGGACCGATCGCCTGAGCGCACTTGACGACCGGGACCTTGAGGAAGAACGCCGGCAGAATGGCCGCCACGTTGTAGAGGAGGAATTTCTCACGGCCGTCGGTGAACGAGATGCCCATCTGGTCGAGGAGCACGTCGCTGCGGCTGAGCGCAGAGATCGCCCGCGAGCGAGAGCGCAGCAGCGGGCGCAGCGGCGGCACGATCTTGTACAGCAGTGCGAGAGTGTTGATCGTCACGCCGAGAGGTCGCGGACGAGCATCCACCAGTTCGACGCCCTCGAAGCGATTCTGCATGCCGTCCTCGCGCGGATACATGCTGAAGAGGGTGAAGGTGGCGTCGGCGTGTACGGCGCGAATCGACTCGATCGCGCTCTCGAGCATCGCCGCGGCGCCCTTGTTTCCAGAGAACGCTGAGCCGATGATGCTCACGTGGGGGTGGGTCACGTGGTCGTGCCTTCCTTTCGCCGCAGATTGACCGTCAAGAGCCCGTACACGCCAGCCACCAGCAAGTCGGCGACTGTCGACACGAAGCGGGCGGCCACGGCCAACACGATGGCGTCGATGATGTTGAAGCCCGCGGCAGTCAGGATACCGACAAACGCGCCCTCGCGAACGCCAAGGCCCCCGGGGACGAACACCGCGAGGATACCGATCGCGCCCGCCACCGCGTAGGCGGCTCCGATCGTGAACCAGTCGCGGGGAGACGAGTCGAAGATCGAGATCGCGATAAGGGCGACACCCACTCCGTTGACGATGCGAGGGGCCAGGAACTCGACCGCGAAGACGAGGCTTCGCGGAGTCGCCAGCAGGGGAAGCGACTCCACACGCTCCTTCAACCGCCTCGCCGTCACGAACTGAAGCACGGGGCGCACGACGGGCCGGGAGACACCGAGAACGAGGACGCCGAGAAGGACGGCGACAGCGACGACCACCACGCCGTTGTCTTCAAAGAGCGCCGGGCCGACCACGATCAGGAGCACGACCGCTCCCCCCATGATCGACGCGATCTGGAGGAAAATGCTCTCGTACGTGAAGCCCACCACGGCAGTGGTGCGGCTCACCCCCCGCTTCTGCGCCCAGGCCACCTTGTAGAGCACCGAGCCGACGCCCGGAATGTACCGCATGACCCATCCCGCAAGGTGCGAGCGCACCGCCTCGGACACCGGCAGCTGCATACCCGGCGAGAGTGCTCGCAGCACCCTTCCCCACAGAACGCCCGAGACAGCCACGGCCCCCGCGAAGAGCACGCACGCCGTCACCCACCAGCCATCGACGACGATGTCGTACTCACTGACGCGGTCCCACCCGTCGATCAGTGCGCGCGCGAAGAGCCACGTGACGAGCGCGATGATGCCCAACGCGAGCACGCGCAGCGCGATCCGGCGCACCAGTCGAGAGTTCACGAGTCAGTCGAACTCGTTGTAGCGGCGAATGGAATCGAGGGCCTTCTTCTGCGAGTACGGCACCAGGGCCGTCGAGTCGGCGTAGCCGACCGCCATGAGCATGACCACCCGGTCGGAGTGCTCGAGGCCGAGCGTCTTCTGCATCGTGCGCTCGAGCGGCTCGAGGTCGGGCCAGTTGATGACCGTGGAACTCAGACCGAGGGTCTCCAGCGCGAAAATGAATGACATCGCCGCGAGAGACGAGTCCACGTAGATCGCGTGGCGATCTCGAGGAGAGAAGTAGCTCGACAGCTTGCCCACCACGACGACCACCGTCTTGACATTCTGACCGAATCCGGCAGCCCCGAACGGCAGCGAGATCACCTTGCTGACCATGTCTGGCTGGTCGAAGATGCGGAACTCGTAGGGCAGACGGTTGCAGGCTGTCGGCGCCTGACGTGCCACCAGCATGGCCTGGTCGAGCAGCTCGTGCGGCACCGGCTTGTCCTCGTACCACCGCACCGAACGGCGCTGCTGCGAGAGGGCGAGCATCTCGTCGTACGTGATCGACGAGAGCTGCTGCTTGGGTCGCGGCACCCGTTCGGGCTCGAGATCACCCGGCACGTCGGTCTCCACCGTGGCGAAGAGGGCACGCGCAGCGTCGATCTTGCTGTTCTCTCCCGTGATCGACGCGAAGTACTCCCGCAGGACGTCGTGCGCCCAGTCAAGCTCGTCGGCATCGTAGGGTTCTGCGACGGTGCGCGCCCGGTTCGCCATCGTCTTGTAGAACTCCACCGTCTCGACGATGTAGTCGGCGGCGAAGACCGGTCGGCGCGGCTGCATGATGAGCGCCTTCTCCAGCCGGTGGACGTTTCGCCGCAACCCCACGTGGCTGACGCGCGGGCGGTTCTTCTGGCGGTAGTAGTCGCGCCGACCCCGCCACACCGCGGTCTGCTCACGATTGAAGGTCAGCGGTGCGAAGAAGTAGTAGAGGTGGATGAGGATGCGGCTGAAGCCCAGCCCCTCCAGCACGACACGGTTGAGGAAGACGTAGAGACGCCGAATCCACGTGATGGCGAGCAGGTCGCGCGCAATGTTCTTGATGAGCTTGAGCAAGCGGACTCCGAAGGGGCTGACTGGGTGGCAAAGTGGCCTCAGGTCAACCTTAGGCGGCGTTGGGCACCCGACCGAGCCGCTCGGTAGGCTCATCAACCGTGAGGCTTCTCGTCACCGGCGGCGCCGGGTTCATCGGCTCCAACTTCGTGCACCACGTGATCGCGCACACTGATCACCACGTGACGGTGCTCGACAAGCTCACCTACGCGGGCAACCGCGCCTCCCTCGTCGGACTGCCCGACGATCGGCTCACCTTCGTGCACGGCGACATCGCGGATGCGCCCCTCGTCGACCGGCTCACCTCCGAGGCGCAGGCGGTCGTGCACTACGCCGCCGAGAGTCACAACGACAACTCGCTCGACGACCCGCGACCGTTCGTGGACACCAACATCATCGGCACCTACACGCTGCTCGAAGCCGCACGGCGTCACGGCACGAGGTTTCACCACATCTCGACCGACGAGGTCTACGGCGATCTCGAGCTCGACGACCCGGCGCGCTTCACCGAGGCGACCCCGTACAACCCGTCGAGCCCCTACTCGTCGACCAAGGCCGGCAGCGATCTGCTCGTGCGCGCGTGGGTACGCTCCTTCGGCGTGCAGGCGACGATCTCCAACTGCTCCAACAACTACGGCCCCTACCAGCACGTCGAGAAGTTCATCCCCCGCCAGATCACCAACGTGCTGCGCGGGCAGCGGCCCAAGCTGTACGGCGCCGGCCTCAACGTGCGCGACTGGATTCACGCCGACGACCACTCCGCCGCCGTGCTGACCATTCTCGAGAAAGGCCGCATCGGCGAGACCTACCTGATCGGCGCCGACGGTGAGAAGAGCAACCGGGAGGTCGTCGAGCTCATCCTCACGACCCTCGGCCAGCCCGCCGATGCCTACGACCACGTGACCGACCGCGCCGGCCACGATCTGCGCTACGCGATCGATTCGAGCAAGCTGCGCGCCGAGCTCGGCTGGCAGCCGCGGTTCGACGACTTCGCGGCGGGGCTCGCCGCGACGATCGAGTGGTACCGCGACAACGAGCCCTGGTGGGCGCCGCAGAAAGACGCGACCGAAGCCCAGTACCGCGCCAAAGGCCAGTAGGGCATGCCCCGCTACCTCATCACCGGCGCGCACGGCAGCCTCGGTCACGACCTGCAGGCCGCCCTCGCCGCCGCACCGGGCACTCGCCACGTCACCGCTCTCGGTCGGGCCGAGCTCGACATCACTGACGCTGACGCCTGCCGAGCGGCAGTCGCCGACCACGATGTCGTGCTCAACGCTGCCGCCTACACCGCCGTCGACGCCGCCGAAGACCACGAGCAGGCCGCCCACCTCGTCAACTCGATCGGTGCCGAGAACCTGGCGGCAGCATCCCGCGCCGCCGGTGCCGTGCTGGTGCAGTACTCCACCGACTACGTCTTCGACGGCACGCACGCCGAACCCTACGCCGAGGATGCACCGCTCAAGCCCGTCAGCGCCTACGGCCGCACCAAGGCCGACGGCGAGCGCCGCGCCCGCGCCGCCCACCCCGACGGCACCATCGTGCTGCGCACCGCGTGGCTCTACGGCGAGCACGGACCCAGCTTCGTGCGCACCATGATGCGCCTCTACCGCGAGCGGGGCACCCTCGCCGTCGTCGACGACCAGCACGGTCAGCCGACGTGGACGCGTGACCTCGCCGAGCAGACCGTCAGGATGCTCGACTCGGGCCTGCGCGGCGCCACACTGCACGGCACCAACGCTGGCAGCACTAGCTGGCACGGCTTCGCGCAGGCTATCGTCGAGAACCTCGGCGGCGACCCCGCCGACGTCACCCCCGTCACGAGCGCCGACTACCCACGGCGGGCACCCCGCCCCGCGAACTCGGTGCTCTCGCACGACGGCTGGCGACAACACGGCTTGACCCCGATGAGAGCCTGGCGCCCGGCGCTCGACAGCGCCATGACGGCAGCAGGATGGACCCCATGAGCACCACCGCACGGCCCGACCCGAAACCGCCGCGCAGCCTCCGCCCCCGACGCACCCTCGCCACCCGTCTCGCGTTGCGCGATGAGCCGTGGTTCGTCACCCCCGGCGCCGCCCGCAATGCGCCGCTCATGCGGCTGCTCGCCGTGGCCCTCCTGCCCGACGAAGAGCGCGCCCTCGCCGGAGTCGAGCGCGCCGAGCGCGCTCTGCAAACCTGGCGCGCCGAGCACGGCGACCGCAGACTCGACGACGCCGAGTTGCGCGAGCTGCTGCGGCAGTGCGTCGCCGACGCTCTCGCCCCCGTCGCCGCAACGCCCCTGACCTCCGGCATCTCCTCCGGCTTCGACTCCCGGCCCCTCATCCAGACCATGTGGGATCTCGGGCACGAGCCCACGCTCTACTGCTGCGGGCAGCCCGGCAATATCGACTAGGACGTCGTGCAGTGGCTGCGCGACCGCATGGCTCTCGACGTGCACATGCTCGACACCACCACCATGCCGTTCAGCCTCGACGTGTACGAGCTCAAGCGCGCCACCTCGCTCGACCTGCCGCTCGGCGCCGTCGGGCTCGCCAACGACCTCGTCGACGAGCTCGTGCCGCGCCGCATCAACGTGCACGGCTTCCTCAACGACACCCTCACCGGCGACAACCGCGAGAAAGCGAAGAGCGCCGTCGGTGACGATCGGGCAGCCTTCATCGGCCGCAACGACCAGTTCCTGCTGCAGCAGCTCATGGAGCCGAGCTTCGTCGAGCGGCTCGCGCCCCGCGCCGCCGTCTCCCCCGACCGAGAGCTCGATGTGTACCGCCAGTACGACATCGCCTACCGGCAGTACTCGCGCATCCGACCCTTCGACAACGAGCACCAGACCCACGTGTTCCCCTTCGAGGACGAGCGGTGGATGGGCTACTGGCTCGGGCGCCCCCTCGAAGAGCGCAGCGCGCAGAAGCGCTGGATGGCGTTCGTGCGCGGCATGGGGTCAGAGCTGCTCGCCGACCTGGACGGTATCGAAGAAGAGGGAAAACGGCTGCGGTGGGCGCGCAAGTGGCGCTTCTACGGCCACAAAGACACCCCCGGCCTGATCGACCTCGATGCACTCGACGTGACCCCGCAGCACGAACCGGCGTTCCCCTTCGACCCCTACGCGTGCGCGCGCAACAACCCGAGCTTCCGCACCGTCATCGAGACGAGCCTCGCCCGCGTGCGCGGCCGCCGTGTGTTTCGGGAGAGCTTCCTCGACACCGTCGAGACCCGCTTCTGGGCGGGCGACGTGACCGCCTCCAAGATGCTCAACGGCGTCGTCACCGCCGACATCGCGCTCGAAAGCGGCAGAATCAACGGGTGACCCCTTCACACCCCGGCTCAGACCCCGACGCGGAGCGTGCCCCCGCGGGCGACCCGTACCCAGCGATCAGCGCGGCAGCGATGGAGGTGCTCGCGGACGAGCGAGCCCGCGCACGCGCCGACCTGCACGAGGTCATCGACCTGCTCGACGCCGAACGCAAGCGGGTGGCAGACCTGAAGCAGAAATGGCAGCTCGCGCAGTCCAGCGCCTGGCAGCTGCGGCAGCTGCGGGGACGCGCACTGCGCCCGCTGCGCCGACTCGCGCGCGGGCGGCCCTCGGAGCCCTCATGAGCATCGGGCTGCGCTACCTGCCCGACTACTCGGCGTCGAACCCGTACCAGTCGATGCTGTACAGCCGGGCATCCGACGTCGATGTCGAGGTCAGCGCCATCGCGGTCGACGACCTCGACGCACTCGACCCGGCCAGCCGCGCCAGCATCGTGCACCTGCACTGGACCAACCCGATCGTGCAGCGGTACACCGACCCATCGCGCGCACGCGACTCGATGCGCGCCACCCTCGCAGCTCTGCGCCGCTACCGCCAGCGCGGCGGGCGGCTCGTCTGGACCATCCACAACGTGCTGCCCCACGACCACCGCCACCACGTGCTCGAACTCGAGCTCTGCCAGCAGCTCGCCCGCGAGGCCGACGTCGTGCACGTGCTCAGCGCCAGCACCCTCCGGGCCGTCGAGCCCTACTACTCCCTGCGCGACGCCACCGTCATCACCCAAGGCCACGCGAGCTTCCTCGGCCGGTACCCCGACACTGTCGCGCCCGCACAGGCGCGCGCGGCACTGGGCCTCGACCCCGACGACGAGGTCATCGTGTCGGTGGGCGGCGTGCGCCCCTACCGCGGGCTCGAGCGGCTCGCCGACGCCGTGGCGCAGCTGCAGCGCACCCGTCCGCGGGCGCGCCTCGCCGTCGCCGGGCGGCCCGGGCGCGGCACCGACGTTGCCGCCCTCGAGCGCGCGCTCGACGCCGTGCCCGGCACCCTGCGCCGCCTCGACTTCGTGCCAGACGACGAACTGCAGAACTGGATGCGCGCCGCCGACGTCGCCGCAATGCCGTACGAGCGCATCCTCAACTCGAGCTCCCTCCCCCTCGCCCAGACCTTCGGCCTGCCCGTCGTCGCCCCCGACCTCGGTGTGTTCCGCGACCACCGCGGCGCCCCCTACCTGCACCTCTACCCGGCCCGTTCGACAGAGGGGCTCGTCGCCGCGCTCGACGAAGCCCTGCGCGTCGACGACCGCGCCGAGCGTGCCTCGGCCGCCCGCCAGGCGGCCGAGGCCTACCCGCCCGAGGCGATGTCGCGCGGGTTCTTCCAGCAGCTGCTGGGTGCGCTCGGGCTCACCCCGGGGCCGAGCGGGCACCAGTAGACTGGGCCGGTTGTCACGCTGGCGCAGGTGCCACCACCGCGCGTGACACCACCGCCGCACGACCACCACGAGAGAGGGCCCCGCCGCATGTCGACGCTCAGGGTCGTGCTCGACCAGGTGGGTGCGAGCAAGCCCACTGGCATCGGCCGCTACGCCCTCGAGCTGACCCGCGCGCTCATCGACAGCGCGCCCCGCGGCATCGACGTGGCCGGCATCGTGCCCTCCTCGCCTCCCGACCACTACGCCCGCATCGAGCAGGCACTGCCCGGCCTCAGCGTGCTCGACAAGAGCGCCCTCGACCGCCGCCAGCTCGCCGCCGCCTGGCAGCACGGCTTCACGCGGCTGCCCGGCAGCAGCATGGTGCACGCCCCCAGCCTGCTCGCTCCCCTCTACCGGCACGACCGGCTCAACAACCCCGGCGAGCAGTTCGTCGTCACCGTGCACGACGCCACGCCGTGGACCCACCCCGAGACCCTCACCCCCCGCGCGGTCGCCTGGCACAAGGCCATGGCCAAGCGCACCGAGCGCTACGCCGACGCCGTCGTCGTGCCCACCCACACCGTGGCCGACGAGCTCGCGGGCGTCATCGACGTGGGCGACCGCATCCGGGTCATCGCCGGCGCCGTCAGCAGCGACCTCACCGTGCCCCGTGATGCGGATGCTCGAGCTCACGCCCTCGGCCTGCCCGAGCGCTACGCCCTCGCCGTCGGGCCGCTCGAGAAGCGCAAAGGCATCCCCGACCTGCTGTGGGCGATCGGCGACGTGCACGCCCCCGACGTGCCGCTCGTGCTCGTCGGCATCGAGCCCGCAGAGATCGCCGAGCTCGAGCACCAGGCCCACCTCGACACCGGGAGCGTCATCGCCCTCGGCTCGCTCGACGACGCCGACCTCGCGCTCGCCTACGCCCGCGCCGCCGTCGTCGTCGTGCCCAGCATCTCTGACGGGTTCGGCCTGCCCGCCCTCGAAGCGATGGGGCTCGGCACGCCCGTCGTGCACTCCGACGCTCCAGCGCTACTCGAAGTGTGCGCCGACGCCGGGCTCGTCGTGCCCCGGCTCGACGCCGCCGGGTACCCGCGTCGGCTCGCCGACGCCATCCAGGGAGTGCTCGACGACGACGCCCTTGCCACCCAGCTCAGCGTGCGCGGGCGCGACCGGGCCGGCGCCTACAGCTGGCGAGACTCAGCCGAGAAGACCTGGCAGCTGCACGCCGACCTGTAGCGCGGCGCTACGGCGTCGGCGTCGGCGTGGGCAGCGGGGCCACCGCCTCCGCCACAAGGATGCGCGCGAGCGCGTAGTCGGGCCGCACGTTGTCGATCGCCGGCGGCACCAGCTCGACCCGCCGCAGCGGAAGCTCCCTGCCCCGCACCGCCAGATCGGTGAAGACGCCGATCATCGACTGAGGAACATCCGTGCGCACCAGGTCGCTGCTCGCCTCCGCGATCGCCTCGAACCGCGTCAGCACCGTCGCCGGATCCAGCTGCCGCAGCATCGCCTCCTGCACGTCGCGCTGATGCTCCATGCGGTCGAAGTCGGTCAGGTTGTAGCGGCTGCGGGCGTACCAGAGCGCCGTCTCGCCGTCCATGCGCTGCTCCCCCGCCGCGATTTCGCCCACCACCGGGCCGCCGTTGATGCCGAGCGTCACCGGCTCCTCCACCTCGACCACCACACCGCCGAGCGCATCGATGAGATCCTCGAAGCCCGCCATGTCGATGAGCACCGTGAACTGCACCGTCAGGCCCGTCACGCCCTCCACCGCGTCGCGCATCGCCTCGATACCCGGAGTCGAGCCTCGGGCCTCCGCCGCCGGGAACACCTCCGGGTGCTCCTCCGCCCACGGGTACAGGTAGCTGATGAGGCAGTCGTCGCCGCAGTCGAAGCCGTTCGGCCACGCCTCCCACAGCGGCGAGCCCTCCGCGAACGGCGCGTCGTACAGGTTGCGCGGAATGCCGATGAGCGTCACCGCCCCGCTCGACGCGTCGATGCTCGCCAGCGTGATGCTGTCGGGCCGCAGACCGATGCGGTCGGGGCCAGCGTCGCCGCCGAGCAGCAGCACCGTGTAGCGCCCGTCGATCGGCTCGACGATGCCGCCGCCTGCGAAGACCGCGCCCAGGGCATCCCGCCCCACCCCCGTCAGATAGGCGGCATAGCCTGCCCCGCCCGACGCGACCACGATCGTCACCGCCGTCAGCGCCGCCAGCCAGCCACGCGCCGACGGAGCAGTGCGCACCAGCCGCAGCAGCGTGAACGCGTTGAGCGTCGTCACCAGCCACAGCACCGCATAGAAGAGGAGGGCCGCCTGCGCCAGCCACAGCACCACCACGTTCGTCGCGACCGTCAACGCGATCGGACGAGCGGCGAAGAAGAGGATGCCTGCCGCCAGGGCGACCGCCCACAGCGTGAACGTCGCCCCCACCGCGAAACGGCCCCACCGACGGCTGCCCGCCAGCACCTGCGCCGTGCCCGGTATGAGCAGGTTCAGCCCGAGCAGCCACCAGGCGCGGCGGGTCATGAGCGCAGCATCCCGCAGATCGGGGTGGCGCAGAGGGGAGGTGAGCGTCACAGGGCGTGCGCGCCTACGGTGCCCGTGTCGCCGGGTTGCTGGTCGCGCGCTCAGCCACCGCGCTCTGCAGCGCCGCGTTCTTCGCCTCCACCGCGCCCTGCAGGTCGCGGGCGAAGTCGGCCAGAGCCTGCGCCACGCGCCCATCAGTGGCGCCGATCATGCGCGCCGCGAGAATGCCCGCATTGCGGCCGCCGCCGATCGACACCGTCGCCACGGGAATGCCCGCCGGCATCTGCACGATGCTCAGCAGGCTGTCGAGACCGTCGAGGGTCTTCAGGGGAACGGGCACGCCGATCACCGGCAAGGTCGTCACGCTCGCGATCATTCCCGGCAGGTGGGCGGCGCCGCCCGCCCCCGCGATGATGACCCGGATGCCCTTGCCGGCGGCCGCACGACCGTACGCGATCATCGCGTCAGGGGTGCGGTGCGCGCTCAGCACGTGCACCTCGCACCCGATGCCAAACTGCTCGAGTGCCTCCACCGCGGGCTCCATGACCGGCCAGTCGGAGTCGGAGCCCATCACCACGGCAACGCGGGGAGTCGGTTCATCGCTCACGTCGGGCGCTGCGGCGGGGTCTGGGGTGGTCACGTCGTCAAACGTAGGCGCGGGTCGGGCTGGCGTCGGCGTGGCGCGCCGCGGCGTGGCGGGCTCGGGGGTCGGGTGCGGGGGTCGGGTGCGGGGCTGTGGTGGGGGTCGGGGGCTGGGCCGGCGGTCTGGCGCCGGGCCGTGGGTCGGGCGCCGGGCCGGACCGGAGGCGGCCGGGCCTTGCTGGGCCGGCGGCACGATCGCACCGCTCCTCCCCAGGCACAGCGCCCGAGAAGTTGTCCCAAGATTGGCGTGACCCCCTGTCGAACATACGTTCGAATGTGGGAGAGTAGCTGCATGACCGCATCCCTCACCGCCGCGTTCGCCGCGGCCCGTGCGTCGCTCGAGGCGACGCCGGACTCGGTCGCGCCCCTCACCGCGCTCTCCGATGAGGAACTCCTTGCGACGCTCTCCGAGGCGTCCGGCGTGCGCCGCCTTCTGGATGCCCGACTCTCCCTCCTCGCCGGCGAGGCCGCGCGGCGCTCAGCGCCGTCGCTGGCGCACTCCGGGCTCGCGCAGCGGCGCGGCCACCGCACCGCCGACGAACTCGTGCGAGTCGCGACGGGCAGCACTCGACGCGAGGCCCACGACGTGGTGCGGGCCGGGGTCATGCTCGTAGTGGCAGAAGCTGGGGCGGAGGGCGCGGCGGCGGGCGCAGGCGGGGAGGCATCGGCGAACGACGCGGGTGCCCTCGAGCTGCCCGCCGGGCTGCCCATCGTGCCCGAGTGGGCGCAGCGACTCGTCGACCCGGTGCGGCGCGGTGAGCTGTCGATCGGCGCGCTGCAGGCGATCAGGTCGGGCCTCGGCGAGCCGACCGCGACCGTCACGACCGAGGTCTTGCGCGGCGCGGTCGAAGCGCTCTTGGCTGAAGCCCCCGAACTCGACACCGATCGCCTCTACCGTCGTGCGCGCGGCGTGCGCGATGAGCTCGACGCCGAGGGCGTCGCCGAGCGCGAGGCCGAACGGCGCTCAGCGCGCTCGCTGCGTCTGCACCGGCTGGCGGATGGCATGAGTCGCGCCACGTGGTTGCTCGACCCGGAGTCGGCGGCCGTCGTCGCCGACCTCTTCGACCGCGCCACATCGCCCCGCCGAGGCGGCCCCACCTTCGTGGGCGAGCGCGACGCCGCCCTCGCCCAACGCATGCTCGACGACGAGCGCACGCCCGAGCAGTACGCCTCCGACGCGTTCCTCGCCCTCCTTGTCGCCGGTGCCGACGCCAACTCCACGCAGCTGCTCGGCTCGGGCGCGCCCTCGGTGCGCGTTCTGGTGACGGCTGACGAGCTGCAACGCGGCTCGGGCATGGCGACTCTCGAGGGGCAGACCGCGCCCGTCTCGCTCGCCACCGTCGAACGGGTGCTGTGCGCGGGAACACACACGCCGATCCTGCTCTCCAGCACAGGTCAGCCGCTCGATGTGGGCCGCACGCAGCGACTCTTCACCCCTCGGCAGCGCGTCGCGCTCGCCGCGCGGGACGGCGGGTGCCGATGGGTGGGCTGCGAACGACCACCGTCGTGGGCGGAAGCGCATCACATCGACCCGTGGGTGACGCACGGCGGTCGCACCGACGTTGCCGACGGAATCCTGCTCTGTCGGCACCATCACTTGCTCGTGCACAACAACGGGTGGCGCATCCGACGTCGAGCCGCCCAGCCCGACGAACCACCGGGCGACCGCTACGAAGCCATACCGCCGCCCTCCCACACTGCTCAGCAGACACCGGTCGACCTGCCCAGCCGCAGCGAGCCGCTGCGCCGAGCGCTCCGCCCGAACCCCGCGCGCGCTGCGTGACGCTAGGACGCTGGACGGCTCGCGGCCACGGCTCGCGGCCAGGGCTACCGGCTGCGGCTCGCGGCCACGGCTCGGGGCTAGGGCTAGGGCTCGCGAAACTCGAAGTGGGCCGCTGCCGCCCTCGCGCGGTACACGGTCTCGTCGAGCTCGTCTCCGATAGCCGTCACGTGACCCGCTTTGCGGCCCGCGCGCGGGCCCTTGCCGTACGCGTGCACCTTCACGCTCGGCTGGTGGGCGAGCGACGCCACGATCTGATCCTCCGGCAGCGCCCCGAACACATTGATCATGACTGTCACCGGCGCCCGAAGCTCCGTCTCGCCGAGCGGCCAGTCGAGCACCGCACGCACGTGCTGCTCGAACTGGCTCGTCACCGAGCCCTCGATCGAGAAGTGCCCGCTGTTGTGCGGGCGCATCGCCAGCTCGTTGACGAGCACGCGGCCGTTCGTCGTCTCGAACAGCTCCACCGCGAGCACCCCCGTGACGTCGAGCCCGCGCGCGACCGTCGTCGCGATCTCCGCCGCCGCACGCTCGACAGCCTCCGTCGTGTGCGGCGCCGGCGCGAAAACCTCCGCGCACACGCCGCCCTGCTGCACCGTCTCCACGACCGGCCACGGGCGCACCTCGCCGCTGGGCCGACGAGCCACGAGCTGGGCAAGCTCCCGCCGGAACGGCACGAGCTCCTCCACCAGCACCGGCCCCGACTCCAGCCAGTCTTCCGCCGCGCTCGCGTCGTCGACCACGCGCACGCCCTTACCGTCGTACCCGCCGCGGGGAGTCTTCACGACCGCGCGACCGCCGTGATCGTCCAGGAACGCCTGCAGCTCCTCCGCCGACACCGCGCGCGCCCAATCGGGCATCGGCACGCCGAGCTCGGCGAGGCGAGCGCGCATGGCGAGCTTGTCCTGCGCGTAGAGCAGAGCATCCGGGCCCGGGCGCACCGCAGCGCCGGCGTCGACGAGAGCACGCAGCACCTCCTGCGGAACATGCTCATGGTCGAACGTGATCGCATCGCAGCCCTCCGCGAAATCCAGGACCGTCTGACGGTCGCGATAGTCGCCCACAACCGTCGCGGCCAGCCGCGCGGACGAGTCAGGCGCCTCGGCCAGCACCCGCACCTCGATGCCGAGGGCGACCGCGGGCGGGATCATCATGCGGGCCAGCTGACCACCACCGATGACGCCGACGACAGGCATGGCACTCCTCTAGACTGCGAATTCGCTCGCCCCCATTCTGTCCGATCGCGAGCGGGCGCAACGACGAAACGAGACCGGATGCCGATACTGGTGGGCCAGCTCGCCCGATTCGGGGCGGTCGGCGTCGTCGGGCTCATCGTCGACATCGCCCTGTTCAACCTGCTGCGCGTGACCGTGCTGAGCCCCGAGCTCATCGCCGAAGGGCCCGTCATCGCCAAGGTCGTCTCTACCTCCGTGGCGATCGCCGTGAACTGGCTCGGCAGCCGCTACTGGAGCTTCCGGCTCGAACGTCGGCGACCCGTGATGCGCGAGAGCGTCGAATTCGCGCTCGTGAGCGTCGGCGGCATGCTCATCGCCGTCGGCTGCCTCGTCGTCTCGCGCTACGTTCTCGGCTTCACGAGCCTGCTCGCCGACAACATCGCATCGAACGTCATCGGGCTCGCGCTCGGCAGCGCCTTCCGGTTCGTGCTGTACCGCACGTGGGTGTTCGACCCGCGGAGGCCGGTGCCGCGCCCCTCTGCTCCCGAGCGGGAAGCGGCCTAGCTAGGGGCGGCCGAGACCGGCGTAGGTCCAGCCCGCCGAGCGCCAATCCGAGGCGTCCAGGCAGTTGCGGCCGTCCACGACGACGCGGCCCCGCGCCCAGCCGGCGACCTCGACCGGGTCGAGCTCGCGGAACTGGTGCCACTCCGTCACGACGACG
The DNA here is from genome assembly GCF_040286215.1 of Microcella sp. Lineage (GTDB taxonomy): Bacteria > Actinomycetota > Actinomycetes > Actinomycetales > Microbacteriaceae > Microcella. The sequence goes on from NZ_JAVKCK010000004.1 coordinate 163,068, forward strand.
ATCGCGTCCGCACCCGAGACCGCCTCCTGGATGCTCTCCACGTAGTCGAGATGCGGGCGAAGTCGGCGCGCCGTCTCGATCGCCTCCGGGTCGGTGGCGCGCACGACCGCGCCGGCGTCGACCAGCCGCTGCGCGACATCCAGCGCGGGCGAGTCGCGCACGTCGTCAGACTCGGGCTTGAACGCCAAGCCCAGCACGGTGACGGCCTTGCCCGTGAGGTCTCCGCCCAGGTTCTCGGTGACGAGGTCGACGACGCGCTGACGACGGCGCAGGTTCACATCGTCGACGTCGGCGAGGAACGCCAGCGAGTGGCCGACACCGAGCTCCTCAGCGCGAGCCTGGAACGCGCGGATGTCTTTCGGCAGGCACCCGCCGCCGAAACCGACACCGGCGTTGAGGAAGCGGCGACCGATACGGGCGTCGTAGCCGATCGCGTCGGCGAGGGTCGTCACGTCAGCACCCGTAACCTCCGCGATCTCCGCCATCGCGTTGATGAACGAGATCTTCGTGGCGAGGAACGCGTTCGCCGAGACCTTCACGAGCTCGGCGGTCGCGTAGTCGGTGACGATACGCGGCGTGCCCGCCTCGAGGGGGCGCTTGTAGATCTCGTCGAGCACCTCGGCCGCCCGATCATCGCGGTGGTCCACTCCGTACACGAGGCGGTCGGGGGAGAGCGTGTCGGACACCGCGAAGCCCTCCCGCAGGAACTCGGGGTTCCACGCGAGGCTCGCCCCGGTCGGCGCGACCAGCTCCGCGAGCCGTGCAGCGGTGCCGACGGGCACCGTCGACTTGCCGACCACGAGGTGGCCGGGGCCGATGTGCGGCAGGAGGGCCTCCACTGCCGCGTTGACGTAGGTCAGGTCGGCGGCGACGCCGCCCGCCACCTGGGGGGTGCCGACCGCGATGAAGTGCACGCGCGCATGCTCGGCAGCAGCGATGTCGGTCGTGAACCGCAGTCGGGCGTTGTCGGGCGACAGCAGGTCGCCGAGACCCGGCTCGAAGAACGGGGCGCGCCCCGCCGCGAGGTTCTCGATCTTGCTCGCATCGACGTCGATGCCGACGACGTCGTGGCCGAGCTCGGCCATGCAGGCGGCGTGAACCGCGCCCAAGTATCCGCATCCGATGACTGAAATTCGCACCCGTCGACTCTACTGGCGCCGTCGACGCACGGGCGAACAACGAGGACCACGCGGGTGGCGCTGCAGCGGCACACCGTGGCGGCAGTGGAAGTACGCTCAGCGTCCCTCGCGGGGCCGCCGCAGAACCGGTTGCGCCGCCGTGGTGCGCCGCACGGTCGCGATCGAGGAGGTGCTTGCCTCCATGAGCTCGCTCAGAGCATCCTGCACGAGGTCTGCGCGCGGGACGTCCCGCATGATCACCGGTCGGTCCAGCCCCGTGTTGATGAGAACGTCACCCGACCGGAACAGCCGCTGCAGGCCGGACTGCCGCACCGACACGTCATACCCGCGCGAGTGCAGCAGCTCCTGCCGCAAGCGCACCGCGAGGCCACCGCGCAGCGCGATGCGCCGCGTCGTGACGACGTAGTGGGTGCCCAACCAGCGCACGAGGGGCAGCATCCACAGCAGCACGATGACGAGCACGCCCGCCCCGGCGACCGCGAGGCGCTGCCACAGCTCCTCGAGCACGAGAGCACCGTAGGTGGCCGCGCCCACCGCGCCGATGAGCACGAACGAGGGCAGCACGAGCACGCGGGCGTGCGGGCGGAACCGCGCCACGACGCGCTCGGGCTCGCGCCCCTGCTCACGCACTGGCTCGGTCATGCTCTATTCATATCGCAGGTGCGTCACGTCGCCGGCCGCCACGGCGACGACGCCCATGGTCGCGCGCGAGTCGTCGCCCGCGGGGCGCACGAGCAGCCGGCCGTCGTCGTCCAGACCGATGGCCGTGCCGCGCACCGGCGGCTGGCCGGGCAGGTCGACGCGCACGGCGAGGCCGAGAGTCTGCAGGTGCGCCTCGACGACCGGGCGCAGAGCGGCTGGATGCTCCGCCTCGCGCCAGCGCCCCACGAGCGCCGCGAGCTCGCGCAGGTACGCCGCGAGGGCACGGTCGAGCAGGGCACTGTCGAGCGGGGCGCTGTCGGGCACGGCACTGTCGAGCATGGGCGGTGCATCCGCGCCCTCGATCACGAGGGAGGTCGCGGTGGGCACAGGCAGCTGCTCTGCTGACATCGTGACGTTGAGCCCGGCGCCGACGACGACCCCCGTCGGCGTGAGCTCCGTCAGGATGCCGCAGAGCTTGCGACCGTCGACGAGCACGTCGTTCGGCCACTTCACCCCCGCGGCCGCCACGCCGAGCCCGCGCACCGCGCGCACCATGGCGACTCCCGCCAGCAGCGGCACCCAGCCGAGGCGCCGCGGGTCTGCGGCCGCAGTCCCGCCCGAGGCGCTGCCCGTGGCGCCACCCGCTGTGCCACCTGTGGCGCCACCTGCCGGGGCGTGCGCGAGGTAGACGGAGACGGCGAGCGCCGTGCCCGGCGGTGTCGACCATGCTCGACCGAGCCGACCCCGCCCCGCGGTCTGCGTGTCGGTCGCGATCACCGTGAGATCGGCCAGCGGCTCCTCTTCGGACCCCGACGAGGCGCGACTCACCCTCGAGACGAGGTCGAGATTCGTGGAGGCGCTCGCCTCGCGCCACAGCAGGGTCGCCCCGAGCTCGTCGCACGCGGCACGGCTGAGCGACACGTCCATGCATCGAGAGTAGGCGGCGTCGGGATGCCCGGGGCGACGCCGCGCGGACGCGCCGTCGTGCGATCGCTGCCCCCGCCGAGCGCGCACATGCCGGACCCTGAGCGAATGCTGGACACGACCCCGGGGCGGCGCTATGGTTACCGGCACGAGGGCCCGCCGCGTCCACCGCGACAGCGTGACCGACGACGATCGCCCCGGACGTTCATCGACGAACAGGAGCCGCTTCCTTGACTGGATAGGTCGACGCCGCGCGATGCACACCACCGGTTCGCGCCGCCGAGACCCTCCCCTCACCGCCTCAGCGGGCGCATCACCCGAGCCTCACGGCCCCGGCCCGACCCGCTGATCAGCATGGTGAACCGTCAGGTCGCGTCGAGCATCGTCGGCGACCCCACCGGCGGTCGCCGACGATGAAAGGACCGCACACCGTGCCTGCCAGCACCGTGCCGAGCACCAGCCCCGCAACGCCCACCACCCCTGCCGTCGCCCTGCTCGTCGACGTCGACACGGGCATCGACGACTCGCTCGCGCTGCTCTACCTCCTCGCGAGCCCGGAGGCCGAGATTCTCGGCATCACGTGCACCGCCGGCAACGTGCCCGCCCGCCAGGTGGCGATCAACAATCTGGCGTGGCTCGACCTGTGCGGCGCCGACGACATCGAGGTGGCGCTCGGCAGCGAAGTACCCGTGCTGGCCCCGCTCATGACGACGGAGGAGACGCACGGCCCGCAGGGCATCGGCTACGCCGAGCTGCCCGCACCGTCGCGCATGATCAGCGAGCGCCACGCCACCGAGGTGTGGATCGAGACGGCGAGGGCGCATCCCGGTGAGGTGATCGGCCTCGTGACCGGCCCGCTCACGAATCTCGCTCTCGCGCTGCGTCTCGAGCCGCAGCTGCCCCGCCTGCTGAAGCGCCTCGTGATCATGGGCGGCGCCTTCCACCACTCCGGCAACACGACACCGGTGAGCGAGTGGAACATCGCCGTCGACCCGGAGAGCGCCAAGATGGTGTTCGACGCCTTCAGCGGCCTGCCGGCCGACCGTCGCCCCATCGTGTGCGCCCTCGACGTCACCGAGCGCATCGAGATGAAGCCGGAGCATCTGCGCCGCATCGCCGACGCGATCGGTGATGACGATGCTGCGCTCACGCCCGACAGCGACTTCGGTTCGCGATCCAGGGCCCGCAACCCCGTACTGCGACACCTCACCGACGCTGTGCGGTTCTACTTCGAGTTCCACGTGACGCACGACCAGGGCTGGCTCGCGCACATGCACGACCCTTTCGCGGCGGCCGTGGCCCTGCACCCGGAGCTCGCGACCCTGCGCCCCGCGACCGTCGACGTCGAGCTCGGCGGAACGCTCGCGCGGGGCCAGACCATCGCCGACTTCGCGGGCCTCTGGGGCCGCGAGCCCAACGCTGCGATCGTGGTCGACACCGACCCCGCGGCGTTCTTCGACCACCTCATCGACCGCGTCGCCACCCTGGCTGCGCGCGTCGGCGAGGCGGAGGAGGGCGGTGAGCGGCAGCCGTGAGGCTGATGCTCGTCGCCCCGTCCACCCCCGCGGCACCGCGCCGCACGTCATCGAGTGCAAGGAGGCATTCATGAGTAGCACCACCCCTGCTGCGGTTGACCCCAACCGCACGCGCAACCGTATTTTCGTCGCGTTGGGGGCCGCCGTCATCGTGGCGACGTACCTCTACCTGATCCTCGCCCAGCCGACCGAGCTGGCCGAGGGCGGGCTCGGCACCTCGGCGCTCATCGCGCTGGCCGGGTACCTCATCGGAGCCGCTCTCATCGCTGTCGGTGCGATCCACCGACTGCCGACGGCGACCCTGAGCCTCATCCCCATCGCGATCGTCATCAACATCGCGGTCGGGCAGCTCGCGGCGACGCTCGGCCTGCCGGTGTACCTCGACTCGATCGGCACCGTGCTCGTCGGCGTGCTCGCCGGGCCTGCCGCGGGAGCCGTCACCGGTGCCCTGACGAACGTCATCTGGGGGCTGACGATCGGACCGATCGCGCTGCCCTTCGCGGTGACCGCGGTCGTCATCGGTGTGCTCGCGGGCTACGCAGCCCGACTGGGCATGTTCCGTCGCTTCTACCTCGCGCCCGTCGCGGGGTTTGTGACGGGCATCGTGGCGGCGCTCGTCTCGGCCCCCATCGCGGCGTTCATCTTCGGCGGCGCGACGAGCGGCGGCACGGGCGCTCTCGTGGCGGCGTTCCAGGCGTTCGGCAACTCGCTGCTCGCCTCGACGACGCTGCAGGGTCTGCTGAGTGACCCGCTCGACAAGACGATCACGTTCACGGTCGTCGTGCTGATCCTGTTCGCCCTGCCCGGCAGGCTCCGCAGCAGGTTCCCGTTCGTGCGGCAGTACAACGTGTTCGGCAAGGTGACCCCGGTCGCCCCCGCCGAGCCTGCCGCACCGAAGGCCTGAGCCGCCCACCGGCGGTCTCGACCCCTCTCGGGCAACCTAGATAGGAGCAGCACAACGATGACGACGACGACCCTCTACCTGGAGCGCACCTCGGCGCTGCACCGCCTGAACCCCGTGACGAAGCTCGTGGCACTGCTCTCGATCATCCTCGCGGTCTTCGCGGTGCCGCACTGGTGGATTCCGATCGGGATCGTCGTCGTCGTCATCGTGCCTGCCGCCGTGCTCGGTCGAGTCGGCGGCAGGCTGCTGCGCCTGTTCCTCATCCTGCTCCTGCCGCTCCTGGTGGTGCTGTTCATCATCCAAGGCCTGTTCTACCCGGACGGCTCCACGGTTCTGTGGGAGTGGGGCCTGGCCCAGCTCACCACCGAGGGACTGCTGTTCGCGCTCACGATCGGCTCGCGCCTGACGGCCCTCGTGCTCGGCTCGCTCGTGTTCGTGCTCACGACAGATCCGGCGCGCCTCATGAGCGCGCTGACGCAGGTGGGCATGAGCCCCAAGATCGCCTACGTCATCAGCGCGAGCCTGCAGATCATTCCCGCCTTCCAGGCACGCGCGCAGAGCATCCTGCTCGCCCAGCAGGCCAGAGGGCTCGCGATCGTCGGCAGCCCGCTCAAGCGGGCCCGCGCCCTGCTGCCCCTGCTGGGGCCCCTCATTCTCGGCATGATCACCGACGTCGACGAGCGGTCGACGGCGATGGAGGCGCGCGCGTTCGGCGCGACGCCCAAGCCGACGAGCCTCATCGTCGTGCCCGACCCGCTCGGTGAGCGCATCGCCCGCTGGGTGCTGTTCCTCAGCGCGATCGCCGTGGTCGTGCTCGTCGTCGTGGGGGTGATCGCGTGACCGACAGCACTCGAGAGGAAGATGCGGTGATGACCGACCCCAGCGCGCCCATGATCGAGTTGGAGGGGGTCGGCTTCGCCTACGAGGATGCCGAGCGCTTCACGCTCGCGAACCTCGACCTGCGCATCGATGCCGGCACGGTGACGGGCATCGTCGGCGCATCGGGGGCGGGCAAGACGACCCTGGCGAAGACGATCGCGGGGTTCATCCCGCTCAACGAGGGGGGCACCTACCGCGGCACCGCGCGCGTCGCCGGCCGAGTGCTGGCCGAGGGAACGCTCTCGGAGGCGGCCGCGGCCGTCGGCCTCGTCACCCAGAACCCCTTCAACCAGATCTCGGGCGCGCGCTTCACCGTGCGGGAGGAGCTCGCCTTCGGGCTCGAGAACCGTTCGGTGCCCCGAGACGAGATGGAGCGCCGCGTCGCGGAAGTCGCCGCGCGCCTGCGCTTGGAACCGCTGCTTGATCGCTCGCCGTACGCGCTCTCGGGCGGGCAGATGCAGCTCGTCGCGATCGCGTCGATGGTCGTCATGGCGCCGCCGGTGCTCGTGATGGATGAGCCGACCTCGCAGCTCGACCCGGCCGGCACGCGCCTCGTCTACGACGTGCTGAGCACCCTCAGTGACGGCGGCACGACCGTCGTCATCATCGAGCACAAGACCGAGCTGCTGCACGAGCATTGCGACTCGATCGCCGTGCTCGCCGGCGGTCTCATCGTGCAGCACGGCGCGCCCGGCGCGGTGCTCGCCGACGATCGGCTCACGACCTGGGGCGTGGGCGAGACCCGGGTGACGACGGCGGCCCGGCTGGCCCGCGAGCGCGGGCTGCTGCCCGTCGAACGCGCCCTCCCCATCGGGGTCGACGATGCCGTGGACGCATTCTCGGCGCTGAAGGGAGCGGCATCATGAGTGAGCGAGCGGATGCACGGGCCGCCGAGTCCGCCAGTGCGCTGAGCACCGTAGGAGGCGTGGAGATCAGCGTGCGCGGGCTCGTGCACACCTACCCCTCGGGGGTCACAGCCTTGCGCGGAGTGGACCTCGAGGTGGCTCCCGGCGAGCGTCTCGCCATCGTCGGCCAGAACGGCGCAGGCAAGACAACCCTGGTGCGCCACCTCAACGGAATGGTGCGGCCGAGCGAGGGCGAGGTGCGCATCGGGGACTGGTCGACGACGGGGAAATCGATCGCCGAGCTGGCGCACCGCGTCGGCTACGTCTTCCAGAACCCCGACGAGCAGATCTTCGCGCGCACCGTCGCCGCCGATGTCGGATTCGGACCCAAGAACCTCGGGTTCGACGAGGAGCGTGCTCGGCGCGCCGTCGCGGATGCGCTCGAGGCCGTGGGTCTCGCCCACGAGGCTGACGTTCACCCGCACCATCTCTCGCTCAGTGAGCGCAAGCGGGTCGCGATCGCCGCCGTGCTCGCCATGCAGACGCCGATCGTCGTTCTCGACGAGCCGACCACCGGGCAGGATGACGCGGGAGTGCGACTCATCGCCGGCATCGTCGACTCCCTCGTCGAGCAGGGCCGCACCGTCGTCGCCATCACGCACGATATGGATTTCTGCATCGAGAACTTCGACCGCGTCGTCGTCATGGCGCAGGGCGAGGTGCGCGCAGATGGCCCCGCCGAGCAGGTCTTCGCCGATGTCGACGCCCTCGAGGCGGCCGCCGTGGAGCCCCCGCAACTGCTGCGCGTGGCTCGCGCTCTCGGCTGGAGCGGAACACCGCGGGATGCCCGCGCCTTCGTCGACCAGCTGACCGAGCACCGCGGCTCCGGGTCGGGCGCATGAGCGGACTCACCCTGCTCGCTCTGCTCGCGAGCGGCCTCCTCGGGGTGAGCGACTTTCTCGGCGGCGTGCTGTCGCGGCGCATCCCGCTCATGGTCGTTCTGCTCGTCTCGCAGGTCGTTGCCGCGATCGCGCTCAGCACGCGCCTCATCGTCGAGCCCTTCGATCCGACCGCCTCCGACGCGATCCTGTGGGGGTTCATCGGCGGCGCCGCCACCGCTGTGGGCGTCTCGTGCCTGTTCCGCGGTCTGGCGATCGGAACGATGGGCGTCGTCGCACCCATCACGTCTCTGAGCGTCGCCGTGCCGGTCGTCGTGGGTCTCGCCGGTGGCGACCCCGTCTCGTGGCTGCTCGGCATCGGCCTCGCCGTCGCGGTCGTCGGCACCGTGCTCGCCTCGGGGCCAGAAGTGCGGGCCGGGGCCATCGAGGGCCGGCGCAACCGACTGCTCTCGATCGTGTTCGCCGTGCTGTCGGCCTTCGGCTTCGGTCTTGCGAACGTGTCGGTCGCGTACGGCAGCGTGCAGGGCGTGAGCACGACGCTCGTCGTCAACATGCTCGTGGTGCTCGGTCTGTACCTCGTCGGCTTCTCGATCTGGGTGCACATTCGACTGCGCAGCGCGGCTGCACGACTGCACGCCGGCCGCACCGCAAGCCCGGCCCTGCTGCCGGCGCCGATCCGGCCCCGCGACTGGGTCGGCATGGCGGCGATCGGCGTGCTCGGCTATGCAGCGCAGCTCTCCTTCGCGCTCGCAAGCCTCGACGGCGCCCTCAGCGTCGTCGCGGTGCTCGCCTCGCTCTACCCCGTCGTGACGGTGCTGCTCGGCTGGCGGCTGCTCGGGGAGCACCTGCTGCGCATCCAGATCGTCGGCGTCATCATGGTCTTCCTCGGGGTATCGACTATCGCGGCCACCGCGTAGGGGCCGTGCGGCCGGGGCGCCGCGCGGCCGTATCCTCGAAAGCACCATGGCTCTTCCCTCGTCGACACGGCTGACCGTCGACGCACCGGCCTCCGCGCCGGGTGGGCCCGCGCGCCACTGGCGCCCCGAGATCCAGGCACTTCGAGCCTTCGCGGTCGTCGTCGTCATCCTGTACCACGCCTGGCCAGCGCGCATGCCGGGAGGGTACATCGGCGTCGATGTGTTCTTCGTGGTCTCCGGCTATCTCATCCTCGGCCACCTCGGTCACCGGCTCATCAGCACCGGCCGTCTCGATCTCGCCGACTTCTGGGCACGGCGTATGCGTCGACTCGCCCCCGCGGCGCTGCTCGTGCTGGTGTGCACGGGCATCGCCGTGATGATCGTGGTGCCGCTGAGTCTGCAGGACGAGCAGCTGGCGCAGCTCGCGGCGAGCGCCGTCGCCCTCGGCAACTGGGCTCTGCTCGCGCAGGAGGCCGACTACCTGCAGTCCGGCCAGGCTGTCGCGCCCGGTCAGCACTTCTGGTCGCTCAGCATCGAGGAGCAGCTCTACATCGCGGCTCCGCTTGTGCTCCTCACCGCCGTCCTCACGATCACGGCGATCGCACGACGCCGTGGCCGGGCCCACGAGCGCCGTGTGTCGAGGCTGCGACGGAGCATCGTGCTGTTCATCGTGGTCGGTGCTCTCGCCGTCAGTCTCGCCGTGTCGACGCACGCCGTCGCGACGGGGCAGCCGGACGCCTTCCTCGGCACGGGCGGCCGGGTGTGGGAGTTCGCCGCGGGCGGGGTGCTCGCGCTGCTCTCGCAGAGCGCGCTGGGCCGAGTCGGAGACGCCGCCGCGCGTGACAGGCGGGCAGAGCACGCGGGACGCGTGCGATCGGTTGCGCGCTGGACGGGCTGGCTCCTCCTCGTCGCGAGCACCCTCGTGTACGGGCCCGAGACGCCGTTCCCCGGCGCCAGCGTCCTCCCCGTCGTCGCGGGCACGCTCCTCATCATCGCGGCGGGCACGCCCGTGCAGCCTCGGGGCATCGCGTGGCTCGCCGCGCGCTCCCCCGTCCAGTGGGTCGGAGGCGTCTCCTACGCCGCGTACCTGTGGCACTGGCCGCTCATCGTGCTGCTGCCCTGGGTGACGCTGCATCCGTTGACCGCGCTCGAGAAGGGGTCCATCGTGGCGGCCACCCTCGTGCTCGCGTGGCTCAGTACGCGCTGGGTCGAGAACCCGGTGCGATTCGGCTCCGCGTCGCGAGCGCCGTCGCTGCGGGTCATCGGCATGGGCGCGCTCGCGAGCCTGCTCGTCGCCGGCGCGCTCTGGGGCGGCGCTCAGGCGGCGCAGGCGCGTGCGTCGGGTACGGCGGATGCGGCCGAGGTCTCACGGGGCATCGGGTTCCCGCCGTCGCCGGGGCCAGACACGCCCGACCCGTCGGCCGAGGAGCGCCCGACCCCCGCGGAGTGCTTCGGGGCCCCTGCCCTCACGAACCCCGCGTGCGTCGGCGTGCGCGAGGGCGCGGGGTTCACTCCGGCGGTCGAAGCCGCCTCCGGCGACCGCGCGATCGTCTACTCGTCCGACTGCCGCACGAGCCTCGACAGTGACGAGGTGCTCGACTGCGCGTTCGGGCCGGTCGACGGGCGACCGGTCGTGCTCGTCGGGGACTCCCATTCCGCCGTGTGGTTTCCGGCCCTCCAGCCGATCGCGGAGCGCGAGGGGTGGCGCCTCACCGTCTATTTTCGCGGCGCCTGCGCTTTCTCGACGGCCGATCGCGGCAACGCGCAGAACAGGGCGCGCACCGAGGCGTGCCTGCGCTGGGTCGACGGCGTCTCGGCACGACTCGCCCAGAGCGAAGCACCCGCGCTCGTCTTCACGGCGGCTTCCACGGGCGCCACGTACCGCAACGCCGACGGAACCGTCTCTGCACAGGCGGGCATCGACGGGTTCATCGACGCCTGGACGCCCCTCGTCGAACGCGGCGCCCAGCTCGTGGTACTCGCCGAGCCCCCCTTGCTTGGTGAGGACGGCGAACGGTGCCAACTCTCGCGACCGGACGACCCCCTGCCCTGCTCGCCCTCGCGGGCGAGCGCGCTGGACTTCCGCGACCTCGCGGTCGAGGCCGGGCGTGAGCTGGACGCCGTGATTCTCGACCTGAGGGACGAGTTCTGCACACCGGACGAGTGCCCGACGGTCATCGGCGGGGCACTTGTCTACCGCGACGCGGACCATTTCACGGCGACCTTCGGTGCGACCCTCACGACCGCCGTCGACGAACGCCTGAGGGCCGCGGGCCTGCTGCAGTAGCCGCTCGACCGCGCGACCGTGCTGACGCGGTCGGCCGCACCTCATGCGCGAGCGACAGCGCATCCCCGCAATCTTGTCGCATATCGCCAAGCGTTCGCCGCTCTGTGTGGTCGATAGGCTGACAGCGTGACCGACACTGCGAGCTCCCCCGCCCCCGACATGTCGACGACGGCCGGCAAGATCGCCGACCTGAAAGTGCGCTACCACGAGGCCGTGACCGCGAGCGGCGAGGCCGCGATCGAGAAGCAGCACGCCAAGGGCAAGATGACGGCGCGCGAGCGCATCGACACGCTCCTCGACCACGGCAGCTTCGTCGAGCTGGACGAGTTCGTGCGGCACCGCACGCACGCCTTCGGCATGGGCGCCAAGCGCCCGTACGGCGACGCGGTCGTCACCGGCACCGGCACCATCCACGGCCGCCAGGTCGCCGTCTACAGCCAAGACTTCACGATCTTCGGCGGCTCGCTCGGCGAGGTGGCCGGCGAGAAGATCATCAAGGTCATGGAGCTCGCCCTGAAGACGGGCGTGCCGATCATCGGCATTCTCGACTCGGGCGGCGCACGCATCCAGGAGGGCGTGGTCGCGCTCGGCAAGTACGGCGAGATCTTCCGCCGCAACACGGCCGCGAGCGGAGTGATCCCGCAGATTTCCATCATCTGCGGGCCGGCAGCAGGCGGCGCCGTGTACTCGCCCGCACTCACCGACTTCGTCATCATGGTCGACAAGACGAGCCAGATGTTCGTGACTGGCCCCGACGTCATCAAGACCGTCACGGGCGAGGACGTCGGTATGGAGGAGCTCGGCGGCGCGCTCACCCACAACCGCACGTCCGGCGTCTCGCACTATCTCGCGAGCGACGAGACCGACGCCTTCGACTACGCACGAGCACTGCTGAGCTACCTGCCCGACAACAACCTCGCCGAGCTGCCGCAGTACGAGTCCTCGGCCGAGCTCGAGATCACCGACGCCGACCGCAGACTCAACACGATGGTGCCCGACAGCCCCAACCAGCCGTACGACGTCGTCGACATCATCGACCACGTCGTCGACGACGGTTCGTTCCTCGAAGTGCAGCCGCTCTTCGCCCCCAACATCGTCGTCGGGTTCGCGCGCGTGGAAGGCCGCAGCGTCGGGGTCATCGCCAACCAGCCCAACTCGATGGCGGGCACGCTCAATATCGACGCCGGCGAGAAGGCAAGCCGCTTCGTGCGGTTCTGCGACGCTTTCTCGATCCCCGTCCTCACCCTCGTCGATGTGCCCGGCTATCTGCCCGGTACCGATCAGGAGTGGCAGGGCGTCATCCGTCGCGGCGCGAAGCTGCTCTACGCCTACGCCGAGGCGACCGTACCGCTCATCACCGTGATCACCCGCAAGGCCTACGGTGGCGCGTACATCGTCATGGGCTCCAAGCAGCTCGGCGCCGACATGAACCTCGCCTGGCCGACCGCCGAGATTGCGGTCATGGGCGGACAGGGCGCGGTGAACATCCTCTACCGCAACGAGATCAAGGCGGCCGAAGCGGCCGGTGAGGATGTCGCGGCCGTGCGCGCACGGCTCGCGAGCGAGTACACCTACGACGTGGCCAGCCCGTTCCTCGCCGCCGAGCGCGGTGAGCTGGACGGCATCATCGAGCCCGCCGCCACACGCGTGTCGATCATCAAGGCGATGCGCGCCCTCAAGACCAAGCGCGCGAGTCTTCCGGCCAAGAAGCACGGGAACATCCCGCTGTGACCGGCACCGCGTCTGAGCACGACGGGGGAGGCGGCACGGCACCCCGCATCACGGTCGTCGCGGGCAGCCCGACCGAGGTCGAGCTTGCGGCCGCGCACGCCATCATCGCCGCGGTGCTTGCCGAGCAGCACGAGCGGGGAGTGGAGCGCGTCGAGCCTCGCGTCGACCACTGGTCGTCGCGGGCACGGGCGATGCGGCAGCCCCTCGCGCCGGGCCCCGGTGCGTGGGCGGCCTCGCGCGGGATGCGCGACTGACCCCCCGAACGAGGGGTTTGTCCCCCGTTTTCGCGCCCGTACCCGTCGTACTACCCCCATTTTCCGCGGTTCGTGTCCCCCATTCTGACGAAAATGTCCCCCTCGCTGTCCCCCAAAGTGACGACTGTCCCCCGGCCCCAGGAGTGGCAGAGTACTGAGTGCTAGGTGTCGCTCATGGAGCACACCGCCCATCGCAGGCCGCTCGGGTAAGCGGCTGGAGATTGGGGGGCGAGTTAGGTTGACATTCGGGTTGTCGATCTAACTCGATACGTAGCGAAGGGCCGGAGCTGGGTACTCCGGCCCTTCGATCGTTAAGCGACGTCTCGACCGGCGGGGACGTATCGGCCAGCAGGCGAGTGCCGAGGCGCCCCGGAGCCGGGCCGCGTCGATGGGCCTAGGCCACAGAGGTCGGCACGGAGGTCGGGGGCGACGGCTGCGCGCGCGGAATCTCCAGCCAGAGCGCGACCTCTTCGTCGTCGTCCTCGTCGTCGTCCGCGTAGCCCCATCCGGCATCGTCGTAGCCGTGACTGCCGTAGCGGTCACCGACGCCCGCCGAGGCGGCGAGCTCCGGCACAGGACTCAGCCCGACGACGGTGACGGCGATGTCGGACTCCGCGGGCGCGGTGCGCGCGATCACCCGCTGCGCGCTCGTCGTGCGCAGCGCCTCCGCGAGAGTGTTGAGCACAGCATCCCTCGCCCGCTCGTCCAGGTCGTCAAGACCGCCCTCATCGAAGAGGGTGACGGCCACACCGCGCCGACGCGCCGCCATGACCTCCCGGCGCATCGCATCGTTCAGCAGGCTGCGGCCGCGGATCTCATCGCGGATCGCGCCCTCCAGGTTGAGGCACTCCTGCCGTTGCTCGTCGGTCAGCTCGCCGCCCGTCGACTCGATGATGCGCAGCATCGGCGCCGCCATCGTGCCCGTCTGCCCCAACCGGAACTGCCGCTCGTAAAGGTGCGCCTCCTGCGCGGCCTGCCAATCGGTCGCCTCGCGCTCAGCCTGTGCGAAACGGGCGGCATCGCGCGAAGCCTTCAGCATCGCCACCGAAAGGATGTGCGACACGGCGACCCACGACACGCTGCCGATAGCTCCCGTGCCGAGCAGGAGAACGACACCGCCCATTCCGCCGCCCCAGATCACCGTCTGCACGACGAGCGCCACGATTCCGGCCCACGCGTAGCTGTGGCGCCGCCTCGTCGACGTGATGGTCATGAGCGTGCCGATCGCCGCCACGTACCACGTCGAGTACCCGAGCCCGCCCTCGCGGGCCGGGTCGAGCTGCGGCGTGACGAGCAGCGTCATGAGAATGCACACGAGCACGTTGCAGGCGGCCATCCAGTGCGGCATGCGAGACGGGCCCGACGGCAGCAGGCTCACCGTCGACATGAGCCCGTACAGGATCATCGCCATCATCACCGGCAGCGGGTTCGCCGGAATGTCGATCGCATAGAGACCCAGCACGATGATGTAGCCAGAGAAGAGCGCCGCCATCGTCACGACGAGAGCCCGGGGCACGCCGATCCTCATCGATCGACCTCCTCGGTCAGTTCAGCAGCGAAGTCGTCGACGGCGTCCTCCGCCGGCACCAGCACCGGCCAGGTGAGCACGATCGTGGTGCCCTTGCCCGGGGCGGACTCCACGTGGGCGCGACCACCGGCGTTCATCGTGCGGGCCAGGATCGAGCGCTGCACGCCCAAACGACCCTGCGCGATCGCCGAGGGGTCGAACCCGGCTCCGGAGTCTCCGACCTCGATCTCGATCGTGTCCCCCTCCGCACCGCTGATCCGCACCCAGCGCTTGACCTCCGGACCGCCTGCGTGCTGCACGCTGTTCACCATCGCCTGAACCGCTGCCGAGTACAGGGCCTCGGCCTGCGCAGCCGGGATGATGCGCGTGTCGATGGAGCGCATCCGGATCGAGAACGTCGCCTGCATGCCGCGCGCCGCCTCGACGATGCGATCGCACAGCGACCGGAAGCGCACCGTGCTGCCGTCATCGGGCGTCACGAGCGCCGCCTCGCGCAAGTGCCGCATCGCGTTGGACGCCATGGCGCCCGCGAGCTTCTTCTCCGCCGGCCCGTCAGCGCGCGCGGCCGAGAGCAGCGTCGTGAGCACGCTGTCGTGCACGATCGAGTCGACCTGCACGCGCTCCACCTCCGTCGCGTGCTGGCGCACCGCGCGCGAATACCGATCGAGCGCCATGCCCTGCGCATCGTCGACCGAGCTCGCCGCCGCGCGCAACATCGTCACGAGCACGAGCACGGCCCCGCCGAGGATGATCGCGTAGATCGCATTGAAGAGGCCGAGCTGCCACGGCCCGCCTCCACCCTCCGGCAGGGCGCGGATGACTCCGTAGATGGTCGGCACGACGAAGAGGTAGATCGCGGCGCCGCGCACCCTGAACCCGATCGCCGCCGCCGCCGTGGCGACCGTCGTCAGCTGGTACAGCCAGTGGTCGCCGCGCTGGGCGACCTCCGGATCGGCGAGAAAGAACGGCCACGTGAGCAGGGCGACCACGTAGACGATCGCCACGATGCGGTTCGCACCGACCACGAACCGTTTGATCGTCGTGCACAGCAACGACAGGAGGAGGGAGCCGAACAGCAGCCCGACCATGATCGCCGACCACAGCGGCTGACCCAGGGAGTACTGGCCGAGCAGTGTGGGCACAGCCTGCAGGCCGAAGACGATGCCGAACCAGGCAACCGACCGCGAGATGACAGTGTCGACGCGCTTGCGACTGATCGGGTTGCGCGGCTGCTTCGACACGCTTTGCGCGGTCGGGGCAGCGACCTCAGGCCGACTCATCACCGTCCGGGTCGAGGCCCGGCAGGATGCCGTCCTCCACCGCGCGACGCAAGAGGTCGACCTTCGTCGGCGCCGGCCGGCCGACCTCGACGTACTTCGCACGAATTCGGTCGAGATACTCGCGGGCCGTCGAGTAGCCGATGCCGAGCTGCTGGGCGGCGAGCTTGAGCGGCAGACCGGAGGCGTAGAGGTGCAGGATCTCGCGCTCGCGCCTACCCAGCTGAGCCTTGGCAAAGTCGCGGTCGGCGTCGATGGCGCTCGCCCACTCGAGATTGTTGAGCACCTCGCCACGCGCGACCGTCTCGGCCGCGGCGAGCACCGCGCGCGTCGCAGACGACTTCGGGATGACGCCGGCTGCGCCGGCGGCGAGCGCCTCGCGCACGCTCGCCACGCGGTCAGCGATCGAGTGCACGAGCACCGCCGAACCGGTGGCCTGCACCGACTTCACGTTGTCGGTCACACTCGAGCCGTCACCGAGGGAGAGGTCGAGCACGACCACGTCGACCTCTCGACCATCGAGGTTCTCGACGAACTCGGGAACGGTCGCCGCCGAGAGCACGAAGTCGAAGCCCGCATTCGTGAAAGCAGCCTGCAACCCGAGCCGCACCGACTCGTGGTCGTCGACCACGGCGACGCGCACCATGCTCTCGGTCTCGGCAACCACGTATCAGCCCATCTTGTGTCGGGATCAGTGCTCAGGGCAGCCCGGTGGGGAGGAATCGGATGCTCTGATGCCTTCATCGTAGCGCCAGGGAGCCGCTCTACACGGGGTGCGGCGCGCCCGACGCGGCATCCGGGCACTGCGATGGTGAACGCGAGTCAGTCTCGCGTCAGCGTCGCCACGGCCTCGACATGGTGCGTGTGCGGAAAGAGGTCAAAGGCCCGGATGCGCGCCAAGCGGTAGCCGTGCGCCTCCGCGAGCGCGACATCCCGGGCGAGCGCCACCGGATCGCACGCCACGTAGACGAGCTGCGCGGGCGCCAGACGACCCAGTGCCGCCATGACGTCGACCCCCGCACCCGAGCGCGGCGGGTCGAGCACGACCGTCGCGCCCTCGAGCGGAGAGCGGTCTCCCGCCGTGCGCTCCTGCAGCGCGCGCAACCACCGGTCGACGCGGCCGGATTCGGCGCTGGCGCCCACCCACTCGGCGAGATTCTCCGACGCGTGGTCGGTCGCGCGCGGGTCGGCCTCGACGCTCGTGATGCGCGTCGACGGGCCGAAACGGTCGGCGACCGCTGCCGCGAGCAGACCCACCCCGCCATACAGGTCGAGATTGCCCGCGCGTGGGTCGAACAGCTCCTCGACCACAGCATCCTGCACCGCGCGGGTGAGGGTTGCCGGCGCTTCACGGTGCACCTGCCAGAAGCCCGTGTCGTCAAGCACGAACTGCCGATCGCCGACGCGCTCGTGGATGACCGTGGGCTTCTGCTCGCCGATGACGAGGCGCGCATCTGCCCCGTTCGGCGCGAGCACGTCGACGGTGTCGAACCCCGAGAAGCGCTCCTCGAACGGCGTCGCGGCCTGCACGGCGTCGGTCGCGAGCGGGGCATCCGTCACCGGGATCACCGTGTGCGAGCGCGCCGCCATCGGGCCCAGCCGTCCCTCGTCGTCGACGTGCAGACGGATGCGGGTGCGCCAGCCGAGGCCGCCCCGATCGTCGTCCCCGGGCAGCGCCTCCACCTCGACCTCGACCTCCAGGCCGGCCATGCGCTGCAGCGCCTCGACGAGGATGCCCCGCTTCAGCACGCGCTGGTGGCCGAGCGCGATGTGGCCGAACTCCGCACCGCCCGCACGGCGACCGGGCGGGTTCTCGATGCCCGCAGCGCTCCACACGTGAGGTCGGCGGTGCTCGCTCGGCTCCAGCACCTCCACCGTGTCGGCGCGCCAGAAGCTCTTCTTGCGGTCGTCGCTGATGCGCGCACGCACCGTCTCGCCCGGGATCGCGTCGCTCACGAACACGACACGGCCATCGAGGCGGCCCACGGCCACGCCTCCGTGCGCCATGCGCTCAAGCGTCAGCTCGACGTCGCGGCCTGCATTCTCACCCACAGTGCTCCTCAATCCCGCAGTTCAGCCAATCCCTCCAGCCTACGAGGCGCATGCAACTCGAGAGCTCTTGGCCGCCGTCAGCCTGCCGGTTCCCACCCCCGCCAGAGCAGGCGGAGCATGCCCGGAGACTGCGCTGTGCCGCTCATCCGGCCTCAGCGGTGTGTGCACCGAGGTCGGTGCGTAGCATCGGACGCGTGCGCCTGTACCTCGCCTCCACTTCGCCCGCCCGCCTCGCGACACTGCGGGGTGCCGGAATCGAGCCCGTCGCCATCGCCCCCGGCGTGGACGAGGAGGCTGCCGTGGCGGAGGCGGAAGTGCGCGCGGGGCGTCCGCTCGAGCCCGCCGAGCTCGTGCAGCTGCTCGCCCGACGGAAGTGCGAAGCCGTGCTCGACCCCGACGTGCTCGCCGCCGCCGGCCTCGAGCCGGCCGAGCTCGACGGGTTTCTCTTCGGCGGCGACTCGGCCTTCGAGCTCGACGGCACGATCTACGGCAAGCCCCACGAGCCCCACATCGCCCGCGAGCGGTGGCTGCTGCAGCGCGGCCGCAGCGGGGTGCTGCACTCGGGCCACTGGCTCATCGACCACCGCGGCGGTGCCGTGCGCGCGGCGGTCGGCCGAGCATCCAGCGCCATCGTGCACTTCGCCGACGACATCGAGACCTACGAGATCGAGGCCTACATCGCCACCGGTGAACCGCTGAAGGTCGCCGGCGCGTTCACGATCGACGCGCGCGGCGCTGGGTTCATCGATCGCATCGAGGGCGATCCGCACACGGTCGTCGGCCTGTCGATTCCGCTACTGCGGCGCCTCGTGCACGAGCTTGGCGGCCGGTGGACCGAGCTCTGGAACCGCTGAGCCGCGCCTCATCGCTGGCCGCTCCTCGGGGAAACGCACCGGGCCGCGCACGGCGATCCGAGAGCAATCGCGGCGCCTCGCACAGCGTATTCGCCAAGCGCTCGCGCATCCTTTTGTCGACCATGCCCAAACCACGGCACCGCGCCCGGCAATAGGCTGAGGGATCATGGCCCGCATCAGCAAGGTACTCATCGCCAATCGCGGCGAAATCGCCGTCCGCGTCATCCGAGCCGCCCGCGACGCCGGACTCGGCACCGTCGCCGTCTACGCCGACCAGGATCGGGATGCCCGGCACGTGCGCCTCGCCGACGAGGCGTACGCCCTCGGCGGGTCGACGAGCGCGGAGACGTACCTCGTCATCGACAAGATCCTGAGCGTCGCCCGGCGCTCCGGTGCCGACGCCGTGCACCCCGGTTACGGGTTCCTCGCCGAGAACGCCGAGTTCGCGCGCGCCGTCATCGACGCCGGCCTCATCTGGATCGGGCCCAGCCCGGAGGCGATCGAGAAGCTCGGCGACAAGGTGAGCGCCCGGCACATCGCCGAGAAGGTCGGCGCCCCGCTCGCCCCCGGCACCCTCAACCCCGTCAGCGGCGCCGAGGAGGTGCTCGCCTTCGTCGACGAGCACGGCCTGCCCGTCGCCATCAAAGCGGCCTTCGGCGGCGGTGGGCGCGGCCTCAAGGTGGCGCGTACGCGCGAGGAGGTGCCGGAGCTCTTCGACTCGGCCACCCGGGAGGCGGTCGCCGCGTTCGGCCGCGGCGAATGCTTCGTCGAGAAGTACCTCGACAAGCCGCGCCACGTCGAGACCCAGTGCCTCGCCGACGCTCACGGCACCGTCGTCGTCATCTCGACCCGCGACTGCTCGCTGCAGCGTCGCCACCAGAAGCTCGTCGAAGAGGCGCCCGCGCCGTTCCTGACCCCGGAGCAGACCGAGCTGCTGTACACCTCGTCGAAGGCGATCCTGCGCGAGGTGGGCTACCTCGGCGCCGGCACGTGCGAGTTCCTCATCGGTGCCGACGGCACCGTCTCCTTCCTCGAGGTCAACACGCGCCTGCAGGTCGAGCACCCCGTGTCGGAAGAGGTCACCGGCATCGACCTCGTGCGCGAGCAGTTCCGCCTCGCGGAGGGCGAGCCCATCGGCTACGGCGACCCCGTCGCCCACGGCCACTCGATCGAGTTCCGCATCAACGGGGAGGATCCGGGGCTGAACTTCATGCCCATGCCCGGCCCCGTGCACGTTCTGCGCTTTCCCGGCGGCCCGGGAGTGCGGGTCGACTCGGGTGTCACGACCGGCGACGTCATCTCCGGCGCCTTCGACTCGCTGCTCGCCAAGCTCATCGTCACCGGCAAGACCCGCGAGGATGCGCTCGAGCGCTCCCGCAGGGCACTCGCCGAGTTCGAGGTGGCCGGCCTGCCGACCGTGCTGCCCTTCCACCGCGCGATCGTCGACGACCCGGCGTTCGCCCCGGCCGACGGCGCCCCCTTCACGGTGTTCACGCGCTGGATCGAGACCGAGTTCGACAACACTCTCGAGCCCTGGAGCGGCTCGCTCGCCGAGCCGACCGCCGAACCCGCGCCGCGGCACACCGTGGTCGTCGAGGTCGGCGG
This sequence comes from Microcella sp., assembly GCF_040286215.1. GTDB lineage: Bacteria > Actinomycetota > Actinomycetes > Actinomycetales > Microbacteriaceae > Microcella. The sequence goes on from NZ_JAVKCK010000004.1 coordinate 183,340, forward strand.
CAAGCGCCTGGAGGTGTCGCTGCCGGAGACGCTCATGCCGAGCGGAGCATCCCGCGCCGCCACCGCGCTCGCGGCACCGCCCAAGCGGCGTACCGGCGTCGGCGTGGCAGCGGCCGCCGGCGGAGACGCCGTCACGAGCCCCATGCAGGCGACCGTCGTGAAGCTCGCCGTGAGCGAGGGCGACCACGTGGTCGCGGGCGACCTCGTCGTCGTGCTCGAGGCGATGAAGATGGAGCAGCCGATGACGGCACACAAGGACGGCACGGTCAGCGCGATCGGCGTCTCGGTCGGCGAAACCGTCGCGGGCGGGCACGTTCTGCTCACCATCGCCGACGCCTAACCGTCCGCCGCGGCCGCACGCGCCCCCGAGCTCTCGCTCACGCCCGCGCTCCCGCCCGCGCTCACGCCCGCGCAACCTTCTAGAGGTGCAACTGTGCCCGATGGTGGCCAGTGTGTCCGCACAGTGGGGCTCAGATGCCACTCAGCAGCACACTCGCGCGTCGTGAGCGCACAGGCACCCCGAGTGCGTGCAGCCGACCCGCCATGAGGTCGAGAGATCGAGCGGTCTCCCAGTCCCACCGGCCGAAGCCGCTGACCATGGGACGAATGTCGTCCTCGCGGAGTTTCTCGCCATACACAGCCTGCTGGGCTGTGCGCCCGCGGAGGAACTCAGGGTCGGTGTACTTCGCCTTGCCGTCGAACTCGGCCACGATGCCCAGCTCTGGCCAGCCGAAGTCGACCCAGTAGTGGCGACCGCTGAGCCCGATGACCTCGACCTGCAACTCGGGCAGCTCGGCGCCGAGCTCGATCATCGCGACGCGACTGAGGGACTCACCCGGCCGATCGGCGCGGTGGTCGGCCACCTCGATGACCCTGCGGGCTCGAGCAGACCCACGAGCCGCACCCAGGTGCTGAGCGAGCGCGGCGATGTCGGCCCGGAGCAGGCTCACCCCCTCCTCACCGCCCGTGCGATGTGCCCGCCAGAGTGCGGCATCTGCCACGACGACCGCACTCGCGAAGGGGCACGTCGCGGCGACATCGACGACGGTCTGCGCCTCGCTCGTGACGGGGAGACCGAGGAGCTGCTCGACTATCGGATGCTCCGCTCGCCGGTGCCGCCGCAGCGCGGTGGTCGACGTCAGCCCGCTGGCTGCGCGCACCGTCGTCTCGACGCGGGTCGGCCAACCACCGACAAGCGGCAGACCACGCAGAAGCGCGGCCGATCGGTGGGAGATCGCCTCTCCGCGCGCGAGTACCTCTGCCGAGGTGAGGCACAGTAGCCGATGCTGATCCTCTCGCGACAGCTCGGCCCACACGGTGGACGGTAGGTGAAGCCCTCGGCGCAGAGTCTGCAGCTCGTTGCGCGCCCGACTGCGGAACACTCGGCTCCGCTCCCCGATGTCGGCGAGATCGGCGACGACAACGAGCGATTGCGCTGCGGCCGCGAGGTGTTTCCGAGAACGTGGGTCGAGCATCCCGACATGATCGCGTGCGCTGCGGAATCAGCGTCATCGACTCCGCAAACGGGGCACGCACGGCCTGCAGTCGGGCACCGGGGAGGAGTGTGCGCGTGGCGGGCTCGCGCACCGCGACGGTGGGGCGATTGTTCGAGAGCACCCTGCGCGACAACTGCGTCCCCCAGTGGCGTGTGTGACCCTCCGCGCCAGCACTGTTGCCACGAGCGAGCACAGTCGTGGGCATGCGCGACCGGGTCGCGGTGCGGCCCGGGTGGGCGCGGCGCGCGGCCGGAAGCGCGGCAGCGCCCGACCCGGGCGCGCTAGTCGCGGGGCACGTGCATCGCGCGCGCAGCATCCGTGATGCCGCCGGAGAGGGAGGGGTACACGCTGTACGCGCGCGCGAGCTGGTCGACCGTGAGCCGGTGCTCGACCGCCAAAGCGATCGGCAGGATGAGCTCAGAGGCCCGGGGGGCGACGACGACGCCGCCGATCACGCTGCCCGAGGTCTTCGCGGCGATGAGCTTGATGAAGCCGTCGGTCACGCCCTGCATCTTCGCGCGGGGGTTGGTCTCGAGCTCGAGCTTGTGCACGATGCCGCGCGTCTCGCCGTCCTCCACCTGCTTCTGCGAGAACCCCACCGTGGCGATCTCGGGGGACGTGAAGATGTTGGATGTCACGTTCCGCAGCTTGATCGGCGTGACCGCGTCGCCCATCGCGTGGTACACCGCCGTACGGCCCTGCATGGAGGCGACCGAGGCGAGCGGCAGAGAGTCGGAGCAGTCGCCGACCGCGTACACGCTCGGCATGGAGGTGCGTGCGACCCGGTTGACCTTCACGTGCCCGGAGTCGGTGAGCTGCACGTCGGCCTCCTGGAGGCCGATACCCGCCGTGTTCGGCACTGAGCCAACGGCCATGAGCACGTGCGAGGCGTCGATCGTCTCGCCGCCGGTGAGCGTCACCGTGACGCCCTCGCCGGTGTTGACGACCGATTCGGCGCGCGCGTTGGCGAGAAGGGTCATGCCGTTGCGGCGGAACACCGCCTCGATGAGGGCGGCCGCATCCACGTCCTCCCCCGGCAGAACCTGGTCGCGGCTCGAGACGAGAGTGACCTTCGCGCCGAGCGCCGTGTAGGCAGACGCGAACTCGGCGCCCGTGACTCCCGAGCCGACGACGACGAGGTGTTCGGGCACGTCGGGCAGCCGGTACAGCTGGGTCCACGTGAGGATGCGCTTGCCATCCGGCTTCGCGGGCGGCAGCTCGCGCGGCGAGGCCCCGACGGCGACGACGACCGTGTCCGCGTCGCACTGATCGAAGT
>NZ_JAVKCK010000005.1:0-65799 GCF_040286215.1 Microcella sp.
ACTGCGCTGCGACCCGATATGACCCCACGCACTCATCGGATCCGTGCTCGGATCCTCCGCCATCCAGAACAGACGCTGCTCCATGCACGAGTCGTACCGAATGTTCGCGAACGGCACCGGAGGAAGACAGTTCGCCACCCGAATCTGATTGAACCGCGCCGCGAACGTCGCCAGATCGGAGGAGGTTGTACCCGCGACACCGCCAGAGGACGTCGTGCCGGGCGCGCCGCCGGTGGATCCACCCACCGCAGCAGGGCAGGCGGGAGGCTCCGGAGCGGGCGGAGGCTTCGGTGCAGGCGGAGGCTCGCTCGAGCCCGACCCGCCCGACGAGCCGCCGGACGAAGAGCCGCCGTTCGACGATCCACCCGACGACGTGCCGCTGCCGCCGGTAGAGCCGTCCGACGAGCCGGAACTGGTCCCGCCCGATCCGGGCGACGTGCCGACAGCGACGGGCTTCTGCGCGGAGTGCTCGGTGTCGCTGTCGCGAGAATCGCTGTCGGCATCATCGACGCCGGCCTCGGGAGCGGCACGCTCCACCATCTCGAGGAGGCGGATGCTCGACTCGTCTGCCGTGCGTCGCGCGTCGATGCCGGAGATCACGGGCGAGCTGCTCGCCGCTCCCACCTGGCCGCCCACGATGCTCGCCACCTCGCCGCTCGTGCCCCCGAAAAACGGCACGGCGGCGAGCAGGAGGGTCGCAAGAGCGGTTGCCGCGGTCGCGGACTTGAGCATGTGAGGCTCCCCCCGAGCCAGGTCGGCTCGAACTTGTGGCTCGAACCAGCGGAGTGACGGCCCCCCGGCCGCACTGGTCACGGTAGGGTGCTCCGGCACTCCCCGACAAGCGTGTCTGTTCGCAAAACGACCAGATCACCCGCGAACTGGGGGCGTGTCCGGCGCCTCGCGCCCCCCGAGCGGGGCACACCGGGAGGGGTGAGCGCACGGCGCAGCGCAGGAGGGTGGAGAACAGTGGTGCCGGCTGCGGGCGTGGAGCACCGCTCCACGCTGAGGACAACTCGCGCACGGCGCCGCGCAGGAGGATGGAGAACAGTGGTGCCGGCTGCGGGACTTGAACCCGCAACCTTCCGATTACAAGTCGGGTGCGCTACCAGTTGCGCCAAGCCGGCGGGGGCGATCGCGGCGTGCGTCGCCGAATGAAGACTACCGTCGCGTCGCTACGGGGTCGGCGTGGGAGTCGGCGTGGGTGTGGGGTTGGTGGCGAACTCGGCTCCGGCTGCTTCGAGCACGAACTGGGAGAATTCGGACTCTTCGAAGGGGTACCGGAACTCGAACAGAACGCCGTTGACGAACACTGCCGGGGTGCCGGAGATACTGTCGACAGTCGTGCCGGCGATCGGCAGCGGACCGGCAAGCGCACGGTCGGTGGCGTCCCGCACCCAGTCGCGGAAGCGGAGATCCTGCACGCACTTCTCGACGGCGTTGAGCGTCACTGTGCTCGCATCCACCCCGGCCCCGGCTGCGAGCTCGACGAGTTGCTCGTCGGTGAGCCCCGGCGTGCCCTCCTCGGGCTGCTGTGCGAAGAGCGCCTCGTGGAAGTCGAGGTAGCGGTTCGGTGCGTAGTTGGCGACGCAGGCGGCAGCGTTCGCAGAGCGCAGGGAGTACCGCGTGCCCGCGGAGAGATTGGTGAGGGTCGAGAGGGGGTGGTACTCGACGGTTGCTGCACCCGACTCGATGAGGGTGCGGATGAGGTCGCCGTTCTCTTGGTCGAACTCCGCGCACCGTGGGCACAGGTAGTCGACGAAGATCTGAATCTCCACCACTCCGGCCGGGTTCGGTTCCGAGGGGATCGGTCTCGCCCCGGCGGGTCGAGACGGTGTCGCGACGGCCTCGAAGCCCTGACCGATCTTGATGCCATCGCTCGCCATGTTGAGGGGTCCACCGCTCTCCGGCCGCACAGAGTTCGTCAGTACCAGCGCGACGATCGCGATCGCGGCGAGCACGACGGCAGCGATGCTGCCCTGCACGATCCAGAGCGTGCGCCTCTCCTTCTTGCGCTGCGTCTCGCGCAGCGCGCGCGCTTTGTCGCGGGCCTCGGCGCGCCGCTCGCTCCGCGTCGGGGTGTGCGCGGGAGGGATGGCCTCGTTCATGCAACCTCGCTCACGGGGATGGGACGTTCTTCGCCGTCCGTCGTCGGCCGGCGCCGACGGGCGCCCCCACGATGGTACCCGCCGCTCCTGGCCCTCAACCCCCCCCCGCGCGAGGGTCATGACATACTGATCCATAGTGACCGAGGACGTTCCACCGCTCTTGGACACCATCCATTCACTACGGACCGTCCGGCACGTACCTGCCGGTGAAGGAGAAAGTTCACAATGGCAACCGTCACGTATGACAAGGCAACACGTCTCTACCCGGGTTCGGAAACCCCCGCAGTCGACGCTCTCGACCTCGACATCGCCGATGGCGAATTCCTCGTGCTCGTCGGCCCCTCCGGCTGCGGCAAGTCCACGTCGTTGCGCATGCTCGCCGGCCTGGAAGAGGTCAACGACGGCAGCATCTTCATCGGCGACCGCAACGTCACTGACCTGCCGCCGAAGGATCGCGATATCGCGATGGTGTTCCAGAACTACGCCCTGTACCCGCACATGACGGTGGCCGAGAACATGGGCTTCGCCCTGAAGATCGCCGGCGTGAACAAGGACGAGCGCGCCAACCGTGTTCTCGAGGCGGCGAAGCTGCTTGACCTCGAACCGTATCTCGACCGCAAGCCGAAGGCGCTCTCAGGCGGCCAGCGTCAGCGCGTCGCGATGGGCCGCGCCATCGTGCGCCAGCCCCAGGTGTTCCTCATGGACGAGCCGCTGTCGAACCTCGACGCGAAGCTGCGCGTGCAGACGCGTACTCAAATCGCGTCGCTGCAGCGCCGCCTCGGCGTCACGACCGTCTACGTCACGCACGACCAGACGGAGGCCCTCACGATGGGCGACCGCATCTGCGTGCTCAAGGACGGAGTTCTGCAGCAGGTGGGAACCCCCAGCGACCTGTACGAGACGCCCAACAACGTCTTCGTCGCAGGGTTCATCGGCTCTCCCGCGATGAACCTCTTCCCGGCCGCTGTGGCCGACGGCGGAGTGCAGTTCGGTACCGCGATCGCGCCCGTCTCGCGCGACGTGCTCTCGTCGACGAGCGAGAAGACGGTGACCGTCGGCGTGCGACCTGAAGACCTGGTTCTCAACACGAAGGGCGAGGGCCTCTCGGTGGAGATCGACCTCGTCGAGGAGCTCGGCGCTGACGGCTACCTGTACGGCCACATCGACGTCGAGGGTCAGCGCGTTGACATCGTCGCGCGTGTCGATGGACGCTCGCACCCGCACAGCGGCGAGACAGTCTTCCTCACGCCCGAGCCGAAGCACGTGCACGTGTTCGACACCGCGTCGGGCCAGCGCCTCAACAAGGAGCCCATCTCCGCCAACTAGGCGACGCGGCCGAAGCAGACGCTGAGGGCGGGTGGTGTCACACGGCACCCCCGCCCTCCGTGCGTTTGGCGCACCGAGCTGCCCGCGCTCCGCACCGCCCGCGAACCTCCGATGACTCCACCAGAGAGACCACCCCTGTGAGCGCATCCCTGTCGATCACCTCCGCCGTCACCGACCCGGGCCTGCTCGACCTGCCCTGGCATGAACCGCTCGATGTCTGGCCCGATGACGCGATCGCCACTCTGCCGAAGGGCATCTCTCGACACCTGGTGCGCTTCGTGCATCTGAGCGACTACGTCGTAGCGATCAAGGAGACCACTGAGGAGATGGCGCGGCGCGAGTACGAGGTGCTGCGCACCCTGCAACGCATGGACATTCCCTGCGTCGAGCCCGTGGCCGTCATCACTGGTCGTCTCGACAATGACGGCGAGCCGCTCATGCCCGTTCTCGTCACCCGGCACCTGCGCTTCTCCCTCCCGTATCGCGCGCTGTACTCGCAGACGCTGCGCACCGACACGGCGACACGACTCGTGGATGCTCTCGCCGTGCTCCTCGTGCGCCTTCACATCGCCGGCTTTTTCTGGGGCGACGTCTCGCTCTCCAACACTCTTTTCCGACGCGACGCGGGCTCCTTCGCCGCGTACCTGGTCGACGCCGAGACGGGGCAGCTCTACTCGGGTGGCCTCTCGAACGGTCAGCGGGAGAACGATCTGGAGATCGGCCGCGTCAACATCGCAGGCGAGCTGCTCGATCTGGAGGCCGGTGGGCGGCTCGATGAGAACATCGACCCGATCGAGACGAGCAACGGCATCATCGAGTCCTACCGTTCGCTGTGGAAGGAGCTCACGGGCTGGGAGTCGTTCGACAAGTCTGAGCGCTGGCGCATCAATCAGCGGGTTGAGCGCCTCAACGATCTCGGCTTCGACATCGAGGAGCTCGCCATCACGACGGATGGCGGGAGCACGGAGGTGCGCATCCAGCCGAAGGTCGTGGACGCGGGGCACCACACGAGGCGTCTGCTGCGCCTCACGGGCATCGATGCGGGAGAGAACCAGGCCAGGCGCCTGCTCAACGACCTCGATGCATACACCGCGTCTACCTACCCCGGCAGGAAGGTGGACGACGAGGTTGTCGCGCACGAGTGGCTCGCGCGCGTGTTCGAGCCCGTGGTGCGCGCGATTCCCAAAGAGCTGCGCGGCAAGCTCGAGGCGCCGGAGGTCTTCCACCAGCTGCTCGAGCATCGCTGGTACCTCTCGCAGAACGAGTCGCGCGCCATCCCGCTCGCCGAGGCCCTCAGCTCCTACATCGATTCGGTGCTGCGTCACCGTCGCGACGAGGCGACCGTCATCGCGCCCGCGACCGAGACCCTCAGCGTGCCACCGCTGGACACCGCCGCCGTCGACCTTCCCGACGACGACACCGTTGCGGGGTCGTGGCGCGACAAGGTGTGAGGCGGCCTCCTACAGTCGCTTGACGGCGCTGAGAACAGACGTGAGGGAGTCTTTCGCGTCGCCGAACAGCAGCGTCGTCTGGGGCTCGAAGAGCAGCTCGTTCTCGATACCGGCGAATCCGGGACGCATCGACCTCTTGAGGAAGACCACCTGACGGGCCGCAGCGACGTCGAGGATGGGCATCCCGTAGATCGGCGAGCCTGGGCTCGTCTTCGCCGCCGGGTTCACGACATCGTTGGCTCCGACGACGAGCGCCACATCCGCGGTCTTGAACTGGGGGTTGACCTCGCTCATCTCGGCGAGCACCTCGTAGGGAACGTTCGCCTCGGCGAGCAGCACGTTCATATGGCCGGGCATGCGTCCGGCGACAGGGTGAATGCCGAAGACGACCTCGATACCTTTGGCTTCGAGGGTCGAGGCCAGCTCTGCCATGGTGTGCTGCGCCTGCGCGACGGCGAGACCGTAGCCGGGCACGACGATGACGCGCTGCGCGTAGCCGAGGAGGATCGCCACATCCTCGGGCGTGGAGGACCGCACCGGGCGATCGCTCGCGACGGTGGATCCCGCCGTCGATCCGCCCGCGAACGCTCCGAACAGGATTCCCGCCACGCTGCGCCCCATCGCCTTCGCCATCTCGCGGGTGAGGATCGAGCCGGAGGCGCCGACGAGCGTGCCGGCCACGAGCAGCAGCGTGTTGCTGAGAACCAGGCCGGATGCGGCGACGGCGAGGCCCGTGCCCGCGTTCAGGAGGGAGATGACGATCGGCACGTCCGCCCCGCCGACGGGCAGCACGAGCAGCACGCCCAGGGTGAGGCCGACGATGAGGCCGACCACGGCGGCGACTCCCTTGATGCCCGCCATGCCGAGCGCGGCGAGCGCGGCGTCATCGAGCACGATGAGGGTGGCGACGACGAGGCCGAGCACCACGAGCAGCACGATGACGATCGCCTGCCCGGGGAAGATGATCGGCCGGGTGGGCATGAGCTCCTGCAGCTTGAGGAAGGTGATGATCGAGCCGGAGAAGGCGATCGACCCGACGAGAACGGTGAAGGCCACGGCGAGGAACGCCCCTACGGTATCGCTGTGCTCGAGCTCGAGCAGGGCGACGAGGGCCGCGGCACCGCCACCGACGCCGTTGAAGAGAGCCACGAGCTGCGGCATCTGCGTCATCTTGACCAGGCGGGACGCGGGCACGGCGATGATTGTGCCGACGGCGATGACGCCGAGGATGAGCGCGAGGTTGTCGAGCTCCGTCGAGAGGAACACGACGATCATCGCGAGGAGCGCGCCCAGCGCGCCGAGGAGGTTTCCCCGGCGGGCGGTCGCCGGCGAGCCGAGGCCCTTGAGCGCGAGGATGAAGCAGACGGCCGCGACGAGGTACAGGAGGGCCGTCCCTTCAGGGCTGAGGATGCTCATCTCTCCTCGCCCTTCGCCGCGGTCTCGGCGCTCGGACGGCGGCGGCCGAACATCTGCAGCATGCGGTCGGTGACGACGAATCCGCCGACCAGGTTGATGGTCGCCATCAGGACGGCGAGCAGTGCCACCACGAGCACGAAGGTGCTCTCCGCCTGCCCGGCGACGATGACCGCACCGACGAGGATGATGCCGTGGATGGCGTTCGCCCCCGACATGAGGGGCGTGTGCAACGTGCTCGAGACCTTCGACACCACTTCGAAGCCGACGAACACCGACAGCACGAAGAACGTGAGAAGCGTGATGGCGTCCATCAGCGCGCTCCCTTCTGGTCGGCAAGGGCGGTGGCGGTGGGCTCGTGCCGCACGACGCCCCCGTGCGTCACGCACGACGCGGCGATGATCTCGTCGTCGAAGTCCGGCGCGACGGAACCCTCGACGCTCATGAGCGCGATCACGTTGGCGATGTTCTGGGCGAGCAAGCGGGAGGCGTCGGAGGCCATGGTGGAGGGGGCGTCCTTCATGCCGACGATCGTGACGCTGCCGCCCGGCACGTCCACCGCGACGGTCTCGCCGGCGACGGCACCCTCGACGTTCCCTCCGGTCTCGGCGGCGAGGTCGACGACGACGGATCCAGCGGTCATGCCTTCCAGCATCGGCGACGTGATGAGCCGAGGTGCGGGGCGACCGGGGATCGCTGCCGTCGTCACGATGACGTCTGCGGCGGCGACATGCGGTGCGAGCAGCTCTCGCTGACGGTCGGCGCGATCGGCGGCGAGCTCTTTCGCGTAGCCGCCAGCCGCATCCGCGTTCTCCTCGAGATCGAGGGCGATGAACGTGCCGCCCATCGACCGCACCTCGTCGGCAGAGGCCGAGCGCACGTCGTAGGCAGAGACCTTGGCGCCGAGCCGTTTCGCCGTGGCGATCGCCTGCAGGCCCGCGACTCCCGCGCCGAGCACGAGAACCCGAGCCGGGGGGATCGTGCCGGCGGCTGTCATGTAGAGCGGGAAGAAACGAGGAAAGTGCAGGGCTGCCTCGAGCACGCAGCGGTAGCCGGCGATGAGGGACTGCGAGGTGAGGGCATCCATCGACTGAGCGCGCGAAATGCGCGGGATCAGCTCGAGCGAGAACGCGGTGATGCCGCGCTCGGCGAGGGCCGCGACGGCGGGCAGCTCGCTCGCCGGTGAGGCGAAGCCGATCGTGATCGTGCCAGGGGCCAGCGCACCGATCGTCGCGGGGTCCAGTGGCCGCACGTGGGCGAGCACATCCGCGGCGCCGAGGTCGACCTCGGCGACGACCTCCGCCCCCGCATCCCGGTAGGCCCCATCAGGATGCCCCGCCGCGAGGCCGGCCTCCTGCTCGACGACGACCGAGAATCCGGCGGCGGTGTACTGTGCGACCGTCGCCGGTGTGGCCGCGACGCGGCGCTCCCCGGGTATCGGTTCACGTCGGATGGCGATCTGCATCGATCGTGCTCCACTTCTCTGCGCGCGGTGGCGTGAGGGAACTGTACCGCGGCGACGAGCGAGATCAGGCGAGGATCGTGAGCGGGTGCTCGATGCGGGCGACGAAGGCGGCGAGCCAGCGCGCGGCGAGCGCGCCATCCCAGGCCCGGTGGTCCGCTGACAGGGTCACCGACATGACCGACCCGACCTCGAGCGCACCGTCGACGACGACCGGGCGCGTCGATGCCGCGCCGACGGCGAGGATGCCCGCCTGGGGTGGATTGATGATCGCGCTGAATGACTGCGTGCCGAACATCCCCAGGTTGGAGACGGCAAAGCTTCCGCCCTCCATCTCGTCGGGGCGCAACTTGCCGCCACGCCCGCGCTCGGCGAGATCGGCGATCTGCGCGCCGAGCGCGGAGACACTCAGCCCCTGCACGTCGCGCACGATCGGGACGACGAGGCCGTCGTCGAGCGAGACCGCGATGCCGATGTCGACCGAGGCGTGCTGGAGCATTCCGTCGTCGGTCCACGTGCGGTTCGCCTCGGGAACGTCCCGGAACGCGCCCGCGACCGCCTTGACGACGAGGTCGTTGACGCTCACCTTCACCGTGCCTGCCGCGTTGATCTCGGCTCGCATGGCGAGCAGGGCGTCCACCCGGCAGTCCGCCGTGAGGTAGAAGTGCGGCACCTGGTTCTTGCTCTCGGTGAGCCGGCGCGCGATCGTCTTGCGCATGCGGCTGTGCGGCACGAGCTCGGGCTCGGCGCCGGAGCCGCGCGGGGCGGCGGGCGCAGCCTGGGCAGAGTCGGCGGCGGGCGGCGCGCTCGAGGGCGGCGCTGCCGGGGCCGCGGTGCGCTCGCCCGTCAGCAGCGCCTCGATGTCGCGGCGCACGATGCGACCGTCGGGGCCGGAGCCCTGCACGGCGTCGAGCGAGAGGTCGTGCTCGCGTGCAAGGCGGCGCACGAGCGGGCTGATGAACCGGCGCCCCGCGGAGGGGTCGTCGGTGTCGCCGCGAGCGGGGGCGCTGGCGGCGCTGGGCGCATCCCCACCGGATGCCACGGCGGCTGATGCCGCTGTCGGAGCCGATGCGGAGGGTGTGGATGACTCCGCCGAGGGCGCGGCGGACGCCGGCTCGGGGGCGGAGGATGCGGAGGGCGCGGCGGCCGACTCGGCGGCGGGTGCGGAGGGCTGGCCTTCGACGGACTCGCCCTCTGTTCCGACGACGGCAATCGGGGCGCCCACGTCGATCGAATCGCCTTCGGCGACGAGAAGCTCGAGCACCGTGCCCGCCGTCTCCGCGGTGTACTCCACGACCGCCTTCTCTGTCTCGATCTCGGCAAAGGGCTGGCCGACCGCGATCTCGTCGCCCGCGGCGACAAGCCACTTCTGCACGGCCGCCTCGGTGACGTTCGCGAGCACCTCCGGCATGCGGATGGTCGTCGACATCAGACTGCCCCTCCCGCGTGGCGCCGCACTGTCTCGAGACCGGCGACGACCTCCTCCGTGCGCGCGATCGCCGCACGCTCGAGAACTCGTGAGATCGAGGGGGACGACTCGGCGCCCGTGACACGCTGCACGGGCTGATCGAGCCAGTCGAACAAGCGCCTCTGGATCTCGTCGGCGAGCCAGCCGCCGTACGAGGTGCCGACCGCTCCCTGCTCGACGATGAGCACAGCGTTGGTCTTCTTCACGCTCTTCTCGATCGTCTCCCAGTCGAGAGAGGCGCGGTCGAGCCAGCGCAGGTCGATGAGCTCAGCATCGACACCGGTCTGCTCGATCGCCTCGAGGCTGTGCTTCACCATGGAGAGGTAGCTGATCACCGTGACCTCCTCGCCCTCCCGGCGCACGGCGGCGGTGCCGGGCGGGATGATGTAGTCGAGGTCGCCCGCGATCATCTCGTCCTTCTCGCCGTACAGATCGACGTGCTCGATGACGAGCACCGGGTCTCCGAGCGCGAGCGCCGCGTTCATGAGGCCGACGTAGTCGGCCGCCGTCGAAGGCGCAACGATGCGCCAGCCGGGGCTCGTGACGAAGATGCCCGCAGGATCCATGAGGTGCTGCGAGCCGTAGCCCGACCCCATCGCGACCTTCGTACGCAGCACCAGGGGCACGGGGTTTTGGCCGCCGAACATGTGGCGCGCCTTGCCGATCTGGTTGAACACCTGGTCGGCGGCGACCCAGAGGAAGTCCGGATACATGAACTCGATGACAGGCACGAAGCGGCCGTCGAGGGCGAGACCGCCACCGAGGCCAGCGAAGGCGTTCTCACTGATCGGCGTGCCCAGAGTGCGCTCGGGGAACGCCGTCGCCAGACCCTTGGTCGCGCCGTTCGTTCCCCCCTTGAGGCGGTGCACGTCTTCTCCGAGCACGAGAATGCGCTCGTCCTGGCCCATGCGGTGCTCCATGACTCCCGAGACGGCGTCGACGAACTTCACCGATTCGCGGTCTCGGGTGTCGGTGAGCGGCTCGACAGTGCGGAGCTCCGACAACTCGCTCGCGTCTCCGCGCACTCCGACGTCGACGAAGTCGGGGTTGGGCCAGAGCTCGGGGCGGATGCGACGCTTGCCCTGCTTGTCGGGGTCGGCCTCGAGCAGGGGTTCGGTGGCCGCATCCATCGCCGCAAGCGCCTGCTCGCGCACCGACTGCACGCCCGCCTCGTCGATGTGCCCGAGCTTGATCATCTCGCGGGCGACACGCTCGAGGGGGTCGCGTTCCTTCCACTCGGCCTCCTCTTCCTTCGTGCGGTAGCCGAAGGCGCTGCCCGGGTAGGGGCCGTTCTGGTGGAAGAAGCGATAGACCTCAGCCTCAACGACCGCGGGGCCGCCTCCGCTGCGCATGACCTCGGCAGCCTGCTCCATCGCGAGATGCACGGCAAGAGGATCCATGCCATCGACCCGCCAGGAGGGGATTCCGAAGCCCATGCCGCGCACGGAGAGCCGGGTATCCGCCACGCTCTCCTCGATGCGGGTCGCCACCGCGTAGAAGTTGTTCTCGACGAAGAAGCAGACGGGCAGCTTCCACGCCGCCGCGAGGTTCATCGATTCGAGCACCGACCCGATCTGCGCGGCGCCGTCGCCGAAGTAGTTGATCGTGAGGTCGGTCGTACCGGAGTGCTTCTGGGCGTAGGCGTTGCCGGTCGCCATCGGAGCACCGCCTCCGACGATCGCGTTGGTGCCCAGAGCACCCGCCTCGAACCACTGCAGGTGCATCGAGCCGCCGCGGCCCGCGCAGAAGCCCTGGGCGAGGCCGAGGATCTCGGCGAGCGTGCGCTGCAGGACGCCCTGGAGGGTGTCGTCGACGAGGCTCGTGAGATCAAGCTTTCCCTGACTGACGTGCGTGATGGCCTTGGCGAGAAACTGGTGATGGCCGCGGTGCGAGCCGTTCACCGCGTCCGTCGTGCGCAGGCCCACGATCGACCCGACCGCGCCGCCCTCCTGCCCGATGCTGGAGTGCGCGGGGCCGTGCACAAGGCCCTCCCCAGCGAGTTCGAGCACCCGCTCCTCGAAAGCGCGGATGAGGTGCAGTTGCCCGAGCATGGTGGCGAGCAGGGCGGGGTCGGCATTCTTCCAGTCGGCCGCTGTCGTGGACAGCTCGACCCACGGTGCGGTCGATTCCAAACGTCGTTGTCTCGGCATGGCCGTTCCTTCGTCGATACGTGAGCCCGCCGAACTGCGACGGTCGGTGGTGCCACTGTAGACGGGATTGCATCCAATCACAAGAATTTTCCCGCCGAATCCTGGTCTTCACGCCGTTGTTCCAGGTATATTGCATCCACGACGAGCGTGCGCGACGAAGGGACGACGATGCGGGGACTACCGGGACTGCGGGGCATGGAGCACATCGGCTTCACCGTTCCCGACCTCGACGAGGCCGACGACTTCTTCGTCAACGTCATCGGGTGCGAGCGCGTTTACTCGCTCGGCCCCTACGTACGCGATGACGACTGGATGGCCACGAACCTCAACGTGCACCCGCGTACGACCATCCCGGAGCTGCGCTTCTACCGGTGCGGCCACGGTTCGAACTTCGAGATCTTCCAGTACGACGCAGCTGATGGGCAAGCGCAGCAGCCGCGCAACAGCGACATCGGCGGCCACCACCTGGCCTTCTACGTCGACGACTTCGACGCGGGCCTGCAGCATTTGCGCGACCACGGAGTGCGCGTCCTCGGCGAACCGACCGACAGCAGGAACGCGAGCGAAGGGCAGCGGTGGGTGTACTTCCTCAGCCCGTGGGGCATGCAACTGGAGCTCGTGAGCTACCCGAACGGCAAGGCGTACGAACGGGATGCGCCCGTACTGCTGTGGAACCCGAAGGATCCGGCGGCGTGAGCGAGTCGATAGCGGCTCCCCTCTTGCCACCCACAGCCAGTGTCGCGCCGCAGACCCGCGACGGCCATGCCAGCCTGCGCGTCGCACGAGGACTGCGCGAGGCGATCGTCGCGGGCGACTACCCTCCCGGCTCGCGCCTGCGACAGGAGGAGATCGCCGAGCGATTCGGGGCAAGCCGGGTCCCGGTGCGCGAAGCGCTCAAGGTGCTCGAGGCCGACGGGCTCATCACGCTCGTCGCCAACGCGGGCGCCTGGGTCTCCCAGCTCACCCTGGCCGAATGCGAGGAGGTCTATCAGACCCGCGAGCGCGTCGAGCCGCTCCTGCTGCGGCTCGCCGCCGACAGCATCACCGCCGAGACCCTCGACCAGTTGGACTCCCTCGCCGAGGGCATGGTCGACAACGACGACGTCGAGGAGTTCCTGCGCCTCGACCGCGCCTTCCACCTCACGATGTACGCCGGCGCCCGCACGCTCGTGCTCGGCGACCTCGTCGAGCGGCTGTGGAATTCCACTCAGCCTTACCGCCGCGCGTACACCCTCATGATTGACGCGCACAGCCAGCGCATCGTGCACGACGAGCACCACATGCTCGTCACCGCTCTGCGCGAGGGCGACATCGACAGCGCCGAGAGGATCCTCGAGGGGCACATTCGCCGCACGCGTCGTCGACTGGCCGCGCACCCGCAGCTCTTCGCCGACACCACGACAGACCGCCCGACGACACCACGACAGAAGGGGCCCTCATGGCCATCGCAGTGATCAACCCGACCACCGGCGCGACGGAGCGCACCCTCGAGCCGCACGACTCGGCTGAGATCGAGCGGCGTATCGCCGCGGCGCACGCCGCAGAGCAGGCCCTGCGCAGCGAGACCTACGCCCAGCGCGCCACGTGGATGCGCGCCGCCGCCGACGTTCTCGAGTCGGAGGCGGAGGAGGTTGCGGTCATGATCACGCGCGAGATGGGCAAGCCCATCGCGCAGTCCCGCGCGGAGGCGCACAAGTGCGTCAAGAACATGCGCTTCTACGCCGACAATGCGGAAGCCTTCCTCGCCGATGAGCCGCTCGGCGACCCGTCGAGCGTCGGCGCGAGCGCCGCCTGGGCGCGCTACGAGCCGCTCGGGGCCGTGCTCGCCGTGATGCCGTGGAACTACCCGCTCTGGCAGGTCATCCGTTTCGCTGCCCCCGCCCTCATGGCCGGCAACTCCGGCGTGCTCAAGCACGCCTCCAACGTGCCCGAGTCGGCGCTCTACCTCGACACGCTCTTCACCCGGGGCGGGTTCCCGGAGGGATCGTTCACGACGCTGCTCATCGGAGCCTCCGCCGTGGACGCCGTCATCGACGACCCGCGCATCACCGCCGTCACGCTCACCGGCTCCGAGCCGGCTGGCCGCTCGGTCGGCGCGCGGGCCGGTGGTCAGGTGAAGAAGGCCGTTCTCGAGCTCGGCGGTTCTGATCCGTTCATCGTCATGCCCTCCGCTGATCTCGAGAAGGCCGTCGAGACGGCGGTGACCGCGCGCATCAACAACAACGGCCAGTCCTGCATCGCGGGCAAGCGCTTCATCATCCACACCGAGGTGTACGACGCCTTCGTCGCGGGATTCACGGAGGCGATGGCGGCCCTGACGGTCGGCGACCCGATGGACGAGTCGGTGCAGGTAGGCCCCCTCGCGACGCGCAGCGGTCGCGACGAGATCGCCGAGCTTGTCGACGACGCCGTGGCTCAGGGCGCGACGCTCCTCACGGGCGGTTCGGCGCCCGAGCGCGACGGCTGGTTCTACCCCCCGACAGTGCTCGCGGACCTGCCGGAGACCGCCCGCCTCGTCATGGAGGAGGCTTTCGGGCCCGTCGCGACCGTCTACCGGGCGGAGAGCGCCGAGCACGCGGTCGAGATCGCCAACCAGACAACGTTCGGTCTGAGCTCGTCGGCCTGGACGACCGATGCGCTGGAGCAGGAGTACTTCCAGAGCGCCCTCGACGCCGGTGCGGTCTTCGTCAACGGCATGACGATCTCCTATCCCGAGCTGCCGTTCGGCGGCATCAAGGATTCGGGATTCGGGCGTGAGCTCGCCGCGGCCGGAATACGGGAGTTCTGCAACCTGAAGACGATCTGGAAGGCCTGAGCCCCAACGGTCGGCATCGGGCGCGGCCCGCTCCGACGGTCTAGAAGCCGTGGAGGTGGGTGGCGCTGCCGCCGGCCGCTGTGGGGAAGTCGGCCTCCGTGCCGTCGTCGAGCCGGTCGAGCACAAACCAGACCGCCTGCACCTCGGCCTCCTCGCTGTTCCAGAATCGATGCGGGATGCTCGAGTCGAACGCGATCGAATCCCCCACATCGAGCACCGAGCGGCCGAAGCCGACCTGCACATTGAGTCGACCGCGCACGATGATGCCGTACTCACGGCCGTCGTGGCGGATGAAGTCAGCAGGCGGTTCCGCGCCGGGGGCCGGGGCGTAGATCACCTCGATGAACTCGGCCTTGGTCTCCGGCTTCGCCGTGAGGCGCTCCCAGCGCGGCCCCGAGCTCATGCTGATCGTCGGCCGGTCAGCCGAGCGGAGCACGATCCCCGCCTCTTCGAGGGAGGTGTCGGGTGAGGTCGCCACGACATCGTCGGCGGGCAGCTCGGGGGGATCCTCACCGGGAGGGGGCGTCTCTTCGAAGAGGCTGTCCATCGAGATGCCAAGCTCGCTCACGACGTTGTAGAGCGCGCGCACGCTGAAGGAGGCGAGGCCGCGTTCGACCTGTGAGACGTGGCTCGCCGAGACCTGCACGCGGCGCGAGAGCTCGCGAACGCTCATGCGAGCGCTCTCGCGGGCCAGTCGGATGCGCTCCCCGACGACGGCCCACTCGGTCTCATTGTCGACGCGGCTCATGTCGTCCTCTCACTGCAGTGTGTACTCACCCAGTGTATGCATGGGACGGCGCGTGTGCACTAGAGCAGAACGATTTCCCGCAATACCCAGAAACTACGCGCCCCGCGCATCGGGTCGCATGGCCTTCATCTCTCGCAGCACGTCGACGGCCGACGTGATCGAGCGGGAGTTCTCGCTCTCTTCGCCATGCCCGAGATCGGCGAGGGTCTGGTAAGCCATCTCGCGCCGCCCGATCACGAACCAGATGCCGCGAGCGGGCGCATCCGTCTGGTTCGTGTACAGATGCGGACGGTTCGCATCGAAGCAGAAGGAGTCGCCCGGGGCGAGCTCGTACGTCTCGAAATCGATGCGCAGGGTCAGGCGTCCCTCGAGGATCACCCCGTACTCCAGCGCGGCGTGGCGCATCATCTTGCCCTCGACGGACGAGGAGCCCGACGGGGCGTAGGTCACGATGAGCGGGTCGGCGACGGCGGAGTCTCCCACCGCGAGACGCTCCCACGTGACGCCGTTCTCCATCTCGATCACCGGGTTGTCCTCGCGGCGCTGCACGACGGAGTCGCTGCGTCGGCCCTCACTCGTCGACGAGTCACCCGGGCGGGAGTCGAGCCCCAGCGGGCTCGCGGCCGCGGTCGGGTGCCCCAGCAGGCCGTCGAGAGAGACGCCCAGGTAGTTGACGAGCGCGTACAGCGTGCTCACGGAGGGATGCGTCTTGCCCGTCTCGACCTGCGACAAGAGGCTCGCGGAGACCCCGACGGCCCCCGCGACAGCTCGCAGACTCAGCTTGCGCTCCTCGCGCGCCCGGCGCAGTTCCTGACCGATGTCGAGCTGCATGGCTTCCCCTTCGCGAGTCACTCGGCGCCCGTGCACCTCCGCTGAGCCGAGCACTCGTCGTCGAGCGGGGAGCACAGCGGTTGAGAACAAGAGTGTTTAGCACTACTGTACAAGCAAGTGGCGAGATCGCGCTCATTCTACGCGAGCAAAGGAAACATCATGAACGCAACGCGCCCCCACGTCGGGTTCCTCGGCCTCGGAGCGATGGGCATGGGCATGGTCTCCCGCCTGCTTGACGAGGGCTACCAGGTGACAGCGTGGAACCGGTCGCCCGGCCCGCTCGAGGCTCTCGCGGACCGAGACGCGGTGCGGCCCGCCACGGCGCCCCTCGAGGTCTTCGCCGCCGCCGAGGTGGTGCACTCGATCCTCAGCGACGATGACGTGGTGCTCGGGCTCTTCAGCGAGGAAATGCTGGCGCAGGTGCCCTCCGGGCGCACCCACGTGAACCATGCCACGATCAGTCCTGGCGCCGCCGACGAGCTGGCCTCGCGGCACGCCCGCCACGGTGTCGGCTACGTGACCGCCCCCGTGCTGGGTCGCTCGACCGTCGCGGCCACGGGCGCCCTGCTCGTCGTCGCCTCCGGCGACGCCGCCGCTGTGGACGCGGGCATGCCCTCGATGGCCTCCCTGGGCTCACGGGTCTGGAATCTCGGCGATGACCCGCGACGAGCGAGCATCGTGAAGATCTCGGTCAACTACTCGATCATCCAGGCGCTCCAGTCGATCACCGAGTCCGTGGTGCTGGCGGAGAGCGCCGGCATCGACCCGTCGACCTTCGTGGAGATCCTCACGCACACGGCATTCAGCGGTTCCGCCCACCGCGGCTACGGGCCGATCATCGCCGAGAAGCGCTACGAGCCGGTGGGCTTCGCCATGGCACTCGGTCTCAAAGACCTCGCTCTCGCCGAGTCAGCGGCGCGCGAATCGGGTGTCGAGCTGCCGCTGGCACCGGTGCTCGCGCAACTCTTCACCGCGGCGCTGGCCGACCCTGACCTCCGCGACCTGGACTGGTCCGCGGTCGCGGAGGTGACCAGGCGCCGCACTATGGGCGGAGACGCCGCCGCCCCGCGCACCGGCTAGCTGCCGGCGAGCAGCAGCTCGAGGTTGTCAGCACCAGCCCGGCGCGCCCCTGACTCGATCTGACGGGCGAGACGCTCGACGCGCGCGTTGCACGGCGCCGAGCCGCCGAGCCGCTCCTGCTCGCGGACGACGAAGCCGTTGAGCTCCTCGACCTCGCCCCGCCGCCCCTTGCGCCAGTCCTGCAGGACGGTGGTAAGCGTCGTCGGCATCGTGTAGTCGCGCAGCACCTTGTCGAGCAGGATGACCGCGTAGTCGTCCGGCTCGGCGATGTCGCGCTCCGTCATCCCGAAGATCGGCATGAGCCGGCCTCCTGATGCCAGGCAGGCGCGCACCGCCTCGTGAGCGGTCTTCTCCATGAACTCGCGCATGCCGGGCATGCGCACGGCCTCGCCGAGCGGCAGATCGAGAATCGCAGAGGGCACGAGCTCAGCAGCGTTGGCGACGAGCTTCATCCATTTCGAGGAGCGGATGTCGTCGGAGATCTCGACAGTGCCCGCGGCCCTGAGGATGCTCGCCGCCTCCTCCTCGCGGCCCCGGGTCGAGTCGTCCAGAGCACCGAGCGCGAACCAGGAGTGGGCGCGCGAGCTCTGACGATCCACGATCCCGGGCTCGAACATGTTCGCCGTGATCTCGATGACCGCGCCCAGGGTGCGGTGGGCACCCAGGATGCCCGCCATCTCCTCGGCCATCATGCCGTTCTGGAGGCCGATAGCGAGGCCGTCCGGCGCCAGGAGCGGCGCGATCAGCTCGCTGGCCCACCGCGTGTCGTACGCCTTGACGACGATGAACACGATGTCGAACGGCTCGCGCATCTCGGCCACCTCGCACAGGTGGTGCACCGTGACCGGTGTCGTGTGCGACTCGTCGGGCATCTCGACGTGGATGCCCCTCGCGCGCATCGCGTCCACGTGGGCCGGCCACTGCTCGATGAAGGTCACGTCATGGCCTGCCCGCACGAGGTCGGCACCGATACCGGCGCCGTTCGCGCCCGTGCCGAGCACGGCGACGCGCGCGGTCACGACCCCGTGCCGCGGCCGTCGACAGTGTTCAGGTGCGACTGCGAGTCGCGCAGCGTGTTCAGTGGGGCGCCCACGGCGTAGTAGCGATGTCGGGCACGCGGTAGGTGTCGTAGCCGTGCTGAGGGCGGGGCGGGGGCGAGTAGATGTCACTCCAGACGGCCGCCGCATCGCCGATCGACTGCCAGGAGTGCGGCACGCCGAGAGGAATGACCCCGTAGTCACCCGCGACGAGGTGCACCGTGGCCTCGGGGGTCACGAGGAGCACCTCGCCCTCGACGAGGTGGAACGACTCCTCGAACGAGTGCACGTGGGTCGGGATCGACCCGCCGACCTCGAGGCGGGACACACCGAAATCAGTGTGGGCGGCGCCGTCGTCGAAGCCCACCGCGCACCAGCGCGTGAAGCCGTGCGAGTCGGGGGCGAGCGCGCCGGCATCCCGGTAGTCGGCGTCGGCGGCCGTGCGCACGACGAAACGATCCGTCATCGTTGACTCCTCATCCTCCATCAGCGTGAGCGGACGGTCCGTTCAGCGCAGATGAACAGAGTCAAGGGGATCGCGGCGCTCCTGTCAAGCCGCGTAGAGGGCCGCGATGAGGTGCGGAGCGTTCTCGGGCGAGGGCACCAGCTCACCGCGCTCGACGCGCTCTGCCAGTCTCAGCACTGCCTCATTCACCGGCGTGCGCACTCCGGCGCCCGCGCTCGCCGCGACGACGTACCCGCTGAAGGCGTCGAGCTCGGCTCGGCGACCCTTCTCCCAGTCCTGCAGCACGGCAACCCGGGTGTCGGGCCTCGAGAAGTGCGAGAGCACGCGGTCGAGCAGGTCGAGCGAGTACTGGTCCGAGTTGGGCACGTCCTCGGCCGCGATGCCGAGGCTGGGCAGCATGGTGACGCCGAGGTCGATCGCCAGGGCGTAGGCCTCTCGGGACATCGCATCCATCACCGGCCGGATGCCCGGCATGTGCGCCGCCTCGAGGAGCGGTACTCCCAGCAGGCCGGAGGGCAGCATCTCCGGGATGTTGGCGATGAGCTTCATCCACTTCGCCGACCGGATGTCGGCGGTCACCTCCGTTACCGCCGCGTGCTCCAGGACGGCGGCGACCTGATCGAGCGACTCGGTGGGGGTGCCATCGAGGGTGCCGACCGAGAACCAGGTCTCCGCAGGAGTGACCTGCCGGGTGATGACACCCGGCTCGCGCATATTCGCGGCGATGCCGAGCACGCACCCGATCGTGCGGTCGGCCCCCACGATCTGCGCGCAGTCGTCGATCGTCATGCCGTTCTGGAGCCCCACGAGAACCGAGCGGGGACCCATGAGGGGTCGCATGAGCTCGGCGACCCAGCGGGTGTCGTAGCTCTTGACGGCGGTGAGCACGATGTCGAACGGCTCTCGCAGCTCGGCGACCTGGCACAGGTGCAGGGCGCGCACGGGCGTGACCTGGGTCTCGGAGCTCAGGTGGACGGTGAGCCCGCTCTCGTTCATGGCGTCGACGTGGTCGGGCCACTGGTCGATGAGGGTCGTGTCCACCCCCGCCCGCACGAGATCCGCGGCGACGGACCCGCCGACCGCTCCCGTGCCGACCACGGCGATCCTCAGGTCATCGAGCTTCATCGCGCACTCCTTCACCGTTCACTAGGGATGAACGATGCGATCGTACACGCACCCGTGGGCGGGTGGAGAGAACACCTATCCTGCGGAGCGCTTCCGGGCGACCTCGTAGAGCGTGACGCTCGCGGCGATACCCGCGTTGAGCGACTCCGTCGCCGCGGAGATCGGGATCGACACGATCGCGTCGCAGGTCTCGCTGACGATCCGCGAGATCCCCTTCCCCTCGCTGCCGACCACGATGACGATCGGCTGATCGGCCAGCTCGAGCTGCGGCAGCGAGATGTCGCCGTCGCCGTCGAGCCCGAGCACAAAGAGCCCCTCGGCCTTGAGGGCCTTGAGCGTCTGCGTGAGGTTCGGTGCCATCGCGACGGGCGTGCGCGCCGCGGCGCCCGCCGACGTCTTCCAGGCCGCCGCCGTCACTCCCGCGGATCGACGTTGCGGCACGATGACGCCGTGCCCTCCGAACGCGGCCGTCGAGCGGATGATCGCGCCGAGGTTGCGCGGGTCGGTCACGCCGTCCAGGGCGACGATGAGCGGCACCTCCCCGCGATCGCTCGCGCGCGAGACGAGGTCGAGCGCGTGCGCGTACTCGTACGCCGGCACCGAGATGGCGATGCCCTGGTTGACGGAGTTCTCGCCCGTCATGCGATCGAGCTCGGGCCGCATGATCTCGAGCACGGCGATGCCGCGCTTGGTGGCGAGAGCCAACGACTCCTTCACCCGATCGTCCATGTCGATGCGGGAGGCGAGGTAGAGAGTCGTCGCGGGAACCTTCGCCCGCAACGCCTCGAGCACGGAGTTGCGCCCGCTCACGATCTCCGCCGCGTCGCCGCCCTTCGCGGGCCGCCGCTTCTGCCGCTGCCCTCCCCCGTCTCCGCCGCCGGAGCGCGACTTCGCCGCGGCGAGGCGCTCCTGCGCCGCCTTGCGCTTGCCGGCCGGGTGCCACGAGCGGTCCTCCGCCTTCGGGGTCGGCCCCCGGCCCTCGAGAGCTTGGCGGCCCTGACCGCCCGACCCGACGGTCGCGCCCTTCTTGCCCTTGCGTGCGCCGGGGCGCTGCGGCTTAGCCATCGATACTCCAGTCTGTTGCCGTCGGTGTGTCCTCGAGCACGATCCCCGCTGCCGCGAGGTCGTCACGAATGCGATCGGCGGTCGCCCAGTCCCGTGACTCGCGGGCCGCGCGCCGTTCCGCGATGAGACGATCGACGAGGATGCTCAGCGCGCGTCGCGCGGGATCCGCATCGTCGGTGACGCGGTCGTCGGGAGCGTCGAGCCCGAGAACCGAGACCATGGCCTGGACGGCTGCCGCGGCGGACGCGACCGCCGCGACGTCGTCCGCATCGAGCGCGGCGTTGCCCGAGCGCACGGTCTCGTGCAGCACGGCGAGCGCCTGCGGCACCGCGAGGTCGTCGTCGAGCGCCGCGGCGAACTCGTCGGGCACCGTGAGCGGAGCATCCGCGAACCGGGTGCCGGCCACGCGGCGCGCGGCGCGCGCGAGAAACGACTCGATGCGGTCGAGAGCAGCCTCGGCCTCGTCGAGCACGCCGTCGTGGTAGTCGATGGTCGAGCGGTAGTGTGCCGAGCCGAGCCAGTAACGTACGACCGCTGGCCGTGCCGTCGCGAGCAGGTCGCGGGCGAGCACCGAGTTGCCAAGCGACTTCGACATCTTCTGCCCGCCGATGGTCACGAGCCCGTTGTGCACCCAGTGCCGTGCGAAGGCGTGCCCCGCGGCCGAGGATTGCGCGAGCTCGTTCTCGTGGTGCGGGAATCTCAGGTCGAGTCCGCCGCCGTGAATGTCGAACTCCTCGCCCAGGTAGCGGGCGGCCATCGCGGAGCACTCGATGTGCCAGCCGGGGCGCCCCGCGCCCCACGGCGACTGCCAGTGGGCGCTCGGAGGCTCGGTCGCCTTGGCGCCCTTCCAGAGCGCGAAGTCGCGCGGGTCGCGCTTGGCGCGCGCGGGCGCATCCCCCGCGTGCTCCATATCATCGGGTCTCTGCCGGGTGAGCTCTCCGTAGCGCGGCCAGCTGCGCACGTCGAAATACACGTCGCCGCTGCCGTCGTCAGCCGCGTAGGCGTGCCCGGACTCGATGAGGCGCGCGATGAGGGCATGCATGTGCGCGATGCTCGCCGTCGCCCTGGGCTCGTAGGTGGGTGCGAGCAGGCCCAGAGCGCGGTACGCCGCGGTGAACTCGAGCTCGACCCGGTAGGCCAGCGCGTACCACTCCTCTCCCGCGGAGGCGTCGAGAATCTTGTCGTCGATGTCGGTGACGTTCCGGATGAACGTCACCTGCAGCCCGCGGTGGGTGAACCAGCGCCGCCAGAGGTCGTAGACGAGCGCGCTGCGTACGTGGCCGATGTGGGGCGACGACTGCACCGTCGGCCCGCACACGTAGATGCCGACCCGGCCCGGCACCCGCGGTGCGAAGTCGACGACGGCCTGGTGCAGGCTGTCGTACAGGCGGATGCTCACGCGCACAGCCTAACGGCGGTGCGGTCAGGAGGCGCTGGACAGCAGCGCTGTAGCCACCGCCGTCAACCCTTCGGCGCGTCCGGTGAAGCCGAGCCCGTCGGAGGTGGTCGCCGCGACGCTGACGGGGGCACCGAGTATGCGGGAGAGGAGCGCCTCCACCTCGTGCCGCCGGGCGGCGAACCGCGGCCGTGCCGCGATCACCTGAACGGCGACGTTGACGATGTCGAACCCAGCGTCGCGCACGAGCTCGAGTGTGGCGGAGAGGAAGATGTCACCCCGGGCATCCGCGAATCGCGGGTCGTCGACGCCGAAGCGGGAGCCGATGTCTCCCAGCCCGGCCGCCGACAGCAGGGCGTCGCACACGGCGTGCGCGATCGCGTCGCCATCGCTGTGACCGGCGAGACCCGCTTCGTCCGGCCAGTAGAGGCCCCCGAGCCACAGCGGCTGCGCGTCATCGTAAGCGTGCACGTCGACGCCGATGCCGGTGCGGATGGCCGGTCGCGCCCGCGCGAGCAGCAGCTCGGCCCGCCGCAGGTCCCACGGCGTGGTCACCTTGAAGGCAGCGTCGTCGCCCGCGACGGTGACGACGGGATGCCCGGCCGCCGCGTACACGGAGGCGTCGTCGGTGTGCCCGGGTGTCGCGATCATCGTCGCGGCGCGATAGGCCTCGAGGGGAAAGCCCTGCGGGGTCTGGATGGTGGCAAGCTCGGAGCGGTCGACCTGGTCGCGCACGCGGCCGTCCGGGCTCGTGCGCGCGATCGTGTCGATGACCGGGAGTGCCGGGATGACGCCGACCCCGTCGGCGCGCACGCGGGCGATGACCCGCTCGAAGACGTCGACGGGCGTGAGCGCGCGGGCCGCGTCGTGGATCAGCACCACATCGACCCCGTCGGGCACCGCGGCGACGCCGGCGGCGACGGATTCCTGACGAGTGGCTCCCCCGACGACGATCGTGACGTGGTCGGACGCATACCCGGCAACCCGTCGCGCGATGCGGTCGGCCTCATCATGGTGGGTTCGGGGAGCCACCACAATAAGGTGGACGGGCTCGGCGAGGGTGAAGATGCGCTCAAGGGCATGCTCAAGGAGACTGCGGCCGGCGAGCGGCACGAAGGCCTTCGGTTCTGCGTGACCCAGCCTGCTGCCGCTGCCGGCGGCGACGACGACGACGGCAAGGGAGGGCGCGCTCATGCGACCGAGCGTATCCGACGCCGGTGTTGCGCCGGCTTTGTCGGGTGAGCACGAGGGCTCAGGAGGCGAGAACCTCGTCGAGGGTGCTCGAAGCCTTCTCCTCGTCGGTCTTCTCGGCAAGGGCCAGCTCCGAGATGAGGATCTGGCGCGCCTTCGCGAGCATGCGCTTCTCGCCAGCGCTGAGGCCACGGTCCTGATCGCGGCGCCACAGGTCGCGCACGACTTCGGAGACCTTGATCACGTCGCCGGAGGCGAGCTTCTCAAGGTTGGCCTTGTACCGGCGCGACCAGTTGGTCGGCTCTTCAGTGAAGGGAGCCCGCAGTACCTCAAAGACCTTGTCGAGGCCGTCTTGGCCGATGACATCGCGCACGCCCACGAGGTCGACGTTCTCCGCCGGCACCTCGATGGTCAGGTCACCCTGCGTGACGTTGAGCTTGAGGTAGAGCTTCTCTTCACCCCTGATGGTTCGGTTCTTTACTTCGATGATCGTCGCCGCCCCGTGGTGGGGGTACACGACCGTCTCGCCGACCTGAAAAATCATGGATGGTGGTCCTTCCGCAGAACATCGATTCTACCACAGGCATTTCTCAGAATTCCGGGCCGGTGGGAGCCTCGGCAATGGTCGCGGCGGACGGCGGCGCGACCGTCCCGGCCTCGCTAGACTGGAAACCGGTCGCGTTCTCGCGGGCGCAGCCCGCCCGCGCAGCGACCGCCGAGACGACGGCCACGGGAGGCTACGCACGTGAAGAACCGATGGGCAGCAGCCACCGCGCTCGCCGCCGCACTGATCCTCGGCACCACCGGGTGCACGTTCTCGGCAGAGATCGCCACGCAGAAGGAGTACGACCCGAGCGATGGCGTGAGCACCGAGTTCGGGGAGCTCGCGGTCTACAACGCGATGCTCATCGGCGAGAACCCTGAGGCACTCAACCTCGTGATGACGGTCTTCAACCCGACCGACAGCGTGCGACGGGTCGAGGTGCAGTGGTTCGTCGAGGGTGAGCGCGTGACCGAGTCGGTCTTCGCCGAGGCGTCGGGGCTCACCACCGTCGGCGGTCCTGACGACCCCGTCGTCATCGTGACCGGGCTCGACACGGCCATCGGCGGGCTCGTTCCCCTGTACTTCAGCACCAGCACGGGCTCGGTGAGCGAGCTGCTCGTTCCGACTCTCCGCGGCGATCTGGAGGAGTACGACGAGTACGCACCCGAGTTCGTGGTCGTGCCCGAAGAGGAGTAGCCGTCGAGCCGCAGCTGACGCTCCGATACGTCAGCCTTCGAAGCGGTAGCCGAGCCCTCGCACGGTCACGAGCAGTTGGGGGTTCGAGGGGTCCTTCTCGATCTTCGAGCGGATGCGCTTGACGTGCACGTCGAGTGTCTTGGTGTCGCCGAAGTAGTCGGCGCCCCAGACGCGGTCGATGAGCTGGCCGCGCGTGAGCACGCGCCCCGCATTGCGCAGCAGCAGCTCGAGCAGCTCGAACTCTTTGAGCGGCATCGCGATCTCGCGCCCGTCGACGGTGACCTGATGCCGGTCGACGTCCATGCGCACCCCGTTGGCCTCGAGAGCGCTCTCGGCGGGTCCGTCGTCCTCGACCTGACGGCGAAGGACAGCGCGGACACGCGCGAGCAGTTCGCGCGTGGAGTACGGCTTGGTCACGTAGTCGTCAGCGCCCAGCTCGAGCCCCACGACGATGTCGATCTCGCTGTCCTTGGCCGTGAGCATGATGATCGGCACGCTCGAACGCTGGCGCAGCTCACGGCACACCTCGGTGCCCGACAGGCCGGGCAGCATGAGGTCGAGCAGCACGAGGTCGGCCCCCGCGCGCTCGAACTCGGTGATCGCGGCCAGGCCGTCATCGACGACGGTCGGCTCGTAGCCTTCGCGGCGGAGGAGGTAGGAGAGCGGCTCGCTCAGCGAGGGCTCGTCTTCGACGATCAGGATGCGGGTCATGTGCGTGCTTTCGGTCGTGAGGATGCCGCCTGGAGGACGCGAGGCAGCCTGATGGTGAAGGTGGATCCGCGGCCGGGCTGGGACCACACGCGAATCTCGCCGCCGTGATTCTGCACCACGTGCTTGACGATGCTGAGGCCCAGGCCCGTGCCGCCGGTCGACCGTGATCTCGCCTGGTCGACGCGGAAGAAGCGCTCGAAGACCCGATCGAGCTCGTCGTCGGGAATGCCGATGCCCTGATCGGTGACGGCGATCTCGATTGTGTCGTCGGTGCCGCTCACGCCGATGCCGACGCGGGAGGGCGGAAGCGAGTACTGGATGGCATTGGCGATGAGGTTGTGCACAGCGGTCACGAGCATCGCTTCATCGCCCCAGACGCGCAGGCGCTTGTCGCCGCCGCTCACGAGGGTGATGCCGAGACTGTCGGCGACGACGCGGTTCTTGTCGATCGCGGCCTGCACGATGTCGTCGACGCCGACCTCTTCAGCGGAGTCCAGCACGTCGATGGCCTGCAGGCGCGAGAGTTCGATGATCTCCTGCGTCATCGACGCCAGGCGGTTGGCCTCAGTCGTGAGGCGGTGCGCGAACGCCCGCACCTGGTCGGGGTCATCGGAGGCCTGCTCTAGCGCCTCCGCGAGCAGACCGACCGCGCCGATGGGGGTCTTGAGCTCGTGCGAGATGTTCGCCACGAAGTCGCGGCGCACGGCGTCGAGGCGGTAGGACTCGGTGCGGTCGTCCGCGATGAGCAGGATGAATCGCGAGCCGAGCCGGGCGACCCGCACGACGAGATGCAGTGAGACGTCGCCGAGTGGCCCGCGGCTGATCGCGAGCTCCTGGGTGACCGGCTCTCCCGTGCGGCGCACGTCGTCGACGAGGCCCACGAGGGTCGGCTGCGCGAGGCTGCGGTGCCAGACGAGACCGAGGGCGTACGCACCGGGGGAGGCCGTGACGACGTTGTTGCTCGGGTCGAGGACGACGGCGGCCGACTCGAGCGCGTCGATCACCTGATCGACGCCATCCGGAACCGAGGAGGACGCGACCTCGACCGCCACCCGGCCGCGCCGGGCCGCGCTCACGACGATCGCGACGGCTCCGCCCCCGACGATCGCCCCGACGGCGATGGCGAGGGGCACGAGCAGTGCCGGGTCCATGAGGACTAGATTAGTGACTGTCATCGTGCAGGAATCGCGATCGGGCCACCGGGCCATGCCCGGGGCCGCACTGTTCACACCGACGTCACCGGGCGTTCATACGATGGCGACACTGTAGGTCGGTCTGCCCGCCGGGCCGTGCGAGTCGAAGAAGCGAAGGAAGTGACCCCCATGCGCGAAGTGTTCCAGCAGGAGTTGCAGGAGGTGCAGGAGCGCCTCGTCGAGATCTCCGGACTGGTCGCGGCGTCTATCGACAGCGCGACGCGCGCGTTCAACGAGTCGAACGTGGAGCTCGCCGAGACCGTCATCGCCGACGACGCGAAGATCGACGCCGCGTGCGCCGAGCTCGACGAGCTCGCCATCAACATCCTCGCCCGGCAGCAGCCCGTCGCGCGCGACCTGCGTATCGTGGTGAGCGCGCTCCGCATCAGCGCCTCGCTCGAGCGCATGGGCGACATGTCCGAGCACATCGCGCAGCTCGCCCGGTACCGCTTCCCCGACAAGGTCGTGCCCAAGAGCCTGCGCGGCACGTTCAAGGAGATGGGCGCGCTCGACGCCTCCATGGCGCGCATGCTCGTCGAGCTGCTGCAGACCGAGGACGTGTCGATCGCTGAGGCGATCCGCAACGAGGACGACAAGGTCGATGCGCTGCACCTGAGCGTGTTCGACAAGGTGCTCGGTGAGAAGTGGAAGGGCGAGGCCATCGACACCGTCGACGCGACCCTCGCAAGCCGCTACCACGAGCGCTTCGCCGACCACGCCGTCTCGATCGCCAAGAAGGTTCAGTACCTCGCGACCGGAGACTGGGTTCCGACCGAGGGTTAGCAGCCCCCGCCCGCTCAGATGAGGGGGAACTGGTCCATCACGACCACGCGCCCGTCGTCGCCCTCGGGGGCGAGGTCGAGCACCGCGATGGCACGCAGCTCGAGGCGCTCGCCCCGATCGATGCGCTCCTCCGGCGCAAGCGGAACGTGCGGACGGTAGGCGCCCGCCACCACGCTGGGATCATCGACGCGCACGCCGAGCTCGCGCAGGAGCATCACGAGGGTGAGGTGCGCTTCGACGAGCTCGTCGGCGTCGTCGAGGAGCGTGACCTCGGTCTGCTCTGCACCGAGCGTCTCGTCGTCGCCCCCCGTTGCCTCGAAGGGGCCGTAGCTCGAGTAGGCGGCCTCGACGGCGGCGACGATCTGGTCCGGGTCGGCCTCGCTGCTCGCCGCCCCGAAGAGGCTCACGTGCAGGGGCAGGGCATCCGGGAGCAACTCGGCCTCGAGGGCGATCTCGTCGAGGAAGGCGACGACGGCGAAGCGCAGCATGGCCGCGGACGACCCGGCGCCTACTTTGTGCCCTGGCTCGCGACCGCGGCGGCTCCCGCCGCAGCCGCCTCCGGGTCGAGGTACTCGGCGGGCTTGACGGGCATGAAGTCGTCGCCGAGCTCGTAGACGAGCGGAATACCGGTCGGAATGTTGAGGCCCGCGATCTCGTCGTCGCCGATGCCGTCGAGATGCTTCACGAGGGCGCGCAGCGAGTTGCCGTGCGCGGTGATCAGCACCGTGCTGCCCGCCGCGAGATCGGGGGTGATGTCGCTCTGCCAGTAGGGCAGCATACGGTCGATGACGAGCTTGAGGCTCTCGGTGCGCGGAACCTCGCCGTCGATGCCGGCGTACCGCGGGTCGTGCACCTGGCTGTACTCGGCGTCGTCCTCGAGCGCGGGCGGCGGGGTGTCGAAGCTGCGCCGCCAGGTCATGAAGAGCTCCTCGCCGTGCTTCTCGAGCGTCTCCGCCTTGTTGAGGCCCTGCAGGGCGCCGTAGTGACGCTCGTTGAGGCGCCAGCTGCGCTTGACGGGAAGCCAGTCGAGGTCGGCCGTCTCGAGGGCGATGTTGGCGGTGTGGATCGCACGCTTGAGCAACGAGGTGTAGAGGATGCGCGGCGCGAGCCCGGACTCCTTGATGAGCTCGCCGGCGCGGCGTGCTTCGGCCCGGCCCTGCTCGGTCAGCTCGACATCGACCCATCCGGTGAAGATGTTCTTCTCGTTCCAGACGGAGTGGCCGTGGCGCAGCAGGATGAGCGTGTGAGTCATGTCTCCACCCTACCGACGCGCCTCGACCGAGTTGAATGGGGGGATGGTGCAGGGGCGGGTGACGCGCGGGACGACGGGTACGAACCGGCTGCGTCGTATGGATCGATGGATCGCCGCGCATCCCGTGCTGCGCCGCACGACCGATCCGCTCATCGTCGACCTCGGCTACGGCGCCTCCGCCTGGACGACGATCGAGCTGTTCGCGCGACTGCGCGAGGTGCGACCGGATGCCCGGGTGACGGGCCTCGAGATCGATCCGGTGCGCGTGCGGTTGGCGGCGCCGCACGCGCGTCCGGGGCTCGACTTCGCCGTCGGAGGGTTCGACGTGCCGCTCGACGGCGGGCGCCGGCCCGCGGTCATCCGCGCGGCGAACGTGCTGCGCCAGTACGACGAGCACGAGGTCCCGGGTGCGTGGCGGCTCATGCGCGAGCGCCTGCAACCCGGCGGGCTTCTGCTCGAGGGCACGAGCAACGAGGTCGGCCGCGTGGCCAGCTGGGTGGGTCTCGACCCGCAGGGCCCGCGCACGCTCACGATCTCGCTGCACCTGCCCAGCCTCGAGCACCCCTCGATCGTCGCCCAGCGGCTGCCGAAAGCGCTCATCCATCGCAACGTTCCGGGCGAGCGCATCTACACCCTGCTGCGGGATCTCGACGCGCACTGGGCACACCATGCCGCCCTCGACGCCTTCTCGGCCCGCCAGCGCTGGGTGGCGACGGTGCAGAGCCTGCGCGACGCGGGCTGGCCCGTGCGCGACACCGCGGCGCGCTGGAGGCTCGGTGAGTTGACGGTCGACTGGGGCGCGGTCGCACCGCTGCCGTAGTGCGGCGCGACCGCGCTTCAGAGTGGCGGCAGGGTCGCGCGCGCCTCGTCGGCGGGCATCCCAGCGGCGAGGAGCGCGTCGTAGGCGAGAGGGCGCAGCAGCACGATGACCACCTGGTCGGCGACGCCGGCGCCGTCGATGCGGTGGGGCGCGAGCTGACGGGCCAGCTCTGCGGCGACCGCGCGGAGGGCGTAGCGCGCCGCCGGCTCGTGGTGGCTGCGGCCGAGCAGCCGCACGACCTCTGCCGCGCGCGCGACGACGTCGGCGAGCGCGCGGCGCTCCCCGTGATCGCGCACGAGCACGTCGATGCGGCGTGCGAGTGCGCGCAGGTGGCGCGTGACGAGGTCGGTGGTCTCGAGCAGGCGCGCCTCGTCGCGCAGTCGCGCGCGGTGGCGACGCAGCCACGGGCTCACGTCGGCGACGGCACGGGCGCTCTCGAGGCTGCGCTCCCACTCGTCGATGAGTCGCTGGGTGCGACGGGCTCTCGCGAGGGCGAGGTCGGCAGCGGGCTCATCGCCGTGGCGCAGTGCGGTGACGAGGCCTTCAAGCGATTGGTCGAGCACCGAGAAGAGCGCACGGGCCTCGTCTCGGGCCCGAACAACGTCGAGGCGGGGGATGAGCGCGGTGGCGGCGAGAGCCATGGCCCCACCGACGAGGCCGTCGAGGCTTCGGGCGAACACTCCCGTCTCCGGGTCGGGCAGCAGGGCGACGAGCATCGACTGCACGGCCGCGGCGATCGCGAAGGGCGCGGAGGGCGAGACGGCCCGCGCGACGATGAGCGTGGCAGCCAGGATGAGGGCGAGCTGCCCGATGCCGCGCCCGATACCGGCCACGATCAGCGCGGCGACGATGATGCCGATGTTGATGCCGATGACTGTCTCGACGACGTGGCGCGGCCGGGCGTCTCGGGCAAGGCCCAGAGCGATGATGGTGACGGTGACGGCGACGACGGGCACGTCGTGCCCGAGCCCGAACCGCGCGATGAGGTACGCGGTCGTCGCAGCGACGACGATCTGCGCGATGCCGGGCACGGATCGCACGACTCGCCGCCCCGCGGCGCGCAGGCCCAGCTGGCGGCGGATGCGCCGCTCGAGCCTGCGCAACGGGTCGGGCAAGCGGGCCATAGCGGTCGGCGTCGCGACTAGCGCTGCACGGCGCCGAGGCGCGGGATGCGCGGAACCCCCGCGGTCGCGCCCGCCTCGGGCGGCACGATGACTTCCTGGGCCGCGGCGATGAGCTCGGCGGGTGACTCGCCCTCCGCGTCGATGCGCACGGCGAGGGGCGCCTGCGGGTCAAGCGAGCGCTTGACCACGGCGAGCCCGATCGGGCCGAGTTCGTGGTGCCGCGCGCTCGAGGTCAGCCTTCCCACCTCTGCGCCGTCGAGCAGCACGGAAGATCCGGAGTCGGGCAGCACGCCCGCCGACCCGTCGAGATGCAGCAGCACGAGGCGCCGGGGCGGGTGCCCGAGGTTGTGCACCTTGGCGACGGTTTCCTGCCCGCGGTAGCAGCCTTTCGCCAGGTGCACGGCCGAGCGCATCCAGTCGAGCTCGTGCGGGATGGTGCGCTCGTCAGCCTCGGTCGCCTGGCGAGGGCGCCACGCGGCGATGCGCAGAGCCTCGAGGGCGAGGGTGCCGGCGACGGCGAGCTCGCCGTGGAGAGCCTGGTCGGCGAGGGCGGGCATCTCGTCGCGCGCGACAAGCATCTCCGCTGCAGGGTACGCGACTCCGGGATGCTCCGCCGACGCCGCGTACTGCCACCCGCCGTCTTGCACGACCGTCCACGGGTCGCGCCACATCAGAGGCACCCCGTGCGGGGTCGCGGCGCTCACGAGCTTGGCGCCATCGCTGCTCAGCTGACCGAGCGTCGCCCACTGGGCGGAGACGTCGGCGACCTCCACCTGCATCATGAACCGCATGCGATCGAGCCACGCGGCGAGCGGCTCGGCCTGCTCGCCGTCGACGAGCAGCCAGGTCGTCGTGCCGTCGTCGACGAGGCGCATGCTGTGCTCGAGGCGACCCTGCGGGTCGAGCAACAGAGTCTCAGCGCTCGACCCCGGCGCGAGGTGCGCGATCGCCTGGGAGGTGAGGGAGTCGAGCCAGCGCAGGCGGTCTTCCCCCGTGACCGTGACGACGCCACGGTCGGAGAGGTCGACGATGGCGCGGCCCGCGGCGAGCATCCGCTGCTCCACCACCGGTTCTCCGTAGTGGGCCGCCACGCGCCCTGAGGCGTCGGCGACGGCGCCGGGGAGGGCGAGGAAGGGGGAGGTCATGTCACTCCTGACGGTTGAGCGTGCCGGAGGCGTGCGTGCGCAGGTCGTTGCCGAGCGCGGCGATATCCCACGCCCACAGCAGGCGGCCCTCCACGAGGCCGTAGAGCCGCGTCGCTGCACTGTAGTCCTTCGCGCTCGCCGAGCGCATGACCGCGTCGGTCTGCAGGTCGATGCGGGCCGGCATCGCGCGCCCCAGGTAGAGCTCGCTCACGCCGCCCGGGTGGATGATGGCCACCTCGACCTCGAAGGCGCTGTCGGCGGTGCGCAGGGCCTCGACCTCGTCGGCGGTGGCGAAAGGGCGTGCGCCTTCGCCGGGCAGCATTCCCGGCCCCGGGTCGCCCGGCTGAGCGGGTCGGTGCAGCCGCCAGTAGCCGGCCTCTGCGGTGAGCGGCGTGTTGGCCTCGTCGAGCAGCCAGGTCTGCGACGAGTAGTTGAGGTAGCCCAGGCCGTCGTGGCTGAAGCTCACGCGCTGCCCGAACTCGTGCTCGCGCACCTGGTCGCCGTCGACGTAGTGCACGACGCCCGTGCCCTCCCAGAGGCCCACGAGCCACGCGAGCGGGGCGAGCTCGGCGGGGAGGTCAGAGTCGAGAGAGAACACGGTGTCGCGTGAGCGCGGTCGAGGCGGGCGGGCGCCGCTCAGCGCTGACCGCGGTACAGGTTGACGAGCACCACGACGGAGACGAACCCGATCGCGAGGGTTGCCAGCCCGAGGAGGCCGAGGAAGAAGATTTCGAGGGCGAGCAGCATGGGCCTAGTCTACGCCCGCGATGATGAGCAGGAGCCCGGTGGCCGCGGCGAGGATGAGCACGATGCCGCTCGTGGTGACGAGCAGTCGGGTGACGAAGCCTTCCTTGAGCTGCAGGCTGACCTGCACGACGAAGGTCACGAGAAGGGCGCCGCCGGCGATGGCGGGGAGGGCATCGCCCCACCGCTCCTCGGGTAGGAGGGCGGCGGCGAGGGCGACGGCCACGACGACCGCGATCCACACCGGGATCGCCGTCGCCAGAGTGCGGGTCATCTCCCCATGGTAGGCCGCTTGTAGACTGGCGGGGACACCGTGGAGGACTCATGGCGCAGCTGCTCATCCTGACCTCGCAGGTGAACGCCGACGTTCTCCCCGCGCTCGGTCTGCTCAGCCACCGGGTTCGCCAGATCCCCGCCGAGCCGGCCGCTCTCGTCGGGGCGCCCGCGGCGGACGCCGTCGTCGTCGACGCGCGCACCGATCTGGCGGCGGCGAAATCGCTGTGCAAGATTCTCACGACGACGGGCGCTGGCTCCCCCCTCATCGTCGTGCTCACTGAGGGCGGTCTGACGGCGATCAATGCGGAGTGGGGCGTCGACGACGTGATCCTCGACACGGCGGGCCCCGCGGAGGTGGATGCCCGGCTCCGGCTGGTCATCGGTCGGCAGGCGATCGGCCCCGAGACGTCGATGATCCGCGCCTCGGGTGTCGTCATCGATGAGGCCAGCTACTCGGCGAAGGTGCACGGCCGTACGCTCGACCTCACGTTCAAGGAGTTCGAGCTGCTGCGGTTCTTCGCCACCCACCCGAGCCGCGTCTTCACGCGTGAGCAGCTGCTGAGCGAGGTGTGGGGCTACGACTACTTCGGCGGCACCCGCACGGTCGATGTGCACGTGCGGCGCCTGCGCGCCAAGCTCGGCGATATGGAGTCGCTCATCGGCACGGTGCGCAACGTCGGCTACCGCTTCACTGTTCACGAGGACGACACCGAGCAGCCCGCAGCGCGCTCCGGCGTGTAGGCGCCGAGCAGGCCGGAGCTGCTCGGCTCGGGCTATGCCCTAGCCGAACTTGCCGGAGACGTAGTCCTCGGTGTCCTTGATGCTCGGGTTCGAGAAGATTGTGACCGTGTCGTCGACCTCGATGAGCTTGCCGGGCTTGCCCGTTCCCGCGATGTTGAAGAAGGCCGTTCTGTCGCTCACGCGGCTGGCCTGCTGCATGTTGTGCGTCACGATCACGATCGTGTAGTCCTGCTTGAGCTCTTCGATGAGGTCTTCGATGGCGAGCGTCGAGATCGGGTCGAGGGCCGAGCAGGGCTCGTCCATGAGGATGACCTCGGGCTCGACGGCGATCGCACGAGCGATGCACAGGCGTTGCTGCTGTCCGCCCGAGAGCCCGTTGCCGGGCCGATCGAGGCGGTCCTTGACTTCGTTCCAGAGGTTTGCCCCGCGCAGGGACTTCTCGACGAGCTCTTCGGCATCGGACTTCGAGATGCGCTGGTTGTTGAGCTTGACGCCCGCGATGACATTGTCGCGGATCGACATCGTCGGGAACGGGTTGGGGCGCTGGAAGACCATGCCGACCTGGCGGCGCACGCGAACGGGATCAACGCCCGGGCCGTAGAGGTTGTCGCCGTCCATGAGCACCTCGCCGTCGACCCAGGCGCCGGGGATCACCTCGTGCATGCGGTTGAGCGTGCGGATGAAGGTCGACTTCCCGCAACCGGAGGGGCCGATGAGCGCCGTCACGCTGCGGGGTTCGATGACGAGGTTGACACCTTCCACAGCCTTGAACTTGCTGTAGTAGACGTCCAGGTCGTTGACTTCGATGCGCTTTGACACGGGTGCGTTCCTTAGGGTCTATCGGCCGAGCTTGGGGGCGAAGATGCGGGCCACGAGTCGCGCGCCCAGGTTGAGGATCATCACAATGGCGATGAGCGTGAGGGCTCCGGCCCACGCACGATCGATGTAGGGCTGGAAGTCTGTGCCCTGGCTGATGTACGAGTAGTAGACGTAGACGGGAAGGCTCTGCATGCGGCCCTCGGTCAGATCGAAGTTGAAGTTGTTCGAGAAGCCCGCGGCGATGAGCAGGGGTGCGGTCTCACCGATCACGCGCGCGATCGAGAGCATGACGCCCGTTGTGATGCCGGCGATCGCGGTCGGGATGACCACCTTGAGGATCGTCAGCCACTTGGGCACGCCGAGCGCGTACGAGGCCTCGCGCAGCTCGTTGGGGACGAGTCGCAGGATCTCCTCGCTCGAGCGCACCACGACAGGGAGCATGAGCACCGTGAGGGCGATCGCGCCGGAGAGCCCGACGCGCGTTCCCGGCCCCAGGATCAGCTCGAACAGGGCGAACGCGAAGAGGCCCGCGACGATCGACGGGATGCCCGTCATCACGTCGACCAGGAAGGTGATCGCCTGCGCGAGACGGCCGCGACCGTACTCGACAAGGTAGATGGAGGTGAGCAGACCGATGGGCACCGAGATGAGCGTTGCCACCCCGGTCATGAGCAGCGTGCCGATGATCGCGTGTGCCGCACCACCGCCCTCGCCGAGCACGTTGCGCAGCGAGAGGGTGAAGAAGTCGAGGTCGATGCGGCCGCTGCCCTGCGCCAGGACGGTGAAGACGAGCGAGATCAGGGGGAGCATCGCGATCACGAAAGCGAGGCCGACGAGCGCCGTGACGAAGCGGTCGGTCGCGCGGCGGGTGCCCTCGACGAGTCGCGAGACGATGTAGATGAGCACGACGTAGCCCACGACGCCGAAGAACACGGCGCCGACGATGTTGTAGTCCTCTTCGGCGGTGGATGCCTGGAGGAGTCCGAAAACGGCGGCGGATGCGGCGAGGGTGCCCGCGAGGATGCCCCACGGTACCGCGGTGGGCAGGCGGCCCGCAGTGAGCGGGTTGGTCACGGCCTGCGGCGGGCTGACGGTGCTGACCATGATCAGTTGGCTCCCGAGAAGTCTTTGCGGCGATTGACGATATAGCGAGCGATCGAGTTCACGATGAGGGTGATCGCGAAGAGGATGAGCCCGGTGGCGATGAGCACGTTGACGTTGATGCCGTACGCCTCCGGGAACCGCAGTGCGACGTTCGCGGCGATCGTGAGCGGGTTCTCCGAACTGATGATGTCGAACGTGATGATGCCGCTGCCCGAGAGCACCATCGCCACCGCCATGGTCTCACCCAGAGCGCGCCCGAGGCCGAGCATGGCGCCAGAGATCACACCGGGCCGCCCGAAGGGCAGGACCACGGTGCGGATCATCTCCCACCGGGTTGCGCCGAGCGCGAGCGCGGCCTCCTCGTACAGAGGCGGTGTCTGCAGGAAGACCTCGCGCGAGATCGCGGTGATGATCGGCAGGATCATGACGGCGAGCACGATCGCCGCCGTGAGCATGGTGCGTCCAGTACCCGAGGCGGGCCCGGCAAAGAGAGGGATCCACCCGAGGTTCTCTTCCAGCCACACGAAGCTGGGCTGGATCGCGCCGGCGAGCACGTTCGCTCCCCAGAGGCCGAAGACGACTGAGGGCACGGCCGCGAGCAGATCCATGATGTATCCGAGGCCCTGCGCGAGACGCCGCGGTGCGTAGTGCGAGATGAAGAGTGCGATGCCGATCGCGAGGGGGAGGGCCATCGCGAGGGCAAGGGCCGCCGCCCACAGTGTGCCGAAGATGAGGGGGATCACGAAGGACGTGAAGTCGATGCCCTCCGCATAGATCGAGACCGACTCCGGGTCGGCGGCGATGCCGGGGATACCCTGCAGGACCAGGAAGCCCGCGACGGCGGCGAGGATGGCGAGGATGAGACTGCCCGCGATGAGGGCGCTCGCCGAGAAGACCCGGTCACCCGGTCGCTGCTTCGCTCGAGGGCGGATGATCTCGACGGGCGATGACATGGGTTTCTCCTCGGCTCCGGCTCGGGCTGGGGCTGCGCCGTGGACCTGGAAGGCGCTCTGTGTCTCTTGGTGATGCTATCGGGGCAAACGCCCCGCAGTCCCGCCGATCGAGAGATCGACCGACGGGACCGCGGAGTGCGTCGTGCTACTGCTACTGGACGGCGTCGATGAAGCCCTGTGCCTCGGCGCGCAGCGCGTCCGAGATCGGAGCCGAGCCAGCGGCGTCGGCGGCGAGAGCCTGGCCCTCTTCGCTGATCATGTAGCTGAGGTACGCCTTCACGAGGTCGACCGGAGCGCCCTCCTGGTACTCGTTGCAGGCAACGATGTACGACACGAGAACGATCGGGTACACGCCGACCTCTTCGGACGCGCGGTCGAGGTTGATCGCCAGGTCACCGGGTCCACGACCCTCGACGCGGGGGGACGCGTCGACGATGGCGGCGGCAGCCTCCGGGGAGAACGGCACGAAGTCGCCACCCACGGCGACCGCAACGGTTCCGAGGTCGCCGGCGCGCGAGGCGTCCGCGTAGCCGATGGTACCGGTGCCGTTGGTCACGGCGTCGACGACGCCGGAGGTCTGCGGGGCAGCCTCTCCGCCGTACTCGGTCGGCCATGTCTCGATAGCACCCACGGTCCACACGTCAGGTGCGTTGACCGCCAGGTAGTCCGTGAAGTTCGCCGTCGTGCCCGAGTCGTCCGCGCGGTGCACTGCGGTGATCGTCAGGTCGGGCAGTTCGACGCCCTCGTTGGTGGCGGCGATGGCCGGGTCGTTCCAGTTGGTGATCTCACCCGCGAAGATGCCCGCGATGGTCGCGGCGTCCATGTTGAGCGA
Source organism: Microcella sp. (assembly GCF_040286215.1). Taxonomy (GTDB): domain Bacteria; phylum Actinomycetota; class Actinomycetes; order Actinomycetales; family Microbacteriaceae; genus Microcella. The sequence goes on from NZ_JAVKCK010000005.1 coordinate 36,867, forward strand.
GTCGATGCCCTCGAGGTTGAAGATGATCGCGATCGGCGAGATGTAGGCGGGGATCTCGATGATGCCGGTGCCGGGCACGCACGAGGCGAAGTTGTCCGCGGCGATCTCCTCGTCGTTGAACGCACGGTCGGTACCGGCGAACTGCGACCCGCCGCCGATGAAGGTCTCGCGGCCGCCGCCGGAGCCGATCGGGTCGTACTCGACGGTCACGTCAGGGTTTGCGGTCTGGAAGCCGACGACCCATGCCTCCTGGGCCGACTGCTGGGACGATGCGCCAGCGCCGATCAAGGTGCCGGAGAGCGACGACATGTCGTCGTCGGTACCGGGCTCGGTCGTGTCGCTGCTCGCGCACGCGCTGAGCACGAGGGCACTGGCGGCGATGATGGCAGCGAAGCTGCCTGCACGCGTGATGTTCACTGTGTTCCCTTCGGGGATTGGTGACAGGGGGGTGGGCCGCACGGATCGCACGGCACGTCACAGACGCTAGGGAGCGTTGTTGACGAGAGTCGACGCTCTCGATGAACGGAAGGTGAACGAGGGCGTAACTCGGCGGCAGTGCGGCCGCGCTGATCAGGGCGTCGAGGGCGAGTGGGTCTCGATGGCCACGAGCCTCGGAGACTCCGTTTCTGCGGAGAAGTGCAGCACGGTGTACTCGCCGGTGGCGAGCGACGCACTGCGCCGCAGCGCGCCATGATCGGCATCGCCCCCCCGTGCGGCCGCTGCGGAGATGATCTGAGGGATGACCGGGCCGTGGCTGCAGAGAACGCTCGACTCCCGACGTGCGAGCCGCTTGCCCACGATCTTTGCCACTTTCTCGCCGTCGCCCGCGTAGGCGTCCTGGCTGAGCGACATGGACGTCTTGACAGACAACGCGAGCAATGCGGCCGTCGGCTCGATCGTCGACAGGCACCGGGCGGCGGTGCTCGACACGAGCACGGACGGCCCGAACGCGGCCACGCCGCCCGCCACGGACGCAGACTGCTCGAGACCGCGATGGAGGAGCGGACGCGTCGCGTCGGGGCCGTCCCACTGGTCATGGGGCATCGCCTTGCCGTGCCGCAGCACGATGAGAGCAAAGGTGCGAGCGAGGCCGGCGTCGAACAGGGCGGCGAATCGGTCTACGACGTCGGCGTCGTGCTCGTAGCTGAGTCGCTTCGCCGCTTTGGAGGCGGCGACCCACTCCAGGGCACGGATCTCGCCGTTCGCCTCGTAGCTGTGCCGCTCCGCAGCGCCGGGGTCGACCTCGGCCGCCCAATAGTGCACAACCTTGTCTTTGCCGTTCGGCATCGTGTACTCAACGGTGCCCAGTGGCGCGCCGAGCACCACGTCGAATCCAGTCTCCTCAGCGATCTCGCGCACCGCTGTGTGCGGCAGCGTCTCCCCCGGGTCGACCTTCCCCTTCGGCAGAGAGACATCCTTGTGCTGCGTGCGGTGCACGAGCAGGATGCGCGCCTTTCCGTCCACGAGCTTCCAGACGACGGCGCCCGCCGCCAGCACGGTCGTGGACGCGGTCGCGGTGCTGCTCGTCGGAGTCATCGCTTCTGTGGGCTGCGGCGTCGGTCGGCGATCGACTTCATGAGGCCATTCTGCACGTCATCCAGATCGGCCGCCGCGCCATCGAGGTGGTGTCGATGCCACGCGCCATCGGGGTGCAGATGCCACGACGCCGCGTCCTCGTGCAGATGGCGCTCGAAGAGCTCGTCGATCTGAGCGAGGTGCGCAGGGTCGCTGAGGCGGATGAGTGCCTCGATACGACGGTCGAGATTGCGATGCATCATGTCGGCGCTACCGATGTACACCTGCGGGTCGCCGTCGTTGTGGAAGGAGAAGATGCGCGAGTGCTCGAGGTAGCGCCCGAGGACGCTGCGCACACGGATCGTCTCGCTGAGCCCCTCGCGGCCGGGAACGAGGGCGCAGATGCCGCGCACCACGAGGTCGATCGGCACACCCGCCATGCTCGCCTGGTACAGGGCGTCGATGATGGCCTCGTCGACGATCGAGTTGAGCTTGAGGCGGATTCCGGAAGGCTTGCCCGCGCGTGCGTTCTTCGTCTCGGTCGCGATGAGTTTGAGCAGACCCTTGCGCAGATACCGGGGGGCGACGAGGAGCCGCTTGTACTTCTTCTCGATCGCATAGCCCGACAACTCGTTGAACAGCCTCGTCAGATCGCGACCGACCTGCTCGTCGGCGGTGAAAAGCCCGAGGTCCTCGTAGATGCGACTCGTCTTGGGGTTGTAGTTGCCGGTACCGACGTGGCTGTACGACCGCAGTGAGCCGTCTGGCTCCTGGCGCACAACGAGGGCGAGCTTGCAGTGCGTCTTGAGACCGACGAGCCCGTAGACGACGTGCACGCCGGCTTTCTCGAGCTTGCGCGCCCAGTCGATGTTGTTCTGCTCGTCGAAGCGCGCCTTGATCTCCACGAGGGCGAGCACGGCCTTGCCCGCCTCGGCCGCGTCGATGAGCGCCTCGACGATGGGGCTGTCGCCGCTCGTGCGGTACAGCGTCTGCTTGATCGCGAGCACGTTCGGGTCCTGTGCCGCCTGCTCCAGGAAGGCCTGCACGCTCGTCGCGAACGACTCATAGGGATGGTGCACCAGGATGTCGCCCTCGCGGATCGAGGCGAAGACATCCGGAGTCGTGTTCGGCTCACCCGGCTGCAGCTGCACGGGGGTCACCGGCACGTGCTTGGGGTACTTGAGCGAGGGTCGGTCGATCTTCGCGAGCTCGAAGAGCCCGCCGAGGTCCAGCGGCGCGGGCAGGCGGTAGACCTCCTGCTCGGTAATGCCCAGTTCGCGCACCAGAAGCCCGAGCGTCACCGGGTCCATGTCGTCGGTGATCTCGAGGCGGATCGGCGGCCCGAAGCGTCGCCGCAGCAGCTCGCGCTCGAGAGCTTGGATGAGGTTCTCGGTCTCGTCCTCCTCGATCTCGACGTCCTCGTTGCGTGTCACGCGGAACTCGTGGTGCTCGAGAATCTCCATGCCGGGGAAGAGTTCGTGCAGGTGATTCGAGATGAGGTCTTCGAGGGTGAGGAAGCGCAGATTGCCCGAGGAGCTGTCGGCGAGCTGCACGAAGCGTGGCAGCACGGTGGGCACTTTGAGCCGCGCGAACTCGATCTTGGAGGTCTTGGGATTCCTCACGCGCACGGACAGGTTGAGCGAGAGGCCCGAGATGTAGGGGAAGGGGTGGGCCGGGTCGACCGCGAGCGGCATGAGCACGGGAAAGATCTGCTCGGTGAAGATCTCGTCGACGCGCGCGCGATCGGCGTCGTCCAGATCGGCCCACGTCTCCACATGGATGCTCGCCTCGTCGAGGGCGGGCTTGACGAGCTCGTGGAAGGCGCGCGCGTGGCGGTGCTGCAGCTCGAGAGCGAAGCTGTTGATGCTCGCGAGCACGTCGGCGGGCACGCGCCCCGTGTTCGTCGGCACTGCGAGACCCGTCACGATGCGCCGCTTGAGCCCGGCGACGCGCACCATGAAGAACTCGTCGAGGTTCGACGCGAAGATGGCGAGGAAGTTCACGCGCTCGAGCAACGGCACGGTGGGGTCTTCGGCGAGCTCGAGCACGCGCTGGTTGAAATGCAGCCAGCTCAGCTCTCGATCGAGGTACCGGTCGGCGGGCAGCGTGCCGTCATCGACGCTCGTGGTCTCGTCGTAGTCGTCAGAGAAGTCTCCGCCCACACCGCCGTCGACCTGGTAGTCGCTTGCGCCCTCGTCCTGCATCCCGACAGTCTGACACCACCGGGTGTCTCGCGAGCGACACGCACCTTAATGGTCATCGTGAGCGTGCACACTCACTGTGGGCGGGCACGCGGGCGTCGGCCACGCCCCTGTGACCGTGCCATAGACTCGCATCTATGAATGCACGAGCTCCGCTGTCGCCGGGCATCGCCGCACTCGGCGACCCGACACGGGGTGACATCGTCCGTTTTCTGCTCGACGCACCACGTAGCACGGCGACCGTCGGACAGCTCACCGAGCACTTGGCGCTCCGCCAACCCACAGTGTCGCACCACCTGAAGATTCTCCTGAGGGCAGGCGTCGTCACCCGGGAGCCACGCGGTCGCGAGGTCTGGTACTCCGTGCCGGCCGATGTCGCGGCTCGACTGGTTGAGTGGCAGCCTCTCGACGTGCGAGGCGCGGTGGACAGCGCGCTCCTCGATCGCATGGCCGCCGACCTGGAGGTTCGTTTCGCGGGCACTGTCTCGGCAGAAACCGTGCGACAGGTTCTGGAGGAGAGCGCACGCCTGTTGAGCGGGCGACCGGGGGACCGCCGCCAGGCAGCGTCGGCCGTGGCGCAGTTCAGCGCCGATCGGCTCGCGGCTCTCGAGGCGTCGCGCGCGCCACGACGCCCCGATCGTGCCACCTCTCCGATCGAATTGCTCTTCGTATGCGTGCAGAACGCAGGGCGATCGCAGATCGCCGCGGCGATCGCTCGCTATCTGGGTGGCGACAGAGTGCGGGTGCGCACCGCGGGGTCAGCTCCGACCGGCACGGTTCGCCCCTCCGTCGTCTCCGCGCTCAACGAGTGGGGGGTGCCTCTCGGCGCCGAGTTCCCCAAGCCGCTGACCGAGGAGGTCGTGCTGGCTGCTGACGTCGTCGTCACGATGGGGTGCGGTGACGCATGCCCCGTGTTCCCCGGTCGGCGCTATCTCGATTGGGCTGTCGAGGACCCTGCCGATCTGCCGCTGGACGGCGTGCGGGCGATCCGGGACGACATCGATGGTCGCGTGCGAGCACTGCTCACCGAGCTGGACGTCATCGGTGTGTAGCGCTCGATCGTCAGCACTAGCCAACACATAGATTTGTGTCTATGCTTTGTGCATGAAGAAGAACAAGGTCCCCTCCGTCTCGGCCTCTACCGTGCTCTTCGTCTGCGTGCACAACGCCGGTCGTTCCCAGATGGCGGCGGGCTATCTGCAGCACCTCGCCGGCGATCGCGTCACCGTTCTCTCCGCTGGCTCGGAGCCGAAGGATCGGGTCAACCCGATCGCGGTACAGGCGATGGCCGAGGAGGGAATCGACATCGCCCGCAATGTGCCCACGATTCTCACCGTCCAATCCGTCGTCGAATCCGATGTCGTCATCACCATGGGGTGCGGCGACGCCTGCCCGATCTACCCCGGCAAGCGCTACGAGGACTGGGTTCTCGAGGATCCGGCCGGCCAGAACATCGAGACCGTGCGCGTCATCCGCGACGACATCAGGCAGCGGGTGGAGGCGCTGCTCGCGGACATCGCCCCTGCGCGCTGACGCGCGAGCGCTTCTGATCCGTCGCGACCCTACGCGGTCGCGATCGCGACGATCGGCGTCGTCGTCGGAGCAGGGCTGCCGGAACTCGGCTCGACCGTCACCCCGACGACCGTCCCGGCCTCGAAGGAACCCTCGAGCACCTGCACGACCGTGCCGTCGTCGCCGACCGAGAACAGACCAGCCGGCGTCGGCTCGCCATCGGTGATGTACCAGAGAGCGTATGCCTGCTCCTCCGTGAGCTGAGGCAGACCCTCGAAGACCATGGCGGATACTCCCAGGGTCTCGGACGACACGAGAGTGGCGCTCGCGCCGCCCTCGATGGGGGACGACACTGTCTGCACGTCCGGTGCCGCGACGATCGCCGCAAGTTGCTGGGCATCGCCCGCCGCCGGATTCACGAGGTCGGCGGAGAGGACACCGCCGAAGAAGAGAGCCACCGCTGCGGCGGCTGCGAGCACCACCGAGCCGGGACGGTGGAACCATCGCGCCTGAGCGCGGCGCTCCACAGGGCCCACCGCATCGGGTCGCGCCTCGATCGCCGCAGCGACGGCAGCGGGCTGCGGCGCATCCTGCGGCGTCTCGGCGATGCGCGCCATGACGGCGTCCTTCATCGCCGCCGACGGGGTCACCGGCGGCACAGCGAGGCCGAGAGACGCTCGCGTGTCGGCGAACTCCTCATCGGTCATCACATCATCGGCATCACGGTTCATGACGCCACCCCCAATTCTTCGCGCAGCCGGATCATGCCGTCGCGCAATCGAGTCTTGACGGTGCCGATCGGCACACTGAGCATCGTCGAGACCTCGCTGTGGGTGTACCCGCCGTAGTAGGCGAGCTCCACAGCCTGTCTCTGCAGCTCGGTGAGCTTCGTCAACGCCCTCTCCACTCGCTCGTGTTCGATACGGATCTCCACGCTCTCCGAGACGGAGTCGTACTCCCGCCCCAAATCGCGGATGCCGATCTTGGTGTCCCGGTCTCGCGACGACTGCGCGCTGCGCACACGGTCGATCGCTCGCCGGTGCGCCATTGTCAGCATCCAGGTCACCGCTTTCCCCTTATTCGGATCGAAGCGCGGTGCGGTTTGCCAGATCTCCAAGAGCACCTCCTGCACCACCTCCTCCGACTGGGCGTGATCCTTGAGCACGTGACGCACCAGGCCGAGCATGCGTGGCGTGATGAGGTCGTAGAGCTCGCTGAAGGCGCGCTGATCGCCCGTGGCGACGCGCTGCAGGAGGTCGGTCGCCGCGTCGAGCGCGCTCGGCGCGCTCACGGAGACGTCGGTTTCGGGAGACACTCCCCCAGCATTCCACCCCTCGTGCCGAATGTCCCGTCAGGACACTCGGCCGCGAAGCGCGCGGCGTGCGGCTACGGGGTGTGCGAGACGGCGCCGCGGCGACGACGCTCGACGATGGCGAGCGCCCCTGCAGCGAGAGCCGCGACACCCTGCGCGATGGCCGCGACGACCTTGTCGACGTACCACACGGGCTCGAAGATCGCCGGCAGCCCGAGCGCAGTGAGGTCGAGCACCAAGATCGTGCTGAGCACGAGCATCCCGAGCCCGCCGAGAGCGATGACGGCCGCGATTGCGGCCACCCAGGCGCGGCGCACGGCCCCGAGAGCGACGGTGATGAGGATGCCCGCTGCGGCCTGCACGCGGAACAGGTCACCCTGGCTGAGCAGGGCACCCGCGATCGCGTCGAAGGTCGCCGCGAGTTGCAGGTGGATGACGGCATTGACGATGAGGCCCGCGCCGGCGACGGCGTAGAGGGCGAAGCGCAGAACTCGCATGGTCCTGCTCCTTTCGGTCAGCGGTACGGGGGTGCGGGAGAAACGAGAAAGGCCGGGGGAGAGAGGCGCTGTGCCCCTCTCCCCCGGCCCGGAGGAAACCGGATCTACTCGATGCCGGCGTTCGCCGCGATACCGCCGGCGAGAGCCGTGGCGGTCATCGGCATGTGGCCCGCGGCCTCCTTGAGGAGGCTGAAGTACTCGGGGTCACCGGCGATGTTGGCGTCGATCGCCGCGAGCAGCGAGACGGCGTGCATCTCGAGCTCGCCCTGAACGGCCTCGGCGGGCAGCTCGGGAACGACCGAGTTGATGAGCTGGCCGAACGACACGGCGTAGCCGTTGAGGTCCTCGACCGCCTGCGCGGCCAAGTCCTCATCACCCGTCGCCTTGCCGAGCGTGTAGTTGACGAAGAACGGAATGTGCGAGCGCCACGAGTCGAGGAACGCCTGCTCGGCGTCCGGGTAGACCGAGCCCACGAGGGCGGCGATCTCGACGGAGTTCTCGTCGACGGTCGCCACAGCGGCCTCCACGTCGGCGGTGGTCAGGTCTCCGCCATCGGCGAGTGCCTGGTCGATCGCGGCACCCGCGAGGTACACGTGGTCGGCGAGGAGCGCCGTCAGCTGGGCGCGCAGCGCTGCGCCGTCGCTGTTCACGGTGTCGACGACAGCCGGCTCCTCGGTCATGGTCTCGTCCATCGGCTCCTCGGCCGTGGCAGAGCATCCGGTGAGGACGAGGGCAGCGGCGAGGCCGAGCCCGGCGAATGCGGTGGTCTTGCGCATGATGTGTCTCCTTCAGTGAGTTGATCGTGCAGGTGTGATGCGGTGCAGGGGTCGGCTACCCCTCGACGATGACCATCGCGTTCATGGTCAGGTGCGGCTGGCAGAAGTACGGGTACTCGCCGGCCTCGTCGAAGGTGAACGAAAAGGTGTCCCCCTCCTGTCCCATCGGCGCGAGCGCGTGATCGAACAGGCCGTCAGCCGACTGGGATCCCCGCAACCCGGTGCTCTCGTTCACGTCGCCCCAGGCACCCGATGTCACGGTGTGCCCGATGGTCTCGCCGTTGCGCCAGGTCACTGTCGTTCCCACGGGCACCGTGATCGTCGGCGGCATGAACTTCAGCCCGATCGTGATGACCTCGTTGGGGCCCTGCTCCCTCGGCTCCTCCATCGGTGCGGACGCGCTCGGCTCGCTGGGCGCCTCACCGGCTGGCGGCATGGTGCCCGCGCATCCGGTGAGAGCGACCACGAGGGCCGGGAGCGCCAGCGCCGCGGCGAAGCCGGTGAGGCGAGGGCGGGATACCAGTGCTGTGGTTGACATGCCTGGTGTTCGGCACCCGGCGCCCGGGGGTTTGGCGGGGCGGGCTCTACTCAGCCCACTGCCAGGTTCGCTGCGTGCGGCGGCCCAGCGCGCAACCCACGACGGGCAGCTCACGCACCGAGCGAGCACAGAAAAACCGGGCCGCAGAACGCCTCTCGGCGCGAGGCCGCTCGAAGCGGCTAATTGTGGAGCCCGGGGTTACTGCGGCCCGGCCACCCCAGTGTAACGAGGGGTCTGCGCGGCGCATTCCGCTGCCTGCCAGGTGCCCGACTCGCTAGTAGAGGGCGCCGCGGCGCTCGAGGCGCGCGCAGGCCGTGAAATCCTCCGCACTCGTCGCGAGCCGGGATGCTCTGCTCGTGAAGTCGGCGGCTCGATCGTCGTTGACCACGAGGTCAGCGGCGTCGGCCAGATCGGCGGCACCCGAAGCGGCCGTGCGGCAGAACGCGGCCGCACGGTCCAGCGCGATTGCGAAGTCTCCCGTGTAGGCACCGCGCAGTACGGCATCGGCGAGGTCTCGGATCTGCGCGGGACCGGTCGGCGCCTCCGCCCCCGCCACCACGACATCCGCCGTACGCAGGATCTCGCTTCCGCGCTGGAACATCAGCGAGGTTCCGTCCGGGTCCTGACGGATGAGCGCGCGCAACAGGGAGAGTCGCCATAGGGCGCCCGGTAGAGACCGGGCGGAGGCGCGGGCCCAGAGCTCGGCGAGCGTGTCGAGCCCGTGCTCGTCGGTGTAGGCGACCATGCGCTCCACCAGGTCCGGGTCGTCGCTCGACCGCACACGGTGCACGAGGGCTCGCGCGGAATCGTGGGCGATCCGCAGCTCGAGGGCAGGGTCGAGCCCACCTTCGAACGCCTCGAACGCGTCGTTGGAGCGCTTGACGGGTCGCATCGGGCGGTCGTTCATGATGGCCACGCTACCCGCCCCCGCCGTGCGCCTCGGGGCGGTAGATTAGGGCAAGCGGGCCTCTAGCTCAGTTGGCAGAGCAGCGGACTTTTAATCCGCGGGTCGTGGGTTCGAGCCCCACGGGGCCCACCTGGCACGTCACTCGTTCGTGGCCGCACTCCGGCCGTCTCGAGGCCGCAGCTCCACAACTCAGGAGTCTTCGCGGGACGAGAGCGACGACACGCCTCCACAGCGGAGTTCTCGAGCACTCGGGACGGGTAACTCCTGAGTTGTGGAGGCGGGCGCGCTCTCGGTCGCGCCCGGGCGTGCGCACGCGCACGCCCGCATCACCCGCGGTCGCGTTACTGGATGACCATGCCGCCGTCGATCATGATGAGCTGCCCCGTCATGTAGTCGCTGTCCGAGCTCGCGAGGAACGCGGCGGTGCCGATGATGTCCTCCGGGTAGGAGTAGCGCTTCATGAGGATCATGTTCTCGGCGATCGAGTCCATCGACTGCCCGGGCTTCTCGAACATGCCGATCTCGACGAGGTCGCGGTCGAGCTGCTCCCACAGCTCCGTGCGCACCACACCGGGCGCGTAGCCGTTGACCGTGATGTTGTGCTCGATGAGCGACTTCGCCCCCGCCTTGATCATGCCGAGCACAGCATGCTTGCTCGCCGTGTAGACGGTGACGTCGATGAACGCCTCACGCGAGAGGATCGAGCCGACGTTGATGATCTTGTAGGGCTCGTCTTGCTTGCCCTGGTCGCGCATCTGCTTCGCGGCCTCCTGCATGCACACGAGCGTGCCCCAGGCGTTGACGTCCATGATGCGCTGCCAGTTCTCCTCCGTGATGTCGAGGAAGAACAGCGGCTTGTTGATGCCGGCATTGTTGAGCAGCACGTTGATCGAGCCGAACTCCTTGACGGTGTGGGCGACCGCGGCGGCAGCGTCCTCCCGCTTCGTGACGTCGAGCTTGACCGCTGTGGCGACGCCGCCATCGGCGATGATCTCGTCAGCGACGGCTCGCGCGCCGTCGAGGTTGACGTCGCCGAGGCAGACCTTGGCGCCCTGGGCGGCATAGTGCTTGCCGACAGCGGCGCCCATGCCCTGCGCGCCGCCCGTGATGAGTACGTGCTTACCTGCGAGTCGAGTGGTGTCCATGGTGGTGGTGTTCCTTTCTTGCGGGGAGTGATGCCCTGGTGGAGGTAGCTGGCTCAGTATGGGTTGGCGACGAAGAGATCCTGTGCCGGGAACTTCGTGAGCACCTGCGCGCCAGTCTTCGTGATGACGACCTCTTCCTCGATACGCGCCGCCGAGATGCCGTCGCTGGCAGGGCAGTACGTCTCGAGCGCGAACACCATGCCAGCCTGGATCTCGACCGGATGGGTGAGGGAGTTCAGGCGCGAGATGATGGGCCGCTCGTGCAGACCGAGCCCGAGGCCGTGCCCGAACTGCAGCCCGAAGCCCTCCATCTCGTTGGCGATGCCGATGTCGGTCGCCTTGGGCCAGAGCTTCGCCACCTCGTCGGTGCCGACGCCGTCGCCGACCTTCTCGATCGCGGCGTCCATCCACTCGCGCGCCTTCGTGTACGCGTCGTGCTGCGCAGGGGTCGAGCTGCCGACCGAGAACGTGCGGTAGTAGCACGTGCGGTAGCCGTTATACGAGTGGATGATGTCGAAAAAGGCTTGATCACCAGGTCGGATGAGCCGGTCGGTGAAGTTGTGGGGGTGCGGGTTGCAGCGCTCCCCGGAGACAGCGTTGATCGCTTCGACCTGATCACTGCCCAACTCGTAGAGCTTCTTGGCGGCGAGGGCGACGATCTCGTTCTCACGAATACCGGGTTTCAGGGCATCCGTGATGTCCTGATAGACGCCGTCGACCATCGCGGCGGCCTGGCTCAGCAGCATGATCTCATCGACATTCTTGATGGAGCGCGCGCCGAGCATGTCCTGCTGGATGTCGACGACCTGGATGCCCTGAGCCTGCATCTCGAACAGGAAGGCGGGCTCGACGATGTCGACGCCGATGGGCATACCGTCCAGCCCAGCATCGTGCAGGAGGCCTTTGATCGTGGAAACAGCCTCTTTCATGAGGCCGACCTCGGGGTGAATCGCGCCGCGCAGGCCGAGCATCCCGGCGTGGCTGTGCCCCTCGTGCAACCACGGGGCGAAGAGGCGGTGATGCTTGGCGGCCGAGCCGAAGTCCCACAGGTGCGGCTTGCCGTCACGGGCGAGGAGCGCGTAGCGCGACATCTTGTCGCCGAGGGCTCCGCCGATCCAGGTCTGGGTCGTGTAGCGGATGTTGTAGAAGTCGAACAGCAGGAAGGCGCCGCACTCGGTCGCCTCGAGAGCCTGCATGGCGCGCCCCAGCCGGTACTCGCGGAGTCGAGCGAAGTCGACTCTCTGCTCGTAGTCGACGCCCATCTGGCCGTGCGCGGGGATCATGCGGTGATCGAAATCCAGCGCGTCGACGAGGGGCTGCGCGGTGTCGCTGCTCGCGGGCATGAGGAAAGGCTCCTGACAGTAGTCTGTGGGGGTGTGGTGAGGCCGGGGCGGGCGTGGCTGATACGCCCGCCCCGGCTCTCGAGGATTCAACTCAGGGTCTGCTGACCCAGGGTCGAGTGCCTACCACTCCGGTGCGACCGAGGGGTCGTCCGCGTTCTCCGCGGTGACCTTCACGCTCGGCATGAAGAGGTTCTCCTCGTAGTCGGCGCCGGTGAGCACCGCGTGCGCGAGGCGCGCGGCGTTCTCGCCGTCCCACGACGAGGACTGGAACACGGTGCCGTCGAGCTCACCCGAGACCACCAGGGGGTTGCCCAGGAAGGTGTTGCCGATCGAGGTGATGTAGAGCGGCTCCGGGTCGATGCCACGGGCCTTGAGTGCGTCGATCGCGCCCGCCACCATCGTGTCGTCGGCCGCGTAGATGCCGTCGACGTTCTCCGGGCCGACCGCGGTCAGCATCTCGGAGACGGCGATCTGCGAGTCGTCCTTGTTCCAGTTGCCCGGCTGCTCGGCGAGGATCGTGACGTTCGGGCAGTTCGCCTCGACGGTGTCGACGAAACCGGCGTTGCGGTTGATCGCCGTCGAGTTGCCGGTGAGGCCGTTCACGACGAGGATGCCGAACTCTTCACCGTCGGCGAGATCGCACATGATCTCCGCCGAGGAGACGCCCTGGCCATAGGTGTCGGGGCCCGAGTAGGCCTCGGTCAGATCCTTGTCCTCCGGGTTGACGTCAGAGTTCGTGACGGTCACCGGAATGCCGGCGGCGTTCGCCGCAGCGAGGCACGGACGCACGGTGTCGCCCACAGCGGGCCACAGGATGATCAGGTCAGGCTGGGCCGCGACCGCCACCTCGCACTCGCTCGCCTGTGCATCGGCGTCGTACTGCGAGTTCGTGATGGTCAGGTTGAGCCCGAGCTCCGCTGCCGCTTCCTCGAAGGGCGGCAGGTAGGTGGTGCCGTAGGGCTGGTCGGTGCCCTGGGGCAGGAGCGCGTAGACCTCGAAGGTCTCCTCGCCCGAGCCGCCGGCGTCAGGGGTCTCAGTGTCGGCGGCGGCGCAGCCGGAGAGTACGAGCCCAGCCGCGGCCATCAGGCCGAGGGCGGAGAACGTGATGCGAGAGTTTCGCATGGTCTGCCTCTTTCCGTTCGTGTGGTGGGGAGAACCGCCGGGGTCGACGGCTCGAAGCTCAGACGGGGGTCTGAGCCTTCTCGCGGCCCCGGAACGACGAGCGAACGCCGGCCAGTGCTGCGCGAAGATTGGCGGGGTCGGTGATCACCGCGAGCAGCAGGATCACACCGATGAAGATGTCCTGGATGTCGACCTGCACGCCCGAGAGCGTGAGCGACACCTGCAGGATTCCGAGAGCTAGGGCTCCGATGAGCGTTCCGAGGACGGAGCCGCGGCCGCCGTTGAGCAGCACGCCTCCGATGATCGCTGCGGCGAAGCTTGCGAGGAGCACGGTCGAGCCGGCCGTGGGGTCGGCGGCGGTGCGCTCGAGGGTGTTGATGACGCCCGCGAGAGCAGCGACGAAGCCCGAGATCATGAAGCCCGTGAAGATGCGGCGACGCACCGGGATGCCGGCATCCATCGCGGCCTGGCGGTTGCCGCCGACCGCGTAGAACTCGCGCCCCGCCTTGACGCGGCTGAGGAAGATCTGCAGGGCGATGAAGGCGGCGATGAAGAGCAGCACACGGGGGGTGAGCGGCCCGAGCAGCGGAGTGCCGAAGGCGATGCCGGCATCGATGTTGCTCAGCCGCACGGGCTCTTCGTCAGAGAGCACGAAGGCCAGCCCTCGGAGCGCAAAGAGCATGCCGAGTGTGGCGATGAAGGAGTTGATGCCGACGACGACGACGAAGAAGGCGTTGATCGCGCCGATGATCAGGCCCGTCGCGAGTGCCGCGAGCACCCCGAGCCAGATGTCAGGGATGCTCGCCATGACGACTCCGGAGACCGCGAGCGTGCTCGCCACGCTGAGGTCCAACTCGCCCATGAGAATGACGGCGGTGAGGCCGAGCGCCACGAGTCCGATGAGGGCGACGCGACCGAGCGTGACCTGGTAGGAGGTGAACACGACGGGCTCCAGGATCGCCGCCGCGATGACCACGACGGTGAGGAGCGCGAGCCCACGGCCCTCGGTGCGCCGTGCGAGCGTGACGCGCAGCTGGCTGAGGAACCCGCCGCGCGCGGCGCCGAGCTGCATGGTCTGCGGGGTCGCCTCCGGCGCGGGGGATGCGCCCGTCGAGTGATCGGTGTGCTGGCTCATTTCTTGGCCGCCCTTCGCGCGAGAGCATCGACAGAGACCGCGACCACGATGAGTGCGCCGATGGCCATCTGCTGGAATCCGAATCCGATACCGGAGAGGACGAGGATGTTCGTGAGCACGCTCACGAAGATGACGCCGAGCAGCGTGCGCAACACGCTGCCTTTGCCGCCGAAGACGCTCGTGCCGCCGATGATGATCGCCGCGAGCGCCCGGAACTCGTAGCCGTCCGACATGGACGACACGGCCGTGTTGGAGAAAGCCGCGAGGGCGAAGCCGCCGATCATGGCGGCGAGGGCGGTGATGACGAAAGCGCCGATGACGACGAGCGTGGTGTTGACGCCGGCGAGACGGGTCGCCTCCTTGTTGGAGCCGTAGGCGCGCACCGCGAAACCGAAGGTGGTGCGGTTGAGCACGAACCACAGGATGAGCGTGATGATGATGAGGAGAAGGGCGGAGGCGGGAATGGGGCCGAGACGGGCCTGGCCGAACGCCCGGATGGGGCCGTCTTCGGGCCCGAAGAAGATGCTGCCGCCGGAGAGCCAGCGCAGAATGCCGAGGCCGATGAAGGTCGTCGACAGCGTGACGATCACGGCGTTGGCCTTGAAGAAGCCGACCGCGACACCGTTCACGATTCCGTACAGCATCGCCACCAGGGTGGCCACGAGCAGTCCGGCGAGCAAACCGTAGAGATTGCTGATGCCGATGAAGATGACCGCCGAGGTCGCGACCTGGGCGACTACGGAGAGATCGAGGTAGTTGGCGCTGATGACGACGAACGTCATGCCCACGGCGACAATGCCGATCGGAGCGGCACGGTAGAAGACGTCGGTGATGTTCGGCAGGGACGCGAAGCCGTTGACGAAGATCACCGCAAAGAGGATGAGCGCCGCGGTGAAGACGATGACGCCGTTCTCAGCGATCCACAGCAGGGGGCTGAACTTCTTCTTCTCGATGCCGCCGGCGCCGGATCCGGCGACGGCGATCGCCTCGGTCAGACTCTCTTTCGTCGCCATCAGGCACTCACCATCGTCTCGCCGGATGCCAAGGACATCACGGTCTTCTCGTCTGCTTCGGCACGCGGCAGCGTGCCCTGGATGCGGCCGTCGCGCACGACGTGGATGACGTCGGAGAGCTCGAGCAGTTCGGGGAGGTCGGAACTCACGACGAGCACCGCAGCTCCCTCGTCTGCCAGCTCTCGCACGAGGCGGTGGATCTCGGCCTTCGCGCCGACGTCGACGCCGCGCGTGGGCTCGTCGAGGATGATGAGCTTGGGCTTGCGACCGAGCCACTTCGCGATGACGACCTTCTGCTGGTTGCCGCCCGAGTACTGCCCCACCTCGCGCTGAATCTCGGGCGGGCGCAGCCCGACGACGTCGGCGAGGTGACGCACAAAGCGGGTGATCGCGCCGAACGAGAGCACCCCGGCCCTGGACAGGGCCGCTCGGTTCGGCAGCGCGACATTGTCGGCGACGGTCATCGTCAGCGCGAGGCCGTCGGTGCGACGCTCCTCCGGCACGTAGCCGATGCCGGCCTTCACCGCGGACTGGTAGCCGCCGATCGAACTGGTCTTTCCGTCGACCGTCATGGTGACGTGGCCGGCGGTGCGCGGGTCCGCGCCGACGATGGCCCGCACGAGCTCCGTGCGACCTGCACCTACGAGGCCGCCGAGGCCGACGATCTCGCCGGCACGCACCGTGAGGTCGACGTCGTGGACGCCGGGCGCGCGGATGCCGGTGGCCGAGAGCACGACCTCGCCGGGGTGTGCATCGCGGCTGACCTCGAGGTCGAGCTTGAGCTCGCGGCCGACCATGGCGTCGATCACGGCGCTCGGCGTCGTCTCGCTGATTGCGGTGGTCTCGACCAGCTGCCCGTCGCGCAGAATCGTCACCTCCGTGCAGATGCTGAACACCTCGGGGATGCGGTGCGAGATGTAGATGATGGCCATGCCCTTGGCGGCCAGGCGCTGCAGCATGCGCAGCAGGTAGTCGGTCTCCGCCGGTGTCAGGGTCGCGGTCGGCTCGTCGAGGCTGAGCACGCGCGGCGAGCGGGCAACGGCTCGCGCGATCTCGACGAACTGGCGGAGGGAGACCGAGAGGCGAGCGATGGGCTCGTCGAGGTCGACGCTCACGCCGATCTCCTCGAGAGCCTCGGCGGCGATGCGCTTGAGCTCCTTGGTCTTCGTGAAGCCCGCCGCCGTGGGCGGGGAGCCGAGCATGATGTTCTCGGCCACAGTCATCTCGGGAACCAGGCTCAGCTCCTGGTGGACGAGAGCGACGCCGGCGTCGAGCGCGGCCTTGGCGCCGCCGTCGATGCGCTTGCCGCCGACGGACACGGTGCCGGAGTCGGGAGTGAGGATGCCCGCGAGAATGCGCATGAGGGTGGACTTGCCCGCACCGTTCTCACCGACGACGGCGTGGATCTCGCCTTCGGCGACGGAGACGCTGACGCCGTCGACCGCGACGGCTCCACCGAATCGCTTGACGATGCCGGATGCCTCGATCACGGTCTGCGCTGACTCGCTCGTCACGGTGTCAACCTCCATTGGTCAGTCGAACGTCCTCGTTCTCCTGCCAGTGTAAACACACAGAACACACCCTGTACACCCCTGGGAGGAAAGTGACCGGAATGTAACCCTTAGCAGAACGCGTGCTCTGCGGGACGGCCAGATGTGCGGCGAAGGAGCGAGAAGGGGCCTCTCACTGTGTTCCCAAGAGCAACAGAGCGGGGCCCGAAGGGCCGCTACGCCGGGCGGCAGATACCCCAGCAGCCGCTCCACGACTCACCAGGGGCGAGCCAGCGCAGTCCGTCACCCGAGACCAGCGCGCCGGCCGGTGCCGTCATGGGCTCGACGGCGATCGCCGTCACGGGCCCGTCGCTCGTCGGGTACGAGCGCGTGATGAAGACCTGCAGCCATCGCCACTCGCTCTCTTGCCAGAGCTCGGTCTCGGTGCCGTCCCCCGCACTGAGGATCGTGCGGATGACGCCGTCGGCGTCCGGCTCGACGCGCCAGGCATCGTCGAGCTCGAGGTCGGCCACGCGGCGCCCCGAGGAGAGATCCAGAGCGCTGCCCGCGACCGCCTCGAGCGCGAGGGGGTTGAGGCGAGCATCCACGGCCACATGCTCGGCGGTGCGCGCGGTGATGGTGAGGGAGTCGACCGGGTGATCGCCCACGCGGAGGAAAGGGTGGGCGCCCACCGCGTACGGAGCGGCGTCGGCCCCGACATTCGTGACGCCGTGCTCGACACGGATGCCATTGCCTGTGAGGCGGTACTCGACCGTGGTGACGAGATGGAAGGGGTAGCCGTGCTGCGGCACGACGGACGCACCGAGAGTGATCGCGTCGGCCGTGCGCTCCACGACCTGGTAGGAGGTGTTGCGCAGCAGCCCGTGGATCGCGTTGCTCTTGTCCACCTCGGTGATGTCGAGCTGCAGCTCGCGACCGTCGTGGGTCCAGCGGCCGTCACGCACCCGGTTGGGCCACGGCACGAGCACGATACCCGTCGCGAAGGGGGGCGTCGAGGTCTCCGCGTATCCCTGCACCAGGTCGTGACCGTCCACCGAGAGCTGGCGCAGGCCCGCCGCGACCTGCACGATCGTCGCCTCGACCGGGCCGTGGGCGCCATCGTGGTGCAGGGCGAACTGCTCGCCGGTCGGAGGGGCGGGAGCGACGGGCGCAGAGGGGCTCATGACCTCAGACTACGAGGCCTGCCGTCGGCGCGGTGGTCACATCGAGGCCCGTCGAGCGCAGCGCGTCCAGATGCTCTTGCGCGGCATCGGCGTCCGTGATGAGCGCGTCGAGCTGCTGGACCGTCGCCACGCGACCGAGGTGCACCTGCCCGAGCTTCGAGGAGTCGGCGACGAGGATGCGGCGGGTCGACGCCGCCACCATGCGCCGCTTGACCTCCGCTTCCGGCAGGTTGACATTGGTGACGCCGTGCTCGGCGTGCACGCCCGTCGCCCCGAGAATCGCCGTGTCGGCCCGCACCTCGTCGAGCAGGCTCGTCGCCAGCGGATTCACCAGGGAGTGCTGCAGCGAGCGCAGAGTGCCGCCGGTGACGACGACGGTGAATCGCGGGATGGCCGGCTCGAGCGCGAGGGCGATCGCGAGCCCGTTGGTGATGACGACGAGCTCGGTGAGCTCGCGCCGGTCGGCGAGCGCTTGGGCCACGGCGAGTGTGGTCGAGCCGACGTCGAGCAGCAGGCTCTCCCCCGATCGCACGCGAGAGGCAGCCTCGACGGCGATCGCGCGCTTGACGCGGCTTGCGCGGACAGTCGACTGCTCCAAGCTCGACTCGCGCGCGGTCACGAGGCCGCGCGGCATGGCGCCACCGTGCACGCGCGTGACACGGCCCTCCGCCTCGAGCGCCGCGAGGTCGGTGCGCACGGTGACCTCGCTCACGCGGGCGAGACGCGCGAGGTCGGTCACGCGAGCGAAGCCGCGTCGTGACACCTCGGCGGCGATGCGCTCCCGTCGGGCGGCGGCCGAGTCGGCCATGGGCATCCTCGTCTTGCTCCTCTTCTCGCCGGATGACAGCGACGTGCTCGGCAGCTGGCGACCGCCGTCTTCGATTTCTGTCGATATCGAAAAGGCTCTACTTGCACAAGCGTAAACGATCCGTTCTAGGCTCGGCAGGTGCCCATCACCTTCCGCACCACACGTCTCGCCGACGGCCGCGAGCTCATCTACGTCGACGACGCCGACACGACGCTCGGCTCGGAGCGCTCCGTCGACGCCCGCACCCTCGACCCTCGTCCCGCGACCGCAAGCATGCGGCAGGACCCCTTGACGGGCGAGTGGATCTCCATTGCCAGCAACCGTCAGAACCGGGTCTTCCTACCCCCCGCCGACCAGGACCCGCTGGCTCCGCAGACTCCCGCGAACCCGAGCGAGGTTCCGGCGCTCTACGACGTGGCCGTGTTCGAGAACCGCTCCCCCAGCTTCGGGCCCGCGCTCGAGGACGAGAACGCTCCCCGTGATCTCGCCGACCTCGCCGAGATCGGTCTCGAGCGCTCGCGCACGAGCGTCGGCCGCTGCGAGGTCGTGTGCTTCTCGCCCGAGCACGAGGGCTCGTTCGGCTCGCAGACAGTCAGTCGGGCACGCACCGTGGTCGAGGCGTGGGCGCAGCGCACCGAGGCGCTGAGCGGGATGCCCGGCATTCAGCAGGTGTTCCCCTTCGAGAATCGCGGTGAAGAGATCGGGGTGACCCTCCCGCACCCGCACGGTCAGATCTACGCCTACCCCTTCGTGACGCCGCGCACGACCGCCCTGCTGCGGGCGATCGACGCCCAGGGGGATGATCTCTTCGCGCGCATCCTTGAGCGAGAGCAGGCCGGACCGCGCGTCCTGCTGCAGGGCGAGCACTTCACGGCGTACGTTCCCTTCGCGGCCCGATGGCCGATCGAGATCCACGTGCTCCCTCACCGGCACGTTCCCGACATCGCGGCCCTGACGGAGGAGGAGAAGGACGAGCTGGCCCCGTTCTACCGCCGACTGCTGCGCGGCCTCGACGCGCTCTACCCGACCCCGACCCCGTACATCGCCGCGTGGCATCAGGCGCCCGTTCACGTCGGCCGGGAGGCCGTGCGGCTCATGCTGCAGGTGACGAGTCCGAGGCGCTCCGCTGACAAACTGAAGTACTTGGCCGGCTCGGAGGCGGCGATGGGCGCCTTCATCGTCGACGTCGCCCCCGAGGCGCAGGCCGAGTTCCTCCGCTCCGGAATCGAGAAGGTGCATGACTGACATCCGCGACGACGCCCGCGCGGGATTCGAAGCCGTCTTCGGCCGTGCCTCGGACGGCCTGTGGTCGGCTCCGGGCCGCGTGAACCTCATCGGCGAGCACACCGACTACAACGAGGGCTTCGTGCTGCCCTTCGCGATCGACCGCCGCACCCTCGTGGCGCTCGGAGTGCGCGAGGACCGCACGCTGCGCATCGCGAGCACGTTCGCCGATGAGGCGGTCGAGATCCCGCTCGACGAGCTGCTGGCCGGTGCCGACGGCGCGGTGCCGGCACCTGGTGCGCTCGGCGGCTGGTCCGCCTACCCGCTCGGCGTCGCGTGGGCGCTCGGTGAGTCTGGCGCCGACCTCTCGGCCGTGCCGGGGCTCGACCTCTTCATCGACTCCGACGTTCCCGTTGGCGCAGGACTCTCCTCCTCCGCGGCGATCGAGTGCTCCGTGGGCCTCGCCCTCAACGACGTGTGGAGGCTCGGGCTCGACCGCCCCGCGCTCGCCAGCATCGGCCAGCGTGCCGAGAACGTGGCCGTCGGCGCCCCCACGGGCATCATGGACCAGTCGGCGTCGCTGCTCGGCGCTGCCGACCACGCGGTGTTCCTCGATTGCCGCACCCTCGACAGCGAGCTCGTGCCGCTCGGGCTCGACGAGGCGGGCCTCGCGATTCTCGTCATCGACACCGGGGTGAAGCACGCTCACGCCACCGGGGGGTACGGCGAGCGCCGCGCCGCGTGCGAGCGCGGGGCCGCGGCGCTGGGCGCATCCTCGCTGCGTGACGTGACCGTCGACGAGCTGCCGCGCGCGCAGCGGCTGCTCGATGACGTCACCTTCCGACGCGTGCGGCATGTGGTGACCGAGAATCAGCGCGTGCTCGACACGGTCGCCGTGCTGCGCACTCAGGGCGCAACCGGCATCGGAGAGCTGCTGGATGCCTCGCACCGCAGCATGCGCGACGACTTCGAGATCTCGGTGCCCGAGCTCGACCTCGCCGTCGAGACCGCCGTGGGCGCCGGAGCGCTCGGGGCTCGGATGACGGGCGGCGGGTTCGGCGGGTCCGCGATCGCCCTCGTGCGCGTCGGCGACCTCTCTCGCATCCAGGTCGCCGTCGACAACGCGTTCGGCGAGCACGCCTACGGGCAGCCCGACACCTTCGTCGTCTCCGCTTCGGACGGCGCGACCCGCAACTAGCGGGCGATCGCGAGCGCTGCCGCCGTCTCGGTGAGCAGCTTCTCGGCCAGCGCCGGATCGGCCGAGACCGTCGAGCCGTAGGACGGCACCATGCGTCGCAGCCGCGGTCGCCAGGCGTCCATCTTGTCGGGGAAGCAGCGCTCGAGCACATCGAGCATGATCGGCGCGGCCGTCGACGCGCCCGGTGAGGCGCCGAGCAGGCCCGCGATCGAGCCGTCGGCCGCGGCGACGACCTCCGTGCCGAACTGCAGCACGCCGCCCTTCTGCGGATCCTTCTTGATGATCTGCACGCGCTGGCCAGCCGTGAGCTCATACCAGTCCTCCCCGCGCGCATTCGGGTAGAAGGCGCGCAGCGATTCCTCCTTGTCGGCGCGGCTCGCGAGCAGCTCGCCGATGAGGTACTTGAGAAGGTCGAGGTTGCGCAGGCCCACCTGCATCATGGGGATGAGGTTGTGCCATCGGATCGACCCGAACAGGTCGAACCACGAGCCCGTCTTGAGGAACTTGGGCGTGAAGCCGGCGTACGGTCCGAACAGCAGGCTCGTCTCGCCGTCGACCACGCGCGTGTCGAGGTGCGGCACCGACATGGGCGGCGCGCCCACGGAAGCCTTGCCGTACACCTTCGCGCTGTGCTGCGCGACGACCTTGGGGTTGTCGGTGCGCAACCACTGGCCGCTCACCGGGAACCCGCCGAACCCGCGGATCTCGGGGATGCCCGACTTCTGCAGCAGCGGGAGCGCGTGCCCCCCTGCCCCCACGAAGACGAACTTCGCGCGCACCTCGAGCGGCGTGAAGCCGACCTCGTGCCGCATCTTCAACAGCCAGCCGCCATCACGGTGACGCGAGATGCCGCTGACCCTGTGCTCGAGGTGCAGCTGCGCTCCACCGTCGACGAGACCATCGATCAGCATCCGGGTGAGGGCCCCGAAGTCCACGTCGGTGCCGGCCGCGATCCAGGTGGCCGCGACGGGCTGGGTCTTCGAGCGCCCGGGGATCGTGAGGGGCGCCCAACGACGGATCACCGCGGGATCCTCGCTGAACTCGAGCCCCGCGAACAGCGGGTGGTCGCGCAGCGCCTCGTACCGCTTGCGCAGGTACTCGACGTTGTCGCGCCCCCACACCATGCTCATGTGGGGCGTCGCGCTGAGAAACGCGCTCGGGTCAGGCAGGCGGCCCTCGTGCACCAGGTATGACCAGAATTGCCGCGAGACCTGGAACTGCTCGTTGACCTTGACCGCGTTGGTGATGTCGATCGAGCCGTCGGGCTTCTCGGGCGTGTAGTTGAGCTCGCACAGCGCGGCATGGCCGGTGCCCGCATTGTTCCAGGGGTTCGAGCTCTCGCGGGCGACGTCGCCCAGCCGCTCGTAAATGCGGATATCCCACTCGGGCTCGAGCTGCTGCAGCATGGTGCCGAGCGTGGCGCTCATGATGCCGCCGCCGATCAGGGCAACGTCGATGTGATCAGTCACACGCGCCAGTTTACTCTCACCCTGCCGAGCGGCCGCCGGGCCGGGTCTAGGCTGGCGGGCGTGATTCTGCCCCTTCTTGCGACCGGAGCAATGGGCGGAGTTCTTGCCGGCATGTTCGGGGTCGGCGGAGGCATCATCATGGTGCCACTGCTCATGCTGTGGGCGCGCATGGATCAGCGGCAGGCCGCGGCGACGTCGCTCGTCGCGATCGTGCCCACCGCCGTCGCGGGCGCGACCACCTACGGCATCGCGGGTGAGCTCGACCTCGTCGCCGCCGCGCTCGTCGGCGCCGGCGCCTTTGCGGGCGCGCCACTGGGCGCCTACCTGCTGCGCGCACTGCCGATCGCGTGGCTGCGATGGGCCTTCATCGTCGGGATGCTCGTCGCCGCAGCCCGGCTGATCCTCGTCGAGCCCGAGCGCGGCAGCGACCTCGCCCTCGCCCCGCTCGTCGCGGGAGGACTGCTGCTGCTCGGCATCGTCATGGGCGTCGCGGCTGGCATGTTCGGCATCGGCGGAGGCATCATCGCCGTGCCTGTGCTCATCGCCCTGTTCGGCATGGGCGACCTCGCCGCGAAAGGAACCTCTCTCGCCGCCATGATTCCCGCCGCCGTCTCGGGCACGATCCCCAACCTGCGCGCGGGCCTCGTGGATGTTCGGCAGGGGCTCATCGTCGGCATCGCCGCCGTTCTCGCCTCGCAGGGCGGCGTCGCGCTCGCCTTCCTCGTGCCGCCAGCCCTCTCGGGCATCCTGTTCGGCTCCCTGCTCGTGCTCGTCGCCGGGCAGCTCGCTGTCCGCGCCGTGCGCGCGCAGCGGCGGGAGCGCGGCGAGTCTCCCGAACCGGGCGACGACGCTCCCCCGACGGTCTAGAGGCCGAGCTCGAGCAGCGCGGCATCCATGAGGCGCGCCATCTCCGCGTAGCCCTCGTCGTTCGGGTGCAGGCCGTCGGCGGCCATCTCGCCCTCCCGTCCCTGGATCCAGGTGGAGGCGTCGGGGATGTAGTCGGCCCCGTACCGCTCGGCCGCATCCCGAACCCAGTCGATGATGATCGGCACCGACGGCGGTCGCTCGCTCGTGTACCAGAAGGGCTCGACGACGATGAACCGGGCCTCCGGCAGCGCCTCGGTGAGTCGGCGCAGATCGGCGTCGATCTGCGCCTCGATCGCGTCGGCCGCGAAGGGGAAACTGAAGTTGTCGTTGAGGCCCATCGTGACGAACACGATGTCGGGGTCGGCCTGGATGATCATGCTCGGCAGGTCGCCCTCGCCGAAGCGCTCGCGGTTGTTGATGAAGCCGAGACCGTTGACGCTCGGGTTCACCTCCACCCAGCCGCGGCTCTCGCTGATGCGCGTCGACCAGCGCAGGCTCGGGTCGCTCGCACCCGTGCCGAGCGTGTACGAGTCGCCATAGAACGCGACGACGGGGCCGTCGCCCGTGGCGCCCGGCCCGGCGGCGGGCGTCGGCGAGGCGCAGGCCACGAGGCCCGCCGTGGCGAGCGCGACGGCGGCGGTGAGCAGGGCGGGATGACGGGGCATGACCACTATTCGACGCCGCAGCGCTGAGGGTTGGCCGTGCCGCGCTCGCCGTGCCGGCCTCACAGGTCTTCCGGCACGACAGGCTCGAGGTGCGGGCGCTTCGGCTCGCGGGAATCGCCGGAGGAGCGGCCCGTGAGTCGGCGGCCGATCCACGGCAGCACGTACCGACGCCAGTACTCGGCCGTGCGAGGGCGTTCGATGTCGAGGTCGACGTCCGGCGCGCCCGATGCCGCGTCCGCTCCCGCGATGGGCACCTCGAGGGCCGCGAGCACGTTGCTCGCGGCGATCGTGTGGCCGCGAGCGTTCAGGTGCAGCCGGTCGATCGACCAGTAGTGCAGCTGCGGCAGGCGGGGGTCGAACCAGTTGTCGACGAAGACCACCCCCGTGCCCGCCAGGCGGCTGCGCACAGCCTCGGCGAGAGCATCCCCTCGCTTCTCGAAGGCCGCCCCGAGCGGCAGGTGACGCGTGGGGTTGCCGCCGCTCACGACCACCGTGCGGATGCCCGCATCCCGCGCCTCGAGCGCCGCCGTCACCAGACGATCGGCGACCGCGGCGATCGAGACACGGGGGCGCAGGATGTCGTTGCCGCCGCCGTTGATGCTCAGCAACTGAGGGCGCAGCGCCATCGCGGCGGGCAGCTGCTCGTCGAGGATGGGGGCCAGCAAACGACCGCGAATGGCGAGGTTCGCGTAGCCGATCGGCGCGCCTGCAGCGTGAGCGAGCGCCGCCGCGACGAGATCGGCCCAGCCGCGCGGCGTGCCGTCGGGGCGCTCGTCGCCCATGCCCTCGGTGAAGCTGTCACCGATGGCCGCATAGCTGCCGACGGCCGACGGCCGGGCGTCGCTCCCCGCCACGGCGGCTATCGCTTCGCCGCGACCAGTTCGGCGATCTGCACCGCGTTGAGGGCCGCGCCCTTGCGCAGGTTGTCGTTGCTGATGAACAGCGCGAGACCGCGGCCCTCGGGTACGCCCTCGTCAGCGCGGATGCGCCCCACGAGGCTCGGGTCAGTGCCGGCCGCGTCGAGCGGGGTCGGCACATCAGCGAGCTGGACGCCGGGCGCGGTCGCGAGCAGCTCGCGGGCGCGCTCGGGGCTGAGCGGCCGCGCGAACTCGGCATTGATCGCCAGGGAGTGCCCGGTGAAGACGGGTACGCGCACGCACAAGCCGCTCACGAGCAGGTCGGGCAGCTCGAGGATCTTGCGGCTCTCGTTACGCAGCTTCTTCTCTTCATCGGTCTCGCCGAGCCCGTCGTCGACGACGCTGCCGGCCTGGGGGATGACGTTGAAGGCGATCGTCGTGGGGAACTTCTCCCCCGCCGGGAAGTCCACGGCGCGGCCGTCGTGCACGAGCCCGATGGCGTCCTGGGCGACCGCGGCGCTCGCCTGCTCGAGCAGCTCCTCGCCTCCGGCGAGTCCGGCGCCGGAGACCGCCTGGTAGGTGCTGACGATGAGGCGCTGCAGGCCGGCCTCGGCGTCGAGCACCTTGAGCACGGGCATGGCCGCCATCGTCGTGCAGTTCGGGTTCGCGATGATGCCCGTGACCGCCTGATCGATGGCGTGCGGGTTGACCTCGCTCACGACGAGCGGCACGTCCGGATCCATCCGCCAGCCGGAGGAGTTGTCGATGACCGTGACGCCCGCGGCGGCGAAGCGCGGCGCCTGGGCCTTGCTCGTCGTCGCGCCCGCGCTGAAGATCGCGATATCGAGCCCGCTCGGGTCGGCCGTCGCGGCATCCTCGACCGTGATGGGCGCGCCGTCGAAGTCGATGGTCGTGCCCGCGCTGCGAGCGCTGGCGAAGAAGCGGATGCTCGCGAGCGGGAAGGCGCGGTCGACGAGAAGCTGGCGCACGACGGCGCCGACCTGTCCGGTGGCGCCGACGACGCCGAGGTGCACGGGGGTGGGGCTCATGACGGTTAAGCCTAACGGGGGGTGAGGGGTCGCTGAACGAGGTTGGCGGCTTCGCGCGGGCCGGTGGCGGCGGGTCGCCGCTAGCGCCCGGTGCCGGCGTAGACGGTCGCCTCGGCGTCGCCGTCGAGGCCGAACGCGGTGTGCACGATGCGCACCGCGTGATGCAGGATGTCAGCGCGCGTGACGACGGAGATGCGGATCTCGGAGGTGCTGATCATCTCCATGTTGATGCCGGCATCCTTGAGCGCCGTGAAGAGCTGAGCCGAGACTCCCGCGCTCGTGCGCATACCGCCGCCGACGACGGAGAGCTTGCCGATCTGGTCGTCGTACTGCAGCGACTCGAATCCGTAGTCCTCCTGCTCGGCCCGCAGCGCGGTGAGCACCTTCTCGCCGTCGGACTTGGGCAGGGTGAAGCTGATGTCGGTGCGGCCGGTCGCGGCAGCGGAGACGTTCTGCACGATCATGTCGATGTTCGCGCCCGTCTTCGCGACGGTCGTGAAGATGTCGGCGGCCATGCCGGGAGTGTCGGGAACGCCGACGACTGTGATCTTCGCCTCGGTGAGGTCGCCGGCCACTCCCGTGATGATGGGCTCTTCCACTTCTTCTCCCTCTCTCGGGGTGATGACGTACGTACCCTCTGCGGGCGTGAAGGACGAGCGCACGTGCAGGGTGACACCGTGCCGGCGTGCGTACTCGACGGCGCGGATGTGCAGCACCTTTGCGCCTGCGGCGGCGAGCTCGAGCATCTCCTCGCTCGTGACGCGGTCGACCTTGCGGGCGAGGGCGACGATGCGCGGGTCGGCCGTGAACACGCCGTCGACATCGGTGTAGATCTCGCACACGTCGGCCTGAAGCGCCGCGGCGAGCGCGACGGCGGTGGTGTCGCTGCCGCCTCGGCCGAGCGTCGTGATGTCACGGCTGTCGCGGTTGAAGCCTTGGAAACCGGCCACGATCGCGATCGCACCGTCGTCGAGCGCCTCGCGCACGCGCACAGGGGTGACGTCGACGATGCGCGCCTGCCCGTGCTGAGCATCCGTGATCATGCCCGCCTGGCTGCCCGTGTACGACCGTGCCTCGTAGCCCATGCTCTTGATCGCCATCGCCAGCAGCGCCATCGAGATGCGCTCGCCGGTGGTCAGCAGCATGTCCATCTCGCGTGGGTCGGGAATGGGCGCCACCTCGTGAGCGAGGTCGATGAGCTCGTCGGTCGTGTCGCCCATCGCGCTCACCGCGACGACGACCTCGTTGCCCGCCTTGCGGGTCTCGACGATGCGCTTCGCCACCCGCTTGATGCTCTCCGCGTCCGCGACGGAGGAGCCGCCGAACTTCTGCACGATGAGACTCACGGAAGGAACTCCTGGAAGGCGGGGGCGGCGGGCGGCAGGATGCGCGGCTCGAGCGCATCGTCAGGACGTGCGGCGCAGCACGAACCCGGGTGTCGAGTCTAGCGCCGCCCCATGCGGCCTGCGGAATGCGCGCGTCGCCCGCCGCGGTGCGCGACCGCGGCGGGCGTTCAGCGCTCGACGGTGCGGCGCCCCTCGAAGGCGCGACCGAGGGTGACCTCGTCGGCGTACTCGAGGTCGCCGCCGACCGGCAGGCCGCTCGCGAGGCGGGAGACGCGCAGGCCCGGCTGCACGAGCAGGCGCGTCAGGTAGGTAGCGGTGGCTTCGCCCTCGAGGTTCGGATCGGTCGCGATGATGACCTCCGTCACCGTGCCGTCCTGCAGGCGGGTCAGCAGAGAGCCAATGCGCAGGTCATCGGGGCCGATGCCGTCGATGGGGCTGATCGCCCCGCCGAGCACGTGGTAGAGGCCGCGGAACTCGCGGGTGCGCTCGATCGCGACCACGTCCTTCGCCTCCTCGACGACGCAGATCGACGCCGGGTTGCGCCGCACGTCGCGGCAGATGGAGCACTGGGCCTCCTCCGCGACGTTGCCGCAGATCTCGCAGAACCGCACCTTCTCGCGCACGTCGACGAGCAGCTGCGCGAGCTTCGCGACATCGAATGACTCGGTCTGAAGAATGTGGAAGGCGATCCGCTGCGCCGACTTCGGGCCGATGCCGGGCAGGCGCCCGAACTCGTCGATGAGGTCTTGGATGATGCCGTCGTACACGCTTACTCGTCTCGGGGTTCGTCGGGGTAGTACTCGGGCGGGGCGTCGTCATCGCTCGGCTGGTCGGGGTCGTGTCTGGACGGCACGGGGGAAGCGGGCGGAGCGCCGACTCCCGCGGTGACGTCCGTGCCCGTCTCGGATGCTCCGACAAGGCTCACCGCGGGCTCGAGCACCTCCTCCGAGAGGAAGCGCGCGCCGAGCACCTCGCGCACGACCGACTCGCCGTAGCGTTGCTTGCCACCGACCTCGGAGACGGGCGCGGGCCGGGCCGCCGCGGGGGCAGGGGCTGCGGCGGGGGTATCCTGCGACTCCTGGTCAGGCGCGCCGGAGCTGTCCGCGGGCGCTGCATCGCGCGGCGGGGAGCCGGGGATCGCCGCGACCGACCAGTCGGTGACGGAGGAGGTCGTCTGCGGCGATGCGCCGTGGGACGTTGTGGTGCGCGGCGTCGGAGGGGGGGCTGACGGCGGGGCCGGCTCGGGGTCCGCGGGGGGATCCGCCGGGGGGTCGGAGGCGGGGCTCGTCGCAGGCTCGGGAGCGCTCGACGAGCGGGCGGGCGGGTCGATGCGCACGCGGTACTTCACACGGTGGCCGAGCTCGCCCTGAATCGCGGTGCGCAGGTGCTCGCTCACGCTGTCGGCGGGCGACGTGCGCTCCTTGAAGCTCGCCGCCTCGCGTTCGGCCGTGAACGAGAGGGTCAGCACGTCGTCGTCGAGGGCTACGGGCGTGGCCGTGTAGACGACCGTCCACGAGTTGCGACGAATCGTCTCGACCCGGGCAAGGATCGCCGGCCAGGCGGCCACGATGCGCTCGAGACTCAACGGCTCGGCGGCGGGCTGCGCCGCGGGCTCCTCACCCACGGGGGCGGACGGTGCCGACGCTGCAGCGGAGTCGGCGGGCGCTGTCGCCTCCGGGGCGGACTGCTCCGGCGCGGGGCGAGGGGCTGACGCGGCGGCGCGCGGCGCGGCCGCGGAGGCCGCCGGGTGCGTCGCCGAC
>NZ_JAVKCK010000006.1:0-349478 GCF_040286215.1 Microcella sp.
CACGGGTGATCGAGGCTACGCCTCGCCGGCGCCGCCACGAGGCGCCGCATCCAGCGCTGTCACGGGTGATCGTGGCTACGCCTCGATAACTACCGGCAAGATAATCGGGCGGCGGCGGTTCTGGGTGTTTACCCAGCGGCCGACGACCCGGCGGATCGCCTGGCTGAAGGCGTGACTGTCGCGCGTGCCGTTCTCGGCGGCATCCGTGAGCGCCTTGATGATCTGCGGCTTGACGTCTTCGAAGATCGCCTCGTCGGGTGCGAACCCGCGAGCGTGGATCTCGGGGCCGACGACGACCTTGCCGGTCTGAGCATCCACGGCCACGAAGATGGAGATGAAACCCTCCTCGGCGAGGATGCGGCGGTCTTTGAGATCTGCGTCGGTGATCTCGCCGACCGTCGAGCCGTCGACGTACACGAAGCCGATGTCTAGCTGCCCGACGATCGACGCGACGCCGTCCTTGAGGTCGACGACCGTGCCGTCCTCGGTGAGCAGCACGTTCTTCTCGGGCACGCCCGTGTCGATCGCGATCTGCGCGTTCGCGACGAGGTGGCGCTGCTCGCCGTGCACCGGCATGACGTGGCGCGGCTGCAGGATGTTGTAGAAGTACATGAGCTCGCCCGCCGACGCGTGACCCGAGACGTGCACGCGCGCCGTGCCCTTGTGCACGACCTTCGCGCCGAGCTTCATGAGCCCGTTGATGACGCGGTAGACGGCGTTCTCGTTACCGGGGATGAGACTCGAGGCGAGGATGACCGTGTCGCCCTCCCCCACCTCGATCTGGTGCTCCAGGTTCGCCATCCGCGCCAGCACCGCCATGGGCTCGCCCTGGCTGCCCGTCGACATGTAGACGATCTTGTCGTCGGGCAGGTTCGCCGCCTTCTTCGCGTCGATGAGGGTGTCCTCCGGCACGTCGAGGAAGCCCAGATCAGCCGCGATCGTCATGTTGCGGATCATGCTGCGGCCCATGAGCGCCACGCGGCGTCCGTTCGCGTGCGCCGCGTCGAGCACCTGCTGCACGCGGTGCACGTGGCTGGAGAAGCTCGCCACGATCACGCGGCGCGGGGCCTTCGCGATCACCGTCTCCAGCACCGGCCCGATGTCGCGCTCGAGCGCCGTGAAGCCCGGCACGTCGGCGTTCGTCGAGTCTGTGAGCGCGAGGTCGATGCCCGACTCGCCCCAGCGGGCGATCGCCCGCAGATCGGTGATGCGGTCGTCGAGCGGCAGCTGGTCGAGCTTGAAGTCTCCGGTGTGAAGAACGGTGCCGGCATCGGTGCTCACCACGATGGCGAGAGCATCCGGAATCGAATGGTTCACGGCGATGAACTCGAGACTGAACGGGCCCAGGTTCTCGACCTGGCCCTCCTGCACGGTGAGCGTGTACGGCTGGATGCGGTGCTCCTTCAACTTCGCCTCGATGAAGGCGAGCGTCAGCCGGGAGCCGAGAATCGGGATGTCCTGCCGCATGCGCAGCAGGTACGGCACGGCGCCGATGTGGTCTTCATGGCCGTGCGTCAGCACGACGCCGAGGATGTCGTCGACCCGATCGCGGATGGGGCCGAAGTCGGGCAGGATCAGGTCGACCCCCGGCTGGGTCTCCTCGGGGAAGAGCACGCCGGCGTCGATGACGAGCAGCTTGCCGTTCAGCTCGTAGACGGTCATGTTGCGGCCGATCTCGCCCACGCCGCCGAGGGGGATGATCCTCAGGGTTCCGGGCTCGAGGGCGGGCGGGTCGAAGAGGTTCAAAGGCATGGGGCTCATCTCTGTCTCAGTGCCGGTCGGCACGGTGTGGGGCCGTCAGCCCCCTGGTGAAGTCTCTGTAGTTCGGTGGTGCGGTGGTGATGTGCGTGGCGCCGAACTGCGCTGACGCGGAGGTCAGCGGGTGGTGCCGGCGACCTTCGGCAGGGCGCCGCCAGCCGCAGCGTTGCGGTCGGGGCGGAACGTCGCGAGGTCGACGCCGGCGACATCGCGCACGAGAGCCATCTCGTCTTCGATGATCGCAGCCTCGTGGTCTTCAGGCCCCACGAGCGGCAGCCGCACGCGCGGCGAGCCGATGCGGCCGAGGCCGTGCAGCACGTACTTCGCCGCGACCGTGCCGGGCACGTGGGTCATGATGGCGCGCACGAGCGGCTCGAGCGTGCGGTGCTGCTGCGTGGCTGTCGCCAGGTCGTTGGCGTTGACCGCGTCGACGATGGCGCGGTACGGAGCCGGGGCGATGTTCGCCGTCACGCCGATGAGGCCCGTGCCGCCGATCGCGAGCGTCGGCAGCGCGTTGGCGTCGTCGCCCGCGAAGTACATGAGGTCGGTCTGGTTGAGCACGCGGCTCACCTCGCTCAGGTCGCCCTTCGCATCCTTCACGGCGAGGATGTTCGGGTGCTTCGCGGCGCGCAGGATTGTCTCGTAGCGGATCGGGATGCCGGCCCGGCCCGGGATGTCGTAGAGGATCACGGGCAGGTCGGTCGCGTCAGCGATCATCCTGAAGTGCGTGAGCACGCCCGCCTGCGTGGGCTTGTTGTAGTAGGGAGTGACGACCATCGCGCCGTCGGCGCCGGCCTTCGCGCTCGCCTTGTAGAGCTCGATCGCGTGCGCCGTCTCGTTCGACCCGCCGCCCGTGATGATGGATGCCCGGCCACCGCTCACGGACTTGCCGACCTCGACCAGCCGAACCTTCTCCGCGTCGGTGAGCGTGCTCGTCTCACCGGTCGTGCCGGTGACGACGATGCCGTCCGCACCCTCGGAGATCACGTGGTCGATGTGCTTCTCGACCGCGGGCCAGTCGACCTCGCCGTCGGCGGTCATGGGCGTGACGAGCGCCACGAGCACTTGGCCGAACGGGTTGCGGGTCTCAGTCACGCCCTCCAGGCTATCGCGGCGCGGGTCGGTGCCGCGCGCGGGGCGGCCCCGGGCATCCCGCACCTGCTGCCTGTGCCACCTCGACTCCGATCGCCGACCTGCCGCAGGGCGCCGCCTGTCGCGCCTCACCAGCGGAGTGGCGCGCCCGCACTGCGATGCGAGTCGAGATGATGCCCACGCGCGACGACCGCCACGACAGCGTCGACCACCGCCCCGACGTCGTAGAGCACCTCCGCCGCATCGACCCGCAGCGGCAGGAAGCCGAGAGCATGCGCATCCAGGTCTCGGCGGCGATCGGCGCGACGCTGCCGCGGAGTGCTGTGGTGCTCGTCGCCGTCGACCTCGATGACGAGACGATCGCCCACGAGGAAGTCCCAGCGCTGCAGGTCAGTGAGCGCGACGCGGGGCTGCGAGACGACCGGGATGCCCGCGCTCGCCAGTGCGATGCGCAGCACGCTCTCGGCGCCCGAGCCGGAACGCGGGTCGGTGCGTACGACACGAGCGCGCACCGCGGCAGGGGCATCGGCGAGCACACCGTGCAGGTCGGCCTGCGTCAGCGCCGTGCGCCGCAGCACCGAGTCGAGCACGGCGATCGCGAACTCCTCGCGCTCGAGCGCGGCGGTCGTGCGCACCACGCTCACGAGCGGGGCGACACCGAACCTGCCGTCGACGAACCGCTCGCGGAGCACCGTCACGGCAGCGGCGGCGGGGAGCGGCGCATCGGCTCGATCGGGGTCGAACGCGCGCACCCGCGGCGGCAGCGCCACGCACAGCTGGGACTCGGCGCCGGGCGGAACCCAGAGGCCGTGGCGGTCGAGCGCCGAGGTGTGCGCGAGGCGCCCGCCGACCCTCGCCGCGCGCGCGATGTCGACGGGCAGCGACGGTGTCGCGAGCACCCCGCGCCTGAGCCGCACGACCTCTCGGCGCCGAACCGCGCTCGCGAGCCGGTCTCGACTCAGTCCCGCGCGAGCAAGCTCGACCGTGGCGGCCACCCCACCGTGCGTCTGCACCGCGTCGAGAACGGCGAGGGCGTTGTGCGGGGACGGCATCGACACAGGGTGGATGCTCGGCAGGAGTCACCGCGCCACTCCCGGCAGCTCGGCGGGACGCGTGCGGGCTCGGGTAGCTGGGGAGGGGTCGACGCCGAGCGCGGGAGTCGAGCGGCGCGCCGGGTCAACATGCGTCGCGTGCGGCGTGTCGACCGCACCCTGCAATCGGAGTCGAGGTAGCCCGGCGGGCGCCGCGCAGCAGCCGGGCGGGAGCCGGCAGGACTGGAGCAGGCAGGACTGGAGCAGGCAGGGCTTGAGCCGGCAGGGCTTGAGCCGGCAGGACGCGCGGACTAGGGGGCGACGCGGCCGTTGGCGTTGAAGGTGTCGTACGTGAGCGGCATGAGGCGCGCGAAGTGCTGCTCCATTTGCTCGGCCGCCATCTCGATCTCGCGCTGCGGGAAGGAGGGGAAGTGCGTGCCCTCGCGCTTGGTGCGCAGCGACAGGAAGTTCATGAGCGAGCGAGCGTTCATCGTGACGTACATGGAGCTGTAGATCGTCACGGGGAGGACCGCGCGGGCCACTTCGCGCGCGATGCCCGCGGCGAGCATCCGCTGATAGGAGGCGTAGGCCGCCTCGCACACGCCGCGCACCTCCTGGTCGACGAGCGCGGTCTGCTCCGGGGTGCCGGGCAGAAACTCGTACGCGCCAGGCTTGCCGACCTGCACGAGGTTGCGCTCGGGGCCGGGAACGTAGAACACGGGGCGCAGCTCGCGGTAGCGGCCCGACTCCTCGTTGTAGGAGGCGATGCGGTGGCGCATGAACTCGCGGAAGACGAAGATCGGCGCCTGCACGTAGAAGGTGAAGGAGTTGTGCTCGAAGGGCGAGCCGTGGCGGTCGCGCATGAGGTAGTTGATGAGCCCGCGGTCGCGGTCGGTCGCCTCGGCTCCGCTCGCCGCCGACTCGAGCGTCTGCTCGCCCTGCGTCGAGACGCGCGCGGCGAACAGCACGTCGGAGTCGTGCGCGGCGGAGCGCACGAGCTCGACCGTCACATCGGAGCGGAACTGGATGTCGTCGGCAGCCTCGGTCACGCTCGTCACCCTATCGGGGCAGTACGGCGTCACACTGCGTCACACTCGGGAATAACCTGCACCCTCTGCATAGTTTCGACAGTCATGGATATCGTCTCGGCCCTCGTGGTCATCGCCTTTCTGCTCGCCGGGGCTACCGCCCTCGGTTTCGTGGTGCGCGCGCGCAGCACTCGGGTGGCGAGCGGCTGCGGCGGCGACGAGCACGATCTCTCGGTGGACGGCGCCACGGTGACGCTCGTGCAGCTGTCGAGCCCGGTGTGCTCGGCGTGCGTGGCCATGCGGCGCGTGCTCGGCGCGCTCGCGACCGCTGATGCGT
Organism: Microcella sp.; assembly: GCF_040286215.1. Taxonomy (GTDB): domain Bacteria; phylum Actinomycetota; class Actinomycetes; order Actinomycetales; family Microbacteriaceae; genus Microcella. The sequence continues at coordinate 5,247 of NZ_JAVKCK010000006.1, forward strand.
CGGTCGCGCACCGCGAGCTCGACGTGACCGACCATGCCGACGTCGCGCAGCGCCACTCCGTCTACTCCACTCCGACGACCCTCGTGCTCGATGCGGAGGGCCGCGTGCGGTCGCGCCTCATCGGCGCAGTCCGCCCCGACGAGGTGCGCCGCGCCGTCGATGCGGCGCGCGGTGCGCTGGTGACGGCATGAGCGCGCCCGTGCCGCCCGTGAACGCGCATGCCCGGCTCATCGATGCGCGAGGCCCCCGCTTCGGCGCCGCCGTGACCTCGGTCCTTCTGCTCGTCGTCATCCTCTTGGGCCTCACGAGCCCGCTCTCGAGCTCGGTGCTCGGGCGGCTGACCGAGCCGGGCGCGCTGCTGCTCGCCGCCCTCGTGGCGCTCTTCGCGTGGGGGGCTGTCGCGGGCGTGCAGCGCCACCCCTACGGCGTGCTCTTCCGCCGGCTGGTCGCGCCGCGCCTCGGGCCGCCGAGCGAGCGGGAGGATCCCGCTCCCCCGACATTCGCCCAGCTGGTCGGCCTGCTTGTCACGGCGACGGGTCTGGTGCTGCACCTCGCCGGGGTTCCCGGTGCGCTCGTGGTGGCCGCCGCCGCCGCGTTCGTCGCGGCCTTCCTCAACGCGGCCTTCGCCTACTGCCTCGGCTGCCAGCTGTACGTGCTTCTCGTGCGCGCGGGACTGGTTCGCCGTCGCCCCGCCGCTTAGGCTGAGGTGATTCCGCCCGCGACAAGAGGAGCACGCTCATGGCTGTCACCAGCGAAGCAACGACCCTGTGGTTCGGTTCGCTCACGGAGGGGCACGGCACGACCTCGCTGGATTCGTCGGATGCCGCCGAGTTCCCGGTGACGTGGGCCGCGCGCTCGGAGGGTGAGAGCGGCAAGACGAACCCCGAAGAGCTGCTGGGCGCCGCGCACTCGGCGTGCTACTCGATGGCGCTCTCGCACGCGCTGTCGGGCGCCGGGCACGCGCCCGAGAGCCTGCAGGTGACCGCGGCGGTGACGTTCGTGCCCGGCGAGGGCATCACCGGCAGCCACCTCCTGGTGAGCGCGAAGGTTCCGGGAATGAGCGCTGAGGAGTTCCAGACGTTCGCCGAGGAGGCGAAGACGGGCTGCCCGGTCTCCGCGGCTCTCACGGGCACGTCGATCACGCTCGAAGCATCGCTCGCCTAGTGGGTGCGCCGCGACCGCTGCGCGTCCTCATCGGGGGCGCTTCGGGGATGATCGGCTCCGAGCTGCAGCGTCAGCTGCGAGCCGACGGCCATGAGGTTCTCACGCTCGTGCGCCGCAAGCCCGCGCACGAGCGCGAGTTCGCGTGGGCGCCCGACTCGCGCGTTCTGGACTTCAGGATTCTCGACACGGTCGACGCGGTCGTCAACCTGTCGGGGGCCTCGATCGCGCGCATCCCGTGGACCCGGGGCTACCGCCGAGAGATTCTGCAGTCTCGTGTGCAGGCGACGCGCGCGCTCGCCGAGGCGATGTCGATGGCGAGCACGCCGCCCGCCGTCTTTCTGAGCGGGTCGGCGGTCGGCGTCTACGGCGACCGGCCGGGTGAGCGTCTCACGGAGGACGCCCGCGCCGGTGAGGGCTTTCTCGCCGAGGTCGTGGAGGCGTGGGAGGAGGCGGCGAGCCTTGCCCCGGAGGCGACGCGCACGGTGCTGCTGCGCACGGGGCTCGTCGTCGGGCCCGGGGGTGCGATGACGCCCCTGCGGCTGCTCACGGCTCTCGGCGCGGCGGCGCGCATCGGCACCGGCGGGCAGCACTGGCCCTGGATCAGTCTGTACGACGAGGCGGCGGCGATCCGCCATCTGCTGACCTCCCGCGTGCGGGGGCCGGTCAATCTCGCCGGTCCGACCCCGGCGACGAGCGACCGCATGACGCGGGCGCTCGCGGCGGCGATGCACCGCTGGCACCTGTTCGCGCTGCCGGAGCGGCTCATCGGGCTGGCGATGGGCGACGCGGGGCGCGAGCTGCTGCTCGCGAGCCAGAAGGTCGTGCCAGCGAAGCTTCTCGACGATGGCTTCGCGTTTCGCGATCGGACCGTCGAAGACGCGATCGCCGCGCTTACGACGAAGGGCTCTCGTGGGGCGGCGGGTCGGCGGGGCTCTGACGAGCCTGACGCGCCTGACGCGCCTGACGCTCGAGCTTGATGGCGGTGCGCACCGCCCAGCGGGCGCGGGCGCGGTCACGCGACGCGTCGTAGGCCAGCCCGAGGCGGAACCAGCTCTGCCAGGAGTCGGGTTGCTCGCGCACCTCTTCCGAGTACCGAGCGAACGCCGCCTCTCGGCTGTCGCCCTCCGCATCCGGCGCGTCGCGCTCGCCCGCCGAGACCCCCGGGATGCCCCCCTCCTGCTCGAGCAGGCGGGCAAGCCGCTCGGCGCGGATGCCGAAGCGCAGTTCGACCACGAGAGCCCACGCTCCGAGGAGGGGCAGCACGATGAGCGCCCAGCCGATGCCCCGCACAATGGGCAGCGGATCGGTGACGAGTCTCACCGCGTAGAACGTGATGAGCACGAGGTAGAGGGCGAGCAGCACGGCCATGCCGAGCGCCGCCCACCGTGCGCGCGTCATGCGCCGTCGTCCACGTCGTCGTCCACGTCGTCGTCGACCTCGCCGCCGGAGACGGTGGAGGCGAGGTCGATGAGCCGATCGAGGCCGACGATGAGCCCGGTGCTCGTGGCCGCGGCGTGCAGGGCGACCAACATGCCGGCCTCGTACGAGCTCATGCCGTGGGTGTCGTGCGTGATGGTGAGTTCTTCGCCGTCGCCGCCGAAGTGCACCGACTGGCGGGCGGCAATGCCCTGCAGGCGCAGCGAGTGGATGGGCACGCTCGCGACCTGCTGCCCGCGGGCGCTCTGATCGATGTGGGGGGCGAGCACGGGCCCGATGTCGGCGCGCGCGTGGCCGATGAGCTCGGCGGTGCGCACGGCGGTGCCCGACGGAGAGTCGACCTTGGCGGCGTGATGCGCCTCGACGATTTCGATGGACTCGTAGAACCGCGCCGCGATGGTGGCGAAGTGGGTGGCGAGCACTGACCCGAGCGAGAAGTTCGGCACGATGATGACGCCCGCCTCGGGCGACGCGTCGAGGAGGGGGCGCAACGCCCGCTGGCGCTCCTCGCTCCAGCCGCTCGTGCCGACGACGACGCTGAGCCCGTTGCGCACGGCGTGGTCGACGACGGTGGGTGAGACGCCGGGGGTGGTGACGTCGAGGACGACGTCGGCGCCGAGCATCTCGCCGAGGTCGCTGCTCGAGTCGAGGCGCGCCACGAGCGAGAGGTCTGACTGCTGCTCGATGAGGCGGCAGGCCGCGCTTCCGAGACGACCGGTTGCTCCGACGACGGCGACACGCGTGACCATGCGCCCAGTCTAGGCTGGGCCGCATGGTGACCTGGCGCGAGGCCCGCACGACCGACGAGGCGGCCGTCGCGCTGCTCGACCAGTACTTCTCCGCTCGTGAGCACGGGTTCCCGCCCGAGCAGGGCGAGTACCGGCGGGCGTCCCCTGATCCTGCTCAGTTCGCTCCCCCGCGCGGGGTCTTCCTGCTCGTGGAGGGCGAGAACCTCTCCGGCGAGCCGGCCGACGTCGGCTGCGGGGGCATCCGCCGCATCGAGGACGGCCCGCGCGGAGGAACGCGGTTCGAGCTCAAGCATCTGTGGGTGCAGCCGCATGCGCGCCGCATCGGCCTGGGCCGTGCGCTCGTCGTCGAGCTCGAGCGCCGGGCGCGCGAGCTGGGCGCCGCCGAGCTGGTGCTGGACACGAACGACAGCCTCGCGGAGGCCGCCGCGCTCTACCGCGCGCTGGGGCTGACGCCGATCGAGCCGTTCAACGACAACCCGAACGCCACAGCCTGGTTGGGCAAGCGCCTGACGGACTCCTGAGGCGGGTGTGCCCCCGGGGAGCGCACCCGCGTCACGCGAGGCTCAGGAACAGCTTCTCCAGGTCGGCCAACTCGACGTCTGATGTCTCGCCGGTCTCGTCGCGCATGCAGTCCTTCATGGCCGCCGCGATGATCGCGAATCCGGCACGGTCGAGGGCGCTCGAGACGGCGGCGAGCTGCATCACGATGTCCCGGCAGTCGCGCTCCTCCTCGACCATGCTGAGCACGGCGCCGAGCTGACCCTGGGCGCGGCGCAGGCGGTTGGCGATCCTCTTCGCCTCGCTCGCCGGCACGCTGCTCACGCGGCGCTCCCGCGCTCGACGTCGAGGCCGCGCTGCACCCAGGCGGAGGTTCCGCCGGCGACGGAGACGGCGTCGACTCCGACGCTGAGGAGGTAGTCGGCGGCCCGGAGGCTGCGGGCTCCGGAGTGGCAGATGACGTACACGGTCTGGTCGCGCGGAAGGCTGTCGGCCTCGTCGGGCACCGTGGCCAGAGGGATGAGGCGCACGCCCGGTACGTGCCCCGCGGCGTACTCGTCCGGCTCGCGCACATCGATGATGGGGTGCCCCTGCTCGCGCAGCAGCACGAGCTCGTCGACGTCGATCTCTTTCGCCATGGTGTTCTTCCGTTTCGCTCGGGTGGTGGGGGTCAGACAATGAAGGGAGGGAGGGTAAGCGTGGTGGGGAGGGTCAGACGGTCGGGGCGGGTCAGGCAGACGTGGGGGCGAGGACGCGGGACGCGGTGCCGGAGCGCCAGGTGGTGTACCCACCGTCGAGGTTGGCGACGGTCACACCGTACTGCCGCAGCAGGGATGCCGCGGTGTGGCCGCGCTGACCGACCTTGCAGTGCACGATGACCCGCTCGCCGCGCAGCGACTCGGCGTGCTCGCGCAGGGTGTCGAGCGGCACGAGCTCGGCACCGGGGATGGCAGCATCCTGGTGCTCCTGCTCGGTGCGCACGTCGAGGAGCCGCCAGCCCTCCGCGAGCCGGGCGTCGAGCTCGTGCCACTGCACGCTGTCCTCGCCGTCGAGCAGGTTGTCGTCGACGTAGCCGAGCATGTTGACCGGGTCTTTGGCGGAGGCGTACTGCGGTGCGTAGGCGAGCTCGAGGTCGGCGAGGCCGCGAGCGGGAATGCCACCCGCCATCGCCGTCGCGATGATGTCGATGCGCTTGTCTGCCCCTCCCCCAACGGCCTGGGCGCCCAGGATCGCGTCCGTGCGGGTGTCGACGATGAGCTTGAGGGCGAGGGCGCTCGCACCGGGGTAGTACCCGGCGTGATCACTCGGGTGGGTGTGGATGACCCGCAGCTCGCGGCCCTCCTCCCGCAGCTCGCGCTCGGTGCGCCCGACGACCGCGGCGGTGAGCCCGAAGAGCCCGATCACGGCGGTGCCGAGCGCGGGCACCGCGCGGTGCGGTCGGCCCGCGATGGCATCGGCGGCGAGCCGGCCGTGGCGGTTGGCGAGGCCGGCCAGCCAGACGGGAGAGGCGGGCCCGTCGGCGCGCTGCTTGAGGACGGCGTCGCCGACAGCGTAGATGTGCGCGTCGCTCGTGCGCTGGCGCTCGTCGACGATGATGTAGCCGCGCGCGTCGAGCTCGAGCCCGGCCGCGGCCGCGAGCGAGCTCTCGGGGCGCACGCCCACGGAGAGCACCACGAGGTCTGCGGGCAGCTGCTCGGCGCCGTCGCCGCGATCGGCCGTGCCGTCGATCTCGACGCCGGACTCGGTGATGGCGCGCAGGGCTGAGCCGAGTCGCACGGTCACACCGTGCGCACGCAGGTGCTCGGTGACGATCTGGGCCATCTCGGGGTCGAGCGGGCGCAGCAGCTGGGGCAGCATCTCGACGACGGTGACGTCGAGACCCGCGTGCACGAGGTTCTCGGCGAGCTCGAGGCCGATGAAGCCGCCCCCCGCGACGACGGCGCGCCGGGCATCCTTCGCGGCGGCGATGATGGCGTCCATGTCGGCCAGGTCGCGCAGCACGAGGCCTCTCTCGACCCCGGGAACGGGGATGCGCACCGGGCTCGCACCCGGGCTCAGGATGAGCGCGTCGTAGGGCAGCGAGGTCTGCTCCCCTGTGCGCAGGTCGCGCACAGCGACCGCGCGGGCCTCTCGGTCGACGGAGACCGCCTCGGTGCGCGTGCGCACGTCGAGGGCGAAGCGGGCCGCGAGCGACTCGGGGGTCTGCAGGATGAGCGAGTCGCGATCGTCGATGACGCCGCCGACGTGATACGGCAGGCCGCAGTTGGCGAAGGAGACGTGCTCGCCGCGCTCGACGACGGTGATGCGCGCCGATTCGTCGAGGCGGCGCAAGCGGGTGGCGGCCGACATGCCGCCGGCGACGCCGCCGATGATGACGTAGGAGCGTGGTGGGGTCATACGGGAAGCATATACCCCCAGGGGTATCCTGTCCAGCGCGCAAGGCCATTCCCAGGCTACGCGCGAGAGCCGCTCAGAGCGATGTGCGACAGTCATGACCGTGCAGCGCCCAGCCCTCCTCACCCGCGCTCGCGGACGCATCCTGACGCTCTTCTCGGGCGACCCCGCCGGCGAGCCCGCCTGGGTGCGGGCGCTGGAGACCGGGGATGACGCCGGGTACTTCGGCCCGAACTCGGCCGTGTGGGAGGTGCACAGCGGTATTCCCACGGTCGTCGCGGGTGTGCGCGCGCTCCTCATGCAGACCCTGCATCCGGGCGCGATGGCCGGGGTGCACGACCACTCCCGATACCGCGACGACCCCCTCGGACGCCTCTCGGGCACCGTGCGATGGGTGCTGACCACCACCTTCGCCGACACGGCGCAGGCGCAGGCGGGCTGCGAGTGGGTCTCACGCCTGCACGGCCGCGTCTCGGGCACCTACGCGGCGACGAACGGCGAGGAGCGCACCTACGCCGCTGGCGACGCCGACCTGCTCGCGTGGGTGCACTGCGTCTTCGCCGACGCCTTCCTCGGCTGCCACGAGACCTGGGGCGGGGCCATCCCCGGCGGCTCCGACCAGTACGTCGCCGAGTGGGCGCAGGCCGGTGAGCTCATGGGAGTCGAGAACCCCCCGCGCTCTCGCGCCGAGCTCGATGCCGCCATCGCCTCCTACCTGCCCGTGCTGCGTCGAGACGAGCGCGTCGATGAGGCGGTGCGGTGGCTGCGCAGCCCCCCGCTGGGCCGTGGCGTCGGCCCGGCGTACCGCATCCTCTTCGCCGGAGCGGTCGCCTCGCTGCCCGCGCGGTACCGCCGACTCCTCGGCCTGCGCCGACCCTGGTGGCCCGCCCTGACCGCGACCCGCGTGCTGCTGATCGGGATGCGCGCGCTCCTGGGACGCGAATCCTCCAGCCGCGCCTACACCCGCCGACGGCTGGACCGCCTCGGCCTCGCCTAGAAAGGCTGGTCGACCGGGAGGCCCGTGCGCAGCTCGGCCGGAAGGTGCCCAAGATCGTTGTGCGTGACCAGCACCGGCGGCTTCGCCGAGCGCACCCGGATGATCGTGAGGCCGCAGTTGGCCTGATTCACGCCCATCCAGCGCCAGGCGGGTGCGCCGAAGGCCTCGCGCACGAACCAGGCGATGACGAAGTTGTGCGTGATGAGCAGCTCGTGGCGATCATCCCGAGACGGCGACAGCCACTCCGCGACCGCATCGGCCATCTGCGCCTCGCCCGCCACGATCTCCTCGTCGGTGACACCGCCGAAGAACGGCTCGAAGGCGTGGGGCATGTCCGCCGTGGGGCCGGACGGAATGCAGTCCATGAGCAGAGCCGAGATCTGGGGCTCCATCGCCGGCATGAGCTCGGTCATGTACGACGCCGTCTCCACCGCCCGCTGCAGGGGAGACGTGTGCACGCTCGCGAACGGAACGCCGCTCAGCCGCTCCGCGATCGCGCGGGCCTGCCGCTGGCCGCGCCCGCTCAGTGGCCCGTCGGGAAGACCGTGCTCGGCATCCTGCTGCTCCCCATGGCGAACCAGATACACGTACCGCGACACAACGCTCAACTCCTTCGACGACCCCGTCGAGCCTAGGCCATCAATGCACCCCGGATACGGACGATTCTGCGGACAGACAACTTTGTCTGTCCCCTCTGCTACAGTATTTTCGACGCCCTCCCCCGAACGGCGTCGAGACGGCGATGTCGCCGAACGAACAAGGAGGCACGCCGTGTCGGTCACAACCCCCCTCGCACCGACGCGGCGTGTCGCCCCGGCGAAAGCACGCATCCTCGAGACGGCCATGACGCGCTTCTACCAGGATGGCATTCGCAGCGTCGGCGTCGACAGGCTGATCGAAGAATCGTCCGTTACGAAGGCAACGTTCTACAAGCACTACGGCTCCAAAGATCGTTTGATCAGGGACTACGTCGACGCTCTTGCGACGCGCGCCCTCGACGACTTCGACACGCGCGCGGGCGCCGCAGTCACCCCCGAGCAGCTGCTGCGGGAGTGGACGGATCACCTCGTCGACTACGTGCACGGCGAAAACTTCCGCGGCGACCCTTTTCTCAACGCCGCAGCGGAGTTCGCCGACCCCGCGCACCCCGTCCGCGAGCGCATCACCGAGCACTTCGAGCTCGTAACGGAGCGGTTCGCGAGCGTGCTCGAGCAGCTCGGCCACCCCCTGCCCGGCGCAGCGGCGGATCGACTCCTTCTCGCCACACTGGGCCTGGAGGCCTGGAGCTACACCGGTGACGTCATCGCCGCCTCCGCGGCCTTCCGCAGCGCGGTCGAGGGCCTCATCGCTGAGGCGGCGACGGCGGCACCCTGACCCACCCGGGGCCTCTGCTCGACCCAGGCGAACGCTACTGGCTCACCCTGTCGAGCTCGGTGAGCTGCTGGCGGCTGAGCGCCAGGTGTGGGGCGGCCATCGCGGCGTCGAGCTGGTCGGGCGAGCTGACCGACACGACAGGCGCCACGACGTGCGGCCTGCTGAGCAGCCAGGCAAGGGAGGCGGTCGCCACTGCGCCGCCCGTCTCGGCCGCCACGCGGTCGAGGGCGTGCAGGATGCGCAGGTTGCGGCGCGTGAGCATCGCGGCGACCTCGCGGCCCCGACGGTGCCGTTCGAGATCGGCGCGATTGCGGTACTTGCCCGAGAGCAATCCCGAGGCGAGCGCGAAACGGGGCATGACGCCCAGATCGAGCTGGGCGGCGACGCGCGCCAGCTGAGCCTCGTACTCCTCCCGGTGCACGAGGTTGTAGTGCTGCTGCAGCGCGACCATGTGCGCGACGCCCGACTGGGCGGCGGCGATGCGCGCCTCGATGAGACGATTGCCCGTGTGGTCGCTGCCGCCGAAGTAGCGCACCTTGCCGGCGCGGATGAGCTCGTCCACGGCGAGCAGCGTCTCGTCGAAGGGCACCGTCGGGTCGTCGATGTGCAGGTACAGCAGGTCGATGGCGTCGACCCGTAACCGCTGCAACGACTGCTCGACCGCGCGCTCGATCGATCGGGCCGAGACACCCGGGTTGTCGGGGTTCTTGCCGACCTTCGTCGCAATCGTCAGAGAGTCGCGGTCGCTGCGGCCGTGCATCCAGTTGCCGATCATGATCTCGCTGCGCCCGCCGGCATACGAGTCGGCCGTGTCGATGAGGGTGCCGCCGAGCTCGACGAACCGATCAAGGATGCCCGTGGTCGTCGGCCCGTCGGCGGTCCAGCCGAACGCGGTGCCGCTCAGCGCGAGAGGGAACACCACGAGGTCGCTGGGGCCGATGCGTCGCGGGAGGGGCGTCGGCCCGGTTTCCAGCGCGACAGCACCCGGCTCGGGGGCACTCGTGCGGTCGTTCACGCTGCTGCGTCTTTCTCGGAGCCCGATTCAGGGGAGTCCGCGGTCGTTGATGCCGAGGGTAGCGCGCAGCGGGGGTCGACCCCGACTACGGCTCACGATCGTTACCGTGCCGTGTTGCGCTCCGCGGGCGCCGCACAGCACTGCGGGCGGGATTGCACCGGTGTGCTGATCCCGCCCGCAGTGTCAGTCGAGCCAGGGTGGCGCGGAGCGCTCAGGCGCCCTGCGTCTGGATACCGCCCTGGGCTTACTTGACGCCGACAGACCCCTCGACGCTGCTCTGCTTGGCCGCGCGCACGGCGACGATGCCGAAGCCGACCTTGTTGAGCACGTCCGCGATCACGTAGATGATCGCGGCGATGCCGATGGCGAGGGCGGCGTCGCCACCGCTGACCTCGATGAACTCCTGCGTCGCGGTGCCGATCGGGTAGATCGACCAGCCCACGATGACGAACCACTTCATGATGGTCACCGCGCGCTTGACGTGCGCGGGGCCCGTCGACACGTTCACCGTGAAGACGATGTACACGATGTAGAGCCAGGCGAGGACGGAGAGGATGAAGAAGATGTAGTTGCCGGCCGACCCGGGCTCGCCCACCTCACCGAGGTATCCGAAGACGATCATCGCGATGTCGGCGATGATCAGCTTCACCAGCAAGCCCTTCTTGAGCGCGCCCGCGATCGCGACGATGAGGGCGAACTCCACGAGCAGGAGCGGCGTGGTGAGCAACCAGTCGATGTAGCGCAGCGGCAGGGTGGCTTCGACGTCGGCTGACGTCGCGTTGCCGCCCGGGAACAGCACGACGTCCTTCATGACGTAGTACATGATCGCGGCGATGAACGTGATGACCGCCGCGTAGGTGGCCACCGACCTCAGTTCGGGCTTGAGCTCATTGCGCTCGAGGTAGAACCACAGGGTGCCGGCCGCCATGGCGACGAAACCGAGCATGAAAAAGGCCTGGACGATTTGGATGTCCACAATTCTCCTTTGAATGGTGCCAACCGTCCGCGGGGGCGGGCTGTCAGCGTGCAGGGTGAATACGATGAATTTTCATTCTTCGATACACGCTGGGATCGGGGCCAGTGCGTCTCGGAGCACTGCTGACTCTACGTCGCTATCGGGCCCGACGGGGAGGGAGTTTGCTGGGAGTAAGATGCGTGTCACCTGACACGAGCACGCTTCATCGGAGCGCCGGAGCGTTGCGGCCGAGTGAACGATCGTTTAGAATTCTGAACATGCGTTCAGCGGGCGATGATCTCACAACCAGAGCGCGCATTCGGGATGCCGCTCTCGCGCTGTTCGGCGCGCACGGCTTCGACGGCACGAGCGTGCGGGCGATCGCCGCGCGGGCCGGCGTGAGCGCCGCACTCGTGATCCACCACTACGGCAGCAAGGACGCCCTGCGCACGGCGTGCGACACGGCGATCGTCGACGAGATCATGGGGCGCAAGAAGAGCATGCTCGCCGAGGGCGACCTCGCGACCACGATGCAACGCTGGCTCACCGACCTCGTGACCTTCCGCCCCAGCCTCGACTACCTCGCGCGCATGATCATCGACGGTGGCGACGCGGGCCAGGCGCTCTTCGACCAGCTCGTCGACCGCACAGAGGCGATGATCAGCCAGGGCGTGGAGGACGGCGTCATGAAGGCCCCGAGCGACCTGCGCACAACGGCGGTGATCGTCGCGACGCACGGACTCATGCCCCTCGTGCTCGAGCGACATATCGGGCGCGCTCTCGGCGGCCTCGGTCTCAGCGGCCCCGGCCTGAGCCTCGACGTCGTGCGGCGCCTCACCCTTCCCACCCTCGAGCTCTACACGCACGGGCTCTACGCGGACGACTCCGCACTCTCCGCCGCACGAGCGGCACTGCAGGAAAGGACACCAGGGCCATGACCCCAGCCATCGACATCTCGGCGCTCACGAAGCGCTACGGACGCACCACCGCCTTGCACGGCGTCGACCTCGCCGTCGAACCAGGTCGGGTGTTCGGCGTCATCGGACCCAACGGGGCCGGCAAAACCACGACCATGCGGATTCTGCTCGACATTATCCGCCCCACCTCGGGTACGGTGCGCGTGCTCGGCGAGGACCCACGGCACGCAGGGCCCGCGCTGCGACGCCGCATCGGCTATCTGCCCGGCGAGCTCGCCATGGATGCCCGGCTCAGCGCTCGCGCGCTGCTCACCCACTACGCGCAGCTCAACGGCAGTCGCGATACCGCGCGCATCGAGACGCTGTCGGAGCGCCTCGGCCTCGACCTGAGTCGACCGGTGCGCTCGCTCAGCAAGGGCAACAAGCAGAAGGTCGGGCTCGTGCAGGCCCTCTCCCACTCCCCCGACCTGCTCGTGCTCGACGAGCCCACCAGCGGGCTCGACCCGCTTGTGCAGCAGGAGTTCCTCAGGCTGGTGCGCGAGGCGCGGAATGCCGGCCAGACGGTGTTCTTGAGCTCGCACGTCATCAGCGAGATCGAGCAGGTCGCCGACGAGGTCGCCGTGCTGCGCGACGGCCGCATCGTCGACGTCAGCACGGTCGAGCGCCTGCGGGCCGCCGCTCTCCGCGATATCCGCGTGACGGTGCCGGCCACGTCGGGAGCAGCGTTGGCGCGTCGGCTCGAGCAGCTCGACGCGGCGCAGGACGTCGCAGTGACCGTCGACGCCGGGCGCGAGATCGTGAGTGCTCGACTGAGAGACGGCATTCCCGCCCTGCTCGCGGCGCTCGCCGAGACCGAGGTGCTCGACCTCGTGGTGCAGGAGCCCGACCTCGAGCGCGCTGTGCTGCAGTTCTACGGCGCCGGATCCGCGACGGCCGAGGAGGTGCCGGCATGAGCGCGCTTCCCCTCTTCCGCCGTGCTCTCGCCGACTCGTGGCGAGGGCTCCTCGGCTGGGGCCTGGGCCTCGCCGCCGTCGTCGGACTGTACCTGCCGCTCTATCCCTCCATCGGCGGCAACCCTGAGTTCCTCGCGATCATCGAGAGCCTTCCGCCCGAACTGGTCACCGCCCTCAGCTACGACCAGATCACCACGGGATCGGGCTACACCCTCGGCACCGTCTACGGGCTGCTCGGCTTCGTGTTGCTCACGATCGCCGCCGTCGCCTGGGGCGCCAGCGCTATCGCCGGGGACGAGGAGCGCGGCACGCTCGAACTCACGCTCGCGCACGGCGTCAGTAGACACCAGATCGTGCTCGAGCGCCTCGCCGCGATCATCGTCAAGCTCGTGGTGCTCGCCGCCTGGGTGACGCTCCTCGTCTCCGCCGTCAACGGCCCGAGCGAGCTCGACCTCAGCACGGCGGGCATCCTCGCCGGTGGGGTCGCCCTGCTCGGCACCGGTCTGCTCACCGCGACGATCGGGCTCGCGGCCGGCGCCGTGACGGGCCGACGGATGATCGCGATCGGCACGGGCGCAGGCGTGGCCGTGCTGGGCTATGCGCTCAACGCCCTCGGCAATCAGAACGCCGATCTGGAATGGCTGCACGCCGCCTCGCCCTACCACTGGGCGTACGGCGTCAACCCTCTCGAGGCGGGGCTTGAGCCGAGCGTCTGGCTGCTGTACGCCGTCGCCGCCGTGGCGAGCGTGGTGGCCGTGCTCGCCTTCCGCCGCCGCGACGTCGGCGTCTGATCAGCCGGCTTCGGCCCGAACGACGGATGCCCGCCCCGAGCGATCGGGGCGGGCATCCTGTCGTTCTGCGGGGGTGGTCGGCGCTTAGCCGTCCTCACCCTCGGCGGGGGCGTCGCCGCCCTCGCCCTCGGCGAGCACCGGCGCGAGCGAGAGCTTGCCGCGGTCGTCGGTCTTCGTGATCTCGACGAGGATCTTCTGACCCACCGCGAGCACGTCTTCGACGTTCTCGACGCGCTTGCCACCGGCGAGCTTGCGCACCTCGCTGATGTGCAGCAGGCCGTCCTTGCCGGGCAGCAGCGAGACGAACGCGCCGAAGGCGGCGATCTTCACGACCGTGCCCAGGTACTGCTCGCCGACCTCCGGGTTGACGGGGTTGGCGATCGCGTTGACCTGCAGGCGGGCGGCCTCGGCCGAGGGGCCGTCGACCGCACCGATGTAGACGGTGCCGTTCTCCTCGATGGAGATCTGCGCGCCCGTCTCATCCTGAATCGAGTTGATCGTCTTGCCCTTCGGCCCGATGAGCTCGCCGATCTTGTCGACCGGAATCTGCACGCTGATGACGCGCGGCGCGGTCGGGGCCATCTCGTCGGGAGCGTCGATCGCCTGGTGCATCACGTCGAGAATCGCGTGGCGCGCCTCGCGAGCCTGGGTCAGCGCGCCCTGCAGCACCGACGACGGGATGCCGTCGAGCTTCGTGTCGAGCTGGATCGCCGTGACGAACTCGCGCGTACCGGCGACCTTGAAGTCCATGTCGCCGAGGGCGTCCTCGGCACCGAGGATGTCGGTGAGGGCCGCGTAGCGGGTCTCACCATCCACCACGTCGCTGATGAGGCCCATCGCGATGCCCGCGACCGGCGCCTTGAGGGGCACACCCGCGTTGAGCAGCGAGAGGGTCGACGCACACACCGAGCCCATCGAGGTCGAGCCGTTCGAGCTGAGCGCCTCGGAGACCTGGCGGATCGCGTAGGGGAACTCCTCGCGGCTCGGCAGCACCGGCACGAGCGCGCGCTCGGCCAGGAAGCCGTGCCCGATCTCGCGACGCTTCGGGGAACCGACACGGCCGGTCTCGCCGGTCGAGTACGGCGGGAAGTTGTAGTGGTGCATGTAGCGCTTGCTCGTCACCGGGCTCAGCGAGTCGATCTGCTGCTCGAGCTTCAGCATGTTGAGCGTCGTGACGCCGAGAATCTGCGTCTCGCCGCGCTGGAAGACGGCCGAGCCGTGCACGCGCGGGATGACCTGAACCTCGGCGTCGAGCGCGCGGATGTCGGCGAGACCTCGGCCGTCGATGCGCACACCCTCGGTGAGAACGCGCTGACGCATGATCTGCTTCGAGACCGACTTGTAGGCGGCGCTGAAGTCTTTGAGCGCCTCCTCGTCGAGTTCTCCCGCGGCGACCTTGCCCTCGATCGCGACCTTCGTGCGCGCCTTGAGCTCGTCGTCGGCCGTCTGACGCTCCACCTTGTCGGCGATCTGGTAAACCTTCGCGAGCTCGTCGTGCGCGAGACCGTCGACGGCGGCGTAGAGCTCGTCGCTGTAGCTGAGGAAGACCGGGTAGTCCTGGATCTCCTTCGCCGACTGCGCCGCCAGCTCCTGCTGCGCCTTGGCGAGCTTCATGATGAAGGGCTTCGAGGCCTCGAGACCCTCCGCCACGATGTCCTCGCTCGGCTTGACGGCACCGCCCTGGATGAGACCCCAGCTGTTCTCCGTGGCCTCCGCCTCGACCATCGTGATCGCGACATCCTCGCTGCCATCGGCGGCCGTCACGACGCGACCGGCGACGATGATGTCGAACACGGCCTCCTCGAGCTGGCTCGCCTTGGGGAACGCGACCCACTGGCCGCCACCCTTGCTGTCGGGCATGAGCGCGAGGCGCACCGAGGCGATCGGGCCGCTGAACGGCAGCCCGGAGATCTGCGTCGACGCGCTCGCGGCGTTGATCGCGAGAGCGTCGTAGAACTCGTCGGGCGCGATGCTCATGACGGTGATGACGATCTGCACCTCGTTGCGCAGACCCGTGACGAAGGTCGGGCGCAGCGGGCGGTCGATGAGGCGGCACACGAGAATCGCCTCGGTCGAGGGGCGGCCCTCGCGGCGGAAGAACGAGCCGGGGATCTTGCCGGCGGCGTATGAGCGCTCTTCGACGTCCACCGTGAGGGGGAAGAAGTCGAAGCCCTCACGAGGGTGCTTGCCGGCGCTCGTCGCGCTCAGCAGCATCGTCTCCTCGTCGAGGTACGCGGCGACGGCGCCCTGCGCCTGCTGCGCGAGACGACCGGTTTCGAATCGGACGGTGCGGGTGCCGTACGTGCCGTTGTCCAGCACGGCTTCGGCGAACTTGATTTCAGGACCTTCCACGAGGTCTTACTCCTTTGCGTCTGTGCCCACCCGCCCCGTATGGGCGGGCGTGCGAGAACGCGCAGAGCAGGAGCGGGCAGGAAGGGACTGTGTCGGCGAGGGACGGTGTTGCTGTGTGTCGCCGGACGTCTGTTTCTGGCCAACAGTAGACATCCACCGAATCATGCGAGAGTCGGGAGATCACCACCGGTGACCAGCTTCGAGCCGGCCTGCTCCGTGCGGTTTTCAGTTGATGGCGCAGAACTGCGCCGTCGGACAGGCTATCAGGGCGTTCTGCGGGTTCCTAGCGAACGACGCGCTTGCGCGCCGACAAGATCGCGACGGCCTGATCTCTCCGGAGGCATCGTGGCCGCGCGGGATCAGCACCGGTCACGAGAGACTGTCGGGACGATACGGGTCGTGGGGCGCGCCGTCATCACGGTCGGTGCCGGTCGCGCCGAGATCACGGGAGTCGAGGTCGTCGGGCCCGGGTGGAAGGCCCGTGTGATCGATCACCCTCAGGCCGATGACACCCGCGAACGCTTCGATGCGCGCTGACCCCAGTCTGACGCTGAGAGGCATGATCGGCCTGCGCCCCTCGAGCACCCACAGTCGGGGCCGTTGCCGTCGGTCGAGCCAGCGGCCGATCGTGAGGCCGTCGTGGAACGGTACGACGCTCGCGCCGAGCGGCCCGCGCACCACGAGAGCCTCGCCGTCTGACCGGATGCTCGTGCGCCACCTCACCGTGACGGCCCACACCGCAGCGGCCAGCCACCCGAAGGCGAGCAGCAGCGCCACAGCGACGACGAGTCGAGCGGTAGCGGGGATCACGCCGTCGAGTCCGAGCGCGAGCGCACCGCTGACGACGACGCCGAGAGCGAGGACGAGAGCCGCGCCCCAGCGGCCCAGCGGAGCGCGCAGCACGGCGCGTGGTCGCGCTGTCACGGCGCCTCCGCCCCGCTCGCGCCCCTCGGCAATGGTGGGATGCTCGCGAGAAGGCTCGAGGGGTGCGGGCACAGCGCGCTCAAGCGGGCGCGCTCGGCGATATCGCCTCCGGCCGCCGCGTAGGGATCCCACCCCGGAGTGCTTCCGCCGGAGAGGATCGCGAATGGCCCATCGGGGGCGGGCGGGGCGTGCACGCCGCTGCGCCGCAGGCACGACGGCAGGCCCACGCGCACATACTCGGTGATCCAGGCCACCTCGACCGGCCCTGGGTCGTTCACCGCGAGGCTCGGAGGCGGAAAACGTGATTCGCAGCTGTACGTCGCCAGGTCGAGCGCGCGAGCCCCGTCGGTGACACTCGTCAGTTCGTAGATGCACCGCGGGTAGACCTGCCCCCACTGGCCCGGCTCGAGCCACGCCTCGACCTCGTGCTGCGGCAGCTGCATGTCCGGCCAGCGGCTGCGGAGGTACGCTGCATGGCTCTCCAGAAGCACCTCCACGCGGCTCTCCAGCCGGTCATAGCGCTCGGTTGCCACATCGTCGAGGTCGAACTGCGGCGAGGGAGCGGGCGCGCAGGCTGTTAGTACTGCGCCGACAGCGAGTGCGAGCATCCCGACAACGGCGTTGCGCCCCGTCATGACGCGCCCTCCAGCACAACCTCGGGGGGCGGGCACTGCGTGCGGGCTCGCTGCTCGAGCACGGGGTCGGCGGCGAGTTCCGCGTACGGATCCCAGGCGTCGTCGGCACCCCACTGCGCCAGGAACTCCGATTCGGGTGGGAGTGCCGGCGGCCGGTGGCCGAAGGCGAGCAGGCACGGCACGAGCACCTCGCGAGCGTACTGCCAGGCCCACGGGCCCTCGATTCCGGCAAGCTCGTCGGCATACCAGCCACGAGAGGGGTACCGCGATTGGCAGACGAGCACCGCCACATCGGCGAGGAAGAGCTCGCGGGGCCCCTCGGCCCGCACCCCGCTGAAGTCGATCCGCTCGCCGTCGTCGGCGGGGCGTGCGCCGACGACACCCTCCCCCTCGAGACAGGTCGATATGACCTGCGCCCACTCGCTCGCTCCCACCCAGCGCTCGACCGAGGTCTCCGGCAGCGTCACCGGGCCCCACTTGTCGCGCAGAAACCTGGTCGCCCTGTCGAGATCCACCTCGAACGATTCTGCGGCGGCACGATCGCGATCCACCACCGTCGCGGTGAGCGAGTCCTCCACCGCCCCGCTGGGAGCGGAGCAGCCAGCGACGACGCTGAGGATGAGAGCGGATGCCGCCGCGCCGGCCACGCGACGGCGCGCGCGCCCGCCGCGCCCGGACGCCGCACCGCGAAGCATTACGCCAGGTTCGCACGAGTGGCGCCGAATCCGCTGACAACCGGGGCAGCCGCCGCGCGCGGTGCGCCGCTCATGTTGTAGCGTTCGAGTCGGATGCCGACTCGCGGCGCCGTCGGCCTCCTGGAGCAGCCCGTGTCAACGCCCGCCGATCGTTTCGCACCCATCGAACCGCCGACCCCCGAGCGCGAGCACGAGGTGACGGCGGCGCAGTCGGCCCATCCGACGGCGCCTCGCACCCCGGTGAGTCGAGAGCGCGCCCCGTGGTCGACGTCACGGCGGTGGACCCTCGGTGTGGGCATCGCCGCGGCATCACTCGGCCTGCTCTCCGCGCTCGTCGCCGGGGTCGTCGCCGTCGGCGGGGCGATCGTGGAATCCGCCGGAGAGTGGGGAATCCTGCCTCCCGAGGAGGTTCCGCTCGTGGTCGGGGATGAGCCTGCGCTTGAGCCTCTCGAGCCCGAATCGTGCCCGGAGCGCTGCTTCGGGCCAGAGGCCATCGATGCCTCGCGCCTCGACGCCTCGCTCTACAACGACCTCGGGCTCTCCGTGATCTACGGCGGCATGGGGTGGCAACCGCAGACGCAGGGCGCGGAGGCCTTCGATATCGCGGCCAACGCGTGGTCGATCGAGGACGGCGCGCCGGACTCGTGCTTCGTCACCTATTCCGAGGCTCCGCTCGCCTATGCCCTCGACGATGGGCCCACCGTCGGCGCCGATACCGTGCACTACATCGCCTCGCGCGGCTCGGAGGACGAGCAGAACGTGCTGAGCCAGACTCTGCGGCTCTTCCCGACCGGGGACGAGGCAGCGGCCCACATGAGAGATCTGCACGGTCTTCTCAGTGCCTGTTCCCGCTACCGACTCGGAAGCGGCTGGAACGCCGCCGTCAGCACCTCGCCCGCCCTCTCGGTACCCCCGACGGTCGTCGGCGTCGGCTGGGTCGAGGTCGATGAGTTCGGCTGGCGGTACTACTCGTTCGACCTGCAGCGGGGCAACGCCGTCTCTCGCATCGCCCTCTCCACGGATACGAGCATCAGCGAGAGCGAGTTCCGAGACCTCGTCGAGTCGGCCGCGGTCGACATGGCGGGGTGGAGCCTCACGTCGCCCTGAGTCGTCGACTCGCCGACAAGGGGGCCGCCTTGGCGCGTTATCCGCGCCGCTTGAGCAGCCATTCGACGACGTAGCTGAACACGAGCGCGAGCGCACCGATCACGAGCAGGAGGCGGAAGACGCCGCGGAACGGCCCCAGCCAGTTGGCGAACGCGAGCACGATGGTCAGCAGCAGCACCCCGACGATCACGATGCGCAGCGTGCTCAGTCTCCGCACTGCAGAGCGAGGTCGGTCGCGGTTCACCGCCCTATCGTCGCAGATGCGACGGCGCTGCCTCCCGAGTGCGCGCGCGTGGACTCGGGAGGCCAACGCGCCGGGTCAGCACTCTCGCAGAGCGAAGACTCTGCTCGACAGAACCGCGGTGCCGCCGAGGAGGGTCACGGTGGAAGGATCCACGCCATCGGGACCCAGTTCACTCAGCACACCCGAGGGCACGCAGTTGGAGGGAACGGAGAACAGCGCCGCGTTCCGTGCTCCGGCAAGGGCAGCACCGGCGAGAGCGTCAGCGAATCCCGTTCCGGTCGCGAAGTACGCCGTGCTGAAGGTCTTGGAACCGGTGCCGTTGATGAGCAGGGACGTCGCGTAGCGATCAGCCCCGCCCAGGCGCGTCACCGCCGATGAGCCGAAGGCGCTCCGCAGCTGCGAGGCGATGCCGGAGGAGACAGCACTCGTGCCGCCGGCGATGATGATCTCCGTCGCGCCGCTCGAGGTCAACCACGAGAGCTGCGAGGTGGACAGACGCGACGCGTCGCCGTCGACGAGCACGACAGGCCAGTCGAGTCCGCCAGCGGATGCCGCCGCCGCCAGTGCATCGGCGTAGTTTCGGCCCGTCGCGATGAAGGCACCGTCGAAACCCGTGGGGAACGCATCATCGACGAGCAGTCGGGCGGTCGAGTAGCGATCGGCGCCACCCATGCGGCGCACAACCGGAGCGAGAGCCTCGAGTTGAGTCTGTACTCGAGCGGAGACGACGCTCGTGCCGCCCGCGATCACAATCTCGCCCGGCTGGAAACGCTGAATCTCTGCCTTCACTGCGGCTGGCAGCGAATCCGAAGGCGTCAAGAGCAGCGGGCTGTTGAATTTCGCGGCAAGCGCGGCTGCGGCCAGGGCATCCGGGTAGTTGCTGCCGGCGGCGATGTACAGGATGGCTCCGGGGTCTCCGCTCGCCGTATCGAACTCACCCGACACCGCCACCGCGGTGGCGTAACGGTCGGAGCCCGACAAGCGGTCGACTGTAATCGGCCCGAGGACGGACATCTGTGCGGTGAAGGACGCCGAGCCGTTGTTGAACAGGGCGATTTCCTCGGCCTCCGCCGCGAGCTTGGTCTGCGAGTGGTACATCGTGCGGTAGTTGGTCGAGCCGAAATCGAAGTAGCGAATCTGGAATCGGCCAGGCTGGACGTTGTCCACGCTCCAGTTGCCCGACGCATCCAAGGGGAAGACTAGACTCCCGCCGCTGTAAAGCCACGTTCCAAAACCGTTGTCGACGAGGATGTCAATGCTGACGCTCCAGTCGTTGCTGGGACCGTTCTCGCCCGTGACGGTGCCGCTGAGGCTGACACCCGTCACCACCTCGATGTCGACCACCTCTGTATCACTCTCCGCGAGGGCAAAGGTCCCGGACGATGAGACCGTCGGCTTGTAGTCCCAGCAGACGTTGGCGTGGATGGGAGTCGCCCCGCCGCCTTGGACGCAGACTTTGTAGTCGTCTGCTGCCAGGTCGGGGAATGCGTAGTTTCCGGACGAATCGGTCGTGTCGAAGGCGACCGTTTGGTTGATCGAATCGAACAGGATGACCGTCGAGTTCAACACCGGGGCACCACCGGGAAAGAACGTCACGACGCCCTGGACGACCGCGTCATCGGCGGCCTGCGCTGGCGCTGCGGGAATCAGCAGAGCCGCTCCGACGAGGACGCTTGTGAGGAGCGCGGGCCAGCGCGATCGCCGTGCGGTGGATTCGGTAGATGCAGCTGACGTCATCGTCATCTTCGGCTTCTCTCATCAAGGCGTGAAAACGACTCTAGTTCTTGCCGATCATCCACCGCTACCCGCACCTCGAGAGGGCAAGCCGCGTTGGCGATGGCAGAGGGGCCGATCGAGACCCGCGGAACGACGAAAGCCGCCTCCCGACGATGCGGGGGCGGCCTTCGCGCAAGAAGTTCGCGGTGTCAGTCGCTTAGCGGCGCAGACCCAGGCGCTCGATCAGCGAGCGGTAGCGCTCGATGTCGATGTCCTGCAGGTAACCCAGCAGGCGGCGGCGCTGGCCAACGAGCAGCAGCAGGCCACGACGTGAGTGATGGTCGTGCTTGTGCTCCTTGAGGTGCTCCGTGAGGTCCTTGATGCGACGCGTGAGCATCGCCACCTGGACCTCGGGGGACCCAGTGTCACCGGGGTGGGTTGCGTACTCGTCGATGATCGCCTTCTTGACGTTTGCTTCGAGTGCCATAGAGGGGATCCCCTTCCTGCTCGTTGCGCGGCGCCCTGGGCGGGATGCCCGAGCTCTCTTGACCCGCGGCCGTTAGACGGCAACCTTGCGATACTAGCAGGCGGTCAGATCGCGCACTCCGTTGGTGAGGACCGCAGTGCCGCCCAGCAGCCAGATCTTCTCCACCTTCATCGTTTCGAAGAGGTCGAGCACATCGGAAGGCACGCACGTACGAGGAACAGTGAACAGGGGCGCCGAGGGGTCCTGTGCGCCCGCGAGAGCGGCCCCGGCGAGAGCGTCGGCGAAGCCAGTGCCGACCGCGAAGAAGGCGTTCGGGTCATCCCCGACGTCCTGAGTCACGAAGAGCTCGGAGTTGATGAGCACCGACGTCGCATAGCGGTCTGCGCCTCCGAGGCGCGTGACGCTCGAGACCGAATCGATACCGGCCAACGAGGAGCTGACTCCGTTCGAGACGACGGCCGTACCGCCCGCGATGTAGACATCCGTGACACCCAGTCCTCCGGAGCCGATGAGCGAACGAGTTGCCGACGGCACCGACGAGGCCGTGCCATCGACGAGGATGACCGGGGCCGACTTCTTCGCGGCAGCAGCGGTCGCCGCAAGCGCATCCGGAAAGTTCGCGCCCGTAGCGATGAACGCGTCGCTCGCGCTCGGGAACGCATCGTCGACCAGCAGACGCGAGGTCTCATAGCGGTTCGCGCCGCCGATGCGAACGACGGTGTCGACGACGGCGTCGATCGCCGACCTCACCGAATTCGAGACGACGGCGCTGCCGCCAGCGATGATCACGGTCTCTGGCTGCAGACGAATGAGCTCGTTGCGCACCGCCGTCGGCAGGCTGGTGCCTTCCGTCAGGAGGAGGGGGGCATCCCGGAATGCGGCAGCCGGACCAGCGCTCAGCGCATCCGGGTAGTTGGCACCGCTCGCGATGTAGACGTAACTGCCCTCAGCGCCCGCGAACGAGTCGAACTGCTGCGAGACAGCCACCGCCGTCTCGTAGCGATTCGCCCCCGAGAGGCGTTCGTTGGCGACCGGACCGAGTGTGGTCATGGTGACCTGCGGCACGTCGAAGACCTGGCTTGACACCACCGTGATCTCGACACCGTCCTCGAACGCGAACACATTGTCGTAGACCTCGGTGCGGTACGTGCCCGGTCCGTCAGGGCGCTGATCCGAGAAATTCAGGACGTAGGTGCCTGGGAGCAGGTCGATCTCCCAACTCACGGGGTTCGTATCCCACTCGACCAAGTCGCCGCCGACGGAGGTGTACTCGCCTCCGTCTTCCTCCCACGCCTGCACAAAGAGCTCGTCGCCTGTCGGTCCGTCCGCACCGACCACGGTTCCCTGAATCGTGGCCTCTGTCACGAGCTCCGCATCCGCCACGAGCGTTTCCGCGTCCGCGAGCGTAAAGGGGGTCGCATTAGGGAAGAACGTTCCGCTGGGGTACCACGCCGGCCGATAATTCGCCGTTGGCCCGACACCCGTGAACGAGAGTTTGTAGGTGCCAGCGTCCAGGCCCTCTAGTGAGTATTCACCGTTCTCGTCGGTCGACGCGTTCGCCACGTCGGTGAGCGGGAGATCAGAATTCCAGAGCGTGACCGTAATGCCCTGGATCGGAAGGGTAGAACCCTGGTCGATCACCGTGCCCGAAATGCTGGCCGTGCCCGCGGCGCTCGCAGCGGTCGGTGCGACGAGAAGACTGCCCACCACCGCCACGGTCAGGACTACAGGAGCGAAACGGCGGCGAAAACGAAGTGCGACGGTCTTATCCTGAGCTCCCTCACCACGAAAACGAATCAGGTTTCGACCCTAACTGACGGGAAGGTCGTGCGCCAGAACCGCTCACGCCAAGCTACCCGTGCCCGTGTAGCCTTCGGCAGACTCAGCCGCGGCCGGGCAGCCTGCAGCGGCCGCGCCCGCGCCTTCCGCGTCGGCGGCTGGGGCCGCCCGCTCGCCGCTCGCACTGTGGGCGATGATCTCGGGCATCGTCGCTATCGTGAGCGCGGCCATTTCGGGCCTGAGCTTCGTGGCCTGAATTCCCGGTGTTGCCCGCTGGCCCCGACTCGATCGGCGTCGCGACGATCACCCACAACGGCAGCCGCGACGTTGCGATCTGGTCGCTCAACGAAGGACTGGAGCAGAGCGACCTGCTCGTCGACGAGATCGGCAACTACATCGGCCAGGTGCGCTGGCAGCGTGGGAGTGCACTGATCCAGGTGTCGACCGACGGCGACTGGTCGATCGACCTGCAGTAACCCATTTCGGGTGCGGACATGCGACCCCTCGCCCGCACCCGCGACCAGGTTCTCCGTTCATCGCCCGCGCTGAACCTTCCGGTCACGACCCGGGACCTTCGTCCTCATCTCGCCTGCAACGCTCGCGCACGCGGCGCGCGGCGCGCAGACTGGCCTCATGCTGCTTCCCGCGATCATCCTCATCACCCTCGCCCTGGTCTTCTACACGATCGGCGTGTGGGCCGAACGCGCGCAGAAGGTGCTCAAGGCCTGGCACACGGTGTTCTTCGGGCTCGGCCTCGCCGCCGACGCGAGCGGCACCTACCTCATGAGCCTCATCGCCGAGGGCAATCGCGAGGCTGGCGTCGAGCCGGGCATCCTCACCCAGATCATGGCCATCAGCGGAGTCATCGCCCTCGTGCTCATGGCGGTGCACTTCGTCTGGGCGATCGTCGTGCTCGTGCGCGACCGCGAGGCTGAGAAGCACCGCTTCCACCGGTTCTCCGTCATCGTGTGGGCCATCTGGCTCGTGCCGTACCTCACGGGCGCGGTCGGCTCGAGCCTCGGCTGAGAGGGCTTCCCATGACGTCCGCTGCCCTGACCTACCGCGTGAGCGCCCGAGCCGACGTCGCATCGGCCACCGTGCGTGCCGCCGCCGACGAGCTGACTCTCGACACCCGATGGCAACCCTCCGAGCCCAGCGGCCACCCCGGGCCCGCCGAGCTGCTCGCGAGCGCCTTCGCGGCATGCCTGCTCAAGAACGTCGCGCGCTCGAGCGCGCTGCTGCCGTTCGCGTACGAGAGCGCAGAAGTCACGGTCGTGATGCATCGACAGGATGCTCCACCGCGGTTCACCGCCCTCGAGTACGCCCTGCACCTGGTCACGAGCGAGCCCGCGCACCGCGTCGAGCTGCTGCACCGCAACCTTCAGAAGTTCGGAACGGTGTACAACACTCTTGCGGCGGTGTGCGACGTGAGCGGCGCGGTGACGAGCAGCCCGCCCGCATAGAGCACGCGTAGCCTGGGCCCCGTGACCGCACCCCCGTCGAGAGAGCCATGACGGCCGTGCTGCCGCTCGTCATCGACGTGCTGCTGATCCTCGCCCTGCTCGGCGCCGTCCTGCGCGGCGCGCGCGCAGGCTTCGTGTACACCCTCGGGTCGACGATCGGCGCCGTCGTCGGAGCCCTCGCCGCCGTCGTACTCGTGCCCGCCATCGCCTCGTGGGTGCCCGACCCGCAGTGGCGCATCGGCGCCGTCTTCGCCGCCATCGCGCTGCTCGTCATCGGAGGCTTGAGCCTCGGCGAGGTGATCGGGCACCACTGGCGGCGCCGCGTGCGCAAGAAACTGCGCAGCGTCGACCGTGTCGTCGGAGCAGTCGCGGGCGGCACCGTCGGGGTGCTCGTCGTCAGTCTGCTCGCCCCCACCGTCACCGCACTCGGCATACCCCTCGTCTCCCCCGCCGTCGCGAACTCGACCGTGCTCAGCACGATCGAGAAGTACACGCCAGACCCGGTGGCCCGAGCGCTCGGGCAGGTGCGCGGGCTCGTCGTGGGCGAAGGCATCCCCCGCATTGCGGACGCCCTCGGCGCACTCGACACCGGCCCGCCGCCCACCATCGACGGCGGAAGCGCCGCCCTCACGGCCGCCGCGCAGTCGGTGGGAAGGGTGACAGGCGCCGCCTACGCGTGCGGCCAGACGCAGTCCGGCAGCGCCTTCGTCATCGCCGAGGGGCGGCTGCTCACCAACGCGCACGTCGTCGCGGGCGTGACCGAGCCGACCGTCGACATGCCCGGAATCGGGGGCATCGCCGGGCGCGTCGTCTACTTCGACCCTCAGCAAGACATCGCCGTCATCGCGATCGACGGGCTCAGTACGGCCCCGCTCGCGCTCGGGGAGACGCTCTCCAGCGGCACCGTCGCCGTGCAGGGGTATCCCTACGGAGGGCCCTTCGCCTCGACCGGTGCCGAGATCGTCGAGGTGCGCACGATCGAGGCGGCGAGCATCGACGGCGGCAGCCGCGCACCCCGCGAGTCGTACACCCTCGCGGCGGACGTCAACCCCGGAAACTCGGGCGGACCGGTGCTCGACCTCGACGGGGCCGTCATCGGCATGGTGTACGCCCGCTCTGCCACGCGCGACGACATCGGGTACGCGCACACCGTGCGCGAGCTGGACAAGGTCATCGCCGAAGCGCCCGAGCTGACCGACACCGTCGACTCGGGGCGCTGCACGACCCGGTAACCGACTCGCGGAACCGGGCAGCGATCGTGGCGATGCGATCGGCCAGCACGGGAGCGGCGACGGTGATCGCCTCGATGTCGATCATCGTCACGCGGCCGGCCCACCGGTAGCGGACCGCGCGAGCAACCAGTACGCGAGAACCGGACGTCATGCCGCCGCGCTGGGCAGGCATCGGCGTCGATATCGGGACCTTCGCCCCTACCCTCGCGGCGCCGGCCGGTCTGGGATAGGGGCATCGGTACACGCGACGACGGGAGTGCGATCATGGTCATGGGATTCGGGGAAATCACCGAACTCGACGCCGAAGACTGCTGGCAGATGCTCAGCACGACCGACCTCGGCCGCATCGCCGCGAGCGCCGGAGACTCGATCGACATTTTTCCCGTCAACTACGCGATCGACGATCACACGATCATGTTCCGCACGGCGCCCGGCACGAAGCTGCTGGAGCTCGCGATCAACGACCGCGTGGCGTTCGAGATCGACGGCCACGACGATGAGACGGCGTGGAGCGTCGTCGTCAAGGGTCGCGCCGAGCGCATCGAGCGGCAGAGCGACATGGATGCCGCCGAGGAGCTAGGCCTGACGCCGTGGATCCCGACGCTCAAGTACCGCTGGGTGCGCATCGCGCCGACCGAGGTCACGGGTCGCCGGTTCGCCCGAGGGCCCGAGCCCGAGAGATTCTGACGACCGTCAGGCGCTGAGCGAGCCCCGCACGATCGAGTCGCCCGAGTGCGTCGGGTCGCCGTCGAGCGGCTCCCAACTGATGTCGACGACCGAGAACCGCGTCAGATCCACCGACTCCGGAACGACGAACTCGCCCTGACTGCCAGCCAGAAGCCCGAGGCTGATGAGGCCGTCCACGTTCTCGGTGAGCAGCCAGACCTCGCGCACGCCGTCCCCCGACGCCGTCGCGTCGAGCGAGACGCGCAGAACGCGCTCCCCCGACGCGGTCTGGGCGACCTCGGCGGAGCCCGTCGAGTCTGTCCACTGCGGGAGCGCCTCCAGTTGGGCGCTCGCCAGAATCTGCTCGCTGAGGCGCGGCGCTGCGGCGTTCCAGGTGAGCGCGGCGCCGACGACGAGCGCCGCGGCAGCGGCGACGCCGATCAGCGGAGTGACGATGCGACGCGCGAGACTCGGGCGCCGCCCACGAACGTCAGAGCGATCACGAGCGTCAGAGCGATCACGAGCGTCAGCGAGCGAGACGACCGACGCAGACGGCGCGGTGGGAGTGATCGAGGGCGACAGACCCAGTTCGCGCTGGATGCTCTGCCAGACCCGTGCGGGCGGCTGCTGCAATTCTGCCTCCCCCAGGGTTGCACGAGCCACGGTCACGGTCTCCTCGAGTTCGGTGACCTCATGTCGGCACTGAGTGCACGACGCGAGGTGCGCGCGCTCGGACGCCCTCGCAGGCGGCTCGCCGAGCGCGAGCAGGGCAGCGGTATCGGGATCAAGATGCTTCATGGCTCACCTCCAGCCGTCCTCTCAGCCTCACCAGACTGCGTCTGATGTGGGATTTCACCGTTCCGATCGGCATCTGCAGCCGTTCGGCGATCTGCGTGTGTGTCAGATCGTCGAAGAACGCCAGATGCACGACGGCGCGAGCCGTCGGTTCGAGCTTCGCCATCTCATCGGCGATGAGGAGACGGTCTGCGAGGTCGATATCGGATGCCGGTGCGACCTCTTCTCGCGTGATGGCCGTGACTTCCGCGGTGATGGTGCGCTCGCGCCCACGAGACGCGTGCGTGTCGGCGATCGTGTGGCGCGTGATGCCCACGAGCCAGGCGCCGAGCGGCGAGCGTTCGGCGTCGTAGCGATGCCGGCCCTGCCAGGCGGCCACGAAGACCTTCTGCGTCACGTCCTCGGCGTCCGTTGCGTCTCCCAGCGACCGCACCGCCAGCGAGTAGATCAGGGACGCCCACCGGGAATACATCTCGGCAAGTGCCGATTCCTCTCCGGCCGCAAAGCGTCGGGCAAGGTCGACCGAGGCCTCGTCCGTCATGGTCGTCACCGCGGTGTACCGCCTCTGATCTTCCTGCCGGGCTGGGCCCGATGCGCTCGTGCGCGCCATCGTAGCCTGTGCGACTGTCATGAGACCTTCTCCGCCGTCACGATGTAGTTGTCGAGGTACTGCCCTGGCCCTCGCCAGTCGTATTCGCCGCCGCAGGTCACCAGAACCAAGTGGGGTTCTCCTGTGGCCGTGAAGACGCGATCGAGGGGAACCTCATCTTTGTCGATGCGTTCCACCGAGACGACGCGGTACTCGTGCACCGTGCCCGAGTCGTCCGTCACCGTGATCGCCATGCCCTCCCGGGACTCGCGCAGACCCGCGAAGGGGCCGATGCCCTCAGGCAGCGAGTCGACGTGCGCCGCGATCACAGTCGCGCCCATGCGGCTGTCGGGTGCTGAACCGTAGGCGTACCATCCGGCGACGAACGGACTCTCGGGAAGCGACATGTATCCGTCGTTCTCGATGCCATGAGCCTCGACCCGCATGTCGATGCCGAGGTCCGGCATTCGAAGGCGAGCCGGTGGGGTGGCCACCTGCTGCAGCAACTCCAACGTCGACACGGTCTCGACGTCGGAGAGCACGATCTTCGTCTCTCGCTCAGAAGCGCCCCGCTCCCGGGCCTCTGAGGGCCCGAGAGCGGAGCAACCGGAGAGAAGCAAGAGGCTGGCCATGGTGAACCCGATCGTCCGGGCCAGCCCCTTGCTTCGGCTCATGGTCGGCACTGCTCCTTAGCGCTGCGCCGACGCGGTCTGACGACGGACGATGATGCCCGCCGCGACGAGGAGCATCAGGAGGAGCGCGGCTCCACCAGCGGCCCAGCCGGCACCGAAGCCAGCACTCTCGTCGACAAGACCGGCACTGCCGGCAGGAACGCCGTCGGGGGTCGTGAGACCGCCGATGGTGAACACGACGGCCGAGAAGGCGCCCTCGTCGGGCCCGAAGGCGTGCACGAGGATGTTGGTGCCGGCGGGAAGCGTGACGTCGCTCAGCTCGATCGCCGGAGTCTCGGCGTCGGGGCCTGCGTAGACGTTCGGGTAGGTCGCCGCGGGAACGTCGAGAACGCCCTCGTCGCCGTTCGCCAGCGGACCGGCGAGCTCAGTACCGTCGGAGAAGACGCTCACCGGGCCCACGTTGGCGGTGTGGCGCACGGTGATGAGACCGTTGCCGACCTCGCTCGTCGTAAGCTGGTTCTCGAAGACCGACACGGTGAAGTCACCGGCGGGCTCGGTCGGGTGCGCGACGACCGTGTACGACACACCGGCCATGAGCGACAGGTCGCTGTTGAACAGCTCCGAGTCGTCGGCGGTGTTCGTGATCACCACGTTGTAGTCACCGGGTGCGAGACCACCGAGGGCGTCGACGCCCACGTTGGGGCTCGCGAGGCCGGGGCCAGCTGCAACGCCGGGGCCGACGTCGTCGAGCGTAATGGCGCCCGAGGCGATGTTGATGTCGACGGTCGCGCCCGGGAAGGCGTGGACGATGTAGACGTCAGCCGTCTCATCGGTCACAGCGTTCGCGGGGGCCGCGAGGCCGACGGTGGCGAGGGTGGCTACACCCAGGCCGGCGAGAATTCGATTGCGCATGGTTCCTCCTTGATCTGTGCCTCGCGGGGGGAACCGGCGAGGCTGTCGGCGGAAGTGCCTTCACTCATCACTTCCCCCGGAAGCCCGCGAACGGATGCGCCCCAACCTGGCAACCCGCTGTGAGACCGCTCAGGAGAGGATCACTGAATACCGCACGAGGGTGACCGCCAGACCGACGACCCACAACACGACGTTGACCGCACCGGTCGCCAGACCCGCCAGCGCGAAAGGGCGACCCCTCATGGCGCCGCCCCGCGTCTGGCGGAGAGCGCGAAGGCCCAGCACACCGCACAGCACGAGCAGCGCGGCATTGACCAGGAACATCAGCGTCAGGGTGGTCAGGAACGGCGCCCACGCACCATCGGGGCGCCCGGCGTTGATGGCCTCGACCGCCTGAACCCCGAGCAGGGAGGCGAGAGCGTTGCCCCCGACCGAGACGAGCAGAGGTGCCACGCCGGCGAGCAGCGCCCCCACCGCCGCACGGCTGAACGGGGCGGCTGCGACAGGCGCGGGCGGCGGGATGCGCGCGGGAATCGCGGGCTCGTGCGCCGCGGGCGAGGCGGCGGAGGGCGCAGGCCGAACCGGACTCATGGGCGGCGCAGGGTTCACCGACTCGGCGCTCGACGGCTCGCGGGGCGCCGCCGCGACCTCGAGGACGGCAGGCGCGGGCGCATCCTCGACGAACTCGACCTCAGGGCGCGGGGCGACCGCCGTGCCGCACCGCGTGCAGAACCGTGCGCCCTCCCGCACCGGACTGGCGCACGCGATGCAGTTCACCATGCCAGCCCCCGCTCCGACTATCGACGCCTCTGCGCACGCGATCGCGCCTGTCGGTCAGGCTAGCAACGCACTGCCTCTTGACGAGCGTCCCCAAGAGGGGGACGATGATGACCAGATCAACTCGCCGCCCAGGCGCGCCGGAGGCATCGCCCCGCCACTGGGCGGCGAGTCTGTTAAGCGCCGCCGCGCAGAGCGTGGCGCGAGCGCGCCAGAGCAGCCAGAAGGGCCGCCTCATCGGCGCGCGCGCCGATGTCATCCCGATCGCCGAGGATGCGCTGGCGCGCGTACGCGAGGCGGGTCGCGTCGCGGATGAACGCCGCCATCAGAGCGCCCACCCCGTGCCGCTGCGCCCACGCCGTGGCCTGCCGCCGCCCGGCGGCACTCGCGATCATCGCAACCTCCTGGGGGTGCAACCAACCGACCGCGGCGTACTCGGCGAGGCGCTCCTCGGTGAGCTGCCGCTCCTGGCCGCGCAGCATCGCCACGATGCCGACCGCGACGAGGAACAGAGGAACCTGCACGAGCAGGTAGTAGCCGTAGAAGTCGCCGACGAAGAACAGGGCGCCATTCCAGAAAGCGTGCAGGAGCACAGCCGGAACGAGGCCGAGCACGAAGTACCCGAGCACTCCGACGGCACCCGTGCGCCGGGCGGCGAAGCCGAGAGCGGCCCCGAGGCACGCCGAGAACATGACGTGCGCGAAGGGCGACATGAGTCCGCGCACGACGAAGGTCTCCACGGTCGTCGCCGTCGACCCGTCGAAGAGCGACTGACCGAAGTAGAGAATGTTCTCGGTGAAGGCGAACCCGCCTCCCACGCACGCCGCGTACACGATGCCGTCGACGGGCCCGTCGAAGTGCCGCCGCACCGCCCAGAACAGGATGAGGACCCCGAGACCTTTGCCGACCTCCTCGACGATGGGGGCCTGCACCGCGGCGGCGATGAAATCGAAGCCGGGCCCGGGGCCGCCCACCGCGGCGAGCGCATTCTGGATCTCCGCATCAACCGCGAGGGCGATCAGCACACTGGCGCCCGCACCCCACAGGAAGGCGAAGGCGAGCGCCGACCGCGGCTCGGGCTCCCACCGGTCGATCCACCGGATGCCCAGCACGACGATCGCCAGGGGCACGAGCGCGAGCAGGCCTCCCACGACGGCGCCGGCTGTGCCGAGCGCGATCACGAGGTACGCGAGCACGACCAGCAGCACGAGCGCGAGCGCGATGAATCCGAGCACGGCGAGCACGATGAGGAGCGGGCTCGTGCGCCGCGGTGCGACTGCCAGCCCTGGCTGGGCGACGCTCGCCGCTTCTGACCGCACCGGCTCCGGCGCGCGCGAGACCGCCGGGGCGGGCGCCCGCCCCACCCCGGTCGCGGTGTAGTCGGGCAGTCGAGGGGAGGCGGTCATGTGCGCCACTGTAGCCGCGCTCGCCCGATGAGAGTGACAGAGTGCCGCGTCCGATTCCCGTTGGTGCCGGCGCCCCGCAACTGGCACGCTGGCACCGTGCCCACGCTCGATCACGACCGCTGCTACCGCGTGCTCACCGCACGTGACGCCCGGTTCGACGGGCAGTTCATCGCGGGCGTCCACTCCACGGGCATCTACTGCCGGCCCAGCTGCCCCGCCACGACGCCACGCAAGCGCAACGTACGCTTCTACCCGACCGCGGCCGCCGCCCATGAGGCCGGGCTTCGGGCTTGCAAGCGATGCCAGCCCGACGCTACCCCGGGCAACCCGCAGTGGAATCTGCGCGACGACCTCGTGGGTCGCGCCATGCGGCTCATCCTCGACGGCGTCATCGAGCGCGACGGCGTGCCGGGCCTCGCCGCGCACCTCGGCTACAGCCCGCGCCATCTCACCCGGGTGATGACGGCGGAGCTCGGCGCCGGCCCCCTCGCCCTCGCCCGCGCACACCGCGCCGAGACGGCCCGCACTCTGCTGTCGGCAACCGAGCTGCCTGCCGCCCAGGTGGCCTTCGCGAGCGGCTTCCGCAGCATCCGGCAGTTCAACGACACCGTGCGCGCGGTGTACGACCTGACCCCGAGCGAGCTGCGAGCGCTCGCGCGTCGAGAATCCCGCAGCGCCCGGCCCTCGTCGCAGACCGAGGGTCCAGGCGGCACCGGCACGACCATCACCCTGCGCTTGGCCGCCCGCGCGCCGTTCGACGGCGCTGGCGTACTGCGCTACCTGGCCGACCACGCCGTGCCGGGCGTCGAGCGCGTCACCGACGAGGGCATCGAGCGCTGGCTGCGCCTGCCCGGCGGACTCGCGCACGTGCACGTGCGCCTCGACGAGGAGCGGGCCGGCGTGCGCTGCACGGCGACACTCGCGACGCTCCAGGACGTCGCCCCGCTCACGGCGCGCGTGCGCCGCTGGTTCGATCTCGACGCCGACGCCGCCGCGATCGATGCCTCGCTGGCGCGGGATGCCCTGCTCGCGCCCCTCGTCGCCGCTGTGCCGGGCATCCGCGTGCCGGGAGGTCTCGATCCCGCCGAGACGCTGCTGCGCACCATGGTCGGCCAGCAGATCTCCCTCTCCGCCGCGCGCACCGTGCTCGGGCGCATCGCCGCCGACATCGCGCAGCTCGACGGCACGCCGGCGGCCGACGGTGCCCTGCTGCCCTTCCCCACAGCCGGGCAGCTCGCCCTGCACGGCGCCGCGGTGCTGCGCGGCCCCGCATCCCGCGTGCGGGCGATCCTGGGCGTGAGCGAGGCGCTTGCGAGCGGCGAGCTGGCCCTCGACGTGGGGCTGACCGCCGCTGAGTTGCGCGCGCGGTTGCTCGGCCAACCCGGCGTCGGGCCGTGGACCGCCGACTACGTCACCATGCGCGTGCTGGGCGCACCCGACATCCTGCTGGCGAGCGACCTTGTGCTACTCGCCACGCTGCGCGCCCGAGGGCTCGCGTCAACACCGCGGCAGGCGGCCGAGCTCGGCGAGCGCTGGGCGCCGTGGCGCAGCTACGCGACCCTGCACCTGTGGCGTGCCCGATGACCGGGTAGCGCGCGGAGCGCGTGCCGAGCACAATGGTGCCCACGCCGAGCCCGGCGCTTCGAGCAGCTCGCGACCAGATGGGGAGGCCAGCATGGACCGGGAGTACGAGCCGCACAGCGACGACGAGCGCGAGGTCGACCTCGACCCGATCGACGAGACGCTGCCCCCGCCGACCATCGACCCGGACGAGCGCGTCGAGCTGCCGGGGGTCGAGCACGGCGAGCAGCCGGTCGACGAGGACGACAGGCCGGCCTGAGCCGAGCCTCAGTTCTCGGGCGGCACCATCGGCAGGGCGATAGCACCCGTGGCCGGCACCACCCCGCTCAAGCGCTCCGGCGAGAGCACCTTAGCGATCTCCGCCTCCGTCATCAGGCCGCGCTCGATGACGAGCTGCCGCACGGGCACGTCAGAGCTGAGCGCCTCGTAGGCGAGCGCGGCCGAGCGCTGGTAGCCGATGTACGGCGTGAGCGCGGTGACGACGCCGACGCTCGACTCGACCATGCTCGTGAGCCGCTCCACGTTCGCCGTGATGCCGTCCACGCAGTTCAGACGCAGAGTGCGGCACGCGTTCGTCATCCAGGCGAGAGACTGCAGAATGCTCGAGGCGATCACCGGCTCGAAGGCGTTGAGCTGCAGCTGCCCGCCCTCCGCCGCAGCCGTCACCGTCGCATCGGCGCCGATGATCGAGAACGCGACCTGGTTGACGACCTCCGGGATGACCGGGTTGACCTTGCCCGGCATGATCGACGACCCCGCCTGGCGGTGCGGCAGCGAGATCTCGCCGAGGCCCGCCTGCGGCCCGCTCGAGAGCAGGCGCAGGTCGTTGCAGATCTTCGACAGCTTCACGGCTGCGCGCTTGAGCGTGCCGGAGACGGTCATGAAGATGCCGGTGTCGCTCGTGGCCTCGATGAGGTCCGGTGCCGTCACCATCGTGTAACCGCTGATCTCGCTCAGGTGCCGCCGCACCGACTCGGCGTAGCGCGGATCTGCGGTGATGCCCGTGCCGATTGCCGTCGCACCCAGGTTGATCTCGTTGAGCCACGGGATGATCTCGCCGAGCCGCTCCTGATCCTCACCGAGGGTCGTCGCAAAGCCGCGGAACTCCTGACCGAGCGTCATCGGTACGGCGTCCTGCAGCTGGGTGCGGCCGACCTTGAGGATCGAGGCGAACTCCTGCCCCTTCGCCGCGAACGCCTCGATGAGCAGCCGGTGCTCGTCGAGCAGGCTGCGCAGGCTGAAGACCATGGCGAGCTTGATGGCGGTCGGGTACACGTCGTTCGTGGACTGACTGCGATTGACGTGGTCGATGGGGTGGAAGTTGTCGTAGTCGCCCTTCGGCAGGCCCATGAGCTCGAGGCACCGGTTGGCGATGATCTCGTTCGCGCACATGTTGGTGCTGGTGCCCGCGCCGCCCTGCAGCACCCCGAGCACGAACTGGTCGTGCAGCTCGCCCTCGATGATCTCCTGGCACGCCCGGTCGATGAGGTCGGCGCGCTCGGGCCGAATCACCCCGATCTCCTTGTTCGCGCGAGCCGCCGCCTGCTTCACCATCGCGAGGGCGATCACGAGATTGGGGTGGTTGGAGAGCGCCCGGCGCGTGATCGGGAAGTTGGTCAGGGCCCGCGCTGTGTGGATGCCCCAGTAGGCATCGGCGGGTATCGGCATCTCGCCGAGCGAGTCGGACTCGACGCGCATCTCGCGCGGAGCATCCTCGTCCTCGTCCAGCCCCGGTCGGTAGACGGGCTCTCCATCGTCGCTCGTCATGAAGCTGGGGGCGGGGCCGGTTGTGCGCACCATGGGATGACTGCCTCTTCCTTGCAGATCGATGAACAGTGCGGTGGCGACGCTCACTCTAGCCCCTGGCGGCGCCGTGCGGGCTTGCTACAGTCTGCGACGTGTCGACATCCTCTCCCCTTGCCCGAGCCCTCGACCTCGCCGTGCGCAACGTCGCCGCTGGCGGGGGGCCGTTCGGCGCCGTCATCGTGATGCCCGACGGCAGCGTCGTCGAGGGCACCAACCGCGTGACGCTCGACAACGACCCGACCGCGCACGCCGAGGTGGTCGCCATTCGGGCGGCAGCGGTGCGCTTGGGCACCTTCGATCTGAGCGGATGCTCGCTCTACAGCTCGTGCGAACCCTGCCCCATGTGCGGGGCCGCCGCCCTGTGGGCACGGCTCGACACCGTGATCTTCGCCGCCGACCGGAACGATGCCGCCGCCGCAGGATTCGACGACTCGGCCTTCTACGCGCTCTTCGAGCAGCCTGGCGGCGACTGGCCGACCGCGCTGCGGCACGAGCCCTCCCCCGACCGGCTTGCGCCCTTCGAGGCCTGGAGCAGTTTCGCGGAGCGCACCGAGTACTGAGTGCTCGCGACGGCGTGCCCGGCGCTGCAACCCGAGTCGGCGACTAGCCGATCGCGGTGACGCGCACCCGCCGCGTCACGAGCCTGTCGGGCACGGGCGTATGCGAGATGATGACAACCCCGCGATCGTCGCCAATCGCCCTCACCAGCTCCCCCAGCAGCGCCTCTGCGCGCGCGGGGTCGACGTTCGCCGTCGGCTCGTCGACGACCAGCACGGTCGCCGACGACAGCAGTGCACGGGCGAGGGCCAGACGCTGCGCCTCGCCGCCCGAGACGAGGCGCCCCCGCTCACCGACCGGGGCATCGAGCCCGCCCCGCTCTCGGCACCACTGGCCCAGACCCACGCGATCGAGCACCCCGAGAAGGTCGGCGTCGGTGGCCGTGTCGCACGCGAAGAGCAGGTTCTGCCGAATGCTCGTGTCGAACAGGTGCGGCGACTGCTCGCACAGCACCACGTGGCGGCGCACGTCGTCGGGGTCGAGACGGCGCACGTCGACGCCGCCGAGCAGGTAGTCGCCCTCGTGGTCGAGGAATCGTACGAGCACGTGCGCGAGCGTCGACTTGCCGGCGCCGCTGGGCCCTTCCACGATGACGCGATCGCCGGGACCGACCTCGAGGTCGAGCGGCGCCATCGCGGGCGTCGACTGGCCCGGCCAGCGGGCGGTGACCCCACGCAGGGTGAGCGGCGTCGCCGAGGCAGGCGGCGGCGCGGGAGTCGCGGGCGGGCCCGGGATCTCGGGCGGGACGCGCGCCGGCACGGCAGCCGCGATGCGGTCGGCACTCGCCCGCACGCGCCACCACGCAGCCATGGCGAGCGGGAGCGCCGCCGCCACCTCGAGCACGGCGAGCGGCACGAGCACGAGCAGTGCGAACTGGGGGCCGGTGAGCGCACCGGTCGAGAGGGCCGGCTCCGTCGCGACGAGCGTGACGAGAGCGGTGGCACCCGCGCCGAGCGTGAAGAGGGCCGCCACGCTGCCCGCAGCGGCCGACTGCCGCGACTGCGCACGACGCAGCTCGCCGTCGAGGTCGAGGATGCTCGCCCGTCGCTCCTCGGCAGCGCCGAACGCGTTCAGCACCTCCCATCGTGTGACGTACTCGAGCACGGCGTCGGCAAGACGCGCGCGCAGCGGCGCGATGCGGGCGTCGGCGGCGCGACTGAGCAGATGCAGCACACCGAATGCCGCTGCGCTGGTCAGCAGCAGTCCGAGTGCCAGCACGGTGCCCGACACGGGAGAGAGCCAGGCGACCCCGACAACGGCGAGCCCGGCCACGATGCCTCCGCTCACGAGCGGTTGCGCCACCCGCAGGGGGAGGTCCTGCAGCGTGTCGACGTCGCGCACGAGCGTCGTCAGCAGATCGCCGCGTCGCACTCCGCGCACGCCGTCGGGGGCGAGGGGCAGGAGCCTCTGGAAGATCGTGACCCGCAACGAGGCGAGCGATCGGAACGCGCCATCGTGCGCGACGGTGCGTTCGAGATAGCGGAACACTGCCCGGCCGAGCGCGAAGGCGCGCACGCCGACGATGGCGAAGCCGAGGAACAGGATGGGCGGCTGCTCCGCTGCTCGAGCGATGAGCCACGACGAGGTCGCGAGCAGTGCCACGGCGGAGCCCGCGGCGAGCACCCCCAGCGCGAGGGCGGCGAGCACGCTCGCCCGCGCGGGCATCGCGGCGCGCAGCACGGGGCGCCGGCTGGCGCGATGTGCAGCGCGACGCTCACGAGCGGACGCGCTCATGATGCCCCCAGTCCGGCCTGAATCGGCTGGAGATCGAGGTGGAGGTCGGCCGCATCGACGACCGAGCGGCGGTGCGAGACCACGATCACGAGACGGCCCTCATCGGCGAGCTCGCGCACGCTCGCGAGCACGGCAGTCTCGGTCACGGTATCGAGGGCGGAGGTCGGCTCATCGAGCAGGATGATCCGGCAGTCCCGGGCGCGCGCCCGGTAGACCGCTCTCGCGAGCGCCAGCCGCTGCGCTTGACCGCCGGAGAGCCCGTCTCCGGCGGGCCCGAGCACGGTATCGCGCGGCAGGTCCTGCAGCCGGGCCCAGCGCAGTGCCGCGTCGACCGCGGCGCGGTCGGCCCTCGCGCCGCCCAGAGCGATGACCTCATCGAGCGTGCCCTCGGTGAGATCGGCAGACTGCGGGGACCAGGCGATGCGTGCTGCGCGCTGGCCCGGCTCGAGGCGCTCGCCTGCCACGACAACCAGGCCCTCGGCCTCGTGGAGGCCGAGAATCGCGAGAAGGAGCGACGTCTTGCCTGTGCCGCTCGGGCCCGTGATCGCGACGACCTGGCCGGCCTGCCAACTCGCCGAGAGCCGATCAACGACGACCCGATCGCCACGACGCACCGTGAGCTCGCGCAGGTCGAGCGCGGCCTCATCCTCCGCGCCGAGGGGCGCAGCCGCGACACCCTCGCCGACGTCAGGGCTGACCGCGTCGTCGGCCTGCTCGAGGAACGCGAGCGCATCGTCGGCGGCGGCGATGCCCTCCGCCGCCGCGTGGTACTGCGCGCCCACCTGCCGCAGCGGAAGGTAGGCCTCGGGCACCAGCACGAGCACGAAGAGGCCGAGGGCGAAAGCGATGTCGCCGTCGATGAGCCGTACACCAATCGATACGGCGACGACGGCGACCGAGAGGCTCGCGGCGAGTTCGAGAGCGAAGCCGGAGAGGAACGAGAGCCTCAGAACCCGCATGGTGCGCTGGCGGTACTGCTCGGTGACGGACTCGATGCGAGGCGTCTGGCGGTGCTGACGACCAAAGATCATGAGCGTCGAGAGACCGCGCACCACCTCCAGGAAGCCTTGGGAGAGAGTGCCGAGGGCCTCCCACTGGCGGCGCTGCATCGCCTGGGTGGCGAGACCGATGAGGATCATGAAGAGCGGGATGAGAGGCAGGGTGAGGATGACGGCCACTCCGGTCGCCAGATCGGCCGTGAGCAGGGCGAGCACGACGAGCGGCGTGGCGACGGCGGTCAGGATCAACTGCGGCAGGTAGCGACCCACGTACCCGTCGAGCGCATCCAGTCCCTGCCCGACCAGCGTGGCAACGCGCGCACTCGACGTCGAGCCGAGCAGCGAGGACCCGCCGCGGTCGAGTCCCTCGAGCACGCGCCGACGCAGCTGGCTCTTGACGACGGCCGCACCGCGCACGGCGAGCCCGTCGAGCACGGCCTGCGTTCCCGCGCGGGCCAGCACGCTGACCGCCGTTCCGAGGACCGGCACGGCGAGCTGCTCGAGCGACTCGCCCCCGATGAGACCGGCGACACTGTGCGCCAGGAACCAGCTGAAGGCGATGATGCTCGCGGTGTGCACGACCGCGACGGCCGACCCGATGAGAAGGAGCGATCGGGCTGCCGTCGCCGTGCGCAGCAGTCGCGGGTCGAGCGGCCTCAGTGCGCGTCCGCCGGAATCAGATCTCGGGTGAGCCGCTGGCGGAACACCCAGTAGGTCCAGCCCTGGTACGCGAGCACGAGGGGCATCGCGAACACCGCCAACCAGGTCATGATCTGAAGAGTGTACGTCGAGCTCGACGCGTTCTCGATCGTGAGACTGAAGGCCGGATCAGTGGTCGACGGCATGACATTCGGGTACATCGCCGCGAGGATCGCGCCCACGGCGAGGGCGATCGTCGTCGCCGTGAGCCCGAAGGCCCACCGTTCGCGCCCGCCAGCGTTGGCGACCCACGACCCGATGAGAGCGACTGCTGCTCCCCCCGCGAGAGCGAGGATGAGCGGCAGGTGCGCGACGTCGAGGTGCTGCACGGCTGTCCACACCAAGAACGCCGCGGCGACGACGATCGTGAGCAGCCCCGAGCGCTTCGCGAGGGCGCGAGCCCTCTGGCGCATGTCTCCGTCGGTCTTCAGCGCCACGAACTGCACGCCGTGCGTGAAGAACAACAGCAGCGTCGTGAGTCCGCCGAGAATCGCGTACACGTTCAGCAGATCGAACAGCGAGCCCGTGTACGTGCCGGATTCGTCGATCGCCACCCCCTGCACGATGTTCGCGAACGCGACGCCCCACAGCAGGGCCGGTACCGCGGAGCCGACCACGATCATCCCGTCGAACCACGCCTTCCACCGCGGCGACTTGCCCAGACGGCGGTACTCGAACGACACGCCGCGCGCGATGAGCGCCAGAAGGATGAGCAGCAGAGCGAGGTAGAAGCCGTCAAACAGGGTGGCGTACCAGAACGGGAAAGCGGCGAAGAGCGAGGCGCCCGCCACGATGAGCCACGTCTCGTTGAGATCCCAGACGGGACCGATCGTGTTGATGAGCAGCCGCTTGTCAGTGTCGTCCTTCGCGAGGAAGGGCATCGACATGCCCACGCCGAAGTCGAAGCCGTCGAGCACGAAGTACCCGATGAAGAGAAAGCCGACGATGCCGAACCAGAGGAGTGCGAGATCCATGATGTGTCCTGTCTGCGTGGTCGTGTCGTCGGGCTAGTAGACGGTCGCGAGGGTGCGGGGGTCGACCGTGCCGTCGCCGTCCTCGTCTGCGTCGTACTTCGCCCAGTCCTGCGGGCCCTCGACGGCGGCCTTGACGATGAGCTTGAACTCGACGACCGCGAGTGCGCCGTAGATGAGGGTGAAGGCGACGAGCGAGAGCAGAACCTCGAGGCCCGTCACGCCCGGCGAGACGCCGTCCTCCGTCTTCATCAGGCCGAACACGATCCACGGCTGCCGGCCCATCTCGGTGAAGATCCAGCCGACGAGGCTCGCCACCAGGGGAAGAGGCGCCGACCAGATGGCGACCTTCCACGCCCACCCGGCCGGGGTACGGCCGCCGCGCGTCAGCCACAGGCCGACGACGGAGACGAGGGCCGCGAGGGCGCCAAGGCCGATCATCCAGCGGAAGCTCCAGTAGGTCACCCAGATGATGGGCGTGTAGTCGCCCGGGCCGAACTCCGACTGGTACTGCGCCTGTAGGTCGTTGATTCCCTCGACGGTGCCCATGATGTCGTGCGTGGACAGGAACGAGAGCACGTAGGGGATGCGGATCGAGAACAGCTCGCTTGACCCGTCCGGCGTGCCCCAGGTG
The DNA here is from genome assembly GCF_040286215.1 of Microcella sp. Classification (GTDB taxonomy): domain Bacteria; phylum Actinomycetota; class Actinomycetes; order Actinomycetales; family Microbacteriaceae; genus Microcella. The sequence goes on from NZ_JAVKCK010000006.1 coordinate 45,883, forward strand.
AAGATCGAGAAGGATGCTCCGGCCGTCGTCGTGTAGAGCGCCTCGGCCGCCGCCATCTTCATGGGCTGCGTCTCGACCATGATGAGGCTCAGCTGGTCTCCCGTGAGGGCCACCCCGGCGAAGCACACGATGTTGGTAACGAGGCCGAACCGCAGAGCCGTGCGCATCTCGTCGACGTACTGGCCCCGCGAGAGGTGGAAGGCGGCGACGGCGACCATGACGACCGCGGCGAACATCGTCGCGGCGAAGATCGTGTGCGGAAACTGTGCGAGGGCGACGGGATTGGTGAGCACCGCGACGATGTCGGTCAGTTCGGCGCGACCGCGCTCCTCGTTGATCGCGAAGCCGACCGGGTTCTGCATGAAGGCGTTGGCGGCGAGGATGAAGTACGCCGACAGCGTCGTGGAGACCGCGAGCATCCAGATCGTCGCGAGGTGCAGCCTGGCCGGCAGCTTGTCCCATCCGAAGATCCACAGGCCGATCATCGTGGCCTCGAGGAAGAAGGCGATCAGGCCCTCCATGGCCAGCGGCGCCCCGAAGACGTCTCCGACGAAGCGCGAGTAGTCGCTCCAGTTCATGCCGAACTGGAACTCCTGCACGATGCCGGTGACGACGCCCATCGCGAAGTTGATGAGGAAGATCTTGCCGAACAGCCGGGTGAGGTGCAGGTACTTGAGCTTGCCGGTGCGCACCCACGCGGTCTGCAGGATCGCCACGAGGACGACCATGCCGATCGTGAGCGGGACGAACAGGAAGTGGTACAGGGTCGTAAGACCGAACTGCCAGCGGGCGAGCAGCAGCGGATCGAGCCATTCGAGCACGAGGGGCGACCTTCCACGAGCGAGGGAGAGGGGACGATTCGACCCTACGAGCCGCGCTCAGGAGCGGGACAGGGCCGAAGGTCCCGAGTACCCCTTGCCGCGCGGTAGCGGCGCACAGCCCGCCCCCGTTCAGCATCGCTAGGCTCGCGATCGTGAACGAACTGCTCGACGACCTGCTCGGCTACGTGCAAGCCGTCGACCCCGTACTGCGCACCCTCCTGGCCGGCCTGTTCATCTTCTTGGAGACGAGTGTGCTGGTCGGCCTCGTCGTGCCAGGCGACACCGTGGTTCTCGTTGCGAGCACCGCCGTCGACACCCCCCTCGGCTACTTCTCGCTCGTCGGGATCGCGATCGCGGGGGCGCTCGGCGGCGCCTCGGTGGGCTTCGCCATCGGGCGCTTCTTCGGCCCACGCCTGCGCGCCTCACGGCTCGGTGCGCGCATCGGCGAGAAGAACTGGCGGCGAGCAGAGAACTTCCTCGACCATCGCGGCGGCATCGCCGTCTTCATCTCGCGCTTCCTGCCGGTGCTGCACTCGCTCACACCGCTCGTCGTGGGCATGAGCACGCTGCGCTACCGCACCTTCATGCTCTGGCTGGCGCCCGCCTGCGTGATCTGGTCGTTCGCCTACGTCTCGGTGGGCTCGGCTGCCGCCGAAGGCTATCGGTCGATCTCAGGTCAGTTGAGCTCGGCCGCCTACTTCTTCGTCGCGGCGATCCTCGGCTTCTGGCTGCTCGTGTACGCCGTCAAGCGGCTGCTCGACCGCTACGTCGCGCGCTTCTCCGACCGTGTGGGAGACGGCGACGCGACGACGCCGGAGGATTGAGCATCGCGCGCTCCGTGCCCGCGCGCAGCGAGGGTGAGAACGGCTGGCGCGACCGCCGCTCAGAGTCGATCGACGACGACCGCCGTGACCGCGCGGCGCGCCTCAGCAAGCAGGGCGTCTTCGCCCGGTGAGGACCGCGCGAACGCGCGAGCGACGAGAGCATCGGCGACCTCCACCGCCGAGCCCACGGCGAGGCGGAACTCAGCGGAGTCTGCCGCACCGAAACGCTCGACGAAGGCATCGCCCACCGCGCCGGCGATCACCGTCGATGCGGGCTCCTCCGTGGCCGGCGGGAGCAGGTCGAGCACGTCGCCCACGCGCAACGACCGGAACCCCGGCTCGGAGCGGAACAGGTCGACCAGGGTGTCGACGACGGCGAGCAGGGCATCCTGCGCCGAGGCGTGGTCGCCGCGCGCGAGCTCCTCCGAGATGCGCACCATGAGCCGCTCCAGGTTGCGGGAGGCGAGGGACTGCAGCACGGCGATGCGGTCGGGAAAGTAGCGGTACACGGTGCCGATGGAGGCACCAGCGCGCTCGGCGACCATCGCCGTCGTGAGCTTCTCGTAGCCGATCTCATCGATCGCCGCCGCTGCGGAGTCGAGCAGTGTGGCGAGTCGCGCAGTGCTGCGCGCCTGCACCGGCTCGTTGCGGATCAGTGCGGTGGCGCCGGGGTGCAGGGTGTAGGTCTCAGAGTTCGACACGATGAGGTCCTTTCGCTCGACCGATGCCCACAGTAGCGCCCTCAGCGACTCGAACGCGCATGACTCTCAGGTGCGTCGCGGCTCGCTCCATGGTTCGCGTCTCCCCAGAACGAACCATTGCGCCGCTGTGCTCTGACAGACTGGGCCGGTGACGGACGAGACGCCGGACCCCTCCCCGCCCTCCCGATGGGCGACCTGGGCCTCGGGCCTCGAAGACCGCTTTCACCGCTTTCGCGAGCGTCGCGCGCGCAAACGCGGGCTCGTCCCCACGGTCATCCCGTACAGCGGCTACGGCAACGACGGCTGGATACGGGTGCTGTGCCGCGTGCTGCTCACCCGGCCCCAGGCCTCCGCGAAGGCGGCCAAGAAGTCGATACGCGGCTGGCGCAGCTTCGTGAGCATCCCGGTCGCCGACGCCGAGGTCACGGTGCGCGCCGACGGTCAGGAGTCCATCGTGCGCGCGGACCGCGGCGGCGTCGTCGACGCGGAGATCCCTGTGAGTCTCTCTCCCGGCCTGCACACCATCACTCTCGAGACGGAGGGTTCCGAGCCGGTCTCGGCGCGCATCTACGTAGTGAATCCGGAGGCTCGGATAGGGGTGCTCTCCGACATCGACGACACCGTCATGGTGACGGCGCTGCCCCGGCCCTTCCTCGCCGCCTGGAACACGTTCGTGCTCGACGAGCACGCACGACGCCCCGTGCCGGGCATGGCGGTGCTGCTGGAGCGCCTCACGCAGGAGCACGCGGGTTGCCCCGTCGTGTACCTCTCGACGGGCGCGTGGAACGTCGCCCCCACCCTCGACCGCTTCATGGGCCGGCACCTCTACCCGCGCGGCACGCTGCTGCTCACCGACTGGGGGCCGACGCACGACCGCCTCTTCCGCAGCGGGCGCGACCACAAGCGCGAGAGCCTCGAGCGGCTCGCACGAGAGTTCCCCGCCGTGAGCTGGGTGCTCATCGGCGATGACGGCCAGCACGACGAGGAGCTCTATCGAGCATTCGAGAAGTCGCACCCCGAGAACGTCGCCGCCGTGGCTATCCGGCAGCTCTCCACCCCGGAGGCCGTGCTTGCGGGCGGGCGCCGGCACATCGTCGCTCCCGACGGCGCAGCGCCGTGGGTGTGGGCCCCGGACGGCGCGGGGCTCGCGAAGAAGCTCGCCCAGGTCGGAATCCTGCGCCGCTACCGCTGAGGGCCCAGCCGCTCCGTGCCCAGCGCGGAGGGGCACGCGCTACTATCGAACACACGTTCGACGACGGCATGGAGACAAGGCGAGGAGGGCGTGCATGGCACGGCGCCTGACGCGCTCCGCGGGCCCTGAGCATCCCCTGCTGTTCGAGACCGAATCCGACATTCCGCCGGCGCCGATTCCGCCCGATCCGAATGCCGCCCGCGAGCTCGATGCCTACCGCGCCCTGCTGGCCGAGGCAGAGGTGACCGCCCTCGCCGCCGCCGCGGCGCAGCCCGCGGGGCGCGAGGTGGTCGTCGCCGGGCGACGCGAGTCTGCGGTGGATGACGCAGCGGCCGTGCTCGATGACGGCACCGCACGCCTGCCCCTGGTGCTCGGATCGACGGCGAGCGCCGCCCTGCGGGAAGCCCTGAGCGCACGCGTGCTGCTCGTGAGCGCGACGACGTCGAGCGCCGGCGGCGCGCCCGTGCTGCGCGTCAGCGCGGCACACGACCTGCGGCGGCTCGGAAGGGAGCACGAGGCCCGCCTGCGCTCGATCGGCCCCCGCCATTGACGCATGAGAGTCCTCTCATGCGAGGCCTTCTCGCCTGTGCCGCGCCGATAATGGGATGATGCGCTCGCCCCTTCTCCGCGTCTCGGTGCGCTCGCGCATTCTCGCCGTGATCCTGGTGGTGACGGCGCTCGGCATGACGGTCGCCGGCCTGACTGCCTACCTCGTGCAACGCGACAGGGTGCTGGCGAGCATCGACACCGAGCTCATCTCCTCGGTGGAAGCGGCCCGAGCGATCGTGACGGGCGAGACTACGGCGAACGAAGGATCAACGACCGCCGCCCCCGAGGCCGAGCCTGCCGGCTTCGCGACGGTCGAAGAAGCACTCTCGGCGATCATGTCTCGGCTCGTGCCCGGGCGCAACGAGAGCAGCGTGGCGCTCATCGACGGCGAGGCGCGCCTGATCCCGGGCACCCGCATCGCCTTCCACTTGGAGGATGATCCGGCCTTCATCGACCGCGCCTGGCAGGAGGCCAGCGGCGGCGTCGTCACGCTCGGCACCGCCGTGACGCAGGTCGGCACCCTGCGCTACATCGCCGCGCCGGTGTCGGTCGCCGACGATGACCAGGTGGGCGTCTACGTGACCGCAGTGGATGCTCAGGCGGCGGTGGACGAGGTCGGCGGGGCCTTCCTGACCTACGCGGGGCTCGCGCTGCTCTCGCTCGCGGCAATCGGAGTGGCCGGGTGGTTCGTCGCCGGCCGGCTTCTCTCCCCCCTGCGGGATCTCACCGAAACGGCGTCGCGCATCACTGCTGCAGAGCTGAGCGAGCGGATTCCGGTTCACGGCAACGATGACGTGTCGGCTCTCACCGAGACCGTGAATGCCATGCTCGAGCGCCTCGACGAGTCGTTGACCGCGCAACGGCAGCTGCTCGACGACGTGCGGCACGAGCTCAAGACCCCCCTGACGATCGTGCGCGGCCATCTCGAGCTCATGGATCCGCGCAACCCTGCCGATGTCGACTCGGCTCGCCAGATCGCGATCGACGAGCTCGACCGCATGAGCGAGCTCGTCGACGACATCGACGCGCTCGCCCGCGCTGAGCGGGCGCAGCTGCTCACCGAGCCGACGGATGTCGCCGACTTCACGGCTCTCGTCTTCAGCAAGGCCAGCGCGATGAGCGGCCACGACTGGCAGCTCGCCGAGAGCGCAGAGGCGATCGCCCCGCTCTCTCCGTCGCGACTCACCCAGGCGTGGCTGCAGCTCGCCGACAACGCGGCCAAGTACTCACCGCCGAGCTCGACGATCCGCCTCGGGAGCACGGCGTACGCCACCGCGGTCGAATTCTGGGTAGCGGACGAGGGCCCGGGCATTCCGGAAGGAGCGGAGGAGCGCATCTTCGAGCGCTTCGGCCGCGCCGATACCGGACGCGGCATCGCCGGCTCGGGGCTCGGCCTGCCGATCGTCGCCGCGATCGCCCGCGCTCACGGCGGCTATGTGACGCTCGACAGCTCAGGGGCCGGCGCACGATTCGGCATCGTCCTGCCGACGGGGGCCGAGCAGGACGCCCCTCCTCCGCCCGCGGCCGGTTTCGGTGGCGCCGAACCTGCGAGGAGTGACACGTGAGCAGCATTCTGGTCGTGGAGGATGAGTCTCGCATCTCCACCTTCGTGGAGAAGGGGCTCACCGCCGCCGGCTACGTCACCACCGTCGTCACGGACGGTCAGAGCGCGCTCGACTACCTCGCGACCGGGTCTTTCGACCTCGTGCTGCTCGACGTCGGCCTGCCCGGCGTCGACGGCTTCGAGGTGCTGCGGCGCTTCCGCGCCGGAGGGGCGACCACGCCCGTCATCATGCTCACCGCCCGCACCAGTGTCGACGACACCGTGACCGGCCTCGACGGCGGCGCGAGTGACTACCTGCCGAAGCCCTTCAAGTTCGACGAGCTGCTCGCGCGCATTCGCGTGCGGCTGCGCGAGGCGGACCAGCAGGGCACCGCGGATACCGTGCTGCGTCACGGTGACCTCGCCCTCGACCTGCGCGCTCGGCGCATCACCGTCGAGGGCACCGCGCTCGATCTCTCCGCGCGCGAATTCGCTCTCGCCGAGCAGTTTCTGCGCCACCCCGACCAAGTGCTGTCGCGCGAGCAACTGCTCAGCCGCGTGTGGGGCTTCGACTTCGACCCGGGCTCGAACGTCGTCGACGTCTACGTGCGATACCTGCGCGCGAAGATCGGTGCACACCGCATCGAGACGGTGCGCGGCATGGGGTATCGCCTGGCCTCTGCGCCCTAGCGGAACCGCCGCACTCAGTCGTCCGAGCCTGCCGAGGCGGGACTCTCGACCGACGGCGGGGTGTCGACCGAGGCTGGGCTGGCGGGCGGTGCGGGAGCAACCGGCTGCGGCGCGGGCGCCGGCGCCACCGCCGGAGCTGACCGCGGGCTCGGCGTGGGAGCATCAGGCGCGGTGGCCGCAGCCGGGGCTGGCACGCTCGCGCCCGCGCTGCCCACCCCCTTGACCTCTTCGAGCGAGACGCTCGAGATCGGAGGCACGGCGGCCTCCGTCGTCGAGTCCACCAGCGGCATGGCCCCTGCCAGAGACGCGGCGCTCGCGGCGACGAGGCCGAGTCCCAACGCGGAGGCGGCGCCGACAGACAGCCACCCGTGCGCGGTGCCTCGGGCGCGGGGCGCGCGAGCCGACGATGAGGTCATGATTCCAGTATCAGCCCTGCGGCGCGAAGCGTGGGTGAGACCTCTCTCATGGACTCCACCCCGTGAGGGCGGCGACCGCGCTGCTACCAGACGGACGTCGTAAGCGGCCTCTCGTCGGCGGTCACGACACGCTCTGCCCGCTCGAGCAGCAGCTGTGCATCCTCCGACCCCGCTGCGGAGCGCGCGAGCGCGTGGCCCAGCAGCTGGGTTCCGGCGATCGCGTGCGCACGGTCGGCGAAACCCGAATCCCGAGAGCCGAACCAGCGGCGGCGCCAGCCGTCGGCTAGAGACGAGCTGCGGCGCGCGCGCACGGTGGCCGCGGTGCCGCCATCGTGGACGACAGTCGCAATGAGGTGGGCGTAGAGCGCTGCGGCGTCGTCGGCGGGATCGCCCCACCCTGAGGTGTCGATATCGAGTACGCCCGTGACGCTGCTGGGCTCGCTCGGGTCGACGAGCAGCTGCGCGAGATGCAGGTCACCGTGCACCGTGCGCGAGGGGGGCGGTTCACCCCCCGCGCGATAGCGGGCGCCGATCGCCCGCGCGGTGCGCTCGATACGCGCATCGTGGTCGGGCAGCTGGTCGAGAAGGCGCTCCTCGTACCAGTCGAGGCGTCGCACGAGCGAGGCCCGCGCGGGGGCCTCAGACGGCACAGAGGCGATCTGCACGACGAGACGCTCGAGCTCGTCGAGCAGCGCCCGCTGGTCGGTCGCCCGGTCAAGGACGCTGATGAGCTCGGCGCCCGCGAGGGCCTCGAGAGCCACGAGCCCCTCCTCGCTCCAGCCGAGCACCGTCGGCACGGGCACCCCGTGCTGGCGCCACTGAGTGTGCTTGCGCTGCAGCGGCTCCGCGGTCGAGGGGCGGACCACCTTGAGGAAGTACGCCGTGCCCGACGTGTCGACCCGCACGACCGCGCGCTTGCCGGGGCGGTACGCGGCGAGAGAGACCTTGAGGTCGTCGACGGGCAGACCGAGGCGGCCCAGCACGACGCCGGCGGCTTCGGCGTAGACCGCCGTTCTCAGCGCCGGCAGTGCAGGGTCGGCGGGGTACACCCAGACATCCACGCGCTCGCCCGTGCCGGGCTGCGTGAGCGTGAGCACCCCTGGTCGGGTCGTATCGGGTGGCGAGGTCTCGACGAACACGGTGTGGTCGGCCGTCTTCCCTTCGGCGTCCGTGAGCGAGACGCGGTACCCGTGGGTGAAGCCCTGACCGGTCGGCTCCACCTGCAGCGCCGTGACCTCTCCGAGCGTCGAGCCGAGAGACGACGCGACAGCCGTGAGCACGTCATGGTGCGGGAGAGGGCGGGCCGTCGTCGACATTGCTCACATTCTGTCGGATGACACGCCCCGTGGGGCAATCCGCCGCACGGGGTTGAGGTGCCAACGCACACCATTTCTCGAGATCCTCTCACCTTCCCCCCGTTGTGGGGGTGGCCCTGCCATGGATCGCCGCACGAGAGAGGCGTAGGGTGAACGCATCGTGTCCCCCTTTTGGCGGACACAGCGATCCCGCTCCCTCTCCCCGACACCCGACCCACCCCGGCGCCCGACCCACGGGTTGCCTGCACCATCCGAATGGGTTCCTTCACCCGAAAGGAAGGCCCGTCATCATGCCCGCACTTCTCGTCACCGCCGTGACCCTCATCCTCGTCGGCGCGATCGTCGTCTCCCTCGAGCGGCATCGCCACCTCACGCCCATCACGGCAGCACTCACGGGGCTTGCGACGCTCGCCGTCGTCGGCGGTGCGATCCTCGTGACCTTCTCGGCAGCCTCGCCCGCTCTCGCCGGCGAGTTCGCGCCGCGCGGCGTCGACGACAACTCCCTCGAGCGCGTTGACGCGCTGCAGCTGCCGACCCTGTAGCGCGCCGCCCCGTCGGCGCGCCTCCGTCCGCGGCCGCTAGTCCTGGCCGCGAGGCGATTCTCCCCAGCACTTCGGGCCGCAATCCCGATACGGCCCCGCCTCCCCCGACGCGGCACGTCGCGTGCCGATGAGCCGCCGCACGGAGTCGTCGACCGAGGTCTCGGAGACAGCGCCCTCCTCGACGGCGGCGACAAGGGCATCCAGCAGCGATGCCGGGTCGATGCCGACCGATCGGGGATCGCCGGGCAGCACGTAGAGCAGCAGGTCATTGCCGGCGGCGAGCGCGCGCACGGCATTGCGCTCCGGGTCCGCGTACTCGGCAATTCCCGAGCGCTGCAGCATGAGCATGTCGTCAGTCACGACGATGCCCTCGAAGCCGAGCTCGCCGCGCAGAATCGCGATCCACTCGCTCGACAGCGTCGCCGGCACAGCGCTGATGCGGTCAAACTGCAGGTGACCGGTCATGACGAGCGGGGCGCCCGCCTCGATGCCGGCCAGAAACGGCACAGCGTGGGTGCGACGCCACTCCTCGATGCTGATGCTCGAGCGAGGCACGCTGACGTGCGAGTCGTCGGGACTCGCCCCGTGCCCGGGGAAGTGCTTGAGAGTGGAGAGCGCGGCTCCGCTCTCTCCGCGCACCGCGGCCGCCACGCGCTCGGCGCTCGCCGTCGGCGACTCGCCGAGCGTGCGGGGGCCGATGAAGCTCGAGCGATCCGGCGTGACGTCGGCCACGATGCCGAAGTTGATGAGCACGCCGGCCCGGTCGACGAGCTCCGCCCTCTCACGGAAGGCGGCCTCCGCCGCGGACGGCGGCGCCGACCAGAGCGCACGGCCCGCAGGAGCGGAGTCGGCCAGGAGGCGACGCACAACGCCGCCCTCCTGATCGATCGCGGTCAGGATCGGCAGTCCCGGTTCAGCGTGCAGCGCGCTCGTGAGACGCGCGACCGTCTCGGCCGAGCCGCCGATATTGTCGCCCATGAGGATCACGCCGCCGAAGCCGTGCCGCTGGACGACGTCGCGGATGGGGCCGGGCTCGGTGCCGGGCACATGGATCATCACCTGTGACGCGAGCTTCTCCCGCAGGTCCATCGCCGCGAGCCGCTGGTCGACGTAGAGCTGGGCAGGGTCGAGCAAGGGCGGCGCACCCGCTGCCCGAGACTCGGGGGCGCGCGGCGCGACGTCGTAGGAGACGCACCCTGCGACCGCGAGCACGGCGATGGCGGTCACGGCGACGAGCGCGCGCGGTGGCCTCGGGCGTCGTCGCATCCTCCGATGGTAGCCCGGGCCTGTCGGCATACCATGGCCGCATGCTCTCTCGCGCGCGCGCCCTGCTCGGTGCCGCGCATCCGGGGCCGACCGTCGTCGTGACGGCCGTGTCGGTCGCTCTCGGCGCAGTCACCGGCCTGGCCCCCGATCGCGTGCTGGTGATCGGCGCGGTGATCCTCGCCAACCAGGTGTCGGTCGCCTGGTCGAACGACGCTCTCGATGCGGAGCGTGATCGCGACGCCGCTCGCTCCGACAAGCCGACCGTGCGCGGCGAGATCTCACCTCGCGCGCTGCTCGCGTGGGCGACGTCGAGCGCCGCCGTCTCGATCGTGCTCTCGTTGCTGCTGGGCCCGCCCGCCGCGCTCGCCCACCTGGTCTTCCTCGCCGCGGGCTGGGCCTACAACGCGGGTCTGAAGCGCACGTTCTGGGCAAGCGCCTGCTACGTGGTCGGCTTCGGCAGCCTGCCGCTCATCGTGACGCTCGCTCGCGAGCCCGCTCAGCCTGCCGCGTGGTGGGCGATCGGCATCGGCGGGATGCTCGGCCTCGCCGCCCACGTCGCGAACGTGCTGCCCGACCTGGCCGACGACGCCCGGCACGGCATCCGCTCGCTGCCGCACGCGATCGGTGCTCGCGCGTCGGGTGTCGTGGCGCTGCTCGCGCTCGCCGCCGCGGTAGGGCTGGGCGCACTGGGGCCGCCAACCCTCTCCCCCTTCGGCGTCGCAGGCCTGGCCGCCTCGGCGGCGCTCCTCATCGCGGGTCTGGTCGTCGTGGCTCGCGCACCTGCCTCCCGCGCGCTGTTCCGCATCATCATGGCGTCAGCCGTGACCGCGGTCGTGACGCTCGCGGGCGCGGGGTCAGCGATTCTCGGCTGACACCTTCTCCTCCGTCGGTACGGTCTCGTTGCGGATACCGATCGCGGAGGTGATGGCTCCTGCCGCGAGCAGTGCGGCGCACAGGATGAGGGCGCGGTCGAACCATGCGCCGTCCACTTCGGTGCCGATGACGAGGCCGAGCACGGCGATGGCGATGAGCCCGGCGACGCGCGAGACGGCGTTGTTGGTGGCGGACGCGATGCCCGACTGCCGCGGGTCGATCGCGCCGAGGATCGCCGAGGTGAGCGGCGCAATGGTCATGGTGAGTCCGAAGCCGAAGAGCAGAACCCCGGGCAGCGCTTGCGTGAGGAAGTCGAAGGGCTCGTCGATCGCGAGCATGAGCAGGAATCCGACGGAGGCGAGCGCCGGCCCACCCGCCATGAACCATCTCGGGCCGTAGCGCCCGGCGAGTGTGCCGAACCAGGAGGAGAGCGCGATGTTGAAGATCGTGACGGGCAGCAGCACGAGGCCCGCGAGGGTGGCCGAGAGGCCGAGGCCCTGCTGTAGGTAGATGACGATGACGAGCGAGCCGACCGAGAGGGCCGCGTAGATGGTCACGGTGGCGAGGTTGCCGACGGCGAAGTTGCGTGAGCGGAAGAGCCCGAGGGGCAGCATGGGATGCGCGGCTGTGCGCTCGCGCGCCAAGAAGGCCGCGAGGCTCACCACGCCGATGACGAGCGGGACGAGCACGATCGGATCGCCCCAGCCGTAGTTGGCCTGCTCGATGAGCGCGAAGACCACGCCACCGAGCCCCACGGCGCCGAGGATGGCGCCGATGTAGTCGATGGGCACGCGCGTCTCGGCGGGTTCATTGCGCATCGGGAGCATGAGAACGAGGGTGACGGCGATGGGGATGACGTTGATGACGAACACCCACCGCCAGCTCGCGAGGTCGGTGAGCACGCCGCCGATGAGGGGCCCGGCCAGAAACGCCGCTGAGGTCCACGCCGTCCAGATGCCGATCGCCTTCGCCTGCGTGGCGCCCCGGTGGGTGCTCATGATGAGCGCGAGCGAGCTCGGCACGAGGAGCGCGCCCGCCACGCCCTGCGCAGCGCGCGCGACGATGAGCAGCTCGGCGGTCGGCGCCAGGCCGCACGCGATCGAGGTCACTCCGAAGCCGATGAGGCCGATGCGCAGGATGGCGACCCGCCCGAAGAGGTCGCTGAGCGAGCCGGCGAGCAGGATGAGGGCGCCGAGCGTGATGAGGTAGGCGTCGACGACCCACTGCTGCACGGGGAGCCCCCCACCGAGCTCGTCGGTGATGGCGGGAAGCGCCACGTTGATGACGGTGCCGTCGAGGAAAGCAACGAAGGCGGCAAGGATGGCGACCGCGAGCGCGCGGCGATTGAGGGGGTTCACGCTGTTGAGTCAATCACGGGCGAAGTGCCAGCAGAAGCGTCGATGCTTGATACCCCAGGGGGTATAGTGGGTACCCGAACAGTTGACCCCCTCGAAACGGAGCCCCTGACATGCGACGCACCTTCGGCGCCCTCGCCCTCACCCTGACCCTCGCCTTCGGCCTTGCGGCGTGCGCGCCGAGCACCGAGCCGATCGCCGTCGACGAGGGCACCGTGCTGCTCGACGTGCGCACGCCGGGCGAGTTCGCCACCGGCCACCTCGAGGGCGCGCTCCTGGTCGACGTGCAGGCCGCCGACTTCGACGCACGCGTCGCCGAGCTCGACCCCGATGCCGCGTATGTCGTCTACTGCCGCAGTGGCAACCGCTCGGGTCAGGCCATCGCGCGCATGGAGGCGCTCGGCTTCACGAACCTCACCAACGGCGGCAGCGTCGAGAGCGCGTCTGCGGCCACGGGCATCCCGATCGTCACCGGCTGAGGGGCAGTTCCGCTCGCGATCAGGCGGGCACGGCGGATGCCTGGGCCACGAGCTCGCGCACGCGCGGCACGACCTGCGTGCCGTAGAGCTCGATCGCGTGCAGGAGCTTGTCGTGGCTCATCGGGCCCGTGCTGTACTTCATGTCGAAGCGCTGCACGCCCAGGCCCGTGACGGTCGCGGCGATCTTGCGCGCCACCGTTTCGGGCGACCCGACGTAGAGCGAGCCGTGGGCGATCTCCGAGTCGAACTGCGCCCGCGAAGTGGGCCCCCAGCCGCGCTCGCGGCCGATGCGCGAGTACATGACCTCGTAGTGCGGCCACAGCTCCTCGGCGGCCTGCTCGTCGGTGTCGGCGACGTAGCCGGGCGAGTGCACGCCGATGGGCTGCATCGGCTGCTCGAGCTGCGAGAGGGCGCGGTGGTAGAGGTCGACGTAGGGGGCGAAGCGCGCGGGCTCGCCACCGATGATCGCGAGCATGAGCGGGAAGCCGTAGCGCGCGGCGCGCACGACCGACTCGGGGCTGCCGCCGACGCCGACCCAGGTGCGAATGCTGCCGCTCTCCGTCGTCGGGTACACCTGCACGCCGTTCAGCGGCGGGCGGATGGTGCCCTCCCAGGTGACGGGCTGCTCTTTCTGCACCTCGGCGTAGAGGTTGAGCTTCTCCTCGAACAGCACTTCGTAGTCCTGGAGTGCGAGCCCGAAGAGCGGGAAAGACTCGGTGAACGACCCGCGCCCCATGATGATCTCGGCCCGCCCGTTCGAGACGGCGTCCAGGGTCGCGAAGCGCTGGTGCACGCGGATCGGGTCGTCAGAGCTGAGCACGGTCACCGCGGTGCCGAGCTTGATGCGCTCGGTGCGCGCGGCGATCGCGGTGAGCACGATGTCGGGGGCGGAGACGGCGAAGTCGTCACGGTGGTGCTCGCCGATGCCGAAGAAGTCGACGCCGACCGCATCCGCGAGAACACCCTCTTCAACGACGTCGCGGATCACCTGCGGGTAGCTGATGTACTCGCCGGCGGCGTCCTTGCTGCGGTCGCCGAAGGTCTCGAGTCCAAACTCGAGGGCGGTTCCGGGGTTCGTGTCGTGGCTGCTCATGCTCGTGTCATCCATCCCGAGCGGTCGACCGCTCATTTCTATTCAAACGCATTGATATCACGAACGCGGAGAGCACCACGGCTATTCCCGCGCGCCCGTCACGGCTGCAGGCGCCCGAGCTCCCACTCACCGCTCGCCCCGCGCGAGAACACGAGCCTGTCGTGCAGCCGCGAGGTGCGGCCCTGCCAGAACTCGACGCGGTGCGGCACGATGCGGAAGCCACCCCAGCGCTCCGGCCTGGGCACCGACGACGCACCCTCGAACCGCTCCTCCGCCTCCCGCACCTTGCGTTCCAGCCCCGCGCGACCATCGATCGGCTGCGACTGGTCGCTCGCCCACGCCGCCACCTGCGCACCACGGGGACGGTTCGCGAAGTAGTCGTCGCTCGCCTCCTGCTCCACGGGTCGCGCCTCGCCGTAGAGCATGACCTGCCGGTGCAGCGAGTACCACGGGAACACCGCCGAGATGCCCGGGTTCGCCAGCAGCGCCCGGCCCTTGCGCGAGGTGTAGTCGGTGTAGAACTCGAACCCGCGCTCGTCGACGCCTCGCAGCAGCACCGTGCGCACCGACGGTGCGCCATCCGGATCAATCGTGCCGACGACCATCGCGTTCGGTTCGTAGACCTCGCGCTCGGCCGCCTCGGCGAGCCACGCGCGAAACTGCGTCACCGGGTCGGCGGCCGCATCGACCTCCTCGAGCTTCTCGACCCCGTAGTCGGTGTGCGTGCGCAGGGCGGCGATGAGATCGGGCTCAGTGTTCTCGCTCATGCGGTCAGCGTAGGCGGCGCCGGCCGAGAAGTCTCCTCACCAGCTTGTCGAGTTCGACGATGACGAGCACGCTCGAGGCTGCCAGTGCGCACCCCGCCCACTCGGCGAGGGTCAGCGGCACGAGGCCGAGCACAGCCGCCGCGGGGCCCCACGTCATGACGAGCGCCTGCAGGCCGAGCGCACCGAGCGCCGTGGCGATGAGGAAGGGGTTGCTGACCGGGCTCACCGTGAACAGGGAGCGGTGCTCGGTGCGGGCGCTGCCCGACTGGAAGAAGCTCATGATGACGAAGAGGGTGAGCACGAGGGTGCGCGCGTGGTCGAGCGCGTAGCCGCTGTTCAGCGCCCAGGCGAAGGCGAGCAGCAGCACGGCGGCCATCCAGATCGCGGTGACGACCGTGCGCCCCCACAGCGCCCTCGAGAGGATGCCCTCGCTCGACGGTCGCGGAGGCCGCCGCAGCTCGTCGCCCTCCTCGGGCTCGAACGCGAGAGCGACGTCCTGCAAGCCGCTCGTGACGACGTTCAGCCACAGCACCTGGATGGGGAGGAACAGCAGAGGCTGGTCGAGGAACACGCTCACGGCGACGGCGAGCATGATGCCGAAGCCCGTAGAGAGGAGGAAGAAAGTGGCCTTGCGGATCGCCGCGAACGTCACGCGACCCTGCCGCACGGCCTCGACGATCGTCGCGAAGCGGTCGTCGGTGAGCACGACGTCGGAGGCCTCACGGGCGACGTCGGTACCCGCACGGCCCATCGCGACGCCGATGGCCGCCGCCTTGAGGGCAGGAGCGTCGTTGACGCCGTCGCCCGTGACGGCGACCGTGTGGCCGAGCTGCTGCAACGCACGCACGATACGCAGCTTGTCGGTGGGCGAGACGCGCGCCGCGACCGTGACCGTGCGCAGGCGCTCGCGCAGGGCGTCGTCGTCGAGGTCGCCCACCTCCACCCCCGTGATGACGCCGCCGTCGACGGCGATGCCGAGCCGGTCGGCGATCGTGGTCGCGGTGAGCGGGTGGTCGCCCGTGATCATCATGACTCGCAGGCCCGCGGCGCGACACTGCTCGATCGACGAGCGCGCCTCCGGCCGGGGTGGATCGGTCATGGCAATGAGACCGAGCAGCTCGAGCTCGCTCGGGTGCGGCAGCTCGGGCCCGTGCGGCGCGCTCTCGGGCGACTCGCCGCTCGGGTACCGGCGCCGGGCGAGCGCGAGCACGCGGTACCCCTCGCGGGCAAGCTCGGCGCCCCCCTCGAGCACGCGCTCGCACGCTGCCGCGAACGGCACGTCTGCGCCCGCGACGCTCGAGCACATGGCGAGGACCAGCTCGGGGGCTCCCTTGACGTGCAGCACGAGGCCGCCCGGCTCGTCCCGCAGGGACTGCGCGTAGCGGTTCTGCGGCTCGTAGGGCAGGTGGGCGAGCTGCTCGGGCAGCTCGTCGTCGGCGCCGACGACGCCCGCATCGCGCGCGGCGACGGCGAGCGCCACATCGACCGTGTCGCCGAGGAAGCCCGCCTCGCTGTCGGCGTTCGCATGGCGTTCGTTGACGAGCGCCGCCGTGCGCAGTGCTGCTCGAGCGGTCTCGTCGAGCTCGCGCGGAGCATCCACGATGTCGGTGCAGCCACGCGCCGTCCACAGTCGCTCGGCCGTCAGGCGGTTCTGGGTGAGCGTGCCCGTCTTGTCGCTCGCGATGACCGTCGTCGAGCCGAGGGTCTCCACCGCCGGCAGGGTGCGCACGATCGCGTTGCGGGCGGCCATGCGCCGCACACCGATCGCGAGCGCGATCGTGAGCACCACGGGCAGGGCTTCGGGAATCGTCGCGACGGCCATGGAGACGGCGGAGAGGAAGATCTCCTCGAGCTCCTCGCCGAGGAGCGCGCCGGCGACGAAGACGACCGCGGCCACGAAGCCGACGAACAGGCCGATGCGCCGCTCGAGGCGGCGGATGATGAGCTGCAGGGGCGTGGGGTCGGGGGCTCCCTGCACGAGCTCGTTGATAACGCCGAGCTCGGTGTCGGCGCCGATCGCGACGACGACGCCGTGCGCCCGGCCGGAGGTGGCGAAGGTGCCGCTGAAGAGCATGCTCGTGCGGTCGGCGACCTCGGTGTGCTCGGCGACCGGGTCGGCGGTCTTGTGCACGGATTCCGACTCGCCCGTGAGCATGGACTCGTCGACGAGCAGGGCGTGCGCGTCGAGCAGCCGCAGGTCGGCGGGCACGCGTTCGCCGCTCTCGAGGGCGACGGCGTCGCCGGGCACGAGCTCGGTGGCGCTCACACTGCGCACGTGGCCGTCGCGCACGACCCGAGCGGCGGGCACGGTGAGCGAGGCGAGGGCGCGCATCTCGCGGTCGGCCCGCAGCTCCTGCCAGAAGCCGATCGTGGCGTTGAGCACGAGAACGATGAGGATCGCGATCGAATCGATGTAGTCCTGCAGCAGCAGCGTCACCGCCGCGGCGACGATGAGGATCGCGATGAGCGGCGAGCGGAACTGCCGCAGCACGATCTTCCACGTCGGGTCGGGGGGCCGCGCGGTGAGCGCGTTGGGCCCGAACCGCTGCTGTCGCTCGGCCGCGTCAGCCGTCGTCAGCCCGCGCGGGCTCGACGCGAGCTCGTCGAGCACCGCGGCCGCGTCGCGCGCGTGCCACGGGGTCGACACTCCTGACGATGCCATCGCACCCAGGCTAGGGACGCAGCCGGGCTGGCTCCAGGGGCGAAGGTCCCCGAGGTGAACGATGACGATGGTGGTGGACCTGAGGGGACTCGAACCCCTGACCCCCTGCATGCCATGCAGGTGCGCTACCAACTGCGCCACAGGCCCGTGGCGAACCCGGCTCTCGCCGGGGACAACTCGACAAGAGTAGTACACGCACCCGATGCCCACCAATTCACGCGAGCCGGGCATCCGGCGCCTCGCCACGGTGTTGGATGGGGAGATGACCGCGACCCCCGTGACCGTCTCGATCACCCGCTCCGTTCCCCCCGAGCGCGCCCGCGAGTTCGCCGCGTGGGCGCGCGCCGGCGAGAACCTCATGAGCCAGTTCGCCGGCTACCTGGGCTCCGGATGGGTGCGCCCCGACCCCGCGTCGCCCGAGTGGCACATGCTGCTGCGCTTCGCCGACGAGCCGAGCCTGCGCGCGTGGGAGAACTCGAGCGAACGCGCGTGGTGGGTCGGCACCGTCAACGAGCTCGCCGCGAGCAAACGCGTCGAGGAGCGCACCGGTATCGAGGGCTGGTTCGACGAGCCGAGCCGCGTCGACGTCATCACTCCCCCGCCGCCCGCACCACCCCGGTGGAAGCAGATGATCTCCATCATCCTCGTCTTCTACCCGCTGAGCCTCGGCACCAACGCGCTGCTCGACCCGTTCACCGAGGGCTGGCCGCTCGTGCTGCGCGTGCTGCTGCTCGTGCTCATCGTCTCGCCGATCATGACCTACCTCGCGCTGCCGTTCGTCACGCGCACGCTGCGGCCGTGGCTGATGAGGGGGCGCCTCTAGGCGCCGTCAGACCGCGCCGCTAGGCAGAATCAGGGGCGGGATGCCCGAGCGCGAGCGGCACGGCGGGGCAGTCCTTCCACAGCCGCTCCAGGGAGTAGAACAGCCGCTCCTCCTCGTG
Source organism: Microcella sp. (assembly GCF_040286215.1). Lineage (GTDB taxonomy): Bacteria > Actinomycetota > Actinomycetes > Actinomycetales > Microbacteriaceae > Microcella. The sequence continues at coordinate 63,913 of NZ_JAVKCK010000006.1, forward strand.
GAAGACGTGCACGATGACATCCCCGAAGTCGATGAGGATCCAGCGGCCCTCCGCTCGCCCCTCGCGGCGCAGCGGCTTCACTCCCGCCTCGATCATCTTCTCCTCCACCTCGCCGGCGATCGACTGCACGTTGCGCTCGTTGCGACCCGTGACGAGCACGAACACGTCCGTGAGCGGCAGAGGCTCCGAGACGTCCAGCGCGACGATGTCCTCACCCTGCTTGGAGTCGGCGGCACGAGCGGCGAGCTGTGCGAGGTCGAGGGCGCGGGAGGAAGCGGTCACGGGATCCTTGAGAAGTCGAGGGCGAAGGGAAGCACTCAGAATAGTCCGTTGACCGCCGCGAGCACGAACAGGCCGATCGCGACGACCGCCATCACCACCGTCGCAGCAACGAGCACCGCCGTGAGCGTGTTGCCGTTGCGCTGCGGCTTGCCGTGCACGATGTTGCCCGTGCCCGTGTGCCCGCTCACGGCACGCAGAGCGCTCACCGGAGCCGCCCCCGTCGAGGTGAGCTCCACATCGCCCGGCTCCACATAGTCGTCGACGTCGGCGCTGTCGTGCACCGAGGGCACGGTGCCCGTGCTCGTCACGATGCGGGGTACCTCGATCATGCCTGTGACGATGATCTCGCCCGTGCCGGTGACGGGGCCGCTCAGGCTCGACTCCGGCATCTGCGGCAGAACGAGCGCGTTCGTCGAGTGGGAGGCCGACCCGACCTCGCGGCTGAACGTGTTCTCGAACGGGTCCTCGTCGTCGTGCACTCCCACCGACCAGTGGCTGCCGGTCGTCGGAGCCGACGACGACGGCTCAACACGCTCATCGGGAGTCGCCTCGGGCTCGATGAGAGGCGGCGGCACCGGCGCGGAGGGGGGCAGAGGCGCCGGCGACGGGAGAGTGTGGTGCTGAGGCGGTGCGAGGTCAGCGTACGGCGCGGGGTCGGCCGGCGGCGCCGTGAGGCCGGACGCAGGCGGCGCGTCGTGCTGCAGCGGTGCAGGCACCTCGTCCGCGGATTGGACCGGCTCGCTCGCGTCGCGAAGCGAGCGCAGCTGGCGTCGCGAGAGCGTGTGCTCGCTGATGACGTGCGGCGCCGACGGCAGGCGGTCTTCGGGCCCGGGCTCGGCGACGCGGTGGCCGGTGGGCGGGTCGACCGGGCGCTCAGTGCGGTACTCGAGCGGAGCATCCTCATCGAACGCCGGGGCGAAGGACGAACGCGACGCCTCCTGCTCCGACGGCGGGCGGAAGTCGCGGCGACGCATCCGCTGCGCGGGCTCAGCCGGAGCGGCGACAGGTGCCGACGACGCGAAGGCCGGCGACGCGGGAGTCGGAATAGGCGCAGCAGTCGGCGCCGACTCGTGCGCGGCAGCCTCGCGCGCGGCACGCTCGGCCGCTTCGCGCGCGGCGCGGCGGCTCATCGGCTGCTCGTTCTGACTGCTCATGACCTAGGAACTCCGGTACAGCTGGTGCTTGGAGATGTACTGCACGACTCCATCGGGGACCAGATACCAGACGGGTGATCCCTCCTCGACGCGACGACGGCAATCCGTCGAGGAGATCGAGAGGGCCGGCACTTCGAGCAAGCTTACGTCGCCCTCCGGCAATGCGCGAACGCTCAACGGATGGCCGGGGCGGCTCACGGCGATGAAGTGGGCCAACTGCCACAGCTCGCGCGCGTCCTTCCAGTCGAGGATCTGGGCGATCGCGTCGGCACCCGAGATGAAGAACAATTCGGCGTCAGGATGCTGTGCGTGCAGGTCGCGCAGTGTGTCGATCGTGAACGTCGGGCCCGTGCGATCGATGTCGACCCGGCTGACGCGGAAACTCGGATTCGCCGCCGTCGCGATCACCGTCATCAGGTAGCGGTGCTCGCTCGAAGTCGCATCGGGCTTCTGGTACGGCTGCCCGGTCGGCACGAACACGACCTCGTCGAGCGCGAAGTGGTGGGCGACCTCGCTCGCCGCGACCAAGTGGCCGTGGTGGATCGGGTCGAACGTGCCGCCCATGACGCCGATGCGCTCAGGGCGCTTCGACGTCGACGTCACGGTGGGGGCGGCGATGGTGATCGCGGTGCTGGTCGAGGGGCTCGGTCGTCGGCAGTCTCAGAGGCGTCGGCCGGCTCAGTGCCCGGCGTCGTGCCCGCCGGAGGACGGCCGGCGCTTGTTCCTGTGCCGGTTGGCGACGTCGCGATAGGCGAAGGTCACGAGACCGAGCATGAGGAACACGAGAGCAGCGATGCCGCCGAGAACGGGCGCGGGCGCGATGAGTGGCGCGAGCTCCTCTTCCGAGGCGATGATCACACTGGCCAGTGTCGACAACATGACGGCTCCTGAATCGTTGAGGTTCGAGACACCAATCTACCGTGTCCTAGCCGCGAACCTGCCCGGCGCCGCGCACGATCCACTTCGTGCTCGTGAGCTCGGGCAGCCCCATCGGGCCCCGCGCGTGCAGCTTCTGCGTCGAGATGCCCACCTCGGCGCCGAAGCCGAACTCGCCACCGTCGCTGAAGCGCGTCGACGCGTTCACCATGACGACGGCCGAATCCACCTCGGCCAGGAACCGCTCGGCGTTCGCCATGTCGGCGGTGACGATCGACTCCGTGTGCCGCGTCGAGAAGCGACGAATGTGCTCGAGCGCGCCATCCAGATCGTCGACGATGGCGATCGACAGCTCGAGCGCCATGTGCTCGGTCGCGAAGTCCTGCTCCGTCGCCGCCTCGAGACTCGCAACGATCGCCCGTGCGCGATCATCGCCGCGCACCAGAACTCCGGATGCCCGCAACGAGTCGACGAGGGGCGGCAGCAGGCGCGCCGCAGCGTCGCGGTGCACGATCACCGTCTCGACCGCGTTGCACACGCTCGGCCGCTGCACTTTGGCGTTGTGCACGATCTCGACCGCGGTAGTCAGATCGGCGCTCGCATCGAGGACGACGTGCACGACCCCGGCGCCCGTCTCGATGACCGGCACGGTCGACTCGCGCACGACTGTCTGGATCAGGTCGGCGCTGCCGCGCGGGATGAGCACGTCGACGAATCCGCGCGCGCGCATGAGCTGCTGCGCCCCGGCGCGGCCGAACTCGTCGATCGTCTGCACCGCCTCGGCGGGCAGGCCGACGCTCGCCAGCGCGTCCTGCAGCAGGCCCACGAGCTCGCGGTTCGTGCTCTCGGCGGCGCTGCCCCCGCGCAGCACGACGGCGTTGCCGCTCTTGAGCGCGAGCGCCGCGATGTCGACCGTGACGTTGGGGCGAGCCTCGTAGATGGCCCCCACGACCCCGAACGGCACGCGCACCTGGCTCAGCTGCAGCCCGTTCGGCAACCGGGAGCCGCGCACGACCACCCCCACCGGATCGGGGAGCCCGCGCACGTCGCGCACCGCCGTGGCGAGACCGGCCAGCCGATCGGCGTCGAGCCGCAGGCGATCCATGAGCCCCGCCGAGATGCCCTGCTCCCGCCCGCGCTGCAGATCGAGCTCGTTGGCCGGCAGCACTCGGTCAGCGGCACCGTCGAGGGCGTCGGCGATCGCCGACAGCGCGGCATCCTTGCGCGCCGTGGTCACCGTCGCGAGCGCCCGAGACGCCGTGACGGAGGCGGCGAGCAGCGACTCGAGAGCAGGGTCGACGGTGCGAGCGTCGGGCGCGAGATCGGTCAACGTCATGCCTACGATTCTACGGCGGGACGCAGTGCGCTCAGTCGGCGGGCGAGGCCTCGAACCACGTGCCCACGTCGTCGCCGCGCAGCGCCGCGTCGACTGCGGAGGTCGACGTCACGATCGCCGGCACGCCCTGCGCCGCCGCGAACCGTGCCGCACCGATCTTGGTGCCCGCACCGCCCGTGCCGACACCGGCAGCGCCGATATCGCCGAGCTCCACATGGGCCAGCTCGTCGCCCGCGGGCACGTACGCGATGCGCTGCGCGCCCGGCTCGTGCGGCGGCTTGGTATAGATCGCATCGACATCGCTCAGCAGCACCAGCAGGTCGGCGTGCACGAGCTCGCACACGAGCGCGGCCAGGCGGTCGTTGTCGCCGAAGCGGATCTCCTGGGTGGCCACCGTGTCGTTCTCGTTGACGATCGGCAGAATCCGCAGGCTCAGCAGTCGCTCCATCGCCCGCTGCGCGTTGCTGCGCGGCGTCGCATGCTCGAGGTCGCCCGCCGTGAGCAGCACCTGACCGGCGACGATGCCGTAGCGGTCAAGGCTCTCCTGGTACCGAAAGATGAGCAGGTTCTGGCCGACGGCCGCGGCGGCCTGCTGGGTGGCCAGATCGGTGGGCCGAGCATCCAGATTCAGATACGGGATGCCCGTCGCGATCGCCCCCGACGATACGAGCACGACCTCCACGCCACGGGAGTGCGCCGCCGCAAGCGCGTCGACGAGCGGGCCGATCTGCCCCGTGTTGGCGCCACTGATCGACGACGAACCGACCTTGACCACGACCCGTCGGGCCTGCGTCACGATGCGGCGCGCGGCTGGGCTCATCGCTCGTCGTCCTCCTGATGCTCGTCGCGGTGCGCATCCGACCGCTGCTCGTCGTCCTGCTGCCACAGGCCCGCCTCGCGCTCGCGCTCCAGCTCGGCGCGCGCCTCGGCCTTCGCATCCATACGGTCGAAGTAGTTCGCGCGGCGCTCCTCGCGCGTCAAACGCCCGCTGCCGTCCAGGCGCGGGTCGCTGCCGCGCGGCGCCGTCATGAGCTCGGCCGCGCTCGTGAGCGTCGGCTCCCAGTCGAACACCACGCCGTTGTCGCCGCCGATCACGACCGTCGCCCCCGCGATCGCGCCCGCCTGGAAGAGCTTGTCCTCCACGCCGAGCTTCGCGAGCCGGTCGGCGAGATAGCCGACGGCTTCGTCGTTGCGGAAGTCGGTCTGATGCACCCAGCGCTCCGGCTTCGCGCCGCGCACCCGGTAGACAGGGTCCTCTGCGCTGCCCTCGACCGTCACCGTGACCTCGACCTCGTCCACCGCGCGAGGGCGCAGCACGATGCGCTCGCGCACCGTCTCCTCCGCCGCGCGCGCCGCCCTGTCCGCCTCGACGAGCTCTGCGAGCGCGAACGTCAGCGGGCGCAGGCCCTCGCGGCTCACCGCGCTGATCTCGAAGACGCGGTAGCCGCGCTCCTCCAGCTCGGGCCGCACGAAGTCGGCGAGCTCGCGCGCCTCCGGCACGTCGATCTTGTTGAGCGCCACGAGCTGGGGGCGCTCGAGCAGCGGTGTCTGCCCCTCCGGCACCGGATAGGCGGCGAGCTCGGCCAGGATCACGTCGAGGTCGCTCAACGGGTCGCGGCCCGGCTCGAGCGTGGCGCAGTCGAGCACGTGCAGCAGAGCGCTGCACCGCTCGACGTGGCGCAGGAACTCGAGGCCCAGACCCTTGCCCTCGCTCGCACCCTCGATGAGGCCGGGCACGTCGGCGACCGTGAAGCGGGTCTCCCCCGACTCGACCACGCCCAGGTTCGGGTGCAGTGTTGTGAAGGGGTAGTCGGCGATCTTCGGCTTCGCCGCCGAGATCGACGCGATGAGGCTCGACTTGCCCGCGCTCGGATACCCGACGAGCGCCACATCGGCGACCGTCTTCAGCTCCAGCTGCACGTCACCCGTCCAGCCGGGCGTGCCGAGAAGTGCGAAGCCGGGGGCCTTGCGCTTCGTCGTCGCGAGCGCCGCGTTGCCGAGGCCGCCCTGGCCGCCAGGGGCGACCACGATACGCATGCCCTCCGCCGTCAGGTCGACGAGTTCGGCGCCCTCAGCATCCCGCACGACTGTGCCGACGGGCACCGGCAGAACCAGATCCTCGCCCGAGAACCCCGAGCGGTTGTCGCCCATGCCCGGGCCGCCGTTGTCGCTCGAGCGGTGCGGTCGCCGGTGGTACGGCAGCAGCGTCGTCTCTTGGCTCGACGCGAGCAGCACGATGTCTCCGCCGTCACCGCCGTTGCCGCCGTCAGGGCCGGCGAGCGGCTTGAACTTCTCCCGGCGCACCGAGACGCAGCCGTGGCCGCCGTGGCCGGCCGTGAGATGGAGGGTGACGCGGTCGACGAACGTCGCCATGAGCGCGAACCTCCTGAGGTTGGGATGCTCGACTCCCCTGGTGATGCGATCAGGGGTGCCGAGCGGAGTGGTGCTGCGGGGCCCGACGGGCCCCAACGGAAGAATGGGCGGGCCGAAGCCCGCCCATCCTCACCGAAAATGCGTGCGAAGCGTCAGGCGCTCGCCACAATGTTGACGACCTTGCGGCGGCCCTTCGCGCCGAACTCCACCGCGCCCGCCTCGAGGGCGAACAGGGTGTCGTCACCGCCGCGGCCGACTCCGGCCCCGGGGTGGAAGTGCGTGCCGCGCTGGCGAACGATGATCTCGCCGGCCTTAACGACCTGGCCGCCGAAACGCTTCACACCCAGGTACTGGGGGTTCGAGTCGCGCCCGTTGCGGGTGGACGATGCGCCCTTTTTGTGTGCCATGTCTTCTCGCGACCCTTCTTACTTGATGCCGGTGATCTTGACGCGGGTCAGGTCGGCGCGGAAACCCTGGCGCTTCTTGTACCCGGTCTTGTTCTTGAACTTCTGGATGACGATCTTTGGGCCGCGCAGGTCGCTCAGAACCTCCGCCGTGACCGTGATCTTCGCCAGCTTCTTCGCGTCGGTCGTGACGGTGTCGCCGTCGACGTGCAGGACGGGGGTCAGCTGGATCGTGCCATCCTCGCCCGCCTTGACGCGGTCGAGCACGACGACCGTGCCCACCTCAACCTTTTCCTGCCGCCCACCGGCGCGCACCACTGCGTAGACCACTGTTTACCCTTAATTCTCGTCGAAGAGATGAAGCTGAAGAATGCGGTGACTCGCGCGGGCTCGGCCCAGCGCACACCAACGGTCAAGAATAGCCGACGCGGGGATAGGCGGTCAAACTGACGGGAGCGGGTCGACGGGGGCTGGTGCGGGTGGTGCTGCGGGTGGTGCTGCGGGCAGTCATTGCTCTGCGCCACCCCGCGCACAGGAATCGCTCTGTGCCACCCTGCGCACGAGTGCGGTATCCGCATCGCCCGCCTGCGCGGGGTGGGGGCGCTCCTCCCCAGTTGCGCTCGCGCGATACCCGCCCCCTGCTCTCACGCTCCCTCCATGAGTGTCAGTGGTCGAATGTATGTTCGAGTCACGAAACCAGCCAGAGCCAGAGTGACGGGAGGCAGCACCATGACCATGACAGTCGCCGCGCCCTCGATCGCTGCCGAGAAGCCCTCGATCGCTGTCGCGAAGCCCTCGGTCGTTGCCGGGATACCCGCGGTCGCCCCGCTTCCGCCACCTTCGGTGGCGGCTGCCCACGAACGATCTGACGCTGTGGTCGAAGTGGCGGGCGCGTTGACTGCTGCCCGGGATGCTCTCGCCGCCGTACCTCGTCAGGTGCAGGCTTTTGGCGCTCTGGACGACACCGAGCTGCTCCACCTCACCCGCCTCGCAGCTGACGAGGTGCGGCTAGCGCAACTGCACGTCTCCCTCCTGGCCGGCGAGATCGCCCGCCGCTCCGCCCCCGAGCTCGGCCACGCCGGTCTCGCGCAGCGCACGGGGCACCGCACGCCCGAGGAGATGGTGCGCGTCACCACCGGCACCCGCACCGCCGACGCCCGCACCGCCGTGCGCGTCGGCACGTCGGTCAACTCCGACATACCCGGCGTGCTCGGCGACGCCGTACTGGCGGGGAGAGTCAGTGTCGCGGTCGCCGACGCCGTGCGCACCGGCCTCGGCCGACCCGGAGGCGGCGTGAGCGAGGCCGACCTTGACGCGGCCGCCGAACGGCTCCTGCCCCGCCTCGAGAGCCACGGAGGGTTGGCGGGCCTCGACGCCGACCGTGCCGCCCGCGAGGCGCGGGCCGCACGCGACGACCTCGACCTCGACGGCATCGCCGAGCGCGAGGAAGCTCGCCGTGAGCAGCGCTCTTTCCGCCTCGGCCGCCGAGCCGACGGCATGGGGTACGCCCACTGGGTGCTCGACCCCGAAACCTTCGCCCTCGTCAGCGACGTTTACGACCGCATCACCTCACCTCGACGCCGCGAACCAGCCTTCCTCGGCGACGAGGAGACCTCGCAGGACGGCGCGGACGGCTCCTCCGTCCACCCGGCACTGGAGGACGACCGCACGCCCGAGCAGCGCGCCAGCGATACCTTCGCCGAACTCCTGCGCCAGGGCGCCGCCGCCGACACGTCCCAGCTGTTCGCTGACGCCCCCATAGGGGTGCGCATGATCGTCGCCGCCCGCTCCCTCGACGCGCGCCGCGGCCGCGGCTGGATCGAGGGCCAACCCGACCCCATCTCCGTCGCCACCGTTGAACGCCATGCCTGCACCGCCGGCACCGTCACGCTCACCGTCGACGGCGACCCGGCGAACGCCGGGCAACCCCTGAACCTCGGCCGCGAGCGGCGCCTCTTCAGCCGCGCCCAGCGCCTCGCCCTCGCCGCCCGCGACGGCGGCTGCCGCTGGCCCGGCTGCGAACGCCCACCCTCCTGGTGCGAAGCCCACCACATCGAGCACTGGCAGCGTGACCACGGGAAAACCGACGTCGCCGACGGACTCCTCCTCTGCAGACACCACCACCTCCTCGCCCACAACAACGGGTGGGAGATCGAACGCGCCGGGCCCAGCTACCGACTCATCCCACCCGGCAGCGACCCCGGCGGTGGCACCGCGCCGCCGGGAGACGACGCCCGCCCCCTCGACATGCCCAGCCGCAGTCCCGCGCTGCGCGACGCCCTCAGCGCATGACGCTGTCGATTCGCGACACTCGGGGTGCCGGGCGCGCATGACGCTGTCGATTCGCGACACTAGGGGTACCGGGGGCGCATGACGCTGTCGATACGCGGCGCTCAGAGTACGGGGCGCGCACCACACCTGATGCTCGGGGCGTCGCGACGCGGCCCGCCTAGACTCGATCGAACCATGGCTGTGCTCATCGACGACCCCATCTGGCCCGCGCACGGGCGGCTCTGGGGGCACCTCGTGAGCGACACCTCGCTCGACGAGCTGCACGCCTTCGCGCGCGACGCCGGCATACCCGAGCGCGGCTTCGACCACGACCATTACGACTACCCGGAAGAACGCCGCGACGGTCTCATCGCCCAAGGCGCCAAACCCGTCACCGGCAAAGAACTCGTCGCTCGCCTCACCGCCGCCGGCCTGCGGGTGAGCCAGCGCCAAAAGCGCGGGCTCTGAGAGGCGCAGCGCCAGCGCGAAGAGCGCGCGCTCTGAGAGGCGCAGCGCCAGCGCGAGAAGCGCGGGCTCTGAGAGGCGCGGCGCCACGAAGCGCCGGCGCGAAGTGCGCCGGTTCTGACAGTCGCAGCGCCAACGCCTGAAGCGCCGGCTCTCACGCGTGACACTTACCAGACGGGCGCGAAGCCTTCGAGGCTGCGCACGAGCGCGCCCGTCTCGATGTCGACAATCTGCAGGGTGATCGACGTGGGGCGCGGGTTCACACGTCGGCCGTCCGGCTCGGCGGCCTCGACCGACGGGGTCACCTCGATCGCCACGTACTGGTCGTTGGGAGACACGGTCAGTGCGCCGATGCTCCCCCGGTCGTCGATCGTGCGGGCCAGCTGCCGCGACGCCCCCGAACCGTCGTCAACCACCACCACGATCGCGAAAGACCCGCCCGACGCGTCGGGCACCGCGACCTTCTGCACCCAGCGGTCGTCGCTCAGCAGCACCGTCTCCCCGCCGAACACGACCTCGTCCTCGAAGAGTGACGGGTTCAGACGCGTCTCGTCACCCGACTCCAGGTCGAGGAACAGCCCGCCGAAGGAATCCGAACCGCTCACGCGCGTGCCGTCCGTGGAGAGGTTCCACACCGTCGGCAGCTGGTCGACGGGCAACACCAGATCAGGCGCCAGCAGGTCGATACGCAGCAGCGACTGATCCAGCGCGTGCACCAGCAGGGTCGACCCTCCCGGCAGGAACATCGCGTCGAGCGCCCGCACCGGCTCACCGTCCAGACCCTCCAGGATGCGCACCTCCCGGTCGCCCGCGAGGTCGACGTAGGCGAGCGCGCTCGAAAACTGCGGCGTGCCCTGCTCGACCACATCCGTGAGCACGAGGCCGACCAGGGTGCCCGCCTGCGGCGCGACAATGCGATCGACCCGGGCGCCCTCGGGCAGTCGCACGGTCTCCGTATCGCCCGTGCCCGTCAGCACCGATTCGAGCACGCTCTCGCCTCCGCCGGCATCGCGCGCCACGACGAGCACACCCTCCACCGGCGCGAACGCTTGGATGCCCGGCGCGGCGTGCACGACCTCGCCGCGACCCGTGCCACTCACCTCGGCGCGCAGAATCTCGTCCTCCGTCTCGCCGCGGTCCAGGTACAGCACGCTGGCACCCGCCGTCTCGAAGCTGTGGCTGAACGTCGAGACAGCCTGACGACTGCGCGCCGCGACATCGCGCACCGTGACCGTGTACGCGGTGTCGTAGCGCAGGCGCTCGTCGAACTGCACAACGAGCAGGTCGTCCTGCACCCTCACGGTCACGTCCGTCTGCGGCTCGACGACGACCTGAGAGGCGTCCAGCTCGCGCAGCGGCTGGTTGGCGAACATGCGCAGCTGCTGACCCGCCTGTTCCGTCGCCCGCTGCGGGTCCACCTGAGCCGTCGTGAGTTTCGGGCCCTGCAGCGAACCGAGGACGAGAAACACCGCCGCGATGACGCCGAGTACGCCGGCGACCACCCAGAATGTGCGCTGAAAGCGCTGCAGTTCGCGCTGCTCGCGCAGGCGACGGCCCGCCTCGGCCGTGCGGCGAGTGCCCTCGCCCTCCGGATGCACGCCCCCGTGACGAGCAGGCTCGTGCGGCAAGCCCGCCTCGCCTGCCTCCTGCGGTGCTCCCGCCCGGCTCGGGTCGTCCGACTCAGAAGAGGTAGGGCTCACGCGGCTGCTCCACGGGCTCGACAGTGTCGGGAATGACCGCGACCGGCTGCAGGCTGCTCGAACTCGGATTGCTCGCGAAGTCCCCCGTCACACTCACCCAGGTGTCCGGCTCGAACGTCGCCGCCCAGCCCGGCAGGTGCACGGGCACGCCGAGCGGCTGGGCGTCGACCGCGCAGCACGTGACGACGAAGCGCGAGACGTAGAACACGTTCTCCGGGTCATCCTCATCGGCGATGACGAATCCGACCAGGTCGGTCACCGGCTTGTCGGCGAAGAACGACAGATCGCTCGTCTGCCGCAGGATGCCCGCCCACTCGCGCACCGTGAAACGCGCGATGGAGGCCTCATCGGCGGTCGACGCGGCCACGAGGCTCGCCTCGTCGCCACCCGCGGTCGCATTCATCTCACGTTGGTCGGCTGTCGCCGTGCTGAGCGATGCGGGAGGCACGAGCACCATGCCGAGCGTGAAGAGGCCCGCAATGGCGGCCGCGGTGAGCCCGAGCGCACGCTGCGAGCGGCGCGGCGGCGGTGCGTCCTCATCATCGTGATCGCGCCGGCCGACGACGGAGGCGACAGCGAGGACGACCGCGATGATCGACATCGTCACCGTGAACACGTTGTAGCGCGGGTGAATGTAGAGGGCCAGCTGCCCCGTGACGGCCAGCCACAGAGTGATCGCGGCGATCGTGCCGATGATCACGACTCCGCGCCAGCGCTGCACGCTACGCCACATAGTTCACCACCAGACCGAGCCCCGCGCTCATGAGCGCGACGATCGTCGTGAGCTGCACGAGCGTTCTCGTCGAATAGGTCGTGCGCATGAGGGCGAGCATCTTGATGTCGACGATGGGCCCGAAGACGAGGAACGCGACGATCGACCCGGGCAGGAACGTCGACGCGAACGGAAGAATGAAGAACGAGTCGACGTTGGCGCAGATCGAGATGACGAACGCGAGCACCATCATGGCGAGAACGCTCAGCAGCGGGTCGCTGCCGAGGGAGACAAGAACCTCGCGCGGCACGATCACCTGGATGCCGCCAGCCACGAGCGAGCCGATGACGAGGGCCGGCATGAGGATGCTCGACTCGCGCACGAACAGATCGAGGGTCTGCTCGCGCCGACTGTGGGTGTGACCGTGGCCGTCGTCGAGTCGGCACTGCTCGGCGAACCGGCCGCTCAGCAGCGTGAACGGCGCTGGGTGCTTGCTGAACAGCCAGCCGAGAACGTTGGCGATGAGGAAGCCGCCGAGCAGGCGGGCGACGAGTATGCCGTCGTCGAACCCGAACGCCTGGTGGGTCGTGATGATCGTCACGGGATTGAGGATGGGCGCGGCGACGAGGAACGTCATCGACTCGGGGATCGTGAAACCGCGGCGCACGAGACCGCGCGCGAGCGGCACGTTGCCGCACTCGCACACGGGCAGGAACATGCCGAACAGCGAGATGACGGCACGGCGACCCCACTCGTTGCGGGGCAGGATGCGCAGCAGCCACGACTCGGGAATCCACACCTGCACGAGGATCGACAGGGCGATGCCGAGCACGATGAACGGCAAAGACTCGACGACGACGCTCGTGGAGAGCGTCAGAAGATCCTGCACCGGGTTAGGCAGGCCCCACGGGCCGGTCTCGGCGGTGATCGACCGCAGCGCGACCATGGTGACGAGCACCCCGATGCCGCCCACGAGCCACAGGTAGTGCGCGGGCCGACGCCGCGAGCCGCGCGGCGCATCGGAGTGGTCGTGGCCAGCGTGGTCGTGGCGGGTATGGTCGTCGTTCGAACGATGGCGCCCGTCGCCCTCGTGCACGCCCGGCGCGCGCGACGAATCGAGGGAGGGTGAGCTCACGCGGTCATCCTAGGCGCGCTGCATCCGTGCACACTCCACCGACTACGACCCGGATGCTGCGCCGTCGCCGCTCGCGCGCTCCGCATCGCTCGTCCCGGCCGTGATGGTGCCCGTCGTGGCTCGTCGAGAGGCGCGCTTGCGGGTTCCGGGCGCGGGCGGCTCGGGCAGCGACTCGAGCACCGAGCCCAGCAGCTGCTGCGCGGCGTCCGGGTCGATCGCGGGGCGCGCGCGCTCTGTCTTCGCCGTCAGCGGGATATCGAGGATCGCCGCGGCCTCCTCGACCGCCACCGGGTTCGGCTCGACGACGCCGGACTCGGCGGGGGCGGTCTCGCCGACGCCGGTCGAGATCGGCTTCACGACGCCGGTCTTCTGGGCCGCAGCAGGCGCATCGTGGTGCACGGTCTTCGCCGCGATGGCCGCGAGCGCTTTGCTGACGTCGTCGGTGATCGCGTGCGTGCCGTTGCTGCCGTTGCCCGACTTGGGCTGCGAGCCGGAGGAGCCACGGCCACCGGACGAGCCGGAGCCCCCGCGCCCACCGCCGTTGCCGCGACGACGGCTGTCTCCGCCACCGCCGCTGTCGCCGCCGCGGTGCTTGACCACGGGGTCGTGGTGCAGGATGAGTCCGCGGCCGGCGCACACGTCGCACGGCTCGCTGAAGGTCTCGAGCAGACCGAGACCCAGGCGCTTGCGCGTCATCTGCACGAGGCCGAGGCTCGTGACCTCCGCCACCTGGTGCTTGGTGCGGTCGCGGCTCAGGCACTCGACGAGGCGACGCAGCACGAGGTCGCGGTTCGACTCCAAGACCATGTCGATGAAGTCGACGACGATGATGCCGCCGATATCGCGCAGCCTCAGCTGGCGCACGATCTCCTCCGCCGCCTCGAGGTTGTTCTTCGTGACGGTCTCCTCGAGGTTGCCGCCTGAGCCGACGAACTTGCCGGTGTTGACGTCGACGACCGTCATCGCCTCCGTGCGGTCGATGACGAGAGAGCCACCGGAGGGCAGCCACACCTTGCGCTCGAGCGCCTTCTCGATCTGCTCATTGATGCGGTGCTCGTCGAAGGGGTCGACATCGCCGTCGTGCTTCTGCACGCGGTCGATCAGGTCGGGGGCGACCGAGCTGAGGTAGCCGGTGATCGTGGAGTGAGCATCCTCACCGTGGATGATCATGGCGCGGAAGTCTTCGTTGAAGACGTCGCGCACGATCTTGACGAGCAGATCGGGCTCGCTGTGCAGCATCGCGGGCGCCTGCGCCTTCTCCACCTGCTTGCTGATCTCGCTCCACTGCTTCGTGAGGCGCTCGACGTCGAGCGTGAGCTGCTCTTCCGTCGCGCCCTCCGCTGCCGTGCGCACGATGACGCCGACGTTCTCGGGCAGGACCTCTTTGAGGATCTTCTTCAGGCGCGCCCGCTCGGTGTCGGGCAGCTTGCGGCTGATGCCGCTCATGGAGCCGTTGGGCACGTAGACGAGGTAGCGGCCCGGCAGGCTCACCTGGCTGGTGAGGCGCGCGCCCTTGTGCCCGATCGGGTCTTTCGTGACCTGCACGAGCACCTTGTCGCCGGGCTTGAGGGCGAGCTCTATGCGGCGCGGCTGGTTCTTCTCGCCGGCCTCGGCAGCGGCATCCCAGTCGACCTCACCGCTGTACAGCACGGCGTTGCGGCCACGACCGATATCGACGAACGCGGCCTCCATGCTGGGGAGCACGTTCTGCACCTTGCCGAGGTAGACGTTGCCGATGATGCTCGACTCGCTCGAGCGGGCCACGTAGTGCTCGACGAGAACCTCGTCCTCGAGCACGCCGATCTGGATGCGGTTGTCCTTGGAGCGCACGACCATGACGCGGTCGACGCTCTCGCGGCGCGCGAGAAACTCGGCCTCGGTGACGACCGCGCGGCGTCGGCCGGCATCGCGGCCGTCGCGGCGGCGCTGCTTCTTCGCCTCGAGGCGCGTGGAGCCCTTGATGCGCTGCGGCTCGGTGATCGGCTCGGGCTGGCGACGCTGACGACCGCGGGAGGAACCACCGTCACGGCCTCCGTCGTCGCGGGCGTCGCCGCGGGAGTCGTCGCGCTGGCTGCCGCCGTCGCCGTCGCCGGATGCTCCGCCACGCCCTCGACGCGAGCGCGAGCGCCGACGGCTCGAGCCGGAGGGCTCGTCGGCCTCGGTCTCCTCATCGCGTCCGCGCCCGCCGCGCAGCGGCGCGACGGCCTCGGGCGGCGGCGCGAAGAACAGCAGCGACGTCGTCGATTCGGGCTTCAGCTCGGGGAACGTGGCGCTCGTCTCGTCGGTCTGCGGAACCTCAGAGCCTTCCGCGTCGGCGGCCGAGCTGGCGGCGGCCTTCCGGGCAGGCGCCTTCCTCGCCGGAGCCGTGCGCGCTGTCGTACCGGGCGCGGTCTTCTCCGGCACAGTCTTCTCCGGCGCGGTCTTCTCCGGTGCTGCTGTCTCGCGTGACGCCGCCTCGGCGTCGGACGCACCTGCCGCGGGCGTCTCGGCCACCAACGCGCCGGCCGCAGCCTCAGCGTCGGTGCGCGCCTCCGGCTCAGCGGTCGGCAGCAGGCCGGGGCCGGTCGCGCTGCCCGCGTGATCCGCCGCCTTCTTGGGGGCTCGGCCGCCGAACAGTCCGGTGCGCTTCTTGGGGGTCTTCTTCGGTGTCTCGTCACTCACCATCGCTGGTGCACTCCTCGCCGCAGGGGGGCCGCGCCCCGCCCGGGTACTCTCTCCGCCGCACTCGGCCTGGTATGGCCTGCGCGGAACTCTCTCAAGTTGTGGTGAGCGGGCGCCCCCCGTTCTCGTCGGGTCGGGCGCTGGCTCCGTGCACTGTCACTGCACTCTCACGCGAAACTGGCTATTCGCTCCCAGCCGCGATATCGGTACCGCGGCGTATGGTCCGGTCATGCCCGGAAAGCTTTGTTGTGGGTCACCGCGAGCGCGGCTGGCGGCGACTGTGACCGATTATCGCATGCGCAGGCCCTGCTCGGGACTTCCGACCCGGGTGCACCCCCAGTGGAGTCGACGATAATCGTCGGGTGAGCATCCCGACAGAGACGACCATCGATCGCGCCCGCCGCCCGATAGGGTTCGGAATCTTCCTCATCGTGACCGGGGCCGTCGCCTGGTTCGCGGCCATGCAGCTCATCACGGAGCGCATCGCGCGGCTCATCGACCCGGACTATGTGCTCAACTGCGACGTCAACCCGCTCGTATCCTGCGGCACCGTTATGACGTCTCCCGAAGCCTCCCTCTTCGGGTTCCCCAACCCGCTGCTCGGCGTGGCCGGCCTAGTCGCGCCGATCGCGGTCGGCGTCGCCCTGCTGGCCGGTGCGCGCTTCGAACGCTGGTTCTGGGCACTGTTCCTGGCCGGAGTGACGCTCGCGTGGGTCTTCGTGATGTGGCTCTTCGGCGAAGCCGTCTACGACATCGGCTCGCTGTGCCCATGGTGCATGCTCGTGTGGGTGATGGTCATCCCGATGTTCTGGTGGCTGCTGATGTGGACGCTCTCCACCGGAGCACTCGCCCGAGAGGGCGGGGCGGTGCAGCGCGTCGCGGCGGCCGTGTGGCCGTTCACCTGGACGATCGTGTTCGTGAACCTCGCGGGGATCGCGATCGCGATACTCGTGGAGTTTCCCACCCTCATCCCGAGCCTTCTCGGCTGACGAAGGTCGCGCGCGGAGCGCTCAGCCGAACCAGAGGGCCAGTTCGCGCTGCGCCGTCTCGACCGAGTCGGAGCCGTGAACGAGGTTCTGCTGCACGGCGAGACCCCAGTCGCGGCCGAGGTCGCCACGAATCGTGCCGGGGGCGGCCGTCGTGGGGTCTGTGGTGCCCGCGAGCGACCGGAATCCCTCGATGACGCGATTGCCGGCGAGGCGAATGGCGACGACCGGACCGGACTCCATGAACTCCAGGAGCGGGGCGTGGAACGGCTTGCCCTCGTGCTCGGCGTAGTGCTGCGAGAGCAGCTCGCGGTCAGGCTGCACGAGCTTGAGGTCGACGAGCTGGTAGCCCTTCGCCTCGATGCGGGCAAGGATCACTCCCGTGAGGTTGCGTGCGACGCCGTCGGGCTTGATGAGGACGAGGGTCTCTTCCACAGTCGTGGTCATGTCGGTCTCCTGAGGATCAGTGTGGGATGGGCGTCGGCAAGGGGCGGGAACGGAGGGTGCGGACGGGGCGGCCAGCTCGGGTGGTCGTCACGCCTGCGCGGCGCGCTTGGCGGCGTCCAGCTGGCCGCCGCGGACCACTGCGTAGATCCAGAACCCCACGAAGATCGCCGCCGTCACGGCGGCGAGCACCTCGATGAATCCCGTCGCGAGCAGCAGCACCTGCAGCACGCCCGTGAACCAGACACCCCAGCGGTAGCGGGCCACGCGCACGCCGAGGAGCAGGAGCACGAGCAGCACGGCACCACCGCCGAAGACGCTCACCGGGTCGAGAACGTCGAGGCCGTTGATGGCGAGCATGCCGAACACGACGACGATGATCTCCATCGAGAGCGTGACGACGAGGAGCGATTCGGTCGCGCTGCGCTCCCGTCTGGGGCGACGTGCGGGCGTGGTCGTATCGGTCACGGTTCCCCATCCTCCTGGGCGCTCATGAGCATCGCCTGACCGACGAGGGTGATCGAGCCCGTCACGAGCACCGCGTCACCCGGGCCGGCCTCCTCGCGCGCCTCGGCGAGCGCTACCGCCAGTTCGGGCTCGACGCGCACCCGGTCGGGCCCGGCCACTGCGGTCGCGATCTCGGCGAGCGCCTCCGCATCGAGCGCGCGATCGGAGTCGGAGCGCGTGACGACGAACCGTGTGACGACGGGGTCGAGCGCCTCGATGATGCCCCGGGCATCCTTGTCGTCGAGCACGCCGACGATCGCCGTGATCGACTCGAACGCGAACGATCCCAGCAGGGTCGTGGCGAGCGCACGGGCACCGTGCGGGTTGTGGGCCGCGTCGACGATGACGCTCGGCTCGGTCGCGAGCACCTGGAGGCGACCGGGGCTCGTCACGGCCGCAAGACCCTGGGCGAGCACGTCGGCGGCGAGGGGCTGGGTGCCGTCGCCGAGGAACGACTCGACAGCAGCGATCGCCACGACGGCGTTCTGCGCCTGATGCTCGCCGAAGAGCGGCAGCGCGAGATCGCGGTACTCCCCCGCCCGGCCCCGCACGTCGATGACCTGCCCGCCGACGGCGAGCCGAGCATCCAGGAGGGCGAAATCGACGCCCTCGCACTGCAGGGCGGCCTCGTCATGCTCTGCCGCGCGCGTGAGCTCGTCCATCGCCTCGGTCTGCTGGAGTGCCGTCACGACGACGGCGGCGGGCTTGATGATGCCCGCCTTGGTGCGCGCAATCTCGGCGATCGTGCGCCCCAGTCGCGCCTGGTGATCCAGCGCGATGGGCGTGAACACCGCGACATCGCCGTCAGCGACGTTCGTCGAATCCCACTCGCCTCCCATGCCCACCTCCAGCACGACGACATCGACGGGCGCGTCGGCAAAGGAGGCGAACGCGAGGAGCGTGAGGGCCTCGAAGTAGGTCAGGGGCTCCTCGCCGTTGGCGGTGAGCTCGGCGTCGACCATCAGCACGTACGGGGCGATGTCGGCCCAGGTGTCGGCGAGGGCGCGGTCGCTGATCGGCTGGCCGTCGATCATGATGCGCTCGTTGACGCGCACCAGGTGCGGGCTCGTGAGGAGGCCGGTGCGCAGCCCGTAGGCGCGCAGGATGCTCTCCGCGATGCGGCTCGTCGTCGTCTTGCCGTTCGTGCCCGTGACGTGGATGATCGCGTAGCTGCGCTGCGGGTCGCCCAGCAGCTCGGCGGCGCGCCGGGTGGGCTCCAGGCGAGGGCGCGGCGCGGCCTCGCCGATGCGCGAGAGCAACTCGTCGTAGACCTTGTCGGCGTCGGCGCGGTCGATCGCCTCCTGCTCGGCGGTCATGCCCGCACCACGGTGATCGTCACGGTCGCTCCTTCGCCCACCGCGATCGCGGCTCCTTCGCCAGCCTGGCCGACCTCGAGGGAGGTGGCAAGCACCTCCCCGCTGATGAGGTCTCGATGGGCGTCGATCGCGGCTCGGGTCTCGGCCGATTCCGCCCCGACGCTCAGTGCGATGCGGTCGCTCACGTCGAGACCGGCATCCTTGCGCGCCTGCTGCACCGCGCGAACGACGTCGCGCGCGAGGCCCTCGGCGGCGAGCTCCGGCGTGACGACCGTGTCGAGCAACACGAAGCCGCTGCCGGGCAGGAACGCGACGGCCGCTGCCGGGTCGGCGAGCTCGAGCTCGAGAGTGAACTCTCCCGGCTGCAGCGCGACGCCGCCGACGACGACTCCCTCGCCCTCGACGCTCCACTCACCGGCCTTCGCGGCGCCGATCACCTGCTGCACCTGCTTGCCGATGCGGGGACCCGCTGCGCGAGCGTTGACCGCGAGGCGTCGGCTGATGCCGTAGCTCTCGGCGAGCGAGTCGTCGAACTCGACGAGCTCGATGCTCTTGACGTTCAGCTCGTCGCGCACGATGTCGCTGAAGTCGGCGAGCGCCGCCGCCTCAAGGGTGACGACGGTGAGGCGCTGGAGGGGAAGGCGCACGCGCAGGCTCTGGGCCTTCCGCAGCGCGAGACCGCTGCTCGCGATCGCGCGCACGCGGTCCATCGCCGCGACGAGCGCGGCGTCCTCCGGAAAGTCGGCGGCCTCCGGCCAGTCGGCCAGATGAACGCTGTCGCCGCCGGTGAGCCCGCGCCACACCTCCTCCGTGACGAGCGGCGCCAGCGGAGCGGCCACGCGCGCGAGAGTTTCGAGCACCGTGTACAGGGTGTCGATCGCGTCGCGGTCGTCGCCGGACCAGAAGCGCTCGCGGCTGCGGCGCACGTACCAGTTCGTGAGCACGTCGGCGAAGTCGCGCACGGCGGCGGCGGCCAGAGGACTGTCGAGGGCCTCGAAATCGCGCGTCACCGTCGAGACGAGGTCGCGCGTCTTGGCGAGCAGGTAGCGGTCGAGCACGTGGGGCGAGTCGGTGCGCCAGCGGGCATCCGAGACCTGGCCCGCGTTCGCGTACAGGCCGAAGAAGTAGTAGGTGCTCCACAGGGGCAGCAGGAACTGCCGCACCCCCTCGCGAATGCCCTCCTCGGTGACGATGAGGTTGCCCCCGCGGATGACGGAGCTCGACATGAGGAACCAGCGCATCGCGTCGGCGCCGTCGCGCTCGAAGACCTCCCCGACATCCGGGTAGTTCTGCAGGCTCTTCGACATCTTCTGGCCGTCGTTGCCGAGCACGATTCCGTGGCTGATCACGTTGCTGAACGCGGGACGGTCGAACAGGGCTGTCGCAAGAACGTGCATCGTGTAGAACCAGCCGCGCGTCTGCCCGATGTACTCGACGATGAAGTCGCTCGGGTTGTGCGACTCGAACCAGTCGGCGTTCTCGAAGGGGTAGTGCACCTGCGCGAACGGCATGGAGCCGGAGTCGAACCACACGTCGAAGACGTCCTCGATGCGGCGCATGGTGGAGGCGCCGCTCGGGTCGTCGGGGTTCGGGCGGGTGAGCGCATCGATGAACGGCCGGTGCAGGTCGACCTCGCCGTGGGCGTTGCGCGGCAGCTCGCCGAAGTCGGCCTCGAGCTCGGCGAGGGAGCCGTAGACGTCGACGCGCGGGTGGTTCGGGTCGTCGCTCTTCCACACCGGGATCGGGCTGCCCCAGTAGCGGTTGCGGCTGATCGACCAGTCGCGCGCCCCCTCGAGCCACTTGCCGAACTGCCCGTGCTTGACGTTCTCCGGCACCCAGGTGATCTGCTGGTTGAGCTCGATCGCCCGGTCGCGAATCTCGGTGACTCTCACGAACCAGCTCGAGACGGCCTTGTAGATGAGCGGGTTGCGGCAGCGCCAGCAGTGGGGGTAGCTGTGCTCATAGCTGCGCACCTGCAGCAGGCGCCCAGCATCGCGTAGGAGGCCCGTGAGGGTCTTGTTCGCCTCGAACACCTGCAGGCCGGCGACGTCGCTCACCTGGTCGAGGAACCTGCCGCCATCGTCGACGGAGATGATGACCGGGATGCCCGCCGCGGCGCACACGTTCTGGTCGTCCTCGCCGTACGCGGGCGCCTGATGCACGATGCCCGTGCCCTCGCCCGTGGCGACGTAGTCGGCGACGAGGAACTGCCAGGCGTGCTGCATCCCCCACGTCTCGAGGTCGGCGTAGTAGTCCCACAGCCGGTCGTACTGCACCCCTCCGAGCTGCGCACCGTGGACGGTGCGGGTGACGGCGCTTTCGGCCTCCTGCACCGACTCGTAGCCGAGATCCTTCGCGTAGGCGGCCAGCGTGTCGGCGGCGAGAAGGTACAGAGACTCCCCCTCGACGGCCTCCTGCGCGCTCGACGCGGCGCGAGCATCCGCCGCACCGTTCGGTCCGGCCGGAAGCACCGCGTACGCGATCTCGGGGCCGACCGCGAGGGCTGCGTTCGTCGGGAGGGTCCAGGGCGTCGTCGTCCACGCCAGAGCCTTCACCCCGGTGAGGCCGAGCACCTCGGCCTTGGCTCCGACGAGGGGGAAGGTGACGGTGACTGACTGATCCTGCCGCATCTGATAGACGTCGTCGTCCATGCGCAGCTCGTGGTTCGACAGCGGCGTCTCGTCGCGCCAGCAGTACGGCAGCACACGGTAGCCCTCGTAGGCGAGGCCCTTCTTGTGCAGGGTCGCGAAGGCCCACAGCACGCTTTCCATGAACGTGATGTCGAGCGTCTTGTAGTCGTTGTCGAAGTCGACCCAGCGCGCTTGCCGCGTGACGTAGTTCTGCCACTCGTCGGTGTAGCGCAGCACGCTCTCGCGGGCCTTGGCGTTGAACGCCTCGATGCCCATCTGGTCGATCTGCGCCTTCTCGGTGATGCCGAGCTGCTTCATCGCCTCGAGCTCGGCCGGCAGCCCGTGGGTATCCCAGCCGAAGCGGCGGTGCACCTGCTTGCCGCGCATCGTCTGGAATCGGGGGAACACGTCTTTCGCGTACCCGGTAAGGAGGTGCCCGTAGTGGGGCAGGCCGTTCGCGAAGGGCGGGCCGTCGTAGAACACCCACTCGTCGCAGCCGTCGCGCTGGGCGATCGAGCGGCGGAAGGTGTCGTGCGTCGCCCAGTAGTCGAGCACCTCGTGCTCGAGGGCAGGGAAGCTCGGGGAGGCGACGATGCCCGTCTCGTCGCGGTGCTGGGGGTAGCCCATGGTGTCTCCGGTCGTGTCGCGTGCACACTCACCGCGAGGACGACAGCGCCCGATGGGTCTGCCGCGGTACCACCCCGCTTGCCCTCGTCACCCTCGTCTCGCGCCTGCGATCCGGGATGCTCGGGCCCCTCTCCAGCGGCTGTGACGGGCCTGCCCCGCTCGGGTCTAGTAGGTCACCGAGGTGACGGTTCTTCCGAGGACTCCCCGGTGATGGCCGGATCGCAGTCGATACCTCCATGCTAGGGCACTCGGAGCGTGCGGAAAGCGACGGTCCACGCGCACAGGACGAGCGTGGTCACGCGGGCGTCACGCTTCCGTCACGCTCGGAGGAGCAGTCTGTGAGTGCGCGGGGGAACTGCGCATTCTTTGCCGTTCGGGGGAACAGTGCACACTACGCAGCGCCACACACCATCGATGCTCGCGAGAGCCATGAGCGCGCTGGGAATCGCGGTGCTGGCAGGTGCCCTGCTGAGCATCGGCGGAGTCAGCTCCCCGGCGAGCGCCGCACCGTTCGAGCAGTGCGAAGGCGTGTTCAATGGCGGGGGCGAGGGTGTCAACTGCCAGATGACGGTCGAGAACTTTCTCGACCTGGATACGGGTGCGACGAGCTCGACCGTGACCACCCTCGTCTGCAGCGGCGCGGCCAATACGGTGACCACCTGCACCGGCGAGCCCTCCGTGCAAACATTCCCTTTCCTCACCGACGTCATCGAGCAGTGCAACGGCACCGGTGAGGGCGGCGGCAGCACGATGCACTGCAGCGTCGCGGTGATCAACACCATCACGGGAGCGGGCACGACGAGCGCTCCCTCCGTGAACCAGTGCAACAACTCCTTCGATTCGCTGCCCCTTCCTGCCGGTTCTGCATGTGATCCCGCGGAAGCGACGACCGGCGCGACCATCACGCAGTGCAACGACAGCATGAATGGCGGCACTCAGGTCAGCATGAACTGCACGGTCGGCACCTCCGCCACGAGCTCGGCCTTGCCCGTGACGGTCGACCAGTGCAACAACAGCGTGAACGGCGGCGGCGCACTCCTGGTGTGCTCGACCCAGATGACCACTCTCTTCGTGCCCGCGGACACCGGCGATGAGGGCCCCGGCGGCGATACGGTCGGCGACAACGCTGACGTCCTCGCCGAAACCGGTCCCACCGCCGAGCACGCGACACTGGGCGGCCTCGCTCTCGCGCTCCTGCTCGCGGGAGTCGGCCTCCTTCGTGCAGGCCAGCCTGTGCACGCACGCAGGGTGTAGCGCTACCGTCCGGTGCAGGGAAGGTCGTTCATGACCGGAATCGAACTGCAACTGCTCGGGTCGTTCGATGTGCTGACGGCCGACGGCGCTTCGGTCGCGAGCACCGCGGGTACCCAGCGCCTTCTCTCTCTGCTCGCGCTGCGGTCGCGCACCGTCTCGCGCGCCGCGATCGCGGGCGCGCTCTGGCCGGAGGCCCCACGCTCGCTGGGAGCCGTGCGGCTGCGTGCCGTGCTCGCCCGCATCAACCCCCTCACTCGCACAATGCTGATCGTGAGCTCGGGCGGTGTCGGCCTCGATCCACTGTGCACCGTGGACTACCGCTCCGCTCGCGCGCTCGCCGACCGCGTGCTCGACAGCGCCGCCGAGGCGACGACCGCAACCGCCAGCGAGACCCGCTCGACGATCGCCGTGCTCTGCCTCGAGCTGCTCCCCGACTTCTACGACGACTGGGCGCTCGAGGAGGCGGAAGAATGGCGCTGGGTGCGGGCGGAGGCCCTCGAGTCGCTCGCGGCCTCGCTCGCGCGCGACGCCCGTCCTTCCCTGGCCATGCACGCCGCTCAGTCAGCGGTTCGCACCGAGCCCTTGCGCGAGACCGCGCACGCGGCCCTCGTGCGACTCCACATCTCCGCCGGCAACCACGGCGAGGCACTGCGGACCTTCGAACGGTTCAGCACATCCCTCGCCGAAGCCGTCGGCGTGGGCCCGAGCACTGCCTTTCGCGAGCTCATCGCCACATTGCCGGGTCAGACGACCCTGCCGCACCGGTAGCCGCCGCAGTCACCCACCTGCTCGACTCGGGAATGCACAGGCCGCCCGGTACGCTCGACTCCTTGTGACTGACAACTCTCGTGGCACAGCGCCCACCACGTCTCCCTCGGTCACGGCCTCCGATTCGGTTGTCGTGGCAGCACCCTCCGACCCACGCACCGCGCGACGCGCGCGCTGGGCATCCCTCGTCGGAACCTCCCTCGAGTCGTACGACTTCTACATCTACGCGTACTTCGCCGCGTTCTTCGTCGGCCCGCTCTTCTTCGACCCGCTGGGCGGATTCGGGGGCACGCTCGCGGCGTTCCTCTCCATCGCCCTCGCCTTCGTCATCCGCCCCGTCGGGGCGATCATTTTCGGCCACGTGGGCGACCGGCTCGGGCGCCGCACGACGCTCATCATCACGGTCACCCTCATGGGTGTCGCCACGGGCCTTATCGGCGTGCTGCCGACCTTCGAGCAAGCCGGCTGGTTCGGTGCCGCACTGCTGGTGCTGCTGCGCCTTCTGCAGGGCATCTCGCTCGGCGGCGAGTGGGGCGGCGCGGTGCTCATCGCGACCGAGCACGAGTCGCGCACCAAGCGCGCGTTCGCCGCCGCGATGCCGCAGCTGGGCTCGCCGATCGGGTCGATCCTCTCCGCCACGGCGTTCATCTGGCTCACCCTCGCACTCACGAACGAGGAGATCAGCGAGTGGGCGTGGCGCCTGCCGTTCCTCACGGCCATCCCGCTTCTGCTCGTGTCGCTGTACCTGCGCGTGACCGTCACCGAGACGCCGGTGTTCCGCGCCGTCGCGGCGACCGAGCGCCGGCCGCGCGTGCCGATCGCCACCCTCCTGCGCGCTCAGCCGGTCTCGATCATCGTCGCCGTGGGCGTCGCGCTGCTCGGCATCGGCTCGTACTCGCTCATGAATACGTACACGATCAACTACGGCGTCGTGCAGCTGGGCTTCGAGTACTACGAGCTCCTGATCGCCACGACGATCGGCGGGCTGCTGCAACTGGTGACGATTCCGCTGTTCGGGGCGTGGGCGACGCGCATCGGCTCGGGCACCGTCGTCGCGTGGGGTGCCCTCGGCACCCTTCTCGTCGCGTTCCCGCTCTACTACTTCCTCCAGTTCGCCGACTTCGGCGTGCTCGTGGCGATGATGATCATCGGCGGCATCCTGCCCACGATGAGCTGGGCGGCACTCGGCGGCATCTTCACCGAGATGTTCGACGAGCGCTACCGCTACTCGGCGCTCGGCTTCGCCTACTCGATCGCCGCCGTCATCTCGGGCTTCGTGCCCGCCCTGACGCTCACGATCGGCGAGGCCAGCGGCAACGCGTGGTGGCACCCCGGCATCGTGCTCGCGGCGATGTCGCTCATCACCCTCGTCAGCGCGCTCATCGCGGTGCGCATCCGCGTCGACAAGGACGAGGACGAGCCCGCCGCGGTCGAGCGCGAGGGCAGCCACCAGGAACCCGTCACCAGCTAGTGCGGGTGGCGGGGCGCCGAGCCCGCCGCCTGACACCGCGCACCCCTATCGCGCCCTCCGCCGATCCCCGTAGTCTGGTCGAGCGGGGGCGCGATGGTCCCGCGCGATGTCCAACGGCGTGGAGCGACCATGAGCGACGAGACACCTACCGAACGGCTCGATCACCCAGTCGACCCTCTCGGCTCGGGGGCTCACAGTGCGGGCGTGGGGGGCAATGCGCCCTCGCGGCAACGCGCACTGCTCATCGCACTGATCGCGGTGGGCGCGGCCGTGCTTCTCGCGCTCATCGTGCTCATCGTGGTGCTGCTGAACTCCGACGACGGCTCTCCACCCGTGGCCACACCGACTCCGACGCCCACACTCGAGGAGACCGTCACCCCCGACCCCAGCGCGGACCCCGCGCCAGAGGTCACCCCGAGCGATTCCGGAGGGTCGAGCGCTCCCCCGGCTCCTGCGCCCCCGAGCGGCCCCACCTTCGCGACGTTCAGTGCGACAGATCGCGCTGTGTGCGAAAGCGACGCGGGGTCAGTCAGCATCACCTGGTCATGGAGCAGCACCGATGCCGTGCGGGCCTGGTTCGGAATCGGCACCACCAATGCGAAAGCGGAGCCCTTCGAAGAAGTGCCGACAACGGCGAGCTATGTCTTCACCTATCAGTGCTCCGAGCCGAGCCAGCTCTACACGGTCACCCTCGAAGACGCCTCGAACCGACTCACGAGCGAAACGGTGGAGGTCGTCCGCGAGTAGCGCACGGCTGGGCAGCCGGCTCCGGAACTAGCGATACTCGGGGTTGGCGTCGAAGCCCCAGCGCTCGCCCTCCGCCCACTGCTCGCGCACGTTGCCGTAAGCAGGGATGCCGTCGGCGTCCTTGAGCCGTCGCGCGGTGTGCAGCAGGTTCCACGACATGAAGGTCGTGTTGCGGTTCGTGAAGTCGTTCTGCGGGCCGCCCGAGCCCTCGTCCAGGTAGCTCGGGCCGGGCCCGACCTCGCCGATCCACCCCGCGTCTGCGGCGGGCGGGATCGTGTAGCCGATGTGCTGCAGGGCGTACAGGGTCGACATGGCGGAATGCTTGACCCCGTCCTCATTGCCCGTGACGAGCATCCCGGCCGTCTTGCCGTAGTAGACGTACTGGCCGCTCTCGTTCGTCATGCCGCTCATCGCATACAGGCGCTCGATGAGCACGCGCAGCTGCGAGGAGACCTCGCCGAGCCAGATCGGCGTGCCGATCACGAGAATGTCGGCGTCGCGCACGCGCGGCCACAGGTCGACCCACTCGTCGGCCTCCCAGCCGTGCTCCCGCATGTCGGGGTAGACGCCCGGCGGCACGGCGTGGTCGACGAGCCGGAGGCTGTCGACGGTCACGCCCTGCGAACGCAGCAGGGCGATGCTGCGATCCATGAGTCCCTGCGTGTGGCTGAGCTCGGGGCTGCGCTTGAGGGTGCAGTTGACGTAGACGGCGCGCAGGTCGCCGTAGTCGGCTGGCGGAGTGGTGTGGGCGCGGTGCTGGGTCGAGTCGGCCATGCCTCGACGGTAGCCCCCTGGGCATCCCGTTACCATGGAGTCACAACCCACACTCAGGCACCCTTACCTCTGACACGGTGCCGCCTATAGCGAGACGAGATCTGCCGATGAGCCCTGCATCCCTGCCCGACAAGCCCGCCCTGGAAGGTCTCGAAGCGAAGTGGGGCGAGATCTGGGAGCAGCAGGGCATCTACCGTTTCGATCGGGATGCCGCGCTGAAGGCCGGCAAGGCTCAGGTCTACGCGATCGATACCCCGCCGCCCACCGCCTCGGGCTCGCTGCACATCGGCCACGTCTTCAGCTACACCCACATGGACCTGGCCGCCCGCTACCAGCGCATGCGCGGCCGGCACCTGTTCTACCCGATGGGCTGGGACGACAACGGCCTGCCGACCGAGCGCCGCGTGCAGAACTACTACGGCGTGCGCTGCGACCCGGCGCTGCCCTACGACGCCGACTTCACGCCGCCCTTCGAGGGGGGAGACACCAAGGCGTCGAAAGCGGCCGACCAGATCCCTATCAGCCGCCGCAACTTCATCGAGCTGTGCGAGCGCCTCACCGTCGAGGACGAGAAGCAGTTCGAGGACCTGTGGCGCACGCTCGGCCTCAGCGTCGACTGGACCCAGACCTACCGCACGATCGGTGAGCCCGCCCAGCGCGCGGCCCAGCGCGCCTTCCTGCGCAATCTTGCCCGTGGCGAGGCCTATCGCGCTGACGCGCCCACCCTGTGGGACGTGACCTTCCGCACCGCCGTTGCGCAGGCCGAGCTGGAGGACAAGGAGATGCCCGGGGCGTTCCACCGGGTGTCGTTCCACCTGCCGGGCGGTGCGGGAACGATCGAGATCGAGACCACGCGCCCCGAGCTCATTCCGGCCTGCGTGGCCCTCGTCGCGCATCCCGATGATGAGCGCTACCAGCCGTACGTCGGCACGACCGTGATGACGCCCCTGTTCGGCGTCGAGGTTCCCGTGGTCGCGCACCGGCTCGCGCAGCAGGACAAGGGCTCGGGAATCGCGATGGTGTGCACCTTCGGCGACGTCACCGACGTCGTGTGGTGGCGCGAGCTCGACCTTCCGCTGCGCCCCATCCTCGGCAAGGACGGCCGTATCCTCGCCGAGCCGCCGCAGGGCATCGAGGGCGCCGCCGCCGAGACCTACGCCGAGCTCGCCGGCAAGACCGTCTTCAGCGCCAAGGCGCGCATCGTGGAACTGCTCGCCGAGTCGGGAGACCTCCAGGGCGAGCCGCGCGCGATCAGCCACCCCGTGAAGTTCTTCGAGAAGGGCGACAAGCCGCTCGAGATCGTCACCACCCGCCAGTGGTACATCGCCAACGGCGCGCGCGACGAGCAGCTGGCCGAGCGCCTGCTCGAGCGCGGCCGCGAGGTCGCCTTCCACCCCGACCACATGCGCGTGCGCTACGAGAACTGGGTCGGCGGGCTGAGCGGCGACTGGCTCATCTCGCGCCAGCGCTTCTTCGGCGTGCCGATTCCCGTCTGGTATCGCCTCGACGCCGACGGCGAGCAGACCGGTGAGCCGATCGTGCCGACCGAGGATCAGCTGCCCGTCGACCCCTCATCGATGCCCGCACCGGGGTTCGAGGAAGCCCAGCGCGGCCAGCCGAACGGCTTCATCGGCGAGGTCGACATCATGGACACCTGGGCGACCTCGTCGCTGACCCCGCAGATCGCCGGCAAGTGGGAAGAGGATGCTGAGCTCTTCGACCTCGTCTTCCCCTACGATCTGCGCAGTCAGGGTCAGGACATCATTCGCACCTGGCTGTTCTCCACCGTGCTGCGCGCCGAGCTCGAGCACGGCACGGTGCCGTGGAAGCACGCGGGCATCTCAGGCTTCATCGTCGACCCCGACCGCAAGAAGATGTCGAAGTCGAAGGGCAACGTCGTCACCCCGGCCGCGATGCTCGACGATCACGGCAGCGACGCCGTACGGTACTGGGCGGCCTCCTCGCGCCTCGGCACCGATGCCGCCTTCGACCCGCAGAACCCGAAGCAGATGAAGATCGGCCGCCGCCTCGCCATCAAGGTGCTCAACGCGGCCAAGTTCGTGCGCTCGTTCGAGGCGCCCGCCGGCGTCAGCAGCGTCGATGACCTCGGCGCGACCGCGATCACCGAGCCGCTCGACCGCGACATGCTGGCCACGCTCGCCGAGGTCGTGCGCCTCGCAACGGCCGCGCTCGACGAGTACGACCACGCTCGTGCCCTCGACGTGGCCGAGCAGTTCTTCTGGACCTTCACCGACGACTACCTCGAGCTCGTGAAGGAGCGTGCGTACGGTGCGCAGGGCGTCGAGGGTCAAGCGAGCGCCGTCGCAGCCCTGCACCTGGCCATGGACGTCTTCGTGCGGCTCTTCGCCCCGGTGCTGCCCTTCGCCACCGAAGAGGTGTGGAGCTGGACGCACGACGGCAGCGTGCACGTCGCGCCGTGGCCGACCGTCGACGACGTGAGCAGCGAGAGCCCGACCGGGCTGCTGCCGCTCGTCTCCCAGGCGCTCATCGGCATCCGACGAGCCAAGACCGACGCCAAGGTGTCGCAGAAGACTCCCGTCACGCACGTGACCCTCGCCGCACCCATGCTGCTCGCCGAGGCCGCGGGCGACCTCAAGGCCGTAGGTCGCATCGACGTGCTCGACATCGTGGATGGCACCTCCCTTGAGATCACCGCCATCGAGCTCGGCGAGGCGCCCGAGCGCGCGTGAGCGGTACCCTGCGGTGATGAGTGCGAGCGGCATCACCATTCGACCAGCGAGCCCGAGCGACGCGCAGCGCTGGCGCGAGCTGTTCACGGCGTACGGCGTGTTCTACGAGACCGCCTTCGACGAGAGAGTGCTCGACGGTGTGTGGGCGTGGATTCTCGATCCCGAGCATCCGGTCACGGCGTTCCTGGCCGAGACGGACGGTGCCGTCGTCGGCTTCGCGCACATGCGGTCGCACCCGGATACCTTCGTCGCCGGCCCTGGGTGGTTTCTCGACGATCTCTTCGCCGACCCCTCCCATCGCGGGTCGGGAGTCGGCACCGCGCTGCTCGAGGCGGTCGCCGCGCACGCCGCCGAGAACGGAGGCGGCACGCTGCGCTGGATCACCGCCGCCGACAACGAGCGCGCCCAGCACGTGTATGACCGTCTCGCCACGCGCACGACGTGGGTCACCTACGAGAAGGAGACGAGCCGGTAGCATCGATGTCGCCACCGCGATCCACCCGTACGAGAACCCCTGCTCGCCACGAAGAGCCGGCGAGCACCGCTAGGAGGCCTGAGCAATGCAGCTCGGAACCCGATGGACGGTCGGCGCTGAACCGCCCGCACGCTTGAACCCTGACGTTCGCGCCGCCGTGCGCGCCGTGGAGGGCGAACTCTTCGGTCGAGACACCAGCCTGTGGCGCTGGACCCTCACCTGGTTGGAGGGGCGACCCGTCGTCGAGCTCGACGACGGAACGATCATCCGCCAGGGTCACGACGGCGCTGTCGAGATCACCGACGGCGTCACGCCGCGCTGAGGCGGCCGTCACCGGCACGCGGCTGCTGCGCGGCCGCTACTGGGTGATGCCGTAGCGGAACGGCGCCGCCGCCTGCAGGCGCAGCGTCTCGGTGCGGATGCTGCGCGCCTGCTCCTCGTGGCTGCGGCGCCGCACGGATCGACGGCTCCAGCTGACGAGCGCGAGCCCGGTGGCGAGCACGAGGCGCCGCACTATCGGGATGCGGCGCGGCGAACGAGGCCGGCCGTAGCCGGCCGTGGGGATGCTCATGGTGGTCATGGTGTCTCTTCTTCTGTGATCTCGTGCCCGTCGAGCACGGGGAAGGCGAAGTACTGCAGTTGGACTGGTCGCGAACCGGCGACCCGTTGGCCGCGGTGCTCGCGGGCGAACTCGGTCAGAAGTGACGACACCCGCTCACTCAGGTCGTTGAGCTGCTCAGCGGTCACGTGGACGCTCGCCGACTGGAGGTTGGTGGCCTCCCGCCAGCGCGGGGGCAGCTCGGTCATGCCGCGCTCGACGATGTCGCGCACGCCTGCCTCCCGGTGGTGCAGCCACTCGCGCATGATGACGCGGCTGGCCTGACGACCGGCCTCGCTCTCGTCGAGCTCGGGGCTGCCCATCTGGATGGCCCCCGGCACGCGCTCCCACCAGCGCTCGCGGGCGGTGCCGCGGTCGGCGACCTCCCGCACGTAGCCGTGCTTCTCGAGCTGCCGCAGGTGGTAGCTGGTCGACCCGCTGGATTCGCCGAGCCGCTCGCCGAGCCCGCTGGCCGTCTGGGCGCCGTAGGTGGAGAGCGCCTCGATGATCTGCACCCGTAGTGGGTGGGCGAGCGCCTTGAGACCGTCGAGGTCGGCGATGCGAGTCTCGGGGTCGTGCGCGCTGGCTGTCATGCTGACGACACTATCAATGCAAATGTTTCTTTGCAAGCAGTTCTTTGCAAGTAGTTCTTTGCACTTGTCCCTGTGCGCCATCAGCGGCCGCGCGGGGGCCGTCACGCGGGACGGCGGCCGGCCCAGCAGCAGCACGGATGCCCGGCTCTAGGCTGTGCGCATGACCAACCCGTTCTTCGCCCCGAGCACGCTCCCCTACCAGCTGCCGCCCTTCGCCGAGATCGACGAGCGGCACTACGCCGAGGCCATCGAGGCCGGCATGGCCGAGCAGCGGGGAGAGATTCGCGCCATCACGGCGAAGCGGGACATACCGACCTTCGAGAACACGATGGTGCCGCTCGAGAGCAGCGGTCAACTGCTCACGCGCGTGCTGCGGGTCTTCTCCAACCAGTCGGGAGCCGACTCGAGCGAGGCCACGAACGCGCTCGAGGAGGAGTTCGCCCCTCGGCTCTCCGCGCACGAAGACGCCATCATGCTCGACGCGGCGCTGTACTCACGCATCAGTCAGCTGCACGAGCAGCGGCACGCGCTGAGCCTGAGCGACGAGCAGCGCTACCTCATCGAGCGCCACCACACGCGCATGACGCTCGCCGGCGCGGGCCTCGACGACGAGCAGAAGGCGCAGTTGAGCGCCTTCAACGGTCGACTGTCGACCCTCACGACGACGTTCGAGAAGAACCTGCTCGCCGACACCAACGCGCTCGCCGTGCACGTCGCCACGCGCGACGAGCTCGACGGCCTCAGCGAGGGAGAGATCTCGGCGGCCGAGGCCGCGGCACGCGACCGCGGGCTCGAGTCGGGCTACCTTCTCACGCTCGTGCTGCCGACCGGGCATCCGTACCTGGCGTCGCTCACGAACCGCGACCTGCGCGCCCGCATCATGCGGGCATCCCGCTCGCGCGGCACGCGCGGCGGCGACCACGACAACCGCGAGGTGCTGCTCGAGATCGTGCGGCTGCGAGCCCAGCGAGCGCGCCTGCTGGGCTTCGACAGCCACGCCGCCGTCGTCGCCGCCGACCAGACCGCGAAGACGCCCGAGAACATCGCCGCGATGCTCTCGACCCTGGCGCCCGCCGCCGCGCGCAACGCCCGCGCCGAGCAGGGGAAGCTCGCGGCCCTCGCCGGCCACCCGATCGAGGCGCACGACTGGCCCTACTGGAGCGAAAGGGTGCGCGCCGCCGACTTCGACGTCGACACGGCGGCCCTGCGACCCTACTTCGAGGCCGAGCGGGTGCTGCAGCGCGGCGTCTTCGCGGCCGCGACCGCGGTCTACGGCATCACCTTCACCGAGCGCGGCGACCTCGTCGGCTACCACCCCGACGTGCGCGTCTTCGAGGTACGCAATGAGGACGGCACTGAGCTCGGCCTCTACCTGCTCGACCTCTATACTCGCGACTCGAAGCGCGGCGGCGCGTGGATGAACGAGCTCATCGGGCAGAACACCCTGCTCGAGCATCCCACGATCGTCGTCAACAATCTCAACGTGCCGAAGCCCGCCGCGGGTGAGCCGACCCTGCTGACCTTCGACGAGGTGAGCACCTTCTTCCACGAGTTCGGGCACGCCTTGCACGGCCTCTTCGCGCACGTCACCTACCCGCACTTCACGGGCACGAATGTGTACCGCGACTTCGTCGAGTTCCCCAGCCAGGTCAACGAGATGTGGATGCTCTGGCCCGAGATCGTCAATGACTACGCGGTGCACCACATCACCGGTGAGCGGATCCCGCCAGACACACTCGACCGCATTCGAGAGAGCGAGACGTGGGGCGAAGGCTTCGCCACCTCCGAGTACCTCGCGGCAGCCCTGCTCGACCAGGCGTGGCACCGCCTCAGCCCCGAGGAGGCCGAGGCGGTCACCGACGTGGCAGCCTTCGAAGCGGATGCCCTGGCCGCAGTCGGACTCGACAACCCGGCCATCCCGCCGCGGTACTCGTCGAGCTACTTCGCGCACACCTTCTCGGGTGGCTACGACGCCGGCTACTACAGCTACATCTGGAGCGAAGTGCTCGATGCCGACACGGTCGAGTGGTTCCGCGAGAATGGTGGCCTGACGCGGGCCAACGGCGACCGGTTCCGGCAGCACATCCTGGGCATCGGCGGCACGCGCGACCCGCTCGAGGCGTACCGCGAGTTCCGCGGGCGCGACGCCGTCATCGAGCCGCTGCTCGAGCGGCGCGGGCTCGCCGAGTAGCCGCCCCGCGGGCGGCGGCGCGCGGTCAGAACCAGATGCTGAGGTGCGGGGCGCGCGTCGTGCGGAAAAGGGCGTCGAGGCGGGCGGCCGAACCGGGGCGCTCCTCGACCAGGCGCGCCGCCGCGCGCAGCGGTTCGACGGGCGCGCCGCCCAGCAGCACGGTCGCGAGCACGTCGACGCCGAGACGCACCACCGCCGCCTCGGGTGCGGGGTCGGCGTCGGCGGGCGTCACGGTGGCGGTTCCGTCGGGGCTCGTGGTGAGCATCCAGTCGCCGTGCGCGTGGCCGAGCGGGTCGTCGACGCGCAGCAGCACCGTGTCGGCGTGCGCGTAACGACGGGCGGTCAGGCTGGCAGGCAGATCGAGGATGCGCAGCCACAGGTGCTCGCTGCGCGCCGTCGTGCGCACGGCGCGGGGGTTCGAGACCATCCACTGCACGGGCTCGTCGACGGGCCGCAGCGGCGCCCGCACCGTCGCCACGAGGTCGAGCTCGAGCACGAAGCGCCACAGCGCCGCGTGAGCGTCGTCGCTCGCCGCGCACAGGTAGTCGAGGGTCAGAGTGTGCGCCGTGAAGTCATCCGGGTCGGTGGTGAGCGAGTAGAGCGCGAAGCCCTGCGGGGTACCGTGCTCGTCGTCGTAGCGCACGGCGCGCAGCTTGCTCGCGAGCGTGCTGCCGGCGGTGAGGCCGAGCATGCGGTGCCAGAAGTGCTCCCATCCGGGCACCTCGCCCGACTGGCGGCGGTGCGCACGCTGAGCCAGCTGCGGGGCGAGCTCTCGCAGGCTCGTGGGCACCACCTGGTGCACGCGCCCGGTCGGGCGCGGGCCCGTCCACCGCAGCGCGCGTGCGTCGACGCTGTAGTCGGCCGCCCACGTGGCAGGCCCGAAACCCCAGCGGCCATAAATCGTCGCCTCCGACACGGTGATCATCGCAAGCGGAATGCCCGCGCTCGCCGCGGCCCGCAGCTCGCCCTCGAGAAGGGCGCGAGCGATACCACGACGACGGTGCGTCGGCGCGACCGTCACCGAGCTGACCGCCCAACCCTCGATGCTCGAATCCTCGCTCGCGGCGCCCAGGCTCAGCGTCGACCGCCAGGAGCCCGCCGTCGCTACGGGTGTCGCCGAGTCTGCCGCAGAAGGGTCCCACACTCCGACGCTGCGGGCGAAGGAGAGCCCTGCGCGGTGCTCAGCGAGCTGCTCCTCCGTCAAGGTCTCGGCGTGGAAGCCTCGCTGATCGGCCTGGAGCCAGGCATCGAACTGCGCCGCATCCTGCGCGTCGACGAGCGCGTAGCGAAGACCCTCCGCCGCGAGCGCCTCGCGCGACCGCACGTCGAGGGGCAGCGCGCTGCTCTGCGCCGTCACGAGTCGTCACCTGCGAGACCCCGACGCAGGGCGTCGAGCGCGAGCGCCTCGGGGGCACGTCCCTGCTGGGCCGCACGCGAGCGCACCACGTCGGCGAGGTCGTCCGGCACACGGAGCTGCAGGGGCGCACCAGCCACGTGACGTGGTGCGGCGGCCGAGACCTCCTGGGCAGCGGGAGTCGCGGGCCCCGCGCCGTCTCGCAGGAAGAGCGCGAGCACGGGCACCACGACCGTGCCGAGCACGTCGAGGATCGCGATGACGCCGAACACGCGCCAGTACACGTCGGCGGCGTCCTCGCCCGGAATCCCGCCGTCGGTGACGATCGGCAGGATCAGCATGACCGCGACCACGGCGATCGCGACGAGAGTGGCGGCGAGCCCCCAGCGGATCGCGGCGCGACGGCGCCCCACGAGCAGGAGGAGCAGGTTGGCGTGTGCGAAGCTCACGGCGAGGATGCCGCCCGCGGCGAAGACCCTGAACCACACCTCGAGGTCGGAGTCAGCCCAGTCGCGCCAGATGAGCACGAGCCCGGTGACGAGGGCGACGCCGCTCGCGAGCAGACCGCTCATGCCCACGAGACGCATCGCGCGATCGGCGATCGCGAGGTGGCACAGCGCCGTGATCGAGAACGCCCCGAACAGCACGGTCGTAAGCAGGATCTTGCCCTGCGTCTCGCCGAAGTCGCCGCCCAGCAGCGCGATGATGCCGACGAGCGCGGCACCCGAGAAGGAGATGATGATTCCGTAGATGGCTCCCTTGCGGGCGCCGCTCACCAGTGGGTCGCGGGCATGCTTGGCGGTCTCAGTCGACACGGTGGCTCCTTCGTGCTGGAAGATGCCCGGCTCGCGGGCGACCCCGACCCTACTCCTGCGGCCCCGCGTCGTGCAGGGTCTCGTCGTGCACGGCGTCGTCGCGCACCCGCCGTGGCCGCGTCACGAGCAGCACGACCGCGCCGACCACGAGCCCCCAGAAGGCACTGCCGATGCCGAGCACGACGATGCCCGACGCGACGACGATGAGCGTCACGGCCGCGGTCAGTCGAGTCTCCGGCACCTCGAACGCGCCCACCAGGCCCGTCGTGAATGCCCCGAGCAACGCGAGGCCGGCGACGGCGATGATGAGGATCGGGGGCGCCGCCGCCACGAGTGCTGTGGCGACGCCCGCGCCGAGCCCGAGCAGAACGTAGGTCACGCCGCCGGCCACCGGCGCCACCCACCGTCGAGCCGGGTCGGGGTGCGAATCGGGGCCCGCCATGAGCGCCGCCGTGAGCGCCGCGAGGTTGAGCGCGTAGCCCCCGAACGGGGCGCTCACCGCCGTCGCGAGCCCGCTCGCGGCGAGGACGCGCCGCGCTGGCACGTCGCGGTAGCCGAGCGTCGTCAGCACTGCGAAGCCCGGCACGTTCTGCCCCGCCATGGTGACGATGTACAGGGGCACCCCGAGCGAGACGATCACGAAGGGGTCGAACGCCGGCATCGTGAGGGTGAAGCCGGGCGAGAGGGTGGCGCCGAGCATCCAGTCGCTGCCCGCCGAGACGACCACGCCGATGATCGCGACGAGCATCGCCGCGGGCACCGCCCACCGCGTCGCCCATCGCACGAGCAGCAGCCACACGACGATCACGGGGGCTGCCAGCAGGGGCTCCTCGATGACCGCCGTCACGGGCGCGATGCAGATGGGAAAGAGGATGCCGGCGAGCATCGCCCCGGCGAGAGGCATCGGGATGCGCGTCATCGCGCGGCCCAGCCGACCCCACAGGCCGCTCGCGAGGATGAGCAGACCGCACACGATAAACGCGCCAATCGCCGCGCCATAGGAGCCCGTCGAGCCCTCCGCGGCGACGAGCAGGGCCGCACCCGGCGTCGACCACGCGAAGCTCAGCGGCAGACGCGAGCGCCACGACAGCAGCCCGGCCAGCATCGCCTGGGCCACGCACAGCGCCAGCAGACCGCTTGCCGCCTCTTCGGGGCTCGCACCGACGGCGAGAAGCCCCGCCACGACGAGCGCGAACGAGCTCGCGAAACCGGTGAGAGCGCCGACGACCCCGGCGATGATCGGCTGCAACACGCCGTCGAGCCTACTGCCGCATCAGCCCTCGAAGACGGCGCGCAGGCGCGGCCACGAAGCGGCGCGCACGTACACCGGTGCTTCATCCCACGGCACCTCGGCGGTGTGGGTCGCGCCGCCCGTGACCGACTCGCCGCTGAAGGCGTGCACCCACGCACCGGCCGGCAGCGTGGCCGTGTGCGCGGTCGCACCCTCCTCCGTCACGGGAGAGACGAGAAGATCGCGGCCGAGCATCCACTGCAGGGGAGCGCTCCACAGCCGCTCATCATCCGGCCAGTCGAAGAACAGCGGCCTCATGAGCGAGGTACCGGCATCGATCGCCCACGTCGTCTCCTCAGAGAGGTACGGCACGAGGCGTTCGCGCAGCTGCACGAGGCGCCGCACCCCGGGCAGCACGTGGGGATCCCCCGTGCGCTCGGCGATGTTCCACGGGGTGCGGTCGCGGCTGGGCGAGCGGTGGTGGTTGAACTCCGAGTGGTACTGCATGATCGGCACGAACGCGGCCGCCGCCATCGAGCGCAGGTACAGCTCCGCCGTGGGGATCTCCCCGCTGAAGCCCGCGACATCCCACCCCCAGTAGAGGATTCCGCTCGCCGTCGCACTGAGCCCCGCGAAGAGCGACCAGCGGAACGCCTCCCAGGTGGAGTTCTCATCACCCGCCCAGAACGCGCCGTGCGTCTGCGACCCGGTGAAGCCCGCGCGCGAGAAGGTCACCGGCGCCTTGCCGGAACGTCGCAGCAGGTCGCCGTACGCTTTCGCGTAGGCGACCGGGAAGGTGTTGTTCGCCTCGTCACCGCGACGCCCATCGAGGTAGTGCAGCTCGCGCCCCCAGGCATGCTCGCCGCCGTCGGTCTTGAAGCCATCCACACCGATCTCGTCGACGAGATAGCGGCGCTTGTCGGTCCACCACCGCGCGGCACGCTCGTCGGTGAGGTCGGGCATGAGCCCGAGCGGAAACCACCAGCCGCGGTTGCGGTACGGCCGTAGCCGCCCATCGGGGCCCGGCTCACGGATGAGCACGCGCTCCCGGCGCGCCGCATCGGCGTCGTGCCGCAGCTGCCCGCGCGGATGCGGGCGCATCTTCAGCAGTGGTATCTGCCACAGCACAAGCCTGACGTCCCGGTCGTGCAGCTCGTCGACCATGCCCTTCGGGTCTGGCCACGCGCCCTCCGCCGGGAAGGTGAAATCGGCGAGGCGCATCGGCGCGGCATCCTCGCGGGGCGTGTACTGCGCATCACGCCAGACATGGAAGGTGCTCTCATCGCTCCACGCCTCGATGACGATGCTGCCGACCGGTATGCCCTGCTCGCGGTGCGCGTCGACCTGGCGCATGACCTCCGCCTGCGTGTTCCACTCGTTGCCGCTCGCCCACAGCCGCAGCACCCAGTCGGGCAGCTTCTCGGGTCGGCCGACCTCGTTGAGGAAGGCGTCGAGCACCGCGTGCGGCGTGCCGGTGTACGCGCCGATCTCGATGACGCGGGATGCTGCGCTCGCCTCGTCGACCTCCGCCTCGATCAGCAGGCGGTCGGCCACCGAGGAGGCCACATCGAACCAGACACGGCGCGAGGTGCGCACGTGAAAACCCCAGCCTCGCCCGCCGACGACGTGCGCGAACGGCATGGGCAGGTAGGTCTTGCGCTCCGCGCCCTGCGACTTGTACTGCTCGAAGACCACCGAGTCGAGGATCGCCCCGCGGTGATCGAGGGAGTCGAAGCGCTCGCCGAATCCGGCGACCCTCTCCTCCGGGGCGAGCGCGAGCGCGACGCGCACGCGCAGCAGGCGCTCGCCGTCGTCGAGCACCTCGACGCTGCCGGGCACGAGGCCGGCCTGCGGATCGGCCGCGACGAGGTCGTCGGGCGCGCTGCGCCACGCGGCAACGCGCACGTCGAACCACCGCGTGCGCTGGCTGGCCGGAGCGCCGGTCGGCCCTCCGACGAAGCGGTACCGGTAGGCGCGCTGCGGCTCGAGGTCGGTGAGCGTCACGGAGAACCCGCGGGCGGCGCGCGCGAGTCGCGCCTGCGCGCTCGCGAGGTGCCCGCCGTCGACCGACTGGCCGCGCGAGCGCCGCTCCGTGCGGATCAGGGGATGCTCGCGCACACCAGAGCCGTCATCCCACTGCAGGGTCACGGCGTCGACCTCCGCGCTCGAGCGCACACCGAGGGCGAGCGGCTCACCGGCCACCGGGTCGACGGGGTGGCGCTGGTCGGTGTCGACCGAGTAGGGATGACCGGAGCCGAACGGGGAGTGGCGGATCATGATGCCCCCTCCGTCGAGGCGTCGACGACCGCCGCGGCAGGCGCGCCGGCGACGCCGAGCTCGACCGCGAGGCGCACGAGCATCGCGTGGCTCCACAGCAGGGGCGTGGCGACAGACCCCCAGCGGTCGATCCACTCCTGCTCCCGATCGGGAGCGAGCAGATGCTCGCCGACCTGCTCGGGCAGCATTCCCTCCGCCGTCTCCGTGCGCGCCGCCCACGCCAGTTGCGCGTGCGCGCGCTCACGGTCGCCCGCCGCGGCGTAGGCGAGCCCGAGCATGCAGCTGAGCAGCGGCCACTGGCCACCGCCGAAGAAGGTGTCGTCGAGGTAGCGGTGCACTCCCCCGTCGACGTTGAGCGCGTCGTCGATCGCGCGGATGCTCGCGAGACCGAGCGGGCTCGTCGCCTCGATGACGCGCAGCGGTGCGACGACGGCCGCGAGGGAGGCATCGACCGCGGTCGACCCGAGCCACTTCGCGAGGTGGTCGTCGTGGGTGCCGCGGTCGATCATGAGGGCGCGGCACTCCGCGGCCGCGGCGGCGGCGCGCGCGGCGGTCGCCGAGGCCAGCACACCCGAGTCGACGGCGGCGTCGAGGCCGGCGATGATGCATCCGAGCGTCGACACGTGCACCTGGTCGGCATGCTCCTCCCACCAGTCGTAGCACGGGCGGTGCGCGGTCGCGAGAAGGTAGTCGACGCTGAGGCGGATGCCCGGCGCCCAGCGCTCGAGACTCAGACCATGGCGGCGCGCGTGCGCGACGGCGGCCCACACCCAGGTGCCGTAGCCGTCGGTCTGGAAGTCCCACCAGTCGTCGTCGCCCGCGGAACCGTCGAGGGTGAAGCGGGTGGGCAGCATGCGGTCGTCGGGGAGCGGCGAGCCGGCGGCTTCGGCGGCGACGATCTCGGCCACCTCGTCGGCGTGCGCGGCGAGCATCCTGCCGCACCAGTCGAAGAAGCGCGAGGCCGAGTCGACGGCGCCCGCTGCTGACATCGCGTCGGCGATGAAGGCACCGTCGCGGAACCAGCTGTAGCCGCGATACGCCGAGAAGGTCGGGCTCGCCGGGTAGGCGCCCTGCGGGTGCTGCAGCCGCTCGATGAGAGCGACACTGCGCTTCACCAGATCGGCGAGGTCGGCACCGCGCGGGGTGCGGGGGTCGATGGAGACGTGCGTCATGCGGGAGCCTTCCAGGGCAGGCAGAGCGTGCGGGTGCTGTACAGGTGGTCGGTGACGCGGCGGGGCTCCGAACCCGAAAACTCTCGGAGCCCCACCGGTCGGGGTGGAACGAACAGGAAGGCGATCAGCCGCCGATGACGGCGTTGATGCGCTCCTCAGCACTCGCGAGGGCATCGGCGACCGACTTGCGTCCGGCCTGCGCCTCGATGAGCTCCTCCGTGATGATGTCCTGCATCTCCTGCTGGCCGTTCTCGACCAGCGGGGTCAAGGCGATGCCGTCCAGCGAGTCGAAGACCGCCTGGCGGTTGGCCGGCGAGCCCTTCTCGAGGTAGACGGCCAGCTGCGCCTCGTCGCTGATCGGCGGCAGCTCCCAGCCGGAGTCGAGACGCACGTCCACCATCGTCTGCGACGACGTGAGGAACTCGGCCCACAGGGTGGCCGCCTCGATGCTCTCAGCGTTCGCCGACACGCCCACGGCGTTCGAGAACACGGCGCTCGCCTGCGTGCCGTTGTCCGGCTCCACCGCGATGTCCCATGCGAAGGGCACGTCGGCGACGGCGCCGAACACCCAGATGCCGGTGTGCATCATGCCCAGCTTGCCCTCGACGAACAGGTTCGTGTCGAAGTCGGGCGAGCCCTGGCCCTGCTCGATCGTCGGCATGACGGTGCCGCTCTTCGAGGTGAGCCACTCGGCCGCTTCGATACCGCCGGGCGTGTTGAAGGCCACGGCCGTGCCGTCGGCGGTGAGGAACGACTCGCCGTTCTGCTCGAGCACCTTGTAGAACTCGTAGAAGGAGACCGGCTGGTGGCTGCCCCAGATGCCGTCGCCGAGCGCCGTGATCGCCTCCGCAGCGGCCCGCTCGTCGTCCCACGTCCAGTCGGCGCTCGGGTACTCGAGGCCGGCCTGGTCGAAGAGGTCGGCGTTGTAGTAGAGCACGACGGCCGAGAAGGAGCTCGGCAGACCGTAGCTCACGCCGTCCACCGAGTACGCGTCGAGGAGCGACTCGCGGTACGCGCCGGGGTTCGAGACCTCGAGCGGTGCGAGTGCTCCGCTCGCGGCGAGCTGCGGGAAGAAGTCGTAGTTGGTGTCCACGACATCGGCGATGGTGCCCGCAGCGAGATCGGTCTGCAAGGTCGTGAAGTAGTCGGCGTACGGCAGGGTCGTGACGTCGATCGTGATGCCGGGATTCTCGACCTCGAACGCCTCGACGATGAGGTCGAGGTTTTCCTCGTTGCCTCCTGCCGAGATGAAGTTGCTGTAGGTGACGACGACATCGTCGCCACCCTCAGCGGCGGGCTCGCTCGCGCATCCCGCGAGGATGAGTGCTGCCGCGGCGGTGACGCCGACGGCGGTGAGTGTGCGCTTCATGTGAGTGCTGTCTCCTATCGGATTGTTGGGGTGGTGCGGTGGGTGGATACGGATGACCTCGGGGCCTACTTGATTCCCGAGCTTGCGACGCCCTGGATGACGTACTTCTGGGCGAAGATGTAGAGCGCGAGCATCGGGATGATGCTCACGACAGAGCCGGCCATGACGACGTCCCAGGCCGTGGTGTACTGCCCCTGGAGCGCGGCGAGCGCGATCGGCAAGGTCTGCAGCTCGGCGTCGCGCAGCACGATGAGCGGCCACAGGAAGCTGTTCCAGCTGCCCATGAAGGCGAAGATCGTGAGCGTCGCGAGCGCCGGGCGGATGTTGGGGATGATGATCTGCCAGAAGATGCGGAAGTGTCCGGCACCGTCGAGGGTCGCCGCCTCGTCGAGCTCTCGCGGCACCTGGTTGATCGCCTGCCGCAGCAGGAAGATGCCGAAGGCCGCCGCGAATGTCGGCAGGAGCGCGCCGAGATAGGTGTTGATGAGCCCGAACGCCTTGATCTGCGCGAACAGCGGAACGACGAGAACCTGCAGCGGAATCATCATCGTCGCGAGGTAGACGGCGAACACGATGCCGCGACCTCGGAACGGCAGCCGGCTGAAGGCATAGGCCGCGGTGGCGCTCGTGAACAGCTGCGCGACGGTCGTCGCGGTCGCGAGGAAGAAGCTGTTCGCCACGACCCGAGCGAACGGCCGCTCGGTGAAGAGCGTCTCGTACCCGTTCAGCGACGGGTTCTCGGGCCAGAGACTCGGCTCCGTCGACAGGCCGACGCCGTCGGAGAGCGATGTCACGACCGTCCACAGGAACGGGAAGAACATGAGCGCAGCGCCGAGGATCACGACGGCGTGCAGGAGGACCCCTCCGACGGATGCCCTGCGCCGGGCATCCGCGCTCGTCCGATCGGACCTCTCCCCCGCGCCGCGGCGGTCGAGCGAGCGCGCCTCAGCCATAGTGCACCCACCTCTTCTGACCGATGACCTGCACGAGAGTCACCGCGAGGATGACGGCGAACAGCATCCACGAAAGGGCAGAGGCCTCACCAGCCTGGCCGTAGCGGAACGTCAGGTCGTAGATCTGCTGCACGACCACCTGCGTGGAGCCGGCCGGACCGCCGCCCGTCATCGCGTACACCTGGTCGAAGACCTGGAAGCCGTTGATGAGGGAGATGACGACGACGAAGAACGTGCTCGGGCTCAGCATGGGCAGAGTCACGCTCACGAGACGTCGCCATGCCCCGGCGCCGTCGACCTTCGCGGCGTCGTACAGGTCGGGATTGATCGCCTGCAGGCCGGCGAGAAGGATCACCATGACGAAGCCGAGATCCTTCCAGGCGCTCGCGAGGATGATCGACGGCATCGCCCACGCCGGGTCAGTCCACCAACCGGGGCCGTCGATGCCGAACCAGGCGAGCACAGCGTTGACGACGCCGTTGGCGGGGTTGAGCAGCCAGCGCCACACGATCGCGACGACGATCCAGCTCGTGACGACGGGCAGGAAGTAGATGCCGCGCCAGAACGCGCGACCCTTCAGCGCACGATTGAGGGCGAGGGCGAGCAAAAGACCGCCGATGTAGACGAGAGGCAGGTAGCCGACGATGTAGTACAGCGTGTGCGCGAAGACTTCCCCGGTCTCGCCCTCGCTGATCAGTCGGGCGAAGTTGTCGAGCCCCACCCACTGCATGGGGGTGATGAGGTTCCACTCGTGCAGGCTGATCCACGCCGCAGCCACCATGGGGCCGAGCACGAAGAGGGCCAGGGGGATGGCGCTCGGCAGCAGGAAGGCGAGCACAGTGAGCGTGTAGGTGAAGCGGGTGCGGCGCGACCGGACGGGTCGCCGGACGCCCGCGGCCGGAGTGCGCTCGGGCCCCGGGGACCGGTCGAGCAGGCTCGTCTGCAGGGTAGAGGTGCTCACGGCGTCGCCTCGGGAGGCGCTGCCTGCTGCACGAGGCGGCGGCGCACGAGGTCGCCCTGCTCGCCCATGGAGCCGTCGGCATCGAACGGGGTCGCGAGCACGAGCGTCGCGGCGCCCTGCGCCCAGCTGTCGTCCTGCCATGATTCGACGGCGATCGGCACTCCGCGGCGGGACGGGATGAGGGCGGCCCGGAACGCCGGCTCGAAGCCGTAGGACCAGTGCGTCCAGTCTGCGGTGCCCTCACCGAGAAGGATCACGACCTCGGGGTCGAGCACGTGCACGAGGCCGGCGAGAGTGCGGCCGAGGAGGTGACCGGCTTCGCTGAAGACTGCGGTAGCGCGATCATCACCCGAGTCCGCAGCATCCCGCAGTGCCTCAATACCGGCCGCGGCGCCGATGATGCCGCGATCGCGGGCGATGCGCACGAGGGCCTCCTCGCTGAGGAACGTCTCCAGACAGCCGTGGTTGCCGCACGAGCACAGGGGGCCGTCGTCCCGCACGGGAGTGTGGCCGATCTCGCCCG
Organism: Microcella sp.; assembly: GCF_040286215.1. Classification (GTDB taxonomy): domain Bacteria; phylum Actinomycetota; class Actinomycetes; order Actinomycetales; family Microbacteriaceae; genus Microcella. The sequence continues at coordinate 108,029 of NZ_JAVKCK010000006.1, forward strand.
CTCCCCCGCGAGAGCCGCGCAGGATCACGCCGTCGACGACGATCGCGGCGCCGACTCCGGTGCCGATCGTGACGACGAGGAAGCTGTCGTGGCGGCGACCAAGGCCGTAGAGGCGCTCGGCCATGGCGAGGGCGTTGACGTTGTTCTCCACGAGGACGGGAAGGCCGAGCTCGCGCCGCAGGCTCTCCCCTATAGGGGCGTGGGTCCAGCCCAGTTGGGTCGAGTCGACTACGCCCTCGCCCTGTCGGTCCACGTCGCCGGGCACGCCGACGCCGACGCCGAGGATGGGAGTGTCGGCCCCGCCCTCGATGAACCGGCGCAGCAGCTCGACGAGCTTTGCGAGCATCGTGGTCGCCGAGGCATCGAAGGGCTCGCTCGCGGTGCGCAGCACAGCGCCGTCGATGCCCACCTCGACGAAGGCGACGTGGTCAGCGGCGACCTTGACGCCGACGGCGCGACCGGCGCTCGCGACGAGCCCGAGCATGCGGGCGGGCCGGCCCCCCTGCGATGGCTGGTGGGCGAGCTCGCGCAGGAGTCCGTCGGCCAGCAGGTCCTTGGTCAGCTGGGTCATGAGCGCGGGAGAGAGACTGAGTGCACGGGCCAGCTCAGCGCGCGATGCGGGGCCGTGTGCACCGAGGTGCGCCAAGATCGCGGAGCGATTGACGTCGGTGCGAGCCATCGGGCGGAGCGCCATTGATTCCCCTTACTTCAGGACTAAACAAACCATAGAATGAAGTACCGAAGTATGTCAAGCGGCGCCGCACTGCCGGCGTCAGGGCCCCATACGCGCAGGCCCACCGGCAGCGTTGCCGTGGCAGCGCCTACCCACCCCACCTGAGGAGATCCCATGACCGCCAGCACGCGCGAGCGCTTCGAGCAGTACCTGTGGACGGTGCGCGACCGGCTCGCTGGCGACGACCGCATTCTCGGGCTCGTCGGCATGGGCTCCACCGCCGAGAGGCATCGCGTCGATGAGTGGAGCGACCACGATCTGGCGATCATCACCTCCCCCGGGTCTCAGGACGAGGTGCGGCACGAGCGGTGGTGGCTGCCCGACGCCGATCGGATTGTGCTGGACGTCATCGAGTGGCACGGCGGAGGCACGCTCGTGTTCGACGACGGGCGCGTCATCGAGTTCGGGGTCGCGAGCCCCGATGAGCTCTCCGTATGGAGCGTGCACCACCATGATGTGCTGTTCGACCGCGGTGGCGTCGCCGAGGCGGTCGCACGGGCGATCGCGCGCTCACCGCGCAACAGGAATGCCTCCCTCGCCGACGAGCTCGCGCTCGTCGTTGCCAAGGTGCACCTCGGTGCGGGGAAGGCTCGTCGTGGCGAGACTCTCGCCGCATCCGCGCTGCTCAGGGGCGACGCCGTCACGCACCTGCTCACGGCAGTCGCCGTGCTCTCCCCCGAGGACGATCGTGCCGACCGTCTCGACCCGCGGCGTCGGCTCAACCTGACCCACCCTGACCTGGCCGTTTCTCTCAGCAACGCTCTCAGGCTCGAGGAGGTCTCGCTCGCACGCCGCCTGCTCGATCTCGGGGAATCGCTCGCGGGCGACTGCCCCGAGTTCCCTCATGCAGCGCTGGCCGCGGTGCGCACCAAGCACGGCTGGGCATAGTGGGCGCGCCCGATCGCGGCGCGCACCGCACGGTGCCGGTCGCCTGACGGGCGGACGTTCGCACTACGCAGTGGCACGCAGGTCGCGCTCTGGCCGCGTCATGTACTCGCGACCGCTCGGAGCTCGCCACTGGAGCAGGCCGTCACCCGCGTGGCGCACCGTCCACCGCGTGTGGTGCTTGAGTCGATGATGCGAGCGGCACAGATGCGCGAGATTGTCGTGGTCGGACCGGCCGCCGTGCTGCCAGTCGATCGTATGGTCGAGGTCGGAGGACGATGCGCTACGTCCGCAACCGGGAAACCGGCACGTGCCGTCGCGCACTCTCAGCCAGAGCTTCAGATCCGCCGGCACCGCGTATCGATCGCGCCCGACCGACAGAACCGCGCCCGTCTCCGGATGAGTGAGGAGTCGCGTGAATGACGGAGCATGTGCCGCGAGTCGACGGGCGGTCTGGTCGTCGATCGGACCGTAGCCCTCGAGCTCGGCAGGCGTATCGGACACTGTGCCGCCCGAGCGGTCGAGGAGCGTGAGAACGGGCACCGTCACGAGAACCTGCGCGCGAACACCGTACCCGAGCGCCGTTTCGACCACGACGCCGTCGACCAGGAGGTCGGCGAGAACATCGGCGCGCCGCTGCGCGAGGGTGCGGCCGTCACCGGCGGCGTGGGATGCGGCGGCCGCCGACTCGGCAGACCGCGATTCTGCGCCCCTGGAGTCCGCGCTCGGGTGGGCCTCGCCCGTCTCGAGTGTCCGTGCGATGCGCGTGAGCCGCGCGTAGATGCCCTGCGCCTGCTCAGCGGGCAGATAGGCGGTCAGCCACGCCATGCCGTCGCGCGCTGATTCGACTGCCACGTGCCGTGACTGCGCGGCTTCAGCGCGACGCGCATCGATGGAGTCAGGGTGCACCCGCTCGCGGATCACCCGCGCGCGCTGCCGAAACCGCTCGGGGGTGCGGGTCTCGGCCGCGGGCAGCGCCGCGGCCTCGAAGTCGGCGCGAACCTCGACGGGGAGCGACCACGCCTGGTCGATGAGTATGGAGGCGTGACGATACGTGATGCGCCCGTCGGCGAGGGCCTGACGGGTGAGGGGAAGGTCGGCGTGCAGCGTACGCGCCTGCTCCAGCAGCGTGGTCGCGGCTCGCTCTGAGACCCGCAACACAGCAGCGAGCTCGGTGGCGGTAGTGCGCTGGGCCACGACCTCCGGACTCCAGCCCGCTGCACCACTCGATGAGCCGCCGGCACCCTCGACGTGCGAGATGAGCGCGCTCACGTCAGCGACGAGCGCGGCTCTGCGCACCGCGATGCGCGCCTCACGAACCTCGAGCTCGATGAGCTCGTCGAGCAACGTCTCGAGACGCGAGTCGCTCGCGTTGCGCTCCGCCACGGTCATCGTCATGCTCTCATTCCAGCACCGACCACCGACATTCCCCCTCGGCACGGGCGCCGTCGACGCGCGTGCGTGGACGAATGCTCGCGATGCGCAGGTGCCCAGTGCGCCCCCTGCGCTCGAGCACGCAGTCTCGAGCGCGCGACGTGCCCCGGTAAGCGGGGCCGGGCGTGCGGTCCGGGCACCGACCGCATGCGTCTTGCCCGTGCCGCAGTGTCAGCGTGCGGGATACCAGTGCCGCACGTGCCGGCGGTCGGCGCGAGCCTGCCAGAACTCAACCTCGGTGGGCTGCAACGCCCACGCGGCCCAGTCGTGGTTGTGCGGCTCAGTGACGGCGGGGCGGGCCGCCCAGTCGGCGGCGGCGACCTCGCTGGGCAGCTCTTCGACCTCCCCGGTCACGCGCACCTGCCGGCCACGCTGCGGCCAGTAGAAGGTCAACGCAGCGAAAGGGTTGGCTGCCAGGTCGATGCCTTTTCGTGTCGACCGCGCGCCGGCGAACACCCACTGGCCTTCTGTGAGGTCCTTGAGGATGAGGGTGCGCGCTGTCACGTGACCGGTGGGGCCGGCCGTGGAGAGCGTGCAAGCGTGCGGTTGATGCACGCCGAAGTGCAAGGCCTCGTCCAGCCAATCGACGAAGAGGACTTCGGCCGAAGCGGGCGCCATGGTTGGGTCGAAGGTCGGCAGATCGTCGGGAAAGTCGGGCAGGGCGCGCAACCTGTCGCGCATCGACTCGCTCATGGCGTCAGCGTAGTCGCGCCACCTGCGAACTACGCCGACTTCTCGCGGCGCTGAGCCGAGCGGCGCGGCACGATCGTCGGCGCCGCGTTTTCCATGACCGCCTCGCGGGTCACGACGACACGGCCGACCTCGTCGCTCGAGGGCACCTCGAACATGATCGGCCCGAGCACCTCTTCGAGGATCGCGCGCAGGCCACGAGCACCGGTCTGCCGCAGCACGGCGAGATCGGCGATCGCGTCGAGCGCGTCGGGGGTGAACTCGAGCTCGACGCCGTCGATCTCGAACATGCGCTGGTACTGCCGCACGAGAGCGTTCTTGGGCGCGGTGAGGATCTCGATCAGTGCGGTGCGGTCGAGCGGCGTCACGGTCGTGACCACGGGCAGGCGACCGATGAACTCGGGGATGAGCCCGAACTTGTGCAGATCTTCCGGCAGCACCTCGCTGAAGAGGTTCTTCTCCTCAGCCTTGTCGTGCAGCGGGGCGCCGAAGCCGATGCCACGCTTGCCGGCCCGCTGACTGATGATGTCCTCCAGCCCGGCGAACGCGCCAGCGACGATGAACAGCACGTTCGTCGTGTCGATCTGGATGAACTCCTGGTGCGGATGCTTGCGCCCGCCCTGCGGGGGCACGCTCGCCACGGTGCCCTCGAGGATCTTGAGCAGCGCCTGCTGCACCCCTTCACCCGAGACATCGCGCGTGATGGAGGGGTTCTCGGCCTTGCGGGCGATCTTGTCGACCTCGTCGATGTAGATGATGCCCGTCTCGGCACGCTTGACGTCGAAGTCGGCGGCCTGCAGAAGCTTCAGGAGAATGTTCTCGACGTCCTCCCCGACGTAGCCCGCCTCCGTCAGGGCGGTCGCATCGGCCACCGCGAAGGGCACGTTCAGCCGCTTCGCGAGGGTCTGCGCGAGATAGGTCTTGCCGCACCCGGTGGGGCCGATAAGCAGAATGTTGCTCTTGGCGATCTCCACCTCATCGGCCAGCTGGTCGGCCGAGGTGAGCGACTGCCCGGCCCGAATGCGCTTGTAGTGGTTGTAGACCGCCACGGAGAGCGAGCGCTTGGCTGCCTCCTGCCCGATGACGTACTCGCCGAGGAAGTCGTAGATCTCTCGAGGCTTCGGCAGTTCGAACTCGGCCGCCTCGTTCTCGTTCGACTCAGCGAGGCGCTCTTCGATGATCTCGTTGCACAGCTCGACGCACTCGTCGCAGATGTACACGCCGGGGCCAGCGATGAGCTGCTGCACCTGCTTCTGGCTCTTTCCGCAGAAGGAGCACTTGAGCAGGTCGGCGCTTTCTCCGATGCGGGCCATGAGGCCCCCCTTCCCATGCGTGCGTGTACCGAGCCTAACCCGCGGTACCGACGATGTGCGCGCACCTCTCCCCGCCAGGGTGTCGCACGCGCCGCGGCCCTCGGCGCGGCTCGGTCCGCATCGCGACCCGTCGCCACCACCCAGGTCTCCGAATGCTGAGCAGAACCACAAGCCTGGTCACCTAGTCTGGAGCCCTCATGAGCACCCACGATCGCCTCGCCGCGCGACGCAGTCGCGTGGCCGCGTCGTGGCTCGTCGGGGTCGTCGCGACCGTCACCGCCGCCACCGCTCACGCGCTCGGGGGCGGGGGCACTCCGTCGATCGCGGCTCTGGCGACGGCACTCGTGACCTCGGGCCTCGTCGGCATGCTCGTCATCGGTGCGCGACCGTCGAGCCCGCGCATCCTCATCGGTGTCGCGATCGATCAGGCGATCTTCCACAGTCTTTTCTCTTTCTTCGCGGCGGCAGGCGCCAGCGGAACGGCCCTCGGAGTGGTCGGCTCTCACGCGGCGCACGGCGCTCCGTTGTCCCTCGTCGCGCCCGCGACGGCGGCGCACCATACCGCCTCCGGGCCGATGGTGTTCACCCACATCGCGGCCGGTGCTGCCGCGTTCCTTCTGGTGCGCTTCGGTCTCGGGGCACTCGCCCGCGCGCTCCGCACGCTCGCCCTGCGGGTCGCCGCCGCGCTGCGGGATGCTCCCGCCGTGGTGCCGCTGCCCCGTGCCCCGCGCTTCGCGCCCGCGGCGCCCATCGTGCCGCCGCTCGGCGGAATCCTCGAGCGTCTCGAACTGCGGCGCGGCCCGCCCGCTCACGCCGCCGTCTGACGCGGCACCCGCAACAAAACACTCTTCCCGGCGCCTCACGCGCTCACGACCGTGCCGTCGTGCACAGCCGAGCGCGCGCCTTTCGACTCTCAGCTAAGGACACACCATGAAGAACCGCACCCGCATCACCGCCGCCGCCCTTGCGGGCGGCCTGCTCGCTCTCGCCGCACCCGTCGCCGCGCAGGCGCACGTCACGGCGACCGCCACGAGCGACTCCGCAGGCTCCTACACCGTCGTCACCTTTTCCGTGCCGCACGGCTGCGATGGATCGCCCACACAGATCGTGACGATCGATATCCCCGAGTCGATCCCGAGCGTCACACCGACCGTCAACCCGCTGTGGAGCGTCGAGAAGGTCATGGTGCCGCTCGAGGAGCCGCTCGAGGCGGCCGAGGGCGCCGAGCCGGTCACGGAGCGCATCGGCCAGGTCGTCTACACCTCGACCACCGGGGGCCTCGCGGATGGATTCCGTGACTCGTTCGCGCTCTCCCTGCGCCTGCCCGATGGAGCACCCGGCGACACGGTGGAGTTCCCCGTCACCCAGACCTGCGACGAGGGCACGGCGGTGTGGGAGGGCGAGGATGTTCCGCTGGTGACCCTTGCAGCCTCCACGGGCGACGGGCACAGTCACGGAGACGACACGGAGATGGCGATGGCCGAGACGGCCAGCACGGAGACCGACGCTGTCGCGAGCACCACGCAGCCCGACGTGCTGGCGCGCGTGCTCGGAGCGCTCGGCATCCTGGTCGGCGCCGGAGGCCTCACCGCGGCGATCCTCGCCCGTCGTAGCGCGCGCACGACCGCGGAGCAGTAGGCCGTGCGACGCGCCTCCGCTCCCCTGGCAGCTCTCGGGCTGGGCCTCGCCGTCGTGGCGGGGCCCGCCCTGCCCGCCTCGGCGCACAACTCTGTCGTGTCGACCACACCTGAGGCTGGCGAGACCCTCACCGAGGTTCCCGAGTTCTTCGTCGTGACAACGAACGAGGCACTGCTCGACGTGGGGGGCGAGGGCGCGGGCTTCGCGATTCAGGTGACCGACGAGGCCGGGCTCTACTACGGCGACGGCTGCGTCGACGTCGGTGGGCCTTCCCTGTCGACGCGCGGCGCGCTCGGCGGGGCCGGCGAGTACACGATGGCCTTCCAGTACGTCTCCGCTGACGGTCACACGCTCTCCGACACGCTCGCGTTCCGCTACGAGCCCGAGCCCGGCGCGGAGGTCGGCACGGGGTCACCCGTCGCTCCCGAGTGCGGTGCGACTGCCGCGACGCCCACCGACGGCGAGCCAGCAACCGCAGTACCCGGAGACGAGTCGCAGGCTGTGCTCGGCGCGGCCGCTGCGATCGGCGTCGGCGTGGTGCTGCTCGGGGGCATCGCGGCGGTCGCCGTGTGGCTCGCCCGACGACGGCGCGCCTGAACCGGCACGCACGACGACGCGAGCCCCGCATCCCGAGACGGGGATGCGGGGCTCGCGTGCGCAGCGCCGCCTCGTTACGAGGCGAGGGCCGGCAGGTTCTTGCGGCTCGTGAGCACCTGGTCGATGAGACCGTATTCGAGCGCCTCCTGAGCGATGAGGATCTTGTCGCGGTCGATGTCTTTGTTGACCTGCTCGACGGTCTTGTTGGAGTGCTTGGAGAGCGTCTCCTCCAGCCACTCGCGCAGGCGGGCGATCTCGCGCGCCTGAATCTCGATGTCGCTCGCCTGGCCACGACCGGCGTCGCCGGTGGCGGGCTGGTGGATGAGCACGCGCGCGTTGGGCAGGGCCAGGCGCTTGCCAGGCGAACCGGCGGCGAGCAGCACGGCGGCCGCTGACGCGGCCTGGCCCAGCACGACCGTCTGGATCTCCGGTCGGATGTACTGCATCGTGTCGTAGATCGCCGTCATGGCCGTGAACGAGCCGCCGGGGCTGTTGATGTACATGACGATGTCGCGGTCGGGGTCTTGCGACTCGAGCACGAGCAGCTGCGCCATGACGTCATCGGCCGAGGCGTCGTCGACCTGCACGCCGAGGAAGATGATGCGGTCTTCGAAGAGCTTCGCGTACGGGTCCTGACGTTTGTAGCCGTAGGCGGTGCGCTCTTCAAAGCTGGGGAGGATGTAGCGGCTGCTCGGCATGGCGGGCTGGCCTGCGGAGAAAGTGGGCGTTTCCATGGGGTTCCGTTTCCGTCCTTTACTTGCCGTGCTCGGTGCCGCCGCCGCCGACGACGTCGCTCGCCGAGGCGCGGATGTGGTCGACGAACCCGTATTCGAGGGCCTGCTGCGCGCTGAACCAGCGGTCGCGGTCGCCGTCCTTGTTGATCTGCTCGACCGTCTTGCCGGTCTGCTCGGCGGTGATCTCGGCGAGGCGCGTCTTCATGTCATTGATGAGTTGCGCCTGCGTCTGGATGTCGCTGGAGGTGCCGCCGAAACCGCCGTGCGGCTGGTGCAGCAGCACTCGAGCGTTGGGCGTGATGTAGCGCTTGCCCTTCGTGCCGGAGGTCAGCAGCAGCTGACCCATCGACGCCGCCATGCCGATGCCGACGGTGACGATGTCGTTGGGCACGAACTGCATCGTGTCGTAGATCGCCATGCCCGCCGTGACGGAGCCGCCGGGAGAGTTGATGTAGAGATAAATGTCTTTGTCAGGGTCCTCCGCAGCGAGCAAGAGCAGCTTCGCGGCGATCTCGTTGGCGTTCTCATCGCGCACCTCTGATCCCAGCCAGATGATGCGGTCCTTGAGCAGTCGGTCAAAAACACTGTTGGGCAGTGTCGGTTCGGCCATGGGGGGAGCTCCTGTTCGTCTCGTGCTTCGAATCTACGCGAGGCGGCACGCGCATTCTGGCGTGTTCGCCGTGGGCAGAGTTCGCGTCATCCCCCGGCTGGAACGATGGCGTGCGCGACTCGCTCGATGTCGTCCTCCAGAGACCGCGGCCACTCCAGGGCGGGCTTGTGAATGCGCAGCAGCACCAGACCGTGCACGCTTGCCCACAGCAGCATGGCATCGGCTCGAGCGCTCTCGACGTCGCCGCTGCGACTGGCGGCGACGAGGTCTCCGAGCATGCCGATAATGTCGTTCTCCGGGTCGTCGCTCCCCGTGACCCCCGCCTGCGGCGCGGTCTCGAAGATCAGCTGATACGCGCCGGGGTGCGCGATGCCCCACCGCGCGTATCGGCGTCCGATGGCGACGATGTGCTCTCGGGCGGTGCCGCCCGAGTACTCCTCCAGCAGTGCCGAGCGCATCGACCGCAGCTGCGCATCGACCACGGCGCGCAGGAGGGCGACTTGCGAGTCGAAGTGCAGGTACACCGCCGATGGCGATACCCCGCAGGCCCGCGCCACCGCGCGCAGGGAGGGCAGCGCGACGGGCTGGGCGCTCGTGAGCATGGCGCTCGCGGAGGCGACGAGCTGGGCGCGCAACTGCTCGCCGGTGCCCCGCGGATTGGGTGATCGAGTCATGCCTGCGCTCCCCCCGACAAAGTAGGTGTACATGTGTCAACCTAATGGGAGAACACCTGTTCATCTTACTCATTCGCATCCGAGAGGAACCCCACTATGACCGTCGACTACCGAGGAACGACCGCCCTCATCACCGGAGCGAGCTCGGGGCTCGGCGCAGAGTTCGCGCGGCAGCTCGCCCGACGAGGCGCGAACGTCGTGCTCGTGGCACGACGCCTCGATCGGCTGACTCAGCTCGCCGCCGAGCTGCACGAGGAGCACGGCATCACCGCGACCCCGCTCGAAGCCGACCTCGTCGAGCCAGGCGCGGTCGACCGCGTCGTCGCGACCGTGACCGAGCGCGGCCTGACCATCTCGAGTCTCGTCAACAACGCGGGCTTCGGCACGCGTGGACGATTCGACGAGGAGGACCCTGCACGTATCCACGAGGAGATCACGCTCAACGTCACCGCCCTAGTCGACCTCACGCGGGCGCTCCTCCCCGGTCTGTACAGCGCCGGCCGCGGCTCGCTCATCACGGTCGCCAGCACGGCGGCCTACCAGCCCGTGCCCTACATGGCCGTCTACGGCGCGACGAAGGCCTTCGTGCTCAGCTTCACCGAGGCCCTGTGGGTCGAGGCTCAGGGCACCGGGTTGCGCGTGCTCGCGCTCTCCCCCGGCGCGACGCGCACAGAGTTCTTCGACATCGCTGGCGAATCCGCGCGCGTGGGCGCTTTTCGCGAACCGCGAGACGTGGTCGCGGCAGCCCTGCGCAAGCTGGACGGTCGCAATCCCGGGCCGAGCATGATCGACGGAGCCCGCAATCGCGCTACAGCGATCTCGACTCGACTGATGCGGCGTCGCGGCGTCGCCGCTCTCACCGGCCGCATCATGGCGCCCGACCAGGAATGAGGTACAGGATGCACGAGGGGCCCGGCACCTGCGGCGCCGGGCCCCTCGTGACGGGTGCCGCTAGTGGTCGTGGCCCTCGTGCTCGCCGCCGTCAGCCACCGGTGCGGTCGCCGCTGCCGTGAACGCACTGAGGTCGACCGTCGTGCCCTTCGTGTCGACGACCGTCACCTTGCTGAGCGCGACCGAGAGGGCCTTGGAGCGAGCGACCTCACCGACCATGCCGGGAATCTGCCCGTTCTGGTCGAGAATCTTGATGAACTCGCCGGGCTCCATGTTGTACTGCTGGGCGCCCTGGATGAGGTACTGGGTGAGTTCGTCCTGGCTGACCTTGACCTCCTCCTTCTCCGCAAGAGCGTCGAGGAAGATCTGGTTGCGGAACGTCGTGGTGGTCGACTCGGTGACCTCGGCGCGGTGCGCGTCGTCCTCGAGGCGATCCTCGTTCTCGAGGTGGCGGTGCACCTCGCCCTCGATGAGCGAGTCGGGAACGGGAATCTCCACCTGCTCGAGCATCGCGGCGAGAAGCTTGTCGCGCGCCTCGGCACCCTGGCCGAACGACTTCTGCTGGGCGAGCTGCGTGCGCAGGTCATCCTTCATCTCGGCGATCGTGTCGAACGGGCTGGCGATCTGCGCGAAGTCGTCGTCCGCCTCAGGAAGCTCGCGCTCCTTGACCGACTGGATGGTGACCTCGATCTGCGCCATCTTGCCCTCGTGGTCACCGCCGAGCAGCTGCGACTCGAAGGTGGTCGTCTCGCCCGCGGTCAGCGACTCGACAGCCTCGTCGATGCCCTCGATGAGCTCACCGGAGCCGACCTCGTAGGAGATGGAGTTGGCGGTGTCGACGGTGTTGCCCTCGACGGTCGCGACGAGGTCGATCTGCACGAAGTCGCCTGTCGCCGCGGGGCGGTCGACGGTGACGAGCGTGCCGAAGCGGCTGCGCAGGTTCTGCAGCTCCGCCTCGACCTCGTCGTCGGTGACCTCCGTCGCCTCGACCTCGATCGTGAGCCCCTCGTAGGCGGGAAGGTCGAACTCGGGCCGCACGTCGACCTCGACCTCGACCTGCAGGTCGCCGGAGAAGTCCTTCTCGCTCGGCCACTCCTTGACGTCGGCGCTCGGGCGGCCGAGGGCGCGCAGCCCCTGTTCGGCGATCGCGTCGCGGTAGAACTTGTCGAGGCCCTCGCTCACGGCGTGGTTGAGCACCTCACCGCGACCGACGCGCTGGTCGATGATGGGCGGCGGCACCTTGCCCTTGCGGAAGCCGGGAATCGTCACCGTCTCCGCGATGTGCTTGTAGGCGTGCTCGATGCTCGGCTTCAGCTCCTCCGGGCTCACCGTGATGGCGAGCTTGACGCGGGTGGGGCTGAGCTTCGTGGCCGTGGACTGAACCAAAAGGATCTCCTGAGTGTGTAGACGTCGTGTGGGCGTGGTCGGGGCGACAGGATTTGAACCTGCGGCCTCCCGCTCCCAAAGCGGGCGCTCTACCAAGCTGAGCTACGCCCCGTAACCGTGACCGTGCGGCCATGAGCGTCACGACGGGGGTCGCTCCGAAAAATGGCCTTCACGAGTCTAGCCGAGTCGGCACCCGAGACCGCCGAGAGCCGAGCTGGATACGTTAGGCTCATCCTTTGATACCGGAAGTCTCGCGGACAACCCGCCGATTTCGGGGCTGTAGCTTAGTGGTAAAGCCTCTGTCTTCCAAACAGATGATGCGAGTTCGATTCTCGTCAGCCCCTCCGTTTTTTGCCGTGATGTGCGCCGTGGTCACCACAGCCCACGCATTCTGCGCCGCGAGCGCGATCGCTCCTGAGCGGCCACGGCCCTTGTGTACGACGTGACATACCTGCAGGCTTGATCGAGTGACGATCCGGCGGAGCAGATCACCGTTCATGACCGCGGGCGTCGCTGCGCTATCGGCGCTGGCGGCACTCGCCGCCTGTTCCTCGCCGGCACCTGACGGTGGACTGTCCACACCCGAGGCGGAGGCACCTCGCGCGTTCGACGGAGTAGTCGGGCGCGACTGGGTCGAGATCGACACAGCCGGCGACGTATTCGACGATGTCTCCAGGATTGACTACGGACTCGGGGCCCTGTGGGCAATGCGCAACGACACTCTCCTGACAAGCACCGACGCCGTCACGTGGACGGAAGTACCTCTCGACCCTCGACGTCCCGCCGGTGCGTCCGAGTTCCCCCCGCTCCTGTACTTCGACGAGGAGCGGATAGTCGTCGCTGAGCGAGACAGCGGCGGTGCGGCACCGTGGATCGCCATCGGGGATGGCAGCGACTGGGACTTCTTTTCTCCCGACGAGATCGGCAGTCCGGTCGTGACCGGCGATAGCCCGCTGAGCATCAGGAATGTTGTCGACATCGCGCCCGTGGGTGACTCCCTACTTTTTCTCGTCGGCGTGAACTGGGAGGACCCGGGCCGAGGCACCGTCCCCTGCTCCTGCACGGCGCCCCTTGTCCTGCATCCGGACGGTTCGAGCGAGTGGGTCGCGGTGGAGAACAGCCTGTTGGGCACCCCCAACAACTCATTCGCCTCCCACGATCTCCTTCTTGTCGACGATGGCGTGCTGCTGATCACCATGGGAACGCGGGACGACGAGGCCGGGGTAGGGATCCAGACTTTCTTCAGTGCCAACGGAATCGACTGGGTGGACCGTACTGCGCCGTCGATCGCCTTGAGCGGCACAAACATTCTCGCGCCGGTGGTGCGGAAAAACTCACGCTGGCTGACCGCAGCAACGGTTCGCGATGGGGAGGTAACCGAACCCGACCGAGTCGTACTGCTCGCGTCCGACAACGGCATCGACTGGGAGCCCGTTTTCTACGGCGGTGACGACGAGTACGACGCGCCTCAGGGCAGCATCGGGGCTACTGTCGCTAGCGACGACGGGTTCTTCGTCTTTCTCTCGCACCCGAGACTCCGAGCGACCGATGTGCTCTACTCGGCCGACACCGTCGAGTGGACCACCTTCCGCGAGGCTTTCCAGTTTGAGACACCGATCGTGGTTGACTCGATCGTGGCGGTCGAGGGCGGGTTGATTGCCCTCAGCAGACACCTTCCCCTCACGACGGAAACGCCGTCTCGACTGTGGGTCTCGGGAGCGACGCCCTACACGCCAGAGCAACCGGAGGACGAGGACAGCAGCGGGAACGACTAAAGGGTCACGGCTCCGGCGTCGACATCAGCGTTGTGCCCGCGATCAGCTGCGTGTGCACCGGGCGGTCAACGCTTGGCCATCCTCCTCCTCTGTCGATGTGAGGGTGTCGATCTGGCAGTCCGTATCGAGGCTGCCGCTCCACGCATCCGTGGCCACTTCGCGCGGGTCGAGTTCCCCCGACACAGCATCGACCTCGGCGTTCACCGTAGTTGTGAAGTCCTCACCAGAGGGGGCCATCGCGAAGTCGGTGTCTCCCGTTGGCGTACAGGCGCCATCCTCCACGCCGTCGACGACGATCACGACATCCGCGTCAGCTCCGTTGCCGACCACGCGAGCATCCGTTGTGTGCTCGTTGGCGTGCGTTTCGTAGGAGCCGTCAGCCGACCACTCGAGCACCATGGGGTCGGACTCATCGAGCCAGTCCGGGCTCTGCGGCGCCGTGTCAACCTCGCCGTTCGGGCTCGAACTGTCGGCTACTGGCTGCTCGAACCGGCGTCTCCGGATCCCGACCCCGTGGGGCTAGAGCCCGCCAGCACAGCGATCATCGCCCCACTCGTGAAGGCTGCTGCCGTGCGCGGGATGCACGGCCCTGCAACCACGGAGCGCTCAAAGCATGGGCGTGGCGAGCGCGACTACTCCTCGACGGGCGCCGGCTCGATGACGCCGGGCTCGATCGTTGCCGGGTCGATCGGCTCGGGCAGGGCGATGACGCCCTCCACCAGAGAGACCACGGCGTTCCACCAGCCCTCCGGCTGCTGCATCGCGTAGCCCGGCACGAGCCAGGCGTTGCCCTGGGCATCCCACAGCATCAGCAGCGTCGCCTCTGCCTTCTCGACCGTGACGACGACCGTCTCCGGCTCGGGCAGCGGCTCGGGCAGCGGCTCCGGCTCCGTCGGGGTCGGCTCCCCCTCACCGGGCTCCACCGGCTCCGGCTGCTCTTCGTCGGGGGCACCTGCGCCACCACCGGCGCCGCCGCCGGGCTCCACCGGCATCGGCTCGGTCGGGGTGGGCTCCTCCGCACCCGGCTCAGCGGGCTCGGGTTCGACCGGCGACGAGACGGAAGCATCCGGATCACCGGCGACCGCGTCGCGCGCGACACCCGACTCCGCGGCCAGAATGCTGTAGCCGCCCTGATAGGCGGGGCCGGCGGCGCCGAACCAGCGCCAGTCGCTCAAGCGGTCGACCGCCGCGACCGCGGAGACCGTGTCGAAGGTGCCGCGCTCGACGACCTCGATCGCATGGCCGTAAGCCCACACCAGCTCGCCGGTCTGCGCCGACCAGGCGATGCCCCAGTCGAGAGCGGTCGTGACGCCGTCGACCGTCAGATTGGCGCTCGCCATTGTCTGATACGCATCGACGGCGACGGTGATGTCTGCGGGTGCGACCTCCAGCCCGGTCGCCGCGAAGGTCCCCGAGGCGAGTGAGCGTGCCTCCGCCTCGGCGGGCGCGAGCGAATCCTCCAGCCGCGGTTCGACGAACTCACTCTCGTCCTCGCGGATCACCGGCGGGTAGCCTCCCGGGTTGCTGTACCACCAGTTCGCGGTGCCCACCCACGAGATCGTCACCGACGGCGCAGAACCGTCCTCCGGCCCGACCACGTAGCTCGGGTACTGCTCATCGAAGTATTCGGTGCGCTCCACGGGGCCGTCGACGCCGTAACGTGCCGAGACCTGCCCGAGCACGCTCTCCGGGCTGCCGATGCGCTGCAGGGCATACACCGCGCCGCGCCCGCCGGTCGTGGAGAGCCCCTCGCCCGGCAGGTACTCGTAATCGATCCACTGCGCGATGCGCAGGTCGGCATCCGCCGACTCGGACGCCGCCGATAGCGCGCTCGATCCGCCCTGGCCCGAGGCGGTGAAGAGGGGCTGCGGGGCGAACGGGTTCGCGATCACCAGCGAGCCTACGGCGACAGCGGCGACCGCCGAGACGGAGAGGCTCGCCGCCCGCGTGACGCGGCCGTGGTTGACGAGGCGGGGGGCTCGGCGCTCGGCGGCGCCGCGCACGACGTCGGATGACAGTTCGGCACTCTGCTCGGTCGTGAAGGAGCGGCGCAAACGCTGCGACAGGTTCTCGGAAGAGTCATTCATACCCGGTTTATGTCGCGGCGGCCGACGATCTTTCGCGCTGCGCTCGCCTCACTCCGGGTCATAGCCTCCGGATGCGCCCAGCGCCGCCGCGAGCGACTTCTTCGCGCGGTGCAGCCGCACGCTCACCGCGTTCGGCGTCACCCTGAGCGCGACCGCAGCGTCCGCGACCGCGAGGTCGTCGATCACGACGAGGGCGAGCACCTCGCGCTCCGTCGCGCTCAAAGAGGCCCATGCCGCGGCGAGCGTCGGGTCGCCGTCGAGAGCCGCGTCGGCGGGCGGGGCCGAGTCGGGAACGGCGAACCAGCCCAGCACGGAGGCTCGTGAGGCGAGCCTGCGGCGGTGGTTGGCCACGAGGTAGCCGGCGATGCGGTAGAGCCACGGCAGCTCCTCTCCCGGCGCGACCGCGTCGCGCTTGCGCCAGGCGACCGCGAAGACGTCGGCAGCGAGGTCGTCGACATCATCGCGCGCGACACGTCGGCGCAGGTAGGCGTTCACGGCGGGAAGGTGCTGCTCGTAGAGCGCGGTGAACTGCGCGCGACTGACCGTCATGCGGCCATTCTGGCGAGCGGGTCGTCCCCGCGCGACCCAACGATTCGAGCGTGTCGAGCGTCTGCGGGTCGACGCTCAGATCTGCGGGTCGACGCTCAGAGCCGTGGGGCGCGAGCCGGTGAGTCCAGCGCCGCGCGCACCGCGTTGAGCAACGCAGGCGCAGTGAAAGGCTTTGCCAGAAAAGCCACGTCGCCCGCGTCCACCGCGCGAGCGATGGCGTCGTTGCTCGTGAAGCCGCTCGCCGCAATGACGCGCAGCTCGGGACGGTGCTGGAGGATGTGAGCGATCACGCCAGCCCCGTCGAGGATGGGCATGCTCACGTCGGTGAGAACCAGCTGCACGGGCGGATCGGCTGCTGCCAGAGCATCCAGGCCCGCCCGTCCATCGGCGGCCGTGATCGTCGAGTATCCAGCACCGTCCAGAAGCTCGCTCACCGTGCGCGCGATGTCGCTGTCGTCATCGATGACGAGGATGCGCTCGCCGCGACCCGGAGCAAGCTCGAAGCGGTGCGACCGCACGTCGGCCGGTTCACTGGGCACGACGCCGTCGCCCACGGGGAACCACAGGGTGAAGGTCGTGCCGGCACCCGGCTCGCTCGCGACATCGCTGCGGCCGCCGTGACTGGCGACGATCGCCTGCAGCGTCGGCAGGCCCAGACCCGTGCCCTGCCCGACGCCCTTCGTCGTGTAGAACGGCTCGAAAATGTGGGAGATCACCTCGGGAGTCATGCCGACGCCCGTGTCGGTGAGACTCACCCGCACCCACTCGCCCTCCTGCCGGGCCTCTAGGATCAGCTCGCCGCCGTCGGGCATCGCATCGCGGGCGTTCGTGGCCAGGTTCACGAGCACCTGCATGAGCTGCGTATCGTCTCCCATGAGCGGCGGCAGATGCCGATCGACGCGCTGTGTGACGCGAATGCTGCTCGGCAGCGTCTCGTGGCAGAACTGCACGAACTCATCCAGCAGGGCGTGCGTGTCGAGCAGGGCGTGCTCGCTGTCCGCACCGCGCGCGAAGGAGAGCACCTGCCGGATCATGTCGGCGCCGCGCACGATGCCGCGCTCCATCATGCGCAGGGTGTCGCGCCGGCGCGGATCGCTCTCGTCGCGGTCGAGCATCTGCACCGACATGAGGATGGGCGTGAGGATGTTGTTGAGGTTGTGCGCGATACCTCCCGCGAGCGTGCCGAGGCTCTGCATGCGCTGCGCGCGCACCCGCCCTTCCTCCGCGAGGCGGGCGTCCGTCACGTCGGTGTTGACGGCGAGGACGGAGACGGCGTCGCCCCGATCGTTGAGGATCAGCTGGCGACGGGAGTCGATTCGCCGGCGCGAGCCGTGCCGGGTGCTCTGCGCGATCTCGCCCGCCCAGTGCCCCTCGCGAGCAAGCTCCGTCGCGATGGCGTCCGCGACACCGTCGTCGGTCACCGTGAGGGCGTCGTAGTGCTCGCCGAGCGCCTCCTCGGCGGTCCAGCCGTAGATCGCCTCGGCGGCCGGGTTCCAGTACTGCACGATTCCGTCGAGGTCGCACAGCACGATTCCGTCGCGCGCGGCGTGCAGCAGCGCACCCCGCACCGTGAGCTGCGCCGTGCTCTCGAGCAGGCGCGCCCTGCTGTGCTCGTCGGCGGTCACGTCGCGCAGGATCACGGCCACCCCGTCGGCTGTGGGTTCGGCGCGCAGTTCGAGCCAGCGCTCGGTGCCGGGCATCCAGTGGCGGGTGGTGCTCGCCAGGCGTGTGCGGACCACGCGATCGAAGGCTTCGTCGAGAACGTCGTGATCCAGCTCGGGGAAGCGCTCGCGGAAGCTCGAGCCGGGAGCCGCCGAGAGCCGCTCGGCCGCACGATTCGCGTAGCGCACACGCCAGGCGCTATCGAGGAACAGCACGCCGTCGCCCAGCTCGTGCAGGGCCGCGACCAGCTGCGTCTCACTCAGGGGGTCGACCTGGCGAGATGCGGGGGTGTGGGGAGGATGAAACACCGGCTCTCTCGAAGACTCTGCACTGCAGCCGGTGCGGGGTGGACAACTCTGCGGAGAGCGACAAAGGCACAGAAACGTTCCGACGATTCTGCCTGATCGCGACCCGGTTCCGCCAGAGACGCCGAGCGTGGGTTGTCGCTATGCGAATACGCGCGGGCCAGTACGGTGTCGGTATGAGCGAGTCCGCCGACGGCGCGCGTCCCGACCGTGCGTGGGCGGGTACCCTGCGGTTTCCCCGCGGCCCCGGCGACCTGCGGTCGACGACCGCATGCCCGGCATGCTTCGCCGCCGTGCGCAGCACCCCGTGCGGTACCTGCGGCCTCGATCTCACGCATCCGGCAACGGCCGAGCTCGCCGCGCTGTCGGCGCGTATCGCCGACGAGCTGGATGCCCGGGCCGACATCGTCGGACGCATCCGGCGCGACACGGCAGACCGTGCTGCGGCCCGGGCCGCAGCACGCGCAGATTCCCCGTCTGCCGCAGCCCCTGCTCCGCGCGCGCCAGCGCACGGTCCTGCTGCGGCGCAGCCGGCCGCAGGGGCCACACGTCGCTCGAGCATCCAGATCGCCCTCGTCGTCGTCGGCGTCTCTCTGCTCGCCGTGTTCGCCGTCTTCGGCCTCGTCTTCGCCTTCGTCACCTACGGCGAGACCGTGCGCATGCTCATCATCGGTGCGGGCACTCTCGCGACGCTCGCCACAGCCGCGGTGCTCTCACGTCGGGGCCTCGCCGCGACCGCGGAAGGCGTCGCTGTACTCGGCACCATCGTGCTCGTGCTCGACGCCTGGGCACTCCGGCTGAACGACCCGGCCGGGCTCGGCGCGCTGCCTGAGCGCGGCTACTGGGGCGTGGCCCTGCTCGCGGTCGGCGTCATCGCCGCGACCTGGTCGCGATGGGGACGGCTCGCGAGCCCCGCCGTGGTGGCGGCCGCCCTCCTGCCGATCGGCGCGGGGCTCGCCACCTCTCATCTGGTGGCGCGGCTGGCCTCGACGAGCGTCGGCGACTCGGGGTCATCACTCGCAGCCTTCCTCGGTGCCCTCGCCGTGGTCGGCACGGCGGGATTCTCTGCCAGAACGGTCTCCCGCGCGCAGCCCGCGACGCGACGCGCGGGGCACGTCGTCGCGCGCCTCGTCGGCGCGGTCGCCGCGGTCGTGGCGCTCGCCGAGCTCGTCAACCTTCTGCCGGGCGAGCGCTTCGCCCCGCTGCTCGGCGGGCTCGCACTCGGCGGTCTCGCCGTCGCCCACCTCGCCCCGCTCGACCGCGAGGCTCGAGGCGCTTCCGACCGGCGCCGCACTCTCGACACGCTCACCGCGGCCGCGCTCGGCGCGGGCAGCGCCCTCGCGGCGCTCGTCGGCGGGCTCGTGACGACGCTGCGTGTCGACCAGGATCGCGCGACCGTCAGCATGCCCCTCCTCGTCGCGGTCGTGATCGCTGTCGTCGGCGAGCAACTCTGGCGACGTTCTCGAGCCCCCGGGGTCTGGCGAACCGGCTACGCCAGCGGCACCGTCGCGGCGTCAGCGGCCGCCGTCGTCGCGGCCGCGCTCGCGGGTCTCGTGGCGGCGTCGGCGTTCGCCGAGGCGGCCACCGCGGGCCTCCGCGTGCTGCCCGGCTCTGTCGGCGGCGCTGTGGCGACGCCCGAGCCCGCCGTGCTCGCCGCCCTGGGTGCGCTCGCCCTCAGCGCGGGTGCGCTGGCGGCGAGCTGGGCGAGCATGGGCCGACTGCGGTCGCGGGCTCGCGCGCTCGGCCCCGCCCTGGCCGTCATTCTCGTACTGACCGTGCCGCTCGCGGGCCCCTGGTGGCTCGTCATGCTGCTTCTCGCCGCCTTGTCCCTCGGCGGTGCGGTCACCGTGCACCGGGCAGTGCGTGTCGACGACGAGGAAGGGCGGCGCGCGCTCATCGCCTCGCTCAGCCCGCTCGTCGTGGGTTCCGCCTTCGGTGCGTTCGCGATCGGCTGGGCGGTGCAGCGCGGCTGGATGCTCGGACTCACGATCGCGCTTCTCGCACTGCTGCTCGCTCGCCCCGCGACGAGCGTGCGCTGGGTACGCGGGATCGCGCTCGGGGTGGCGGCCGCGCTCGTGATGGGCGTCGCCGCGGCCGCCGAGACCGAACTCGCTCGCCTCGGCCTCGACTGGGGAGTGCCCGCCGTCGCCCTCCTCACCGCTTCGGTGGTGCTGCTGGCCATCGGTGTCGGGAGGCTCGAGCTCGTCGAGCGCCTCGCCGCGGGGGGTGTCGCCCTGGGCGGTGCCCTGCTCGCGCTGGCGCTCCAGCCGCGCGGCCTCGACCCGAACAGCCTCAGCATCGGCGGCCTCGACATCGGCGCAGACGTGCCGTACGTCGCGGCCATCGTCGCGCTGCTCGGCGCGCTGACGGTGATCGGCGCACGCGGGCACCGCGTCGAAAGGTGGGCCGCCCGCATCGTGGTGCCGCTCGTCGTCGCGCGGGGCGCATTCGCATTGGCCGACGGGCAGAGCGTCGCCGATCTCACGCTCCCGCTGACCCTGTCGAGCCTCATCGTGGTCGCGGCGATCGCGCTCGCCGTGGTCGTGAGGCCACGAGAGGATGCCCGGCTGCGCCTCGCGACCGATCTCTCGATCGGCGCTGTCGGCGTCGTGGTGCTCGCCGCCACGATCGCGCAGCATGTCGAGCGCGCATCCATCACGGTGGCACTCGGTCTGCTCGCTGCATCGGTCATCGCGGTGATCCTCGCGACGAGTGCTGACGGTCTCGTCGGGTCGTCGAGCCCGCGACGCCACGTGGGCTGGCTCGCGGTCGCCCTCGCCACGGCGGCGCTGTGGTGGCTGCTGCTCGACGCCGAGATCACCCAGCTCGAAGCCTTCATCCTGCCCGTCGCCGGGGCGTTGCTCGTGATCGCCGCTCTCATCGCTCGCGCCGGACGGGGCACCACGGCGGGGGTTGCGATCGTGGTCAGCGCGGCCCTCGCCCTCGCCCTCCTGCCGCTCGCGGCCGCCAGCGGTGTGGACGCTCCGTGGCGACTCATCGTCGTCGGCGCTCTCGGCGCGGTGATCGCGCTCGTGCCGCTCGCGGTCGGCGGTCGACTCGAAGCGGCGTTCCGCGGCCTGTCTGTCGGCATGGTCGTCGTCGGGCTCGGCAGCACGACTCTCTCCGCCGCCGCCCAGGTGGTGCGTGCGAGCGAACTGCTCGGTTCGCCAGCAGGCATCGCGCTCCCCCCGCTCGAGCAGGTGCGCATGGCGCTGCTCGTCGCTCTGCTCGCGGCGCTCGCCCTGCTCGCCTGGTTCGCCCCTCCCAGCACCGCGCGCGTCGCGGTCACCGCGACCGCCGCGGGCCTCGCCGCCGCGGTCGCGGGCCTAGCGGGCGTGCTCGGCGCTGTGCAGCCTGTCGAGCTCGTGAGCGTGCCCCTCGCTCTGGCCCTTCTCGGCATCGGCGCACTGCAGCTCGGCCGGGAGGCGAGCGCCCGCAGCTGGCCGTGGCTCGGGCCGGGCATCCTCGCTCTGCTCGTTCCCTCCCTGCTGGCGGTCGACGGCGCCGGAGAGCCGCTGTGGCGCACCATCGCGCTCGGCGCGGTCGCGGTACTCGTCTTCGTGCTCGCCCTGCAGCAGCGTCTGCAGGCCCCCTTCGTGATCGGCGGCGCCGTGCTGCTCGTGCATCTTCTCGTGCAGTCCTGGCCGCTGCTGGAGCGCGTCGGCCGCGCGGTCGAGTGGTGGATCTGGCTGGGCCTGGCCGGCATCGTCGTCGTGCTGCTCGCCGCCCGCTACGAGCGCCGGGTGCAGAACGTGCGCAGCATCGCCCGCCGCATCGCCGACCTGCGGTGACCAGACGGCACCGACCGCCAACCTGAAGGCCGCCTGGGCAAGGAATGGATGCTCTCAGGGGCGTGTTCTATCGTGATGACCCGCACGGCACCGTGTGACGACCCCTACGCAAGAAGGAGTTTCCATGACCACCGTCGCCGACGCCCCCAAGGGCGCGAAGGACCCGGCCCTGACCTCCGGAGTCGCCCAGTACTTCACCCCCATCGTCATCGACCTGAGCGCGCTCTCGCTCGAGGGCAAGCAGGCGCACTGGCACGTGAGGGGTAGCAACTTCCAGCCCGTGCACGAGTTGCTCGACACCCTCGTGGAGCACACGCGCGAATGGACCGATCTCGCCGCCGAGCGCGTCGCCGCCCTCGGCCTGCCGATTGACGCGCGCACGGCGACGATCGCGCACAAGACGACAGTGCCCGGCGTCAGCACGGGGTTCCAGAAGACAGATGTGCTGATCGCCGACATCATCGCCGGCATCGACGCGACGCTCGTGAGCCTGCGGGCGGCGATCGAAGGCCTCGAGGAGATCGACCCGGTCAGTCAAGACATCGCGATCGAGATCACCAACGGCCTTGAGCAGGACCGCTGGTTCCTCTACTCCCACATCGCCGAGTAGCGTCGCTGCGCGGCGGGAGCGGCATCGTCAGAGTTCGACGATCTCGAGCGGTGTGCGCACCGTATCGATGATGCTGAACGTGACGCGCCCGCCGAGGAGCGTGAGCGCAACCGGCATCGTGCGCAGCAGAGCTTCGTCGGCCTCGAGAGGGTCGAACTCGACGGCGATGAGATCGGCGGGTTCTCCGACTTCGACGCGCGAGCGCGTCGAGCATCCGATGGCCTCGGCGACGCTGATGCACTGCTCGGGGTGGAACGGCTCGCGATGGTCGCGCGTGCGCGTGGTCGCGGCGGCGATCGCGCGCCACGGATCGAGATTCGCCACCGGGGCATCTGAGCCGAGCACGACGTGCGTGCCCGCATCGATGAGCGAGCGCACCGCGAAGGCACGCTGCGTGCGACCGCGCCAGTAGTGCGCTGCGACATCGCGATCGTCGAGAAGGTGCTCGGGCTGCACGCTCGCCGTCACCCCGAGCGCCGCGAACCGCGGAATGTCGGCCTCGTGCACGAGCTGCGCGTGCTCGATGCGACCCCCGCCGCCGAGCGCTGCGAACGCGTCCAGGGCCAGCCGATTGGCGGCGTCGCCGATCGCATGAACCGTCGCCGACAGCCCCGCGTCACGGGCCTTCACCAGCATCGGTTGGAGGTCGCACGGCGGCACGAGCAGTCGACCGTAGGGGTTCGGCGCCTCCTCGGGGTACGGATCGCAGCAGTACGCGGTGCGGGTGTTGAGGGAGCCGTCGGTGATGACCTTCAGCGGGCCCACCGAGACGGTTCCCCCCACGCTGTCACCCGTGCGCAGCCCGGCTTCGATCGCGCGATCGAGGTCATCGGGGTAGATGCCGAACTCCACGCGCAGCGTGTCGAACCCCTCCGCCACACGTCGCTGCCAGTCGGCGTGGTTCCAGCGCATCTCCAGATCGACGATGCCCACCACGCCGCGCGCCGCCGCATCCGCGGCGGCCTGCGCGACCCATCGGTCGAGCTCCTCGTGAGTCGACGCGTCGATCATCGCCGTGACGGCGAAGGCCTCCTCCTCCCGGAGGATGCCGTCTGGCGAGTCGAAGCCGTAGCGCTCGAGCGCGAGCGTGTTGAGCCACGCGCAGTGCACGTCGCCGCTGATCAGCACGACGGGTCGATCGGGAACGACGGTGTCGAGCAGCTCCGCGGTCGGCTCGTCGGGCCAGAGACCGTCGCGGAAGCCCCCGCCGATGATGACCGTGTCGTCCTCGAACTCGCCGTGCACGATCGCCGAGCGTACGATCGCGACCGCCTCTGCCGCGGTCTCGGCTCCAGAGAGATCCAGTCGGGTGATGTGCTGCGCCCACTGCGTGAAGTGGACGTGCTCGTCCCACAGACCGGGCAGCAACCAGCGGCCTTCAACGTCCACCGCTTCGCCCTCCGCGAAGGCGCGAGGGTCGACCGAGCCGGCAGGAGCGATGCTCGCGATGACGCCGTCGGCGATCGTAAGGTCAATCAGGTCGTGACCGCCGAGCGGTCGCGCGTTAAGGATCGCGCGGATCATGCACCCTCCTCATCTCGCGCGCCAGTTCCGACTGCGCGTACGGCCCGTCGCCCTCGAGCTCATCAATGATGCGCCGTGCGACAGGCTGCGGCTTGTTCTGGCTGAGCTTCGCGCGCGCGTCGACGCGGTCGATCGTCAGGCGCAGACCGACCGTGCCCCGTGCCACGCGACGAGAATACTCCGCGTCGAGGTGCAGCCCGCGCGGCTCGACGACGTGCTGCTCGAAGTGGTCGGTGAGGCGCGAGAGCACACGCAGGTTTTGGTCGTCGCTGAGAATCTGCGGAGTGCCGTAGAGATGCGCGGTCACGTGGTTCCAGGTCGGGATGATGTCGCCCGGCTCGTACCAGCTCGGCGAGATGTAGCCGTGCGGCCCCTTCACGATGACGAGAACCTCGTGGTCGCCGAGCTCGTGCAGCGTCTCGTCGGGGCGCCCTACGTGGCTCAGAAGCGTGAGCTGCTCGGCCTCCTCGTCCAGCAGGAACGGGTAGTGCGAGGCGACGAGACCGTGCTCGCTCGTGGCCGAGACGATCGTGCACCACGGGTTCTCGCGCACGAGCCGACGCAGCTCGACCTCGTCGTCGAGGATGTAGTGCGGCGTGTGCCTCATGGTCGAACCTCTCGAACGATGGTGACGATCACTGCTGGCACGACGGGCAGTAGTACAGCTTGCGCGCCGCGGCGAGCTCGAGCACGATGTGCGTGCCGCAGATGCGGCACGGCAGCCCCTCCCGCTTGTAGACCCAGTGCCGGTCGGCACGGCTGCGCCGGGCACGACGCTGGGCCTCCTCATCGAGGCCGTCCATCGTCAGCATCTGGCCTGTCTCGACGCCGACGCCCAGCAGATACCGCCAATCGCGCCACAGCTCGCGCACGACCTCCTCCGGCAGGCTCGCCCCCGGCGTGTGGGGGTCAAGCCTGGCGCGGAAGAGCAGCTCGGCGCGGTACACGTTGCCGATGCCGCTCACGACCGACTGATCCATGAGCAGAAGCCCGATCGGCACCCGCCGGCGGCGCACCCGCTCGAGCATGCGCTCCTCGCCCACCTCAGCGTCGTCGACAAGCGGGTCGGGCCCCAGACGGTCGACGACCTCCTGCACGGCGGCGGCGTCGAGCACTTCGCACGCCGTCGGGCCACGCAGATCGGCGACAGCCGTCGTCGTGAGCAGTCTCGCCCGTACCTGGCCGACCGGCTCAGCGGGAAACGACTCGAGCACCTCGGTGGTGCTCGACTGCTCGCCCATCCGCAGTCGTGCGCGGCGCGGCGCCCCGATCGAGGCGAGAGAGTTCTCGTGCTCGTCGACGACCGTGCCCGGAGCATCCGCGTCGTCGTCGCTCTCGACGCCGTGCTGACCGGTCTGGCCCATCCGGCCGCCCGACGACCGCGTCACGGGGTCATGGCCGACGGACCCGGCGAAGTCCCAGGCCCCGTAGATGCCCAGGTGCACGCGCAGGTACAGCGCCTGATCGAACTCGAGGAAGAGCTGCTTGCCAGCCGCTCGAGACTGCGTCATCGTGCGGCCGTCGAGCAGCGCCGCACCCTCGGCGAAGCGGCCCTGGGGCGAGCTGGCGGTCACGCGCTCACCGACGAAGTGCCGTGCGAACTGCAGCGCGATGCGGTGAACGGAGTGACCCTCGGGCACGGCAGCGTCAGTGGATCTCGTGGCCGACGATCGCGCCCGTCGACTCGTACTCGGCGAGCTGCGCGATGCGGCGCGCGTGGCGCTCCTCCCCGGGGAACGGGGTCGCGATGAAGACGTCGATGAGCGTCAGGACCTCGTCGACCGCGTGCTGGCGGGCGCCCACCGCGATCACGTTCGCATCGTTGTGCTCACGGGCCAGGCTCGCCGTCGCTTCGCTCCAGACAAGCGCCGCGCGGATGCCCTGCACCTTGTTGGCCGCGATCTGCTCGCCATTGCCCGAACCGCCGAAGACGACGCCGAGCGCCTCCACTCCCGCCATCTGGTCGCGCGCGACGGCGCGCGCGGCATTGATGCAGAAGCTCGGATAGTCATCGAGCGCGTCGAACTCGATCGGCCCGTGGTCGATGACCTCGTGCCCCTGCGCGGCGATGTGCGCGCGAACCGTGGCGCTGAGCTCGAGGCCGGCGTGGTCGGTGGCGACGTGGATGCGCATGGCCTCGATTCTAGGCCGGGACGAAAGGCCCTGGACGCGCGCGAGCAGGGCTGACACCGTGGGGCGCATCGAGACGAAAGGAGTCACCTCATGACTCGCACCTACGTCATCACCGGCGCGGCGAGCGGCATCGGCGCCGCACTCGCCGAGCTTCTGCGCGGCCAGGGCCACACCATCATCGGTGTCGACCTGCACGACGCCGACGTCACCGCCGACCTCACCACGCCCGAAGGCCGTGACGCCCTCGTGGCGGAGGCCACGCGGCTCAGTGGCGGCACGATCGACGCGGTCGTCGCCAACGCGGGGCTCGCGACGGAATCCGTGGCGACCGTCGCCGTGAACTACTTCGGCGCTATCGCGACACTCGAGGGGCTGCGCCCGCTGCTGGCGGGCTCGGATGCTCCGCGAGCGGTGGCCACGGCATCCATGGCCTCGCTCTTCCCCGTCGACGACGAGCTCGTCGATGCGTGCCTCGCGCACGACGAGAAGGCCGCGCTGCACCGCACGCAAGAGCTCCTCGACGCCGAGCAAGGTGCGCTCATCTACGGCTCGACCAAGCGGGCGCTCGTGCGCTGGATTCGCCAGAACGCGGCGACAAACGACTGGGCGGGGGCGGGCATTCCGCTCAACGCGGTCGCGCCGGGCGTCATCCGCACGCCCATGACGGCCGACCTGACGGCGACCGAGGAGGCGACGAAGGGCCTGCTCGAGATGGTGCCCATGCCTCTCAACGGCATCGCCGAACCGGCGGCAGTGTCGAACCTGCTCGCCTACCTCGTGAGTGTCGAGAACACCCACCTGTGCGGTCAGATCGTCTTCGTCGACGGAGGCAGCGACGTCGTCATCCGGGGGGATTCGACGTTCTAGCACCGCCTCGACGAACGGTCGCGCCAGGGCATTCGGGGCCCGCAGAGCGCGGTCGGCGCTGGGAGGTCAGCACGGGGCGCTACGCGATGTAGATCTTGCGCAGCGTCTCGTGCACCTCCCACTCGGTCTCCTCGCCGTCCTCGAGACGGCCGACCGTGCCGGCGACGAGCTCAGACTCGCTGCCGTCCTCGCGACGCAGGGTCGCGTGACCTCTGAGCACGACGAACACCTCGTCGACCTCGACATCGGTCACGATGCCGGGGGTGATCTCCCACACCCCGATCTCGACGTCGTCGAGCTCCGCGAGCGCCGCGATGCCCGTAGTCGGGCTGCCCGATACGACCTGATCGGCGTCCACGGGCTCGTGCTCGAGCTCGAGCGACAGTGCCTGCAGCACGGTCGCGGCGTCGAGCGGAAGTCGGGTCACGAATCGAACCCTAGCCCTACTGCGTCGAGGGTGCGAAGGAAAAGATTGCGGTGCCCCTCGCGGTGGTCGGCGCGGTCGAGCGCCCAGCGCACCGACTGCACTGACGGGTAGGTGGCGGGCTCGGGTGGGAACGGCAGGGGCAGCTCGTTTACCATGCGCAGTGCGGTGCGCTCGGTCTGCTCGCCGGCGAGCTGATCGAGCATGACGTTGGCCGCGAATCGCGTCGCCGCGACGCCGAGGCCGG
This sequence comes from Microcella sp., assembly GCF_040286215.1. Lineage (GTDB taxonomy): Bacteria > Actinomycetota > Actinomycetes > Actinomycetales > Microbacteriaceae > Microcella. The sequence goes on from NZ_JAVKCK010000006.1 coordinate 135,588, forward strand.
TGAAGCCCGCCGAGTAGGCGACGCGCCCCTGATGCGCCGTCGCGTGGAAGGCGCAGAAGCGACTGCAGGTGTCGATGACGCCGGCCCAGCGGTGGCTGAAGCGCACACCTTCCAGCTGGGGGAAGGTTGTGAAGAAGTGGCTCGCGAGGGTCTCGAAGCTTTCGCGTCGGTCGTCGTACTCGGGCCTGATGCGCCCGCCGAAGTGGTAGATGGCGTCGTAGCCGCCCCAGAGGATGCGGTTGTCGGCGCTCAACCGGTAGTAGTGGAACTGGTTGGCGCTGTCGGCGATGCCCTGGCGGCCCTCCCACCCGATCGAGGCCAGCTGGGTGTCGGTGAGCGGCTCCGTCATGAGCACGTAGTCGTACACGGGCACGGTGTGCAGCCGGTAGCGTTTCAGCAGGGAGGGGAAGGCGTTGGTGGCGAGGGCGACTCTGTCGGCGAGCAGCACGCCTCCGGTGCGGATGCTCAGCTCGATTCCGTCTGCCTCCGCACGCAGCCCGCTCACGGCGGAGTGCTCGAACACCTCGACTCCCGCGTCGAGGCACGCGCGCAGCAGGGCGTCGGCGAGCTTGCCGGGATGCACGAGCGCCGTATCGCGCATCGACCAGAGCCCGCCCTCGTACGTCGGGGAGTGCACCTGCTCGCGCATGGCGGCCGCGTCGTAGAACCGTTCGGTCTCGCCGTCGTGGGCGGCGGCGAGCTCGGCCACCTGGTAGGGCTCGGTCGCGACGGCGAAGGAGCCGACGCGCTCAAGGTCGCAATCCCAGCCGCGGTCGCGCACGGTGCGCCCGATCGCGTCGAGGTTCTCCATGCCGAGCCGGTCGAGGGTGTCGAGCTCGGCGGGGAATCGCGTCTGGCCGTTCTTCTCGCCGTGGGTGAGGCTCGCCTCGACGAAGCCGCCGTTGCGGCCGCTCGCCGCCCAGCCGACGCTCTTGCCCTCCACGAGCACGATGCGCGCGCTCGGGTCGCGCTCCTGGGCGAGCAGCGCCGTCCAGAGTCCCGTGTAGCCGCCGCCGACGACCGCCAGGTCGGCGTGCATGCGGCCGTCGAGTGCCGGTAGTGCGGGACGCTCGGGCAGGTCGTCGAGCCAGAACGGGGAGAGGCGGGAGCCCTCGAGGGCGTCGGCGATGAGGCGGGCGTCAGGGCGGGCGCGCTCGAACACGGTCGTGGCCATGCCTCTATCGTCGCACGGGTTGTCCACCTGGACAACAGTTGATGCCTTGGGATGCCCGGAGTCGGCCCGCCTAGAATGGCCCCGTGACGCCGCTGCAGAACTGGCCGCGCGCGCTCGACGAGGTGCGCCGCCCTGAGACGACCGAGCAGGAGTGGGCCCGCTTCACGGCCCGCGTCGAGCGCGAACTGCCGCGCCTGCAGAGCCTCATCACCCGCGTCTACGGCGACTCCGACGCGACCTCCGAGCATCTCGACGCCCTGCTCGTGCAGCTCGCCGAATCCTGGCAGGAGCGCCCCCCCGACCTGCGGGCTCTCGACGCCGGTCGTGAGGATGACCCGGGCTGGTTCCTCAGCAATCGCATGCTCGGCGGGGTGTGCTACGTGGACCGGTACGCGACCAACCTCGAGGGTGTGCGCGCGCGCATCCCGTACTTCCAAGAACTGGGCCTCACGTACCTGCACCTCATGCCGCTGTTCCTCGCCCCCGAGGAGAACAGCGACGGCGGCTACGCCGTCTCCAGCTACCGGGAGGTGAGCCCCGCACTCGGCGACATGGCGCAGCTCATCGCTCTCGCCGCCGAGCTGCGCGCCCACGGCATCGCGCTCGTCGTCGACTTCATCTTCAACCACACCTCGAACGAGCACGAGTGGGCGCGGCGCGCCCTCGCGGGCGAGAAGGAGTTCGAGGACTACTACTGGGTCTTCCCCGACCGCACCATGCCCGACCGGTACGAGCAGACGGTGCGGGAGATCTTCCCCGACGACCATCCCGGTTCCTTCGTGCCGATGCCGGACGGCAGCGGTCGCTGGGTGTGGGCGACCTTCCACTCCTTCCAGTGGGACCTCAACTACTCGAACCCCGCGGTCTTCCGCGCCATGGCGGGCGAGATGCTCTTCCTCGCCAACCAGGGCGTGGAGATTCTGCGCATGGACGCCGTCGCCTTCATCTGGAAGCAGCTCGGCACGAGCAGCGAGTCGCTGCCCGAGGCGCACCTGCTGCTGCAGGCTTTCAACGCCGTGTGCCGCATCGCGGCGCCCGCCCTGCTGTTCAAGTCGGAGGCGATCGTGCACCCCGACCAGGTCATCGAGTACATCTCGCCCGAGGAGTGCCAGCTCAGCTACAACCCGCTGCAGATGGCCCTCATCTGGAACTCCCTCGCGACGCGGGATGCGCGCCTCCTGCAGCAGGCGCTCGACCGGCGTCACGCCCTGCCGCCCGGCACCGCGTGGGTCAACTACGTGCGCAGCCACGACGACATCGGCTGGACCTTCGCCGACGAAGACGCCGCCGAGCTCGGCATCGACGGGTTCGAGCACCGGCGCTTTCTCAACAACTTCTACGTCGGGCGGTTCCCCGGCAGCTTCGCGCGCGGCATCCCCTTCCAGGACAACCCGGCCACGGGCGACTGCCGCATCTCGGGCACGACCGCGTCCCTCGCGGGTCTCGACATCGGCGACGCGGGAGGCCTCGACCGCATCGTGCTCGCGCACTCGATCGTGCTCTCGACGGGCGGCGTTCCGCTGCTGTACCTCGGAGACGAGGTCGGGCAGCTCAACGACCCGGGCTGGGCCGAGGAGCCCGGCCACGCCGACGACAGCCGCTGGGCGCACCGCCCCCACTACCCCGCCGACCGGTACCGCGACCGCCTCGACCCGAGCACGGAGCCCGGGATGCTCTACTCGCGCCTACGCGCGCTGATCGACGTGCGCCGCCGCACCCCCGAGTTCGCCGGAGGCACCCTCATCGGCTTCGACGCGAAAGTGCCGAGCGTCGTCGGGTACCAACGACCCGGGTCGCACGCTGGCGTGGAGACGCTCGTGCTGTGCCTCGCCAACGTCGGCGACGACCCCGCCCGCATCGAGCCGCTCACCCTCTCCGGCCTGCCCGCGCGCGCCGTCGACCTGGTGACAGACAAGGATCACGACCTGACCCGCGGGCTCACGATCCCGGCTCACGGTTTTCTCTGGCTGCGCGTCGAGCTCGATCGCGGCGAGCCGTCAGCCATCAGCGGCCCCGACGGCACGAAGCTCGCCCCCAGCGCCCCCCGGCCCTCGCCGGGCGCGCCCAGCACGCGCCACTAGGCTGGGCCAGCGCGGCCACGAACCGCGCATCGCCCTGCAGCCGAAGGAGGCCACACCCGTGCCCGGAGACAACCTGACCCGCGCCGAAGCGCACGAGCGCACGAGCACCGTCTCGACCGAGAGCTACCACGTCGCCCTCGACCTGACGACCGGGGACGAGGTGTTCCGCTCGACATCGACGGTCACCTTCACGGCCACCGCCGGCTCGAGCACCTTCCTCGACGCCATCACACGCACCGTGCACAGTGTGGAGCTCAACGGCGAGCAGCTCGACCCCGCCGCGGTGGCCGACGGCACGCGCATCCAGGTGCCGAACCTCGCCGAGCGCAACGTGCTCACCGTCGTCGCCGACCACGAGTACACCAACACGGGCGAGGGCCTGCACCGCTTCGTCGACCCCGTCGACGGCGAGGTGTACCTGTACTCGCAGTTCGAGGTGCCCGACAGCCGTCGCGTCTTCGCCGTCTTCGAGCAGCCCGACCTCAAGGCCGTCTTCCACTTCACCGTGACCGCCCCGCAGAACTGGGCCGTCGTCTCCAACTACCCGGTCGCGACGCGCACCGAGGACGGCGACGCCGCGACCACGGTGTTCGAGCCGACCCAGCCCGTCTCGAGCTACATCACCGCCGTCATCGCGGGCCCTTACGAGAGCGTCCACAGCGAGCTGACCAGCAGCGACGGCCGCACGATCCCCCTCGGCATCTACGCGCGCGCGAGCCTGTTCGAGTACCTCGACTCCGACTACATTTTCGACATCACGCGCAAGGGCTTCGTCTACTACGAAGAGCAGTTCGGGGTTCCGTACCCGTTCGACAAGTACGACCAGCTCTTCGTGCCCGAATTCAACGCGGGCGCCATGGAGAACGCGGGTGCGGTGACGTTCACCGAAACCTACGTCTTCCGCAGCAAGGTCACCGACGCCATCAAGGAGCGCCGCGTCGTCACGATCCTGCATGAGCTCGCCCACATGTGGTTCGGCGACCTCGTGACGATGAAGTGGTGGAACGACCTGTGGCTCAACGAGTCGTTCGCCGAGTGGGCCTCGACCATCGCCACGGCTGAGGCCACCGAGTGGACGGAGGCGTGGACGACCTTCCAGGCCATGGAGAAGAGCTGGGCGTACAAGCAGGACCAGCTGCCCTCCACCCACCCCGTCGTCGCCACCATCAACGACCTGGAGGACGTGCAGGTCAACTTCGACGGGATCACCTACGCGAAGGGCGGCAGTGTGCTCAAGCAGCTCGTCGCGTGGGTCGGGCGTGAGGAGTTCTTCTCGGGCGTCTCGGCGTACTTCCGCAAGCACGCCTGGGGCAACACCGAGCTGAGAGACTTGCTCACCGAGCTTGAAGCCACGAGTGGGCGCGAGCTCAGCACATGGTCGGAGAAGTGGCTCGAGACGGCGGGCGTCAACACCCTGCGCCCCGAGCTCGAGGTCGACGACGAGGGCGTCATCACGAGTTTCGCCGTGCTGCAGAGCGCGCACCCCGACTACCCGACCATCCGTCCGCACCGCATGGCGATCGGCTTCTACGAACTGCAGGATGGCTCGCTCACGCGCATTCACCGTCACGAGCTCGACGTCGACGGCGACCGCACCGAGGTGCCCGAGCTCGTCGGCCGCGCACGCCCCGCGCTCATCCTCCTCAACGACGACGACCTCGCCTACGCGAAAATCCGCCTCGACGAGGCGTCCCACGCCGTCGCGATCGAGCACCTCGCGGCCATCGAGAGCCCCCTCGCCCGCGCACTCGTGTGGGGCGCGGCGTGGGATGCCACGCGCGATGCCGAGGCCCCCGCGCGCGACTATGTGCGCCTCGTGCTGAACAACATCGCGACCGAGACCGAGTCGACGACGATCCGCACGACCCTCATGCAGCTCGCCGCCGTGGCCCGCACCTACGTCGACCCCGCCACGCGCGCCGCGACGATCGAGAAGATCGCCGACGCACTGTGGCAGCTCGCCCAGGGTGCCGAGGCCGGCAGCGACGCGCAGTTCCAGTTCGTGCAGTACTTCGCGAACCTCACCGCGACGCCCGCCCACGGGCAGACGCTCGCGGGCCTGCGCGACGGGTCGATCACCCTGCCGGGGCTGGAGATCGACACCGACCTCGACTGGCTGCTGCTCGAGGGTCTCGCCCTCGTCGGGGCCGCGACGAGCGACGACATCGACGCCGCACTCGCGAAGGACAACACCTCGAACGGGCAGCAGGCCGCCGCACGCGCACGGGCCGCCCTGCCCGACGCCGCGAGCAAGCGCGCAACCTTCGACCGCCTCGTGGGCGACGACAGCGTGCCGAACGCAATCGTGCGCATGACGTGCCTCGGCTGGCAGCACGCCAACGACCCGAGCGCCTTCGAGAAGCTCGTCGAGCCGTACTTCGCCTCGCTCCTGGATATCTGGAACGACCGCAGCTACAAGATCGCCGAGTACCTCGTGCTCGGCCTCTACCCGGCGGCGCTCGCCAACCAGACTCTCGTCGACGCGACTCGGGCGTGGCTCGACGCGAACCCGGGCATCCCGGCCCTGCGCCGCCTCGTGACCGAGAACCTGGCAGGCGTCGAGCGAGCCATCGCGGCGCAGGAGCGCGACGCCCGCGGCTGAGTAGGCTGAGCGCCACATGGACGACATCGACTGGGCCACGATCTGGCAGAACCTCGCCGATTTCGCCGTGACCTACGAGGCGCCGCTGCGCATCGCGGGCGTGGTGGTCGGTGCGATCCTGCTGCGCTGGGTGCTGCTCATCGCCATACATCGCGTCGTCGATCGGGTGGTCCACGGCGTCAAGAAAGCGCAGAACGTCGAGCACACGACAGAGCTGACCGCCTCGCCCCTGCACGCTGTGCGCGTCGTGCAGCGCACCCGCACGATGGGCAGCGTCATGCGCAACCTCGTGACGTGGGCCATCGTCTCGGTCGCGTTCGTGCTCGTGCTCAGCGAGCTGAACTTCTCGGTCACCGCCCTCATCGCCTCCGCCGGCATTCTGGGGGCCGCCCTCGGCTTCGGCGCGCAGAGCGTCGTGAAAGACATGCTCAACGGCCTCTTCATGGTGTTCGAAGACCAGCTCGGCGTGGGCGACGTCGTCGATCTGGGCGAGGCCGTCGGGGTCGTCGAAAACGTCGGGGTGCGGGTCACGCAGGTGCGCGATGTCGGCGGCACCCTGTGGTTCGTGCGCAACGGCGAGATTCTGCGAGTCGGCAACAAGTCGCAGGGCTGGGCACGGGTGATCATCGACCTGCCCGTGCCGTACACGGCCGACGTGCACGCCGTCGAGGAGGTGCTGCTCGCGACCGCGGTCGACATGTCCAGCGACCCGGTGTGGAAGCGCAAAGTGCTCGAACCCCCCGAGATCTGGGGTATCGAGTCGATCTCGGCGGAGGCGCTCGTCGTGCGCCTGGTCATGAAGGTGCGCACGGCCGACCAGTGGGAGATCGCACGCGAGCTGCGCCTACGCCTCAAGCTGGCCCTCGACGCCATGGGCGTGAGCCTTCCCGCGCTCAACCGCGTCGTCATGGACGGCCTCGAGCGCCCCGCGGGCCGCAAGGGCTCCCCGCGCACGAAGCCCGTGCCGCTGCCCGACGAGGAGTCGCGCTCGTGAACCCCGCCCCGACCCCCGTCGGGCCACCTGAGCCGTTCTTCGAGCAGGTCGGCGGTCACGCCACCTTCGAGAAGCTCGTGCGGCGCTTCTACGACGGCGTCCGCGACGATGATGTGCTGCGCCCCATGTACCCCGACGACGACCTGGAGGGCGCCGTGTGGCGCCTCACCGCCTTCCTCGAGCAGTACTGGGGCGGGCCCACCACGTACAGCCAGCAGCGCGGTCACCCTCGGTTGCGGATGCGCCACGCGTCCTTCCACGTCAACCCCGACGCGCGCGACCGGTGGCTCGGCCACATGCGCGCGGCGGTCGACGAGCTCGAGCTCTCCCCGATGCACGACGCCGCCCTGTGGGACTATCTGGAGCGCGCCGCGCACGCCATGGTCAACACCTTCGAGGAGAATCCGGAGTAGGTCCCCCACGGCGGAGCGCCACCGACGAAGGAGTCAGCGTGACACAGCGAGCAGACGCGATCATCGTCGGCGCGGGCCTGGCGGGGCTCGTCGCCGCCGCCGAGCTCGTCGCCGCGGGCAAGCGCGTCACGATCGTCGACCAGGAGCCCGAGGCGACCTTCGGCGGGCAGGCGTGGTGGTCCTTCGGCGGGCTGTTCCTCGTCGACAGCCCCGAGCAGCGCAGGATGGGCATCCGCGACTCGATCGAGGTCGCCCAGCAAGACTGGGATGCAACCGCCGGGTTCGACCGGCCCGAAGACGACCATGCCCGCCAGTGGGCGGAGTCTTACCTCGACTTCGCCGCCGGTGAGAAGCGCGCATGGCTGCGGCAGAGGGGCGTGCGGTTCTTCCCCGTCGTCGGCTGGGCCGAGCGCGGCGGCGATACCGCCACGGGCCCCGGAAACTCGGTTCCGCGGTTCCACATCGTATGGGGCACGGGCCCCGGCATCCTCGAGCCGTTCGTCGCGACCGTGCGCCGCGGCGTCGACGAGGGCCTCGTGACCCTGATGTTCCGCCACCGCGTCGACGCTCTCACCGTCGTCGACGGGCGAGTCACCGGGATCAGCGGCAGCGTGCTCGCGCCCGACGACGCCGAGCGCGGCGCCGCCTCGAACCGCGAGATCATCGCCGACTTCGCACTCAGCGCCGACGCCGTCGTCATCGCCAGCGGCGGTATCGGCGGCAACCACGACCTCGTGCGCGCCGCGTGGCCCGACCGGCTCGGCACGGCCCCGACCCGCATGGTCAGCGGCGTGCCAGCACACGTCGACGGGCGCGGGCTCGGTATCGCTGAGACGGCCGGCGCGCGGCTGATCAACGGCGACCGCATGTGGCACTACGTGGAGGGCATCCAGAACCACAGCCCCGTGTGGGCGCGCCACGGCATTCGCATCCTGCCCGGCCCCTCCAGCCTGTGGCTCGACGCGACGGGACGCCGCCTGCCCGCGCCGCTCTTCCCCGGCTTCGACACGCTCGGCACCCTCGCCCACCTGCGCAGCACCGGTCACGACCACAGCTGGTTCGTCACCACCCAGTCCATCATCGAGAAAGAGTTCGCGCTCAGCGGCAGCGAGCAGAACCCCGACCTCACGGGGCGCAGCGTGCGCGAGCTGCTGCGGCAGCGCCTCGGCAGGGGCGCAACCGAGGCGGTCGAGCGGTTCATGCGCGACGGCGCCGACTTCATCGTCGCCGGCACGAAGGACGAGCTCATCGAGCGGATGCGCGCCCTCGACCCGGAGGCGCCGCTCGACCCCGCCCGTGTCTGTCACGAGATCGAATCGCGCGACCGGATGCTCGACAACGGCTTCAGCAAGGACGCTCAGCTCACGGCGATCCGCGGCGCGCGCGCCTATCGGGGCGACAAGCTCATCCGCGTCGCCGCGCCGCACCGCCTCACCGACCCCCGCCACGGGCCCCTGATCGCCGTGCGGCTGCACGTGCTCACGCGCAAGAGCCTCGGCGGCATCCAGACCGACCTCGACTCGCGCGCGCTCACGCCGACCGGGGAGGTGCTGCCCGGGCTCTGGGCCGTGGGCGAAGCTGCGGGCTTCGGCGGCGGCGGCATGCACGGCTACCGATCGCTCGAGGGCACCTTCCTCGGCGGGTGCCTGCACACGGGTCTGCGCGCGGGCCGCGCGATCGCCCGGATGTAGGCCGCATCAGGCGCCGAGCGACCAGGCGCCCTGCTTGACGAGCACGTGCCCGCGCTGCGTGCTCAAGCGAATCCACGGACCCGTCGCGAACTGCTGAACGGGGTCCTCGCCGAGGAACCCGAGAGCCTCCGCCGCGAACGCGACCCCCGCGGGCAGATGATCATGGCCCTCAAGCGGGCGACCCCAGACCTCTGAGCGCACCCGCTGCACGATCTGCTCGCCCGCGTTCGCGGGAATCGCGGCGGCGACCTCCTCGATGCCCGCGCGAGCGGCGGTCGCGAGCGGCGCCGGGTCGAGCGGGGTCATGCGCTGCCAGCCGCCGCGGGGCGGCGAGATGCCGGCCCACACCACGGTGTGCACGGCGGTCGGCACGCGCACGGTGACGGGACCGTCTGGGGCCGAGCCGAGCGCAGCATCCAGGCGTGCCTGCAGCGAGGCGATCGGCACGACCACGTCGAAGGAACCCTCCAGGAGCGCCGTCGTGCGCAGGCCCAGGACGGTGGGGCCCCGGTCGAGCAGGCCCTTCGGGGTGATGACCGCGACGTACATGGCCAGCACCCCCGAGTCGGCGATGAGGCGCACGGCGGCCGCAGCGTCGAGGCGTGCGGCGCGCCCGAGCAGCACAGCGAGATCCTGTGCGGCGGCGGGAGTGGGGAGGGTGAACGCGTCGTTCATCGATCTCTAGACTACGACGGATGACTGATGCGCCTCGCGACCCCGTCGCCGACCTCCTCGCCGCCCTCACCCTCACCGACACGGGTGCGCGCACGAGCGAGGACATCTTCACCGCGCCGAGCCTGTGGACGCCTCAGCGGCGCGTGTTCGGCGGCCAGGTCATGGCCCAGGCGGTGCTCTCGGCCATGCGCACGGTCGAGGCCGACCGGTACATCCACTCGATGCACGGCTACTTCCTGCGGCCGGGCGACATCGACAGGCCGATCACCTTCTCGGTCGACCGCATCCACGACGGCCGCTCGTTCTCGACGCGCCGTACCCAGGCCTATCAGCACGGGCGCCCGATCCTGTCGATGATCGCAAGCTTCCAAGACATCGACCCGGGGCTCGACCACCAGGCAGCGATGCCGATCGACGTGCCCGACCCGCAGTCGCTGCCGAGCGCGGCCGACATCCTGGGCGCCATCGACCACCCGGCCGCGCAGTACTGGGCGCGCGGCCGACCCTTCGACATGCGCCACGTCGACACGCCTGTCTACCTGCACGCGAGCGGCGATCAGGTCGCGCACCAGGCCGTCTGGCTCAGGTGCCTCGAGCGCCTGCCGGACGACGAGAACCTGCACCGCGCGGCCCTCGCCTACGCGAGCGACTACTCGATCCTCGAGCCGATCCTGCGCCGACACGGCCTCGGCTGGTCGACTGCGGGGCTCAAGATGGCGAGCCTCGACCACGCCATGTGGTGGCACCGCTTCGCGCGCGTCGACGAGTGGCTGCTGTACGTTCAGGAATCCCCCAATGCGATCGGCGGGCGCGGCCTGTCGACGGGGCGCATCTTCACCCGCGACGGGATGCTCGTGGCCTCCGTCGCACAGGAGGGCATGGTGCGCGTGCCCGAGTCGCCTGACCACCACTGAGCCGCGCGGGCGCCGCCCGACGTCAGTCGCGAAACGCGATCGGCGGCTCGACGTACGGCTGCCAGGCGGCGCGGGCGTCATCGCTGAGCCGGCGCGGGGAGCCCGTCGCGCGGTCGACGAGCACGATGGTCGTCGCCGCGCGGGTGTAGAGAGTGCGAGGCTCGTGATCCGACGGGCTGAAGATCTCGTAGCAGACCTCGAGACTCGCGCCGCCCAGCCGGCCGATCCAGAGTTCGACATCGAGCGGATCGCGGTGGAACGGGATGGGATCGAGGTACTCGATGCGCTGCGCCGCGACGAGCGTGATCGAGGGCGACCCGGGGCCCGTCTCGAGAACGGCCGTCGGCGCGCCGCCCGCCGGATCGCTCCAGAAAGCGGCGATGCGGGCCTCCTCCAGAAGCGTGAGCATGCGCGCATTGTTGACGTGCTCGTACGCGTCGAGATCGCTCCAGCGCACGGGCACCGGCACGTGCAGCCGCGTCACAGCGTCACACCCGTGTCGGCGCGCGCCGCCCGCACCTGCGCGAGATCGTAGGCGGCAGGCGAGCTCGCGGTGAAGTCGTCGACCAGTCGATCAGCAGCGGCCAGCAGCATCGGCCGGGCCGCGTCCGGCGCGCGCTCGACCACCCGGTGAACGAGCAGAATCGCCCGGCACACGACAGCGGAGTGAGAGATCGCATACGGACGCAGCAGGTCGAGCGCGTCGGTCGTCAGATCGCAGACCCGGCGGCGCACGACACGCACCCGGACATCGCCGTCGGCATCGACGAGCACGCGGGGCGGATCAGGGCGGCTGATGCCGTGAGCGAGCGCGGCCGAGAGGTCGTCGAGAGCATTGATCGCCGTCAGGGGGTCGTTCGTGCCCGGGCTGAGCGCCCGCACAGCGAGGTCGATGAGCTGGCGCACGAGATGCTCGAGATCCTGGTACGGAGTGCGCGCGTCCTCGAGAGCGACCGCGGTGCGCACCGCACTGACGATCGCGCGATCACCCGCCGCGTCATCGCCCGTGCGTTTGGAGCCCTCGACGGTGGCCAGCAGGTCACCCTCGACGACGTAGGTGCCTGGCTGCACGACGACGTCGATGCGCACGTCGTGGCGACGGGCGGCCTCGATGAGGTCGTCGGCGGCGATCGCCCCGACGTAGCCGTCGCGCCCTGCGCGCACGGGCCTGCCGGAGGAGTCGATCCACTCGCGCGAGGGCACGACCTCGGCCTCGGCGTCCAGCGGGAACTGCTCATCGAGCCGGCGGATGAGCTCGCCGCGCACCGCGGCCGACAGCGTGGAGACCTGAATGTCAGACGCGATGTGGTGGATGAAGTAGACGAGCAGACCAATGCCGGCCACCAGCAGCACCACCGCGAGATTCACCGCGAGGTGCGGCACGAATGACGAGCTGTCCACGTCCTCAATCCTGATGTGCCGCACGACGATGAGGGCGTACAGCGCGATGGAGACCAAGCCTCCCAGCACCACCTGATTGCCTCGGTCTGCCATGAAGTTGCGCACGAGCCTCGGACCGTAGTTCGACGAGGTCAGGGCGAGAACCGCGATCGTGATCGAGAACATCGTCGCGGCGGCACCCAGCATGGAGCCAGAGATCGCCGTGAGCAGGCCGCGCGCGCCGTCGGCACCCACCTCGAGAATGAGTCCGCCAGCCCAGGCAGGTACTGGCGCGAGCCGATCCAGCAGCACGACCAGCTCGGCGAGCACGATCGAGCCGATGACGAAGAGGCCCGGCACGAACCAGAACGAGTCGCGCGTGCGAGCGATGAGGTGCAGCAGACGACCCTTCATGGCGGTCAGTCGCGCGTGAGCTTGCGGTAGGTGGAGCGATGCGGCTTCGCCGCATCCGGCCCGAGACGCTCGATCTTGTTCTCCTCGTAGGCCTCGAAGTTGCCCTCGAACCAGTGCCAGTAGCTCGGGTTCTCCTCCGTACCCTCGTACGCGAGGATGTGGGTGGCGATGCGATCGAGGAACCACCGATCGTGCGTGATCACCACGGCGCAACCGGGAAACTCGAGCAGCGCGTTCTCGAGGCTGCCGAGCGTCTCCACATCGAGGTCGTTCGTCGGCTCGTCGAGCAGCAGCAGGTTGCCGCCCTCCTTGAGGGTGAGGGCGAGGTTGAGACGGTTGCGCTCACCCCCGGAGAGCACGCCGGCTTTCTTCTGCTGGTCAGGGCCCTTGAAACCGAATTGCGAGACGTATGCCCGCGACGGAATCTCCGTCTTGCCGACCTGGATGTAGTCGAGGCCGTCGCTCACGACCTCCCACAGAGTCTTGTTCGGATCGATGCCGCCGCGACTCTGGTCGACGTATGAGATGTCGACGGTGTCGCCGATCTTGAGGGTGCCGCCGTCGAGCTCTTCGAACCCCACGATGGTCTTGAACAGCGTTGTCTTGCCGACCCCGTTCGGACCGATGATGCCGACGATGCCGTTGCGCGGCAGGGTGAAGGAGAGGCCATCGATGAGGATGCGCTCGCCGAAGCCCTTACGCAGCTTCGACGCCTCGATCACCTGCGAGCCGAGCCGCGGGCCCACGGGGATCACAATCTCCTCGAAGTCGAGCTTGCGCGTCTTCTCTGCCTCCGCCGCCATCTCCTCGTACCGGGCGAGACGCGCCTTCGACTTCGCCTGCCGGCCTTTCGCGTTGGAGCGCACCCAGTCAAGCTCGCCCGCCAGTCGCTTGGCGAGCTTCGCGTCCTTCTTGCCCTGCACCTCCAGGCGAGCCGCCTTCTTCTCGAGGTAGGTCGAGTAGTTGCCCTCGTACGGGTAGAGCCGCCCCCGGTCCACCTCGGCGATCCACTCGGCGACGTGATCGAGGAAGTACCGGTCGTGCGTGATCGCGATGACGGCGCCCGGGTACTTCTGCAGGTGCTGCTCGAGCCACAGAACGCTCTCGGCATCGAGGTGGTTGGTGGGCTCATCGAGAAGCAGCAGATCGGGCTTCTCGAGCAGGAGCTTGCAGAGCGCGACACGGCGCTTCTCTCCTCCACTGAGGTGGGTGATCATCTCGTCGCCGGGCGGGCAGCGCAGAGCATCCATCGCCTGCTCCAGCTGACTGTCGAGATCCCAGCCGTTGGCGGCGTCGATCTCCTCCTGCAGGGTGCCCATCTCGGCCATGAGCGCATCGAAGTCGGCCTCAGGGTCGGCCATCGCGAGCGAGATCTCGTTGAAGCGGGCGAGCTTGTCGCTCAGCTCCCGCACGCCGTCCTGCACGTTCTCGAGCACCGTCTTCGACTCGTCCAGCTCGGGCTCCTGCATGAGGATGCCCACCGAGTAGCCGGGGCTCAAACGTGCCTCGCCGTTGGAGGGCTGGTCGAGGCCCGCCATGATCTTGATGATCGTCGACTTGCCGGCGCCGTTCGGGCCGACCATACCGATCTTCGCACCAGGGAAGAACGACATCGTGACGTCGTCGAGGATCAGCTTCTCCCCGACCGTCTTGCGGGCGCGGACCATGGTGTAAATGAATTCGGCCATGCCTATCAGTCTAGGGAGAGCGTGCGCCCCACCAGGCACCGCCCGGTGCTGAGCACCGGGGCGACGCCGGCGACCACCTGACCGTCCACGACCTGCCCGAGCAGGCAGTCGTCGCCCAGGCGAACCGCGACAAGGATCGAGTCGGCCGCCATGCCCGTCGGCGTGGTGTCGGCCGTCACCTCCATGGCAGCCTTGTCGAAGCCCGCGTCGACCACACTGTCGACCAGCTCGCGGCTGGTCGGAGACTGGACCTGCGCGATCAGGGCGTCCAGGCGGAACGCGAAGTAGTCGAGGTTCTCGGCGGCCGTGCCGCCCTCGACGAACTCGGGCACGATCCCCGGAGTGATGCGAGGCTGCTCGAACGGGTCGACGGGCGCATCGCTGCTGGGGCTCGGCACCGGCTCGCGCTCGACGGCGCAGCCAGCCAGAACGAAGGCCGACACGAGGATGCCCGCCGCACGCGCTGAGGCCCGCCCACGGCGAGAAGACGGGCGCGAGAGCATCCCGAACCTCCGTGATCTGCCAGCCTCATCGGAGCCGCGTCGCGGCCCGGGAGCGAGTCTACGCAGACGCCGTTCGGTATTCGAACACGCCTGACCGGCGGTGGTTGCCCGCATCGCGTCATGGGAGGAGACTCACTCCAACGCAAGCGGTAGGTGATCGGGGGGTCACCGGGGGACCGCGAACCGTGGTAGCGCTTCGGCCCGTTCGGGTCGGGCCCGAATCGCTCAGACAAGTGCCGGTGGTTCCTGATCTCTTCGGGTGAGATCAGGAACCACCGCCTTCCTCAACCATGATGTGCACCAGGGGCGTCGAACCGAGTCGGCCTACACTCCCTCTCGGCGAAGGGAGGCGAGTGCAGTGGGCGGTCTCACGGCGCGAGAGGCGCTCGGCGGGCCCTGGGCGACGCACTGGGCGGTCTGGGTCAGCCTGTACCCTCCGACGACGCTCCTCGTCATCCTGCGCGAGAACATCACCCCGTTTGCGGAGTGGTGGTGGCCGTTGCTCTCCGCCACGCTGCAGCACCTCGCCGTCGGCATCATCATTGCGCTTGGCGCGGCGATCGCTCGCCGGCGGCACGCGATCCTTCCGCTGACCGTCGTCGCAGCGATCTGGGGCACCGCCGCTGTCTCCCGTGCCGTCATCGGGGGATTCGTGGCGAACGCCGTGACCGGCGTCGACCCTGAGTACGCCTTTCGCATCGCGACGTGGGTGACTGCGAGTGCCCTCTGGGTGCCCATCTTCGTCTACACTCTCGCCCAGTTGGACCAGAGACGCCTCCTGCTCGGCGCGCTCGACGCGGCTCACCGCGACCTCGAGCGGGCCCGACACGCGTCGATCGAGTCGGCCGACGAGGTGCAGCGGAACCTGCGCGAGTCCGTGCGCCACACCGTGGAACCGGTGCTCGAAGATCTTCGGGTCAGTCTCTCCAACACAGGCACGAACCTCACGAGACCGCAGCTGGAGCAGTTGACCGCCCAACTCGGCCGCCTGCATGACGATGTCGCAGCCGTCGTCGACTCGGCCGGCGTCGACCCTCGTGCATCGCAACAGGCTCATCAGCGAGCGTCCCTTCGACGAGCTTTCGATGTACGACCCGAGCGCCCCGTGCTGACCGCGCTCCTGGTCACGGTGGCCACCATCGCTCTCATCGCGCCGGACGCCTGGCGCGTTTTCGGGGCGCCCGCCGCTCTCGAGGTCACCATCGCGGCCGTCGTCTCCGGAGTCTTCCTCGGTATCGGGCCCGCCGTCGCTGTGCACATCGGCCACAGCGTCTCCGTGTTCCCGGGGCAGGCCGTGACTGTCGTATCCCTCGTCCTCGCGCTCGGCGCCATGACCCAGATCATGCTCGCGAGCGAGATCGACCCGATCACCTGGCATGGTCTCCTCATTGCGCCGCTCATGGCGGTCTCCCTCATTCTCACCAGCACCGTGTTCGCGCTCGCGACAGCGCTGTACCGACTCAATGAGGATGCTGGAGCCGAGCTCGCGCAGACCAGGACCACCATCGAGGCCCTCGACCGGGAGCGCGCCGAGACCCGCCGGCGTGAGCGACGCAAGCTCGCCATCCTCTTGCACGGTCCCATTCAGGGCCGGCTTGCCGCGTGCGTCATGGCCCTGAACTTCCACACCGCTGCGTTGGCCGATGGCTCATCGGCGGGACCCACTTCCGCCGTGATCGATGCCGTCGCGCTTCACCTCGACGATGTCTCGCTCGGCCTCGTCTCCCTCGCGACCATGAGCGACGCGGACGGCCTGCGCACCCCCGAACAGGGGTAGGCGGGCCCGCCGGCTGCTCTCGCACCGAGGAGAGTGGCCGCCTAGACTGGCGTGCATGGCCGACCCCGAGCCGCTCGACACCGTCGTCCTGGTGGCGGACGACGACGACCTCGTGCGGACCGTCCTGGGCCTGGCGCTCGCGTCGCGAGGCCTCGCCGTGGTCGAATCCGCCGATGTCGACGGCACACGGCGCGCTGGGAAGGCGCACACGCTCGAGCTCGCCGTTCTCGATGTCAACATGCCCGGAGGAACGCTGCGCGACTCTCTGGACGCGGTGCGCACATCGCACCCGCGACTGCCGGTGCTCGTGCTGAGCGGCGAGCCCACCCGACCGGATGATCTGGATGACGTGGACGTCGAGTTTGCGCGCAAGCCCATCGACTTGGACGACTTCCTCGAGCGTGTGGATCGTCTTCTCGACCCCGCGCGCAACGAGCCGCGGCCATGACCTCTGCACTTCGCGACCCGACGGCCCTCGCGGCCGTGCTTGACAGCGCGCTCGCAGACCTCGCTGACGTCGCCTTCGTGACCGATACCGACGGCACGGTCATCGCGGCGAACACGACGCTTCTCACGCGATCGGGGCTGTCCCGCGATGAGGCCGTCGGGCAGCGGCTGCTCGACATCATCAACGGTGAGGATCGTGACGTCACCGGCGAGCACATGGCGCGCGCGCTGCGCGGGGAGGTTGCCGCGTTCCGGATCGTGCGAGCGATCAATGAGCAGACCCAGTACGTCTCGGATGTCACCCTGCATCCCGTGCGCGACGGTCGCGACGTCGTCGCCGTCCTCGGCACTGCACGAGATGTCACGGAGGCCATGGCCGTGGCCCGCGAACGCGAGTCGGCGGAAGAGCTCCTCCAGATCGCCGGCCGCATGGCGGGTTTCGGGGGTTGGTCGATGGACGCAGCCGACCGAGTGCTGCGGCTCTCCGACGAGGCGCGAAGCATCTTGACGATCGCCCCCGATGCGCAGATCGTTCTCGACGAGCTTCTCCATGCTCAGCCCTCGCACACTCGCGACGCTTTGCGCGGCGCGATGCGGCGGTGCCTCGAGGAGGGCGAGGGCTTCGACGTGCAGCTCGACATCGTCACCACGTCGGGCGCGCGGGTCGTCGCGCGCATCCTGGGGCGCCCGGAGCGCGACCACACGGGAGCGGTCGCGCGCGCACTCGGTGCGATCTGGGACGTCACCGAAGCGGAGGCCGAACGGTCTCGACTCGTCGAGCTGGAAGAGCGCCTGGCGCTCACCCTCAACACCATCAGCGACGGCATCATGTTCCTCGACCGCGACTGGCGCTTCACCTTCGTCAACCCTCGAGCACTCGAGCTCGTCGGAAAGTCAGAGGAGGAACTGATCGGGGCGTCCTTGCGGGAGGCCTTCCCGGAGTCAGAGGGCTCAGATTGGGAGCAGGCATACCATCAGGCGATCGAGACAGGTAGCCGCCAGCAGGTCAGATCGTTCGATGAGTCGTTGGGCATGTGGTTCGACGTGACCGCGTACCCGAGCGCTTCCGGACTCGCGCTCTACGTGCGGGATGCCACGGACGACGAGCGGACGCGTCAGCACATGATCGAGAGCCAACGACGCTTAGGGGAACAGGCCCGTCTGCTCGACGCCGCCCGAGACGCCATGATCGTTCGCGGCCTGGACCACAGGGTCCAGTATTGGAACCGCGCGGCAAGCGAGCTGTACGGGTGGAGCTCCACTGAGGCGATCGGTCGGCCGGTTACCGAACTGATCTTCGACGACACGACGGCGTTCGACAACGCCACCGCCGCCGTCCTGCGGGAGGGCTTCTGGAGCGGAGCGCTCGAGCAGCGGGCTCGCGACGGGCGGCCGCTCGTGGTGGACTGCCGATGGCAGCTCGTGCTCGACGAGACCCATCAGCCATCCGCGATCTTCGCCGTCAACAGCGACATCACCGAGCAGCGGAAGACAGACGAAGCGCGCTTGCGCGCGCAGAGAATGGAAAGCCTCGGCACGCTCGCCGGAGGAATTGCGCACGACCTCAACAATGTGCTCACACCTCTCCTGATGTCGGTACAGCTCCTTTCCCGCCGAGCACACGACGACGACGAGCGCCAGATTCTCGACGGCATGGAGGCTGCCGTCAAGCGAGGTGCCGACATGATCCGCCAGGTGCTCGCCTTCGCGCGGGGCGTGGAGGGCAGACGCATCCGGGTCTCGGCCCGTGACCTTCTCAACGACGTGACCTTCTACACCCGCACCGCGCTCCCGAAGGAGATCACGATCACGACCGCGCTCGAGGGCGGTAGCCGAGACACGATGGGCGACCCCACCCAACTGCTGCAGGTGCTCATCAACCTCGTCTCGAACGCGAGAGATGCCTTACCCGAGGGCGGCCACATCCATGTCCGACTGAAGAGCCTCGCGATCGACGAGCAGAACGCATCGGACGGCCTCTCGGGGCGTCCCGGGCAGTATCTCCTCTTCGAGGTAGAGGACGACGGCATCGGGATGCCTCCGGAGGTTGCCGCGAAGGTATTCGAGCCCTTCTTCACTACGAAAGCGCCCGGCCGCGGCACAGGGCTCGGGCTTCCGAGCTCTCTCGCCATCGTCCGCAGTCACGGTGGCTTCATGGAGGTCACGAGCGAAGCGGGCACCGGGACGACGTTCCGCGTCGCACTGCCGGTCGCGCCCGACGGCGAGGCACCTGCCGCTCAGGCCAATCAGAAGAAGGTCGGCGCACCACGAGGCAAGGGCGAGCTCATCCTCGTCGTGGACGACGAGCCGATGATCCTGGACGTGACGGCGCAGACGCTGCAGGCCCACGGGTACCGCGTCGCCACGGCCCGGAACGGGCAGGAGGCGATCGACCTCGTGGAGGCGGGCGACCAGCGCATCGACCTCGTGCTCACCGACATGATGATGCCCGTCATGGACGGAGCTGAGGCGAGCGCGTACCTCGAGAATCACCACCCGGATGTTCCGATCGTCGCGATGAGCGGTCTCACCTCGAACGGCTCGGCGCGGCGCGCTGTCGGCATGGGCATCACTCGATTTCTACCGAAGCCGTTCACGACGAGCCTTCTGCTGACAACCGTTGCTGACACCCTCCGCGGGGTGCCGGGAGATGGAGACCAGGAGGAGCAATCGTGACCGAAGCCGAATCCCACGCTTTGCGCGTCGTCGTTGCCGACGACGACCCCTTCACCCTCTCGCTCGTCTCGGGTGGGCTGGAAGCTCAGGGCTTCGCCGTCACCTCGGCGACGAGTGCCGAGGAGGCCCTGACCGCCGTTGCTCGTGTGGAGCCCCACGCGCTGGTGAGCGACCTCAACTTCGGCCATGGCCGCACCGGTGCCGCGTTGCTCGATCGGGTAGCGGCGGAGTTTCCCTGGATCGGCCTGGTTGTGCTGACATCACACCGCTCCCCCGAGCTCGCCGTATCCGATCCCGAGCTGATCCCTGCGACGGCGGTCTACCTCGTGAAGTCTCAAGTGAGCCGCGTCGACGAGCTCGCCGAAGCGGTGCATCGCGCGATCAGCGGCCAGATCGACGCGGAGGTGATCCGAGAAGACGACGTGCCCACCGTTACTGCCGCGCAGGCCGAAGTGCTGCGGATGCTCGCCGAGGGCGCATCGACGCGCGCGCTCGCCGAGCACCGCGGCACGACGGTGCGGGCGGTGGAGACGATGCTGACGCGCCTCTTCCTCGCTCTCGGACTCGACACCGGTGAGAACGCGAGCCCCCGAGTGGCCGCCGTGACTCTGTGGCAACGCGGGGGAATCCGCGTGCGCCGGCCCGGCACCTGACGCCAGGCGCCGCACGTTCGGATGCCCTAGAACGGCGTCGACTCGAGCAACTCGTCCTTGCTCTGCTCTGCAGAGTCGCGGTCTGACGCGGCATCCTGCGCGGTCGGCGCCTCGCCCGCTTCCGAGCCGTCGTCCCGGGCGGGGCTCTTCGCGATGACGCTGCGCGTGAACGTCGCCCGGCCCCACGTCAAGTCGTGCCCGATGGCCTCGGCATCGATCTCGACCGACGTGCCCGACTTCTCGTCGGTCTCCCAGTCGCGAATGCGCACGCGCCCCGTGACGAGCACGCGGTGACCCTTCTCGAGCGACGAGGCCACATGGGTGCCGAGTTGGCGGAACGCGGTGACCGTGTACCAGTTGGTGTCACCGTCGATCCAGGCGTTCTGACCGCGATCGAAGCGGCGCTGGTTCGAGGCGAGGCGGAAGCTCGTGATCGTGAGCCCCTCGCTGGTGACGATGTGGCGCGGGTTCGTCGCGACGAGCCCCGTGAGAGTGATGGTGTCGGTCATGGTGTCCTCCGGTCTGCCAAGGGTGGCGAGACGCCGGACGGTTCGTGCCGGAAGAGCGCCCGGCGTCTCGTACCGGAGAGTGTGGTCGCCTCGCTCCGTGGCCGCCCGCGCGGCCATGGAGCTGAGGACAACCGACCGTCTGCACCGTGATGGGGAGGGACCGGCCTCCCCCACGACCAGCGGTCAGTGCTCGGTGAACTCGGGGCGCTCCGCCCCGGGCCCGAGAGCGGCATGCAGCGCGCGCTTCGCGACGTCGAGCGATTCGTACGGCCCGCGCCGAGCATCCTCACCCGGCAGTGACACAAAGAAATCGTCGCCGCTGCGCTGAACGGCTCCGACGGCTCCTGCGGGGCCGTGCGCTGCCCAGGTCTGATCGATCTCGATCGGTGTGCTCATGGTTCGCTCCCTTCGGTCGGCGGACGCCTCGTGGTGCGTTCTCAGAAAATACGCCTCCGTGCGGGCGTCTGTCGAGGGGGTGCGGGCCTGTCTCAGCGCGCCGTCACGTACGGCGCGTACGCCCTGCGTACCTTCGTGACCTTCGGCAGCGCGACAGCGAGGCAGTAGCCCTGGCTCGGGTTCTTCGCGAAAAAGTCTTGGTGGTAGTCCTCGGCGATGTAGTAGCGGCCGAGCGGCGAGATCTCGGTCACGATGCCGCCCTCCCACGTCTCGGATGCTCGGTCGCGCGCCGCCTCGAACAGCGCCTTCTGCTCCTCGTCGGCGTAGAACATCGCCGAGCGGTACTGCGTGCCCACATCGTTGCCCTGCCGGTTCAGCTGGCGCGGATCGTGCAGGGTGAAGAAGATGTCGAGGATGACATCCGCAGGGACGACATCCGGGTCGAAGGTGACAGCGACGGCCTCAGCGTGACCCGTGGACCCGGTGCAGACGAGCTCGTAGCTGGGCGTCTCCACATGGCCGCCGGTGTATCCGGAGACGACGTCCGAGACGCCCTCGATGGTGCGGTAGACGGCGTCGAGGCACCAGAAGCAGCCCCCGGCGAGGTGGAATGTGCGCATGGTGAGAGTGTACGTCTGCCCGCCGTGCACGAACCGTGCGCTCGCCGGTCGTACGCTGGACGAATGCCCATCGAACGCACGCCGTACGCGGCCGCCGCCAACCGCTACGAGCAGCTCGACTACGCGCGCGTCGGGCGAAGCGGTCTGAAGCTGCCGCGCATCTCCCTCGGTCTCTGGAACAACTTCGGCGAGGACAAGCCGATCGCGACTCAGCGCGCGATTCTGCGTCGCGCGTTCGACCGCGGCGTGACCCACTTCGACCTCGCCAACAACTACGGCCCGCCCACCGGCAGCGCCGAGACCACCTTCGGGCGCATCTTCGCCGACGACTTTCGCCCGTACCGCGACGAGCTCGTCATCTCGTCGAAGGCCGGCTACTTCATGTGGGATGGCCCCTACGGCGAGTGGGGATCGCGCAAGCATCTGCTGAGCTCGCTCGACGCGAGCCTTGCCCGCCTCGGGCTCGACTATGTCGACATCTTCTACTCGCACCGGCCCGACCCGAGCACCCCGCTCGAGGAGACCATGGGGGCGCTCGCGACCGCCGTGACGAACGGCAAGGCGCTCTATGTGGGTGTCTCGAACTACGACGCCGAGCAGACCCGCGAGGCGCACCGCATCCTCGGCGAGCTGGGAATCCCGCTGCTCATCCACCAGCCCCGCTACAACATGTTCGACCGACGTCTAGAGGACGGGCTTCTGGATGCTCTCGCCGAGCTCGCGCTCGGCAGCATCGTGTTCTCCCCGCTCGCCCAGGGCTTGCTCACCGACCGGTACCTCGACGGCATTCCCGCCGACTCACGTGCCGCCCAGGGCCGCTGGATCACGGGCGACACCATCGACGACGTCTACCTCGAGCGAGCGCGAGCGCTCAACGAGCTCGCGCGGCAGCGGGGCCAGTCGCTCGCTCAGCTGTCGCTGCTGTGGGTGCTGCGGCACCCGCAGGTGACGAGCGCGCTCATCGGCGCGAGCAGCGTGCGCCAGCTCGACGACAGCCTCGACGCCCTGAACGGTGCCGCGCTGACCGTCGAGGAGATCGCGGCGATCGAGCCGCACGCCGTGCACGGCACCGGCACTCGGTAGCCCGACCGTGGGATACGTCTACGCCCTGCTGGCCGCGGTGCTGTTCGGCGCGAACGGCAGCGTCACCAAGCTCATCATGGCGGCGGGGCTGACGCCCGCGCAGGTCACGCAGTTCCGCCTCGTGGGCGCTGCTCTCATCGCCGGGGCGGTGCTGCTCGTGATCGACCGTCGGGCTTTTCGCATGCCGCGGCGGCAGTGGCCGATCATGATCGTGCTGGGCGTCGTGGGAGTCGCCTTCCTGCAAGGCACCTACGCCGCTGCGGTACAGCTGCTGCCGGTCGGCATCGCCCTGCTGCTCGAGTACCTGGCCGTTCTGCTCGTCGCCCTTGTGGCGTTCTTCTTCTTCCACGAGAAGGTGAAGGCACGGCTGTGGGTCGCGATCGGGCTCGTGCTCGTCGGGCTCGCGGTGGTCGCGCAAGTGTGGGCGAGCACTCTCAACGCGCTGGGGGTGCTTTTCGGCCTCGCAGCGGCGATCTGCCTCGCCACGTACTTCCTCGTCGGGGAGAAGCAGGTCGTGCGCACATCGCCGCTCGCCGTGTCGTTCTGGACGATGTCGTTCGCGGCGATCTTCTGGGCTTTCGTGAGCGGCTGGTGGCAGCTCGACCCGAGCGTGTTCACCGCGCCGGTCGACCTCGGCGGCCAGGGAGCCGAGCTTCTGGTACCGATGTGGCTGCCGCTCGCCTGGAACGTGGCACTCGGGTCATTCGCGCCGTTCATGCTCAGCCTCGCGTCGCTGCGATACCTGACGGCGACCGCGGCGGGCATCGTCGCCTCCTCGGAGGTGGTGTTCGCGTTCGCTGTGGCGTGGTTGTGGCTCGGGGAGACCTTGGGATTCGTGCAAGTGGCCGGGGCGGCGGTCGTGCTGGCGGGCATCGTCCTCGCCCAGACAGCCCGCAGTACGAAGACCGTCGTCGACGCCGATCTGGCCCTCAACACGGGGCCGATCACCACTGTCGATATCCCCGCGCGCTGATCTTTCGTCAGGTTGAGGCTCGCCACGACCCCTGTTCGGGGGTACAGTGCTGGCATGACATGGGGGAATGATGTCGTCCAATGGTGGGCCTCGGATGACGGCTGGCGCGTGCTCACGGGCGCGGTCATCCCCGCACTCTCGATTCTGGTCGCCGGAGTCGTCGCGGCGCTTATCGCCCGCGGCTCGACGAAGCGCCTGCTGAAGCACCATGATCGGGATGCTCTCACCAGCGCCGTCGGTGCTTTCGTACTCGCCGGGCGCACCGCAGCCGAGTGGCACGACCACGACGACGCCGAGCGGCGCCGTGTCGACCAGCTCATCTCAGAGGCGGAGACGCGCCTGCGCCTGCTGCCGATACCCGGCGCGGCCCTCGCCGCGAACTGGGCCAGCCACCAGCTGGAGTCGATGAAGGGTCACTCCTCGGGCTTCCGCTTCCAGGCCCAGCAGACTCTCGGCGACTATCGCGACGCGCTCATCACGTGGTCGCAGAAGCCACGTACGGCCAAGAAGCTGTTCGGCGCCGACCTCGAGCGCTGGCGTTACGAGACCG
This sequence comes from Microcella sp., assembly GCF_040286215.1. Lineage (GTDB taxonomy): Bacteria > Actinomycetota > Actinomycetes > Actinomycetales > Microbacteriaceae > Microcella. The sequence goes on from NZ_JAVKCK010000006.1 coordinate 159,801, forward strand.
CCGAGACCGCCGAGCCGCCTGTGCACGACATGCCGCCCGTGTCGTCGGACGCGACCCCGACCGAGGCATCGTCTGACGCCTCCCCCTCGACCCGATCAGCAACCGCGCCCCAGCTGCCCGAGCCGCCCGCCACGACGGGCCCCGTGCGCGATCCCGCGCTCGCCGCCGCACTCGCCGCCGCTCCTCCCCCGAGCAGCCGCACCGCCGCAAGCCCGGCGATCGTCGACGATGCCGAGGATGCACCACGACCTATGGCCGCATCGATCGTGCGCGAGCGCATCACGTCCACCGACCAGGACTGAGCATCCGGCGCCGGCTCGCGGAGGAGCCGACGTCCCCAGCAGCGCCAGGCCGATCACGAGCGCTGCGATGGCTGCACCTGCGAGCTGCGCCGTGGGCGCGCCCGTTTCGGCGTGCTCGAGACACCGGGTATCCGCCGCGGCGACGACGAGAGTCAGGTCGCCCGGCGCGGTCACTCCGAATGCACCGCAGGAGAACCGTGCTCCCGCGACGTCAGGCATCACGATGCGCTGGGTATCGACACCCGTGATCACGCGCATTAGCGAGCGGAAGGCGCTCGCGGCCGGTGGAGAGGGAGTGCCCTCAGCCGGTCAGTCCGTTCATCAGCGCGTGGCGCGACGCGTGGCGCCGCGCGTCGACGCGACCACCATGGCGCCCGCGGCCAGCAGCGCAGCGCCGAGCCACCCGAGCGCGTTCGTCGACGCGGGGCCGGTCGCGGCGAGCTCGGCATCGCCGAACTCGAAGGCTCCCGCGTCGCGCAGTCCGGTGCGCTCCTCACCGCGCTGGTCGAGGTCTGGGCTGTCGGAGGTTGCCGCGAGCTCAGAGGCAGCGGCGAACTCCGATGCCTCGGCGAAGCCGGTCGACGCGGTCGGCCCGAAGCCGAAGCCATCCTCGAACACGTCTGCGGGCACTGCGTCGATGGCGGGGCTGCCCGGCACGAGAGCAACGGTCTGCGTGGTTCCGCCGTTGCCGGCGAGCGCGGGGCTACTGCCGAAGATCTCGGTCTTCGATCGTGAGAACAGCGTGCTCTCGGCCGGCGCGGTCAGTGCGGTCTCGACCGCCTGGGAGGTGGAGAAGACGTTGCCGCCCTCGTCGGCGAACTCAGGGGCGTCGACCTCGTCGATCCGACCCAGCTGCGGGAGACCACGCGAACCGGCGAAGATGCTGCCGCCGATAGACATCGTGTTGGAATCGTCGATGCCGGGGTAAATGAAGACCGCCTCCGCGGACTCTCCCCCTTCGTCGCCCTGCGCAGTGTTGTCGAGGAACGTCGACAAGGCGATCTGACCTTCCGCACCGGCGAGGGCGCCGCCGACCCCGTTCGTGTCGTTGCCGACGAAGGTCGAGTTCAGCACGAGTGCCGCGCCGTAGCCCGCGAACCCGCCGCCAGCGAGCTCAGCGGTGTTCTCCACGAAGGTCGTGCCGATCGCTGCTCCGTACGTCCCCCCGGCCACGCCGCCGCCGATCGGCGATTCGTTGCCCGTGAACGTGGAGTCGATACTCGCCATCAGGACGCCGTACAGCCCCCCACCGGCCTCGCTCGAGACGTTGTCGGTGAAGGTCGAATCACTGACGAGCACCGCATAGCCGAAGACAGCACCGCCGAACTCGCTCGCGGAGTTGCCGGTGAACGTCGAGCCCTGGATCGCGAAGAAGTCGCTCGAGCGGTTGTAGATCGCGCCACCCGAGTAGCCGTCGGGGTCGGCGACGCCCGTGGCGTTGTCGACGAAGACAGAATCAATGATCTCCACGTCGTTGCCGGAGGAGTCCTCGACGTAGATGGCACCCCCGTCGAGCACCGCTGAGTTTGAGTCGAACCGCGAGTTCTCGACGAGCAGATCGCCGTCGATGAGGATCGCGCCGCCGAACGCGCCAGAGCCGTCGACCATGGCGAGATTCTGCACCGTGAGCGACGAGCCGGTCGTTCCCTCGATGATGCGCGTGAGGTTCTGACCGTTGAGCTCTGCGCCGCTGAGCCCGAACAGCGTCAGAGAGTGGTCGAAGGTGAGCTGCTCGGTGAGCGGGAAGCTGCCGGAGAGGCACACGATGGCCGTGTCGGCATCGAGGAGCGCTTGGATGTCTGCGGCGCCGTCGCCGGGTGCCGTCAGTGTGTTCGTGCCATCGCAGTCATCCGAGGTCGCCGCGAAAGCGGGAGCGGCGCCGGCCGCACCCATGCCGACGATGAGGCCACCGGAGGCGACGGCGGCGGCGGCGCGCGTCGCGCGACGCCGAACAGGAGCACTCCGGGCGGGCAACGGCTCGTACCGCATCAGAACGGTCATGGCAGGGACTCCTCGGGCATCGGGTCCGGCGAAAGACGTGTCGTCGAGGCAGGCAGGGGCTCTCGTAGAACCCTACAGTGGTGATCGCCCCTGAAACAGTCTCTTTTCCGCGAGCGGAGCGCCGCCCATGTTCAGCCCCCTGCAGCGACTGACGCAGCATGCCGATGAGCGACCCGATGACCCGGCGCTCATCGCCGCCGAAGGAACGATGACCTTCGCCGAGCTCGACCGCGCCGTGAGCGCCGTCGCGGCACGACTGCGCGCGCTCGGTGTCGCGCCGCGCCAGGTCGTCGCGACCGACCTCGCGCCGGCCGACGACTGGATCGTCACGCTGGCCCTGCTGCGCATTGCGACACGCACGGTGTCGCTGACCGCGGTCGGTTCCGTTCCGGGGTTCGTGCCGGATGCTGTGCTCGCCCGACCCGGAAGCGACGCCGTCGAAGCGCCTCTCGTGCAGACGGTCGACCGGCTGTGGATCGAGCAGGTGGTGGCGGAGCACGACGAGAACGCGGAGACCGCTCGAGCCTCCACCGTGCTCTACCCGCGGTCGGATTCGATCTGCCGCCTCATCCTGACCAGCGGAACAACCGGCACACCGCGACCCGCAGAGCTGACGGTCGGAGCAGTGGAGCACCGACTGGCGAATCTGCACCACTACTGGACCGACCATCGTCGTGAGCTCAACCTCATGACGCTCTCCACCACGGGCGGGTTTCACACAGCGCTGGCCTGCCTCATGCACGGCACGCCCTACCTCACCGTGGATCCGGGAGGAGACCGGCACTTCGCGCGCGCCGCGAGCGCGCGCGTGCAGGTGCTCACCGGGTCGCCCGTGCAGGTCGGGCACGCGATGGTGGTGCTGCGTGAGCGAGGCATCGAGCTGCAGGGCCTCGAGGAGGTGCGCACCGCGGGCGCGGCGGCCTCGCCGACGCTTCTGGGTGAGATCGCCCGCACGCTCGCCGTGCCGGTGCGCGGTGTGTACGGCTCGACCGAGGGCGGTGGAGTGTGCACACGCATGCTGCACCGCGGGGGCGAGCCCGATGATGTCGGCGAACCCGTGCCGGGCATCCGGCTGGAGATCGTCGATGAGACGGGGCAGCCGGTGCCCGCCGGGGAGACCGGAGACGTGCGCTACCGGGGCCCAGCCCTCGCCTCCGGCTACTCCGGTGCCGACCCCGATCGCCGCTTTCGCGACGGCTGGTTCCACCCGGGCGACCGCGGGCGGCTCACCGCGGAAGGACATCTCGTGCTCGCAGGGCGGACGTCAGAGCTCGTCAACGTGGGCGGCGTCAAGATCGACCCCGCGAGCGTCGACCGAGCGATCGAGGGCTTCCCCGGGCTGAAAGACGGCGGAAGCTTCCTCATCGAGCGGCTCCCCGGCGTGCCCGAGCTGGGTCTCGCGGTCGTGGCCGACGCCTCCTGCGACCTCAGGGCCCTCGATCGCCTGCTGCGTCAGCGGTTGCCCGGCAAGCACCCGACCGTCTTCGGGCACGTCTCGGTCATCCCACGCAATCGCATGGGCAAGGTCGAACGCGGCCGGCTCACCGAGGAGTTCCGCCGACGGCTCGAGCTCGAGTGAGCCGAGAGGGGCGCGCGGCACGCAGCGCCCCGAGGAGGAGGCGGAACGACAGACGCGGCACGGCGAGCTGATTGATCGTGCCGACGACGCAGACGCCGCTCACGGGATCGGCGAACATGACGTGACCGGTCATGCCGGCATGGCCGACGAGCACCCCGGGTCGCGGAAGACCGGTGAGCAGGCGCGGCAGCGTGAGGGCCATGATGCCCACCCCGTACTCGACGCGGGGGAACAGTCTGAGCCGGTCGCGCAGCGCGAGCTCGAGGCCCGCCGGGTCGAGCGCCTCGCCATCCAGGAGCGCGCGCAGGAAGCGCATCGAGTCGGAGACGGAGGAGACCATGGCTCCCTCGGCACCGAGTGAGGCCAGGCGGCGCGTGCCGCGATACGACTGGAGACCGTGCAGGATGGGCGACATCGACTGCGCGGCCGTGAGGTTCTGCGGCGTGAGCAGAGCGGTGTCGCGCAGCCCCAGAGGCTCCAGCAGCTCCGACTGCAGCACAGCATCGAGCGGGCGGCCGTGCACTGCCTCGATCAGCCGCCCCACTAGCTGGTAGTTCGTGAAGCTGTACTGGGCGCGACCGCTGTGCGGCGCGAACGGCGCATCCATGCCGCGAGCCAGCTCGAGCGTCTCCTCGTAGGTCCACCCAGGGTCGGCCGCTGTGGCCACGGCGATGTCGCCGGAGGGATCGAGGGCTTTCTGCGCGTAGTAGTTGGGGATGCCCGAGGTGTGGGCGAGCACGTCCCGCACGGTGATCTCCTCCGCGTGATCGACGCCCCCGTAGCGGTTGAGGTCGCGAAGATCGTCGCGCGGCAGGATGCTCACGAGAGGCTGCTCGAGCGTCAGGTCGCCCGCGGCGACCCTCCGCAGCACGAGCGTGGCGGCGAACAGCTTGGTGGTGCTCGCGATGGCGTGCGTCCGCTGCGCCGACGAGGCCAGCCACTCGTAGTCGAGGTCTCCTCCCCGATGGGCGACCCGCAGCGCCAGCTCGCTCACTCTCACATCGGCGCTCATGCGTCGACACAGAGCGTCCAGTCGTTGCTCTGGAGTGCGCACGACCAGAGGGTACTCCACCGATTCACCGCAGCACTTCCCCTGAGCGGTGCTCACCGTTTAGGGTGACGATGACGCATCACCCTCGAGGCGCCGCGATACCTGCTGTAGGAAAGTGAGACGCCTCGTGTCCTTCCTGTCTGCGCGCCGAGCGCGCGTCGCTGCCGCCCTGACTGCTCTGGGAGGCGTCGTCCTCTCGGTCGCGATGGCCCCCGCCGCGGTAGGGCGCACTGCCGGTGATGACGCCTACGACCCGTCGATCGTCGGAGGCTCGCCCATCGCGATCTCTGCCGCACCGTGGCAGGCCGCCCTCGTCTTCGCCGGCTACAACGACTTCCAGGGTCAGTTCTGCGGCGGGTCGATCGTCTCCTCGTGGGAGATCGTCACCGCGGCGCACTGCGTCGACGATCCTGACGTCGGCCCGCTCCCACCATCGCAGCTGCGCATCGTGGTGGGCACATCCGAGCTCAGCACGTCCACGAGCACGGGCCTTGCCGTCGCGTCCATCGAGGTGCATTCGGAGTGGGATGACCGGCAGTATCTGTACGACCTCGCCATCGTGCGTCTGGCATCACCCCTGACCCTGGTCGAGGGCCGCACAGAGCCGATCGCGATCGCCGAGACCTCCCCCGCAGCAGGCGACCCCGTCGTCGTCACCGGGTGGGGCAGCACGTCACGAGACCAGGATGCTCCCGTCTGGCCGACGAAGCTTCGCACGGCAACCCTGCAGGCCGTCGCCGACAACCCGTGCGGCGCGGCTCTGTCTGCATACGGCAGCATCCTGAAGCCGACCGCCCTGTGCGCCGCGTCACCGACGTTCAGCGCCGACACCTGCCAGGGCGACAGCGGCGGGCCGCTCACGTACCTCCATGAGGGCCGTTGGGTTCTCGCGGGAGTCACCAGCTGGGGAGTCGGATGCGCCGAAGCATCGTTCCCCGGCGTGTACACCGAGGTGAGCTACTTCGCCTCGTGGATCGGCGAACGTCTGACCGGCAGCCCGCAGCGCATCGCCCGCATCTCGGGAGACGACAGGTATGCCACAGCCATCGCCATCTCGCGCGCGGCCTTCCCCGACCCCGTCGACGGCACTCCCGTCGTGTTCATCGCCTCCGGCGTGAATTTCCCTGACGCGCTCAGCGCGGGTCCGGCAGCGGCCGCGCTGGGCGGACCCCTCCTGCTGACCAGCCCGACGACGCTCCCCAGCTCGGTACGAGCCGAGCTCTCACGATTGAAGCCCGACAAGATCTGGGTGGTCGGCGGCACAGGCGCCGTGTCAGCGCGGGTCTACTCAGCCCTCGCCGACCTCGCCCCCGAGATCGACCGCGTGTTCGGATCAGACCGCTACGAGACCTCCCGAGCGGTGACCAGGCTCGGATTCACCTCCAACGATGACGGTGGCCTTCCCGGTGCGGCGACCGTGTACATCGCCACTGGTGCGGGTTTCGCCGATGCCCTGGCCGCGGGTGCCGCCGCCGGCTCAGCACCAGCCCCGGTCGTCCTGGTGCCGGGCACGGCGGCACGCGTCGACTCCGCCACGAGCGCGCTCCTCGCGGAGCTCGGTGCAACGAGCATCCAGGTCGTGGGAGGCACCGGGGCTGTCTCGGCCAGCATGTTCCGCTCGCTCGACGAGCGCGCGGCGGCTGAGCGTCTGGCCGGCGCTGATCGCATCGCCACCGCTGTCGCCGTGAATGCGTCCGCGTTCTCCTCGAGCGAGTTCGTCTACCTCACGAACGCGTACTCCTTCCCTGACGCGCTGGCGGGAGGTGTGCTCGCCACCCTCGAACCGGGGCCGATGTTCACGGTTCCTGCCACGTGCGTGCCCCGCGCCGTGCTCGCCGCGATCGCGAACCTCGGAGCGGACGAGGTGCGGTTGCTCGGGGGTACCGGAGTGCTCTCCGTTCGGGTGGCCCAGCTGCGCCGCTGCTAGAGCGGCACCGCGAGACTCGCTCCGCGCCCCCGGCAGGAATCGAACCTGCGACCAAGAGATGAGACAGCACCGCGAGACTCGCTCCGCGCCCCCGGCAGGAATCGAACCTGCGACCAAGAGATTAGAAGGCTCCTGCTCTATCCGCTGAGCTACGGGGGCATCGCGCGCGACCAGGATACTGGTCGCCCGCCGCCTCTGGCCGAGTCGGACGGTGATTCCGTAGCCTCGGGTGATGACCTACGCACACTGGACCCGCGTCTCGGAGTGGCCGCTCGCGGCCGCCGCTCTCGTCTTCTTCGGCATCTACGCCTGGCTCGTGATCGGTGAACCGCCCACCGCTTTGGAGATCGCGATCGAGGTGGTGCTCGTGATCATCTGGGCCGTCTTCGTGCTCGACTACGTCATGCGCCTCGCACTGACCACGAATCGTGTGCAGTGGTTCGTGCGGCATCTGCACCTGCTGGCGATCGTGATCCTGCCGTTCTTCCGGCCGCTGTACCTCATCCGCCTGATCAGTCTCGTAGGACTGCTGAGCAAGGCGAGCGCGTTCCGCGGACAGGTGACCATGTACTTGGTGACCGCGTCGAGCATGCTCATCCTCATCGCCTCGGTTGCGATCCTCGACGTGGAGCAGGATGCGCCCGGCGCCCTCATCACCTCCTTCGGCGACGCGATCTGGTGGGCATTCGTGACGATTACGACGGTCGGCTACGGCGATCTGTACCCCGTCACGACGGCCGGTCGACTGGTCGCGGCAGGCCTCATGGTCGCAGGCATCGCCCTGCTGGGCTCGGTGACGGCGACGTTCGCATCATGGTTCGTCGAGCGCGTCGCGGCACCGGCGACCGCGGCAGCGGCGGAGACGGACGAGGTGGACGAGGACAGGGTTCAGTCGGCCGCGGAAGCGAGTGCGGCGAGCAGCCGCGGCAGCGGCGGAACTCCGTCGGCCTGAATGACCACCTCGCCGTCGTCGTCGAGGATCACAACGGTGGGGGTGCGCGTGACGCCCCGCGATTCTGCGCGTTCGAGGTGGTGGGCCACGTCGAGATCTTCCCAGTGCAGCGCCGACACGAGCCGAGCGGCCTCGGCGACGACATCGCGCGCGCGGTGGCAGGGCTCGCAGAACGCTGACGTGAAGAGCTCAAGACGCATGGGTCGAGCCTAGAGGCGCAGCATCCGCGCACGCTGGTGTTGGCGTGCAACGCGAACGCGCCGCGTCTCGCGTAAGGAGGCGAACGCCGGATGAATACTGTGTGACCTCTAATTCTCGACCGCGCGCGTGTCGCCGCGTGTTCACCCGCAGGGGTGAGACTCGTGGGATGGCACGCTGGGGGAACTACTGCGCGCTCGGCGACTCGGTGAGCGTCATGCGTCGCGGTGCGAGCGATCTCGCGTTCGACTCCCCGGCGTGGTCGTGGACGGACCGCGTGGCCCTCGCGGTGGAGAGCGTGGCGCGACTGCGCGGCGAAGCGGCTCGCGGATGCTCGCTCGCACGCCCCGGCGCCACGGTCGAGCACGTCGTGCACGACCAGGTTCCTCGGGCGATCGCCGAGGGCGCCGATCTTGTGACGATCCTCATCGGCACCTCGGAGCTTCTGGATGGTTCTGCACGGCCCGCTCCGCTCGCCCGCCGCCTCGAGTCGGGCGTGCGCGTTCTGGCCGCGGCCGGTATCGACGTCGTCCTCGCGACGTGCCTGAACCCGGCAACCGCGATCGTGCCCCGAAGACGGCGTGTGCGCACGGCCGAGTTCACGGCCGAGCTGTGGTCGATCGCCCGCACCCACGACGCGTCAGTCGTTGACGCCTGGTCGCTGCGCGATGCACGCCTGCGGCCACTCGGCTCCGGTGATCGCGTGCAGCTCGGGGAGGACGGTCACCGCCAGCTGGGCACTCGCGCGGTTCACGTGCTCGGGCTTCCGTTCGTCGAGCTGGGCAGCCGCCCTCGAGCGTCGGCGGGCGACGGCTAGACTGCCCGGGTGAGTGCCGCTACCGATCGTCTCGTCTGGATCGACTGCGAGATGACGGGGCTCGATCTCGCCGTCGACGACCTCATCGAGGTCGCGGTGGTCGTCACGAACTACGATCTCGAGCCCGTGCACGAGGGCTTCTCGATCGTGATCGCCCCGACCGAGCGCGGTCTCGCGAGCATGAGCGATTTCGTGCGCGACATGCACGCCTCGAGCGGGCTTCTCGACGAGCTTCCCGAAGGCGTGCCGCTCGACGATGCCCAGGCGCAGATCATGGCGTACCTCACCGAGCATGTTCCGACCGCCGGTCAGTCTCCCCTGGCGGGCAACACGATCGGCACCGATCGAGCGTTCCTTGCCCGCTCCCTCCCCGAGGTCGACGCGCACCTGCACTACCGCAGCGTCGACGTCTCCTCCATCAAGGAGCTCGTGCGCCGCTGGTTTCCCCGCATCTACTTCAATGCGCCGGCGAAGGACGGCGGCCACCGCGCCATGGCCGACATTCTCGAGTCGATCCGCGAGCTCGACTACTACCGCCGGGCAGGCTTCGTCGCCGAGCCGGGGCCCAGTTCTGACGAGGCCCAAGCGGTTGCGGCCGACATCGTGCAGAAGTGGGAGCCTCGCCTGTAATACACTGGGGCGGCAGCGTGCGCGAGCACGATGGCACGGTGGGTATAGCTCAGCTGGTAGAGCGCCTCGTTGTGGTCGAGGAGGCCGCGGGTTCAAGCCCCGTTACTCACCCCACTCATCGATCGGGCCCGGGATCCTCCCGGGCCCGATCGCACTCCCACCCCGCGTCCCGGCGCGTTTCTGCAGGAGGCTGCGGGAGACTGGTGGGGTGACTCCCCCCGCCGGCACCTCCTCGTCCGTCGCCGAGAGGCTCGACGAGCAGACACTCCATGCCTCGCAGGTTCCGTGGTCGACGGTGATCTGGAACGACCCGGTGAACCTCATGAGCTATGTCTCGTGGGTGTTCCGCCGGCACTTCGGCATTTCGCGCGAGGACGCCGAGCGCGCGATGCTCGCCGTGCACACCGACGGTCGGGCCACGGTGGCCGAGGGCAACCGCGAGGCTATGGAGCGGCATGTGGAGGCGATGCACGAGTACGGGCTTTGGGCGACCGTCGAGCGGGCTCCGCGATGAGGGGCTTCCAGCCGACGGCGGCGGGGTGGCAGGCCGTACTGGAGCCGGAGGAGGCGCGCATCCTGCTCTCGCTGAGCCGTCAACTGCAGTCTCTGCTCGCCGACAGCCTCGAACCGGATGCTCTCGCGGACGGAGCGGTGCGTCGACTGCTGCCCGATGCCTACCGCGATGACCCGGACGCCGCGGAGGAGTGGCGGCGGCTGAGCCGTCGCGGGCTGGTCGAGCGCAAGGTCGCGCATGCGGCCACCCTCAGCAGGGCTCTCGCGGGCCCCGCCGCGGCCGCCGAGCCGTCGACGATCACGATCGACGCGGACGACGCGCTCGACTGGGTGCGCGCCGTGGGCGACCTGCGGCTCGTGATCGCCGACCGCATCGGCATCGTCGTCGACGGCGATGAGGGCACGACGTCGGAGCCAGGTCTGCAGGAGCTCTACGACTGGCTCGCGTGGATTCAGGATGACCTCGTGCGGGCGCTCGACGGTGACGGGAGCGGTCTCGGGAACGGTGACGACGGTGTCGAGTGAGCCCTCCGCGCTCGACCTGGACGAGGCCGCGTTCGAGCGGCTCGTCGTGGAGGAGCTCGACGCGCTGCCCGACGAGATGGTGGAGGGTCTCGACAACGTCATCTTCGTCACGGAGTCGAGACCCGAGGACGGCTCTCTCGACCTGCTAGGGCTGTACGAGGGGGTGGCGCTCACCGATCGCGGCCAGTACGGCTTCGGCGAGCTGCCCGACCGCATCATCCTCTTCCGGGAGCCTCTGCTCGCGGCCGCCGACGGCGATCTCGAGGAATTGCGCGCGCAGATCCACGTCACCCTCGTGCACGAGATCGCCCACTTCTACGGCATCGACGACGACGAACTGCATCGCCTGGGGTGGGCGTGAGCAGCGGTGCGCGGCGCGCGCGCGCGATCGTGAGCGGCGTGATCGCCGTCGTCGTGGTCGGCGGGGCCGCCTACGCTGCCGCAGCGCTCCTGAGTCCGCTGCCGGCGCTGAGCGTGGAATCGCGCGCACTCGACGTGAGCGGGGTGGGCGCCTCGCTCGACCAGCTCGTGCTGCCAGAGGCCGGCGCGGCGGCGGTGTCGCTGCCCTCAGGCGAGCCGGTTCTCGCCGGCGACGTCGAGCCGCGGCCGATGGCGGGTGTCGCCAAACTCGTGCTCGCGCACGTCGCCCTCGACGCTGAGCCGATCGAGGCGGGACGCACCGGCGAGGCCGTCGAGATCGATGCCGCGACCGCGGCCCGCTTCCGCGAGCTCTCGGCGGCCGGCGCGCGCACCGTGCCCGTGCAGCAGGGGCAGGTCTGGACGCGCCGCGACCTGCTCGCGGCGACCGTCATCGGCTCGGGCAACAACACCGCCGAGCTGCTCATGCTGGAGGTCTTCGGCGGCCTCGGCACCTACACGGCGGCGGCCGCGAAGTGGCTCGACGTCGCCGGGCTCTCGGATACCGACGTCGTCGACGCGACGGGCCTCGACTCGGGCAACGTCTCGACGGCGCACGACCTCGCGCGGCTGGCCCAGCTCACCCTCGCGCACCCCGTGCTCGGTGAGCTCATGTCCGACCGTCCGCTCAGCGCCACCTCGGGCGCAACATGGGGCGATGAGGCCGCGTACGTGGTCGACACCGGAGCGATCGGTCTTGCCCGCACCTACACGGATGCGGCCGGTGTCGTGCTGCTCCTGGCCGTGCCCGTCGTACCGGTCGGCGCGGACCCCGAGTCGGCTGTGCCCGTCGCTCTCGCGCTGCAGGGCCAGCCAGGCTACCCCCGGGCGGAGGAGGCCGTGCGCGCGCTGATCGCCTCCCTCGCCGATGTCGTCGCGCCGACGACCCTCGTCGAGGCGGGCGCCAGCGTCGGCGAGCTGCGATCGTCGTGGGGCCAGAGCTCGAGCATCATCGCCCGTGACGCGATCGCCGTCACCCAGCTGGACGCCAGCACGATCGACGTGCGCCTCGACGTGCCCGAGCGCCAGACGGTGCTCGAGGGCACGACCGTCGGGCGCCTCGTCGTCTCGACCCCCGACGGTGAGCAGGTCTCCCCACTCGTGGCGGGGGCCACGATCGCGCAGCCGGGCGTCGCCTGGCGCTTCGCCGATCCGGCGACGGTCATCGGCCGCTGGACGGGCTGAGGGCCAGCTCTCAGCCCGGCACGAGTTCGTCGGCGACCCCGCGCGGGTCGTGCAGGTGGGCGTGCCACTCCTCCTGCCGCGCCCACCGCTGCCAGTGGCGCGCGAACTCTTCCCCGTCCCGCGCAACCGCGCGGCGCTGCCGCTCGACCTCGTCGGGGAGCTCGATCCAGACGGCGTGGTCGGCGAGGGAGCGAGCCGCCGTACTGATCGCGCCGCAGCCCTCGATCACGAGCGGTCGCCGTGGGTCGAGCTCGTGCCACGGGCCGGGCCGGGCATCCGCCCAGTTCCATGCCCGCCACCGAGGCGTGCGCCCGTCAGCGATTGCCCGCAGCACATGGTGGAGCACGTGCGACTCCGCCGCCTCAAGGCCGTCCCACCCGGGGTAGACGTCGTCGAGGCTCAGCAGCTGCGCCCCGCTCGCCCCTGCGAGCGCGGTGGCCCAGGTGGTCTTGCCCGAGCCCGACCGCCCGTCGACGAGGGTGAGTCGCGGGCGGGCGCCGTCAGCGGAGGACACCCGTGAAGCTTCCCGTGAACACGGCCACGGCGAGCGCGACGCTCGAGACGAGCATCCCGAACACGACGACGACCGTGTCGAGCGCCGTCCACGTGGCGGGGCGCGTCCAGGTGCGGCGAACGGGCGCGCCGAACCCGCGGGCCTCCAGGCCGATGGCGAGAGCGGAGCCGCGCCGCAGCGACAGCACGAGCAGCCCGAGCAGGATGCCGGCGAACCGGCGGATGCGCCCGCGGTCGCCCAGGCCTCGGGCGCGGCGCGCCCGCTCGAGCGTCGCCGCGTCGCCGCGCAGCAGCGTCACGAGGCGCAGAGCAGCGACCGCACCGAGCACGAAACGGGCTGGCAGCCGCAGGGTCTGGCCGAGGGCATCACCCAGGCGGGTCGCGTCGGGTCGCGAGAAGAGCGCGATCGCGGGCAGACCGATGGCGAGCACCCTCAGCAGAGTCGCGAGGGCGAGCTCGATCGAGCCGTCGCTGATGCGCACGAGCAGGAACTCGACGTACACCTCGCCCGAGGGTCGCCCGTAGAGCACGATCGTGAGCGCCGTGAAAGGGGCCGCGATGAGGATGGGGAGGCTCCGGCGCGCGAGCGTGCGCACGGGCACCCCGAGCAGTGGAAGCAGCAGCAGCTGGAGTGCGAGCGCCGTCGCCGCGGAGACCGGGTCGATCGAGATGACCAGCAGCAGTGCGGGGATGAGCGAGGCCGCGAGCGCCGCCACGGGGTTGATGCGGTCGACGAGCGGCGGTCGAGCAGTCTGGCGCGGCGCAACGGGAGTGGACGCGTGGTCGACGGGCGGCAGGCGCACTTCGCGGGCGTGCAGTGCGTCGACGAGGGCGCGATCGTGCGTCGCCATGACGACCGCACCTCCGGCGTCGCGGTGCGCCGCGAGCAGTGCGGCGAGCTCGGCCCAGGTGCGAGAATCCTGCCCGAAACTGGGCTCGTCGAGCAGCAGGATCGGCGGCGCCGTCGCGAGGGCCGTCGCCACGGAGAGGCGACGTTGCTCGCCACCGCTCAGGGTGTACGGGCTCGCCCCGGCGCGGGGCGCGAGCCGCAGCTGGTCGAGCAGCGCAACCGCCCGCTGCTCGATGCGCGCGGGCTCCTCGCCGAGCGCCCGGGGCCCCACGGCGAGCTCGTCGCGCACGGTGGCGCTGACGAACTGATGCTCGGGGTTCTGGAACACGACGCCGAGCCGCGCGACCAGCTCGCGGGAGCTCCACCCGGCCGGTTCGCCGTGCTGCGCGACCTCCACGCGCCCGTCGGCGCTGGGCATGAGCCCAGCAAGGGCGAGCAGCAGTGTGCTCTTGCCCGACCCGTTGGGGCCGGTGAGCGCGACGACCTCACCTGCACGCACCTCGAGGTCGATCCCCCGCGCGAAGACCTCGCCGCCGGGCTGGCGCAGGGCGAGGTGGCGCGCCGCGAGGAGCGTCTGGCCGGGCGGCCGTGGAGCCGGAGCAGGATGCTCGGGCTCGTGCCCGGGAACCCACACGCCTCCGCGCGCGAGCGGCACGCCGCGATCCCGCAGCACGCGCGCGACCGGACCATCGGCGACGACCCGACCCTGCTCGAGCACGATGACGCGGTCGACGAGCGGCGCCCACACGTCGACGCGGTGCTCGACGACGACGAGCGTCATCTGCCGGTGCTCGAGGAGCCCTGCCACCGCCGCGGCCACCTCGTGCACCCCGGCCGGGTCGAGCTGCGCCGTCGGCTCATCGAGCAGGAGCGCGCCGGGGCGCATCGCCAGCACACCCGCCAGAGCGAGCCGCTGCTTCTGGCCGCCCGAGAGCCGGGTCGTGTCGTGGTCGGTACTCACTCCCTCGAGTCCCACCGCGCTGAGAGACTCCGGCACACGGTGCGCGATCGTCTCGAGCGGTACGCCGAGGTTCTCGGGCCCGAAGGCGACATCGTCACCGGTGCGCGCGAGCACGAGCTGTGCATCGGGATCCTGCAGCAGCAGGCCCGTGCGTCCCCGCACGGCGCCGACCGCGATGCCGTCGACGGTCAGTGCGCCACGCTGCAGACCTTCATCGTCGCCGCCGAGCACGCCCGCCCACGCCTGCAGCAGCGTCGACTTGCCGCTGCCGGAGGCTCCCAGCAGCAGCACCCGCTCGCCGGGCGAGATGCTCACGTCGAGGCCGTCGAGCACGGGCTGGCGCCGGCCGGCGGGGGTCCAGCTCCAGTCGTGCGCGGCGAGGGACGCGGCGTGCGGGGATTCCCCGTGCGCCGCGTCCCGCGTCATCGCGTCAGGATTCGGCACGCGAGCCGAGCTCGCGTCCGGCCGCGAAGCGGCTGAGCGCGCCCGTGCGGGCCAGCCCGCGCATGATCAGCCAGGAGCCGAGGCCGGCGAACACCGCTCCCGAGAGGATGCCGCTCACGGCATAGATCATGGCGAACTCGACAGCCGCGCCCGGGTACCAGACGATGAGGTCGAGGACGACCATGCCCACGCCGGCGCCCGCCCCGGCGACGATCGCCGGTACGAGGCCCCAAGCCTTGTAGAGAAGGATCGCGAGAACGAGCTCGGCACCGAGACCCTGCACGAGGCCGGAGAGCAGCGTGAGGGGGCCCCACTCGGTTCCGCTGATGAGCACCGAGGCGCTCGCCGCGACGATCTCGCCGTACAGCGCCGCGCCGGGCTTACGCACGATCAGGGCGACGAGCACGCCCGGAAAGAGCCAGACGCCGTGGAAGAGCGCCTGCAGGCCAGGCAGGAAGGCCTCCAGCGGCGCCGTGACGGGGTTGTAGGCGAGGTTCCACAGCACGAAGACGAGCCCGCCGGCGACGCCGAGGACGCTCGCGATCACGATGTCGACGACCCTCCAGCGCATCGAGGGGCGGGGGGAGCTGGTGGCGGTGGCGGTGGCGGGTTCTGGAGCAGCCATGAGGGTGTGCCTTTCGCTCTGCGCGGGCACGCTCGCACGGCCCGCGAATCGGTGCGGCACGGGTGATGTGAGATGGAGTCCTCCCTGCGCCGGCATGATCCGGATCAGGTTCGACGGTCGAAGCGTCTCTTACGCTTCCTCTCAGCCCGGTTCCACCGGACTCCCGTGTACGAACGCCAGTGTATCCGCACTCGCTAGGATCGCGGGCATGGAACTCGACTTCGTCTTCAGCCCCGAGCTGCTCATCGCGTTCGCGACGCTGCTCGTCCTGGAGATCCTCCTGGGCATCGACAACGTCATCTTCATCTCCATCCTGGCGAGCAAGCTTCCTCCGGAGCAGCAGAATCGCGCGCGCATCACCGGTCTCTCGCTCGCAATGCTCATGCGCATCGCCCTGCTCTTCGCGGCGAGCTGGATCATCGGTCTCACGGCCGATCTGTTCAGCGTGCTCGGTATGGGCATCTCGGGCCGAGACCTGATCCTGATCATCGGAGGACTGTTTCTCGTCTACAAGGCGGTCATCGAGATTCACGAGAAGCTGGAAGGCGAGAAGGAGCACGCGTCGGGCGCACCGAGCAAGGCGGTGACCTTCGGCGGGGTGATCGTGCAGATCCTCCTCATCGACATCGTCTTCTCACTCGACTCGGTCATCACGGCGGTCGGCATGGTGGACGAGTTGTGGGTGATGATCGCCGCCGTGGTCCTCGCGATCGTCCTCATGCTCTTCACCGCGAAGACGATCAGCGACTTCGTCAACAAGCACCCCACCGTGAAGATCCTGGCGCTCGCCTTCCTGGTGCTCATCGGCACCACCCTCATCGCCGAGGGCCTCGACGTCCACGTCGACAAGGCACTCATCTACGGCCCGATCGCCTTCGCGATCAGCGTCGAGGTGCTCAACCTCATCTACCGCGGCCGTCAGGCGAAGCGACGCGACGCAGAGATCGAGCCGGTGGAGCTGAGGCCGTTCCTCGTCAAGGACGCCCCCGAGGGGCGCCTCACGCCGATTCCGGTGGGGGCGGAGCGCCGTGCGGTCGACCGTTCGATGAACCATCCCGACGGAGCCCCGTGACGTCATCCTCGCGGCGCCCGCCGCTGACGAGCCCGACGACGAGCGTCGCGATCGAAGCACTCGTACGACGCGTGCTCGACCGTGCCTCGAGCCCCGAGGAGGGGCACCATCGGCTCGCCGTGCTGCTGAGCGCCGCGGGGTCGGTGACGCAGGAGCTCGACCTCACCGCTGCCCTGCAGAGGATCGTCGAGGTCGCCCGAGAGCTCGTCGGCGCGCGCTACGGCGCCCTCGGCGTCATCGCCCCGGACGGCGGGCTCGAGCGCTTCCTCCACGACGGCTTCACGCTTGAGCAGGTGGCGGCGCTCGGACCTCCCCCGAGCGGCAAGGGCATTCTCGGCGCCGTCATCAGCGAGCGGAAGAGCATCCGGCTCGATCGTCTGGCCGATGATGCGCGGTCGGTGGGGTTCCCCGCGCACCATCCACCCATGGGATCGTTTCTCGGTGTGCCGATTCCGGTCGGCGACGCCGTGTTCGGCAACCTGTACCTGACCGAGCGCGCCGACGGCCCGTTCGACGATGTGGACGAGGCGGTCATCGCCTCGCTCGCCGCGATGGCGGGCACCGCGATCGCGAATTCCCGCCAATACGAGCAATCGCGGGATGACCGGCGCTGGCTCGCCGCCTCGGAGCGCCTCAACCAGCGACTGCTGGCGGGCGAGCTCGGCCCCGACGATCTGACAGCCGTCACGGACGTGGTGTCGGAGCTCACCGGCACCGCGACGGTCGTCGCGATCGACTCGTCGGACGACGCTCACGAGCATGCGCGAACGGAACTGCTGCGGCGCGCCGCCGGATCCCCGGTCGGCCCCGTGCTCATCGTTCCTCTCGAGGGCGGTCCTGACGGGGAGCCCGGTGCCCTCGCCGTCGCGCGCGGCGAGCGCGGGCACCCCTTCACCGCCGCGGAGCGCGAGACGATCACGCGGTTCGCGCGCTCCGTCGCGATCGCGCGCGAGCTCGCCCGCATTCGCAGCGACGAGGAGCGCATCGCCCTCGCCGACGAGCGCGACCGCATCGCGCGCGACCTCCACGACCATGTCATCCAGAGCCTGTTCGCCGTGGGCCTCTCGCTCCAGAGCGTCGTCGGCGATCCACGCACCCCGGTGGGCGGCCGCCTCGCGGCCCAGGTCGAAGCGATCGATGCGACGATCCGTCAGATTCGCCACGCGATCTACCGGCTGGATTCGCCTGCGGGAGCGAGCGACTACAGCCTGCGCACCCGCATCACCACGCTCGTGCGCCAGACCCTCGAGGGCGAAGAGCTCGACTCGCGGCTCGAGTTCTCCGGCCCGGTCGACACCCTCGTCGACACCGAGCTCGGCGACGAGGTAGCGGCGGTCGTTCGGGAGAGCCTCTCGAACGCCGTCCGGCACGCACGCGCTTCCCGCGTGGCCGTCTCGATCGCCGTGCGCGGGGCTCAGGTGACCGTCACCGTGGCCGATGACGGCGTGGGCATCGCCGCGCACTCTCGGCGCAGCGGCCTCGACAATCTGGCCGCCCGAGCCCGGCAGCGCGCGGGAGAGTTCGCCGTGACGGGTGCGGATCCGCACGGCACCGTGGTCAGCTGGACGGTACCGTGGGAGGCACGATGAGTGTGCCCGTGAGCGTCTTCCTCCTCGACGACCACGAAATCGTCCGCCGTGGTCTCAGCGATCTCCTCGAGCACGAGGACGGCATCGTCGTCGTCGGCGAAGCGGGCCTCGCCCGAGGTGCTGCCGCGGCGATCCTCGCCTCGGGAGCCCGCGTCGCCGTGCTCGACGGCCGCCTCCCGGACGGCAGCGGCATCGACGTCTGTCGCGATGTGAAGTCCCTCGACCCCGATATCGGCTGCCTGATCCTCACGTCGTACGACGACGACGAGGCCGTGCTCGCTGCCGTGCTGGCCGGCGCCAACGGCTATCTGCTCAAAGAGCTGAGGGCGTCTGCACTCGTGGATGCGATCCGGCGCGTCGCGACCGGGGAGTCGCTGCTCGAGCCGGGCGTGACCGAGCGCGTCACCGCGCGGTTGACCCAGACCGTCGACGGTCCCTCCCCTTTGGACGCGCTCACACCGCGCGAGAAGGACGTCTTGGCGCTCATCGCCGAAGGGCTCTCGAACCGGGAGATCGGTGCCAGGCTCTTCCTCGCCGAGAAGACGGTCAAGAACAACGTGAGCGCGATCTTCGCGAAGCTCGGCATGCAGCGACGCACGCAGGCGGCCGTGCTCGCCGCGGAGTGGCTGCCGCGCGAGCGTCCCAGCGACTGAGGCCGTCACCGCCGCGGGCGACGGCTCGCCGACCCGCCGAGAGCTGGGCGAAACCTGAGAGCCGCCCAGACGACCTCGCTATCGTGGGCCGCCCCGCGCCGAGGCCAGCGCGCGGCGCCGACGAGAGGAGCGCAGCATGATCAGTCGAGCCGACGTGACCGAGCTCATCATCGCGACGCCCGATCCGGGTGTCTCCATTCTTCTGCCCATGCACATCACGGGCACGGAAACGACGCAGAACCCCATCCGCTTCGGCAATGCCCTTCGTGAGGCCGAGCGAGGGCTCTCGCACTCCGGGATCGACGACGACGGCATCGACGCGATGCTCGCGCCCGCGCGCGACCTGCTCGACGATCACGACTTCTGGCAGCACCAGAGCGCGGGTCTGGCCGTGTTCGCGAGCGGTGAGGGCGTGCACGTGCACAGGGTCCCCTTCGCCCTGGATGAGCGCGTCGTCGTGGGGGGACGATTCCACTCCGCGCCGCTCCTTCGCCTCGTCGTCGAGAACGACAGCGCTCTCGTGCTCACCGCGACAGCCTCGGGCGCGCACCTCTACCGCGCGACGCGCGACAGCCTCACCGAGCTCGAGGTCGACCTTCCCGCAGGTGTCGACGACGACGCCGCCGAGAACGACTACGAGGCGCCCGCGCAGGCGAGTCCTCCCGCACGCCCCAACACCGGCTCGGCCAATATCAGCCGCGCGCAGGTCTACGGAGACGGCCCACCCGAGTGGCGGGAGACCCGTGTCGACGACTTCGTGCAGAGGATTGCGAGCGAGCTCGAGCGGGTCACGGCCGCGGAGAAGCCCCCCGTCGTGCTTCTCGCGGGCGCCGACATCATCGGTCGGCTGCGGCCGACCGGACTGCTGACGGCAGACGTGGAGGTGAATCCCGACGGTCTCGACGAGACGGAGCTGCACGAGCGCGCGTGGGAGGCGCTGCGGCCCGCGGCGGAAGAGAGCCTTCGCGAGCTGCTCGACCGCTATCGCTCCCTCGTCGGCTCGGGCGACGGCCGCGGTGCGAGCCGGCCGGGTGCGGTGCGCTCGGCGGCGAGAGACGGCCGCGTGGAGTCGCTCTTCGTGCCTCGGTCGAGCCTTGATGAGCCGGACGAGAGCCTCGCCGAGCTCGTGGCCGACACGGTCAGCGCGAGCGGCAGCATCCACCTCGTCGACGAGGAGGATGAGATCGAGCATCCCGTCGCGATCCTGCGCTACTGAGCGGGGGCGAGCTCAGGCCCCGTCGGCGGCACGCCGGGCCGGCGCCGCGCCGCGATCTCGCTCTGCCCCCAGCGGATGCCCTTGAGCGCCGGGTAGACGGCGAGGAACACCCAGGCGGGCACCCGCAGGGCGCGGTTGCGCACACGATGGTGCGTGTAGGTGCGATCGAACCGACCCACGTACGAGTAGTAGTCGCGGGGGCTGTCGTCGATGCGCCGGGCCGACATCCCGGTCACCATCGTCGGCACGTAGACGGCCTTGAGCCCGCAGTCGTGCAGGTGCACGGAAATGTCGATGTCCTCGTGGAAGAGGTCCTCCTCGTCCCGACACACCTCCCCGCGGATGCGCTGCCAGGCCGAATCGCGCAGCGCCATGTTGCTGCCGAAGACGAAGTGATACTCGCGAGCGAGCAGAAGCATGGCCCGCCGGAGGGTGTCGTCGGCCTTCAGACCGAATCGCCGCAACGGCATGTCGTAGTAGATCACCGGCCCGGTGGCCGCCGCCACCGACTCGTCGGCGAACGCCCGCTGCACCTCCGCCACCCAGGTCGGCTCGAGCACGGAGTCGGCATCGATGCGCCCGATCACCTGCCCGGTCGCGGCGTCGAGACCGAGATTGCGCGTGGGCACGAGGCCCTGCTCGTCGAACTGCCGGAGGTACCGCAGAGGAGCATCCGGATGCTCGACCTGCAGCTCCGCGACGATCTCCGCCGTGCGATCCGACGACCGGTTGTCGACCACGATGATCTCGTGCGCTGGCACGGTCTGCGCGAGAGCGGCCAGCACGCACGGCCCGATCGTGAGCTCCTCGTTGAACGCGGGGATGACGATCGAGACGGTGAGGGGCGCCGCCGCCGACTCGTCGGAGGCAGGCCCCCGTGCCGACGGCGTCACAGCGGCGCGCTCAGGAGAGCCACGGTCACGGTGCCGCCCTTCGTGGGCTGGCTGCCGAGCTCGCGGAAGCCTCGCCGACGGTGGAAGGCCATGCTGCCGGGATTCGGCGGGTCAAGGTTGACCTCGCAGGTCACCTCGGCGCGGCCCTGCTCGCGCGCCGCGTCGAAGACGGCATCGTAGAGAAGCGCCCCCAGCCCGTGGCCGCGCTCCTCATCGGCGATGACAATGCGGTCGACGTAGAGGTGGTCGACGTCGCGCGACTCGAAGAAGCGGTAGTTCTCGCTCGCGTAGTCCGCACCGGGCGCGAGTGCGAGCACGAAGCCCACGAGGGAGCCGTCGCCCCTCTCGACGCCGAGGGCGAGCGACGACAGAGCGATGAGGGCGGCGAGCTGCGGCACCGGAGTGAGGGGAACAGCAGGAGCGGCGGCATCGTTGAGCGGCTGGAGGAAGGCTGCGTCCGCCGCGGAGAGCGGCCGAACCCGGTACTCCGGGGATGCGTCGCTGTCGCGAAGAGTGGTCACGACTGGTCAGCGTAGCAACGGCGGCACCCGACGAGGGCGGTGGGCACTGCCGTTCACGCGCACGCCAGAGCAGAGCGATACTCTCGGCGCATGACTCAGACTCGCTCCGAACGCGCCGTCGACCTGCTCGTGATCGGCGGCGGCACCGCCGGCATCGTCGCGGCGAAGACAGCGGCGCGCTTCGGCGCCGACGTTCTGCTCGTCGAGCGTGACCGCATGGGCGGAGACTGCCTGTGGACCGGATGCGTGCCCTCCAAGTCGTTGATCGCCGCCGCCGACGCCGCCACGCGCGCACGCACCAGCGCCGAGCTCGGCGTGAGCGCGAGCGTCGTGGCGGTCGACTTCGCCGCCGTCATGCGGCACGTGCGGGATGCGATCAGCGCGATCGAGCCGGACGACTCCCCTGAGGCGCTCGAGTCCGTCGGCGCTCGGGTCGAGCGCGGCTCGGTGCGCTTCGTGGGCCGCCGCGAAGCGGAGGTCGACGGTCAGCGCATCCGCTTCGGGCAGGCGATCATCGCCACGGGCTCGGCGCCCGTCATGCCCGGCATCGACGGGCTCGAGCGCGTCGAGGCGCTCACGAGCGAGACGGTGTGGGATATCGACGAGCTCCCCGACCGGCTGCTCGTGCTCGGCGGTGGTGCCATCGGTTGCGAGCTGGCGCAGGCGTTTGCCCGGTTGGGATCGCGCGTGACCCTGGTGCAGCGCAACGCGCGCCTCCTGCCGAAGGAGGATGAGGCCGCGTCGGCGGTCGTCGAGGCTGCCTTGACGGCCGACGGCGTCGACGTGCGCACGCGCACGGAGCTCGAGTCGGTCGAGCCCGCCCCGGGCGGCGGCGGCACCGCGGCACTCTCGGTCGGCGGCGAGGTGGCCTTCGACCGCATCCTCGTCGCCCTCGGGCGCACCCCCCGAGTGGACGACCTCGACGTCGCGGCCGCGCACGTGCGACTCGACGATCGGGGCTACGTCGACGTCGACGATGCGCTGCGCTCGAGCAATCGACGCATCTGGGCCGCTGGTGATGTGACCGGGCTCCCGGCCTTCACCCACCTTGCCGGCGTCGGCGGCAGCACGGCGGCGACCAACGCGGTGCTCGGCCTGCGTCGGCGCATCGACCGTGATGCTGTGCCGCGAGTGACCTTCACCCACCCCGAGGTCGGCGCGGTCGGCGTGCTGCCCGACGATGCCGCCTCCCACGGGTGCACCGTGAGCGAGATTCGGCACGAGCACACCGACCGCGCGATCGCGGAGAGCGAGACGAGCGGCTTCACCCGACTCGTGATCGACCGTCGCGGCCGCGTGCGCGGGGCCACCATCGTCGGGCCCCGAGCGGGCGAGTCCCTCGGGGAGGCCTGCCTGGCCGTGAGCGCGGGCCTCACCACGAGCGCGATCTCCAGCGCCACCCACCCCTACCCGACCTACAGCGACGCACTGTGGAACGCGGCGATCGCCGACGTGCGCTCGCGCCTGGAGCGGGGCGCCCTCGCCACCGTGATCGGGCTGCTCGCCCGGCTTCGCCGACTCGCCACCCGCTGACCGCGGCGTTTGTGACACATCACGTCGAACGTACGGCGTGATGTGTCACGAACGGAGTGACGAGGTGGCCGGCGGGTGACGAGGGGCCACGCGACCGGCGCCGAGCATCCTGCCTCAGCGCAGAGCGCGGAAGCCCGCGATCATGCGCTGCACCGCACTCACGGCCACGAGCGCCGCCCAGCCGACGGCGATCGGAGCGGCCCAGAAGGGAAGGATGAACCAGAGGCTGTGCACGACGATCGTCTCGGTGCCCTCCGCGATGCGACCGAGGAACGACAGCGAGCGGCCGTCGTCGATCGTTCGGCCCGTGCGCTCGGCGATCGACGAGAACGCGAGGAATGCCGTGCCGTTGATGTAGTACGCGAACAGGACCAGTAGGAACGGCCACCACGGCGCCGCGAAGGCCGCCGTAGCGCCCACGGCGACTCCGACGACCGTCGCTCCGTAGGCGACGAAATCGGCGGTGATGTCGAGGAAGCCGCCCGCTTCGCTCTCGCCAGCACGCCCGTCTGATCTGCGCAGGCGCGCAAGAGCGCCGTCGAGCCCGTCGACCACGCGCGACACGAGCCACAGGACGAGAGCCGCACCCCACCATTGCAGTGCGGCGGCGGCGGCGGCGGCGAGTCCGAGCGCAAGACCCGTCATCGTGAGTCCGTTCGGCGACACCCAGGGGCGGTCGAGAGCTCGAGCCAGCACGTCGACCGGTCGGGCGAGCACGGAGCGCAGGGGTCGGTCGAGCATCAGGCGCGCTCCCCCTGGTCGGCGGAGGCCGGCCGGGTGATGTCCGCCGGAGCGGCTGGCTGCTGGACCGCGCGACGGCGACGGAGGCCAGCGAACACCGCCCCGGCCACGGTCAGCGCGCCCAGCAGTCCGACAGCCGTCCACGCGGGCCAGCCGAACTCGAGCCCGTAGGCGCCGAGCGCCACGTAGGCGACGGTGCCGGGAAGGATGCCCAGGGCGGTGCCGAGCGCGTAATCGCGACGCCGCACCGCCGTGAGGCCTGCTCCGTAGTTGATCGCGGTGAAGGGCAGCACGGGGATCAGCCGCACACCGATCACGGCGAGAAGCCCTCGGCGGCGCAGGATGTCGTCGAGACGCGCGACGCGGGCGCCCGTGAAGTGCTCCACCGCGTCGCGGCCGAGCGTTCTGCCGAGCGCGAAGGCCACCGCAGCACCCGCGAGCGCCCCCGCGTAGACCGCGGCGAGCGCCGCGCCGAAACCGAAGAGCAGGCCGGCGGCCACGGAGAGCACGTTCTTGGGTGCGGGAGTGAGCGTGATCGCCGCGTACAGCAGGGCGAAGCCGACGCCTCCCGCAGGCCCCAGCTCGGCCGTCCAGCCACGAACGTCCTCCAACTGGGGAAGGGGAAGGAGAACCCCAACCGCGATGGCGAGGGCGACGAATACTGTCAGAGTGACGGCACGCAGAATCACGCCGCGACGACGAGCGCCACTGTCGCCTCGGGCGGGAGATACTGGGACACCGCTCATCATCAGTCAGTGTAGGAGCATGAAGATGGACGCGATCGCTCACGACCGCGCGCAGCTCGCCAGCCCTTCCACCCACCGCCAAGGAGAATCGTGAACAGTCACCACCGCGCTCGCGCCGGCCTCGCTGCGAGCCTGACGCTCGGCCTCGTCGCCGCGCTCGCCGCCTGCTCGGCAGATGCCCGTCCAGTGGACGACCAAGACTACGCATCGTGGGAGGAGGTCGTCGAGGCGGCCCAGGGTCAGACGGTGAAGCTGTGGATGTACGGCGGTGATGAGCAGGGCAACGCCTACGTCAACGACGTGCTCGTTCCCGCTGCCGCCGAGCAGGGCGTCACGCTCGAGCAGGTTCCGATCGCCGACACCCCCGATGCTCTCAACCGCATCCTCAGCGAGGTGCAGGCGGGCGAGACCGACGGCGAGGTGGACCTCGTCTGGGTGAACGGCAACAACTTCGGAACGGGCAAGGAGGCGGGCGCCTGGGAGTGCGGCTGGACCGATCTGCTGCCGAACATGGCGCTCACCGACCCCGCTGACCCGCTGCTGCTCGACGACTTCGGCACCCCGGTCGACGGCTGCGAGGCTCCGTGGCACAAGGCGCAGTTCACCTTCGTGTACAACAGCGACACCGTCACGAACGTGCCGAGCACGCTCGACGAGCTGCTCGACTGGGCTCGCGCCAACCCGGGGCGCTTCACCTACCCTGCGCCACCGGACTTCACGGGCTCGGTGTTCGTGCGCGAGGTGCTCTACAGCGTCAACGGCGGCTACGAGAACGTGCCGCTCGCCTACAGCGAGGAAGCGTTCGAGCAGCTCACCCCGGCGCTCTTCGAGGAGCTCAATAACCTGGCCCCCTCGCTGTGGCGCGGCGGCGAGACCTATCCGCAGAACTCGAACGAGCTCAACGAGCTGTACGCCAACGGTGAGGTTGACTTCACGATGACCTACGGGCCGGCGACGCTCACCGATCTCGTCGCGGACGGCACCTACCCCGCCGGTACGAGGGTGCTGACGCTCGAGGAGGGCACCGTCGGCAACGCGAGCTTCCTCGGCCTCGCCTCGACCTCGGGCAGCAAGGCTGGCGCGATGGTCGTCGCCAACCTGGCACTGTCGGTCGAGCAGCAGGTCGCCAAGGCCGAGCCCGACGTCTGGGGCCAGTTCACGGTGCTCGACCTCGATCGGTTGAGTGACGAGGACCGCGCGCTCTTCGAGGCCCTGCCCGACTCGCCCGTCGTGCCGAGCTACGACGTGTTGAGCGAGAACGCCAACCCCGAGCTCGCCGCCGCCTGGGTCACGCCCATCGACGAGGCCTGGCGCGCGCAGGTGCTCGCGCGGTAGGGCCGACCATCACCGCGCTCGACCGCCCGGCGGCGGGAGCCCCCCCGAGGGGTTCCCGCCGCTGGTCGTCGATCGCGCTCGTCGCCCCTGCAGTTCTCATTGCGCTCTTCGTCGTGGGCGGAGGCATCGGTGTCTCCCTCGTGCAGAGCCTCGGCCTGCTGCCCCTCGTGGGCGACGCGTCGCTGAGCCTCGACGCCTATGTCGCGAACGGCGACGATCTCGTGCGCGGCATCGGCCTCTCGCTCGCCATCGCAACCGCCTCGACAGTGCTCTCGTGCATCATCGGCCTCACCGCCGCACTCGTCATCACGCAGGGTCGCACGACGGGTCGGCTCGTCGCGGGCCTCAGCGCCCTCACGATCCCCATCCCGCACCTCGTGGGCGCGGCGTCCGTCGGCCTTCTGCTGAGCGATGCGGGCATCATCCCGCGCCTGTTCGGCATCCCGGGAACCGAGTGGCCCGACATCGTCGGCGGCACGTGGTGGATCGCCGTCGTGCTCGAGTACACGTGGAAGGAGTCAGCGTTCGTCGCTCTCGTCGTCGCCGGGGTGCTCGCGAGTCGTGTCGCCCGCTACGACGAGACTGCAGCGCTGCTCGGCGCATCCCGCGCCCGCCGCCTGCGGCACGTCGTCATCCCGCTCGCCCGCCCCGCCGTCATCGTGAGCGCGATCATCATCTTCGTCTACACGCTGGGCTCCTACGAGGTGGCCTGGCTATTGGGCAGGCCCTACCCCGAGCCGTTGCCCGTGCTCGCCTTCCGCCTGTTCACCTCGATCAGCCTCACCGCACGGCCCGAGGCGGCTGCTGTCGCGGTGGTCACGACCGTCATCGCGCTCGCCGTCGTCGCGCTCGGCATGGCGGCGCTGCGGCGCACGCCGCTGTGGAAGTAGGGCTGAGCGATGACCATGATGATCCCGTACGGCCAGCGCGTCACGCCCGACAGTCAGGCGACATCTCGCGGGCTCATGCGGCCGCGCCCGGCAGGCCGCGCTGCGCGCATCATCCTCAGCGGGATGCTCGCGCTCTGGTTCGCGCTGCCCCTCGTGCCTCTGCTGCTGTGGTCGGTCGCCGACCGCTGGTCGTTCCCCGCCCCGCTGCCCACGCAGTGGGGCTTCGACGGTCTCAGTACCGCGCTCGAGCAGGGCGGTGTCGAGGCGTTCGGGCGCTCGCTGGTGCTGAGCCTCGCGGTCGCCGCCATCGCAACGCCGGTGGGAGCCATGGCGGCTCGAGCCCTCGCCGTGGGCTCGGTGCCCGCGCCGCGGCTCGTGAGCGGCATCCTGCTCTCGCCCCTCGCCCTTCCGGCTTTCGTCGCCGTGATGGGCCTCACGGTCGTCCTCCTTCGCCTGCGCGTGCCCGCGATCGTCGGTGTGCTGCTGTTGCTCGTCGCCGCCGCCCTGCCCTACACGGTGTACACGATGCGCGTCACCTACGCCGCTCACGACCTCGCCTTCGAGGAAGAAGCGCGCACCCTGGGGGCCTCCCGCTGGCAGGTGCTGTGGAGGGTGCACGTGCCGCTCATCGCTCCGGGTCTCGCGCGTGCCGCCTTCCTGGCTTTCCTCGTCGGCTGGAGCGATTACGTCATCACCGTGCTCGTGGGCGGCGGCACCATCGTGACACTGCCCTTCCTCGTGGGCTCCTTCGCCGCGGGGGTCGGCAACGACGCGATTGTCGCGGTGCTCTCCCTGAGCGCGATCGTGCCGCCCCTGCTGCTGCTGCTCGCGCTCGGCCGCTTCGGTCGGCGTTACGCCGGCGGCACCCGCACCCCGAGCGCCTCGCCGCTCGCCCGATCGGAGAAGGGCTTCCTGTGAGCACCACCCTGCACCTCGACGCGCTGACCAAGAGCTTCGACGGCCGCACCGCCGCTGTCGACGACGTGACCCTGACCGTGGAGGCAGGCGAATGCCTCGCGATCCTCGGCCCGTCGGGCTCGGGCAAGAGCAGCGTGCTGCGGGCGATCGCGGGACTGGACACGCCCACGAGCGGTCGCATCCTCGTCGACGGCGCCGATGTCGCCGGCGTCGCGCCGGAGCGCCGTGGCATGGCCATGGTCTTCCAGCGCCCGCTCCTCTTTCCCCACTTGAGCGTGCTCGACAATGTCGCGTTCGCCGCGACCGTCGCCGGCACGCCCCGCCGCGAAGCGAGAGAGGATGCGCGCCAGTTCCTGGCGCTCGTGCAGCTCGAGGGCTTCGGAAGCCGACCGGTCACGGCACTGAGCGGCGGCCAGGAGCAGCGCGTCGCACTCGCCCGCGCTCTCGCTGCTCGGCCGCGCGTGCTGTTGCTCGACGAGCCGTTCAGCGCCCTCGACCCCGAGCTGCGGGCCGACATGCACGATCTGCTGGGTGCGCTGCGGGAGCGACTGCGGCCCACCGTCGTCATGGTCACGCACGATCGGGACGAAGCGGCGATCGTCGCGGACCGGGTCGCGCTGCTGCGCTCTGGGCGTCTGCTGCAGCACGACACGGTGGAACGGCTCTACACACGACCGGCGTCTCTCGACGTCGCGCGCCTGATGGGAGGCCGCATCGAGGTGGAGGGCGTGGTGAGGCAGGGAGTGCACCACTCAGCACTCGGCAGCATCGAGGCGCCCGCGGGCGAGTCGTGGGCCGACGGCGAGGGTGTGCTCGTGGTCCGCCACGAGGCGGTGCACCTGGCCTCGCCCCCGGTGCCGGCTCCCGGCGGCATGACCGGTGTTGCGGCGGTCGTGACGGCGCGGCACGCGCGAGGCCCGCGCGCCGCGATCGAGCTCGCGGTGGGAACCGCCATGCTCGCAGCCGAGGTGCCGGCGAGCCGGCCCCTCGCGGTCGGGCACGAGGTCGCCGCGCACATTCCACGCTCAGCATGCACGGTCGTACCCCCCGCCCTCCTCTAGAGAGGCGGTGGGAGGAGCGCTACCAGCGTGAGGCGGGCTCCTTCATGAGCTCGTCGACACGGCCGTTCGAGATGCCCGTCGCGGCATTGTTCTTCGCCGCCTTGTCCTTGGGCTCGAGCGGCAGCAGCTTGCGCAGGCCGATGTTCTCGATCGGGTCGAGCACCGAGTGCTGCGTGCACGCCGGAACCAGGCGGCCGGTCTCGGGGTGGCTCATCGCATACATGCACGAACCGAGTCGCTCCTGCGTCTCCCGCAGCGTGGGGTCGTCAGCGACGATGCCCTTCTCCATCATCTCCCAGGCGGGCTTGACCTGCTCGGCGTCCATGAAGTTGTGCACGACGAAGGTCTTGAAGCTCACCTTTCCCTTGCGGGCAGCGCGCAGCACCGCTCGCAACCCGCCGCCGCGCCGGACGATGCGGTTCATCAGACCGATAAGGGGCGGGAGATCCTGTGGGTGGCTGAGAATCGCGCGCAGAACCTTGATCGTGAGCGCCCACCGCGGAATGTCGCCGAAGATCATGCCGCCGTAGTGCTTCAGGAAGCGATCCCGAGCGGCGATGTCTTTCGGCTCGTCAGAGTCGAGCACACTCGCGAAGCGGCCGTCGACCATGACGCCGACCGTGTGGCGATTGCAGCGGGGGTCGCCGAACTGCACGGCCTTGTGCGGCAACCGCTGGCCTGCGCCCGCCTCGATGCGCTCCCAGACCGCGTCGATCGTGACCTCTTCGAAGTTCTCCTTCCAGCGGCGGTCGTCGCCGATGAAGGCGGCAGGCTGGAACGACATCATGTCGTAGGGCATCTGCAGCACGTCGCGCGTGACCTCCTCGACCTCATCGAGGTTCGTCGGCGTCACGGTCATGTTGTGCGCGAGATAGGAGTCGACCTTGTGCTGCTTCTTGAGGTCGAGGAACATCTGCGCGAACTTCTCGCGGAACGGGTTCAGCTCGGCCTCGCTCTTCGGACGCACGGCGCCCGTGCGGCCGCGCATGAGCGAGTCGAAGTGCGCCGCGAACGACACCTTCTTGAACGCGGGCTTGCCCGTCTCATCGAGCACGACGTCGAGGAGGTACTGATAGTCGAAGTCGCCGTGCGTCATCGACATCGGCTCGCGGCCCACGGCGCGCATCGCCTGGAGGGCAGCGCGGTGATCCTCAGGCGCGAGCAGGCTGACCTCGCCGCCGATCAGCTGAGCGTGGGCGCGCGGGCCGCGCACCTCGCGCAGGTAGTTCATCTGCTTCGTGACCTCGGAGACGGTGTGATTGCCGTCGATGCGCACCTTGTTCGCGTCAGCCGAGTGGTAGCAGGGCGAGCAGGTCAGGTTGCACTTGGGGAACACGCCGTGCGTCCCCTCGCAGCCGACGGCGCACTTGCCCAGCAGTTGCTCGGGTGTCTTGGCATGCTCCGGCAGCTCCGCCCAGCGCTTGTCGAGCGCCCTCCGCGTGTCTGGGTGGATGGGCCGGGTCTCCAGCTCGATGCGGCGGGCGAATGCTGCCAATGACATGGGCTCTCCTCGTGCGATGGGTCGGCTGCGGCCTCACGCTGACGCGTGTGGGCCAGTCTATGCAGGAGAGATTCGGAGCGGTGGCCTGCGCGGTTGGGTTCTCGGGAAGAGCGCAGGAGAGCAGGGTCAGCCTGCGGCGCCCATCGCCCTCAGCCACGGCAGCGGGTTGACCTGGATTCCGTCGAGGTGCAACTCGAAGTGCAGGTGAGGCGCCGTGGTGACGCCCGAGGTGCCGATCTGGCCGATGACGTCGCCCACCCGCACCTCGTCGCCCGCGCGGTGCGGGTTCGAGCCGGGCACCATGTGGGCGTACAGGCTCGTGACGCGCTGGCCGTCGATGATGTGGTCGATCGTCATCCAGTGCCCGAGGGTGCCCGCGATGCCGCCCGGCGTGCCCACTTCCGACACGATTCCATCGGCCATGGCCTTGATCGGCGTGCCGTACCCGAGAGTCCAGTCGACTCCACGATGGTCGGTCGAGCATGCATCGCATGCCGCCGCGCGCAGTCCGAATCCGCTCGCCACCGCGTAGTCACCGACGGGGAAGATGATCGGCGGGCGCACGTCCATGGTGACCTCCTCGCGCTCGAGGAGAGGCATCGTCGCGAGCTCGCTCGCCTCGAAGGTCTGGCTCGGCGGCTCTGCCGAGGCACGCTCGGTGGAGGTCGCCGCGATCGCCGACACACCGGAGGGCAGGAGGGCCGCGATCGCCACCAGCGCGGCGGCGGCCACGAGCATCCGGTGACGGAAGCGGTAGGGGTCGAGGTGCGCCGCGCGCACGGCAGAGACGTAGAGAGAGTGGATCATAGAGGTATCGGCAATCTTGGTGGCGGCCATCGGGGCCGTGGACACGGTCGGTGCACGTCATTGCGCAAGGGCTCCAGAGGGAGCCGGAGGTCACCGTGACAGGTCCGGCGGTTTACTCACACCGGGATCACTCGCTCCTGTGCCGACCGGGTGGCCGACCCTTCATCGTACGACACGAGCATGGGAAAACCCTGATCGGGGTGCGCTGCCGGTGTTCGCTAGACGAACGCCGCTCCGAAGGCGAGCCCCAGCAGGTACGTAGCGGCGGCCGCGCCGTAGCCGATCGCGAGCTGGCGCAGCGCCCTCTTGACGGGCGACGCGCCCGACAGCAGACCGACGACTGCTCCCGTCAGCAGCAGTGCGCCGCCGACCAGGGTCGCGGCCATCAACACGGCGAGCGGGCCGCTGAGACCCACCAGGTACGGGATCACGGGAATGACCGCACCCGAGGCGAAGAAGGCGAAGCTCGACCCTGCGGCACCCCACGCCGAGCCGACCGCCTCGTGCTCGTCGGGTGCGACCGCCGAGGTCAGCCGCGCGCTCGCACCCTCACTCGTGCGGGCGAGGGCCGCCCGGGCTCGCACCTCCGCCTCCTCGACCGGGATGCCCCGGGCTCGGTACACGAGCGCGAGCTCATTCGCGTCGACGTCGAGGTCGGCGAGCGCCGTGTGCGCATGCGGGTCGGGCGTGGACGCCGCCAGCAGCTCGCGCTGCGAGCGCACCGACACGAACTCCCCCGCCCCCATCGAGAGCGCACCCGCGAGCAAACCCGCGAGCCCCGTCACGAGCACGGTGCCCGTCGACACGCCCGTCGCCCCGATGCCGAGCACGAGCGCGAGATTGCTGACGAGACCGTCGTTCGCGCCGAACACCGCCGCGCGGAAGGAGCCCGCGAGCCTCTGCCGTCCGCGCGCCGCGAGCCCGCGCACGACCTCGCCGTGGATGCGCTCGTCGGCGGCCATCGCGGCCGTGGCATCGGCATCCCCCTCGTACGGCGACCGCGATTCCGCGCGTTGGGCGAGAGCCAGGACGAAGACGCTGCCGAAGCGCCGCGCGAAGAAGGCTAGGATGCGCGTGCGCAGCGATACCGCCGGAACGCGGGCGGCATGAGCCCCCAGGAGCGCGAGCCAGTGGGCCTCGTGGCGTCCCTCGGCGTCGGCGAGGGCGAGCAGGATTGCGCGCTCCTCGCCCTCGCGGCGAGCTGCGAGGTCGCGGTAGACCGCCGCTTCAGCGCGCTCGTCGGCCAGATAGCGACGCCAGCGGCGGATGTCGACGGAGCGCGGCGCGGTGACTGTCACCCGGTCATCCTGCCAGCGGGTGCCCGCCCTCCGCAGTTCGGCAGCCCGAAACGGGCTCAGCCTCGCCCGGGTGAGGGCACCCGATCACCACGGTGCGGCTACCAGCCCCAGGTGCCCGGCGCTCCCTTGAAGGGACCGACGATGTTGGCCGTGATCCAGCCGCCGTAGAAGTCGCCCTCCTGCGCCTGCACGACCTCGCCGTCGACGGTGCAGCGATCCATGCGGCCCGGGTAGACGGAGACGAAGCCCGCGATCGACGCGAAACCCGGGCTCGGGTTGGCGTAGTACCAGGCGCTGCGCGGCGCCGAGAGGTCACCGCCCACGACGTCGTAGTACTGAGCTCGGCCCTTGAACTCGCAGAACGATGTGCCCTCGGCCGGAACCAGGGCACCCGCCGCGAAGTCCTCCGGCGGCAGGTAGTACGCGGGCGGGTGGCTCGTCTCCAGCACGCGCACGGCCCGCGTCGACTCGGCGATCTGTCGACCGCCGAGCTCGATCGTCACGCGCGCGTGCACGGGCTCCACCCGTGGCGGCCGCGGGTAGTCCCACACCGACTCCTGGCCGGGCCCCGGCTTCTGCCGCTGCGGTCGAGGCATGTCAGAACCCGAAGTCGCCGAAGTCGCCGAACCCGCCGCCGACATCGCCGAACGCATCAGCGCCCGGGTCAGCGCCCGGGTCGGCGCCCGCCTGGGTCGCGCCGGCATCAGCGAGCCCCGCATCGACCGGCGGCAGGAAGGCGCTCACGATCGCTGAGCCGATCACGTACCCCGCGACCGTGCCCAGCAGTGACGCACCGAGCATCTGGCCGAACCCCGGGCCGACGAGCGAGCGCTCCATCGTGCCCGGCTGCCGCAGCTCCGACCGGGTGGCCGCCTGCGCGAGAGACTGCGGGTCGTCGGCGCGAGGCGCATCCCCCGCCGGCGCGTTCTCGGTGAGCTGCGCGAAGACGAGCTGACGCTGCTCGGGCGTGAGCTTCGCGAACGCTTCCGCGTGCACCTGCTCGATGGCCTCCGGGGGCGCCGTCTCGAGCAGATAGCGGTAGCGCTCGACAGCGCGCTCGTCGTCGCCGCGCACACCGCTGGCGGCCTGCGCGCGGGGCTCCGGCTCGGGCGTGGGGGCGCCGAACAGGCGGTCGAAGAAGCTCATGGGTCCTCCCAAGGGTTCAATGACCTTCACGCTAGGGCTCGGCCATAGGGAAGTGCTGAATGACAGCCCGATAACAACTCGGTGAAGGATGTTCTGCCGTGCACCTTTGTGCACTACTGTGAGCGATGAAGTTGATACGCCTCGGCGATCCGAAACATGCAGTGTCACAGCGGCAGGTTGCTCTCGTATAGAGCAGGATTCATGAGTGGTTCGACTGGTGGTTTCGACAGTCGAAACTCCGTGAGTAACAAGGAGTCAGCAATGACGACAGGCACTGTGAAGTGGTTCAACGCCGAAAAGGGTTTCGGCTTCATCACCCCCGATGACGGAAGCGCCGACGTGTTCGCGCACTTCTCCGCCATCCAGTCGAGCGGCTACCGCTCGCTCGACGAGAACCAGAAGGTCGAGTTCGACGTCGCGCAGGGCCCCAAGGGCCTGCAGGCGGAGAACATCCGTCCCCTCTAGTTCCACCCTCGTCGCGTCGGGTCCGCCCGACGCCGACTGAACGACAGCCGCCTCCCGACGACGTGGGGCGGCTTTCGTCGTTCTCGGGGCACGGGGCGTCGCCAGGGCGTCGCTCTCAGCCGACGGAACTCGTCGCCCGATGACACCGGTCGCGCTCCTCGCACCGTCACCGACACCTCGCACGCTCGCACACGTGCGAGGCGTCGTGAACCGCGAGAAAAGCCTGAGGTCTGCCTAGTCGGCGGTCACGAAGTCGATGAGCTCTTCGACGCGGCCGAGCAGCGCCGGCTCGAGGTCGGCGAAGCCGCGCACGCTGCCGCGGATGCGCCGCCAGGCTGCCGCCCGATCCGCGGCCGACTTGTGGGGCCACCCCAGGGCCCG
Organism: Microcella sp.; assembly: GCF_040286215.1. Taxonomy (GTDB): domain Bacteria; phylum Actinomycetota; class Actinomycetes; order Actinomycetales; family Microbacteriaceae; genus Microcella. The sequence continues at coordinate 194,057 of NZ_JAVKCK010000006.1, forward strand.
GCAGGTGCCGGTCTTCCAGTCGATGCCGCGCGGCACGTCCGGCCACGCCGCGATGCCCACCCGCTCGGGCTTCACCGCCTGCCACACGTCGATGAACGGGTGGCCGACGACGAGCACGCTGCTCGCCGACGCACGCCCGTGGCCCGCGAGCGCCTCGCGCGCGAGGCGCTCCTCCTTCGACCCGGCCACCCAGTGGTCGACGAGCACGCCCACCCGTCGCCCCGGGCCCGGCGCGAACTCGCGCAGCCGCTCGCTCAGGTGGTCGACGCCCTCGAGGTACTCGACGACAACGCCCTCGACGCGCAGGTCGTGGCCCCACACCTGCTCGACCAGCTCCGCATCGTGGCGGCCCTCTACCCAGATGCGGCTCGCGCGGGCGACCCGCGCGGGCGCATCCTCGACGGCGAAGGAGCCGCTCGCCGTGCGGGCGCGCCCTGCGGATGCTCCGCTCGACGGCGCGGGCTTCACGAGCGCAACCGGCGCGCCGTCGACGAGGAAGCCGCCGCCCAGTGGGAAGGCCCGAACCCGTCCTCGCCGGTCCTCGAGGTGCACGTTTCCCGCGCCGACGTGCACGACCGTGCCGACGAAGCCCGATCCCTCGAGACCGTCGTCGGGCAGCTCGACGACGAGATCACGCACTGCGGGCACGTCGGGCACGACGCGTCGGCCCGCCGCGCGCCAGTCGCCGGAGAGCACGTCGCTGCCGTATCGATCGCCGTGGGTCACGACGCGACTGTACGGGGCCCTGGTGGCGGCCGAGCCGCTCCACGCCGGTATCGCTACAGTGGGCTCGTCGAGGGGAGATCATGAGGATGCGCGCTGCCGCTCTGTTCCGCTGGGGGCTCACGTGCCTCGCACTCGTGCCGTTCGCGCTCCTCGCCTGGTGGGTGTTCCCGGTGGGAGCCGCTCTCGGCTGGGTCGCTCTCGCTCTCATCCTTGCCGGCGGGGCGCTCAACCTCGCCGCGGTCGCGCGCGGCCTGCGCGGCCTGCGGCCTGCCGAGCTGGACGGCTCCGGCAGCGCCGGAAGCACGCCGCTCGAGCCTCGGCAGCGCATCCTGTACCCCTTCGAGCCGGAGCCCCTGCCCGACCCCGCCGTGCGCCGCCGCATCGGCACCGGCTCCGCGCTCGCCCTTCTCGGGCTCATCGCCTTCGGTGCCTGGACTCTCGCCATCGAGCAACCGCTCGCGATCGCGCAGGGTCAGCTGACGCTTGAGCAGACCTATGCGGCGTGGGGCGACGTGGCGCAGACCGGGTTCTTCGTCGCCCTCACCGTGTGGGCCCTGCTCGGAACCGTCCTCGCCGGTGGCCTCGCCGTTCTGGGGCGCCTCGACGGCCCCACCCTCGAGCGCGTTCTCGCCCCGCGCCGTTTTCTCGCTCTCGCCGCGATCGTCGGCAGCGCCATCGTCGCCGCGGCGTTCGCCCCCTTCTTCGCGGTCGGCATCAGCCTGCCTGACGACCTGCCGTTCGTCGCGGGCGGTACGCAGAGCCCCGGGTCGATCCTGTTCGGGATGCTCGGCTTCGCCCTCAGTGCAGCGGCGATCCTGCTCACCGTGCCGTCGTGGCGCGCGCGACCGCGGTCTTTCTGACGACGCGCCTCCCGCGACCGCCCGCCCGCCCCCTCAAGGCTTCTGCGCGTCGGGCGCCGGCTTGACACGCGCTCGGTTGTCTGGTTAGTTACTCTAGTAATTAACCAATACGGAGGGTGTGCGCTCCACGACAAGAAGGGAGGTGGCCATGGACGACAGTCGCCCGATCTTTCGGCAGCTCGCCGAGCAGATCGAGAACCAGATCATCGACGGCTCGCTGGTGGAGGGCGCACAGGTGCCGTCGATCAACGAGTTCGCGGCGTTCCACCGCATCAACCCCGCCACCGCCCTCAAGGGCATCACCCTGCTCGTCGAGGCCGGCGTGCTCTACAAGCGCCGCGGCATCGGCATGTTCGTCGCCGACGGCGCCCGAGCCGCCCTCATCGCTGAGCGTCGTCAAACGTTCCACGTCGAGTTCATCCGCCCCCTCCTCGCCGAAGCCCGAGCCCTCGGCATGAGCGCCGACGAGCTCGCCGACCTGATTCGAAAGGACACCACCCCATGACCCCCGCACTCGAGGCCCGCGGTCTCACCAAGCGATACGGTTCGCTCGCCGCCGTCGACGACGTGACCTTCACGATCGCCGAGAACGCGATCACGGGCCTGCTCGGTCGCAACGGTGCCGGCAAGACGACCCTCATGCGCCTCATCACCGGGCAGGAGTTCCCCACGAGCGGAAGCGTTCGGCTCTTCGGCGCCCCGCCGGTCGAGAACGCGGCCGTGCTCCAGCACACGTGCTTCATCGCCGAGAGCCAGCGCTACCCCGATGAGTTCCGCGTCAAGCACGTTCTCGCCGGCGCCCCGCGGTTCTTCGCGAACTGGGACGCAGAGTTCGCCGACGAGCTCGTCGACGAGTTTCGGCTCTCGACGAGGCAGCGCATCAAGAAGCTCTCCCGCGGCCAGCGCTCTGCCGTCGGCGTCATCGTCGGTCTCGCCTCGCGCGCACCGCTGACGATCTTCGACGAGCCCTACCTGGGTCTCGACGCCGTGGCCCGGCAGATCTTCTACGACCGACTCCTCGCCGACTACGGCACGAACCCCCGCACGGTCATCCTCTCGACGCACCTCATCGACGAGGTCAGTCAGCTGCTCGAGCACGCGCTCGTGATCGACTCCGGCCGCATCGTCATCGACGCTCCCGTCGACGAGCTGCGCTCGAGCGCGGCGACGGTGAGCGGCACCACCGAGGCGGTCAACCGCTTCACGGCCGGCCGCGAGGTCGCGCACCGCGAGCAGCTCGGCGGGCTGCAGAGCGCCACCGTTTCGATTCTCTCCGACGCCGACCGAGAGGCGGCCCGCAGTGCCGGTCTCGAGGTCGGGCCCGTCTCGCTGCAGCAGCTCATCGTGCGCCGCACCGGCGGATTCACCACAGCACCCACCACGATCCCCGAGGAGGCGACGGCATGACCGCGCTCACCGCAAACACCCTGCCCACCACGGCGCGCCCGCTGGGGCGCCGCACCGCGACCATCATGCTCCTGCAGCTCACCAACCCGATGACGCTCATCGGGTGGCCGCTGGCGATCCTGGGGTTCATCTACGGGCTCAACGTCGCCATCTACGCGCTCATCTCCTCTGCGACCGGAGGGGCGTCGTCGGTGGAGGTGAACGGAGGTGTCGGCTTCATCTGGGTCTACACGCTGGTCATGGCCGTGCAGAGCGTCAACCAGACCTTCCCGCTCGCCCTCGGGTTCGGCGCGACCCGGCGCGACTACCTCCTCGGCACCGGCGTGCTGTTCACGCTGCTCTCTGCGGGATACGCGGCGCTCATCGCTACGCTCGCCATCGCCGAGCGCGCCGTCGACTACTGGGGCATCGGCCTGCGCTTCTTCGACACCGTGCCCAGCTTCACGTGGGTCGACTTCTTCCTCGGCAACCTGCTGATCCTGCTGCTCTTCGCCTCCATTGGGGCGGCAACAGCATCGGTCTACGTGCGATGGAAGGCGACCGGCATGTACGTGTTCTGGGCTGCGCTCGTCATCGCGCTCGTCGGCCTGGTCTTCGTCATCACCTGGACCGAGTCGTGGGGCGCCGTCGGAGAGTTCTTCGCCGCCGCCGGCGTGCTCGGCACTCTCGGCTGGAGCCTCGTGATCTCGGCACTCGGCGCGATCGCCGCGTACCTCATCCTGCGCCGGGCGACCCCGACGAACACCTGAGCCGCGACAGGCTCACTCGACCAGAGCCAGGAACCCCGTCACCAGCAGCTCACGCACCTGCGGCAGCACCTGCTCGAGCAGAGCGCTCTCGTCCACCTCCAGCAGCTGGGCGAGGGCGCTCGCGATCTCGCCCACGGTGAGATCGCCGTCGCAGGCGCCGACGAGGCCCGCGAGCGCAGCATCCGCCTCAATCACGCGACCCAGGCCGCCGCCCTGCCGCAACCTGATGACCGTAGGCCCCTCAGCGCCTGGCCAGTAGTGGCGCTCTTCGGTGACATCACCCGCGACCGCGCAGCGCAGAACGGCCAGACCCGCCTCGCCCAGCGGCGCGAGCCGATCGTGCATCGCCACCCCTGCGAGGAGGGCATCGCCGAGCCCCCCTGCGTCATCGAGGCGCGGCGAATCCACCGCCTCCGTGCGGCGCAGCGTGGTCGTGCCCGGGCCGGGATTGCGCAGCACGAGGTACCCGAATCCGACGCCGACGACACCGCGGGCCGAGAAATCATCGAGCCACTCCCCCGCCAGTCGCTCGAACTCGGCAGTGCCGACGCGCGTGCCTCCGTCTCGGATCCAGGTCGCCGCGTACTCGATCGGCGACTGCCGCTCCCTCTCGATGACCCAGCCGTCGAGGCCTGCCTCCTCGAGCCAGCGGGCGACTCGTGCGAGGCCATCCTCGTCGTCGCGGTACTCCCAATTGCCGAGCAGGTGCGCCGTACCTCCCGGCACCAGGTGCTCGGCGGCGCCGCGCACGACCTCCTCGACGATCCCGTCGCCGACCCGACCGCCGTCGCGGTAGTCGTAGACCGGCACGCCATCCCGGCGCGGTGTGATGACGAACGGCGGGTTGCTCACGATGCGGTCGAAGCGCTCCCCCGCGACAGGTGCGTAGAGGTCGCCCCGCCGCAGCTCTACCGCGTCGACGGCGCAGAGCGCGAAGGTCGCCGAGGCCAGCTCAAGGGCGCGCTGCGAGACGTCGGTGGCGACGACTCGGCTGGCCCGTGCGGCAGCGACGAGGCTCTGCACTCCGCACCCCGTGCCCAGGTCGAGCACCGCGCCGACCGGGGTCGTGGGCTGCAGGCCCGCGAGCGTGAGCGAAGCGCCACCCACCCCCAGCACGTGGCCGGGTGGCAGCGCGCCACCGAGGGCGAGCTCGTCCAGATCGGAGACGATCCACCAGTCGGCGGCGCCGGTGCCGTCGATCGCGGAGAGCGGTGCTACATCGAGACGCGCGCGGCCCGCATCGTCGACGAGCCCCAGCCTGCGCGCGCCTTGCAGCCCCAGGGTGGGCAGCGCCAGCGCGAGCTCATGGTGCGCGAGCGCGTCGTGCAGACGGAAAAGGCGCGCGAGCAGCGCGAGCGGTTCGGCACCCGCGGCGAGCGCCCGTCGCAGCGCGAGCACGCGATCACCGCGGTGCAGCGCGTCGTCGGCGTCGGGCCCCCACAGCTGCTGCAGCCGGTCGACGGTGTATGCCGCCGCGGCGAGGTCGCCGCGCAGCAGCAGGAGCAGGTCAGAATCCACGACCCCATCCAACCGTGAATGGGGCCTGGCGCGCGGACGGTGACGATTGACGTGAGCGCCGGCAGCGCTGAGGTGGGTGTCGTACGCTGTCGCAGGATGAGAGAACTGACTGCCGAGCAGATTCGCGAGTCGATGGTGAACGCCACCGAGGCCGAGATCGAGAAGATGCCGCTCCCGGGTCTTTACGAGACTCTGTGGGATGAGCGTGAGTATCTGGGCTGGCGCGACCCAGACGGCTCGCCGCGCGGGTACATCGTGCACTGGGTCGACGACCGACCGGTCGGCTTCATCGTGCGCGCCGCATCGTCCACCCTTCGCTCCGGCATCGGGGCCATGTGCTCGTTCTGCCACACTCCGCAGCCGTCCACGCAGGTGCTCATGTTCAGCGCCCCCAAGGGCGGCGCTGCCGGTCGCGACGGCAACACGATCGGCACCTATCTGTGCGCCGATCTGGCCTGCTCCATGATGATTCGCATGCTGCCCGCCACGAGCGAGCTCACCTTCAGCCGCACGGAGATCGTCGCCCGCCGCAGTGCCGGACTCACCGAGCGCTTGCAGCGCTTCACAGCCAACCTGCTCAAGACCGCCTGACCTTGGCCGTGCCAGCGATAATGGGGCATGACCTCTGAGAGCTCGCCCACAGCCCGGCGCCGCACGGCAAGCACGCGTCGGCGTCGCGTGCGCGCCATCGGGCTCGGTGCCCTCGGAGCACTCATCGTCGTCATTTTCGGTTTCACGCTGTGGGCCAACAGCCCGTACCGCGCTGATCGCACCGCCACGCTGGAGGTGTTCGGCAACCCCGCGATCTCCGTCTCGACGGTCGACGAAGGCGTCTTGCTCGAGCCGGTCGGTGACGCAGCAGCCACCGGCGAGCAGGTCGGGCTCGTCGTCGTTCCCGGCGCCCGAGTCGATGCCTGGGCCTACCTCTATCAGATGAGCGGCATCGTGGAGCAGAGCGGCGTCACCGTTCTCATCACTCGGCCTCCTCTCAATCTGGCCTTCTTCGACCTTCGCGGGCTCGACGAACTCACGACTGCCGCCCCGGGTGTCGAGCGATGGTTTCTCGCTGGCCACTCGCTCGGCGGCGTGCGCGCATGCCTCATGGCGCAGGACGCCGAGGTAGAGGGTGTCGTGCTGCTCGGCAGCTACTGCGCGAACGACCTGAGCGACACCGGTCTGGCCGTGCTGAGCGTTGCCGCCGAGAACGACGGCCTCACCGAGCTCGAGACGATCAGCGATACTGCCGACCTGCTACCCGGCGACGCGCGGTTCGAGGTGATCGAGGGCGCCAACCACGCCGCCTTCGGCGACTACGGTCCGCAGTCCGGAGACGGGGAGCGCACGATCACGAGCGCGCAGATGCGCGAACAGCTCACCGCTCTGCTCGCCGAACTCGTGCGCTAGCGGGAGGGACGCCCCGCGCGTCAGCCCGGCGATGCGGCCGCTGGTGCGCTACTCGCGGCTGCCGAGAATGTGGAACGGAATCGCGAGCGACAGCGTGATCGACATGATGCCCGTGAAGAACATGATCGCCTTGAACTCGTCCGGCACCGCGAAGGAGTAGGCGAAGAGCAGGAACGAGGCGAAGAAGAGCGCGAGAGACGCGATCACGGCGGCGATTTTCATGATGCGTCCATTCTGCCAGGTCGACGGCGGTTCACGGGTCAGGCTTCGGCGGGAGTGACCGGGGCGGGAGAGGCGGGGGCCGCATCCCCGTCAGCACCATCTCCCTCTCCGTCTCTGCTCTTGTCGCGGAAGGCGTGCGCGATCGCCCACCACACGAGCGCGCCGAGCAGGATACCCCCCACGAGCGCGAACACCGGCGTCAGCAGCACGGGGCCAGCGACGGGCGAATCGGTGACCACGGTGGCCAGCCAGACGTACAGCCAGAACAGACCGATGTCGAGCACCGCGGTGATGCCGAGCGACGCCCAGGTGACCGCCCACGGCTTGCGCTGCTCGGTGAGGCGCAGCAGCCAGACGCTCACGACGACGGCGAGCAGCACGAGAACGAGGCTGCCGATGAGCATCGCGATGAGAACCCAGAAGAGAATGTCGGCGCCGACACCGAGCGAGGAGAACAGGCTCGGCAGCACATCGCTGCCGATCGCATCGCCGAGCACGTCGATGAGGTTGCCGAACAGTGCAGCCGCCGCGAGCCCGGCGAGCGACATGCCGAAGCCGAACCAGCCGGTCTGGAACATCGTGTGCGCGACAGCGCCGGCGATGAGGCTGCTGGAGAACTGGGTGCGGGTCATCGGCGAGTTCGCCATGGGTGCTCCTCGGGGTGGGGAGTGCGGGGTGGGGAGAGGGCTGGTGACGCTTTGCGTGCGCGCCTTAGAGTTCAGCCTATGCAGAAGCGGGCGATTCTTCTCGGCGGATCCGGACAGATCGGCACCGCCGTCGCCCACGCGCTTCTCCCGCACGGCTGGGACGTCGCCATCGCGCACCGCGGCGAGCGCCGCGGCGTCGTCGACGGCGTGCGCACCATCACCCTCGATCGTGAGGATGCGGCGGCCGTGCGCGCGGCGGCATCCGGCGCCGACCTCGTTCTCGACTGCGTCGCCTACACCGCCGAGCACGCCGAGACCTTTGCACCGTTGGCCGGCGATATCGGCTCCCTCGTCGCCATCTCCACGGCGTCCGTCTACGCAGGGCTCGACGGCTCCTCCCCCGACGACGCGACCGGGGCCGACGACTTTCCCGTCTACCCCGTGCCCATCGCCGAAGACCACCCCACTGTCGGCGAGGCGACGCCCGGCGCGCGCACGACCTACTCTGCGGGCAAGGCGGCCCTTGAGCGCGCTCTGCTCCGGATCGACGGGCTGCCGGTGACGATCCTGCGCCCGGGCGCCATCCACGGGCCGCAGTCGCCGGCGCTGCGCGAGTGGTACTTTCTGGGCCGAGCGCTCGACAGGCGCGAGCGGGTTCCGCTGGCGTACCGCGGCGAGAGCAGGATGTCGACGTCGGCGACGGTGAACATCGCGGAAATCGTGCGGCTGGCGGCCGAGCATCCGGGTCGGCGGGTGCTGAACGCCGTCGACGAACCCGCCCCGTCGGTGCTCGAGATCGGGCAGGACGTTTTCGCGCACGTCGGCCACACGGCTGAATTCGACCTGCTCGCAGGGCCCCCCGTCGACGGCGTGGGTGCGCACCCGTGGGCGGTGCCGACGCCCATGGTGCTGACGATGCAGGCGGCTCGCGAGCAACTCGGCTACGAGCCACTCGGCACCCACCGGTCGACGATCGGCGCCGCGCTCGACTGGATGCTCGCACGCGTTGTGGAGGGCGACTGGCGCGAGCTGTTCCCCGGCCTCGCACGCTACGGTGCTGAGCGCTGGTTCGACTACGCTGCGGAAGATCGCGCCCTCGGCGCCTGAGTCCGGCACCCGACGGCACGGAACTCCCCCGGCTCTGCTCCCAGCGAGCACCGTGCTCCCACCCAGGGCGCCGTGCGCTCCGAATGATGAAGTAGTGTCCGTCCTCACCGTCACCTTTAGGAGCCTCATGCCCCGCAACGCCCTCGACACCACCGTGCCCGACCTCACCGGGCGCCTCGCCGTCGTCACGGGCGCCAACAGCGGTCTTGGCTTCGGCCTCACCGGCCGGCTCGCCGAGGCGGGGGCCGAGGTGGTCATGGCGGTGCGCAATCGCGCCAAGGGTGAGGATGCTCGCACGCGGCTCCTCGAGCGGCACCCGGCCGCGACGTTGCGACTGCTCGACCTCGACCTCGCCTCGCTCGACAGCGTGCGCGCCGCGGCACAGTCCCTCCTCGCAGAGGACCGCCCGATCGACCTGCTCGTCAACAATGCCGGCATCATGGCGGTGCCCGAGCTCGAGCGCACCGCGGAAGGCTTCGAGCTGCAGTTCGGCAGCAACCACCTGGGCCCCTTCGCCCTCACCGGGCACCTGCTGCCCGCCCTCGTGCGCACCGACGCCCCGCGTGTCGTGTCGACGAGCAGCCTCGCCGCGAACGCGGGCCGCTGGCAGTGGGACAACCTGAACGCCGAGCAGGGCTACAGCGCCTGGGGCGCCTACGGCCTCTCGAAGCTCGCCAACCTGTCCTTCGCGCGCGAACTGCAGCGCCGCAGCGACGCCCACGGCTGGGGCATCGTGAGCACGGCCGCGCACCCGGGTGGCACCCTCACCAACCTGCAGACGACGGGCCCGCGGCGCGGCGTCGAGCCGAGCGAGAGGCGGCAGCGCCTGTCTGCCCGCATCATGCAGACCGTCGACGTCGGCATGCTGCCCTCTCTGTACGCGGCGACGAGCCCCGATGCCGAGCCCGGCGGCTACTACGGACCGAAGGGATTCCTCGAGGTGCGCGGAGAGCCCGCGCCCGCGCGCCTACCCCGCCCGGCCCGCGATCGCGCCGCCGAGGCTCGCCTGTGGGCGGTCTCGGAGCGCCTCACCGGCGTGCGCTTCGTGGAACAGGTGCCGTGGGCCTCTCCCGACCTCAGTGCCGGCCCGCGACCTGCTCGATGAGCCACGACAGGAGAAGCGCGCTGACCTCTGGGGGATGCTCGGCATTTTCGTGAAGTCGATCGTGCAGCGCTGAGCCCTGTGCGTCGTGCCCGGCGAAGTAGCCGGTGAGCGGGCACTCGGCACGGGGCTGGTGATGCATGCCTCCGGCGCGCGTTCTGCTCCAGTGATATGCGAGCGCGCCGAGGGCTGTTGTGATGGCGATCTCACCGCCAGGCAGGTCGGCTTCAGCCGACCATGCGACGACCTCATCGGCTGGCATGGGTCGCGCGAAGAGGTACCCCTGCCCGTAGCGAGCCCCGAGTACGGAGCTGACCTCGAGGCGTTCGCGGTTCTCGATGCCCTCCACTGTGACTCCGTAGCCGAAGTCGGCCCCGAGTTTGGTGATTGCCGCGAGCACCGTCATGACGTGCAAAGACCGCGTGTGGATGTTGTCGAAGATCTGGCGATCGATCTTGATGACATCGAAGGGTAGCTCGGTGACTCGCTTCAGGGTGCTGTATCCCGAACTAATGTCGTCGAGATTGAGCTTCACGCCCAACCGCACGAGCTCGTCGATGGCCTCGTCGCTGACGTGCGGGGCGAGCTCACTCGATTCGAGCAGCTCGAGGCTGAGCTTGCTCGGTTCGACGTCGAGCAGCGTGAGAGCGTCGATGACGAGCTGAGTACTGTCGGGCGCGGCAAAGACCTCTGGTGGAACGTTGAGCGACACGCCCCAGTCGTGACCGGCCTCCTGCCACCGTGCGACCCACCCGAGGGCCTGGTGCATCCCGATCCAGAAAAGCTCGCGCAAGTGATCGGTGGTGTACTGGGGCAGGAACTGATCGGGCAACATAATCGAACCGTCGGGCCGACGAATGCGCGCCAGCGCTTCGAACTGGCTCACCCTGCCGGTGCGCAGCTCTACGATGGGCTGCATATACATCTCGAGGTGCCCGTCGACGTGGTGCCGCGGCGCACCGGGATAGCTGAACGCGGGCTTCTGGGGCGGCTGCGTCTCGGACGGCGTGTCTCTCGGTGCCGAGCTCGGTGCAGTCAGCTCCCACCACTGCTCGGATCCCCGGCGCCCTTTCGCGCGGTACAGGGCGCGGTCGGCCGCCGCGTAGAGGGACTGGCTGTCGCTGCCGTCGGAGGGGTAGAGGGAGACACCCATGCTCGTCGTCACCGTGATCTCCGACCCGTCGGGCAGCCGGATGGGGCGCACGATCGCCTCGCGGATGCGCTGCGCGACCTCAGCGACCTGGTGTGCGGCGTGCTCGGGGTCGAGGTCGGAGACGATAATGACGAACTCGTCGCCCGACACCCGCGACACGGAGTCGTTGCGACGCAGAGCCGCCGGGATGCGGTGCCCCACCTCGATGAGCACCTGGTCGCCGGCGGGGTGACCGTGACGGTCGTTGACCTGCTTGAAATGATCGAGATCGAGCAGCCCGATCGCCACGACGTCGCCGCGCTCATCGGCCGAGCTCATCGCGCGCCGCAGGAGTCCGCGCAGGCCGGTCCGATTCGGCAGGCCGGTGAGAGCATCGTGCCTCGCCTCGTGCGAGAGACGATCGCGCTCCTCGATAGCGTCGCTGACGTCGCGCTGCACGCTCACGAAGTGGGTGATCTCGCCCGCCTCATCGTGCAGCGGGCTGATCGTGAGGTGGTTCCAGAACGGGGTGCCGTCTTTGCGGTAGTTCAGGATCGTGCCCTGAAAGACGGTGCCGGCGTTCAGGCAGTCGCGGATGCGCTGCACATCGTCCGGGCCGGTGGCGGGTCCCTGCAGGAATCGGCAGTTGGTGCCCATGATCTCGTCTGCCCGATAGCCGGTGATGGTCGTGAAGGCGGCATTCGCGTAGATCGTGTTGCGGTGAACATCAGTGATGAGCGACCCTTCGCTGACGGTGTCGAGGGCGCGAGCCAGAAGCTGCTCCGTGGCCGCACTCGAGGAAGGATCAGGACGAACTGTCCCCGCACCGCGGAGTTCGGCGGTCACGGCACCTCACTTTCGTCGAACAGGAACGGGGCGACTCTCGACCGCACCATCAGCAGGTCAGGAGGGAAACTAGTACGCCGAAACCCGCGAGTACCACTCGGCTCGTTCGCAATGCGAATGAGCCGCCTGAGCCTGCCTTCCCACCCGCGGTCAGCAGGACTGACAGGATGGAGCCACCACGCACCTCACCCTGAAGGAGCCGACCCATGGCTGAACCGTTCGAGGGTCGCGTCGCGGTCTACATCGACTTCGACAACATCGTGATCTCCCGCTACGACCAGGTGCACGGCCGCGGCGCGTGGCGCAAAGACAACGTCTACCGGCTACCCGCGGGCCTCACGGGCGCGACGGACGAGATCAAGGACAAGCTGCGGCACGCCGAGGTCGACATCAGCGCGATCCTCGACTTCGCGTCGAGCTTCGGCACGATCGTGCTCTCGCGCGCCTACGCGGACTGGTCGATCGGCGTCAACGCCGCCTACCAGGGGCAGCTCATGGAACGCGCCGTCGACCTCACGCAGCTCTTCCCGGCCACGCAGCAGATGAAGAACGGCGCCGACATCCGCCTGTCGGTCGACGTCGTCGAAGACCTGTTCCGCCTGCCCGACATCACGCACGTCGTCATCGCCGCGGGCGACAGCGACTACATCGCGCTCGCGCAGCGCTCCAAGCGTCTCGGCCGCTACGTGGTCGGCATCGGCGTAGCGGGCGGCACGAGCAAGTCGCTCAAGGCCGCGTGCAACGAGTTCGCCGACTACGACGGCCTGCCGGGCATCCGCCCCGCATCGCGCATCGCCGCCGATCTCAGCAGCGCGGTCGAGGCGGAGGACGCGTCGGATGCGGCCGACGCCGCAGCCGCCGAGGGTAGCGCCGCGACCAAGCCGAAGCGCCGCCGGGCAACGAAGGCCGCGACGACGTCGACCGGCGCGGCGAAGCAGTCTCCGCAGGATGAGGCGACCGGGCTGCTCGTGCGCGCCCTGCGCCTCGCGCACGAGAAGGACGACAGCGACTGGCTGCACAACTCGGAGGTGAAGAAGCAGATGGTGCGCCTCGACCCCGCCTTCAACGAGAAGGTGCTCGGCTTCTCCTCGTTCAGTGCGTTCGTGAAGTCGCGCGAAGACGTGGCTGAGCTCGACGAGAGCTCGCAGAACCGCCGCGTGAGGTTGCGCGACTAGCTGTCGGGGTCAGCGACGGCCCTGCAGAACCTCGGCCGTCGAGCGCACGGTGGCGAACTCTCCGTGCAGGTTCGCCGCGGTGACGCGCGCGAGCTCGGTGGCCGGGATTGTCGCGCCGTCGAGGTCGACGGCGTCGAAGGTGTGGGTCGCGTCGAGCACGAACGTGGTGTCGTAGCCCAGGTTGCCGGCCATGCGGGCCGTCGTCTCGCAGCACTTGTTGGTCTGGATGCCGCAGATCGCCAGCTCGGTGATGCCGCGCTCCTGCAGCCACGCGTGCAGGTCAGGTTCACCGTAGAAAGCCGAGTTGACGCTCTTCGTCACGAGCACGTGGTGCGCGCCGTCGATGCCGGGCTTGAAGACGTTGCCAGGCTGACCGGGGCGCAGGGGCGAGCCCTCGCTCACCGAGTCGTGGCGCACGAGCACGACCGGGTCGCCCGCATCGCGCCATGACTGCAGCAGGGCGAGGATGTTGGCCTCGCAGCCGGGGTTGTCGCGCGCACCCCAGCGCGCGTCGTCGAAGCCGCCTTGCACGTCGACGACGATGAGGGCGGGCCGGGCTGCAGCAGGAGCGGAGGGCATGACGTGAGCCTAGTGCGGGCCGGTTCCTGAGCATCCGCCGACCGCGGGGCTGGACGCGGGCTGAGCGCGCGCCCCACGCGGCCGCGTTCCTGCCTAGCGTGGAAGGTGACTAACGAACCACTCACCACGCTCACCAGGGGGACACCACCATGGCTCACGACATCACCGGCAAGACCGTCGCTTTTCTGCTCACCAACGGCTATGAAGACAGCGAGCTGACCGAGCCGTGGAAGGCCATCACCGAGGCGGGCGGCACAGCCGTGCTCGTCTCACCGGCGGGAACCTCTGTCGCGGGCAAGAAGGGCCACATGCAGTCGGTCGACCAGCCCGTCGGCCAGGCGGATGCCGACAGCTTCGACGCGCTCATGCTGCCCGGCGGCGTCGTCAATGCCGACCACCTGCGCATGGACGCCGACGCGGTCGCCTTCACCCGCGCGTTCTTCGAGCAGCACAAGCCCGTGGGCGTCATCTGCCACGGCGCATGGATTCTCATCGAGGCCGACGTCGTGAAGGGCCGCGAGCTGACGAGCTACCCGAGCCTGCGCACCGACCTCGTCAACGCCGGTGCCGAGTGGGTCGACGAGGAGGTCGTCGTCGACGCGGGACTCGTCTCCAGTCGCACTCCCGACGACCTGCCCGCCTTCTGCGCGAAGCTCGTGGAGGAGGTCGACGAGGGCGAGCACGTCGGCCAGACCGCCTGATGACTGCTGAGACGCGCTCGACGCGAGCGGTCTAGTCTGGTCGGGCGTCGCGCTGCGCTGTGCGACGCCCCACCAGCGTCCCTGACCACGTCACCGGAAGGACGGCCCCGCATGATCTTCCGTCGAAAGCTCGGGACCGGCTCTCCTGAGGACGAGACACCGCGCACGTCGTTGCGCGAGATGTGGACGGACCGGCTGGGCGCGCTCAGCACGCGCAGCCTGCAGATCCTTCTCGTCATCACGCTGACGGCGCTCATCGTGTTCGCGATGGTGCAACTGCGCATCGCCGTCATTCCGCTGCTGCTGGCGATCATCATTGCCGCCGCGTTCAGCCCCGTCATCCGCTGGATGCGCGCCCGCGGGCTACCCGCCCTCGCCGCAGCGTGGATCACGCTGCTGGGCTCCCTGCTCATCCTCGGTGGCATCGTCACCGCGATCGTGTTCGCGGTGCGCAGCCAGTGGACCGAGCTGTGGACGCAGGCGCAGACGGGCTTCGACCAGCTCATCGAGTGGGTGCAGGGCCTGCCGCTGCCTCTCGACACGATCGACTTCGACGAGCTGCGCGACCAGGCGATCGACTTCGTCACGAGTGCCCAGTTCGGCTCGGGAGCGCTCTCGGGAGCGGTCGCGGTCGGCGAGTTCGTCACAGGCTTCCTGCTGTTCCTCGTCATCCTGTTCTTCTTCCTGAAGGACGGCGACAAGATCTGGGCATTCTTCCTGCAGCCGCTGAAGGCGAAGCAGCAGGCGCGCGGGCAGCGTGTCGGGCGCACGGCCGTGACGACTCTCGGCGGCTACATTCGCGGCACGTCGATCATCGCCCTCGTCGATGCCGTCGGCATCGGTATCGCCCTGTGGATTCTCGGCGTGCCGCTCGCGCTCCCCCTCGCGGTCATCGTGTTCATCGCCGCGTTCATCCCCATCGTCGGTGCGACCGTGGCGGGAGCCCTCGCAGCGCTCGTCGCGCTCGTCGCCGTGAGCCCGTTCGTGGCGCTGGTGGTGGTGATTGTCGTCATCGCGATCAACCAGCTCGAAGGCAACCTGCTGCAGCCGGTCGTCATGGCGCAGTCGCTCAAGCTGCACCCGCTCGTGATCCTGCTCGCCCTGAGCGCGGGAACGATTCTCGGCGGCATCGTCGGTGCCGTGCTCTCGGTGCCGATCGCGGCGACCGCGTGGGCGATCGTCAAGACGTGGGACACGCCCGACTGGCAGCTCGAGCAGCCGAAACCGTTGCGCCGCACGGCCGCGAAGGGCTAGCGGCGCCGGGCTACGGCGCCTCGCCCGCCCGGGTCTCGAGTTGCGCGACCGTGCGCAGGTTGCGCGCCGTACCCACGACGTCGAGGGCGCGCAGCAGGCGGTCGGTGCTGAGCGTGGCCCGCCCTGCGCCGTGCACGAATCGCACGTGCAGGTGCTCGCCGACGACGGCCCACTCGTCGTCGCCCGTCTCGACGGCCTGCGCCGCGTCGACCGCGGCAGCGGCGGGCACCGCGTCGAGGAACGTCACGTACGAGCGGGCGGGGTCGTCGACGTCGAGGGGATGCTCGCGCAGAGCATCCCGCAGCTGGGCAGGCGTGCGGTGCATAACCTCCCGGTCGAAGCCGTACCTCTGCCGCACGGCTGCGCGCAGCTCATCGGCGAAGGCTGCGGGGTCGCCCGGAGGCGTGCACAGCAGGTTGCCGGAGGTGATGTAGGTGCGCACGTCGGTGGCACCCAGTTCGGTCGCGAGGGAGCGCAGGTCAGCCATCGGCAGCTTCGCAGTACCGCCGACGTTGACGGCTCGAAAGAGGTAGACGTCGGTCACGACGCCCAGTCTGCCAGCGTCAGTGCGGTCGCCGCGCGGGGCACAGCGAGACGTACAGTACCGCGAGCATGACGAGCCCCGCGTACTCGTTGAGGGCGGCGCCCGGAGCGGTGCCGAGAGTCTCGAGGGGCTTGAGAGTCGCGGAGACGAAGCGCAGCACGGGCTCGATGGCGAGCGCGAGGGCCATGAAGGGCACGAGCCCGCGGTAGCGCGCGACGAGCACGATCATGACGAGCGCGAGCAGCAGTTGGATGGCACCCCACTGGCCGAACATGGCGACGATGTTGTCGGCGCCGTCGACGCTCAGGTCGACGGAGGCGATCGAGCCGGCCCCGCCGTCGGGGGCGAACAGGTGGATGGCCGAGCGCACGGCGACGAGCAGAAGGTAGGCGGCGAGCAGCCAGGTGGCCAGTCGCGGGCCGTGGAAGGTCGCGGGGTCGGCGGGCAGGAGCCGGGAGAGGTCGGGCACCCAGCGAGTGGGGAGCACGCGCGTGCGGGCAGGTGAAGCCGTGTCGGGTTCGCTCATGAGGCCATTCTGCTGAGGTCAGCGGCGCGCTGCGGCGATTCTCGGCGGCTTCATGGGCGCAGGTCGACGAGCTCGAGATGCACGCGGGCGACCGTGCCGACGCTGAGGTTCTCGGCCTCACGCACCGCCTTCTTCATGGGCAGGATGTACGCCTCGCGGCTCGAGTCGGGGAAGACGCTCGTCGCCCACTGGCTACCGCCGACCCTCACGCGCACGCGCACGCTGCCGAAGCCGCGCGTGAAGCCCTCCATACGCGCGGCGATCTCGTCGCTCACGTCGACCGGCACGGTGAGGAAGTGCCAGGCGGCCTTGCCCTCCCACTCCCAGAGCTCGGCGGTGAAGTCGTACGCGATGGCCATGCGGCTAGTCTGCCCGCTCGCGCATCCATCGGGCCCGTATTGCGATCACCCTGTCTAGTGGCGCCCATACGGGACCGATGGATGCGTGCCCTGCACTACGCGCCGGGCGTCCACTCCGCCTCGCTCCACAGCACGCGGCGCAGCACGGGCCGCTCGATCGCGCTCCACAGGCTGCTCACCGCGAGGTAGATCGCGGCCCCGAACGGCACGATGAGGGCCGGGATGATGGCGATGAACGGCAGGATGCCGAGCATGGGGGCGACTGCGGCGGGAATCTCGGGGGTGGGCAGGCCCTGCTGGAGCATCCGCATGGCGCGCCGTTGCAGCAGCCCCGAGAGGGTCAGCAGCACGATGACCGATGCCGTGAGAACGATCGCGCCCGCCCCGCCCGTGACGACGGCGAACCCGAGCGCGTCGCCGAAGCCGACGCCGAGCAGCTCTTCGACGCGCAGCGGGTTCGGCTCGCCCGCGATCGCCGGGCTCGCGAGCACGAGGTAGAGCAGCGACACGATCGGGGCCTGCGCGAGCATCGAGCCGAAACCGGCGACCGGCGAGACTCCGGCGTCGCGGTAGAGCTCCATGGTGCGGCGCTGCAGCTCCTCCGGCTTCTTCTTCCACCGTGTGCGCAGGGCGGCGAGGGCGGGGGCGAGCCGGCGGCGGGCGCCTTCTGCGCGCACCATGCGCACGGCGAGCGGGATGAGCAGCGCGCGCACGGCGAGCGTGATGAGCACGACAGCGAGGGCCGCGGCACCTGCCCCGGCCAGGGGTTCGAGCAGGTCGATGAGGGTGTGCAGGCCGGCGGCGCCGAGCTGCACGAGGGGCCCGATGAGGGGCCAGGTGGTGATATCCATGAGGGTTCTCCTGAGAATCGAGGGAGTGCGGAGGCGTATGGCCGCCGCATCCCTCACGCTCAGAGAGCTCGAGCGAGGGTGCGTGGTGAGGGCAGGTGCGGGTCTGCGCTCAGGCGGCCGGGAGGGCCGCGCCGGGAGCGCGCGCGAGGGGGCGCCCCGCCGTCAGAGGATGCGCAGGCTGCGCCTGCTCGCCGAGCGACTCGCGGTGGGCCCGCGCGCGGCTGCCCACGGCGAGCTCGACGCGGGCAAGGGGCCGCGCGGCGGCGCGGGCCAGCAGGGTGAGGCTCGCGGCGAGCAGCACGCCCGTGGCGAGCGCCGACGCCGTGTCGAGCGGTGAGGCGTGCCCGAGCGCGAGGGCGACGAGCAGCGCGCCACCGCCCGCGAGGGCGAGGCGCTGCAGCTGCTCGATCATGCGGTCATGCTACTGCGGCGGGCTATGCCCGCGCCGAGCGTGGTGCGCGTGCCATCCTGAAGCGTGCACCCCGCTCTTGCCGACCCGAAGATCAACGCGCCGCAGTGGCCGTGGCTGCGCCTTCTGGCGGCGGCGGGCATCGCCTACGCGGTCCTCTCGGTGCTGAGCCGGCTTGCCCGCACACTCACCGAAAGCGGCCTGGCCGCGCTCGTCTTCGTGGCCGGTGCCGGTGCGATCGTCGTCCTCCTCGTCGCGCTCGCGTTCACGGCGCTCGCGGTGCGCACCCTGCGCGCCCTCGAGGCCGGCCTGCCGCCCGAAGGCCCCGACCGGATGCTCTTCCCCACCTTCGGCTTCGGCACGACGGGCATGCGGCTCCTGGCGATCGACGGTGCTCAGGCCTCGCCGCGCGGGCTGTGGGGCTGGAAGCTCGTGGAGATCACGCCGCACGGCGTCCACGTGCACAGCCACCCCAAATACCGAGACGAGGCGCGCTTCTTCGCCGCGTCCGAGATCGAGGATGCCGCGCTCGGCGCCATCACCGACGGCATGCTCCGCATCCCCACCCTGAACCTCGCGGTCGACAGCGGGTCGGGCGTGGTCGGCCTGCCGCTCGGGCTCCTGCGGCACCCGCTCGCGGTCATGAGCGTGGAGGAGCGTCAGGCCGCGCTCGCGCGGGTACGGCAGCTGCTCGGGGTGCCGCGGGCGTAGCGGGTTGCCCCCGCTCAGGGGGTGCCGCTGCCGCGCCCCGCCGTGCAGACTAGAGCGAGGCTCGGGTTCCGCGCAGAGGTGGCCTGAGCGGCACGGGGGGCGGCATGAGCGAGGCAGGCAGGTCGGCGGGCGTCGAAGCCCATCGACTCGTGGCGCTCGCCGACGCCCACGACGCGCGTGCGGCTGCTGCCCGAGAGGCCGCCGAGCGCTGGATGATCGCCCACCGCACCGAGCGGCAGGTAGCCGGCACGCTCGCGCCGTTGAGCGCGTGCGGCTTCACGTTCTTGCACGACCGCGGCTGGCCGGGCGCCCGCCGTGGCAGCCGCGCGCAGATCGATCACGTGCTCGTCGGGCCGGGCGGCGTCTTCGTCGTCGACACGAAGGGCTGGAAGGACGTCACCGTCGCCGGAGGACGCATCTTCCGCGGGCAGGCAGACGTCACCGATGACCTCGCCGGGCTCGCCGACGGGCGCTTCATGTTCTGATGCTGCTCCGTGTTGTGAAACGCGGCTAGGGTGAGCTCTTCGATCACGGTCTCGAGTGCTTGAGCTAGATGTATTCGGCAGTCACGTTGGTGACACTCGGCTGACCGGCGTGGCCCCGATGGCTGAGTGGATGCGTCGAGTGTTGTAGTACTCAAGCCAGGGCGCAAGCGCGGCAGCGCGTTCATCGTTGAAGGTGAACACCTGCCGGTATGCCCACTCGATCTGAAGGGTTCGGTTCAGGCGTTCGACTTTGCCGTTCTGCCAGGGGCAGTGCGGGCGGATGAAGACCTGTTTTGCGCCGAGTGTGGTCGCTGCCGCAGCGAGGGACTTGCGGTAGGCGAGAGCGTTGTCGGTCATGATCCGCTCGATGCGGGTGATGCCGTGCCTGGCGAAGTATTCCGCGGCACGAAGCAGGAACTGCGCGCACGTGGCGCTCTTCTCATCGCCGAGGATCTCGGAATACGCCAACCGGGAGTGGTCATCGATCATCGAGTGCACGTAGTCGAACCCGATGCCGCGACCTCGAACCTGTTCGCTGCGTCCGTGCGCGCGCCAGCCGCCACCGTCCGGGATCCGGCCGAGTTTCTTCACGTCCATGTGGACCAGCTCGCCGGGCCTGTCGCGTTCGTAACGCAAGCCGGTTCGGCGGGAGGCTCGGATCACGATCCCGGTCAACGGGTCGCACTCCCTCAGCAGCGGCACGGCATGCCGGTGGAGGATCGCGCCGATTGTGCGGGTTGGGATTCCCAACTCCTCGGCAAGCCTCGCTGGCCCGACACGGCGCTGTCGTCGCAAATCCAGTACCTGCCGCTCGAGGTGAGCCGGCGTCCGATTCGGGGAGCTATGCGGACGCGAGGAGCGATCCTGCAGCCCCGCGGCGCCTTCTTGCCGGAAACGGCCGACCCATCGATGAGCGCATTGGCGCGAGACTCCGAGCTCGGCAGCGACATGGGCGACCGGACGGCCCTGACCGATCACGCGATCGATCAACAGCAGCCTCCCGCGTACGTTGAGGCGAGCATTACCGTGGGACACGAGACCTCCTGGCAGTGAAGAACTAGACAGCTCCACTAAGCCAGGAGGTCTCCCTGTCTCACAACGGTCGAGTCACCAACGTCCCTGCCGAGTACAGCTAGATCGGTGATCACTTCGTCGGGTTCACCGTGAGCGTTGAGCGCTCCTCGGAAGAACCCCCGCGCTGCCACGAGATCGCGTAGTCGTGAGACGTACACGTCGATGACTTGGCCGCGCTCATTAATGGCTCGGTAGACGTACCGCCACGTGCCCGCCGCCTTCACGTAGAGGAGTTCTTCTTCGTGAAGTTCGATGCTTCGGAGGAACGAAGCGCTCGGACGATCGTGGCAATGTCTTAATTGGACCATGCGAGTCTTCGTTGCGCTTCGAGGACAACCTTGGTGTCGATGACTCCTTCGGGCGCTGGCCAGAGGTCTCGGCGGTCGGGCGGTGAACGACAGGACCTCTCAACCTCGTTGATGCGGGAAGCCGCCCCTGGGTCTTTGACCTTGTTTAGTCGAGGCTTACAGGATCGAGTTCGACGCCGACGATGTAGTTGTAGGCGTCAATGACAAGTTGTAGGGCTACGTCGGCTTCGGCGAATGTTTCCGGGACGTAGATCATGACGACGCCGTCCCAAAAGTTATCGCGCTCGACTAGCGGGTGAAGCTCTCCCCATTGTGTTTCGTTGACTTCGAGGGCGCGGTCGACGGGCAACCACAGATGAAGGCTGCCATCGGGGTGAAAGTGGCCGAACTCTCGTCCGCCTGGGAGGACCTCAGGTCTTGCCAGCTCAAGGTCGTCGGACAGCAGAAGACTTCGTGCACCGGGGAGAGACAATGAAGACTCGCCTTCGTCGATTCCGGGAATCGAGAACACGCTGCGTCGCAACTCTGCATCGACGTCTGGAACCGGTACTGCATCGGTTTGGATATGAGGCACGCTGCCGGTCGTCTGGCTGCGGGGGCCTTCCCGAACCGGCAAGACCACAAGGCCATCGCTCCCACTCGACGCGGTGGAATCAGCAATGCCCTCTGTCGTGACTGCTTCGGCGGTAGGGGCGGCAGTCGCTTCGTCTGCGGCTTGTGGCGTGTCGCTGCTGCAGGCAGCGAGGAGCAGCAAGACGCCGAGCGACAAGTACCGGGCTTGGTATGGCCAGAGAGTCATGCTCTCGATACCTGTTCGGTAGGTGTACCAGTCCAGATCGAGTACTCGGTTCCGCCCTTCAGCGTGATCGATGACGAGACGAATCCGTGTGCTGGATCGCGCACCCACGTTGGGTACGGATGGTCCTCGTCGTCGACGTTGTCGGCGATCACCAATGCCCCCGGCCGGAGGTTGGGGATGAGTAGTTGAAGGATCTCGGCGTAAAGGGCCGGGCCACCGTCGAGCAACACGATGTCGACGGGGCCCCCTGGGTCCTTGAGGGTCTGTCGGGCGTCGCCGGTTCGAATGTCGGCGAGGTCGCCGAGGCCTGCCGTTGCGAGGTTCTTTCGAGCCGTCGCAGCCTTCTGCTCAATGAGCTCGGAGCCAACGACGGTGCCAGCGCCGTTGTCCCGCAAACCGGCAGCGATGTAGATGGCCGAGATGCCAAAGGACGATCCGAACTCAACAACCCGTTCTGGTCGTACAGCGCGGACGGTCTGGTAGAGGAATCGTCCCTGCTCGCGGTTGACAGGCAGGTAGAAGTCTTGAAGCTTGTCGTACCAAGCCTCGGGTGTCTGATCGCTTCCGTCTTCGGCTTCTCGAGTGGCCCTGATCGTGCTGCGAAGTTCGGGCATCTGGGCGTCGGCCTCTGCGTGGAGGCGTTCCAGGAGTTCCGACACGGTGGGGACGGCAAGTGAGTTCATGATGTCGTCACTTCAGGGCTGAGGGGTGTTCGTGGGCGAGGAACCGTTCGACCGTGCTGGTGATGAGGTCGTCGGTGATGCGCTCTCGGAGCATGACGTGTTGGTGGAACAGCGGGCCCGCAAGGGTTGCGCAGGCTTCGTCAACGTCGATCGAGGGGGAGAGTTCGCCCCGATCCACGGCGGCGGTGAGGATGTCGTGAATCGGTTGGAGTACACCGTTCACGAAACGCTGTTGGGCGGGGACAAACGTTTGGTCTTGGTTGGCGTAGGTGAGGAGTGCAGCGAAGAGTTGCCGAAATGGTCGCTTGGCCATTCGGGCACGGAGGCTGGAGAGCGCCCCGGCGAGGTCGGCTTCAAGATCATCGGTGACGGTCGTGGGCGCGTGCGGCGAGACCACCGAGTCGACTGTGTCGAGTAGCAGGCTGGATTGGTCTGGCCAGTGGCGGTAGATCGTTGTCCGTGCGACACCCGTCTCTTGGGCGATACGCATTGCGGTCACTTCACTCGCCCCATGCCCGACGAGCAGATTGACGGCAGCGTCGAGGATCACTTGGCGCACCCTGGTGGTGCGGGGGTTCTCGCCTTGGTGCGTCGTCGGGTTCGCCATCTGGCCTCCGATTCCACGTTGCGGTTTTAGACTACAATCTGTAGCTTTAGCTACATCATGTACTTTAGCTCAATCTTTCTCGCCACGGAGGTAACCCGTGACTCAATCTGATCCGATCGCTCGCTTCGATGGGAAGACCCTTAGCTACACCTACGACAACGGCTGGGACTTCAGCAATAGGTTCGAAGGCAACATTCGCGTCACCATGAGTCCTCGTCGGGGAGAGTTGCGCGAACCAGTGCAGATGCGAGAGCTACGTCCAGACGTTTTCCTCGTTTCATGGATCGACGGCGAGATGGGAATGCTCGCTCAGATCATCGATCTCGAGAACGGCACCGTCCTCGCCACGATCCCATCCGAGGATGAGCCGAACACTACCGAAATCATCAGTGCCGCGATCTCCAGCTTCGTCGGCTGACCACCTCACAACAACGCTCGTGACCCCGTACACAACTCTGAGGATCCACCATGTCTCAACCGATCATTGCTGACAACTCACCGAAGGCTGTCGATGTGAAGGCGGGTCATGAATATCACTGGTGTGCGTGCGGCCAATCGAAGAACCAGCCGTTTTGTGACGGTTCCCACGCGGGAACTGAGTTCACGCCTGTCGCCTTTACGCCCGACGCTGACCGTGAGGCATACCTGTGCGTCTGTAAGCGCACTGGCAGCGCACCGAATTGTGATGGCACCCACACCCAGTTCACGGCCGATCAGGTCGGCACCGACGGCACAGGCGGAGACCCGGTAGAAACGCCAGTTGCTCGAAGCGACTCGGGCAGTCCCGTCGCTCGGGCCACTCCAGAAGAGCCAACCGTGGCGTTCATTCATGAACTCGCTCGCGACGGGCTCTCGAAAGTCGGCCATCACGGCCCGATGACCTCGATGGGTGTGCCCCGCAAGGATCTGCCTCATTGGGACGATCTGCAGATTATGGCCGCCCAAATGGCGACCAAACCGCTGCTCGAAGACGTCGACGTCGCCACCGAGCTGATCATGGGCCCGGAGGCTGACAAGCCGCTTCGACTCGAGATTCCGTTGTTCGTTTCCGACATGAGCTTCGGTGCGCTCTCGGAAGAAGCAAAGGTCTCGTTGGCGAAGGGCGCCGAACTCGCCGGCACCGGAATCTGTTCGGGCGAGGGCGGCATGCTCCCAGAAGAACAAGCAGCCAACTCCCGCTACTTCTACGAGCTTGCAAGTTCGAAGTTCGGTTACCGCGAAGATCTACTTCCGCTCGTGCAGGCGTTCCACTTCAAGGGTGGTCAGGGTGCCAAGACGGGAACAGGCGGTCATCTTCCGGGTTCGAAGAACATTGGCAAGATCTCCGAAGTTCGACAGATCCCGGAAGGCGAATCAGCAATTTCGCCATCGACGTTCACCGACCTGGATTCAATCGACGACTTCCGTCGGTTTGGTGATCGGGTCCGCGAGGTCACCGGCGGTATCCCCATCGGTATGAAGCTGAGCGCAAACCACATCGAAGCTGACATGGGTTTCGCTCTCGATGCTGGTGTCGACTACATCATCCTCGATGGTCGTGGCGGTGGAACTGGAGCGGCTCCGGCGATGTTCCGTGATCACATCAGTGTCCCCACGATTCCCGCCTTGGCTCGCGCCCGTCGATTCCTCGATGAACGCGGAGCAAGCGGACGGGTCACGCTCATCATTACCGGCGGTCTGCGTGTGCCGATCGACTTTGTCAAAGCCATGGCTCTCGGCGCAGACGGAGTCGCGGTGTCGAACTCGGCCATGCAAGCAGTCGGCTGCGTCGCTGCACGAATGTGCAATTCAAACAACTGCCCGGCCGGTATCGCCACGCAGAAGCCTGAACTGCGTGCTCGTCTCGATGTGGAGGCGGCGAGCCAGCGTCTCGCCACATTCTTTGGGGCATCGACGGAGCTCATGCAGGTCATGGCCCGGGCGTGTGGGCACGACCACCTTGGCAAGTTCACCAAGAACGACCTCGCCAGCTGGGACGACAGGATGGCCAAGCTCACCGGCGTTCGCTACTCGGGATTCACCAAGCCATGAACCAGCACGTACCCTGAAGCGCCCTGAGTTTGGTGGAGACTCCTGACGTCGGAAACGAGGATGGAGTCATGGTGTCAATTCAGGGATCTGGGAAGCTGACTGCACGTCGATATTCGCCCGAAGAGAAAGCCCCAGCGGTGCGCATGGTGCGAACCCTGCGGGCCAAGCTAGGGACCGAGCACGGGACGGTATAGCCCGAGCCGGTGGTAGCGCCGCACGGCACTGAGCGTGGCGCCCGCCCGTTTGGCGGGCTGCCGGGCGGTCCGGACCTTCAGCCCAGGTCGTCCCGCAGCGGTGACCCCGCGACCTCGAACCGGTACCCGCCCATTTGGCCCGACAGCATCGGGCGCGCCTCGGCGATCGCAGCCTGCACCTCGGGCAGCTGCAGCGACGCGGCATGTTGCTCGGCGCTCTGCCACAGCTCGACGACGAAGACGGTGTTGGGCTCGCTCTCGTTCACGCCGACCTCGTAGAGCAGGCATCCGGCGCCCGCAAGCGCGGCATTGCGCCGGGTGAGGATGTCGACGAGAGATTCCCGATGGCCGGGAGTCGCTCCGAAGGTTCCGACATTCGCGAAGGTCATGCGGTGACGGTAGCAGGCGCGCCCCCACCTCAGGGGGTGCCGCTGCCGCCGCGCAGCCGACAGACTGGAGCGAGGCTCGGGTTCGACGCTTCGGCGACACCCGGCGGCAACGGGGGCGGCAATCGGGGGCAGCATGAGCGAGGCAGGCAGGTCGGCGGGGGTCGAAGCCCACCGACTCGTCGCGCTCGCCGACGCTCACGACCAGCGTGCGGCTGCGGCCCGAGACGCCGCGGCGCGGTGGCTGATCGCCCACCGCACCGAGCGGCAAGTGGCCGGCACGCTCGCGCCGTTGAGCGCGTGCGGCTTCACGTTCCTGCACGACCGCGGCTGGCCGGGCGCCCGCCGCGGCAGCCGCGCCCAGATCGACCACGTGCTCGTCGGGCCGGGCGGCGTCTTCATCGTGGACACGAAGGGCTGGCGCGATGTGACCGTCGCGGGCGGGCGGCTCTTCCGCGGCCAGGCGGACGTCACTGACGACCTGGCGGGGCTCGCCGATGTGGGCGTGGGCACCGAGGCGGTGCTCGCCGAGTTGGGGCTCGCTCCGGGTGAGGTGCGCGTGGTCGTGGTGCTCGCCGGTTCCGCGATGGAGGCGGTAGCGCTCTCGAGCCTGGGCGGCCTGGTGGTGGTCGGCGAGAGGCGAGCATCCGCGTTCATCAATGGGTTCGGGCGCCGCCTGACGGAGCGCCAGCAGCATGCCGTGCTGGGCGCGGTCATGGCGCACTTTCCGCCGCTCGGCGAGGAGGCCGTGCCGCTTGATCTGAGCGTTCCCGACCCGGTGATCGAGGAGCCCGCGCTGCTGACGGTCGACGAGGTGGCCGATACGTTCCTGGCGGGGATGCTCGCCGCCCCGATCGAGGAGTGGATGGCCTTCCTGCACCCCGATCAGGCGAAGCTCGTGCGACGCAGCTTCTCGGGCCCGGCGAGGATTCGCGGGGCCGCCGGCACGGGCAAGACCGTCGTCGGGTTGCACCGGGCTGCGTACCTGGCGCGCGGCACGACGGGGCGCGTCATCGTGACGACATATGTGCGCACGCTGCCCGACGTGCTCTCGACGCTGCTGCAGCGGCTCGCGCCGGAGGTCGCCGACCGCGTGGAGTTCACGGGCATCCACCAGTTCGCCATGCGGGTGCTGCGCGAGCGCGGGCACCGGGTCGAGCTCAAGCTGCCGGAGGCGACGCAGGCGTTCAACCGCGCGTGGGCGGTCGTCGGTCGCACCGGTCCGCTCGGTGCGATCGACGCCAACAGCAAGTACTGGCAGGACGAGCTGCTCAAGGTCATCAAGGGCCGCGGGCTGACGAGCTTCGAGCAGTACGCCGACCTGGCCCGCAGCGGGCGGCGCCGACGACTGGGCGTCGACCAGCGCCGCGAGGTGTGGCGGCTTTACCTGCAGTACGAGCAGAACTTGCGCGCCGCGGGAGTGGTCGACTTCGAGGACGTGATCCTGCACGCCGAGGCCTCCCTGCGCGAGCGCCCGCTCGAGGGCATCAGCGCCGTCGTGATCGATGAGGCGCAAGACCTGTCGTGCGTCATGCTGCGCATGCTGCACGCCCTAGTCGGCGACCGCCCCGACGGCCTGACGTTGATTGGCGACGGCCAGCAGACCATCTACACGGGCGGCTACTCGCTGTCGGAGGCGGGCATCTCGGTCGCCGGTCGCGGTGTCGTCATGTCGACGAACTATCGCAACACCCGCGAGATCGCGTCGTTCGCGGCGCAGATTGTAGAGGGTGACGAGTTCGTCGACATCGAGGGCGGGCCGGGCCGGGCGGATGCCGCGCTCGCTGTCCCCCGCACCGGCCCCTCCCCCGTGCTGTCGTCCTTCTCGTCGCACGCCGCGCACGATGCCGCCCTCGTCGCCCACGTGCGGACGCTTGCGGCGTCGGGAGTCGATGCCGGCGACATCGGCGTGCTGACCGCCACGAATCGGGATGCCCAGGCTCTCGCCAACGCGCTGCGCGTAGCCGGGTTCGGCGTGGTCGAGTTGACGACCTACTCGGGGTCGACGGCCCCGCTTGTGAAGGTCGGCACGATCAAGCGTGCAAAGGGTCTCGAGTTCAAGCACGTGCTGCTCGGGCGCGTGGTCGGCGAGTTGCTCGCGCCGGCGGTCGAGGGTCTCGACGATGGGGCGCGCGAGCGCCGTGAGATCGAGCGGCGGGAGTTGTACGTCGGCATGACCCGCGCCCGCGACGGGTTGTGGGTTGGGTCAATCCACAACTACGGGAGATGATGAATCCGTGACAAGTCCCGGTGTCGACGACTTTTTCGAAGCAGAGGAACTCGAAGAGCGAATTCAGGCCGTGACCGACCACCTCCGAGATGGATTGCGCTCGGCGAGTCTGCTCGTCGGTTGGACGCCGACCCTGGTGCTATCCGCACGGGCACTGCGAGGTCGACCGAGACCTATTGCAATGCCCCGCTTTGATGAGTTGCCCCATCTGGGCGCGTGGGCAAGCACGTTCTGGGGTGTCTACAGTCGCAAGCGTCGGTCGCGCGAGTACGAGCGAAACGAGCGCCTGATGCGTGCGTGGAACACGCATCAAGCCCACTGGAAGAATCAGATCGAACTGCGCGGCAAGGAGATTGAGCAGTTCGATGCCGCCATCGAGGCTCGAAAACGTGCCGCCGACGAATACAACCTGCGAGCGCTCCAACTGCGGAATGCGGCTAGCGAGGGAGATCGCGAGTCGCAGTGGGAGTACAGCAAGCTACTCGTAGCCGAGTACTTAAAGAGGAACTTGCCGAGGGATCGTCTGCGCGCTTCTATCTCGTTTGAATCCAAGCGGGCGGTGCTCGAGGTCGAGGTGCCGAACGTTTCGATTGTCCCCCGCGAGAAGTCAGTTCGACAGCTCAAGACCACGGGCGAGATCCGATACTCCAACCGAACTGATGCTGACGTTCGAAGGCTCTATTCGGGCTTTCTCGCGCAGGTTGCGCTGTCGACGGTCAACGCATTCTTCGTGCTCACTGGCGATGAGCTTGTTGAGACGGCTGTCGTCAACTTGTATGTAGTCGCCCCGGACCCGGCGACGGGCCAAGTCGGCGAAACGACGCTCCTCAGCCTGATGGCGTCTCGACGCGAGATCGACGAAATCGATCTATCGGCCGTCGACCCGGTGACCTGTCTTCGACACCTCTCAGCGACAGTGTCGAGGAGTCCCTCGGAGGTGGTGCCGGTTCGACCCATCGCGTCCGTGGACATGTCAGATGCACGGTTCGTCACCGAGGCCGATGTGCTCAGCACGCTAGACACCAGGCCGAACCTGATGGAACTGTCGCCGACCGAATTTGAGTCTCTCGTCCAGAACCTCTTCGCCAGCATGGGGCTCGACACCAAGCAGACCCGAGCCTCCCGAGACGGAGGGGTCGATGCAATTGCGTTCGATCCGCGACCGATCATCGGCGGCAAGATCGTCATCCAGGCCAAGCGGTACAAGAACGTCGTTGGCGTCAGCGCTGTTCGGGACCTGTTCGGAACCCTTCAGAACGAGGGCGGCAGCAAAGGCATCCTCGTGACCACGAGCGGCTACGGCAAGGCCAGCTTCGAGTTCGCGAAGAACAAGCCACTAGAGCTGATCGATGGTTCGGGGCTGCTCTTCTTGCTCAAGGAGCACGCAGGTATTGATGCCCGAATAGTCGTTCCGGAGGATTGGCGGGATCCGGCGACCGACTAGCCTCCAACGCGGCAAGAGGTAGGCGTTGGAACAACCCGCGCGATGGGGTAAAGCGCGCGATCAGCTGAGATCAGTGATGGCTATCGACGATCAAGTACGACCGACTTGATGAACTCAATAACACCATCGAAGTGGCCCTGCGTCGAGTCTTGGGCCCAAGTGCGGCATGCCTCCATCTCAACGATCTTTTCCGACGTATTCGTCTCCTTGGCAAGGACTCTCGCGTAGTCATGATGGTTTGCGATGCCCGCGAGCGTATCGTCAACCTGAACGCCATATGTCTGCGCGAAGTATGACTTCACGCTCTCGTGTTTGAAGACGACCTTCTCGGGCACGTCATCGCCAGGGAGAGCATGAATAGCGCCCTCACCAGCGTGCGTCTGATCAGTGTCGCTTATTGCTACGACACGCCGGCCTGCCGACGCCAGCACCCGAACAGCAGGAGCGAGTGACGCGACATCTCCCGCGTTTACAAAGCCCAATCCAGAGAGCAGGTCAGGCTCGAAGTGTCGCAACATCTCGCGGACCATAGTTTCAGCGAACTCATCCTCTACGCAGATGGTCGCGACAGTGCCGGCGCCACTGTTGAGGTAGGAATCGATCTGGTAAGTGCTGAGACCAGGAGTGGCAGTGAGCGATCCCGTCGTCTCACGACGGAGCAGCACGACCGACTCACGCCCGAGTTCGCTCATGATCGCCCTGCTGTGGGTGGTCATCACGACTTGATGCCCGCGACGATCAACTACATCAACCAGGTACTGGGCGAATCTCCGCTGGGCCTCACCATGAAGAGACGTCTCTGGCTCCTCGAGTATGAAGAGGCTGTTCTTCGCGGCCGCCTCCATCGTTGAGATCACGTAGAACATCCGAGCCTCGCCGAACCCCATGTTGTTCTCGGAGTATCGTTGCGGCCCACGCTTGACCATGGCGAGTTCGCCAGATTTTCCCGGGATGGATACCGCTGTGAAATTTGCTTCTTCGTAGTCGAGGCCCATCACGAACGACAACTGCTTTCGCGCAACCTCCGTGATGGCCCGCGACTGACCCCTCTGTAGCCGCGCGCCGCCGTAAACCGAGAAGTCGCGCTTCTCGATCTTCGGAAGGAAGTAACTGATCCCTACGTAGTAGACCGCGCGCTCCGGCTGGCGCTTGTAGCCAGACCACTTGTCCACGACCCGAGTCACAGTCAAGCGTTGTGTACCATCCTCATCCGCGTACTCGTAGCGAACCTGCGCTTCGTCGGTGAACGGACGCGGGTCGACCACCGACACCGGGAACCAGCTCACGACGTATGACCGAGGCGGCCAGCCACCAGAAGGAGATCTGTATGCAGCAGCCAGGAGTTGAGCCAAGGATGTCTTGCCAGTTCCATTCAGCCCGGAAAGAGCCAGGATCGGAGAGGTGAACTCGAGTTGCAGAGAGTCGACACCCCGGAAACCCGAAACTTGAACCGACTCGATCAGAGACCCGAAGTTGGCATAGCGAGATGATCGCTTGAACTTGTTGCGCAGATGGCGCAGGTTGTCATCATGACTCATATCTCACCTCGGGTTAGCGACAAGGTATCAACATTGCGATGACCGTTTGGGATTGGCTCGCGATCTCCGAAGTTGGATATTTGACCCCGCATCGACCTGAGGCGAGCAGCGCGAACACCAGCCGACTCATAGCTCTCGTGTGGGATCGACGAGACCTGACCCCTACTTGATAGGCCAATTGCGCTTGATTGCCCTATGGCGGCTAGGTTCGATCGCCAATTCAGGCTCTGAACCCTGCCTATCGAGGAGTGAATCTTCACCGATCGGGTCCGGTCCGTCTACCCGTCGTCGGCACCCATCTCGCAGCGACGTGAACTCATGGCGAAGCTCCCACGTACGGTTCACGGCGACACGTCGTCGTTGTTCTTGGCATGGCGCGTTGACGTTCATTGCTCCAAACGGGCACCTGGAGTGCCGATGTCGGTGGTGCAAGGCATCCTGTTGGAGAGGCGAAAAGTGCTCGCCGACCACGGTTAGGAATAGTCATGAAGACATCGGCATACCACTCGAGTCACCAGTCCGACCCGGACGTCTACCACGACCACAGCGATTGCCCGAGCGGACAACAGATCCCTCGGCAGAACCGCATGTCGGGCACTGGCGGCTATCCTCGCTGCGGCCACTGCAAGAACATGGGCTGATCTAACCGGAGGTCTGAGCCCGCTCCAAGACGAGCTCGCGCACGCGCGCCGCATCGGCCTTGCCACCCATTGACTTCATGACCGCGCCGATGACGGCTCCGGCGGCCTGCACCTTGCCGTCGCGGATCTTCTCCAGCACGTCAGGCTGCTCCGCGAGCGCCGCATCCACCGCGGCGATGAGAGCACCGTCATCCGAGACGACCTCGAGACCTCGGGCCGCGACGACCTCGGTCGGCGTGCCCTCCCCCTCGATGACACCCTCGAGCGCCTGGCGGGCCAGTCGGTCGTTGAGCGCACCCGACTCGACGAGCTGCACGATCTCGGCCACGTGGGCTGCGGTGATGAGCGACGCCGGTTCGGCATCCCGAGCGTTCGCGATGCGGGCGATCTCGCCCGTCCACCACTTGCGGGCCTGCTGCGGTGACGCACCCGCCGCAACCGTGTCGGTGACCTCCACGAGCAGGCCGCTGTTCACGACGTCGCGGAACTCCAGATCGGTGAAGCCCCACTCCTCCTTCAGGCGGCGGCGTCGAGCCGCGGGGGGCTCCGGCAGGGCATCCCGCAATGCGTCGATGAGCGCCTGCGTCGGCACGACGGGCAGCAGGTCCGGCTCGGGAAAGTAGCGGTAGTCGTCGGCGTCGCTCTTCACGCGGCCCGCCGACGTCACGCCCGTATCCTCATGCCAGTGGCGGGTCTCCTGCTGAATCGAGCCGCCCTTCGCCAGGATCGCCGCCTGGCGCTGAATCTCGTAGCGCACCGCACGCTCCACAGAGCGGAACGAGTTCACATTCTTGGTCTCCGTGCGGATGCCCAGCTCGACCTGCCCGCGCGGGCGCAGCGACACGTTCGCATCGCAGCGCAGGTTGCCCCGCTCCATGCGCGCCTCGCTGATGCCCAGCGCCCGCACCATGTCGCGGATCGTCGACACGTACGCCTTCGCGATCTCCGGCGCGCGGTGCTCGGCGCCGTAGATCGGCTTCGTCACAATCTCCACCAGCGGCACGCCCGCGCGGTTGTAGTCGACGAGCGAGGACTCGGCGCCCTGGATGCGGCCCGTCGAACCGCCCACGTGCGTGAGCTTGCCGGCATCCTCCTCCATGTGGGCGCGCTCGATCGGGATGGCGACGAGCGTGCCGTCCTCCAGCTCGACCTCGACCTCCCCCTCGAACGCGATCGGCTCGTCGTACTGGCTGATCTGGTAGTTCTTCGCCAGATCCGGGTAGAAGTAGTTCTTGCGGCTGAACGTGCTGCTCGGGGCGATCTGGCAGCCCAGCGCGAGGCCCAGCGAGATC
The DNA here is from genome assembly GCF_040286215.1 of Microcella sp. Classification (GTDB taxonomy): domain Bacteria; phylum Actinomycetota; class Actinomycetes; order Actinomycetales; family Microbacteriaceae; genus Microcella. Next base: position 226,598 of record NZ_JAVKCK010000006.1, read on the forward strand.
GCGAACTGCACGGCCTGCTCGTTGACGACCGGCAGGCTGCCGGGGAGGCCCAGGCAGACCGGCGTGATCGCGGTGTTGGGGTCGGTGATGTCGTTGTCGCTCAGCGCCGGGTTGGGGGCGTCGGAGAACATCTTCGTCTTGGTGCTCAGCTCGACGTGCACCTCGAAGCCGAGCACCGGCTCGAAGAGTTCCAGTGCCTTGTCGAAGTCCATGAGTTCTGCGCGCGCCATGCGGTCAATCCTACGGGGGCGGGGTGGCGGCGTCGGTTGCGGTGGGGCGGGCCGCCTGGCCCGCGTGCGCATCGAGACGGATGCTCGCCCTCCGCCTCCGCCTCACCACCAGTGCCGCGGCATCGACGAGGGCGTGAATCGCGATCAGCAGAACGGCCGCTACAGGTGGCCAGCCCGACGCCGCGATGACGACCGCGACCAGGAAGACGGTGAACTGCAGCGCGATGATGCGCGGGTAGACGCTCACCATGAGGGCGAACCCGCCCAGCGTCGGCAGCGGACCGCGCAGGGCGAGGGCTAACTGCAGCACAGCCGCCACGGCAAAGACCCCGAGAATGCCGGGACCGTCGAGCGCAGCATCCGTACCGGCCATCGGCGCCGCCGAGAACGGGCCGAACACCACGGCGACCACCGTGACGACCAGGGCGCCATGCACAATCGTGAAGACGCCGAAGTGGACGACGAAGAGCGCGGCAAGACCGACCGACCCGACCCCATCGCGCCGCCGCGAGCGCAGCAGATACACGACCATGGCGAGCCCGACCGCGATGTTCTCGAACCAGTAGAGCGCGAGAATCTCGCGCCACCCCCAGCCGAAGGCCAGCACCCCCGCCAGCGGAATGACCGTGTAGGCCGCGACGATGAGCAGCCGCAGCACGGTCGACAAGAGCATGGGGAGAGTGTGGCACGAGGCTGCCGTCCAGTCCTGGCCGCTCCTCCACAGGAGCCGATCAGGACTTCTTCTCCACGAGGTTACCTCAACCCCTGTACACCAGTTCGATACTTCGGGAGAATAGGGGTATGTCAGATTCGAACGCAGTGCACGCATCGCTCGTCGATGTGTCGCGCCCGTTCGAGCCGCCGCGCGTTTCCGCGCTGCCCGACGACGAGCTGATCGCGCGGCAGCGCACCCTCGCCGAGATCCGTCGTCGCGTCGACGCGACCGCCGCTACTCTCGCCGCCGAGATCGCCCACCGCTCCCGCCGCGACCTCGGAGGCGAGGGCCTCGCCCAGCGCCTCGGAGTCCGCACCCCCGAACGCCTCGTTCAGCGCCTCACCGGCTCGACGGCGCGGGAGGCGGGCACCATGGTGCGTGTCGGCACCCTCATGACCCCTCCCTCGGCTCCTACTGAGAATGCTGCGCTCGACTCCCCCGACGCCACCGACCCTGCCGACCAGCGTGCGGGAGCCCTGGCCACGCCGTGGCTGACCAACGTCGCAGCAGCCGTCTCCGACGCCCGACTGTCGCTCGACGCCGCCGACGCGATCCGCGCCGGGTTGGGCGAGCCCGACGGGGCACGGGGTGTTGACGCCCAGAACCCGGGTACCGGAGTGACGGTCGAGCAGTTGACCGCTGCGGCTGAGCAGCTCGTCGCCGAAGCCCCGACGTGCACGGTCGAGCAGCTCGCCGCCCGCGCCCGGTATGTGCGCGCCGAGCTCGACGCCGAGGCCGACGCGAGTCGGTCGACCGAGCGCGAGCAGGCCCTGCGCGACCGCCGGTACCTCTACCTCTCGAAGCAGCCCGACGGCATGACCCGCGTCTCGGGCCTGCTCGACCCCGAATCCGCCGCGCTCGTGACCTCCGCGATCGACGCTGCCACCTCACCGCGACGCGGCGGGCCGCGCTTCGTGAGCAGTGAGGGTGTCGATCGTGCAGAGCGCTTGGCCGAGGACCCGCGTTCGACCGAGCAGATCGCCGCCGACACGCTTGTCGAGCTGATCCGCCTCGGTGGAGCCGCCTCGCCCACCGAGTTGCTCGGGGCGCGACCACCCGCCGTGCAGGTCATCGTCGCCGAGCGCGACCTGCGTGCCGACCGCGGGCTCGCCCGCATCGAAGGGCAGAACGAGCCCGTCAGCATCGCCACCGCCGAACGCTACGTCTGCGAGGCCGGCGTCACCCCCATCGTCGTCAACGACGCCGGCGACGTCCTCACCCTGGGGCGCTCGATGCGCCGCTTCAGCCACCGCCAGCGGCTCGCCCTCGCCGCTCGCGACGGCGGGTGCCGCTTTCCCGGCTGCGATCGACCGCCCTCCTGGGCAGAAGCCCATCACATCATTCCGTGGTCAGGAGGCGGGCCGACCGACGTCGACAACGGAGTGCTGCTCTGCCGACATCACCACCTGCTGCTGCACAACAACGGGTGGGGAATCACCCGCGAACACGGAGTGCTGGCCGTCGTGCCACCGCGATCGCTCGACCCCGACCGCAGACCCATCCCCGCCCCCAGCAAGAGCCGAGTCGTCGACCGCGCCCTCCGCGCCCGCGCCGGGTAGCCGTGCGCTCGGGTGGGGACGTGCTCACGTGGGGGCGTGCTCGCGTACCCGTGGACCAGGCGAGACCAGAGCGAGAACCGGGGTCAGCCCAGCGCTGGCGCCTGGGTCCAGAGCGGGCCGCCCCAGTTCGCCTCGAGCAGCTGCTCGACCGCCGCACCGACCGTGTACAGGCGAGCATCCTCGCGCGCGGGGGCCATGATTTGCAGTCCCACCGGCAGGCCGTCCTCGGGTGCGAGACCCATCGGCAGACCCATACCGGGCACGCCCGCGAGGTTCGCCGGAATCGTCGTCACGTCGTTGAGGTACATCGCCAGCGGATCAGCCAGCTTCTCGCCGAAGCGGAACGCCGTCGTCGGCGCCGACGGCGAGACCAGAACGTCGGCCTGCTCGAAGCACGACGCGAAGTCGCGCTGGATGAGTGTGCGCACCTTCTGCGCACTGCCGTAGTAGGCGTCGTAGTAGCCCGCCGACAGCGCGTAGGTGCCGAGGATGATGCGACGCTTCACCTCGGGGCCGAAGCCGGCCTCGCGCGTCGCCGCCATGACATCCTCGACCGTGCCGCCCGCGACCTCGCGGCGCAGACCGAAGCGCACCGAGTCGAACTTGGCGAGGTTGCTCGACGCCTCCGCGGGCAGGATCAGGTAGTACGCCGCGATCGCGTACTCGAAATTCGGCGCACTCACCTCGACGATCTCGGCACCCGCCGCCGCCATGAGATCGAGAGTCTCCGTGAACCGCTGCCGCACGCCCGCCTGGAAGCCCTCGCCGTCGCCATCGAGCTCCTTCACGACGCCGACACGCACGCCCGCTAACGCCTCGCCCGACTGGCCGGCACGTGCCGCCGCCGCCATCGACGGCCACGCGTCCGGGATCGAGGTCGCATCGCGAGGGTCGTGCCCGCCGATCACGTCGTGCACGAGCGCCGCATCCAGTACTGAGCGCGACACCGGCCCGACCTGATCGAGCGAGGATGCGAGCGCGATCGCGCCGTAACGGCTCACGCCGCCGTACGTCGGCTTCACGCCCACCGAACCGGTGACCGCCGCCGGCTGGCGAATCGAACCGCCCGTGTCGCTGCCCAGCGCGATCGGCGCCTCGAACGCCGACACCGCCGCCGCCGAGCCGCCGCCCGAACCACCGGGGATGCGGTCGAGCGCCCACGGGTTTCTCGTCGGCCCGAACGCCGAATGCTCCGTCGACGAGCCCATCGCGAATTCGTCCATGTTCGTCTTGCCGAGCGGAACCAGCCGCGCCGCGCGTAGCCGGGCCACGACCGTTGCGTCGTACGGCGGCACCCATCCTTCGAGGATGCGCGAGCCCGAGGTGCTTGGCATATCCAGCGTGCACAGCACATCCTTGATGGCGATCGGCACCCCGGCCAGCTCGCCGAGAGGTGCACCCGCGGCCCGGTCGGTGTCGACCGCCGCCGCCGTCTCGAGAGCGTCGGCGCTCACGTGCAGGAACGCGTGCACGTCACCGTCGACCGCCGCGATGCGATCCAGGTGCGCCTGCGTCACCTCGACGCTCGACACCTCCCCCGCGGCGAGCCGCGTCGCCAGGTCAGCAGCAGACAGGCGTGTGAGATCGGTCATGATCGGGGCCCCTACTGCTCTTCGCCGAGGATCGCCGTCACGCGGAAACGGCTGCCGTCGTGGTCGGGCGCGCCCGCGAGTGCCTGCTCCGTCGTGAGCGTCACACCGACCTCGTCGGGGCGCATACCGCCCGTCAACGGAATCGGGTGGCTCGTCGCCGGCACCTCCGGCGTCGCCACGCGCTGCACGGTCGCGACCGCGTCGACGATCGCGCCGAGTTCACCCGTCAACTGCTCGATCTCGTCGTCGGTGAGGGCGATGCGGGCCAGTGAAGCCAGATGCGCGACGCGCTCGGGCGTGATCTCAGACATGGAACTCCGAAACGGGCGTAGCAGGCGGGTGGGGATGCCCCCAGTCTACTGAGACGGGTGCTCCACCCCGACGGGGCTCACGCGACCGGGCGGCACTCGCTCTCGCCCGTGAGCGTCATCGCGCTGTCGCTCGCACGGAACAGCAGCAGCTCCCCCACCGTCGACTCGCCCTTCAGCTCGATGACGTTCGACACCTCCATGACGGTCACCTCCAGGCCCTGCTCGCGCCACGCCTCCTCCACCCGGTCGGCCGCGCGCGTCGGCGAGGCAGGACCGTCAGCCAGGCGCAAGGCCGGGAAGCGCTCGCCCGACACCCACAGCGGAATGACGCACTGCCGAGGGGTCGGGTCGTCCCGCACCGACCACGAGCCGCCCGCCGCCGCCTGGGTGTCGTCAAGAAGTGCCACGAAACGCTCGCGCGCCTCCTCGTCCTCCACCGCCGACGGCGTCTGGAGGGTGCACCCGCCGAGAGCGGCGACGCCGAACACCGCCGCCGCGGCGACGATGCCGAACCTGCTGCGTCTGATCATGGCCCTCCGCGGTCAACCTAACACCGGCGTGCGTCAGGCAAACAGCAGACCGTCAGGTCTGCCTGTCAGGCCGCCGACACCTTCCGCATCGGGTCAGCGACCCGATGCCGGCCGCCTCGGGTCAGCGGCTCAGCGCAGCATGGCGAGGGTGCGGCCCGCGTCGAGCGCCGAGCCGTCCGTCACCAACTCGCCCTTGTCGATCGCGATGAGGGAGAGGTTGCGCATCGACTCGGTGCCCGGCACCCAGTACTCGTTGTGCCCGGCAGAGCCCGCGAGCACCTCGTTCGTGATGACGTCGACCGAGCCGAGAACGCTCATCACTCGAGCGCCGTACGACGGCGCCCCCGGGTCGGAGCCGAAGAACGCGCTGTTCGGAATCGGATCCCACGCCGCCTCGCCGACGAAGACATCGCCGCGCACATTCAGCTCGTCGACGCTCTGCGCGGGCGAACCCGGCGAGCCGACCATCGCGAGCGCGTCGACGGTGGTGTCGTCCGCCAGCGCCAGCAGGGCCGCCGTGGAGCCGTACGAGTGGGTCAGCAGGGAGATGAAGGGCGGGTCATCCGCCCGCAGGGTCTGCAGGCCGTCGATCGCGGCAGCGATCGCATCCCGACCCTTGTAGGCGAGATCCATGCTGCCGACATTCATGAGGCTCGGCGTCTGGTAGCCGATCCACGCGACCGTCGCGACGGTCTCCTCCTCCGTCGCGGCTCCCGCCTCGGCGAGCAGTGCGAGCCACGACGTCTGGTCGTCGTAGAGACGGGCCCCGAACCCGGTCCACCCGACGATGTCGCCCGCGACCGTCACGAGCATGCCGGGGATCATGTAGCTCACGTAGTCGGCCGTCTGGAGGTCGCCGAGCACGACCGCGGCCTTCCCCTGGCCGTGCGTGTCGAGGTTGAGTAGCGAGCGGGGCGGGTTCGCGGTGGCCGGGCCCAGAGCATCCACCACCTCGTAGAGCATCTCGAGACGGTGCAGATTCTGCGTCGCCACGGCACGGCCGATCGCGGCATCGGCCTCGAGCTCCAGCTCGCGAATCGTCGACTTCAGGAGCGCCCGATTCGCCTGATTGCGCACGGCGAACGGCACGCCGTCCAGGTTGCCGACGACCTCGGGGGCCGCCGCCAGGAGCGAGCGCTGCGCGGTGGAATCGAGGCCCGCCCACCAGCTGGTTACCTGGTGCGCCGCAGGAGGCGCGCTCAGGAGCTCGTGAACCGCGTGGGGGTGCGAGGTCACGAAGTCGGCCGCGGCAGCCGGGGGGAGCGCCGAGAGGCCATGCAGAAGCGACGAGCCCGAGAACGTCGCCAACTGCTCGGCCGCGAGGGGAAGCGCGGGAGCGACGACGGTCGGGGCAGACCGCTGAACCAGACTGGTGGGCAGGTCGATCGCCCGCCCGGGGGCGGGGGTCAGGGGGTTGTGCGACGCCGAGCGACTGTCGCTGTCTCCTTCGGGAGAGGAGAACGCGTAGCCGGCGTGGGCGGAGTAGGGTGACGAGGCGGCGCTGGAGACTTCGGGCATGGCGACGGGCCCGCCGACCGTTGCGACAGTCAGCGAGGCTACAAGTACAGCCGTCGCGTCGAACAGCACTGCGATCCCCTCGCGCGCTGCCGAATCCCGTGTCCCCGAGACACGGGTAGACAGCGCGGTTTCATGGTAGGGGAAAAGTGACCCCAATGGGGGGCATAGGCGCAAAAACCTTCACCATTCATATGGTCGTTACATAGCCGCCATCACGCATCCGACCCGGAAACACGCGCGTCGAGCGCCTCCGGCCCCTCGGTGACGAGCACCGCGAACTGCGCCGCATCGATGATGCGCAGCCCCAGCTGCTCGGCCTTGGCGAGCTTCGAGCCCGCGCCGGGGCCCGCCGCCACGAAGTCGGTCTTCTTGCTGACGCTGCTCGCCGCCTTGCCGCCGGCGGCGATGATCGCTTCCTGCGCCCCCTCGCGCGTGAAGCCGTCGAGGGTGCCGGTCGCCACGACCGTCAGACCGGCGAGCACCCCCCCGGCGGCTGCCGCGGCTCCCGGGCCGGGGTGGCCCGGTGTCGACCACCGAACGCCCGACGCAGCCCACTGCTCGACGATCTCGACGTGCCAGTCGACGGCGAACCAGTCCAGCAGGGCTTCAGCGATCGTGGGCCCCACGCCGTCGACCGCCGCGAGCTCCTCCGCCGTCGCCGCCCTGATTGCGTCGAGAGAGCCGAAGTGGTCGGCGAGAGCCCGAGCGGCGACCGGGCCGACGTGCCGGATCGACAGGGCCACGAGCATCCGCCACAGCGGCTTCGTCTTCGCCTTCTCCACCTCGTCGAGCAGCTGCAGGGCGAGCGCGCTCGGCAGCGTCACCGGCACTTTGCGGATGCCCCGCGCGCGCCGCTCGGCCGCGTCGAGCCTCTCCGCCTCGGGCGGATACCGCTGCTCGGTGCGCTGGAACGGCGTGCGCCGTCGCGCCTCGCCGTCCTCATCGAGCTTCGGCAGACCCGTCTCGCTGTCGGTGACGATGACCTCGATCGGCAGCAGGTGCTTGAGCGTGAGGGCGAACAGCCCTGCCTCCGTCTCGAGAGGCGGCGTCGCCGGCACCTCCGGCTGGGTGAGCGCCGCCGCACCGATCTCGCCGAGCCCCTCGATGTCGAGCGCTCCGCGGCTGCCGATGTGCTCCACCCGACCCCGCACCTGGGCAGGGCAGCTGCGCGCGTTCGGGCAGCGCAGGTCGACATCGCCCTCCTTCGCCGGCCGCAGCTCGGTACCGCACTCGGGGCAGCGGGTCGGCATGACGAACTCGCGCTCGCTGCCGTCGCGCAGCTCGACGACCGGCCCCAGCACCTCGGGAATCACGTCGCCCGCCTTGCGCAGCACGACCGTGTCGCCGATGAGCACGCCCTTCGCCTTCACGACGTCCTGGTTGTGCAGCGTCGCCTGGCGCACCTCGCTGCCGGCCACCCGCACCTTCTGCATGACCGCGAACGGCGTCGCCCGGCCCGTGCGGCCGACGCTCACGACGATGTCGAGCAAGGTGGTGTTGACCTGCTCGGGTGGGTACTTGTAGGCGATCGCCCAGCGCGGGGCGCGGCTCGTCGCGCCGAGCTCGTCGTGCAGGGCGAGTTCGTCGACCTTGACGACGACGCCGTCGATCTCGTGCTCCACGCTGTTGCGGTGCTCGCCATAGTGGGTGATGAACTCGGCCGCGCTCTCTGCCGAGTCGCGCACGCGGTAGTGGTCGCTCGTCGGCAGCCCCCAACTCGACAGCAGACCGTAGATCTCGCTCTGCGCCGCCACGGGAGGGCTCTGCCAGGCGCCGATGCCGTGCACGAGCATCCGCAATCGACTCAGGCGATCGTGCATGCGCGCGAGCTGGACCGCGCTCTTGCCCTCCGCCTTCTGCCGCAGCGAGCCGCTGGCCGCGTTGCGGGGGTTCGCGAACTCGCGCTCGCCCGCCTCGCGTTGCAGGCCGTTCAGCGCGTCGAATGCCTCCTTCGGAATGAACACCTCGCCGCGCACCTCCACGAGGTCGGGCACGACGGCAGCGCCGCCGGGCTGGCCCTCCCCACCGACGAGGCGGTGCGGGATGACCGTCACGAGCCGCGCGTTCTCGGTCACGTCCTCCCCCACGACCCCGTCGCCGCGCGTCGCCGCGCTGACGAGCACGCCGCGCTCGTAGCGCAGGTTGAGCGCCAGCCCGTCGATCTTGAGCTCGCACAGCCAGCGGATCGGCCGATTCGCGTCGCGCTCGACACGCGCCGCCCACGCCGCGAACTCCTCGGCCGTGAACACGTTGTCGAGGCTCAGCATGCGCTCGGCGTGCGTCACGGGCGCGAACAGCGTCGATTCTGCGCGGCCGCCCACGGTCTGCGTAGGGCTGTCCTGACTCTGCAGTTCGGGAAACTCGCGTTCGATCTCCGCCAGCCGCTGCAGCTTCGCGTCGTAGGAGGCGTCGTCCTCGATCACGGTGTCGCGGCCGTAGTAGGCGTCGCGCAGCTCGAGAATGCGGGTGGTGAGCGCCCCGACCTCGGCGCGAGCCTCGTCGCGACTCAGCCCGCCCACGGGAGGCGCGGCGGTCGTCGTGCCGGTGTCGTCGGAAGCGCTGTCAGCCACGCGTTCAGTCTACGAGCGCGCTCTGACGTCGCCCTCGGACGAGGTCAGGATGCGGTTGCCGTCACCGCACTGACGGTGCGGTCGATCGTGCACTGGCCGAGCACGCGCGTGCCGACGTAGATCACGGCGGTCTGGCCGGGGGCAACACCGTCGAGCGGCTCGTCGACGGTCACGCCGAGCTCAAGCACCGCCTCGTCGTTCTCCGCGACGCGGGCGCGCGCCGGCACCGGGTCGGCGTGCGCGCGAACCTGTACCTCGCACGCAAACTCGGCCACGGCATCCGGTGCGCTCGCATCGGCGACAGCGATGCCGGATGCGACCGGGTCGAGCCCCGCCCAGGTGAACCGCGCCCCGGCGAGCTCGCGCACCGCGAGCGCCTCACGCGGGCCGACGACGACCTCGTTCGAGCGCGGCCGCACCTCGAGCACGAAGCGCGGGCGCCCGTCGGGAGCGGGCACGCCCAGGTTGAGACCGCGGCGCTGCCCGACCGTGAAGCTCGTCGCGCCCTCGTGAGCGCCGACCTGCGTGCCCTCCCGGTCGACGATCGCACCCGCAGCGGGCGGGATACGGTCGGCGAGCCAGCCGCGCGTGTCGCCATCGGGGATGAAGCAGATGTCGTGACTGTCGGGCTTCTGCGCGACCGTCAGCCCGCGCTCGGAGGCCTCGGCGCGCACAACCGCCTTCGACGGCGTCGTGCCGAGCGGGAACATCGCGTGCGCCAGCTGCTCGCTCGTCAGCACGCCGAGCACGTACGACTGGTCTTTGGCCTCGTCGCTCGCACGGTGCAACTCGCGGTGGCCCGCCTCGTCGGTGACGATGTGCGCGTAGTGCCCGGTCGCGACCGCGTCGAAGCCGAGCGCGAGCGCCTTCTCGAGCACTGCCGCGAACTTGATGCGCTCGTTGCAGCGCATGCACGGGTTCGGTGTGCGGCCCGCTGCGTACTCGGCGATGAAGTCGTCGATGACGTCGTCGCGGAACCGCTCGCTGAAATCCCACACGTAGAAGGGGATGCCCAGTCTCTCCGCCGCGCGCCGGGCATCCAGCGAGTCCTCGATCGTGCAGCAGCCGCGCGCGCCCGAGCGCAGCGTGCCCGGCATGCGGCTCAGCGCGAGGTGCACGCCGACGACGTCGTGGCCGGCGTCGACCGCGCGCGCGGCGGCGACGGCGCTGTCGACGCCGCCGCTCATCGCCGCGAGAACCTTCACCCCTCCAGGGTACGCGCGGCGGGCGAGCGCGGCGTCCGGGCGGCGGGACTAGCGGCCGAGGCGCGGCTGCCGCGCGGCGAGCCCCGCGGCGAGGGCCTGCTGCACGGCAGCGGGCAGGGCATCCAGGAATGCGTCGATCTCGGCGGTCGTCGTCGTCGGCCCGATCGACACGCGCAGCGAGCCCCGCGCCTCCGCCGCGGGCACCCCCATCGCGAGCAGCACGTGCGACGGCTCGGGCACCCCCGCCTGGCACGCCGAACCGGTCGACACAGCGAACCCCGCCTGGTCGAGCAGGAACAGCAGCGAATCACCCTCCGCACCCGGCACGCGCAGGTGCAGCGTGCCCGGCAGAGAATCGGCCAGATCGGTCGAGAGAAGCGCCTCCGGTACACGATCCCGGATGCCCTGCGCCAGCCGGTCGCGCAACCCCCGCTTGTGCGCCGCCCGGTCGTCGAGCTCGGCGTGCGCCGCCTCGGCGGCGTGCGCGAAGGCGGCCGCGCCCGCGGCGTCCATCGTGCCGGACCGCCCGCGCTGCTGGCCGCCGCCGTGCAGCAGCGGCTCCACCTCGGTGCCGCGGCGCAGCACGAGCGCACCGACGCCGACCGGCCCGCCGACCTTGTGGGCGGAGATCGACACGGCATTCACCCCCGCCGGCAGGGGCGCGAGCGGTACCTGCCCGTACGCGGCGATCGCGTCGACGTGCACGGGCACGCCGGCGGCCGCGGCGAGCGCCGCCGCCTCCGCGACCGGCTGCAGCGTGCCGACCTCGTTGTTGGCCCACAGCATCGTGAGCAGCGCGGCGGGCCCGGCCGCGAGGGCCGCCTCGAGCGCGTCGAGGCGCAGCCTGCCCCGCTCGTCGACGGGCAGCCAGTCAACGGACGCCCCCTCGTGGTCGACGAGCCACTGCACCGCATCGAGGGTCGCGTGGTGCTCGGCCGTCGGAGCGAGGATGCGCGAGCCGGCGCCCTGCGCGCGGCGCGACCAGAGCATCCCCTTGACCGCCAGATTGACCGCCTCGGTGCCGCCGCCCGTGACCGTCACCTCGATCGGGTCGACGCCGAGCGTAGCCGCGAGGCGGGCGCGCGACTCGTCGAGCAGGGCGCGCGCCGACTGGCCAGAGGAGTGGATCGACGACGGGTTGCCCACCACCTGGAGCGCCTCGACGTACCGCTCGCGCACGGCGCGCGGCATCGGCGAGGTCGCCGCGTGGTCCAGGTAGATCGTCATCGCCTTTACCCTAAGACTCATGCCCTCCGCCCCCGCCTTCGCGCGCCTCGGCGTGCACCAGACATCGAGAGGCGGCGAGCTTCGCGTGTGGAGCGAACACGCGTCGCGCATGCGGCTCGTGCTGTTCGACCCGGAGGATCTCGACCGGGTGACGGGCGAACACGAGATGCACCGCATGAAGAAAGACGGGGGCACGTGGCACGCCGCCGCGCGCGAACTCGCCCCCGGCGCCGCATACGCGCTGCGCGTCGACGGCCCTCGGGACGCCGAGCGGGGCACGGGGCACGCCTTCGACCCCGAGCGGCTGCTGCTCGACCCCTACGCGCGCGGCGTGCAGCGCAGCCCGCGCGGCGAGTGGCGCGCCCGCGTGCTCGGGGACGCGTTCGACTGGGGCGGAGTGCGCAAGCCGCGCATCCCGAACGATCAGCGGGTCATCTACGAAGCGCACGTCAAGGGGCTCACGAAGCTCGCGCCCGAACTGCCCGACGAGCTGCGCGGCACGTATGCCGGGCTCGCCCATCCGGCGACGATCGACTATCTGAAGAGCCTCGGTGTGACGACGGTCGAGCTGCTGCCGATCCACCAGTTCATCAGCGAGCAGCGGCTGCACGCGCTCGGCCTCAGCAACTACTGGGGCTACAACACGCTGAACTTCTTCGCCCCGCACGCCGCCTACGCCACCCGGCGCGCTCAGCAGGCGGGCCCGGAAGCCGTGCTGCGCGAGGTGAAGGGCATGGTGCGGCTGCTGCACGAAGCGGGTCTGGAGGTCATGCTCGACGTCGTCTACAACCACACCGCCGAGGAGGGTATGGACGGCCCCACGTCGAGCTTCCGCGGCATCGACAACGCCAGCTACTACCGGCACACGGCCGACGGCGAGTACCTGGATGTGACCGGGTGCGGCAACACCCTCGACGCCTCGCGGCCCGTCGTGCAGCGGCTCATCCTCGACTCGCTGCGCTACTGGGCGCGCGAGGTGCAGATCGACGGGTTCCGCTTCGACCTCATGGCCACGCTCGGGCGCGACAGCAAGGCGCACTTCGACCCCGAGCATCCCCTCTTGCGGGCGATTCTCGACGACCCCTCACTGCAGGACGCGACGATGGTCGCCGAGCCATGGGATGTCGGGATGGGCGGCTGGCAGGTCGGCAACTTCCCGCACGGGTACAGCGAGTGGAACGACGGCTACCGCGATCGCGCGCGGCACTTCTGGCTCACCGACATCGCCTCCGCCCGCGAGCACGGTCACGCGCCGGAAGGCATCGGGTCGCTCGCGCGGCGTATCACCGGCAGCGCCCACGTGTTCGCCGCCGAGCGCGGCCCGCTCGCGAGCGTCAACTTCGTCACCGCCCACGACGGGTTCACCCTCGCCGACCTCGTCAGCCACGACCACAAGCACAACGTGGCCAACGGCGAAGACAACCGGGACGGCAGCGACCACAACCGCTCCTACAACTTCGGAGTGGAAGGGCCCACCGACGACCCTGCCATCACCGGCGAACGGCGCAAGGCCATGCGCAACCTGCTCGGCACACTGCTGCTCAGCGCCGGCACGCCCATGATCACCGCGGGCGATGAGGTGGGCCGCACCCAGCGCGGCAACAACAACGCCTACTGCCACGACAGCGAGCTCACCTGGCTGGACTGGGCGCACGAGGGCTGGCAGCAGGACCTGCTGAGGGTCGCCTCCCGCCTGACGCAGCTGCGGCGCGAGAACCCCGCCTTGCGGCCCAGCCAGTACGGGCGCTGGGGAGAGACCGTGCCTAACGCGACCCAGATGGACTGGTACAACAAGGAGGGCGCCTCCATGACGATGGAGGACTGGGATTCACCCTCCGAGCGCACGCTGCAGTACCTCGCGGCCTCCACCCCAGAGCGCGAGGAGTTCAACCGCATCCTGCTGATCCTCCACGGCCTGGAGGAGCCGGTGCGGGTGACCCTGCCGGAGCACGAGGGTGTCACCGGCTACACCCTGCTGTGGGACAGCCTGCACGACGACATCTCCGACCTTGAGGCCGAGCACTCGCCCGGCTCCGCACTCGAGGTGGGCCCGACGTCGATGCTGCTGTTCCGGGCCCACGGCGACTAGCGGCGCGCGGGCAGCGGATGGCGAAGAAGAGGCGCGCGGGTTCGCAGGCCGGGCCGGGTACTCCCGCGACGGTCGCGCTCACAGCAGCGGGCATTCCGTACCTCGCGCACGCCTACACGCATGATCCGAGCGTCACGAACTACGGCCTCGAAGCGGCCGGCGCCCTCGGGGTCGACCCCGATCGGGTCTTCAAGACGCTCCTCGCCCTCGCGGACGGCCGCGTGGTCGTCGGCATCGTCCCGGTGTCGCGGATGCTCGATCTCGGGCTGCTCGCCGCCGCCTCCGGTGCGAAGCGCGCGGTGATGGCCGAGCCCGCGCTCGCCGAGCGCAAGACCGGGTACGTCGTGGGCGGCATCTCGCCGCTCGGGCAGCGCACAGCCTGCCCGACCTTCCTCGACGACTCGGCCGCCGCGTGGGCGACGATCTTCGTCTCCGGCGGTCGGCGCGGCGTCGACCTCGAGCTCGCACCGCACGACCTGGTGCGCGTCACCGGCGGCCAGCTCGCGCCCCTCGCCCGCTGAACCCGGGCAGGCCCGCCCCGCCGGCTCGACCAAACGACGGACTTCGCCGGGCTCGCGGCCTCCCACCCCGAGGAAACCAGCATCAACCGCCACGATTTCCGTCGTTTGGTCGAGCGCTCGTTCACAACGAGAGCCGGCTGCGGAGCGTCCCCAGTTCCGGCGACGACACCCCGACAGCCACACATGCCTGCACTCTCGGCGGATGCGCATCCCTTACATCGAGCCAGGAGACATCTCTCCCGCCTACGAGCTGCTCGCACAGGGAATGAGTCGTGCGAGCCTGCGTCGGGCGGTCGCTGCGGGTGACCTCTGGCGGGTACGCCAGGGCTGGTACAGCCTCCCGGGCCTACATCCCGACCTGCTCGCCGCAGGACGGGTCGGTGGAACAGTCTCCTGCGATCGGGCGCTCGGACTCCACCGGGTGTGGATGCGGGAAGGCTCGTCACTGCACGTGCGCGTGTGCCGTCACGCCCGTGCCCTCAGGACGCCGAATGACAGCCGCATCACGCTGGACCTGTCTGAGCCTCGCTCTACTCGGCACGCGACCATTCACTGGACTGCGCAGACCCCGCAACCCCGCACCCTCCTCACGCCGCTTTCGGAGGCTCTCTCCGACCTGCGGCAGTGCGGCCCTGCCGAGCTCTACCTGGTCGCCCTCGAGTGCGCGATGTATTCCCGACCGCACTCCCGGGCAGCGCTGCGCAGGTCCGGGCATCCTGTCGATGCGGCGGGAGTCGACGGAATCTGCGAGAGCGGAACGGAGGCGCTCCTGTGGCTTCGGCTGCGGTCGCGGCTTCCGTTGAGGCGTCAAGTGCAGATTCCGGGCATCGGTCGGGTCGACTTCGTGGTCGGCGACCGCCTCATCATCGAGGTCGATAGCCGGGCCCACCACGAGCGGACGCCGGACTACGAGCGAGATCGTCGGCGTGACGCGGCGGCGAGCACGCACGGCTACCGCGTGTTGCGGTTCACCTACCGTCAGGTGTTCGACGATTGGCGTTCGGTCGAGGAGGCGATCATGGCCGCCTACCTCCGCGGCGACCACCTCTGAGACGGAGTGCAGTGACCCCCATCGCGCTCTGCTCGACCAAACGACGGAGATCTGCCGGCCTTGAGCGCGCAGAACGGGCACGCCGGGGGTCCGTGACCACATTCTCCGTCGTTTGGTCGAGCAACAGGGCAGGGATGCTCGGCTAGTGCTCGGCGACGGCGACGAGGCCGAGCTCTGCCGGGTGGGCGAGCAGCTCATGGCACGGCGTCACGCGCACGGTGTAGCCGAACGAGCCGGAGTGCGCGAGCGGCACCGTGCCCGTGAACGTCGCGGCCTGACCGAGCTCGTGCGCCTCGAGCGTGAGCGGCATGTGATGCACGTCGGCGAGCTCGTCGCCGTCGCGCGCCCGCCCGAACACCACGTCGACGAGCACGTCGTCGGCGCTCAGGCCGGCGAGTTCGACGTGCGCCCGCACGGTGAGCTCGTCGCCGACCTGCGGCGACTGCACGCCGCCCGACTCGACGTGGGCGACGGCGACGCGGGGCCACTCGGTCGCCACGTGCGCCTTCCACTGTGCCAGGTCGCGCGCGGGCGCGTAGGAGCCGGCGGTGATCGCTCGGCGCGCGCGGGCCGCGGGAACGTACAGACGCTCCACGTACTCGCTCACCATGCGATCGGCCGAGAGCTCGGGCGAGAGCGTGGCGAGCGTGTGACGGATGTTGCGCAACCAGCGGCGCGGCAGGCCCTCGTCGTCCCGGTCGTAGAACCGTGGAGCGATCTGATGCTCGATGAGGTCGTACATCGCCTCGGCCTCGAGCGCGTCGCGCTCGGCGCTGTCGCCGGCGGCGTCGGCGCTGGGGATCGCCCAGCCGTTCTCGCCGTCGTAGTACTCGTTCCACCAGCCGTCGAGGATCGACAGGTTGAGCGACCCGTTGAGGGCCGCCTTCATGCCGGAGGTTCCGCAGGCTTCGAACGGTCGCAGCGGGTTGTTCAGCCAGATGTCGGTGCCCGGGTAGAGCAGACGCGCCATGCCGATGTCGTAGTTGGGCAGGAAGACGATGCGATCGCGCACGTCCATCTCGCTCGCGAACTGCACGAGCTTCTGGATGAGCGCCTTGCCGCTGTCATCGGCGGGGTGCGATTTGCCCGCGATGACGAGCTGCACGGGCCGGGCAGGGTCGGTCAGCAGGGCCCGCAGACGCTCCTGGTCGTGCAGCATGAGCGTGAGGCGCTTGTAGGTGGGGACGCGACGCGCGAAGCCGATGGTGAGCACGTCGGGGTCGAGCACGCGCGTCATCCACTGGGGCGCGGCCATGCCGGGGTTCTCCTCGACCCACGCCGCGGCGACGCGCTCGCGCGCGTCCGTGACGAGCTGCTCGCGCATGGCACGCCGCACCGACCACAGCTGGGCGTCGGAGACCGCGTCGGAGCTCCAGTCGCAGCGCGTCGTGTCGTAGGTACCGAGGCAGTCGTTCGCGAGGGTGACCATGAGCGGGTCGGTCCAGGTCGGGGCGTGCACGCCGTTGGTGACGGAGGTGATCGGCACGTCCGCGGCGTCGAATCCGGGCCAGAGCTCGCCGAACATGCCGCGCGAGACCTCGCCGTGCAGCTGGGAGACGCCGTTGGCGCGCTGCGCGAGCCGCAGCCCCATCACCGCCATGTTGTGCACGCCGCGGTCGCCACCCGGGTAGTCCTCCCGGCCGAGCGCGACGACGTCTCGTGCGTCCACGCCGGGCAGCAGCTCGGCCTGGAAGTATCGTTCGACGAGGGATGCGTCGAAGCGGTCGATGCCGGCGGGTACCGGCGTGTGGGTGGTGAAGAGCGTTCCCGCCCGCACGACCTGCAGGGCCTCGGAGAAGGTGAGGCCTTCGGCGATGAGGTCGCTGATGCGCTCGAGGCCGAGGAACCCGGCGTGGCCTTCGTTGGTGTGGAACACCTCGGGTGCGGGCGTGCCCGTGACGCGAACATGGGCCTTGATGGCCCGAACGCCGCCGATGCCGAGGAGGAGCTCCTGCAGAAGGCGGTGCTCTCCTCCCCCGCCGTACAGGCGGTCGGTGACGCCGCGCAGCTCGTCGTCGTTCTCTGCGATGTCGGTGTCGAGCAGCAGCAGCACGACACGGCCGACGTGCATCTGCCACACGCGGGCGTGCAGCTGCCGCCCGCCGGGTAGGGGCAGGGTCACGATCACGGGAGCACCGTCGGTCTCCCGCAGCACCTGCATGGGCAGGCCGTCGGGGTCGAGGAGCGGATAGGTCTCTTTCTGCCAGCCGTCACGATCGATGGCCTGACGGAAGTAGCCGGCGCGGTAGAACAGGCCGACGCCGAGCAGCGGTAGCCCGAGGTCGCTAGCACTCTTGAGGTGGTCACCGGCGAGGATGCCGAGGCCGCCGGAGTACTGGGGAATCGCCGACGCGATGCCGAACTCGGGCGAGAAGTAGGCGATGCGCTCGGGGGCGTCGTCGAGCGACTGGTACCAGCGCGGCTGCTCCAGGTAGGCGGTGAGGTCGGCGCGCATGGCCTCGGCGTCAGCGATGAACTGCTTGTCGCCGGCGAGCTCGTCGAGTCGCGCGGCGTCGACGGCACCGAGCAGGGCGATCGGGTCGTGGTCGAGCTCGTCCCACAGCACGGGATCGATGCGCGAGAAGAGTTGCCTGGTCGGCTCGTGCCACGACCAGCGCAGGTTCGCGGCGAGTGCCGCGACAGCGTCGAGCGCTTCGGGCAGGACAGTGCGGACGGTGAAACGGCGGATCGCCTTCACAGCATCTCCTCAGGGGCCAGGGTTCGGACGGCGTTGCGAGCGAACGGATGGAGGCAGTGCGCCGAGACCACCACGAGGTGATGGCCGGGACGCGCGTGCCCCAACTCGCCACTCTAGGCGAGGTCGGCCCGTCTCGGGAACCGGTTCCAGAATCCGTCGCGCCCGGCGGGATGCCGGTCGTGCATCGTGGACGGTGCTCGCTTAACGACGAACAGGACCGGCCTCGCCGGGGGATGCGAGTCTCGGTCCTGTCTCATGAGTCCGTTCGGGTCGGTCTCATCGTCGTGCTGATGTTCGAGAGCCAAGCTGTCGCGTTCGGGTCGCGCGACAGTGCTGGTTCCATCCATGACGATACGCATGCATGGGTTCGAGCCCAAGACTCTGACAAGGATTCGCGTACCCTACCCGGGGTACATTTTGTCCTCTTTTTGCCCGACACAACGCTCCCGAGGGCGCATCGGCACCTCCAAGCCCCCTGGACGCCCCCGCGACTCCCGCGCGCTCATCGCCGCGGCGGAGTACGGTCGAGGCGTGGCTGATATCGAACCGACCCCGTTCACCCCGCGCATCGGGCGCATCCCGATCCGCCACCTGAGCCCTGTTCAGCCGGAGGATCGATGGCCGAGCAAGGCCTTCCTCGGCGAAGTCGTCCCCTTCGCCGCGACGGTGTTCCGCGAAGGGCACGACCTGCTCGGCGCCGATCTGCTGCTGCGCGCGCCGGACGGCTCGCAGAGCGTGCATCCGCTCGAGATGGGCGCCCCCGGCACTGATCGCTGGCAGACCGAGGTTCTCCTGGACCAGCTGGGGCTCTACACCTGGCGCGTGCAGGCGTACACCGACGATTGGGCGACGTGGCTGCACGCCGCGACGGTCAAGATCGAGGCGGGGGTCGACGTCGAGGTCATGCTCATGGGCGGCGGCGAACTGCTGGAGCGGGCGGCCGAGCTTGCCGGAGCCGGCACCGCTGCCGGTGCGATGTTCTCCGATGCTCGCGCCGCCATGATGAACGCCGCGCTCTCCCCAGCGGCCCGCCTCGCTGTCGCCACGGATGCCCGGCTCGTGGCCGCACTGCAGCAGCACCGTCTCACCAGCCTCGAGACGGTGTCGGCACCGCACACCCTGCGCGTCGAGCGCACGCGCGCCGGCGTGGGCAACTGGTACGAGTTCTTCCCGCGCTCCGAAGGGGCGAAGCGCCTCAAGGACGGCCCCTGGCAGTCGGGCACCTTCGCGACGGCCGCCCGCAGGCTGCCCGCCGTGGCCCAGATGGGCTTCGACGTGCTCTACCTGCCGCCCATCCATCCGATCGGCCGACTCAACCGCAAGGGCCCCAACAACACGCTCGATGCCGGGCCGAACGACCCCGGCAGCCCCTGGGCGATCGGCGCGAAGGAGGGCGGGCACGACGCGATCCATCCGGACCTCGGCACGGTGGACGACTTCCAGGCCTTCCTCGCGAGCGCGGCCAAGAACGGCCTCGAGGTAGCCCTCGACCTCGCCCTCCAGTGCGCTCCCGACCACCCCTGGGTCGCCGAGCACCCCGAGTGGTTTACGACGCTGCCCGACGGCTCCATCCGGTACGCAGAGAACCCGCCAAAGAAGTACCAGGACATCTATCCGCTCAACTTCGACAACGACCCCGAAGGGCTGAGCACCGAGATCCTGCGCATCGTGCGCTACTGGATCGAGTTGGGCGTGCGCATCTTCCGCGTCGACAACCCGCACACCAAGCCGCTCGCGTTCTGGGAGTGGCTCCTGCACGAGATCAACACCGAGCATCCGGACGTCGTCTTCTTCGCCGAGGCGTTCACGCGCCCAGCGATGATGCAGTCGCTCGCCGCGGTCGGCTTCCAGCAGTCCTACACGTACTTCACGTGGCGCAACACGAAGCGGGAGCTCGAGGAGTACCTCACGGAGGTGTCGCAGGAGACGAGCGCGTACTTCCGCCCGAACTTCTTCGTCAACACACCGGACATCCTCACCGAGTACCTGCAGTTCGGCGGCGTACCCGCCTACAAGATCCGGGCCGCTCTCGCAGCCACCGCAAGCCCCTCGTGGGGCGTCTACGCGGGCTACGAGCTCATCGAGAATGTCGCGCGGCCGGGCAGCGAGGAGAACATCGACAACGAGAAGTACGAGTACAAGCAGCGCGACTGGTCGAGCCCGGAGACCCAGAAGAAGTCGATCGCTCCCTTCCTGACCCAGCTGAACACGATCCGGGCCCAGCACCCTGCCCTGCGCCAGCTGCGCAATCTGCGCATCCACCGCACGCGCGACGAGGCGATGCTCTGCTACTCCAAAGTGCTTCCCGGCCGGTTCGTGCGCTCCGGCCGCACCGACGGCATCATCGTCGTCGCGAACGTCGACCCGCACTCGGCCCGCGAGACGACCGTCTCGCTCGACCTGAACGCACTCGGCCTCGAACCGGGCTCGACTTTCGAGGTCACCGATCTGCTGTCGGGCGAGCGGTACACCTGGGGCACGGAAAACTACGTCAGACTCGACGCTTTCGTGCACCCCGTCCACATCCTCCGCATCGAGTACCCGAAGGGGGTCTGATGGCCGCCGACAAGCGCCCAGCGCAGAAGCCAGCCCAGAAGCCCGCATCCCAGGACACCGCGACGACCGCAGCGACCGACGCAGCGAAGGCTGCGCCGTCGGCGGTGCTTCCCGCCCTGCACGACGACCACCGGCGCGCCCTCGTCGAGGGAAGGCACCCGCGCCCGCACGATGCCCTCGGGCCGCATGCCGTCGACGGCGGGTGGGTCGTGCGGGTCGTGCGCCCGCTCGCGGCGAGCGTGACGGTGGCACGAGCCGACGGCTCTCGCGTGCAGCTCGAGCACGTGGCAGACGGCCTGTGGCACGGTTTCCTGCCGGGCGAGGGCCAGGCGTACACGGTGGAGACGACCTACGACGGCGGGCCGGACTGGCACACCGATGATGCCTACCGCTTCGTGCCCTCGGTCGGCGACGTCGACCTCCACCTGTGGGGCGAGGGTCGGCACGAGCAGCTCTGGCACGTGCTGGGGGCCCACCACCGCCCGCACGAGGGCGTCGACGGCGTGAGCTTCGCCGTGTGGGCGCCGCACGCCCAGGCCGCCCGCGTGATCGGCGACTTCAACAGCTGGAACGGGGTCGGGCACGCGATGCGCCGCCTCGACGACAACGGTGTGTGGGAGCTCTTCGTTCCCGGCCTGGGTTCGGGCTCCACCTACAAGTTCGAGCTGCTGAGCGAGAGCGGCACGTGGCTCACGCGCGCCGACCCCATGGCCCGCTACACCGAGACCCCGCCCGCGACCGCATCGGTCGTCGGCGACAGCCACTACACCTGGAACGACGGCGACTGGATGGCGCGGCGCGCCGCGCACGACCCGCACGGCCAGGCGATGAGCGTCTACGAGATGCACCTCGGCTCGTGGCGCCCCGGCCTCGGCTACCGTGAGCTCGCCGACCCGCTCATCGACTACATCACCGAGCTCGGGTTCACCCACGTCGAGTTCATGCCGCTCTCCGAGCACCCCTACGGGCCCAGCTGGGGCTACCAGGTCACGGGCTACTACGCGCCCACGGCGCGATTCGGGCATCCGGACGACCTGCGCTACCTCATCGACCGGCTCCACCAGGCCGGCATCGGCGTCATCATGGACTGGGTGCCCGCGCACTTCCCCAAAGACGAGTGGGCGCTCGGCCGTTTCGATGGGAAGGCCCTCTACGAGCATCCGGACCCTCGACGCGGCGAGCAGCCAGACTGGGGCACCTACGTCTTCGACCTCGGCCGCAGCCAGGTGCGCAACTTCCTCGTCGCGAACGCCCTGTACTGGCTCGAGGAGTTCCACATCGACGGGCTGCGCGTCGACGCCGTCGCGAGCATGCTCTACCTGGACTACTCGCGGTCGGAAGGCCAGTGGCTGCCCAACGTTCACGGCGGGCGGGAAAACCTCGAGGCGATCGCGTTCCTGCAGGAGACCACGGCGACCGCGTACAAGCGCGTGCCCGGCATCGTCATGATCGCCGAAGAATCGACCTCCTGGCCAGGCGTGACGCGCGCCACCTCCGAGGGTGGGCTCGGCTTCGGCATGAAGTGGAACATGGGGTGGATGCACGACACCCTCAGCTACTTCCAGCGCGACCCCATGTGGCGCTCACACCACCACGGCGAGATCACCTTCAGCTTCCTCTACGCCTTCAGCGAGAACTTCATGCTGCCCATCAGCCACGACGAGGTTGTGCACGGCAAGGGCTCACTGCTGGGCAAGATGCCGGGTGACCAATGGCAGAAGCTCGCCAATATGCGCGCCTACCTCGCGTTCATGTGGGCCCACCCCGGCAAGCAGCTGCTCTTCATGGGTCAGGAGTTCGGGCAGCCGAGCGAGTGGAGCGAGCAGCGCGGCCTCGACTGGTGGATACTCGACCAGCCCGTGCACCAGGGTCTGCACCGGCTCGTCGCCCAGCTCAACCGCGTCTACCGCGACACCCCGGCGCTGTGGGAGCTCGACAACTCACCGGCCGGCTTCGAGTGGCTCGAGGGCGGCGACGCGGGCAACAACGTCATCGCCTTCGAACGTCGAGCGTCGAACGGCGCGCCCGTGGTGGGAGTCTTCAACTTCAGCGGCAACCCGGTGGGGCCTTACCGCCTGCCGCTGCCGCACGCGGGCGTCTGGCGCGAAGTCGTCAACACCGATGCCGCAGAGTTCGGCGGCTCCGGTGTCGGCAACTTCGGGCAGGTCACGGCCCAAGATTCCGCGTACGGCGGCCGCCCTGCCTCCGTGGAGCTCACCCTGCCGCCGCTGGCCGGGCTCTACTTGAGCCCCGCCTGAGCGCGCAACGCGTCAGTAGAGCAGGTTGGTGAGCGCGCGGCGCGCGGAGATCGTGCGCTCGTCATCCACCCCGACGATCTCGAAGTAGTCGAGGAGTCGGGCGCGGACGCCCGCCTTGGCCTCGGGGTCGAGGGTGGGGAACAGGGCGAGCAGACGCGCGAAGGCGTCCTCCACGTGCCCCCCGCTCAGGTCGAGGTCGGCGACCGCGAGCTGAGCATCCAGGTCATCGGGCGCCGCCGCCGCCGCGTCGCGGATCTGCGCCGCCTCCCGACCTTCCAGTCGCTGCAGCAGGGAGACCTGCGCGAGGCCCGCCACGGCGTCGCCGTCGGCCGGGCTCTGCGCGATCGCCGTACGGTAGGCGGTCGCCGCCGCCTCGAGGTCACCGCCGGTGATCGCGTCGAAGGCCTCCTGGTGCAGGGGAGGCAGAGGCTGCTCGGCGGGCTCGTCCCCGTCCTCCGCGGGCGCGTCGGCGGAGACCGTTCCGGTCACGCCGTTCTGCGCGGCGAGCTCGAGCACCTGGTCGAGCACCTGGCGCACCTCGTCCTCTGCAGGCATGCCGACGAACAGGTTGAGCGGCCGGCCACCGACGAGAGCAACGACCGCGGGAACCTGCTGCACCTGAAACGCCTGCGCGACCTGCGGACTGGCATTGCCGTCGACCGTCGCGAGCGCGAGTCGGCCGCCGTAGGAGCTCACGATCGCCGGCAGCGCCGGAGCGATGCCGGCGGCGTAGATCTCCACGATGACGGGGACGGTGCGGGAGAGCTCGACGATCTCACCGAATTCGGCGTCGCCCACATCGCGCACGACTCCGCTCGCGGCCGCCCCGGAGGGCGACGAGCCGGGGCTCGCCGGCGCCCCCTGCTGTGCCGCCGGCTGCTGAGCCTTGCGCACGAGTGAGGAGAGATCGACGGCGCCCCGCAGGGTGTCAGGGGTCATCGGGGTGTCGGTCACGGTACCTCCTTGGCACTGACGAGCCCCTGTGTGTAGCCGAGCACGCGCACGGGCTCGGTGCTGTCCAGGGGCGGAACGAAGAACAGAATCTGCAGACCGTAGGTGGCGATGATGCCGCGCGTGCTCTGCGCGCTGCCCGAGAGCGCCTCCACGGCACCGCTCGAGTTGACGGCCGCGCCCGACTGCGTCGGCGTGACCGTCTCGGTCTCGGTGAGGTAGGCCGCCATGATGGCCCCACCATCGTTGGTGACGAAGGAGAGGATATCGGCGTCCTCCACCACCCGGTTGGTGAACTCGATCGAGGCCGTATCGGGCAGTGCGGAGCGGCGCTCTCGCTTCGCCTCGACGCCGATCTGCGCGCGCAGGCTGTCGCCCTCGGCCTCGAAGAGGTCGACGTTCTCGGCGTCGTCGCCGCGCAGCAGCACCTGCGAGTACGCGGTGGCAACCTCGGCGGGCGTCACGGCCAACTGCGGGGTGTCGGCAGGCAGAAGAGGGCTGCCGAGCCCGACGGGTGCGAGCGCCGGCACCTCGGCCTGCGGCTCCAGCGTCAGGGCGTAGTGCACCCGATAGGGGCTGCGCGGGTCGTCCTGGATCATCACCAGCGCCTGCGGGGGTCGAGTCTCATCCGTCGGGTCCTCGACGACGGCGAAGATCGCGCGCGGCCAGGTCGCGCCCTCGGCCGGCAACCGCTGGGGCAGGGCCAGCGCGACCTCGCGGGCGGGGATCGGCAGCAGAGTGCCGAGATCGGAGTCCTCCTCCCGCACCGTGTAGGCCGCTTCGCGGAACTGCAGGGCCGGGCCGGCGAGTCGCGTCGCGGCGAGATCCTCATCGGTCTCGTCGTCGGCGAGCGCAACGGTGTCAGCGATACGGCTCACAATGCGGTCGATCTGACGCTCGCTCGCCGCGACCGCGGGAGTCTCGGGCTGCGCCGTCGGCGTGGGGCTCGGCGTCGCGACGATCGACGCGCCCGTCGTGCACGCGGAGAGGACAAGACCGGTGATGAAGAGTCCCGGCACGACCGCGATGCTCGACGCCGCGCGCCGGCCCTTCGGACGACCGAGTGCTGGTCGCCCGGAGAGCGGGCGATAGCGCGAGGGCCGGGGAACCTTCGGCATCTTCGGCGATCGGGACGACTTGCGGCGCGGCCCGCGCTGCCTGCGCATGTGGAGCAACGCCCAGAGCAGGGCGATGAGTCCGAGAATGAGCGAGCCCACGCCGCCGAGGATCAGCCAGGTTGAGTACGGTGTGCTGCTGTCGAGGGGCCACGTGACGGAGAATTCCTGCGGCGCCGGCAGTGTGCCGTCGGACGCGAGCAGCACGGAGACATCCCGAGGCACGTTGACGGTGATGCCCAACTCGCCCTCGCCCGTGAAGTCGTCGTACCAGAGGTCGCTGCCGAAGGGGTCGGGAACGGCGTCTTCCGACCCGCTCACAGGCTGCGCGACGAGCTCGCGGAGCTCGTCGTCGAACGTCACAAGCGTGTAGCGGGCCTCGCCGACCCAGGCGAGTACGTCTCCGGTTCGGCCGTAGGCGGCCACGACCCGATCGGTCTGCGCGATCTGCTCTTCGCCGTCCTCCGTCTCGCCCTCCGCCGGCGGTTCGGCAGCGCTATTGGGCGGGGCGACGACGCCGCCGCTGATCGTGAGAGTCTGGCGACCCTCGTACGCGTTGAGGGCCGAGCCGTCGATCACGGTGACGGTCGCGGCGCTGTCGAGCTGCACGGTCGACGTGACGCTCTCCGGCGGGGCGAGCACGGTGCGCTGGGCGACGCCGAGGCCGACGCCCACGACGGCGACCACGAAGAAGACGATGGCAATGATGAATCGCACGGATTCACTCCTCTCGTGCCGGCGCGCGACTCCCCGCTCACCGCTCGCCCGCGCGTGTCGACCGCGGGCGGCGGTCGCTGAGGGGCGATGTGGTGGCGGTTCTGGACTGATCGAGCGACGAGAGCGTCAGCCCGGTGCAGTCAGCGGCCAGCAGATTACAGACATTCCAGACTAGCGGACGCTCGCGGTGCGCGTTGCCGCCGACCTCCGGGCGCCTGCCCCTCTCGCCGAATACTCAGGCGGAGCAAAGACGCGAGGCGCCGATAGACTCGCAGGGTTCGCGCCCCACCGACCCGGGAGACTCACACGTGGCAGGCACAGAGTTCGATTTCGGCACCGAGATGCGCGGTTACAAGCGCGAGGACGTCGACAAGGCCATCCAAGACCTCCGGCGCGACCTCATCCAGTCCAACACGGAGCGGGCCGACACGGCCAAGGAGCTCAAGCGACTGCACGCCGTCATCGACGACCTGCAGTCGGAGCTGGACGAGGTGGGCCGCCCCACCTACGCGGGCCTGGGTACGAAGCTCGAGCAGACCCTGCGGGTTGCCGAGGAGCAGTCGACGCGTCTCATCAGTCAGGCCGACATCGACGCGGAGAAACTGCGCACCAGCGCGCGCGCGGAGGCGGAGCGTCTTCAGACCGAGACCGCGGAGCGCACGCAGCAGCTCGTCGCCGAAGCCACGGAGCGGGCGCGGCACCTGGTCGACGATGCGACGGACGAGGCCGAAGGGCTGGTCGCGCGTGCGCGTGCCGACGCCGACGCGCTCGTCACCGAGGCGCAGCGGGAGGCGGCGGCAATTCGCGGCGCCGTGGCGACGGAAGCGGCGGAGTCGCGCGCCACCGCGAAGCGGGAGATCGCAGCGCAGCGCGCGGAAACCGAGCGGCAGCTCGCCGAGCTGCGGGTCGTCGCCGATCGCGAAGTGGCCGATGCGCGGGATGCCGCAGCGCAATTGGCGCGCGAGACCGAGCAGGCACGGGCCGAGTTCGAGAGCGACGACGCGACGCGACGCGCGCAGCTCGATGCCGACATCACGAACGCGCGCACCGACCTCGAGGACGAGGTGCGGCGAACTCGCGACGAGGTCGCGCGCGAGGTGGACGAGCGTCGACGGTCCTGGGCGGCCGAGGAGGCCCGTCGGCGCACAGAGGTCGACGACGAGCTCGCCGCTCTGCGGCTCGCCGCGGAGCGGGAGACAACTCTGCTGCGGGAGACGACGGAGCGCGAGACCACGGAGCTGCGCACGATCACCGAGCGCGAGACCACCGAGCTGCGCGATGCCGCTGAGCGCGACACCGCGGAACTGCGCGAGACCGCGGAGCGGGAGACCACCGAGTTGCGCGCCACCACGGAGCGCGAGCTCGCCGAGCTGCGCGCGACGACCGAGCGCGACGCATCGCAGCTGCGGCGAGATGCCGAGGCGGCCGCGCTGCGGCTGCGCGAGCGCGCAGAGCAGGACACCGTCGAGCTGCGCGCGACGACCGAGCGCGAGCTCGCCGAGCTGCGTGACGCCGCCGAGCAGCAATCACTCGAGACCCGAAGCGCTCTCGAGCGGGAGGCGTCGCGGCAGCGCGGCGTGCTCGCCGACGAGGCCGCGAAGGCCCGGGCCCAACTCCTGCACGACGCGGAGGAGAACCGCGCGCGTCTGGCGCGCGAGGCCGAGCAGGCCCGCACCGACCTCGAGGTGGAGCTGACGGCGCGACGCGACGAAGCGGAGAAGGAGTACCTCGCACGCCAGCAGGACGCCGTTGCGCAGACGCAGCGCTACCTCGAGGAGGCGACCGCTCAGCTCACGGAGGCCCAGGCCCGAGCGGCCGCAGTGCGCTCGGAGACGGAAACCCTGGATCGCACCGCGCGCGAAGACGCGCAGAAGCGTCGTGCGGAAGCCGACGCAACCGCGCGCGAGGTGCTCGCCAACGCCGAGCAGCGGGCGCAGGCCCTGCAGCACGAGGCCGAGGAACGCAGCGCGAAGCTCGTCGCCGAGGCGGAGGAGTCGCTCGCCCGCATCCGCGTCGAGCGCGACGCCGTGGCGGGATACTTCGAAGGCCTGCGCGGAGTACTCTCGCAGGCAGAAACGCTGTCTCAGCGCGACGACTAGGCTGACGCCGCTCGACCCCAGGAGCCACGGCACGTGAAGATTCAGAACGCATTCCGATTCGGGCTGTTCGGCGGCCTCGGGGTTCTCGTGGCGCTCGTCATCGGCGGCGCCGTCACGAGCCTCGCGACGATCATCACCTACATCGGCGCCGCACTCTTCATCGCGCTCGGGCTCGACCCGCTCGTCTCGTGGCTCGAGGAGCGCAAGTGGCCGCGGTGGGCCGCGATCCTCACTGTCCTCGTCGGAGTGCTCGGCCTGTTCACGGGGCTCGTCTTCGCGATCATCCCCGTGATCGTCGAGCAGTCGAGCAGGCTGGTGGCGCGCATCTCGGACTACGTCAGGTCGCTCGACTCGCTGGACGACTTCTTCGACAACGTGCAGTCGTTCATCCCCGTCGAGGTCGTCGACGTGCGGCTCGCGGCAGAGTCAGCGCTCGAGTGGATCACCAACCCCGACAACCTCACGCAGGTCGGCGGCGGCGTGCTCTCCGTCGGCATCGGCATCGCGACGGGAGTCTTCGGTGCCCTCATCATCCTCATCCTCACGCTCTACTTCGTCGCCTCCCTCAACAACCTGAAGAGCGCCGTCTACAAGCTCGTCCCGTTGTCCAAGCGCGAACGCTTCATCGGCATCGCCGAGCAGGTTTCCTCGGCCGTCGGGCGCTATGTGGTCGGGCAGGTCACGCTCGCGCTCTGCAACGGCGTGCTGAGCTTCATCTTCCTGACGATCATCGGCGCCCAATACCCGGCGCTGTTCGCCTTCGTCGCGTTCCTGTTCTCCCTCGTGCCGCTCGTGGGAACGCTCTCCGGGTCGATCCTCATCGTGCTCACGCAGCTTCTCGTGAACCCCGAGTCGATCTCCACAGTCATCGTCGCCGGCATCTACTACCTCGTGTACATGCAGGTCGAGGCGTACGTGCTGAGCCCCAACATCATGAATCGGGCCGTCAAGGTGCCCGGCGTCGTGGTCGTGATCGCCGCTCTCGCCGGCGGCACGCTGCTGGGCATCCTCGGGGCCCTCATCGCCATTCCGGTGGCTGCCTCGATCCTCATCATCATCGACCAGGTCGTGGTGCCCAAGCAGGAGGCCCTCTAGGGCCAGCGCGTCGGCAGCGGCAGCACGCCGGGGTTCAGCCGAGCCACGATCTCGGTGAGCACGCGCGCCGTCTGCGCCTCCCCCACCCACAGGTGCTTTCCGCCCTCGACCGCGACGAGCTCCGCGTCGGGCACCGACGCGAACCGCTCCTCAGCCTCGGGCGGTCGAAGGTAATCGTCGAGCTCAGGTACCACGACGACCAGGCGCATTCCGGCACCCGCCCACGCCGCAACCTCCTCCGCGCTCGTGCGGTGCAGCGGAGGCGACAGCAGGATCGCACCGGCGATCTCGTGCTCAAGACCGTGCTTGAGCGCCACCTCGGTGCCGAACGACCAGCCCAGCAGCCACGGCGCCGGTAGGCCGCGCTCACGCACGAAGGCCATCGCCGCATCGAGGTCGTCGGCTTCGGCCTCGCCGTGCCCGAAGTCGCCCTCGGAGGTGCCGCGGGGTGAGGACACCCCTCGGAAGTTGAAGCGCAGCACGGCGATGTCTGCCATTGCCGGCAGGCGTGCCGCCGCCTTGCGCAGCACGTGCGAGTCCATGAAGCCGCCCGCCGTAGGCAGAGGGTGGAGGCACACGAGGGTCGCCACCGGCGGTGCCTCCTCTGGCAGGGCGAGCTCGCCGACGAGCGTGAGCCCATCCGCCGTGTGCAGCTCGATCTCCTCGCGCTGGGCGGGCAGCACGGTGCCCCCTCGAATCTGCTCGCTCACGGCGGTGTCCTCTCGTTCGTCGTGCGCTGCGACGCCCCTCGCGTCGTCAGGGGTGCGGATCATGGCTCGATCTGCCAGCACCTCGCGTGCCAGTGGCGCCGAGCGGCGAGGTCGGCCTGCTCGCCCATGAGGCCGTCGGCACGCCAGGCGACGACGTGCGCCACCCCGACGGGCACCTCCGCGCCGCACCCCGGGCAGGTGTAGACCTTCTGCGCGGCAGCAGCGCCCACCGGTTGCACGTTCCAGGCACCGGAGCGCTTCACCTCGGTGCGGCGCATGCCGAGCCGGATGCGCTCGAGGTCGAGCTCAGACGGCTCCTCCGCGGCGCGACGGCGACGCGAACGGTTGCTGCGGGGCATACCGAGGGAGCCTAGTACCAGCCGATGCGCTGGCTCGTCGCCCAGGCGCCGCACGGCGTGCCGTAGCGCGCCTCGATGTACCCGAGGCCCCAGGTGATCTGCGTGCGAGGGTTCGTCGCCCAGTCAGAACCAGCGCTCGCCATCTTGCTGCCGGGCAGGGACTGAGGAATGCCGTAGGCGCCCGAGCTCGCGTTGTGCGCGTACACGTTCCAGCCCGACTCCTTGTTCCAGAGGGCGACGAGGCAGTCGAACTCCGCACTGCTCCAGCCCCGGGCCGCCACCATGTCGGCGGCGATCGCCTGGGCGGTGCCGGGGTCGGGCGTGCCCGCCGCGGGCGCCACCCCGTAGGTGACAACTCGGCTCGTCGTCCACTCCCCCCGATCAGCGTCGATCTCGTGATCGTCGGAGGCGATGTAGGTCTGCGAGTCGACGGCGGCGGGCGCCTCCGTCTGCTCCGCCGCGAGGCTCAGGCCGGAGGTCGGGTCGGTGACGGCGGCGAGCACGAACGCGAGGCTTGCCGCCGAGGCGAAGAGCGGCAACGACCACGCGGAGCGCACGTGGCGCTCGATCGTCGGCACGCCGGGGGTGGCCCGAGCGCGGTTCGCAGCGCCCTCACCGGGTCGACTCGACGCGGTGGGGCGCGCCTTCGCCGCTGCATGCCTACCCACGAGTGGCCAGTCTAGCCCGAACAGCCCAGGCGAGGCTCAGCGCACGGCCAGCATGAGACGGATCGTCGTGTCGAGCAGCAGGTCGACCTGCGTCTCTTCGTATCCCCGGAAGGCGGGGCGGAAGGCGATCGTGCGCACGTTCTCCACCGTGAGCGGAGCGCCCTCCTGGAAGTACCGGCTGACGCGCACCATGAACGCGTCGACGTCGCTCGGGCGGTAGCCGCGCACAAGGGCGTTCACACGGCGGAACCGGCGACCCTCGGGCCGTGCGAGCCGATCGACGATGTCCTGCGCTGTCGCCCGCGACTCGGCGTCGACGGCCTCTTGGCCGCGCTCGGCGATCGCCCGCTCGCGCTCCCGCGCGGCGAAGGCCTCCTCGAGACGCTCGAGCGCAGCATCGACGTGGCGTGCCGAGTACCCGCCGCGGCGGCGCACCCGGAAGGCGGTGTGGCGGATGTCGTCGCTCGTGAGCGACCCCTCCGCGCCCGGCGCCGCGCCGTAGGCCGTGCGAGCGACCTCGAGGAAGAGCTCGACCTCGTCGATGTCGTAGCCCGGCTTGCCCGGACGCGGAGCGGGAAACGTGGAGGTCACGTCACCATTCTGCCCCAGCCGCACGGACTCAGGAGACGACGACGAAGAAGACGTACGCCACCACCGTCGCCGGCAAGATCGAGTCGAGTCGGTCGAGGAACCCGCCGTGGCCCGGCAGCCAGGTGGAGATGTCCTTGATGCCCAGATCGCGCTTGATGAGCGATTCGGTGAGATCACCGAGCGTCGCCGCGGCGACGAGCGCGAGCCCGAGCAGCGCGCCGATCCACCACTCGATGCCGATCATGAAGAGCCCCAGCAGTACGGAGGCGATGATCGCGACGACGACCGACCCGGCGAAGCCCTCCCAGGTCTTCTTCGGGCTGATGCGGGGCGCCATCGGGTGCTTGCCGAAGAGGAGACCGGAGGCGTACGCCCCGGTGTCGATGCTGATGACCACGATGAGGTACGCAAGCACCCACCACTGCCCGCCCGGCTGGCCGGCCATCACGACCGCGAAACCGCCCAGCAGAGCGACGTAGGCGAGCACGAGGATGCCCGCCCCGAGATCGGTGCCCAGGGAGGCCGCCGCCGTCCGCCGGGCCGGGATCAGCTGCTCGGCCAGGCGCCACAGGCTCACGAACGCGACTCCCCCCAGAATCGCCCACCAGAGGCCTTCCGCTCCGAGGTAGAACGCGGGCGCGATGACGCCCACCGCCGCGATCACCAGTGGGATGCGCGGCACGTCACGGCCCGCGAAGCGCAGCGCGCTCGCCAGCTCGTAGGCCGTGAAGGCCACCAGTGCCGCTCCGAAGAGCATGAAGATCTCTTTGACGACGATGAGGCTGAACAGCAGGGCGAAGCCGAGGATCAGGCCGAAGAGGATCGCCTTGGGAAGGTTGCGGCCGACGCGGGCCTCCACCCGGGCATCCATCTCGCGTGCCCGGGTCTCCAGATCGTGCAGGGCCGTCTCGACGTCGTGGAGGGCGGCCTCGACGTCGGAGCGCGGGCGCCCGCCTCTCGCAGGGAAAAGGCGGCGGCGCGGCGCCCGCACCGGCTCGGCGGCGCCCTGGGCGGCAGGCTCCTGCGCGGCGGGCTGCTGCGTTGCAGACGCCTCCACGGAGGTCGGGGGGGTGGGTTCGGCGGGCTCCGGGGGCATTTAGACCTCGAGGAGCTCGGCTTCCTTCTTCTTGAGGGCCTCATCGGCGGCGTCGGTGTGCTTCTTCGTGAGCGCCTCCAGGTCCTTCTCAGCGCGTGCGACCTCGTCATCGCCGACCTCGCTCTTGAGGCCGTCCAGGTCGTCCTTCGCCTTACGACGGATGTTGCGGATGGCGACCTTGCAGTCCTCCGCCTTGCCCTTGACGATCTTCACGTACTCCTTGCGGCGCTCCTCCGTGAGCTCGGGCATCGTCACACGGATGATCTCGCCGTCGTTGTTGGGGCTCGCCCCGAGGTTCGGAAAGTTCACGATCGCACGCTCGATCTCTTTGAGCGCCGTCTTGTCGTACGGCGTGATGATGAGTGTGCGCGCCTCGGGGTTCTGCAGGCTCGCGAGCTGCGCGAGGGGCGTCGGCGAGCCGTAGTAGTCGACGAGGATCTTCTGGAACAGCTGCGGGTTCGCACGCCCGGTGCGGACAGTCGAGAAGTCCTCCTTGGCGACCTCGACGGCCTTGGTCATCTTGTCTGCGGCTTCAGCGAGAACGTCGGCGATCACGGGCGGCTCCTTCGGTGGGTCGACGGCCAGTCTAGTGGTCACGGGCCGATTGCCGGTCGGGATGCCCGGCCTCTGCCGCACGCGCGCCTCCACCCGGTTCGGGCCCGTGCTCGGCTCAGCCCAGCGCGAGCAAAGCGACGCCCCCCAACACCACAACGCTGCCGAGGATGCGCCGGCCGGGGTGCGGCTCGCGGAACAGCATCCACCCCGCCAGGGCGATGAGCACGACACTGACCTCGCGCGCCGGCGCGACGATCGCGACCGGCGCGAGCTGGTACGCGTACAGGATTGCGATGTACGCCAGCGGCGAGAGCACGCCAACCACGACGACGGCAAGCGGATGCGCCCGCACCGACTCCACCGCGGTCGACGGCGCGCGCAGCGCGATCGCGCCGAGCACGATCAGCTGCACGGCCATGCTCGCCCAGTAGTAGCCGACCGGGGGAAGACCGGCCAGCGTTACCGCGGCGGCATCCCACAGCGTGTACGCGGCGATGACGACGCCCACCGCGGCTCCGTATCGGATGCCCCGCGAGCGCCGCCCCTCGTCCGTGATCGGGCGCCGCGCACCCGCCACACCGATGACGACGACCCCGGTGACGACCAGCAGGGCGCCGACGAGCGCGAGCGGCCCCGGCCGCTCGCCGAGCAGAACGATCGCCGCGATGACGCTCAGGAGGGGCCCGACGCCGCGCGCCACCGGGTACACGACGCCGACGTCGGCGAGCCGGTACCCGCGCTGCAGCAGCAGGAAGTACGCCAGTTGCCACGCAGCACTGCCGGCGACGAGGGCCATCACGAGCCAGCCGAACGCCGATGCGGGCTCGCTCGCGAGCGAGGCGACGCCGAACGGGGCGAAGGCGATCACACCCACGAGCAGGGTCGCCGCGATGAACGCGGTTCCGCTCGTGCCGGCTCGCTTCATCGCGACGTTCCAGCTCGCGTGAGCGAGAGCGGCGCCCGCGATGAGCAGTGCGGCGATCATGACGCCGCCGCGTCAGTTCGAGACGCGCGTGCCGATGTGCTCGCCGCGGATGGCCCTCGCGACGTTGCCCTCGGGCTCCATGCCGAACACGACCATCGGCATGCCGTTGTCCATGCACAGGCTGAACGCGGTCGAGTCGACCACCTTGAGGCCGCGCACGAGGGCGTCCTGGTAGGTGATGTGCTCGAGCTTGTGAGCGCCGGGGTCGTGCCGGGGGTCGGCGCTGTACACCCCGTCAACGCCGTTCTTCGCCACGAGCACCTCGACAGCCTTGATCTCGAGCGCCCGCTGGGCGGCAACCGTGTCGGTGGAGAAGTACGGCAGGCCGGCCCCCGCGCCGAAGACGACAACGCGACCCTTCTCCAGGTGGCGCACGGCGCGCAGGGGGATGTACGGCTCGGCGACCTGCGTCATCTGAATCGCCGACTGCACGCGCACGGGGGCGCCCGCCTGCTCGAGGAAGTCCTGCAGCGCGAGCGCGTTCATGACCGTGCCGAGCATGCCCATGTAGTCGGCGCGGCCCCGGTCCATGCCGCGCTGGCTCAGCTCGGCACCGCGGAAGAAGTTGCCTCCGCCGACGACGACCGCGACTTCGACCTCCTTCGCGGCCTCCGCGATCTCGCGCGCGATGCCGCTCACGACATCAGGGTTGACCCCGAGGGACCCGGCGCCGAACGCCTCACCGGAGAGCTTGAGCAGGACGCGGCGGCGGTCGGCGGTCATGGGGCCTCACTTCGAGAATCATCGGTCGTGCGAGTCAACAGTAGCGGTCGGGAGCGCGAAGCGAAGGGGCCCCGTCGGTCGCGGCGGCGACGAACGGGGCCCCTTTCGAGACGCTCGGTCGAGCTAGGCGCCGACCTTGAAGCGGGCGAAGCCCGTGACGGTGATGCCGGCGTCCTTGGCGACCTGCGCGACCGAGAGCTTGTTGTCGCGCGCGTAGTCCTGTTCGAGCAGGGCGACCTGCTTGAAGAAGGCTCCGACGCGGCCCTCGACGATCTTGGGCAGAGCGGCTTCGGGCTTGCCCTCGTTGCGGCTGATCTCCTCGACGATCCGGCGCTCGTTGTCGACCGTCTCGGCCGGGACGTCGTCGCGCGTGAGGTACTGCGGGTCGGCGAAGGAGATGTGCTGCGCGATGCCGCGCGCCGTCTCCGCGTCGTCGCCGGTGTAGGCGACGACGACGCCCACCTGAGGCGGGAGGTCCTTGTTCGTGCGGTGCAGGTAGACCTCGAACTTCTCGCCGTCGACGCGGGCGACGCGCCGCAGCTCCATCTTCTCGCCGATGATCGCCGCCTCCGAGTCGATCAGCTCGCCGACCGTGTGGTCGCCGGCCTTCGCAGCCAGAGCCTCGTCAGCATTCGCGGCCCCGGCCGCGCTGACGGCGGCGAGAACCTTCTCGCCGAGCGCACCGAACTTGTCACCCTTGGCGACGAAGTCGGTCTCGCAGGCGAGCTCGAGCAGAACGGCGAAGCCGTCTCCCTCGTGCGCGGCGATGAGGCCCTCGCTCGTGGAGCGGTCGGCGCGCTTCGCGTTGCCCTTCGCGCCCTTCAGGCGCAGGATCTCGACGGCCTTCTCCATGTCGCCCTCGGCTTCGACGAGGGCGTTCTTGGTGTCGACCATGCCGGTGCCGAGGCGCTCGCGCAGGGTCTTGACGTCTTCCAGGCTGACTGTGGCCATGGAGGGACTCCTCTACTTCTCGTCGGCCGACGCGGTGGCGTCGGCATCGGTCTTCTCCGCCGCCGGCTTCTTGGCGGCGGGCTTCTTCGCGGCAGGCTTCGCGGCCGGCGCCTTCTTCGCGGGAGCGTCGTCCTTCGCGGGAGCGTCGTCCTTCGCAGCGGCGGGGGCCTTCTTCGCTGCCGGCTTCTTGGCAGCAGGCTTCTTCTCCGCCGGTGCCTTCTCAGCAGGCGCCTTCTCTGCCGGGGCGGCCTCGGCCTCGATCTTCTCCTCGACCTCGGCAGGCGTCTCGGGAGCGTGCTCCGGCTCCGCGTCCGTGGTCGGCTCAGTCGTGGCGACCGCCGCGTCGGCGTCGTTCTCCTCGACCGTTGCGCCCACACCCTCGGTCTGACCCGCGGGGGTCTCGGCAGCCGGCTTCTCCGAGCTCTCGGCGCCCGCGCCCTGCTCGAGCAACTCGCGCTCCCACTCTGCGAGCGGCTCGACGGCAGAAACGTTGCCCTCGGCCTCGGGCTTCTGGTGGCGCTGGATGAGACCCTCGGCAGCAGCATCCGCGATGATGCGCGTCAGCAGCGAGACCGAGCGGATCGCGTCGTCGTTGCCCGGAATCGGGTATGCGAGCTCGTCGGGGTCGGCGTTCGTGTCGAGGATGCCGATGACGGGAATGCCCAGCTTGCGGGCCTCGTCGATGGCGAGGTGCTCGCGCTTGGGGTCGACGACCCACATGGCGCTCGGAGTCTTCGTGAGGTTGCGGATACCGCCGAGCGACTTGTGCAGCTTCGCGAGCTCGCGGCTCTTGATGAGCAGCTCCTTCTTCGTGAAGCCCTGCGTCGTGTCGTCGAAGTCGATCTCCTCGAGCTCCTTCATGCGCGAGAGACGCTTCGAGACGGTCTGGAAGTTGGTAAGCAGACCACCCAGCCAGCGCTGGTTGACGTAGGGCTGGCCCACGCGCGTGGCCTGCTCGGCGATGGACTCCTGCGCCTGCTTCTTGGTGCCGACGAAGAGGATCGTGCCGCCGTGGGCGACCGTCTCCTTCGCGAAGTCGTAGGCCTGGTCGATGTAGGCGAGCGACTGCTGCAGGTCGATGATGTGGATGCCGCTGCGCTCGGTGAGGATGAAGCGCTTGACTTTCGGGTTCCACCGGCGGGTCTGGTGCCCGAAGTGCACGCCGCTGTCGAGCAGCTGGCGAATGGTGACGACGGCCATGGCCGTACTCCTTTGTTCTCAGTTGTTCGCTCTGCGACCGGTTGGCGAGAGCCCTGGTGCCCGGCGCTGCCTCCCACCCGCACGGTTCACGCCCCGCGTGAGCGGGACCCGAGAGGGACTGAGGGAGGTGTGCGCCGTGGATGGGCACGCGAAGTCAGCCGAACGAGCCGGCTGCGGAGGCCAGCATATCACCGCTCCCCCACGGCGTGCGCAGCCGTCGGGTCGTCCACGGGTGGCGGCTGATGATGGCCGGATGCCCGCCCGCGCGCCATGCTCGCCCCATGCGCTCTCCGCTCGCGTCCGCCGCCGCCGTGTTCCTGGTCGTGGGGGGTCTGGGGGCCAGCGGCACCCCGTCCCTCGGCGGCCCGTACCTCAGCGACCCGTACCTCGCCGACGAGGCGTGGGTGTGGCCTGTGGATGGGCCGCGCGTCGTCCTGCGCCCCTTCCTCGCTCCCCCGACCCCCTACGCCGCCGGCCATCGCGGCGTCGACGTTGCCGCGGCCACGGACGGAGCCCCCGTGCTCGCGGCGACGGGCGGGGTCGTGCACTTCGCCGGGGTCGTCGTCGATCGGCCGCTGGTGACGATCCGGTCCGGCGCGCTGCTCGTGACGGTCGAGCCCGTGCAGCCGAGTGTGCGCGAGGGCGACCGTGTCGAGGCGGGCGAGATCATCGGCATTGTGGCGCCGGGGCACTGCGCACTGGCCTGCGTGCACCTCGGGGTGCGGCTCGCTGGCGAGTACGTCTCACCCCTGCTGTACCTGGGCGGGCTGCCGCGGGCCGTGCTGCTGCCGCTCGACCCCGCCGCGTCGATGCTCTGGTCGCGCGCCGCGCCCTCCGTCAGGCGCGCGGGTGCGCGGTGCGGTAGACAGAGGCCAGCCGTTCGGCGCTCACGTGCGTGTAGATCTGCGTCGTGCCGAGGCTCGCATGGCCGAGGATCTCTTGCACGGCCCGGAGGTCCGCCCCGCCGTCGAGCAGGTGCGTCGCCGCCGTGTGGCGGAAGGTGTGCGGGCCCGCCGGCCCGCTCCCGCCGCGGTCGGCGAGCAGCCGAGAGACGAGTGCGTACACGCCCCGCGCAGACTCCCGCGCGCCGCGGGAGCCGAGGAAGAGCGCGGCACCCGAGTCGGGCGTCGCGAGAGCCGGCCGGGCCCGGTCGAGATACTCTGCGATCGCGCGCTGCGCAGGCAGGCCATAGGGAACGATGCGCTCCTTCGCACCCTTGCCGAGCACGCGCACCGTGCGCCGCTGCGCGTCGACGCGATCGAGGTCGAGGCCGACGAGCTCGCTCACGCGCAGGGCGCTCGCGTAGAGCAGCTCGACGATCGCGAGGTCGCGCAACGCCAGGGGGTCGCCCGTGGTCGCCCGTGCCGTGAGCTCGTCGAACACGGCGTCGACCTGCGCACGACTGAGGACGCGCGGCAGGTGCCGATCTGCTCTCGGTGATGCGAGTCGCGCACCTGCGTCGCTCGAGGCGCGACCCGTACGGGCAAGCCACGCCGTGAAGCCGCGCACCGTGGAGGTGCGACGCGCCAGCGTCGAAGCCGCGAGCCCCTGCTCGTTCTGCCACCACACCCACTCCCGCAGCAACTCGAGGTCGAGCAGCGCGGGGTCGGGCTCCGCACCGCACTCGTCGACGAAGTCGACGAGCGTCAGCAGGTCACCGCGGTAGGCGCGCAGCGTGTGCGGCGAGGCGCCGCGCTCGAGCTCGAGGGCGCGCACATGCTCCTCGATCGCCTCGCGCAGCGCTGTCGTCGACTCGTGCACTCCTCCAGCATGACCGCACCGAGCCGTGACGCGACGCGCGACACGTCGGGCTAGCCGGCGGTGACCGGTTGGCGGTCGGCCTCGTGCGCACCGCTCTGCGCGTTCGCCCCGCGCGCATCCGCCTCGGCGATCGTCAGCGTGGGCCGACGGGGCCACCAGAAGCGGTCGCCGGAGATGAAGGCGAGGGCGGGCACGATGACGGTGCGCACGAGGAGAGTGTCGATGAGCACGCCGATGCACACGATGATGCCGATCTGCGTGAGCGTGATGAGCGGCAGGACGCCCAGGACGGCGAACACGGCCGCGAGCAGGATTCCGGCGCTCGTGATGACGGCACCCGTCGCGGCGAGCCCGCGGATCATCCCCTCCCGCATTCCGAGGTGCTCGGCCTCCTCCTTCGCGCGCGTGACGAGGAAGATCGAGTAGTCGACGCCGAGCGCCACGAGGAAGAGGAAGCTGAACAGCAGCACGGTGGTGTCGATCGCGGGGAACCCGAACAGCGGCGTCTGGAACAGGAACCACGCCGCGCCCACGGCCGAGAAGAAGCTCGCGACGACCGCGATGAGGAGCAGGAGCGGGGCGAGGAGCGCGCGCAGCAGGATCGCGAGCACGAGGAACACGAGGACGAGGATGAGCGGGATGACCAGGGCCTGGTCGCGCTCCTGCGCGTTCGCGACGTCGAGGGCCCGGGCGTCGAGGCCGCCGACGAGTGCCGAGCCGTCACCCACGGTGTCGAGCTCGGCGCGCATCCGCTCGATCGTGGCGAACGCCTCGGCGCTCTCCGGGTCGGCTGCGAGCACGACGTCCACCTGCACGATGTCGTTCGTGGATTCTCCGAGCGTCGCCCCGTCCACGCCCTCGGCGTCGGCCAGGGCCGCGGCGACGGTCTCCCCGTCGGCGGCGGGAGCGATGACCGCCGCCGGGGACGAGCTGCCTGCGGCGAAGGCCTCGGCGAGGATCTCTTGCCCGACGACCGCCTCGGGCTTCTCGATGAAGCGCTCGTTCTGCGAGAGGCCCACCTGCACGAACAGGAGCCCGCTCGCGAGGGCGCCGAGCGCGACGAACCCGGCGATGGCGACCGTCACAGGTCGTCGGCTGACGCCGCGGCCCAGGCGGCCCCACGGGCTGCGCGAGATCGCGTCGGGAGCGCCGAACCGCGGAATGTACGGCCAGAAGAGACCGCGGCCGAAGAGCACGAGGGCGGCCGGCAGTACGAGGAGCGCGAAGATCATCGCGACGATGATGCCCGTCGCGCACGCGATGCCCAGGGCGCGGTTGCCGGCGAGCTCGGCGAAGACGAGGGTCGCGAGGGCGAGGGCGACGGTACCGCCGCTCGCGAGGATCGCCGGCCCGGCGCCGAAGACCGCGCGCCGCATGGCCTCGCGGCGGTCCTCGTGCAGACGCAGCTCATCGCGGTAGCGGGCGATGAGGAGGAGTGCGTAGTTCGTTCCCGCACCGAAGACGAGCACTGAGAGGATGCCCGTGACGGAGGCGTCGAGCACGATGCCGAGGGCGGCCGCGACGCGCGCGGCGATGATGCCGGCGAGGCCGTCGGCGAGGCCGACGACCGCGAGGGGCACGAGCCAGAGCCAGGGGCTGCGGTAGGTGACGAGGAGGAGCACGGCGACGACGATGACGGTCGTCAGCAGCAGGGTGAAGTCCGCCCCCTCGAAGACGGCCGCGATGTCGACCTCGAAGCCTTCCGCCCCGCTCAGGTAGACGTCGATGCCGTTCAGGCCTTCGGCGGCGACCGCGCGCAGCTCGTCCGCGCGCTCGGCCTGCACCCCGACATCGGTCACGATGTCGAGCGGCACGGCGACGAGCGCGACGGTGGAGTCGTCCGAGACCGCCGGCGGTGGCACGAAACCCTCGGAGGACAGCTCGGCGAGGGCCGTCGTGCGCTCGGTGATCCCGGCGATGTCCTCGTCGTCCAGTTCGCCGGCGTCGCGCGTGAAGACGAGGAGGGCCGAGGTGCCGTCCGCGCTCGGCAGCTGCTCCTGCAGGGCCTCGACCTGCGCCGCCTCGGCGCTGTCGGGAAGGCCCACGGGCGGTGCTGTCTCCTCGTCGTTGCCCGAGCCGGCCGCAAAGATGGCGACGGAGGCGGCGAGAGCGACGACGAGCACGATCCAGGAGGTGCGGGCGGCGGTGATGAACCGGAGCAGAGAGCGCATGGGGAGAGGGGATCCTTCGCGGGGAGGTGGGTGCCGAGCAGGTGGGTGCCGGGCAGTCGAGTCGACGATGAGATTTTAGTTAGATTGTCGTATTACAAGAACTTCGAGTCACAGTAGTCATAAACTGGTGGGCATGCAATCGTCCGAGCCGACCGGCCCGCCGATGGCCGCGGTGCGGCCCCCGACGGTGCTGCTGCGCGCTCTGCTGGACGTCACAGAGGAGTTCGAGCGCGCCCTCGGCTCAGAGCTCACGGTCAACCCGACCGACCTGCACGCCATGGAGCACCTCATCATGAGCGGCCCGCTGTCGCCGTCGGAGCTCTCGCGTCGGCTGGGGGTGACGTCGGCGGCGACGACGACGGTGGTGGACAGGCTCACCGCGCTCGGGCACGTGCGGCGCGAGCCCCACCCGAGCGATCGGCGGGGCATCCGCGTCGTGGCCTCAGAGGCATCGACGGCGCGCGCGATGGGGCGCATCATGCCGATGATCGCGGGTGTAGACGCGGTGCTGGACGACTTCGACGAGGCGGAGCAGGCGGCGATCACGCGCTACCTGCAGTGCGTGGTGGAGCAGTATCGCGACCACGCGGAACCGCGCACGGGTGTCGCTCCCGCCGCGTCGCGGTAGTCAGGCTTCGCTCGCGGCGGCCTCGTTGAGGTTGAGCGGGGAGTTCTTACTTGAGAGGCTCTCGAGCCGCTGCGCCGGATCCATGGCGTCGATCATGGGCCGGTAGGTGGCGGCGAACCCGGTCGCCTCGGGGAAGGACTCGACGGGCACCGTGGAGCTCACGATGCGGTCGACGTAGACGTGGACGACGTCGAAAGACTGCCCGCCGTCGACGCCGCTCAGCAGGCGCTGCGCGTCGGCGGCGAGGTCGAGCGTGTAGCAGGTGGCGGCGGCGACGGAGACAGGGATGCCGGCGAAGGTGCTGTGGGTGGAGTAGTGCAGATGGCCGCCGAGGATGCCCCGCACGTCAGTGCCCGCGATGACGGCAGCGAGGGCCGGCTGGTCGTGCAGCTCGAGCACGGCCATCACTTCGAGGGGCGTCGGCACGGGCGGGTGGTGAAGGGCGAGGAGGGTGCCGTGCGGTGCCGGCTCGGCGAGGATGCCACGCAGCCAGGCGAGCTGCTCGACGGTGATCTCGCCGTGGTGGTAGCCGGGCACGGTCGTATCGAGGGAGATGATGCGCAGGCCGCGCACGTCGTACACCCGGTCTTGGGGCTTGTCACTGGGCTCTTCATCGAAGAGCAGGCTCGCGTACGGGGCCCGCTCGTCGTGGTTGCCCATGACCCAGATGAGCTGGGCG
This sequence comes from Microcella sp., assembly GCF_040286215.1. Taxonomy (GTDB): domain Bacteria; phylum Actinomycetota; class Actinomycetes; order Actinomycetales; family Microbacteriaceae; genus Microcella. The sequence goes on from NZ_JAVKCK010000006.1 coordinate 268,282, forward strand.
TCGAGGCGCTCGGCGACGGGTTCGACGGCGGCCCGCAGGCGGAGGTACGCGTCGGGCTCGCCGAGGTCGGCGAGATCGCCGGTGAAGACGAGGGCGTCGGGTCGGATGGGGCCTGCTTCGAGACGGCGGAGCGCGCCGGCGAGCCGCTGCTCGACGGGCACTGTGCCGTAGAGGGAGCGACCCTGCCCCAGCAGATGCGTGTCGGAGATGTGCACGACGACGTGCCCTGCTGGCGGGTACTGCCCCAACTGCGTCATGGGGGAATGGTAGCGGCCCTGCGTGACCGGGTTTCAGGATCGGGCACGCACCCAGTGTCCTGTCTCGGTCAACGTGGCGCGGCCGTCCAGCTGAAGCGCTCCGAGCGCGGCGCGCACGCGGCTCTGCTCCTCCCCGACGGCGCGGGAGAGTTCGGCGACGGTCTGCCCGCGACGGGGTCGGAGGGCGTCGATCACTCGCGTGTGCACAGCGGGCTCGCGCGCGCCCATGGTGTCGCAAGGCCCGTCGAGATCGAGCACGGCGTCACTGCCGAAGGCGAGCTCCATGACCTCGGGCACGGAGGTCACGCAGTGCGCGCCGCCTGAGCGGAGGAGGCGGTGGCAGCCTGCGCTCGCAGCGCTCGTGATGGGGCCGGGAATGACGCCGACCTCGCGGCTCAGGGTGTCGGCGTGCCGCGCCGTGTTGAGTGCCCCGGATCGGTGCCCGGCCTCGACGACGACCGTGGCGCGCGAGAGTGCCGCGATCAGCCGGTTGCGCTGCAGGAAGCGCCATTTCGTGGGCGCGGTGCCGCACGGCACCTCGGAGACGAGCGCGCCCTGTTCGGCGATGCGGGTGAGGAGCGCCTCATGCCCGCTGGGATAGAGGCGGTCGATTCCTCCGGCAAGTGCCGCGATGGTCGCGCCCCCGCTCGCGAGAGCAGCTCGGTGCGCCATACCGTCGATGCCGTAGGCGCCGCCGGAAACCACGGTGACGTCGCGCCCGGCAAGCCCTGCGGCGAGCTCCATCGCGACGTGCTCGCCGTAGCCGGTCGCCGCGCGGGCCCCGACGATGGCGACGGAGGGACGGGCCAGGAGCGCGACCGTGCCGCGCACCCACAGCAGGTGCGGGCGGTGGGCGCCGAGGTCGTCCACGGCGACGGGCCATTCCGCGTCGCCCGGCACGAGCAGCTGCGCTTGGCAGCGTGCGGCCGACTCCAGAGCCCGCACGACGTCATCACAGCGCAGCCGGGGAGCCCACCGGCCGAGAGCGTGCTCTACGTCGTCCCGACTCAACTCACCCTCGAGCCCGGCACCGACGGCGCGCACGACGCCCTCGGGGGTTGGCCGGGAGAGCAGGAGCAGTGCCGCGGAGACGGGGCCGAGCGACTGCACGAGACTCCCGGCGACGGAGTCGCCCGGCTCGACGACGACGCTCCACAGCACGCGAGCGAAGACCTCGTCGAGGCTCGGAACGCTCACCTGGGTGCCCTCGGATGCGTTCTCGGCTCGAGGCCTCAGCGGTGCGAGCAGAGCCGCGATGCGCTCGGGCGCGAGACCCCAGTCGTTCGTGGTGTCGTCGTGCATGGTGCTCCTCACAGTCCTTGTCGCAGGTAGAGTGCGCGGCCGACGTGGTCGGCACTCGGGCGATCGGCACCGTCCAGGTCGACGATGGACCAGGCGATGCGCAGCACGCGGTCGTAGCCGCGCATGGTCAGGGCGCCACGCTCGAGGGCCCGGTCGAGGCTGGCGCGATCCCGAGCAGAGAGCCTCCAGGCCCGTGACCGCAGGACCGTGCCGGGAACAGCCGAGTTGAGCGACCACCCGACGTGACCCCATCGCGAGCGCGCTCGAGCGCGGGCCGCCGCGACGCGCACTCGAGCCTCCGCGGTCGTCACCGCGCCCTCCCCACCCGTGGTCAGCTGCGCCGCTCCGACGCGGCGCACCGTGAGCCGCAGATCGACGCGGTCCAGGAGCGGCCCGGAGAGCCTCCCGAGATAGCGGCGCCGCATCATGGGAGTGCAGGTGCAGGCCCCGTCGAGGGACTCGGCCTGGCCGCACGGGCAGGGGTTGGCGGCGAGCACGAGCTGGAAGCGAGCCGGGAAGCGCGCCACCGCTCGAGCACGATGGATGGTGATCTGGCCGGTCTCGAGGGGCTGCCGCAGGGCATCCAGCACCGCAGCGCTGAACTCTGGCGCCTCGTCGAGGAACAGCACCCCGTGGGCGGCTCGCGAGATCGCGCCGGGACGGACGAGACCGCTGCCGCCCCCGATGAGCGAGGCCATGGTCGCACTGTGGTGCGGGCTCTCGACCGGCGGCCGCGTCACGAGGGCGGCGCCGACGGGAAGCCCGGCGAGCGAGCGGACCGACGACACCTCGACGGCCGCGTCGGGCTCCAGGTCGGGCAGGAGCCCCGCCAATCGTGTCGCGAGCAGAGTCTTGCCCGCACCCGGTGGGCCGAGCAACATGAGGTGGTGCCCGCCGGCGGCGGCGACCTGCAGCGCCTCGACCGCCTCCGGGTGACCGACGACGTCGCTCAGATCGCCATCCTCCGCCGCCGGCTCCTGCGCGGTCGCCCCGACGAGCGGGTCGACGGGCACCGCTTCCAGCGCGGCGCCGTGGTGGATGAGCACATCGCGCAGACTCGCCGCGCCCACGACGCGGATTCCCTCCACGAGGCCCGCCTCGAGCGCGTTGCCGCTCGGCACCACGACCGCCCGCGCACCCGCACGCCGAGCCGCCAGCACCGCGGGCAGCACGCCTGCTACCGGCCGGAGGCGACCATCGAGACTCAGCTCCCCCAGATGGACGACGCCGTCGAGCGCCTCGCCCGTCACGACACCGGTCGTTGCGAGCGCGGCGACAGCGATGCCGAGATCGAACCCCGAGCCGTGCTTGGGCAGAGAGGCGGGTGAGAGATTGACCGTGACCTTCCGATTGGGCAGATCGCAGCCCGAGTTGCTCGCGGCCGATCTCACCCGATCCTTCGCCTCCCCGAGGGCCGCGTCGGGCAGACCGATGATCGTGAATGCGGGCAGCCCGTTCGCGAGGTCGGCCTCGATCTCGACGAGCGCCCCATCGACGCCGTGCAGGGCGACAGCGAGCGTACGCGCCACCGGCATCAGCACACCTGCCGCACATGCTCGACCGCGATGCCGTCGCGGTCGGCGACGACGGAGACCGCGTCGACGCGCAGACGGTCGACTGGCCCGTGCGCCTCGCACCAGGCCGCCGCGAGGCGTCGCAAGCGCGCACGCTTGACCGGCGTGATCGCCTCCAGAGGATGCCCGAAGCCGACGCCCGACCGCGTCTTGACCTCCACGAACACGGTCGTGGCGCCGTCGCGAGCCACGACGTCGACCTCGCCGATCGGGCACCGCCAGTTGCGATCCAGGATCGTGTAGCCCTGGGCCTCGAGATGGTCGACAGCGAGGTCCTCCCCGCTGCGACCGAGTGCCTGTGTGCGTGTCATGCCCCCGACAATGCCGGGAGACCGTTCGCCTCAGGCAGTCGGACGCGACACGGAGGGCGCGCCCCAGCCCGAGCCGGACTGTGAGGGAGTCGGTCGCGCGTCAGCGCGCGGCGTCCTCCCGCACAGCATCCTCGGGCTCCGAACCGCGCTCGTCCACCGCGTGGCGGTCAGGGTTCGTGTAGTGCAGCACCGCCCACAGGGTGAGTGTCACGACCGCGAAGCCCACCAGCACGAGCAGCCAGGTGCCCACATTCGAGATCTCGTCGATGCCGTCCTCCGTGGGCAGCACGAGCAGCGCGAACAGAGACGCCGTGACGAGGAACGCGCCGATCCAGAGCGCCTTCGAGCGCTGGAAGATCTCTCGGCCCTCGAGGAATCCGAGCGGCAGGATCGCGACCGCCGCGGCCGTCAACCCCTCCGCGGTGGCTGCTGCGAGGGTGTCGAGGGAGAGCGCTGTCACCCAGTCGAGGGCTCCCGACGTCGACTCGGTGAGAATCGAGTAGCCGACCCACGCCAGCACCGAGATGCCGACCATCACCCCGAGCTGAGTGAGGACTGCGCGCACCCGGTGGGGAGCGTCGACTCGCGCAACTATCTCCAGGCCGATCACGAGGCCGACGAGGAAGCCCGGCGAGAAGTCGAGCAGGCGGGCAACGACAACGCCGATCACGGCGAAGACGAGCGCGGCCGGCTGCAGGCCGATGCTCGTCTCGAAGCGCCAGACGCGCCAAATGATCGCCGCACTGATCCACGAGGCTACGTACGTCACGAGAAACAGCCCGATCGCGAGCGCAAGCGTGAGGCGAACAGAGACGGCGTCGAACCCGAAGGAGGGGTCGACGAAGCCGAAGATCACGGCCGTGATCACGATGAGCACCGCCGCGGCGGTTGCTCGCGTTCTGGTAACGGCCGCGAACCAGTCAGTGATGCGGTCGACGCCGCTCTCGAAACGGGCAAAGGCCTTACCGAATCGACGCGTGTTCGCCGACAGCGTGGAGTTCAGCAGCTCTGTCGGGAAGGCAACGAGCAGGAGAATCGCGAGGGCGAGCCCTCCCGCTGTGATCGTGACGATCGGGTTGCGGAAGATCTCCGCCATGGTGGGAATCGACGTCGTGAGCGCGGAGGGGGCCGCTGGATCGTCGCGGACCAGGTTTCCGGTCGTGCCGTCCGCGCTGGCCGAGGCCTCCGGCTGCTCCTCGTCCACCGGTCCGCCGCTCGGCTCCTCGACCGCAACGGGTTCGGTGGAAGCGGGCGCGACCGTAATCGGCTGGCTCACGCTGGTGCCGGTGCCACCGCGCGGCGTCACGGTCACCACGATGGTGTGCTCGCCGGGCTCAAGGTCTTGAGGCACGGCGACGCGGAGCCCGAAGACTCCGTCGGGCTGGGTCACGGTCGACCCGAGCCGCTGGGGAGTGGAGAAGATATCGACGTCGACATCGCACACGATCGGCGCGATGCACTCGGTGGTGCCTTGAATCTCAAGCTCCGTACCCGCCCGCACATCGTCGGGCACTCCAGAGATCTCCACGGTGCCCGGGGTGGGAACCACCGTCTGCCCCGCGGGCGACTGCGGCGCGGGAGGCGCTAGAGGCGCAGGAGGAGCAGGCACCGTCACCGTCAGCGGGGCGGTGAGCTGAGAGAACCCGTCCAGGGCGGAACCGAAGGACACCCCGCCCTCCGGCTCGAAGCCGATCGACTCCTGCACTGCGCGGAAGGTGGACGTGCCCGAGGGCGGGGAGACCGTGCATGTCCACGCTCCGCCCGAGGAGACGGTGGCACTGCAGGACGGGGCCGTGTTCGCGTTGCGCAGCACATGCACGCGGAACCCGGGCGTTCCCGTTCCGGAAACACGCACCGTACGGTCGGCGTTCACGAGCGTGCTGGCGAGGGTGGGCGCCTCGGGGATGCGGACGTAGTCGTCCGTCCAGGCACTCTCGACGCCGTCCAGCGCCTGCGCGTAGTAGAGGTTCCAGACTCCCGCAGCGAGATCCTCGAAGGTGCACTCCAGTTCGGAGGTCGCGGACGCGAGCGGTGCGCCGGCGGGCCCGAGCCACTCCTCTTCGCCACCCTCGCCACCCTCACCGGGCAGTCCGCCGCACGAGTCGATGAAAGCGAAGTTGTAGCCTTCTCCGTTGGGCTCGGCCGTGTAGAGCTCGACCACCAGGTCTGCGTCGGTCTCGCCGACCGCCGTCACCGAGATCGTCGCAGGGGCGAGCTCGTAGTCGAGCTCGGGTGACGGCAGCTCGACGTCGCCACCGATCTCGTCGTCGTAGGACTCGCCAGGAGAGAAGCCGAAGAAGTCGGTCGAGAACACCTGGAAGTACACGTAGTCGTAATAGGGGGCGCCGCCGTTCTCGAGGGGGCCGCCCGTGCACTGCCATTCACCGCTGAGCGCCACCGATGACGAGCAGAACTCGACCGTCGTCTCGCCACCGAAGCTCGGCAGGTACGGGTAGTAGACCGCCTCGACCTGCACAGAACCACCAGCGGGCCCCGCTCCGCCGAGCTCGATCGTCTGCGTGACGAAGGAGTTGCTGAACCCCTCATGGCTCGTGAACTGCGCCTCAAGACCGGGTTGCACGTCGATCAGCACCGGGTCGCTCTCATCGCCCGAGGGCGACTCGCCGACATCCTCGCGGGACGAGGCGATCACCGATGCGGCTCCCGTGTGCGTCGACCCCAGGTTGAGCTCGCACACCCACGCGCTCTCGACGCCAGGGACGGGCACCTCGCAGAACCCGAGGAAGTCCCCGCCCTCGACGGCGTAAGCCTCCACCGTCACGATGAGGTCGAGCTCGGATGCGACCGTGCCACTGATCTGGACATCGCGAGAGAGCGACAGCACTCCCGAGGGTGGACTGGTGATCGAGGGCACCGGAGGGGCCCCCTCCGCGGGAGCGACCGAGGCCGCCTCCGGCGGGGCGTCGGATTCCGCCGCGAGCTGCTCGGGCAGGTCACTGCTCTCCTCCGCGTCGACGACCGCCTGCGGCTCCGAAGGGGCCCCCGTTTCGGTGGACTCGGCAGGGGCGGGCGCGGGCTGGGCCTCGTTGGCGAGCGCCGCGCTCGAGAGCCCGGCTGCCGCCGTGACCAGGACGAGGGCAGCGACGACGCTCGCGACAGCGCGGTGCGAACGGAAAGAGCGACGCATAGAATACCTGCCTCGGGTGTGACCATCTCGGCCAGTGCACGGCGGATCGGGTATCCGCGCAGTCACCCTAACCCGAAAGTGCTTCGCAACGCACGCAGGGGCCCCTACTCGTCGATGGCGAGCTCGCGAGGCAGCTTGAGGTCCTTCTTGCCCAGCTCCTCCACATTGACGTCCTTGAACGTCAGAACACGCACGCTCTTCACGAAACGGTCGGCGCGATAGACATCCCACACCCACACGTCGGTGAGCGTGAGCTCGAAGTAGAAGTCGCCCGCGACCTCGCGCACGACCTGCTCGACCTCGTTGGCCAGATAGAACCGTCGCTCGGTCTCCACCACGTACTGGAACTGCGACACCACGTCGCGGTACTCCCGATACAGGGCGAGCTCGACCTCGCGGTCGTAATCGTCGAAATCGTCGTCGTCCATCGCGTGCAGTCTAGACGGTCACATCGCGTGCGCCGCCGGTCGCGGCGGGCAGCCGCAACCACGTCACCCGGTGCCGGGGGCTCGGCCCGTGGGCGGCGACGGCCGCGAGGTGGGCGGCGCTTCCGTAGCCCTTGTTGCCCTCCCAGCCGAAGTGCGGCCACAGCCCCGCATCAGCCACCATGAGAGCGTCCCGATGCACCTTCGCCACGACCGACGCGGCCGCGACCGAGGCACAGTCTCGATCAGCCTTCGGCCTGACCCGGATGCTCGGCGGCGTCCTGAGCGCCGGTGTCAACCAGTCGTGGCTGCCGTCGAGCAGCACCGTCGACGCGCCCACGTCGATGCCCGACTCGTGGAGGGCGATCAGACCGCGACGTGCCGCGAGTCCGAGCGCGGCGACGATGCCGTGAGCATCCACCTCTCCCGGCTCAGCCTCGCCCACGGCGACCGCGGCCGCCCACTCGCGCACGAGGGGCGCGAGGTGCTCACGCTTCGCCGGGCTGAGCAGCTTGGAGTCGCGCAGGCCTGCGGGAGGAGCTTCCCCGCCCGGCACGATCGCGCACACACCCACGGCGACGACGCCCGCGATCGCCCCCCGCCCCACCTCGTCGCAGCCGATCACGACAGGAGCACCCTCCGCGAAGAGCGCGTGCTCGACCTCGAGCGTGGGTTCGACGACGGTCACGGCCGTGGGTCGACCCCGTCGAACACGAGGGGATAGTTGTCGAGCCAGCCCCAGCGCTCGAGAGGCCAGCTGACCACGAACGCCCGCCCAACGACATCGTCGATGGGCACCGGTCCGTTGACGCGTGAATCGCTCGAGTCGTAGCGGTTGTCGCCCATCACCCACAGCTGTCCCGCCGGCACGTCCTGCTGGAAGTCGCTACCGCTCACATCCCGGCGGCCCTCGGGAAGTTCCACGTATGGCTCGTCGAGCGGCACGCCGTTGATGCTCAACTGACCAAGGTCGTTGCAGCACACGATCCGGTCGCCCGGCAGACCGATCACGCGCTTGACGAGGTGCTCGTCGCTGTCGGAGGCGCTCAGACCCACCAGAGTGAGGATCGCATCGATGCCCTCCTCGAGCGGCGAGCGGGGCTGCTCGGGCGCAGGAGTCAGCCAGCTTCCCGGGTCACGGAAGACGATGACGTCGCCCCTCTCGACGGCGACGAGATCGGGGACGAGCTGATTGACGATGATGCGGTCGTTGACGAGGAGCGTGCTCTGCATCGACTCGCTGGGAATGTAGAACGAGCGGATCAGGAACGTCTTGATGAGGAACGAGATGACGAGCGCAGCAGCGACGATGACCACGACGTCGCGGAGGAAGAGCAGGGCGCCACGCCGCCGCGAGCGCGGGCGCTCGGGCGCAGGTTCGGATGCCGCTGCCGGCGGCGCTGTGTGCTCGGTCATTGCTCCCCAGGGTCGAGCTCCAGTCTAGGCACCGCCCCCGGCTCGAACGACGAAGGCCCCGCCGAGACATCGACGGGGCCTTGTGGCGCGAGGAGGGAGGAGCGCTCAGCTCTCGCGCTTCTCCTTGATCTTGGCCTTCTTGCCGCGCAGGGTGCGCAGGTAGTAGAGCTTGGCGCGGCGCACATCACCGCGCGTGACGACCTCGATGTGGTCGATGACCGGGGAGTGCACCGGGAAGGTGCGCTCGACGCCGACCTGGAAGCTCACCTTGCGCACGGTGAAGGTCTCGCGAATGCCCTCGTTGGAGCGGCCGATAACAACGCCCTGGAACACCTGGATGCGCGAACGGCTGCCTTCCACGATGTTGACGTGCACCTTGACGGTGTCGCCGGGGCGGAAGTCGGGGATGTCGGAGCGGAGAGACGCTGCGTCGACGTGATCGAGAATGTGCATGATGCATCGCTTTCTGCAATCGCCACAGGTCGAGTGCGGGGAGTAAGAGTGAGGTCGTGCCGGTGCTGCAGCCTCGCGGAACGACGGCTCCCCTGTGGCAGAACCGTGCCGAGGCACAAACGCTCATCATGCCATATGGGGGTATGCCCAGCCAACTTTCTGCGAGAATACCGGCAGGGATGCAGCGCACGGCCGCTACACTCGCGGCACACCGCTTTTCGGGGGGAGAGCACTCATGACCACCACCACCGCCACGCTCGCGACCGACAAGGTCGTCATGCGCACCGAGCCCATCCAGCGACGCAGCTCGGAGAGGATCGAGCTCCTGCTGGACGCCGCCGCCGCGCTCATCGACGACCACGGCATCGACGGCGTCACGACGAGCGCCGTCGCGAAGCGCTCCTCATCCTCCGTCGGCGTCGTCTACCGCTACTTTCCGAACATCCAGATCCTGCTGCGCGCACTCGCCGCCCGCAACCTCGAGCGCTACCTCGCCAAGGTGTGGGTGGGCATCGAGGGGTCGGGCCCGGAGCCCTGGTCGTCGTTCGACTCGACGCTCGATGTGTTCGTGGAACTCACCCGCACCGAACCCGGCTTTCGTGCCCTGCGGTTCGGCGACGTGATCGACCAGCGGTTCATCAACCCCGAGCTCAGCAACAACTCGATCCTCGCCCGCCGCTTTGCCGAACAGACCGGCGCAACCTATGGCTTCGAGCCCGACGATGAGCTGGTGTTCCACTACGAGGTCGCCGTCGAGATGGCGAGCGGGCTCCTCACACGGGCATTCCAATTGGACAAGAATGGTGATGCTCGCTTCATCGAGGCGACACGCACCCTGTGCGGTCACTACTTGCGCACGAATGTGCCACTACCCAGGAGCTGAATGATCGAGCTACGCACCCCGGCCGAGATCGAGCAGATGCGGCCGGCGGGACGGTTCGTGGCAAGCGTGCTGACGGCCACCAGCTCCGCCGCCGACGTAGGCGTGAACCTTCTCGAGTTGGATGCGCTCGCGCACGACATGATCCGCGCTGAGAAGGCGCAGAGTTGTTACATTGACTACCACCCCTCGTTCGGCGCATCGCCCTTCGCAAAAGTGATCTGCACCTCCGTGAACGACGCCGCGCTGCACGGGCTGCCGCACGACTACGCCCTGCGCGACGGCGACCTGCTCACCCTCGACTTCGCCGCCGCCGTCGACGGCTGGGTGTGCGACTCCGCCGTCAGCGTCGTGGTCGGCGAGCCCCGCCCCGGCGACCTCCAGCTCATCGCGACGGCGGAGAGCGCGCTCTCCGCAGGCATTGCGCAGGCCCGAGTGGGCAACCGCATGGGTGACATTTCGAGCGCGATCGGCGATGTCGCTCACGAGGCAGGCATGCCCGTCAACCTGGACTTCGGTGGGCACGGCGTGGGCCGCACGATGCACGGGGAGCCGCACATCCCCAACGATGGGAGGGCGGGGCGGGGGCTGAAGCTGCGCGCCGGGCTCGTCCTCGCGATCGAGCCGTGGTTCATCCCCGACACCGACGAGATCTACACCGACCCCGACGGCTGGACACTGCGATCGCGCACCGGCTCCCGCGCCGCGCACGCTGAGCACACCGTCGCGATCACGGCTGACGGGCCGCTCGTGCTCACCGCGCGCGACTGATCGACGCCTCGCCCGGAGCGGGCGATGCGCAGGCCTACCGGGTCGGCGCGTCGAGGAGCGGAACCTCGTCGGTCGCAGGGCCGAGCGGAGAGGTCCACGGCTCACCGTGCCGCTCCGCTCGCGTCGTGCGCGCCATCACGATGCACGCCGACACCGCCGCGACGATGAGCAGCGGCCACAGAAGATAGCCCAGAAGCAAGGCGGCCGGATCGAGAGACGTCGTGACGAGGATGATCGCGAGTGCGTACTGGGCGACGAGCAGGAGCTTCTCGCCGCTCGTGAGAACCGGCACCGCGCGGCGCTGCACGATCAGGTGGTTCAGGGCGAGCGACACCCCGAGGCCGGGCAGCACGAACGTGCCGGTCACAACGCTCTGCACCGACGGCAGGAGCGCGTACTGGTCGACCGCCTGGAGGACCCACGCAGCGATGCCCGCGAGCAGGGCGAGCGCCGCCACGAGAGGCTGCGACCAGAGCCACCAGCGCTCCCCCGTGGTCACGTCGACTCCCCCGCGCGATCGGGGCTCGGCAGATCGGGGCTCGGCAGATCGGGGCTCAGCAGATCGGGGCGCACGCGGCGGGTGCGCTCGAGCTGCTGCTCGTGACGCCACCGCGCAACGGCGCCGTGGTGGCCGCTCAACAGCACGGCAGGCACCGCCCGACCGCGCCAGATCGCGGGCTTGGTGTAGCTGGGGTACTCGAGCAGACCATCCTCATGGCTCTCCTCGGTGAGGCTCGCCGGGTTGCCGACCACGCCGGGAACCAGTCGGCCGACAGCTTCGATGATCGCCATCGCCGCCACCTCCCCTCCGTTGAGCACGTAGTCGCCGAGACTGATCTCACGCACCTCGTTGCGGTCAGCGTAGTGGTCGATGACGCGCTGGTCGATGCCTTCGTAGCGACCGCAGGCGAAGACGAGGTGCTCGCGCGCGGCCAACTCGCGCGCCTCGCGCTGCGTGAAGGGATGCCCGGCCGGGCTCGGAACGATGACGACGCTGTCGTCGCGAACGACACTGTCGAGCGCCTCCCCCCAGGGCTCGGGCTTCATCACCATGCCCGCGCCGCCCCCGTAGGGCGTGTCGTCGACGGTGCGGTGGCGGTCGTGCGCGAAGTCGCGCAGGTCGTGCAGACCGACGTCGATCACCCCCGCTTGGCGGGCCCTGCCGAGCAGCGACACCTCGAGAGCCCCGAAGAACTCGGGAAAGATCGTGACGATGTCGAAGCGCACAGCCCCACTCTAGGCGGGAGCATCCTTCGGCTCGTCGTCGTCGGCCGGCTCGTCAGGCACCTCAGGCAGCTCTTCGAAGAGACCGAGCGGCGGGGTGAGCGTCACGGTGCCACCCGCGATATCGACGACGGGCACGATCGCCCCCACGAAAGGCACGAGTACCTCGCCCTGAGGCGTGCGCACCGCCAGGAGGTCCTGAGCGGGCAGGTGGTCGACACGCACGATCGTGCCCACCTCGACCCCGTCGCGCATCGCGCGCAGCCCGACGAGCTGAAAGTCGTACCAGGCGTTGTCTTCGGCCGGCTCGTCGTCGATGCGCTCGATCCACAGGATCGCCTTGACGAGAGACTCGGCTGCGCTGCGATCGTCCACGCCCTCGAAGAACGCGACCGGCTGGGCGTTGTACCAGCGCAACTCCGTCAGGGTCAGCGTCTTGCCGTGCCAGTCGGACGACTCGGGCACCTGCAGCGAGAAGCTTGCCCCCGGGGTGAAGCGTCGCTCCGGCGCATCGGTATACAGCTCGAGCTTGAGGGCGCCCTTGAGGCCGTGGGCCTTCACGAGCCGACCCACCCGAAGTTGCGGACTCTCTGCGGCGGGCGCGTTCACTGATCGGTGTCGACGACGTCGACGCGCACCCGGCGGCCGTCGGCCAGCGACGAGATCACCGTGCGCAGAGCCTTGGCGGTGCGACCGCCGCGGCCGATCACGCGGCCGAGGTCCTCGGGGTGCACACGCCCCTCGAGGACCTCGCCGCGCGCAGAGCTCTGCGCGACGACCTCGACATCGTCCGGGTGATCGACGATCCCCTTGACGAGGTGTTCGAGAGTGTCAGCGAGCACGAGTCACTAGGCCTTGTCGGCCTCGGCCGCGGGGGCCTCCTCGGCGGGAGCCTCTGCGGGAGCATCCTCAGTCTTGGGCTCCTCAGCCTTGGGCTCCTCAGCGGGAGCGTCGGCAGCGGGAGCATCCTCAGCGGGCGCTTCAGCGGCCGGAGCCTCCTCCTTGGCAGGCTTCTCGGCCTTCGGCTTGAGCACCGGCTTTTTCTTCTCGTCGACGCTGAAGGCCTCCTTGGGCTCGGCGGTGCGAACGGTGCTCGTCGCACCCTTCTCGCCCTTGAAGGTGCCCCAGTCGCCGGTGAGCTTGAGGATCGCGAGCACCTGCGGGCTCGGCTGGGCGCCGACGCTCAACCAGTACTGCGCTCGCTCAGACTGCACCTCGATGAACGAGGGCTCCTCGGTGGGGTGATACTTGCCGATCTCCTCGATCACGCGACCGTCGCGCTTCTTGCGCGAGTCGGCCACGACGATGCGGTAGAACGGTGCACGGATCTTGCCCATGCGCTTGAGACGAATCTTGACAGCCACGTTTCTCCGAAATGTGTGAAGGAAGTGAGTCGCAGCCGGGTGTGTGGGGCACTCCCGACGCGGAAGCTCGTGAGGGTTGCGCGCAGCGCCAGATTAGAGGGTCGGGCGCGCGAGCACTCGACCGCCTATTCTGGCAGATTTTCGCAGACTCCGTGACCGCGCCCGGATGCTCAGCGCTGGTCGTCCCGCCAGGCGAGCCACTCGCGCACCTTCGCGAGGTCGTACCCCGGCCCCGTGATGCCCAGCGTAAAGAGCGTGGCACCCGCGGCGCGCAGCTCGTCGGCCTCCGCAGTCGTGCGGTTGCGCAGCTCGACCGAGATCTCGATCTCGCTCGTGTCCCGGCCCACGGCGCGCCCGTGCTCGGCGAGGACGCCGAGCTTGCGCTCGAGGGTCGGCACGTCGCTGAACGAGTGCCAGATGTCAGCGTGCTCGGCGACGATGCGCAGGGTCTTCTTCTCGCCACCCCCGCCGATGAGAATGGGGATCTCGCGCGTCGGCCTCGGGTTCAGAGCCTGCCAGCGCGACCGGATGATCGGCAGATCGCGGGCCAGAGCATCCAGTCGCTGCCCCGCCGTGCCGAACTCGTAGCCGTACTCGACGTAGTCGCGCTCGAACCACCCCGATCCCGTGCCGAACAGGAACCGGCCAGTGCCGCCTTTCGCGCTGATGTGGTCGATCGTGCGGGCCATATCGGCCTGCAGGCTCGGGTTGCGGTAGCTGTTGCAGTTGACGAGCGCACCGAGCTCGACCCGGCTCGTCTGCTCGGCGAGCGCGGCGAGCATGGTCCACGACTCGACGTGCAGGCCGTCGGGATCCCCGCTGAGCGGGAAGAAGTGATCCCAGTTGAAGATGATGTCGACGCCGAGCTCCTCGAGCTCGGTCGCGGTGTCGCGGATCAGCTCATACGGCGCATGCTGCGGTGCCAGCTGCACGCCCAGGCGCACGGGTCGTGTTGTCATGCTCACCACCCTACGTCGAGGCGCGCCAGCCGTCAGCGGCCGAGGAACTTCTGCAGCGCCTCGAGCTCCTCAGGCGTCGGCTGCTTCTCGCCCGTCGCGGCACCGCCACCGCCGAGCCCGAAACTGCTCCCGGATGCGCCCGCCCCCGCGCCAGAGCTCATGCCCTGCGCGCGTGCGGCCTCCTCAGCGGCTCGTTTCGCGGGATTGCCCGAACGCGACTTGCCCTTGCCCTTCTTCTTCGCCGCGGCCTTGCGCGCCGTCGCCGCACCGCCGCCGCCTCCCATGCCCGGCATCGGGCCCATCCCGGGCATCTGCGGCATGCCGCCCTTGGCCATCGTCTTCATCATCTTCGCCGCCTGCTCGAAGCGGTTCACGAGGGCGTTGACCTCGGTGACCGTGGTGCCCGAACCGCGGGCGATGCGCAGACGACGCGAACCGTTGAGCAGCTTGGGCAACCGGCGCTCGGTCGGCGTCATCGACTGGATGATCGCCTCCGTGCGGGTCAGCTCGCCCTCGTCGAAGTTCTCCAGCTGCTCCCTCATGCCGCGCGCGCCGGGCAGCATGCCCAGCATGCCCTTGAGCGAGCCCATCTGCTTGAGCTGCTGCATCTGCGCAAGGAAGTCCTCCAGCGTGAAGCTGTCGGTCGCGAACTTCTCGGCCGTGCGCTTCGCGTCCTCCTCGTCGAACGACTTCTGCGCCTGCTCGATGAGGGTCAGAATGTCGCCCAGGTCGAGGATGCGGCTCGCCATGCGATCGGGGTGGAACGGCTCGAAGTCGTCGAGACCCTCGCCGGTGGAGGCGAACATGATCGGCCGCCCCGTGATGCTCGCGACGCTGAGCGCGGCGCCGCCGCGCGCGTCGCCATCCAGCTTCGACAGCACGACCCCGGTGAAGTCGACGCCCTCCTGGAAAGCCTTCGCCGTGCTCACCGCGTCCTGACCGATCATCGCGTCGATGACGAACAGCACCTCGTCAGGGTCAACCGCCTTGCGGATGTTCGCGGCCTGCTTCATCAGCTCGGCGTCGACGCCGAGACGGCCAGCCGTGTCGACGATGACGACATCGTGCTGCTTGTCGCGCGCATGCTTCAGGGCGTTCTTCGCAACCTTCACCGGGTCGCCGACGCCATTTCCCGGCTCAGGCGCGAAGACGGCGACGCCCGCCTGCTCGCCGACCACCTGCAGCTGCTGCACGGCATTGGGGCGCTGCAGGTCGGCCGCGACGAGGATCGGCGTGTGACCGTCGGCCTTCAGCCACTTCGCCAGCTTGCCCGCAAGAGTCGTCTTGCCCGCGCCCTGCAAGCCGGCGAGCATGATCACCGTCGGCGGGGTCTTCGCGAACTGCAGACGCCGCTGCTCGCCGCCGAGAATGCCCACGAGCTCGTCGTTGACGATCTGCACGACCTGCTGCGCCGGGTTCAACGCCTTGTTGACCTCATCGCCGAGGGCGCGCTCGCGCACCGCCGCCGTGAAGTCCTTCACGACCGCCAGCGCGACATCCGCGTCGAGCAGGGCACGGCGAATCTCGCGCACCGTGCCGTCGACGTCGGCCGGGCTGAGCTTGCCCTTCGTGCGCAGGGCGCTGAAGGTCGAGGTGAGCCGGTCGGAGAGCGTGCCGAAAGTTGCCATGGTGCCCCCATTGTAGGTGCGGCGACTCTGCTTGACTGGGGCTGTCGTCGTGCGCACCGCGCGCCGGCCGCACCGCAGTCGAGGAGGACCCATGCGCCGCACGATCTTCGGCCACACGCCTGAGGTAGCCCCCACCGCGTTCGTCGCCGACAACGCTACCCTCATCGGAGACGTGCACGTGCACGCGCACGCCGTCGTCATGTACGGCGCCGTGCTGCGCGCCGACCGCGATCGCATCGAGCTCGGCGAGGGCTCCAACCTGCAGGACACCGTGACGGTGCACGGCGACCCGGGCCGCCCCACGATCATCGGCCGCGGCGTGAGCGTCGGGCACGCCGCCATGCTGCACGGCTGCACGATCGAGGACGACTGCCTCATCGGCATGAGCGCGACCGTGCTCAACGGGGCCGTCATCGGCCGCGAATCGCTCGTCGCCGCCGGTACCGTCGTGCTCGAAGGCACGGTCGTGCCGCCGCGGTCGCTCGTCGCCGGCGTACCCGGCAAGGTGCGGCGCGAGCTCACGGATGACGAGGTGGCGGGCATCCGCACCAATGCCGAGACGTACCGGATGCTCGGAGCCGAGCACGCGGCGGCGCGCGACGAGTAGTGCGCCGCGCCGCTCCCCGCCGCTCCGCTTTGTGTCAGATCTGACCCGAATGGGCGTTGGCGCGGGACGCGAACGCCCTTTCGTGTCAGATCTGACCGAAAGTGAGGCTTAGGGGACGAGGCTCGCCGCGAAGACGTGAGGCGTGAAACCCGTCAAGTCGCCGATGCCCTCACCCTGGCCGATGAGCTTGATCGGGATGCCCGTCTGCTGCTGCACGCGCAGCACGAAGCCGCCCTTCGCCGAGCCGTCGAGCTTCGTCACCACGAGCCCCGTGACACCCGCATGCTCGATGAACGCCTGTGCTTGGGCGACGCCGTTCTGACCGGTCGTTCCGTCGAGCACGAGAAGCACCTCGGCCACCGGGCCGAGCTTCTCGACCACGCGGCGCACCTTCGCCAGCTCATCCATGAGGCCCGACTTGGTCTGCAACCGGCCCGCCGTATCGATGATCGCGATCTCGGTGCCGGTGCGCGTCGCGTGATCGACGGTCTGGTAGGCGACGCTCGCCGGATCCTGGCCCGGCTGCTGCGGCCGCACCACCTCCGCGCCGGCGCGCTCAGCCCACGTGGCGAGCTGGTCGACGGCCGCGGCGCGGAACGTGTCCGCAGCGCCCACGACGACACTGCGCCCGTGGTTGGTGAGGAACTTCGCGAACTTGCCAATCGTCGTCGTCTTGCCGACGCCGTTCACGCCCACGACGAGCACGACAGCGGGGCGATCGCTGAGCGTGAGCGTGGGGTCGAAAGCGGCGAGGCGCTCCTCGAGAGCCTCGCGGAGCATCCTCTTGAGGTCTGTCGGGTCGGTCGTGCGGAACCGGTTGACCTGCTCCTGCAACTGGTCGAGGATCTCGTCGGTCACGTCGGGGCCGAAGTCGGCGCCGATGAGCGCCGTCTCGAGGTCGTCCCATGTGCCCTCGTCGATGGTCGGGCGCGTGAAGAGCCCGCGCATCGCTCCCCCGAGCCGCCAGCCCCCCGCACTCTCCGCCATGCGTCCAGCCTACCGACCCGCCCGCGCCGCGCCGGGCGGCGCAGATCTGACGCACATGGGCGTTGCGCGCAAGTGATAGCGCCCGTTCGCGTCAGATCTGGGCTCGAAGGAGGCGCATCAGGGGAGAGCGAGAGGGTGATGGGGTGGGCGCGGTGGCCGTGACGGTCGCCAGCCGCGCTGCCGGAGCCGGCGCGCGAGCGTGGCGACCAGCCGACGAGAGTTCGAGTAGAGGTCGTTCTTGACCGCGCGGACCGCCGACCACCCGGCGTCGGTGAACGCGTCGAACCGCGCGAGATCGGAGGCGAACTGCCGAGCATCAGTGCGATGGCGTTCGCCCTCATACTCGACCAGCACGCCGAACTGCGGCCACGCGAGGTCAGGATGCAGCACCCCCAGCGGCGTGCGCACGGGAGGCGCCACGTCGACCTCGGGCAGCCCCGCCGCGGCGAGCGTCAGACGGAGGTGCGTCTCGGCGCGAGAACGCACCCCCGAGGCGGACAGCGCGACAGCTCGACGCAGTGCCGAGGCGCCGGCGCGACGGGAGCTGCGCTCGAGCATCCGGTCGATGTCTTCCGTCGCCCCCACGTCATCGACCAGCCGGAGCGCGTCGATGACCGCGACAACGTCGGCGATCGAAAGCTGACAGGCGACGGTGAGTGCAAGCGCGCCGGGCGCGGCGACCCGCAACGGAACGAGCTCGCCAGCGCTGGTCGGCAGCATCAGGCGCTCGAACGCCGGGTCGGCAAGATCCCGTTGATGACCGACCACCCCCTGTCGGCGGAGGGCGCGGAGCTCCCGTGGGACAGCGACATGCAGCGGGCCGCCCTCGAGCGCGCGCGGAAGCGGCAGGGCGCGCAGTTGCGCGGCGGTGGAGTGCGAGAACCAGGCCTCCTCAGGCAGAACGTGCGCGAGCGCCCAGGCCCGGTCGACGATCGTTCGGGGCGGTGGGCCTGTGACGACGACGCCGTGGTGGGGATGATGCAGGTCGGCGCGGCGGGCGCGGTCGGCGCTCAGGCCGAGCCGGCGGGCGGCAGCCGTGGAGAGGGTCTGGTTGCGGAGGCTGTCGGGCAGTGGCTGGGCTGGTCGGGTCATGGCCGCCACTGTGCTCAGTGATCGCACAGCCGTACGCCGTTGGCGCAATCCCGTCAGAATGGGCGAAGAAGTGCGGAACTGGGGAGGGAGAGCGCCCCTTCTCGCCAGATCTGGCGCGCGGCGCGTGGCGGTTGGGGGGGTTACGCGTCGCGCAGGCGCTCGTAGATCTTCTTGCACTCCGGGCAGACGGGGAACTTCTCGGGGTCGCGCCCGGGAGTCCACTTCTTTCCGCACAGCGCGCGCACCGGCTTGCCGGTCAGCGCCGATTCGAGAATCTTGTCCTTCGGCACGTAGTGCGAGAAGCGCTCGTGGTCGCCGTCGTCGAGCTGCCGGTCCTCCAGCAGCTTCTCGAGCTCGCGGTCGAGCACATCGGTGCCGCCGCCCTGGCCGGGCTCGTCGAGTGTCGCCATACGCGTCAGTCTACGACGGCGGGACGGGAGCCGCTCAGGTGCGCATGAGGAGGCCGAGGAGCTCCGGCGCGCGGCGGCGGAAGACGACACCCCCGACGAGGATGCCCAGCACGAGCATCCCGAACCCTGTGGCCCCGGCGGCCCACCCCGCCATCTCGAGCATCTCAGCATCCTCCGCCAGCAGGCCCATGACCGCCAGGGTGAGGGAGGGCGCCATGAAGGCGAGGATCGCGAGCAGCGTGAACGACTGGGTCCACCCCGCGGCCGCGCCGAGGAGCGGCGGCTGATCCCACGGGCCCGCCCCGGGGCGCGCGGCCGGGTACGGTGCGAGTGCTGAGGAGACGCTGGAGACTCCGAGTCCGGTCGAGAGAAGGCCGATGCCGGTGCCGACCACCGCGGGGTAGACCTCCGGCACTCCCGACCACAGTGCGGCGAGCGGCGAGGCGAGCAGGATGAGCGGCGTGCCGATGAGCAGGGGCGGCACCACCCGGCCCCAGCGGTCTGAGAACCCGCGAATCGGTGCGGCCACGTGCATCCACATCGCCGAATGGTCGTAGGCAACGTCGTTGTGGGCGAACCAGCCCAGGAAGAGAGCGAACACCGGCACGGGGATCAGCCACAGCAGCGGGACGGGAGCCCCCGCGACGGCGAGCGCCACCATCATGAGCGCGGGGGCGACGGGCAGGGCGATGATGACTGCGCGGTACCGCGCATCCCTCGTCCAGTAGAGCACGCTGCGCGCCGCGATCGCCGCCGACGGCGTCGCCGGCACCAGGTCGAACCAGCCGAGACCGCGGATCGCGGGGGCAGACCGGATGCGTTGCGGCGCCTCCACGATGCGGCGCACCACCCAGGGCCACGCTGCCACCAGAACGGCGACCGCGACGGCACCCCCGAACAAGCGCCAGGCGATCTCGGTGTCGGAGCCTGCTGGCGCCGCCCACAGGAAGCCTAGGGGCGTGCTCGCCAGCACGGCGGCAACGTCCACGAGGCCATCCGGATCATCCCCGCTCTGCACGAGGAGCACGGCCGTCACCGCTGCGGCGAGGGCGAGGGCGATCGTGAGTCGAGCGGCAGCGGTGAGCGCGCGCACGGCCGCACCCGTGACGGCGAGCTGCGCCGTGACGGCGACGAGGTACTGGGAGGACATGATGACGAGGATCGCGCCGATCACCCCGGCGACGATCGCGAGACCAGCCTGCTCGGTGCCCGCCCAGGCGATCTCGACGGCGATGCCGAGCGTCACCGCGAGTGCCCCGGGCACCCCGACCGCGCCCGCGAGCATCAGGCCGAGAGCCAGCTCGCCCCGGCGCACAGGGAAGGCCGCGAAGCGCCGCGGCTCGAGTGCCGACCCGAGCCCCGCGCTCAGGGGTGCGACCACGATGCCGAGTGCGATCGACGAAGCCACCACCACGAGCGCGGCCTGATGGTCGCCGCGCTCCACGCGCACCTCCTGAGCGAGGAGGATCAAGGCTGTTCCGACGGCTCCTGCGAGCAGGAGGACGAGGAGTGCGCGCACAGCACTCGCTGCACCCCGGAACGCCGAGGCGAGCAGTGCGAGCTTCAGTCGGAGAATGTGGTCAACCACTCGAGACCCTCCACGGCGGATCGACCGCCCGCGAGCTCGACGAAGCGTTCCTCGAGAGACCGTCCGCCGCGCACCTGGTCGAGCGTCCCGATCGCGAGCACCGAGCCGTCCACGATCACCGCGACGCTGTCGCACACCCGCTCGACGAGAGCCATGTTGTGGCTCGACAGCAGAACGGTGCCGCCGCTGGCCGTGTACCGCTGCAGCAACTCGATAGCCTGCGCGGTCGAGACGGGGTCGACCGATTCGAAGGGCTCATCGAGCACGAGCACGCGGGGAGAGTGGATCATCGCCGCAGCGAGCGAGATCTTCTTCACCATCCCGATCGAGTAGTCGCGCACCGGTCGGTTCAGCGAGCCTTCGATGCCGAGCGCGACACCGAGATCCTCGGTGCGGGAGGAGGCCGTCGAGCGGTCGAGGCCGTGCAGCATTCCGCAGTAGTACAAGAGCTGCGCCCCGGTGAGGCGATCGAAGAGCCTCATGCGATCGGGCAGCACCCCGGTGACCCGCTTCGCGGCGAGAGGATCGAGCCAGACGTCGGAACCGGCGACGAGCACGGTGCCGGAGTCGGGCCGCAGCAGCCCCGTGATCATCGAGAGCGTGGTGGTCTTTCCCGCACCGTTGGGCCCCACGACCCCGAACATGGAGCCGCGGCGCACCGTCAGATCGATGTCGTCAACGGCGACCGTAGAGCCGTACGTCTTGCGCAGTGCTACGACCTCGACCACCACCGGCGGTGCGTCGGGCTGCGCTCGCGGCGTGCGCGGCGGTTTCGCCGCTGGGGTCACTGAGGAGGACGCTGCTGTGGCGCGAGGCGTGACGCGGGCTGTCTTCTTGGCGCTGGGCTTCACAACCTCGGGCTTCTCCGTGCGCCGTGTGGCAGGTTTCGCGAGCTGTCGCGGCTTTGCGGGCTTGCGGGACGCGCTTGAGCCCGAGGCAGCCGACGACGAGGAATTCACGACCCCACGCTACCAACGCGGCGCCACCCCCTCACACCCTCCCATCAGGTGAAAATCATTCGCCACTCCCGTCACGATTGGGAAACAAAGGGTGAATTCAGAGTGACGGCTGAGTGTCGCGCCGGTAGCATCGTGAGTTGCACAACGGTGTGTCTTCGTCCACCACACCAGGAGCATTCTTCATGACCACTCAGATCGTCATTCTTGCCGCGGGCATGGGCAGCCGCCTCGGCCGCGAGCTTCCGAAGCCGCTGACCGAGCTCAGCGACGGCCGCACCATCATGCGCCAGCAGCACGACAACGTTCGTGCAGCGTTCGGCACCGACGTGACCATCACCACGGTCGTCGGCTACAAGCTCGAGCACATCATCGACGCATTCCCCGACGTCGAGTACGTCTACAACGAGCAGTACGACCAGACCAACACCTCCAAGAGCCTGCTGCGCGCCCTCAAGGCCACCGGCAAGCACGGCGTGCTGTGGATGAACGGCGACGTCGTCTTCGACCCTCAGGCGCTCGTGCGCTCGGCCGAGCTCGTGCACGCCGACCGTTCCTTCGTGAGCGTCAACACCTCCACCGTGAGCGACGAAGAGGTCAAGTACACAGTCGACGCCGAAGGCTTCATCGACAAGCTCTCCAAGACCGTCGTCGGCGGGCTCGGTGAGGCCGTGGGCATCAACTACATCTCGAGCCGTGACAAGGCCGCGCTCGTGCATCACCTCACCCGATGCGCCGACCAGGACTACTTCGAGCGCGGCATCGAGCTCGCCATCGAGCACGACCGCGTGCGCATCGAGCCGGTCGACATCAGCGACCTGTACGCCGTCGAGGTCGACTTCGCCGAAGATCTCGAGCGGGCGAACTTCTTCGTCTGAGCACCTCGCGCCACCGGGGTCGCCGCCCCGAGTGTCGGCCTTCGCCGTTGCACGGGGCGGTGCGACTACCGTTGACCGCGTGACCACCGCACTCCCCCCGCGTCGCGCGCGCTCGCGCTCCGAGGCATACCGCCAGTCGCTCTGGCTTCTCACCAGCCGCGACCTGCGCGTGCGGTACTCGACATCCTTCCTCGGCTACTTCTGGTCGGTGCTCGAGCCGCTCGTCATGGCCGTCATCTACTGGTTCGTCTTCACCCAGATCGTGCAGCGCACGATCGGCGCAGAACCGTACATCGTCTTCCTGCTGGCGGGTCTTCTGCCGTGGATGTGGTTCAACGGCGCGGTCGGCGATGCCACGCGCGCCTTCATCAAGGACGCCAAGCTCGTGCGCTCGACGCGCATCCCCCGCACGGTGTGGATCAACCGCATCGTGCTCGCCAAGGGCATCGAGTTCCTCGCGAGCATCCCCGTCATCGTCATCTTCGCCCTCATCTTCGGCGCGGCGCCCACGTGGGGCGTGCTCTGGCTGCCGCTCGCGGTGCTGCTGCAGACCGTGCTCACCGTCGGGCTGGCCATGATGATCGCCCCGCTCGTGGTGTTCTTCCGCGACCTCGAGCGCGCGGTCAAGCTCATCCTGCGCTTCCTGTTCTACGGCTCGCCCATCATCTACGGGCTCTCCGACCTGCCGGACGGCCTCGAGCTCTGGGCCTCCTTCAATCCGCTCGCGGGCATCATCTCGCTCTACCGGGCGAGCTTCTTCCCCGACCAAGTCGAGCCGATCGCAGTGATCATCGCGGCCGGGATGAGTCTCCTCTTCCTCTGCGCGGGCATCCTCGTCTTCCGACGCATGGTGCGCTCGGTGCTCAAGGAGATCTGATGGAGACGACCGAGTCAACGAGCGCGCCCGTCATCCAGGCCCGAGGCGCGGGAATCCGCTTCCGCCGCAACCGCACGGGGCGGCGATCGTTCAAGGACCTGTTCGCGGGCCGCAACCGCCGCTCCCGCCCCGGCGAGTTCTGGGCGCTGCGCGACGTCGATGTCACCGTGCACGAAGGCGAGGCGATCGGCGTGGTCGGCCGCAACGGGCAGGGCAAGTCGACCCTTTTGAAGCTCGTGGCGGGCGTGATACTGCCCGACGAGGGCATTGTCGAGGTGCGCGGGGGCGTCGCACCGCTCATCGAGATCACGGGCGGCTTCGTCGAAGACCTGACGGTGCGCGAGAACGTCTACCTCACGGCGGGGCTGCACGGGATGCCCAGGGCCGAGATCGTGGCCCGCTACGACGAGATCATCGACTTCGCCGAGCTGCGCGACTTCGTCGGCACCCCGTACAAGCACCTGTCGAGCGGTATGAAGGTGCGGCTCGCCTTCGCCGTCATCTCCCGCCTCGAGGAGCCGATCCTGCTCGTGGACGAGGTGCTCGCCGTGGGTGACAAGGCTTTCCGCGCGAAGTGCTACCGCCGCATCGACGAGTTGCTCTCGGCGGGCCGCACGCTCTTCTTCGTCTCCCACAACGAGCGCGATCTGACGCGGTTCTGCACCCGCGGGCTCTACCTCGACAAGGGAGCGCTCAAACTCGACGGCCCGATCGGCGAGGTACTCGCCGCGTACGACGCCGACTACGGGAGCGTGACGTGAGCCTCGAGCCGCAGCTTGACGGGCGCCCCGACCCCGCACTCATCCGTGGACTGCGCGCGGCGATGTCGGCGCAGCGCCCCGTGGTGCTCGCGCACATCCGCAGCATTCGCCGTCAGCATCCGACGGCCTCGCCCGAGCAGGTGGTGCGGATTCTCGAGAAGCGGTTCCTCGCGAGCGTCACCCTCAGCGGCGCCGGTAGCGGGGGCGCCGCGGTCATCCCCGGTGTCGGTACGGCGATCACCCTCACCGTCATTGGCGCCGAGACCGTGCTCTTCTTCGAGATGACCGCGCTCTTCGCCCAGTCCGTCGCCGAGATCCACGGCATCGTGGTGGACGACGAGGAGCGCGCGCACACCCTCGTCATGGCGCTGCTGCTGGGCGGGCCGGGCAAGGAGCTCGTGGAGCAGTTCCTGCGCCAGGCCGGTACGCGCAGCGCCGACCGCAGCGAGTACTGGGGCGAGACCATCACCGCGACCCTGCCGAAGGCGGTCGCGAGCTACCTCAACAGGACGCTGCGCGAGCAATTCGCCAAGCGCTTCGCTGTGGCCCAGGGGGCCGGAATGGCCGGCCGCCTCATCCCGTTCGGGATCGGAGCCGTCATCGGCGGCACGAGCAACCGCGTCATCGGCGGCCGCGTCGTGACCGCGACCCGGCAGGCGTTCGGGCCGGCGCCGCTCACCTGGGCCGCCGACCTCGACCCGGTCAGTCCTCGCCGGGAACGGCGTCCTCGTCGTCCACGTCGTCGAGGGGGTCGGACTCGCTCGTGATCGGATCGGCGGCGTGTGCGGCCGCCGCCCGCTCCCATTCGTCGATGAGCGCCTGCACTGCGGCATGGAACCGCGCAGTTGCCGCACCGGGGGTGGTGTCGCCGAAGTAGCGCGTGACCCACGTGGTGAGGGCGTCGTGCGCCTCGGTGCTCGTGAGAACGTGGTCGACGAGCGGCACGATCTGGTCGGCCTGGTCGGCGGTCAGCCACTCGCACGCGCTCAGATAGCCGGTCTCGTCGATCTCGGCCTCGTCGGAGGCGGGCCGCGCGACGATGAGCGGCTTGCCGGTCGCGAGCCGGTCGTAGACCATCGCGGAGATGTCGGTGACGGCGACATCGGCGGCGACGAGCTGCCAGCCGAGCGATGATCCCGAGTCGTAGAGATGGTGGGCGCCCGGATCGGCGGCGTTGGCCTGGGCGAGGGCCGCGACGATGCGGCGATGCGCCGCGCGATACCCCCGGTCGACGACGCCGCTGCGCGGGTGCGGGCGGTAGATGACGCGATGGCGGCCGGTGGCGAGAAGAGCATCCACGAGCCTCTCGCCGTGGCTGGCGATCGAACCGTATGCGGCAGCCGGCCGGTCGCCCTCCCACGTGGGGGCGTAGAGCACGACGGTGCGATCGTCGGGCGTGTACGGCAGCTCGCCGGCGAAGTGGTCGGCCTGCGGCCGCCCGATCTCGAGCACGCGCCGGTCGAGGTCGTAATTCCACAGCTTGCGCGCGAGGCGGTCTTTGGCGGCCTGACCTGCCACGAAGGCGTAGTCGTATGCCTTGTACTGGTTCGTGGTCATGTACATCTTGTCGGACTCGCCGTGGTTGATGAACACGTGCCACATGCGGCTGTAGCGGAACATCTGGAAGTTCTTCGTGTTCTGGTTGACGTAGAGCACGAGGCGCAGCGGCTGCTCGGCGACGAAGCGCTCGAGGTCGGTCACGCGGCGCAGGTAGATGGCGGGAACAGGCGCCTCGTCGAGGAGCGTCATCATCGTGCCGGGGCTGCGGCTGATGATGGCGACCGGATGCTCGCGCGCGAGCTCGGCGAGAGGCGCGTACCACTGCCGGATCTGGTACAGGTTCACCCGCGTGTCGGCGAAGTACACGGCGATCTCGATCGAGCCGGGGGCGGGAGGCGTCACGCCCTGGAGCCGCTCGGCGAGCAGCGCGCGGTTGCGGCGCGAGCGCAGAAGGTTGCGCGCGATGCGCCGCGCTGCCTTCGCCTGCCCCCAGAGCCCCATGCGTCCATCCTCCCAGCGCCTCAGGAGCGCCCCCGACGATTCGGTCACACCGTTACCGACTTGTTCGCATCCGCGCGCGTGTGTGTTGCCCGTTCAGGAAGCCGCACTGCGGAATGAGCGACACGCCGCACTCGAGCGGCCACAGTGGGCATCCCGCGCTGTGCTTCCTGAACGGGCAACACGGCGCGAGCGCGAGGTGACAGAATCTCTCGAGATGGCCCGCTTCACGTTCAGCGCCGGCAACGCGCGCGTGCTCGCCCGCGCCCCGCTCTACGCGCTCGGGGCGCTCGCGGGTGTTCTCGTGCCGCGCAGCCCCCGGCAATGGGTGCTCGGCTCGGGCACCGGTCTCGGCGAGGGGGCGCTCGCGCTGCACGACCTCGCGCGGGAGCGCGAACCCGAATGCCGGCTCACGTGGCTGGCGTCGAGCAGCGCCGAGCTGCAGGCTGCGCGGGCGCGGGGCATGCGCGCCCTGCCCAAGCGGGGGCTGCGCGGCCTGTGGGCCACTCTGCGGGCGGGTGTTGCGGTCGTCACGCACGGCTTCGGCGACGTCAACCGCTTCGGGGTGAGCGGCGCGCGCGTGGTGCAGCTGTGGCACGGCATCCCGCTCAAGAGGCTCCACCTCGATTCGGCGTCCGTTCTGCGCCTGCCGCTCGTCGGCTCGCTGCCCGGAGTCGGGCGCCTCATGCGCGTGCTCTACCGTCGAGCCGGGGCGCAGATCGCGCTCTTCCCGGTCGCGTCGGCGCTCGTGGCGGGCCGCATCCGCAGCGCGTTCGGGCTCGATGCTTCGCGCATCCTCGTCTCGGGTGACCCGCGTGACGACGTGCTGCTGCGCGGCACAGCGGAGGCGCGTCGTCGGCGCGCCCGCGCGGCGATCTCAGACGCGGTCGGCGCTCTTCCTGACGCGGGTCCGGTCGTGCTCTACGCACCGACGTGGCGCGACGGCGACAAGGATGCCGCGATACCGAGCGCTGACGAGTGGCAGGCCATCACGGCCTGGGCCGACCGTGCCGGAGCCGTGCTGCTGATCCGCTCCCACCCGCTCGGGGCGGGCTCGTACGCGGCGGGGGCAGAGAGGTCTGCGCGCATCCGTCTGCTCGGCAGGGACCTGCTGGCTGACGTGACCCCCGTTCTGCCCGGCGTCGACGCGGTCGTGACCGACTACTCGTCGATCGCCTTCGACGCGGCGATCGCCGGCGTGCCGACCGTGTTCTTCGCTCCCGATCTCGCGCGCTACCTGGCCACGCGCGGTCTATACACGCCGTACCGCGAGTTCAGCGGAGGCGAGCCGGCCACGACCTGGGCGGAGGCGATCGAGCGGGTCGACGACGCGCTCGGGGAGGGTCGGCCCGCGGCGCTCGCCCACGCGGCCTGGCTGCGCGACGAGCACGTCGATCTGCTCGACGGGCGCGCGACAGAGCGGGTGCTCGACGCAGTGCTGGCGCTGCTCGGCGAGCGCACCACCGTGCCCCCCTCGCCCGCGTCGTCGTCGGGGCACCGCATCGTGATCGAGGAGGCTGCGTTCGTCGACGACGACGGCGTGCCGAGCGTTCGGGTGCGCGGCCGGGCATCGGTGCGGATGCTCGAGCTGAGCCTGACCGGGCCACGACTGACCCTGCAGGGCCGGCTCGAGCAGCACGGCGACGAGTTCACGGCAACCGTCCCGCTGCTCGGCGAGCGCTGGGGCGCCGCGGGCCTCCCGCCGCGGTCGGGCGACTATCGGCTCGAGTCGGTGCTCGAGGGCTCGCCGCGCACAGCACGTGCGGCGGTGCGCGCGGAGCCGGGCAGGCCGCTGGAGTCGGTCCTGCTACACGCACGACTCGTCGCCCAGGACGGCTCTCTGCTGCTGCGCGTCGAGCCTCCGCTGGCGGACGACGAGCGCGGAGCATCCGGGCAGAGGCGGCTCGAGCGCGCCTACCGCCGCCGCACCGCCAACCCTGAGCGGGCAGTCTTCTTCGAGAGCTTCTACAGTCAGACAGCGGCCTGCAATCCGCTCGCGATCGACCGCGAGCTGGCCCGCGTGCGGCCGGACGTGACGCGGTACTGGTCGGTCGTCGACCGCTCGATCGCCGTGCCCGAGGGGGCGGTGCCGATCGTCGAAGGCTCCGCCGAGTGGTGGCAGGTGCGCGCCGACGCGCGCCTCCTGGTCGTGAACGACTGGTTGCGCAAACGGTGGAAGCGTCGATCACATCAGACGGTGCTGCAGACCTGGCACGGCACGATGCTCAAACGGCTCGCGCTCGACCGGGACGGCGTCGGTCTGCGCACGCGCATCGCCGTGCGGCGCGAAAGCGCACGGTGGCAGCTGCTGCTCGCGCAGAACGAGTATGCGGCGGGCATCCTGCGCCGGGCGTACGCCTACCGCGGGCCGCTGTGGGTGGAGGGTTACCCGCGCAGCGACACGTTCGTGGCCGGCGACCGCGAGGCGGTGCGGGCCCGGTTGGGTCTGCGGGCTCAGCAGCGCGCGGTGCTGTACGCGCCCACGTGGCGCGACGACCGCACGGAGCTGGTCGACTACCTGGACCTGCCGAGCTTCGCCGCTGAGCTGCGGCAACGCGACCCGCACGCTGTGCTGGTCGTGCGGGGTCACAGCCGCACCCTGCGTTTCGGCCGCGACCTGGAGGGGCCGGGTGTCGTCGACGCGACGACCTACCCCGATGTCGCCGACCTGCTGCTCGCAGCGGATGTGGTCGTCACCGACTACTCGTCGATCATGTTCGACCTGGCGGCGACGGACACGCCGGTGATCCTCTTCACACCGGACCTCGACCGCTATGCGGACGAGCTGCGGGGCTTCTACTTCGACGTGACGGCCGACTCTCCCGGCCCGATCGTCTCGTCTCGGGATGCTCTGCTCGACGCGATCGCGGTGGCCGGCTCGGCTCCGCTCCCCCCGCAGCGCGCGGCGTGGCGCGAGCGCTTCACACCGCACGACGACGGCCGCGCGGGTGAGCGGGTCGTGGCGCGCATCCTCGCGGAGGGCCTGCTCGACTGACGTCGTCTGCGGGCGAGTACCGCGACGCCGCCGTTCGTGGCAGTCGCCGTGACCTGTTCTGCGACGTGTGCCAGACGCGGCGGCGCGGGGCCGTGCTGCCGCCGCTACGACTCGATGCGAGAGCGGTCGACGGCGTCGCGCGCACCGAACAGCACTCCACGCAGGAAGCCCGCGCCCCAGCTGAAGTGCATGACGGCGATGACGGCGGCGAAGGTCGCGCGGTCGCGCAGTCGCTCGCCGCTGGAGCGGAGCAGCAGCAGGGTCATGAGCAGTACCGCGTAGAGCACCGGCGCGAGGTAGACGAGGGAGAGGACGAGGGCGAGGGGCCCGGTGATGACCCCGGTGAGTTCGAGCACGAGCAGCACGAGGCTCACCGTGCTGGCCACGAGGAGCGCCGGCGGTGCGAAGTACCGCAGTGGGTGGCGCCCTCCGGCGCGACGCACGAGCTCGCCCCGCCAGATGCCGGTGGCGGTGAACTGCCGGGCGAGCTTCGCCCACGTGTCGCGGGGCCAGTAGACGACCTGCAGCTGCGGGTCGAGCCACACGAGCTGGTCGGCGCGGCGCAGGCGCAAGTTGAGCTCCCAGTCCTCCCCGCGTTTGAGACCTTCGTCGTAGAGCCCGACGGCTTCGAGCGGTTCGCGCCGCATCACTCCGAGGTAGGCGCTTTCGGCGGGGCCTTCGGAGGCGCCGCCGTGGTAGGGCCCGCCGCCGAGGCCGAGGCGGCTGTTGTAGGCGCGGGCGATCGCCGACTGCAGCCGCCCGCGGCCGGTCGCGACCATGACCCCGCCGACGCTGGCGGCGCGCGTGCGCTGCAGTGTGGCGACACCCATCGCGGGGTAGTGAGGGTCGAGCTCGGTGTGCGCGTCGACGCGCACGATGATGTCGTGGCTGGCGGCGCGGATGGCGCGGTTGAGACCGATGGGGATGGCCATCTGGGGGTTGTCGACGATGCGGATGCGGGCATCCTGCTCGGCGAGGGCGCGCACCCGCTCGTTCGTGCCGTCCGTCGACGGGCCGAGCGCGATGACGAGCTCCTGCTCGCCCTCGTACCTCTGGGCGAGCACGCTCGTCACCGCGTCGTCGATGTAGGCCGCCTCGTTGTACACCGGCATGACGTAGCTCACGCCGGGGTGTGCGGTGTCGGGGGGCGCCATAGCACCCGAGGCTAGCGCGTCAGCCGAGCTCGCCGAGCGTGACGGTCACCTCGTCGGCGACGCCGTCGCGCACGTACACGAGCGTCGTGGTCTCGCCTCCGGCGAGCACGCGCACTTGCGCTGTGAGGTCGATCTGGTCGGTGATGGGCACGCCGTTGAAGACCGTGATCACATCTCCGGAACGTAGCCCGGCGAGATCGGCGGCCCCTCCCGGAGACACTGCGTCGATGAGCGCACCGACGACGGTGCTGTCGGAGGCCGTGGCAGCGCTGGTCACGGTGGCACCGAGAAGACCGTGGCTGGCGGTGCCGGTGGCGATCAGCTCGGCGGCGATGCGCTGCGCGTAGTTGGCGGGAATGGAGAAGCCCACGCCGATGCTGCCCGCTTGTCCACCCGAGCCGCCAGCGGTGGCGATGGCGACGTTGATGCCGATCAGCTGGCCGTCGTCGTTGAGCAGCGCGCCTCCGGAGTTGCCGGGGTTGATGGCGGCGTCGGTCTGGATGACCGGCAGGGAGATCGTGGACGACCGTCGCTGCTGCGGCTGGCCTTGGGCGTCGGGGTCGCGCGGGCTGTCGAAGTTCCAGAAGTCGAACGGTGCCTCCCCGCCGTCGGGGAGCGGGTCGTTGGGTGTCTGCGGAACGGCCGAGGACTGCACGGTGATGGAGCGGTTGAGTGCGGAGATGATGCCGTTGGTGACGGTGTTGGAGAGGCCGAGCGGCGCTCCGATCGCGATCGCGTTGTCGCCCACATTGAGGGCGTCGGAGTCGGCGAACTCGATCGGCACGAGTGCGTCGGTCTCGGCGACCTGGATGACGGCGAGGTCGGCAAGCGGGTCGGCGCCGACGAGCGTCGCGTCGACGATGCGGCCGTCACTGAAGGTGACCCGCAGGTCGGGGTCTGAGGTGGCGCCGTCGAGCGTGGCCACGTGGGAGTTGGTGATGATGTAGCCCTCATCGCTGAAGACGACGCCCGATCCGCTGCCGCTGGCGCCGCCACCGGAGACTTGGATGGTCACGATCGAGGGCAGTGCTGTGGCGGCGACGCTCGTCACGAGTGTCGCGTTGCCCGGGTCGTTGACGCTGATGCTCAGGGGCGTGCCGGTCACACCCGAGACGACGGTGGGCGTGTTCGACATGACGGCAGCGACGACCCCGCCGCCAGCGGCACCGCCGATGAGGGCGCCCACGGCGAGCGCTGCAATGAGTGGCCCCGTGGAGCGCGTGCGCCCGCCCGGCTCGTGCGCGGCTGACGCAGCGGTCGGCATAGCCGCGGCGGTGGGCTCGGGGGCGGCGGTGGGCTCGGCCGCAGAAGGCGCTGCAGAGGGCACGGGCTCGGTCTCGCGGGCGTCGGCCTCGTGGCGGTCGTCGGGCGTGCTCGGTTCGGCGCCGGAGGGCGTGGTGTTCATGAGCTAGATCCTTTCAGCTGGGCCCAGCGTGCTCCGCCAACCTGTGCGTCGTATTTGCGCGGCCTGAACGCGACCCGGCGCTTCGCACTGCGGCGCCACAGCACTCGGGTCGCCGCCGTCAGCGGGGTGGGGTTTCAGCAGCCGGGCCCGCTCGGCGCGGTGGCGCAGTCGCGATCGACGAGCACCGTCACGGCGTCTCCCGCCGTCGCGATCAGCCGGTTGGCGGGCAGTCGCAACGCGCCGTTGATGCGCGTCCACGCTCCGTCACGGATGCGGTACTCGGCCGTGTAGTCGACGTCGAGGTCGATGACGTAGGTGCCGGATGCTCGAAAGACGTGGCTCGTCGCGGTCGTGTCGAACTCCCGCAGGCCCAGGGCGCGCCAGGTCGCCCCGCGTGTCGCCAGCACTGCGGTCGTGCCGTCGCCGTAGTTCCATCGATAGGTGACCGGGGTGAAGCGCACCGCGGCTGGCAGCCCGAGCAGCTCGCCGTTCACCGTGTGGGAGGCCGTCGTCGTGTAGAAGTTGGTCGGCAGCCCGACCACCATCCAGCCGTCCGGTTGCATGAACTGCACGGGGTTCGTGGGGCGGAACGCTTCGATGTCGCTGAGTGTGATCGGGTCGACTTCGTTCGCCGGCTCACCGGGATCTCCCGGCCGGATACCCGCGCAGAAGCCCTCGAAGATGTCGATACAGGGCTCGTAGAGGCCCGGAGTGCTCGGCACATGAATGCCCGGAGAGCCCCCAGCGCCGGCGCCGCCACCTGCGTCGTTGCCGCCGCCGGGGACGTCCAGGTCGCCGATCAGGAGGGCTTCGTCATCGCCGAGCTCGCCGCCGATGTTCGGACACCCGCCAACGAGCTGACTATCGTGATCGCAGGAAGAGGCAAGTGCAGGTTCGGCAAGCGTCAAGACACTACAGAGAGAAACGACGGCTACGAGCACAACAACTAGGCGAGGCATATCTCTTCCGAAGGCCAAAGAGATCGCGTGTGCAAGACGCCCGTCTCCGGCTCTTCGAAGCGGAGAATGAGCTCGAAAGATGTGAGTTCTTCCCGTTCATCGGCGACTTGGGATTCTCCGCCCTCGTCAATCACGTCAGTTCCCTCAGTCGTCTCGCAGACGTAGATGGAAACCTCCGCGATTCCGGAAAGGTGGTTCACTTGCTGGAGCGTCGAGTTCAACACTTGCCGAGAACCCAGCAGTCTCCAACGGCGCTCGCGAAAGCTCTCGATCGAATCTTGGGCCTCGAGCAATGCGTCTCCTGAGGCCAATCTCTCAAGAGTGCTCTGAGACCCCGAAGGATCAGCCAAGACTGCGTCCAGCGCGGCGAGGAACTCTTCATACGCCTCCGTCGCCGCGGCGAGCGCCTCCTCGTCGCTCGCGAAGAGTGGCGCCTCCTCGCTCGGTGCGCCCGCGGGTGGGAGGACGGTGGTCGGGGTGCAACCCACCACGGCGAGCACGAGCAGCGACGTGACCAGGGCGAGGGGGCGTCTCGACATGGCGCTCACGGTAGGCGTGGGCGGAGCATCCGGCTGGATGTTCTCCACAGCGGCGCACCTGAACGGGGTACACGCACCTTTCTGTCGCTCGACGTAGACTCAGCATAAGCTGAACGTCGCATCACCGTCCTGATCCTTCCCCCGACCCGTGATGAGTACTCGATGCCCCACCCCCCTGTCACCGATGTTGACCCGATCCTTTCCTCCGCCGCAGACCTGATCATCGCCGGCGGGTACGACGCTGTCACCTTCGACGCGATCGCCGAACGCTGCGGCGTGAGCGCGGAGGAGGTGCAGAGCCTCTTCGACACCCCCAACGATGTGCTCGTGAGCATGCTGAACCGCGAGTTCAGCCGCATGTACGCAGGCATCGTCGACCATGTGGAGCGTGACCCGCGTGGCGGGCTGCTCTCACGCATGTACACCTACATCCTCTCGTCGGTGTACGAGCGCCCGCTCGCCCGCACCCTGTTCGTCATCGACCGGGATGCCCTGCACGAGATCATGCGCAATGCCAACGGCTTCCTCTACCTGCCGAACATCGGAGTGCGTGCCGACCTCATCGAGAACCTGCAGAAGGCGGGCATGGTACGGCCCGATGTCGATGCGCGCATGGTGTCAAGCGTGCTCTCCGTCTGCTCGGCGGGGCTCGCCATTACGGCGCCCCACGACGACCTCGACACGACGATTCGCGCGATCGCCGATCTGTTGCACCGCTCGGTGGACGCCGACGTCGCCGACACCTCCCAGGGCAAGAGCGCCTTCTACGCGTGGGCGACGAGTCTCACTCTGCCGAAGACCACCGCCTGAGGGCGCCAGCGCTGCCCCGCCTCGGCCTCCCACCGGTGGTTAGGG
Source organism: Microcella sp. (assembly GCF_040286215.1). Taxonomy (GTDB): domain Bacteria; phylum Actinomycetota; class Actinomycetes; order Actinomycetales; family Microbacteriaceae; genus Microcella. The sequence continues at coordinate 302,055 of NZ_JAVKCK010000006.1, forward strand.
TGGAACGATGAGCACCCCACCCCCGTGGCTGCGCACCGTCGACGCGGCCGGCCTCGTCGACGCGGCCGGCACGGTGCGCTCCACGATCTTCGCCGAGATCTCCGCCCTCGCGACCGTGCACGGCGCGGTGAACCTGGGGCAGGGATTCCCTGACGAGGATGCCCCGCGCGAGGTGCTCGACGCCGCCATCGAGGCGATCAATGCCGGAGTCAACCAGTACCCGCCCGGCAGGGGCATGCCCGTGCTACGTCAGGCGATCGCCGACCACCGCGAGCGCTTCTGGGGCGACACCGTCAACCCCGACACCGAGGTGATCGCGACGACGGGCGCCACGGAGGGCATCGCCGTCGCACTCTTGGCCCTCGCCGGCGTCGGCGACGAGGTCGTGACCCTTGAGCCGTACTACGACTCTTACGCGGCCATAATCGGCCTGAGCGGCGCCACGCACCGCACCATCCCGCTGAGCGGCGAGGACTTTCAGCCGAAGCCGGCCGACATCGACGCCGCCATCGGACCCCGCACCCGGGTCGTGCTGCTCAACAACCCGCACAATCCGACCGGCTCGGTGATCCGGCCCGAGCTGCTCGAGCGCATCGTCGCCCGCGCCGCCGCCCATGACGCCGTCATCGTGAGCGACGAGGTGTACGAGCACCTCGTCTACGACGACGCGCCGTTCACGCCGGCGGCGCGCATCCCCGGAGCCCGGGAGCGAACGCTGACGATCTCGAGCGCGGCAAAGACCTTTCGCGTCACAGGCTGGAAGATCGGGTGGATGACCGGCCCCAGCCGCCTCATCGAGCACGTGCTCGCCGTCAAACAGTTCACGACCTACGTCAACGGCGCCCCCTTCCAGCCCGCCATTGCGGTGGGCCTCGCGCTGCCGGACAGCTACTTCGACGACCAGCGCCGCTCGCTGCAGGCGCGCCGCGACCTGCTCAGCGACGGTTTGCGTGCCGCCGGCTTCCACGTGAGCCCGTCGAGCGGCTCCTACTTCATCGTCGCCGACGCGGGCCCACTCGGCATTGCCGACGGAGCCGTCGCCGCCCGCGAGCTGACCATCGATCCGGGTGTCGCCTCGATTCCCCTGCAGTCTTTCGCCCCGCGGTCGACCGACCCGGTCGTGCGATCGTCGCTGCGCTTCGCCTTCTGCCGCACCGAAGCGGCGATCGCGGATGCGTGCGAGCGGCTGCGGACCTTCGCCGAGCGGTAGCGCGAAGGGCGTCGGCGCTCGCGCCGGTGAGACTCGCACCGTTCAGAGCGGCGAGACTCCGAATCGCCGCAACTGCAGTGCGGGGTTGATGCGGCGCACCTCGTCGAGGTGGTCGCGATCGGGCGAGGCGAGTGCCACATCCACCTCGTCATCAAGGTAGGCCAGCCTCTCGCCCATCGGGTCGACGATGAGGCTCGCCCCCACCCCGATGGGCGGCGGGTGGTCGGCGGCGGCGAGGTACACGGTGTTCTCGATGGCGCGGGCCGTGGCGAGCGTCACCCAGGCGTGCCGCTTGCCGGGGCCGGCAACCCATTCGGCCGGCACAAGCACCAGGTCGGCCCCCGCGTCGGCCAGACGCCGCGTCACCTCCGGAAACCGCAGGTCGTAACAGGTCTGGATGCCCACCCGAAGCCCCGCGAAGTCGAACAGCTGAGGCACGCCGATCTCGCCGGGCTCCACCCACCGAGATTCCTGCGCGCCGAACGCGTCGTACAGGTGCAGCTTGGGAGACGTGGCGAGGAGGGAACCGTCTGCGCCGACGGCGACGATCGTGTTGCGGCATCGGTCGGGCTGCGACGACACCTCCAGGAAGCCCGCGACGATGATGACCCCGAGCTCCGCGGCGATCGCGGAGAGGCCGGAGACAAACGGACCGTTGAGAGCCTCCGCGTTGGCGATCCAGCCCTCGTCAGGTTTCGGTGTGAAGTAGCCGGAGTACTCGGGGAACACGACGAGCCCAGCACCGTGTTTGACGGCCCTTTTCGCCAGTTCACGCAGCTCGGCCAGATTCACCTCACGATCGGCGCCCGGGCCCCACTGGGCCACGGCGACGGCGGTGCGGGAGCTCATGCCCCCACACTACGGCCCGCCGCTCTGCGGGACGCAGTGCCAGACTGGGCGGCATGCGCGACCCGTCCACTCCTCCTGCCGGCACCGCCCCCACCGATCCGGTCACGCCGCGACCACCCGGCACATCCTGGCCACAGCGGCTGGCCCGCTGGTTGCTCGGCGCCGCTCTCCTGCTCGCCGGGCTCGGCCATCTCACCGTCGGGCGCGAAGAGTTCCTCGCGCAGGTGCCGCCCTGGCTACCTCTGGAGGGTGACTTTGTCGTTGTCGCCTCCGGCGTCGTCGAGATCGCGCTCGGCCTCGCGCTTCTCGTGCTGGGTCGCTGGCGCGTACCCGTCGGGTGGGTCGTCGCGCTGTTCTTCCTCGCGATCTTCCCCGGCAACATCGCGCAGTTCACGGAGGGGCGGGACGGCTTCGGCCTCACGACGGACGCAGCCCGGGGCATCCGTCTGCTGTTCCAGCCTCTGCTCGTCGCCTGGGCCCTGTGGTCGACGGGCGCGTGGGGGGCCTACCGCTCGTGGCGCACCGCTCGCCGTCGCGACCGCTCTGGCACGATGAGGGGATGACCGCAACGCTGATCGTCCTCGGCTCGGCCAACACCGATTTCACGGTGCTCGTCGAGCGTCACCCGCAGCCCGGCGAGACGCTCATGGGCGGGGACCTCGTGACGGCGACGGGCGGCAAGGGCGCCAACCAGGCGCTCGCGGCCGCGCGTTCGGGCGCACTGCCGGTCTTTCTCGGTGCGGTCGGCCCGGACGCGAACGGCCGCGCCATGCTCGACACGCTTGGCGCGGGCGGCGTGGATGTCTCCAGCACGCTAACCCTCGAGGATGCGCCCACCGGCGTGGCGCTCATCACCGTTTCGCGCGACGGCGAGAACACCATCGTCGTGGCACCGGGCGCCAACGGCCACCTCAGCGTCGACGCGATCCTGCCGACCGTGCGCGAGCTTGCCGGCCCGCGCACCGTCCTGCTCGCGCAGCTCGAGATACCACTCGAGGTGGTCGTCGCCGCCGCCGACGCGGTCGAGCGGGCCGGCGGTCGGGTCGTGCTCAACCTCTCCCCCAGCCGCGAGATACCTGAAGCCCTCCTGGCGCTGTGCGACCCGCTCGTGGTCAACGAGTCCGAGGCGCACGACCTCGCAGGTCTCGCCGTCGACTCGGTGGACGAGGCGAGCGCTGCCGCGAGTGCGCTGCTCGAGCGCTGCCGCAGCGTCGTGATCACGCTCGGCGGCGACGGCGCCGTGCACGCGAGCCCGAGCGGCAGCGGGCACGTACCGGCACCACGCGTCACCGTGGTCGACACGACCGGTGCCGGAGACGCCTTCGTCGGCGCCGTGTGCGCCGAGTTGGCCGAGGGCGCTGACCTGGATGCGGCGGTGGAACGCGGTGTCGCCGCGGGTGCCGCTGCCGTGCAGTGGCTCGGGGCTCAGCCGCCGCGCGACTGACTGCCGGGCTCCGTCGCGCGCCGATCTCGCAGGGCGAGGGCGAGCACGACGACGGCAGGCCACAGTGACTCGAGGTAGGCGGCGACGCGCTCGGCGAGGCCGACGAGCGCCGGGTCAGGGGACGCCTCGATCCACGCGAACGCCACACAGGCCGCGCCGACGGCGAGCGTGCTCAGGGTCGCGCCGAGCGGGCGCACGAGCCACGGGTACCGACGCGACAAGCGCATGCTCAGCACGGGCCAGAGAGCGAGCAGCACGAAGCCGGCCATCGCCGAGTACCGGTGCTCGGGGCTCGACTGCCCTACTGCGGGCAGGGGGAAGGCGGCGACCGCGAACAGGGCGACACCGGCGAGCGCGAGGGCGGCGCGGCCGGGCCACGCGAGCCCCCGCGCGAACACCGCGGTGACGAGGTGGCACACACCGGTGAGCACGAACATGAGCGTCATGAAGACCCGCGTGGGGGCATCCCCGGCGGCAAGCTCACTGATCGTCATCGCGACCGGATCGAACCCCGGCCAGGCGAGCTCAGCCGCAACCGTGCCGCCGATGAAGAAGACCGGGGCCAGAAGCGAGGAGATGAGCGCCGGGCCCGCCACGAGGGGGCGCTCGAGACGCAGATCGGCTGTCACGTGCCCACCGTACCGGGCGCGGATGCGCGGCACCCTGCTACCGTCAAGCAACAGCCCGCCACAGCCCGAAGGAGCGCCCCATGGCGAAGAAGACCTACACGCCCGAGCAGCAGATCGACCGGCTCCGCATCTACAACATCATCGCCGGCAGCCTGCACCTGCTGCAGGCCATCGGGTTCGGCATCGTGCTGACGATGCTCAGCACCCAGGTTCTGTTCGCCGTGACCGCCGACTACCTGGCCGGCCCTCCCGGCGTGCCGATCCCGCCCGAGCGCGTCACCCTGTTCGAGGTCAACATCGGCATCGGCGTCGTCGCGTTCCTCGCGCTCAGCGCCTTCTTCCACTTCCTCATCTCCAGCCCGTGGTTCTTCGGCCGCTACAAGGGCGGGCTGCTGCAGAACCGCAACTACTTCCGCTGGACGGAGTACTCGCTCAGCTCGTCGATCATGATCTGGCTGATCCTCGCCATCAACGGCGTCACCGACATCGGTGCGCTGTTCGCGATCTTCGCCGTCAACGCCGCCATGATCCTGTTCGGCGCTCTGCAGGAGAAGTACGAGCAGCCCGGATCAGGCGGTCTGCTGCCGTTCATCTTCGGCTCGATGGTCGGCATCGTGCCCTGGATCCTCGTGCTCATCTACTTCCTGCGGCCCGGCAGCGAGAGCGAGGCTGCCCCTCCCGAGTTCGTCGTGGGCATCGTCATCTCCCTCTTCATCTTCTTCAACACCTTCGCCATCAACCAGTGGCTGCAGTACAAGCAGGTCGGCAAGTGGAAGAGCTACCTGCAGGGTGAGCGCAGCTACATCACGCTCAGCCTCGTGGCCAAGACGGCACTCGCGTGGCAGGTGTTCTCCGGAGCGATCATCCCGGCGATCGCGAGCTAGCTCGCGCTATCGATGGCCGATGGGTGGCCGATGTTCAGGCAGAACCCGAATCCGTCTGAACATCGGCCGGCCAGGGTACTGACGACACAGGATCCTGAAGGGGGGCGTCGTCAGCGGAGGCGGGCCCTCGTGCCCCGGCATCACCATGCTGTCGTACGGTGAGCCCTCTGTCACAACGGCGACACTCCAGCGTGTGCGCAATGCGAACGCACTGCGCCGAACGGAACGTCTGCTGCGTCGTGGTGGGCGCCCCGCACGACGAATCCCCGGCCTCACGAGAGGACCGGGGATTCGTCGAGATGGTTGCGGGGGCAGGATTTGAACCTACGACCTCTGGGTTATGAGCCCAGCGAGCTACCGAACTGCTCCACCCCGCGGCGAAGCCACCAGTCTAGCAGTCGCCCTTCTCGCGGTCGAATCGAGCGCGGCATGGCGACGTCGAGCCCGCCGGCACGGTACCTCACGCGGGCGTAGCGAGGAGCTCCGCGGATTTCTCGAGCGACGACGCCGGGGCGTCCTGATGTCCCCCACGAGCTCCCTCGGAGAAGATCGCCCCCCAGATGGTGCTCTGAGCGGCTGTCGCAAGCTTGCGCAACACCGAGAGATCAGTCGGAGTCGTGACGTTGCGCGGGCGCGAATCGACCACGCACAGGGCACCGAAGTATCGGCCCTGCGGATCCTGCAGCGGCATGCCCGCGTAGTAGCGGATGCCGTCCACCATCGTCACGAGAGGGTTGTCCGCGAAGCGCGGATCGTGAGGCGCATCCGGAACGACGAGGGTCTCCTCGTTGCGCACGGCGATCGCGCAGAACGACTGCTCGAGAGGCACCCCCTCGAGGTCGAGGCCGTAGCGCGCCACATGCCACTGCCGATCCGGCCCGAGAACGGTCAATACGGCCGTCGGCGCGTGGAGCGCCGCCGCCGCCATCGTGACGATCTTGTCGAGAGACGCCTGCGCGCCGTGCAGCCGCTTCACGAGCTCCGGAGCATCGGCGATGCCCGAGGTCATGCGGTCCACCGCCCGCATGCGACGTCGGCCCTCGATCGAGTCGTGCTCCGAGTACGCCAGATCGAGCGGGGCCGCCAGCTCATGGGCGATGACGGCCGCCCATGACGCATAGTCGGCGGGTGTGTGCCGACCCGACGCGCCTTCGGGGCTCGGCACGGCGGGAAGCGGAAGCGTACGCACGGTGGGCAACGGGTCGGCCAACCGGTCGGTGATGTCATTGAAGCGGCGTACCAGCAGATCGGCAAGCCACCCGCCCCCTCCGACGAACGTCGGAATGGTCGTGATCGACGTCGCGCCGACAAGGAGCAGAAGGTTGCCCTGCGCGACCCTGTTGCGCCAGACCTCCAGAGCGAGGTGCATGTTGCGCCGCCACGCCCGCATCGACGTGCCCGTCAGCGCATCATTGATGCCGACCGTGGTGACGATCGCGTCGTAATCGCTCAAGCGCGCGCCGCCGATAATCGGGGCGAGGTTGGCCGACGTCATCTGCGGGGTCGCAATGACGTCGACGATGACGCCCCGTCCGGTCAGCGAACGCAGCGCACGAGCGAGCGAACCGGCGAGGGCGAGGTCGTGCGACGCGACCCCCCAGCCCACGGCGGGGCCGGAGCCGACGATGAGAATGCGGTCGGCCGACGGACCGTCGGCGACGGCGTGGGGTGCGCCCGTAGGGCGCGGCATCCAGGACAGATCCTGCTGACGCCACGACGCCCACAGTCGCATGAACGGCCTGGCGATGAACACTGCAGCGGCGAGAAGAACCGACACCTTGGGCTTCCTTCCAAGCCCCCCTTCATCGAGCGAGCCTAGAACCGCCTCACACTGCTCGCTATCCCCCGAGTGTGGGAACCTCGCTCGGGGGACAGACGAGAGTGTCTACGTGCGGTCGGAGCTCCCTCAGTCGCTCAGAGCGATCGCGCGCTCGATGGCCGCCTGCAGCCGCTCGTCAGCTTCAGCGGCCGCAACGAGGTCGTTCGCTGCGTAGGCCGCCTGACGGTCTTGCAGGGCCTGACGGGCATCCTCCAGTGCAGCCTGCAGGTCGTCCGAGGGCGGCGTTGTCGGCTGGGTCGGCTCCTCAGGGGCGTCCGGGTCCGTCGGCTCCGCAGGATCGGGCAGCGTCGGGTCGACGTCGCCGTCGCCCGCGTCGGCGCCGGAGTCGCCGCCGAAGAGCGAGTCGAGCGCCTGGTCGAGGGTGTCCTCGAAGGCGATCGAGTCGCCGAACGACACGAGCACCTTGCGCAGCAACGGGTAGCTCGTCTCACCCGTCGACTGTACGTAGACCGGTTGCACGTAGAGGAAGCCGCCGCCGACCGGGAGGGTCAGCAGGTTGCCGCGCAGCACCTCGGTCTCACCGCGCTGCAGCAGCGCGAGCTGGTTCGCCACCTCGGTATCCGAATTGAACTGGTTCTGCACCTGGCCGGGGCCGGGAATCGTCTGCGACGGCAGAGTGAGCAGAGTCAGCTTGCCGTAGTCCTCACCCGGGTCGGAGTTCGCCGCGAGGTAGCCGGTGAGCACGTTGCGCTCGTTGTCGCTCGCGGTGCGCGGGATGAAGGTCGAGTACAGCGTGAAGCCGGGCTCATCCTCGCCGGGCACCTGCATGGTGAGGTAGTACGGCGGCTGCGTCGTCGGTGCGGCGGCCGACGAGATCGGGTCGTTGGGCGTGACCCACTCGTCGTCGGTCGAGAAGAACGAGCCGGGGTCGGTCACGTGGTAGGCGCCGAGGATGTTGCGCTGCACCTTGAACAGGTCGGAGGGGTAGCGCACGTGGTCGAGCAGCTGCTGGCTCATGTCGTCCACCGAGCGCAGCGTCGACGGGAAGACCTTCTGCCAGGTCTGCAGAATCGGGTCCTCCTCGTCCCAGGCGTAGAGGATCACCTCGCCGTCGTAGGCGTTCACGGTCGCCTTCACCGAGTTGCGGATGTAGTTGATGTCGTCCACCGGGAACTGAGGCGACGGCGTGTAGGTGTCAGCGACCGCGGCCGAGAGCGGAACGGAGGTCGAGTACGGGTAGCTCGAGGTCGTCGTGTAGCCGTCGACGATCCACACGATCTCACCGTCCACGACGGCCGGGTACGGGTCGGAGTCGAGCCGCAGGTACGGCGCCGCCTTCTGCACGCGGTCGAGCGGGTTGCGGTCGTAGAGGATCTGCGAATCGTCGGTCACGGCCTCGGAGAGGAAGATCTGCTCAGACTGGAACTTGATCGCGTAGAGCAGCCGCTTGAACACGTTGTCGAGCGCGGGCCCGCCGTCGCCCTGGAACGTGTAGGTCGCGTTTCCGGCCGCGTCCTCACCCGCGCCATCGGACGGGAAGTCGAGCTCGAGGTTCTCACCACCGCCGACGATCGAGTACAGGGGCGAGAACTCGCCGAAGTAGACCCGCGGCTCGTACTCTCCGAGCGCCTCGGTGAGGGCGCCGTCAACGGGGATGCCCGACTCGAGGAACAGCGGCTGACCATCGTCGGCGCGCTGGTTGCCGTAGGCAGCGACGACGCCGTAGCCGTGCGTGAACACGATGGTGTTGTTGTACCAGTTCTGCGAGGTCTGACCGTCGGGGTTCAGCTCGCGCAGCGACAGCACGGTGTCTTGCGTCTGCCCGTCGATCACGTAGCGATCCACATCGAGGAAGTTCGGGAACTGGTAGTACTGCCGGAACTGCTCGAGCTGCGCAAAAGCCTCGCTCACGAGCGCCGGGTCGATGAGGCGGATGTTCGCCGTCGTCTCCGCATCCGCGCGCAACGCGCCCGCGGTGGCATCGGTCTCCGCGTCATAGGAGATCTCGACGAGATCGGCCACGCCGTACGCGGCGCGGGTCGCCTCAATGTTGCGTTCGATGAAGGGCGCCTCGATGGTGCGCGCGCTCGGGTCGACCTGGAAGCGCTGCACGATCCACGGGTAGACGCTGCCGATGAGCAGGCCGCTCACCAACAGTAGAGCGGTACCGACGATCGGCAGGCGCCAGCGGCCGATGATCGCCGTGATGATGAACAGCACGGCGACCAGCGCGGCGATGCCCGCGAGAATCGCGCGGCTCGGAATCGTGGCGTTGACCTCGGCGAAACCAGCACCGGCGGGCAGGAAGCCCTCGCTGGGGTCGATGACTGCCGCGTACTGGTCGAACCAGATGCTGACACCCTGGAGGGCGATGTACACCGCGCCCGTGAGGGCGAGCTGGATGCGCGCGGTGCGGGAGATGCGGATCTCGCGACCGTTGACGCGCAGCGCCCCGTACAGGTAGCTCGTCGCGAGGGCCGCGAGCAGGGAGAGAAGGACGGCCGCGGAGGCGAACGCGATGATGCCCCGGTAGAAGGGCAGCTCGTACACGAAGAACCCGATGTCGAAACCGAACTGCGCGTCGGTCGCACCGAAGGGGGTTCGGTTGAAGAACTGCAGCACCTGCGTCCACTGCGCCGAGGTGGTGACGCCAGCGAACAGTCCGAGCACGGCCGGGATGCCGATCATGGCGGCGCGACGCAGTGGCTCGATGGCCTCCTGGTAGCGGTCGAGCTGCGAGTTGAGCTTCGCGTACACCGGCCGGGAGCGGTAGGCGATCTGAAGGCTCGCCCACACCGGCAGGAACATGCCGACGAATCCGATGAGGAACATGACGCCGGTGGCGATCCACTGCGTTGCGAGCACGGGAAGGTACCCGAGCTGGTCGAACCAGAGGATGTCGGTGTAGACGTTCGCGAAGACGAAGAACAGAGCTACGAGAACACCCACGACGATGGCGGTGATGATGAGGGCTGAGCGCGATCGGTTGGTCGGCTGCGAGGTGGTGGTCGACACTGAAATGGCTCCTGAGGTCGTCGGGGCGAACTTTCCCAGACTAGCGGGCCGCGCCTGGCATCGCGCCGCTCGCACCCCTAACGTTCGCCGCAAGCGGAGTCGCGGCGCTGGCCGAGTCCCCGCTCAGCTCGCGAGCTCGTCGGGGTTCTGCACGCGCTGCCCGACCACAGCGCTCACGCCGTCCTGCCTCATGCTGACCCCGTAGAGGGCATCCGCGATCTCCATCGTGCGCTTCTGGTGGGTGATGATGATGAGCTGGGATGCCGCTCTCAGGTCGCGGAAGATCGTCAGAAGGCGGCCGAGGTTGGCGTCGTCGAGCGCTGCCTCGACCTCGTCCATGATGTAGAACGGGCTCGGCCGCGCTTTGAAGATCGCGATCAGCAGTGCCACCGCGGCGAGGGAGCGCTCGCCGCCGCTGAGGAGGCTGAGCCGCTCGATCTTCTTGCCCGCCGGCTTCACCGTGACCTCGATACCGGTCGTGAGCATGTTCTCAGGCTCGGTGAGGTGCAAGCTGCCCGTGCCCCCGGGGAACAGGATCGGGAACACCGTGTCGAAGGCCGCCTGCGTGTCGGCGAACGCGGCGGCGAAGATGTGCTGCATTGTCTCGTCGAGCTCGTCGATGATCGTCAGCAGGTCGCGGCGGGTGTTCGCGAGGTCGGTCAGCTGCTCGGTGAGGAACTTGTGCCGCTGCTCGAGCGCCGCGAACTCTTCGAGGGCGAGCGGGTTGACACGGCCGAGTTGGCCGAGCTTGCGCTCGGCGCGCGCGAGCCGCGCCTGCTGCTCGGCCCGGTCGAACAGCATGCCGGCGGGGCCGCCCGAACTCGCCCCTTGTGTTGCCCGTTCAGGAAGACCGCGCCCGCCGTCGGCGATCAGCGCTGCGACACGCCGTTCGTCGGCCTGCGCGGCCGCGCCGTCCTGATCCGCGAACGTCGGCGCGGCCTCGGCGCTGGGGTCGGGGGCCGGTTCGACGTCGGGCGCCTCGGGGTCGGGGTCGACGCGCGCGGCGGCCTGCGCCGCGATCGCATCGGCCGCCGCTCGGGCGGCCTCGGTGAGCGCTTCGTCGTCAGGCACGGGTACTTGCGGGCCGTACTCGTCGACGAGGACGTGCTCGACGAGCCCGAGCTCCTCCCCCGCCCGCTCGAGCAGCTGACCGAGGTGGAGCTTCTTCTCGTAGATCTGCAGCTCGAGCCCGTGCACATTCTCGGTGATGCCGGCGAGCCGCTCGCGCAAGGCTGACTCGCTGCGGCGCAGCTCGAGCAGCTCCTCGTTCTGCGCCGTGCGCTCAGCCTCGGCATGCGCGAGGGAGACGCGGGCCTCGGCCACCGAGGCGTCCACGACGGCCAGCACGTGGGGCAAGGATGCGGCGACCCGGGTCGCCCGCTCCACCTGGCGCTGCCGCAGCACGGCGCGACGGGCGGCCTCGTCGGCGGCGGCGCGCTCGGCCTGACGTCGGCGTTCGAGCTGCTCGGCACCCTCCCGTGCGGCGCGTACCCGCTCGCGGACTGTCTCCAGCTCGATGCGGCGCTCGAGCTCGGCGGCACGCGCGGCCTCGAGCTCGCTCAGCAGCTGGTCGCGCGCGGAAGCGTCGAGCATGGGACGCGGGCGACCCGCGAAGTCGGCGTGCTCAGCCTCGGCGCGCTCCACCGCGCGCTCCGCCTCGGCCACGGACTCTTCGGCGCGCTCGAGGGCGGTTGTCAGGCGCGCGGCCTCAGCCTCGGCCGCCTCGGCCTGCGCGCGGGCGCGGGAGACCTGCTCGCTGCGGGCCGCGCGCTGAGCATCCTGATCGCGCACCGCAGCGAGGGCCGTCGTCGCCGCGACCTTCGCCTCGGCGAGCGCGGCGCGCGACTCGTCCAGGGCGAAGCGAGCGCGCTCGATGCCCGTCGTGACGTCGCTCAAGCGATCGCGCGCCGCATCGCGTTCGGCCGCGAGCTCGAGACGGCTGCGGCCCTCGCCCGAGCCGCCGCGCAGCACGGAGCGCGTGAGCACCTCCCCCTGCCGGGTCACGATGCTCAGACTCGCGGCACCGTCTCCCCGCTCCTCGAGCGCGGGCCAGGCGGCGCGCGCCGCATCGAGGTCGTCGGCAATGAGCGTGCGTGCCAGCAGGTCGAGCACCCCGGCGGGGGCGGTGACCACGTCAACCGCCGGCGTCAGACCCCGACCAGCCGGCAGGTCGCTCGCCGCAGGGCTCGCGCCGGAGAGCTCGGCGAGCACGACCTCCACGCGGCCGGCGTCGCTGCCGCGGGCGCTCTCGAGGGCACGCAACCCGGCGTCGAGGTCGTCGGCGAGCGCGGCCTCTGCGAGCGTGCCGAGCGCGGCGGCGATCGCCGCCTCGAACCCCGACCGCACCTGCAGATGATCGGCGACGAGCCCGCGCACGCCGACGGTGCCCAGAAGGCCGGATGCCCCGACTCCCGCATCGACCGCCTGCGAGAGCGCGCTGACGCGGGCCGCGAGGGCGTCGCGCTCGCGCTCGAGGGCGTGCAGGGCATCCCGCTCGCCGTCGATGCGCGCGGTGGTCTCCACGACCACCGCGTCGGCCGCCTCGAGAGCACCGTCGAGCTCCGCGTCGCGACCGGAAGCTTCCTCCAGCGCGGGCAGCGCCTCGAGCTCGGCCCGCGTGCTCGACTGCCGCTGGCGTGCAGACTCGAGCGCCGACTGCTGCCTCAGCAGCTCGCCTCGCGCGGCGGCGAGGGTCGACTGGGCGACCTCGACACGGCCGGCGAGCGCAGCACGCTGAAGGTCGTGCTGAGAGACGAGGGCGCTCTGCGCCGCGATCTCCTCGTCGAGCGCGTCGAGCGCAGCGCGTGCGGTCGCAGTGCGGGCGGCGGCCTCCCCGACCGTGCGTTCGGCGGCCTCGACCTCGGCGCCGAGCGACTCGGCCTCGGCGCGGGCCTCCGCCACCTGCGCCTGCGTGATCGTCGACGACAGGCCGGGCAGTTCGGACTGCTGACTGAGCAGGGTGAGCTTCTGCTGCGCGAGCGAGTAGAGGCTGCGCAGGCGCTCCTGCACCTGCTCGAGCTCGAACGCGAGGCGGCGGGCGCCGTCGACCGCGTCACCGACCTGCTCCGCCTCGAGACGCTGCACGCGCACGCGGGCCTGGTCGAGCTGGCTCTGCAGCACGAGCCGCTCGCTCGAGCGCTCAGACTCGGTGCGCTGATGATCGGCGAGGCTCTCGCGCAGGGCGACCACGTCGTCGGCGAGAAGTCGAGCCCGGGCATCCCGCACGATCGCGGCGATCGTCTGCGCTTCGCGCGCGATCTCCGCCTGGCGGCCCAGCGGAGTCAACTGACGGCGAATCTCGCCGGCGAGATCGCCCAGGCGCGTCAGGTTCGCCTGCATGGCCTCGAGCTTGCGCACCGTCTTCTCCTTGCGGCGACGATGTTTGAGGATTCCCGCGGCCTCCTCGATGAACCCGCGACGCTCGTCCGGGCTCGCGTGCAGCACCGCGTCGAGCTGGCCCTGGCCGACGATCACGTGCATCTCGCGTCCGAGGCCGCTGTCGCTCAGCAGCTCCTGCACGTCGAGCAGGCGGCACGCGGTGCCGTTGATGGCGTACTCGCTGCCCCCGTTGCGGAACAGAGTGCGAGAGATCGTGACCTCGGCGTACTCGATCGGCAGCATGCCGTCCGCGTTGTCGATCGTCAGCTGCACTTCGGCACGGCCGAGCGGGCCGCGCGTCGCCGTGCCCGCGAAGATCACATCAGACATCGTGCCGCCGCGCAGCGTCTTGGCACCCTGCTCGCCCATGACCCAGGCCAGGGCATCCACCACATTCGACTTGCCCGAGCCGTTCGGCCCGACTACGCACGTGACCCCCGGCTCGAACTGGAACGTGGTGGGCTGCGCGAACGACTTGAAGCCCTTGAGGGTGAGCGACTTAAGATGCACGCGCTGCCCTTCCTCGGCTGTCGCGCGGGCCTCCGCGCGGTCTGATCGGTCAGGGCTACCGTACCGGGTGGCGCGAGCGTATTCTGGCGGGCTGGCCTGCGAACGAGGAGCCGTCATGGATGGGGTCGAGAAGGGCGGGGTCGAGATCACCGAGGTCTCCATTCCGGAGCGCCTCGACGCGCCCGATGCGGGCGACTTCGTGGCCGCGATCGACGTGCGCAATACGGTCAACGCCCACGACTCGGGCACGCGGGACGACGTCCGGCCCGCCGACGAGCTTCTGCCGGGGTGGCGCAAGCAGGAGTTCGAGCCGAAGAGGATGCTCGTCGCGCGGCTCGACGGCCGCATCGTGTGCCGCGGGGTTGCCGAGTTCCGGCTCGGGGAGGCCACCGACACCGCTTGGCTGCACGTGGAGGTGCTGCCCGAGGTGCGCGGTCGCGGGGTCGGGCGCGCGATGGCCGAGCAGCTCGAGCAGCTCGCTCGCGATGAGGGCCGCACCAAGGCCATCGTGTACGCGCCGTCGTGGCGTGCCGGGGGCGAGCGCCTGACCGCCCCGACCGGGTTCGGGCACGTGCCAGCCGACTCCAGGGAGACGCGGCTTCTGCTCTCGCTCGGCTACCGGCTCGAGCAGGTCGAGCGCGGCAGCCGCCTCCGCCTGCCCGTCGCGCCATCACTCCTTGATGCGCTGCTCGAGGACGCGAGCGCGGCCGCTGGCGCCGACTACCGCGTGCACCTGTGGGGTGCGTACACGCCCGCCGAGTGGCGGGAGGACATCTGCCACCTGCTCACCCGGATGAGCATCGATGCGCCGAGCGCGGGGCTCGAGGAGGCCGAGGACCCGTGGACGGTCGAACGGCTGCTCGCCGACGAGCGAGAGGAAGCCGACGGCCCTCGCACTCCGTTCGTCGCCGCGGTCGAGCACGTGCCCTCCGGGCGCCTCGCGGGCTTCACCGAGCTCATCGCGCCCGCCGAGCGCGACCGACCCGTCGACCAGGAGGACACCATCGTGCTCGTCGAGCATCGCGGGCGCCGACTGGGCATGCTGCTGAAGGCCGCGAACCTCGCGCAGCTCGAGCGACTGCGGCCCGGGCATCCCGCCGTTCTCACCTACAACGCCGAGGAGAACCGGCACATGCTCGCCGTCAACAAGGCTCTCGGCTTCACGCCGTTCGTGTACGAGGGAGCGTGGCGGAAGGACCTCTCCTAGAGGCGTAGGCGGCCTCGACGCCGATCTGCCCTCTCGTGCGACGCGCCGCCGTCTGTCGTCTCATCGCGGCGCGCCGTGGCACGAGTGCGATCGGCGTCGAGTTCCGACGCACGCGGTCCGGGCGAACCCACCGGACCGAGTTCGGGCGACTACCCCTCGACGCCGGGTCGAGGTGCCCCCGCGCGCGGCACGCGGATGCGCTGGCACCGCGGGCAGAAGTGCGAGCCGCGGTTCATGAACTGCACGCGCACGATCGATCGACCGCAGCGCTCGCACGGCCGACCCTGCTGCCCGTACGCCCGCAAGGAGTGGCTGAAGTACCCGCTCGCGCCGTTGACGTTGACGTACTGCGCGTCGAACGAGGTACCGCCCTCGTCGAGCGCTCGCCGCAGCACCGTGCGCACCTCGGCGAGGAGGGTGCGCGCGCGCCGAGGGCCGAGGTGCTCGGTCGGCTGGTCGTAGTGCACGCGCGCCGCCCACAGCGCTTCGTCGGCGTAGATGTTGCCGATGCCGCTCACGAGCGTCTGGTCGAGCAGCGCCCTCTTGACGGTGGTGCGTCGCGCCGCCAGTCGTCGCAGGAAGAGACGCTCATCGAAGGCGGGATCGAGCGGGTCGCGCGCGATGTGCGACACCTGAGACGGGATGCTCGGCTGTGCGCTGCCGAATCCTCCAGCAGCGCCGTCCGGCGTCGGCAGCAGCGCATCGATCGCCATCGAGCCGAAGATGCGCTGGTCGACGAAGTTGACTCGCAGCGGTCCGTGCTCCGGGTGAGTGATCTCGAAGCGGAGGCGCGTGAGCGACCCGTCGTCGACGCCACGCTCGCGCAGCAGCACCTGCCCGCTCATGCCGAGGTGCACGACGATCGCCTCGCGCGGGTCGGCGAGGGCATCCGCGATCGGAAGCCACAGGAACTTGCCGCGCCGCACAGCGGAGTCGATGCGCGCGCCGGTGACGCGTTCGATGAAGTCTTCCGCCGGACCGTCGTGGCGCCGCAAGGAGCGCTCATCGTAGACCTCGACCGACTCGATCACTGCGCCGGTGATGGCGGGGGCGAGGCCGTGCCGCACGACCTCGACTTCGGGCAGCTCGGGCACCGCTAGTGCCGACGCCCCTGCTGCAAAACCGTCCATGCCTCGAGCGCGGCACCCATCTCGGCGTGCTTCTTGCTCGTGCCCTCGCCGGTGGCGATCGGCTCGCCGTCGAGGACGACGATGGCGGTGAAGACCTTCGAGTGGTCGGGGCCGACATCGCTGATCTCGTAGCTGGGGAGCCCCATGCCGAGGCGCGCGGCGAGTTCCTGCAAGGAGGTCTTGGGGTCCATGGCCGCCCCGAATCGATCGGGGTCGGCGAGCAGCGGTGCGATGAGGCGCAGCACGAGGGCCGTCGCCTCGTCGGCGCCGCGGTCGAGGTAGGCCGCGCCGATGAGGGCCTCGACCGTGTCGGCCAGGATCGACGACTTCTCGCGGCCGCCCGTGAGCTCCTCCCCCTTGCCGAGCTTGACGTGCTGGCCGAGGTCGATCGTGGCGGCGACCTCGGCGAGGGCCACGGCGGAGACGAGGGAGGCTCGCCGCTTGGCGAGATCGCCTTCGCTCAGGTCAGGGTGGGTCGTGTAGAGCATGACCGTCACCGCCTGGCCGAGAATCGAGTCACCGAGGAACTCGAGCCGCTCGTTGGTCGGCCCTCCCCCGTTCTCGTAGGCCCACGATCGGTGGGTGAGGGCCAGGTCGAGCAACTCGGGTTCGATCACCACGCCGAGGGCGCGCAGGAGCGAGGAGCGATCAGCTCCCGTCGGGCTGACGCCCGGCCCGGGAGCCGCGCCCGACCCTGCCGCAGAGGTGGTCATCGGCTCGTGAGCCGACAGCTCAGACGTCGGCGACCTTGCGGCCCTTGTACTCCATGTACAAAGCCGTGCCGGCGGAGTCCTCGACGACCTTGGCACGGTGCGGGAGGCTGTAGACGACCTTGCCGTTCTCGATCGTCTTGACCAGCGTGGGAACCTGCGCCTTCCACTGCGACCGGCGCGAGTGGGTGTTGGAGCGGGACTTCTTCCGCTTGGGAACAGCCATGGTGTGTCTTCTCTCTCTCGGGTCGCAGCGCGTGCACGCGCTGCAAGCTCAGTGCGGGGTGTCGTCGTCGGTGAGCAGGCCCTCAAGCGCCGCCCAGCGGGGATCGATCTCGTCGCGGGGCTCTCGCTCGGGTTGATCGGCCAGCTTCTCGCCCGTCTCGGGGTCGAGACCAGGGCAGTCAGCACGACAGACCGGTTGGAACGGCAGTGCGAGCACCACCGCATCCCGAACTACAGGTTCACAATCCACGTGATCATCGTGAACCGTGTAGTCGACAGCGTCCTCAGGAGAATACGCGAAAAGCTCCTGGAATTCGAGTTCGAGCGGCTGCGTGACGGCGTCGAGGCAGCGCACGCACTCACCGGAGGCCACGGTGCGCACGTCGGCCGAGATGAGGATGCCGTCGTGCAGGCCCTCGAGCCGCAGGTCGAGCTCGAGCGGCGCGCCTTGCTCGACCACCATCGCGGCCGCGCCGAGCTGCTCGGGCACGGCGAACGACAGAGTCTTCTCGCGCATCTCGCCGGGGCGGTGCACGAGATCGCGAACGTTCACGCGGTAGGGGGAGATCGACGCAGGCATAGCGTGCGAGTCTACGCCGTCGCGACCGCCGTGAACGCCGCGTCGTAGGCCTCGAGCGCGGTGCTGACCTGCTCCGGGGTCACGATGCACGGGGGCACGACGTGAATGCGGTTGTCGGCAGCGAACGGGATGACGCCGCGGGCGAGCAGTTCGCTCTTGAGCGCGCCGATCACGGCTGGGCCGACGGGTTCGCGGGTGCCCGCATCGGTCACGAGATCAAGAGCCCAGAACACTCCGAGCCCGCGCACCTCACCGATCATGGGGTGCTTCTCGGCGAGCGCCCTCAGGCCGGGCCCCAGGTGGTCGGCCCCGATCATCGCGGCGTTGTCGATGATGCCCTCCTCGGTCATGGCGTCGATCGAGGCGACGATGGAGGCCATGGCCAGCGGATGACCGGAATAGGTCAGGCCGCCCGGGAAGACGCGCTCGTCGAACTCGGCGGCGATGCGCGGTGACATGACGACGCCGCCCGCGGGCACGTAACCCGAGTTGACGCCCTTGGCGAAAGCGATGAGGTCGGGTGTGGCACGCCCGGGGTTGAGCGATTCGCTCTGCCAGGCGAACCAGTCGCCCGTGCGGCCGAAGCCCGCCATTACCTCGTCAGCGATCCACATGATGTCGAACTCGTCCGCGATCGCGCGGACTCCTTCGAGATAGCCGGGCGGAGGTGTCAGCACACCCGCGGTGCCGGGAACGCTCTCGAGCAGAATCGCGGCGATCGTGCCGGGGCCTTCCGCCTGGATCGTGCGGCGCAGGTGGTGCAGGGCGCGCTCGGTCTCCTGCTCAGGAGTATCAGAGTGAAACTCGCTGCGGTAGAGGAACGGGCCGAAGAAGTGGACATGCCCGTACGCGTACTCGTTGGGCATGCGCCGCCAGTCGCCGGTCGCGGCGATCGCGGAGCCCGTGTTGCCGTGGTAGCTGCGGTAGGTGGAGAGCACTTTGTGCTTGTGCGTCGTGAGGCGGGCCATCCGAATGGCGTTCTCGATCGCGTCGGCGCCGCCATTGGTGAAGAAGACCTTCGAGAAGCCGTCCCCGGCGCGCTCGACGATGCGCTGGGCGGCCTCGCCGCGCGCCAGGTTGGCCGTCGACGGAGCGACCGTGGCGAGTTCGGCGGCCTGCCGCTGGATCGCCTCGACGATGCGCGGGTGCGAGTGGCCGATGTTGGTGTTGACGAGCTGGCACGAGAAGTCGAGCCATCGGTTGCCCTCGTAGTCCCACACTTCAGAGCCGGCGCCACCGGCGACCACGAGCGGCTGCAGTGCCGCTTGCGCGCTCCAGGAATGGAAGACGTACTGCTTGTCGAGCTCGCGCGCCCGCACGCCGTCGGCAGGGTCGAGAGCAGCGGGCGTGGTGTGTGACCGGGTCTGGGTGTCGGTCATGGCTATCAGTCCTTGATGAGCAGGGATGGGATGCCACCCATTATCGCGCCTACGGGCCCCTCCGTTGCTCGCGCAGAAGTGCAGGGATCCGTTCGCGGAACGGGAAGAACCCGCGGGTGGCGTGCGGCCAGGCATGGGCATCCCAGGGGCGCAGCAGACGGGTGACGGTGATGCCGTCCACGGCGAGGTCATGCTCGAGCCGGTCGAGGCGGTCGCGTGCCGGGCCGGTGGGCGCGTAGGGGGTCACGATCGCGGTGAGCTCGTGCTCGCGCAACCACTCGCGAACCGCGGATGCGGTGATCCCGTCGAGTGCGCACGCTGCTGCCCCGTAGTGGGCCCCGGCTCGTGCGCGGCCGTCGGCGAGCGCCGCCTCGGTGAACCCCGCCACGAGCGGGGCAGTCGGATCACCGACCGTCGATGCCGGCAGGGGCGATCGCGGCTCGCCCGTCGTCGGGCTCGCGACCGCGACGACGTGCGCGTCCGCTGCGCCGAGCGCAGCCGCGTGGCTCTCGGCGTGCAGGTCATCCTCGTGCAGCAGCAGCGCGACCGGGCCGGCGGGGATCTGCTCGGGCAGCGGAGCATCTCCGGGCGGGGGGACGGCCGTGTCGTCCTCGGGCGGGATCGCCTCCGTCGCGAGACCGGTCGGGCGAAACCTGCCGTCGGTGTACCGCTCGATGTTGTCCGCTGTCGCGAGGTAGGTCTTGCCGCGCGTCTGCAGTCCGGCGACCCACCGCCACGAGAGCGTGTTCGAGGCCGGGTCGCCGTCGAGCAGGTGGCGCAGGAAGAAGTCGGCACCGAGCTGCCAGGGCAGGCGCAGCGTGAAGATCCAGATGCTCGCGAACCACATGCGCGCGTGGTTGTGCAGGTAGCCGAGCTCGACGAGCTCGCGCGCCCAATCGTCGAAGCCCTCGATGCCGGTTCTGCCCGCAACCGCGTCGTCGTAGCTCGCGCGCTCGGCGGCGCTCAGGTCGTCGAGCGCGTGAGGCACGCTCGCCGCGTAGCGCGTCCACACGCTCGGCCGCAGTTCGAGCCAACCCTTCCAGTAGGTGCGCCAGTAGACCTCCTGCACGAACTTGCCTGCCGCGTCGAGAGAGTGCCGCTGCAGCACAGCCTCGACGACCTCGCGCTCGGTGACGAGCCGGTGCCGCACCCAGGGCGACAGAGTCGACACGTTCGAGCGGTCCCCCGACCCGTGGTCGGCGTTGCGCTCAGCCGCGTAGGGGCGCCCGGCTCGCGGGACGAAGTCGGCGAGCCGGGCGAGCCCGGCTGCGCGCGTCGGAGCTGCACCAGAGCGTTCGGCCGTCATGCCCTCATCGTGCGGCAGGCAGGCTGTGAGGCGTCGGGATGCTCGCGGGGAGCATCCCGACGGTCACACGCGGGCGGTCTTGCTGCCCTTGATCGCCGGAATGACGTGCTCGCCGTACACGCGCAGCGTCTCTTCCTTGTTGTCGTGCTGGAGATAACCGGCGAACTGGTCGACGCCGAGCTCACGCAGGGCCTCGAGCTTCTCGATGTGGTCTTTGCCGTCACCCAGCACGCAGAAGCGGTCGACGATCTCGTCGGGCACGAAGTCGACATGGTCGTTGCCCGCCTTGCCGTGGGTGTTGTAGTCGTAGCCCTGGCGACCGGCGATGTAGTCGGTGAGGGCTTTCGGCACGTCACTGTTCTCTCCGTGCTTCGCCACGATGTCGGCGACATGGTTGCCGACCATGCCGCCGAACCAGCGCACCTGGTTGCGCATGTGGTCCCAGTCGGTGCCGATGTACATCGGGGCGGCGACGCAGAAGGTCACGCTCATCGGGTCACGCCCGGCGTTGTCGGCCGCCGTGCGTACGGTCTCGATCATCCACTTCGCAATGTCGAGGTCAGCCAGCTGCAGGATGAATCCGTCACCGACCTCACCGGTGAGCTTCAGGGCGAGCGGTCCGTACGCGGCCACCCACACCTCGAGCTCGCTGCCGTGGCTCCAGGGAAGCTGCAGGGTCGAGCCGTTGTACTCGACGGCCCGCGAGTTGCCGAGCTCGCGGATCACGTGAATCGCGTCGCGCAGCTCGGCCAGCGTCGTCGGCTTGCCGTTCGTCACGCGCACCGCCGAGTCGCCGCGGCCGATGCCGCAAATCGTGCGATTGCCGTACAGCTCGTTGAGGGTCGCGAAGACGCTCGCCGTCACCGTCCAGTCCCGCGTCGCAGGGTTCGTCACGAACGGCCCGACCGTGATGCGGTGCGTCTCAGCGAGGATCTTCGAGTAGATGACGTACGGCTCTTGCCACAGGATGTGGCTGTCGAAGGTCCAGACATGGCTGAACCCGTACTGCTCCGCCAGCTTGGCGAGGTGCACCGTGCGGCTCGCGGGCGGGTTGGTCTGCAGAACTGCGCCGAAATCCATGGATGCTCGTCTCTTGTCGTTCGTCCGTTGCCGGCAGTGCTCAGACCAGGTACTGGCTGAGTCCGCGGCGCAGGTACTGCCCGTGCCCGGCCCGCCCGTGGAACTCGTCGTTCTGGATGACCACCGAACCGCGGCTGATGACCGTGTCGACCTTGCCGTCGATCTCGAAGCCCTCCCATGCGGCGTGGTCCATGTTCATGTGGTGCTTCTTGCCGGTCGGGTTGCCGTTCTCGTCGACGGGCATGCCGATCGAGGTGTGGCCGTTCGGGTCGTAGACCACGATGTCGGCGTCGGCTCCGGGAGCGATGACGCCCTTCGTGCCGTAAAGGCCGAACATGCGCGCGGGGGTCGTCGAGGTGATCTCGACCCAGCGCTCCAGGGTGAGCTCTCCGGTGACGACGCCCTGATACATCAGGTCCATGCGGTGTTCGATCGAGCCGATGCCGTTGGGAATCTTGGAGAAGTCGCCCAGACCGAGCTCTTTCTGGTCTTTCATGCAGAACGGGCAGTGGTCGGTCGAGACCATCTGCAGATCGTTGGTGCGCAGGCTCTGCCACATGTGGTCTTGGTGCCCTTCGGCGCGCGACCGCAGCGGCGTCGAGCACACCCACTTGGCGCCCTCGAAGGCTCCGTACTTTTCGCTGACCGCCCCGAGCTGCTCTTCGAGCGAGAGGTAGAGGTACTGCGGGCACGTCTCACCGAACACGTTCTGACCGCGATCGCGCGCGGCGGCGAGCTGCTCGACGGCCTGCTTGGCGCTCACGTGCACGACGTAGAGCGGGGCGCCGGTGAGGTGCGCGAGCATGATCGCCCGATGCGTGGCCTCCTCCTCCATCTGCCAGGCGCGGGCGACCCCGTGGTAGTAGGGGTCGGTCTTGCCCTTGGCGAGCAGCTGCGCCACGAGCACGTCGATGGCGGGGCCGTTCTCGGCGTGCATCATCGTCATGAGCCCGTGCTCGGCGGCCACCTGCATCGCGCGGAGGATCTGCGCGTCGTCGGCGTAGAAGACGCCCGGATACGCCATGAACATCTTGTAGCTCGTGATGCCCTCATCGATGAGCTTCGGTAGAGCATCCAGTGAATCGTCGTCGACGCCGCCCACGATCTGATGGAACCCGTAGTCGATCGCGCAGTTGCCGCCCGCCTTGTCGTGCCAGGCGGCGAGCCCGTCGAAGACTTTCTGGCCCGCGGTCTGCACGGCGAAGTCGATGATGCTCGTGGTGCCGCCCCACGCGGCCGCGATGGTGCCCGTCTCGAAGGTGTCAATGGCGGCGGTGCCGCCGAACGGCAGCTCCATGTGGGTGTGCGCGTCGATGCCACCGGGAATGACGTACTTTCCTGAGGCGTCGATGACCGTGTCGACGGATGCCGCCAGGTCGTGGCCGAGCAGGGTCGAGCCGGGCGCGAGCACGGCGACGATCGTCTCGCCGTCGACGAGCACGTCGGCCGCGCCGCGGCCGGTGGCGGAGACGACGGTTCCGCCGCGGATGAGCATGGTGGACATGGCGTGTCTCTTCTCTCTCGCTGTGACCTAGGGCTTCACCGTCGCGGTGTACGACTCGGGCCGGCGGTCGCGGTAGAACTGCCAGCTGTTGCGCACCTCGCGGATGAGCCCCATGTCGAGGTCGCGGATGACGATCTCGGTCTGGTCTTGGCTCGCGACGTCGCCGACGTAGTTGCCGCGCGGGTCGACGAAGTAGCTCGACCCGTAGAAGGTGACAGCGAGGTCGCCGAACTCGTCGCTCTCGGTGCCGATGCGGTTGTTGGCGCCGATGAAGTACTGGTTTGCGGCGGCCGCGGCGGGCTGCTCGAGCTCCCACAGCCGGTTCGAGAGGCCGGGCTTGGTCGCGCTCGGGTTGAAGACGAGCTCGGCGCCGCCCAGGCCCAGCTCGCGCCATCCTTCTGGGAAGTGCCGGTCGTAGCAGATGTACACGCCGACCTTGCCCACGGCGGTGTCGAACACGGGGTAGCCGAGGTTGCCGGGGCGGAAGTAGAACTTCTCCCAGAACCGGTCGAGGTTCGGAATGTGGTGCTTGCGGTACTTGCCGAGAATCGTGCCGTCAGCATCCACCACCACAGCGGTGTTGTAGTACACGCCGGGCATGTCTTCTTCGTAGATCGGCAGCACCATGACCATCTTCAGTTCTTTCGCGAGCTTCGCGAAGCGCTGCACGATCGGCCCGTCGGCGGGCTCGGCGTAGTCGTAGTACTTCGGGTCTTCGGTGATGCCGAAGTAGGGCCCGTAGAACAGCTCTTGGAAGCAGATGATCTGAGCTCCGTCAGCGGCGGCGTCTCGGGCGAACTGCTCATGCTTGTCGAGCATCGACTCTGTGTCGCCCGTCCAGGTGGTCTGGGTGATGGCGGCGCGGATCGTGGTCATGGGTGGTGGTATCCCCTCTGCAACGGTGAATAGGGGCCAGTGTGCGCTCGCGCTGTTTCCGGCGCGTTTCGCCCAATGACGTACTGCTGACACGCTATGACGCATCTGCGCAGATCAACAGGTTTGCGCGCACATGAGCACCATGGAGGCGGTGCGCTAGAACAGCACGACGTCTCGCTGCTGGAGCAAGCGCTTCGCCTCGCGCACGCCCGAGGCGTAGGCACCGTCGACGAGCGCCATCAGCTCACCGGCTGTTGCCTCGCCTGCAAAGAGCACACGACCGACCGGTTTCGCCAACTCGCGCAGCGCACGCACCGCGTTCCACAGCCCGAGACCGCGCGGCACGTAGGTGTAGCTGCCGCGCGTATACGGATCGTTCGCCCAGTCAGTTGCCACCGTATCGATGGGCTCCATTGTGCGACCCGAGGCCTCGTTCGCCAGCTGCACGACTTCGCTGATGCGCTCCTCCGCACTCAGCCGGGCCACCCGACGCGCATGGTCCCCGATGGTGAGCGCCACGAGCGCGGGCGGCGCCGACCACTGTTGAAGATCGAGCACGAGCGGCCATCCTCGCTCGTCATCGTCCATGACGACGATCGGCGTAGGCTCGAAATCAGCACGCAACGGCTCGTCGAACGAGAGTGCGACTTTCTCAAACCGGCCGACTCCGAGGCTCGCCATGGCGATTCGACGAGCGCGAGGCAGCTCTGGCGTGAACGCGATCGAATCCGAACGCAGAACCGCTAGGGGCACCGTGACGATGACATGCGAGCCGCGCTCCTCGCCCTCCGACGTTGAGACAGCCACGCCTGTGTCGTCGTGGTGGATGCTGTGCACCACCTGCCCGAACCGAATCGGCAGGCCCGCCGCGAGAGGGGAGACGAGTGTGCGGTAGCCGCCCTCGAGAAACACATCGTCATAGCCGGAACCACCACCGAAGTAGAAGCTGCCGAACGTGCCGAAGCCCGTGCGGTGGGGCGACTCCGACTCATACACCGACAGCAGATCAGCCATTGTTCGCTGCACGGCCGGCGACGCCTGAGGAACACTGCGCCTGATGCCTTCGACGAGAGAAAGCCGGTCGCGCGAGCGCCGAGCAAGGGCGCCCCCCACGCGATCGAATCGCGCGAAGGCGGCGTGCAACGCGTCTTCCTGCTCGGTGTCTGGGTATCGCTGGGCAACCCGGTCAAGCACCCGCGCTCGGAACGCCAGTTCGGTGGCGCGGGAGGACTGCATCGACGCGCCCAGGTGCCGAACGAGCGGGAGCAGCACCGAGTCTTGGCCGTCGTGAATCCAGGCCCCACCCAGGTCGACCGAGGTCGAGGCACCACCCGCCGAAACCAGATCGATCGTGTGCAGTCGACCGCCCACGCGCTCGCGCGCCTCGAGCACCACGACGTCGACACCGGCGTTCTTGAGGCTGCGGGCCGCCGTGAGACCGGCCATGCCCGCACCGATCACGATGACGCGCCCGACTTCTCCCGGAGCACGGCGCGGGATCCGAGCGCTGACCCCCTCGGTCGTGAAGGTCGTGGCGTGTGCAACGCCCTGACTGTCAGTCTGCCTGTCGCCGTTTTTATTCATCATCATGATGAAGAATATAGCATCGACGTATGTCAACGCCTAGTCCTTCTCGTGGTCGCCCCTCCCTGGCGGTTACTCGTCGACGGGAGGCCATTGCAGCGTTCCTCTCACTCATCGCCGAACGCGGTCTCGATACGGTCACCCTCGACGACGTAGCTCACCGGGCGGGAATGCAACGCAGCGTGATTCGTCACTACGTCGGCAATCGCAGCGAGTTGATTGTGGCGGCGCTCGACGAGCTCGTCGACGGCTATCGGGGCTCGGTCGTCGAGACCATCGGCGAATCCCCCTCCACCGAGGTGCTGCTCGACTACTTGTTCGGTTCGCACTGGTACCGCGACCAATCGACCGCCGATCGCGCTCTCGACGTGCTCTTTCGCGAAGCGTCACGCTCTGAAGCCATGCGCGATCGTCTGAAGATGGCGTACGAGTCTTTCGTGACCGTCGTCGCTGAAGCGCTGCTGCGCGATGCTCGCGAGCACTCCACTCACCTGACCGTCGAGCAAGCTCTGGCGACGGCCTATGCGATCGTGTGTCTGGCTGAACACAACGTCGACCTGCAGTCGCTGGGTTTCGACGCGCACCAGGCC
This sequence comes from Microcella sp., assembly GCF_040286215.1. Taxonomy (GTDB): domain Bacteria; phylum Actinomycetota; class Actinomycetes; order Actinomycetales; family Microbacteriaceae; genus Microcella. The sequence goes on from NZ_JAVKCK010000006.1 coordinate 327,925, forward strand.
GACAGCGCACACCGTGCAGCGCGGATGTTGGCCACTCACGCCGCCACAGAGTGGCCGTCATCGTGACCCGACGAATCGTGGTGCTCGCGGGTGGCGTCGGCGGAGCACGGTTTGTACGCGGGGTGCGCGAGGCGGTTCGGCGCGCTGCGGAGGCACCGTCGACGAGCGCGGATGCTGAGCTCGCGCACGCGCAGATCGACGTCGTCGTCAACACGGGCGACGACTGGTGGCTCGCCGGGCTGCGCATCGCCCCCGATCACGATTCGCTGCTCTACACGCTGAGTGGCCAGAACGACGAGGTGCGCGGATGGGGACGCCTGGGCGAGACCGAGCGGGTCTCGGCCGAGTTGCAGGCGCACGGCGTGACGCCTGACTGGTTCACGCTCGGTGACCTCGACCTCGGAACGCACATCGCCCGCACAGCCTGGTTGCGGGCGGGGCTCACCCCATCAGAGGTGTCAGCGCGGCTGCAGGCTCGGTGGCCACTCGGCGTCACCCTGCATCCCGCGACCGATGATGAGGTCGACACCTCCGTCGTGACGACGGCTGGTGACCGCCTGCACTTTCAGGAGTGGTGGACGCGGCACCGCGCTGCGATGCCCGCCGCGCGCTTCGAGCAGGAGGGCATCGCCGACGCGCGGCCCTCCCCCGGCACGCGTGCGGCTCTTGCCGCCGCCGACATGGTGCTTCTGGCCCCGTCGAACCCGGTCGTGTCGATCGGCACGATTCTGAGCATCCCCGGCATGCGCGATGCCGTGCTCAATGCTGGCGCAGGAGCCGCGCCGATCGTCGGCGTGTCACCGATCATCGCCGGAGCAGCAGTGCGCGGCATGGCCGATGCGTGCTTGACGGCGATCGGCGTCGAGACGGATGCCGCCGCGGTCGCTCGGCACTACGGGGCGCGGTCGGCGGGCGGCCTGCTCGACGCCTGGCTCGTCGGCGTCGAAGACGAGCCGCTCGTCGCCGGACTGCGCGCGGACGGCGTCGCCGCCGCTGCGGTGCCGCTCTGGATGCGCGACCTCGACAGCTCGGCTGCCCTCGCTGCCGCCGCCCTTGCCGCTGGGCTCGAGCACCCTCGAGCTTGACGCAGCGCCACCGACGGCGCCACCGCCTGACGAGTGCCCGAGTACCGGTCAGCAGTGCTCCAGTGCACGACGAGGTCAGCGGGGGCATGGCGCCCGACGTGACCGTCGGCGGGCAGGGCGATGTGCAGAGCGTGCTGGTCAGCGCCTTCCTGCGGGGGGAGCGTGCCGTTGAACGCGAGGGCGCTGACGCACGCGAGCGGCCCGCCTGCGATCCACGCCGCCCGCGCGTTGGCTGGCAGGTCGCTCGCCGCGTACCAGCCGATGCGGATGCGATCGAGTTCGCCGTAGCGCCAGGCGAACCAGAGATCGGTCTCGCTCCACCCGGCTCGCCTCAACTCGCGCCGCGACGCGATACCGCCGAGTCGACGGATGACGGGATCGAACCCCGAGAAGCCGGCCATGCAGTGAGCGTGCCGTGCCGGTCACACGCCGACGGCGCAACGCGGCCAACGCCGGTGCGATACCCGCTCGTCCGCGACTGTGGAGGACGGGCATCCTGGGTCACTCACGCGGGCAGCACCCCCCTCCGCGCCGCCCTCGCGCGACCCCGCCCAGCTCCAGGCGCACCTCCCCTCCTACCTCGACAGCAGCGCCGCGCAGCTCCCCGCCTGTCTCGCCCCCCCCACCGGCGCTTCGGCGCTAGTTCTCCTCCGCGCACTTCAGCGGATTCGGAGCATCGTGACTCCGATTCGCGTGCTTCCGCATCCGTTGAAGTGTTGGGGAACGCCTGCGCGCCGGGAGATGTGGTGCTGCGTCACGGACCGGTCGAGCCGAGGCTCGAGCTCGACACGCTCAGCACGCTCGACACGCTCGACGCGCTCGACACGCTCGACGCGCTCAGGTGAGCGGCGTAGCGTCAGACCATGAGCTCGTCGACGACACTGCGCAGCGGCACTGCACCCGAGGGCACTCGCCCCGTCGGGCTCGACGGGCGCTTCGCTCGCGAGCTTCCTGAGCTGGGCATCCCGTGGTCGGCGGAGGTCGCGCCCGCTCCCCGCCTTCTCGGGCTCAACGAACCGCTCGCCAGCGAATTGGGAATCGATCCGACGTGGCTTCGCAGCGACGAGGGCATCGCGATGTTGGCGGGTTCAGCTGCGCCGGACGGTGCGACGCCCGTCGCCCAGGCCTACGCCGGGCACCAGTTCGGCGGCTTCAGCCCGCGACTCGGTGACGGCCGCGCGCTGCTGCTGGGTGAGCTGACCGACGTCGACGGCACACTCCGCGACCTTCACCTCAAGGGGTCAGGCCCGACGCCCTTCGCGCGCGGCGGCGACGGCTACGCCGCGGTCGGGCCCATGCTGCGCGAGTACCTCGTGAGCGAGGCCATGCACGCGCTCGGAGTTCCGACCACGCGCGCTCTGGCCGTCGTGGCAACCGGGCGACCAGTACGCCGAGAGACAGTGCTGCCCGGGGCGGTGCTCGCCCGCATCGCGAGCAGCCACCTCCGGGTCGGCACCTTCCAGTACGCCGCCACGCAGGACGACCGCGGCCTGCTGGAACGTCTGACCGCATCCGCGATCGCCCGGCACGCACCCGAGGCGGCGACGACCGAGCGCCCGGCGATGGCCCTGCTCGACGCGGTGATCGAAGCCCAGGCTACGACCGTCGCGCAGTGGATGAGCATCGGCTTCGTGCACGGCGTCATGAACACCGACAACATGACCATCTCGGGCGAGACGATCGACTACGGCCCCTGCGCGTTCCTCGACACCTACGACCCAGCCGCCGTCTACAGCTCGATCGACCACGGCGGACGGTACGCCTACCGCAACCAGCCGATCGTCGCCGAGTGGAACCTCGCCCGCTTCGCCGAGACGCTGCTGCCGCTCATCGACGAGAATCTCGAACGCGCGATCGAGCTCGCGACCGCCGCACTCGACCGGTTCAGCGCGCACTACGCAGAAGCATGGCTCGCGCTCATGCGCGCGAAACTGGGGCTCGGCGAAGCAGTCTCCGACGAGATCACGGCTGCGCTCGCCACCGACGTGCTCGACCTCATGCAGCACGAACGCGCCGACTACACGTCCACGTTCCGCGAGCTCGCGACTCTCGCGCGCGGTTCCGCACGACCCGCCGCGCTGGAGGGCGCCGCCGGCGAGACATGGGCCGAGCATTGGCTCGCGCTCCGGCCCGACGCTGAGGCGATGGACCGCGTCAACCCGGTGTACATCCCGCGCAACCACCTTGTCGAAGAGGCACTGCAGGCCGCGGCCGACGGTGACCTCGCGCCATTCGAACGGCTGCTCGAGGCCCTCGCCCACCCGTTCGGCGAGCGCCCGGGGCTCGAGCGCTACGCCGTGGCCGCGCCCGACACCTTCGGGCCGTACACGACCTACTGCGGCACCTGAGCCCCCGCCCGAGCCGGGTCCGGCTCAGGGGCACGCGCGCGGCGGGCGTAGGCTGAGCGCACTGTGACGGGGTTCGACTTCACCCCGACGAAGTGCTCACCCCCGACGATCTCCTGCGCTCCCGCTGAGCAGCGCGCGGGTGCGCACACCCAGAACAAGGGATGCCGCGGCCTCGAGCTGCTCGCGCGTGTCGATGTCGCGGCGCAGCCCGCTGAGCCGAGCGAACTCCAGCTCGACGTAGCCCTCCGCTCGGTGCCGCGCCGCGGAGGCCGGCCCGAACCGCGGTGCGTGCGGCACACCGGCGCGCGCCACGATGAGGGTCGATCCGGTGCCTTCGGTATCCGGCACGAAGGCGCGATCGTGCTCAGCCGCCACCGCGAAGGCCGTCGCGAGCTCCTCGGGCTTGAGCGCCGGCAGGTCACCGAGCATCACTGCACTCGGGCAGCCGGGGTCCAGCAGGGCGAGCCCCGCGTCGACCGCGCCGCTCAACCCTCCTCCCGGATCGTCGATGACGCGCACCCCCGCGACCGGCGAGAACAGGCTGCCGACGACGACGAGTTCGCCGACCGCGTCGCTCTCACGCGCGGCGACGACGGTGTCGAGGGCGATGGCACGGGCGAGCGCCGCGCGGCTCGCGGCGTCGCCGACGAGTCGACTCTTGGCACCGGCACCGGCCTTCACCGGGATGACGAGAGAGGTGAGAGCGGGCACCGCTCCAGACTAGGCTCGCGCACCGTCGACTGCGGAGCGCGGCCGCCCTTCACCATCAGCCGCTCGATCGAGCAGCGAGAGCGGCAGCACGATCGCCGCAGCGCGTCGCCACCATGGCACCGAGTCGCGCAGTCGACGAAGCACCTCCCCGAACGCGGGAGGTTCGATGTCGTCCCCCTGCTGACGCGTGTACGCCCGCTTCTCCACGGCCTCAAGCAATGGCGCGAGGGAGGCATCCAGGTCGGCAACGGCAGCGCTCCACAGAGCGGCGAGTGCGCGCGGAGTGCGCGTCGTCTCGGCCGGCAGTCCCAGGTCGCGAGCCGTGTCGCGCACCTCGCGCCAGCGTTCCACCGGGTCGCGCGAGCGCCGCCGGCGTGCGCGTCGGGCAGCTCGCCACACCCCGGGCGCGATGAGCGCGAGCGCGAGCAAGCCGAGGGCGGCCAGAGTGAGAGATCGAGCATCCACCAGGATGCCGGCCGGGGAGGCGGCCCCACCCTGCCCGTCATCGCCGCCGTCGATGAGGTCGGGGATGCCCGCTGGCGGCTCGTCGGCGATCCCGGCATCGACCTGCTCCTCGTCGACGGGTGCGGGCTGCTCATCCTCGGCCGGCGCGTCCTCCGGCTGCCCGGCATCCACGCCCTCGACGGGCGCGGTCGGGTCCGCGTAGCCGGGAGACTCCCCTCGCGACGGCGTCGGTTCGAAGCGCACCCAGCCGATGCCGTCGAAATGCAGCTCAGGCCACGCGTGCAGGTCGTCGGAACTGACGACGTACTCGCCCGGCGCGTCCGCGCTCGCCACCCCCGGCTGAAAGCCCACAGCGATGCGGGCGGGAATGCCGAGCGTGCGCGCCATGAGCGTCATGGCGCTCGCGAAGTGCACGCAGTAGCCGGCGCGCACGTCGAGGAACGTCGCGACGATGTCGGCACCGGAACCGTCGTACCCACCCTCGACCGGTGCGTCCTCCGAATAGGCGAACTCGCCGCCGGTGAAGAACCGCTGCAGCGCGAGCGCCTGCGCATAGGGCGAGGTCGCGTCGGCTGCGTCGACCACCTCGCGAGCGGTCTCCTCGACCGTCGCATCAAGATCGGGCAGAGCGCGGTACGCCTCGAGGCCGGTCGCACTCACCCCCGCCCCCTCCAGCTGAGCCGCCGACGGCTGGGCGTCGAGACTCCGCACCGTGTACACGCCCTCTCTCAGCACCCCCTCCGGCGACTGCACCGTGATGCCGTCGTCGGCGACGAGCCACTCGCCCGCGAGCCCGGCGAGCGACACGGGCGCACTCGGAAGCGGCACCCACCTGGTCCGCACGTTCTCGAGCTCGATCCGCGTGGAGACCTCCGAGCGCTCGACTCCGGCGCCGAGCCACGACGGCGGGCCGATGTCGTCGAGTGCGCGCGACTCGCCCCCTGTCACCGGCTGCACCGTCTGGCCGTCGAACTCGTCCAGATGCGCGAGAGTCAGGTAAAGACCCGTGGTCTGGTCGGTCGAGTACCGCAGAACCGTCACAGCGGTCGGCCTGCGTAGATCGTCGCCCAGCTCGAGCACGGGATTGATGCCCGCCGACAGCCCAGCGATACCCCCACCTGGCACCATTGCTCCCGCCACGACGGGCGGCAGAACGGGCGGCACAACCAGTGCTGCGATGAGCACGCTGGCGCCGACGACGGCGGCGCGTCTGGCCCCCGCCAGCCCCCCGTTGGCGGCCGGGCGATGCAGTGCGAGCACCGCGAGGTACGCCGTCGCGGTGGCCAGGAGCGAGGCCAGCGGCAGGGCACCGGGGGCCACGATGACGGGAATCGCGAGGATGCCCAGCAGCGGCAGCGCGATGAGCGCGGGGCGACGGCTGGCGTTCGCGACCCCATCGCAAAGGAGGGCGATGATGCCCGCGCCGGCGGCGATGAGGAAGCGCAGACCTGCGTCGGCCTCGGCGGGAACCGCCTGCTCCGCGATCGACACCTCGCCTGCCCGGATGAGCTCTGTCACACGCTCGAGAGTGCCCGCGAGAGGCACAACACCGAGCAGAGCCGTGTCGGCCGCGAACTGCAGCTGCAGGCTGAGAACGCCCGCTGCCGCCGCCGCCAGGAGAGACCACAGCGGTCGCCAGACCTGCACACGATGGCGCGCGACGGCGCCCGCCGAGATCACCGCGGCGACTGTCAGGAGAGCCGAGAGCAGCCAGCCGCCCTCCTCAAGCACGACGGAGAACGAGGTGAGCGCGGCAGTGATCGCGAGCAGCACGGCGACAGACAGTGCGAGCCCCGATGCCGGTCGTGACCGCACGCGCTTCGCGTCACGCATCGCGCACCACCGTCGTGGGCTCACGCGTCGCAGAGGCGCCCAGCGCATCGAGCTTCACACCGGCGAGCGCGTGCCAGGCCTCCGCTGGCGTGGCTGAGGGCGGCACACGTGCGACGATCCAGCCGGCCCGGGCGAACGCCTGCGCGGCGGTCTCACTGGCGGCATCGTCATCGCGTCGCGCAGTCGCCGACACAGTCGTGGCCGGGAGGAGGAGCGCCGGATCGTCGTCCACGAGCACCGCGAGAGCGGGAGCCGCTGCCGACGACGAGGTGCGATGGCCGAGCATCCAGCTCACCGTCGCTGCGTCGGGGCGCGCCGCGACGACGACGACGGGGAGGGTGCCCCCCGTTGCGGAGAGCTCGCGGTGCGGGTCGTCGGCGCCGAGCTCGAGGAGAGCGAGCTCCCCGAGCGCGGCACCCGCCGGACCGTCAGCGTGCGGGGCATCGACGGGCCCGGGCGCGGGTGTCGCGAGATCGACCGCGTATCCGCGCTCGTCCAGGTGCACGGCGACGGAGGCGGCGAAGCGCACCGCCCACTCGAACATGCTGCTCGACAGCGCGCTGCGCCCGGAGGTGTCCGGGTACCCGGAGCGCTGGGTGTCGATGATGATCCGGCTGCGCGGCCCGGCCTGCGGCTCGTCCTGGCGCACCATGAGCTCCCCCTGGCGCGCGGTCACCCGCCAGTGGACACGCCGCAGGGCGTCCCCGTCGCGGTACTCGCGGGTGACGACGTCGTCGTCGCTGCGCGTGCGGGACCGCGCACTGCGGGTGCCCGTCACGCTCACGGGAGCCGGAACCGGCCCGACCGGAAGAGGCATGACGGAAGGCAGTACGAGCTGCGGGGTCACCGTTCTCGTGTCAGTGACACGCACCGCGAGAGCGAACGGGTCGCGATCCTCGATGAGCAGGGGCCCCACCTCGACGAGCCCTCGGCGCTCAGGCCAGTAGCGATAGCCGAACTGGGCGGGGCGCGTGAGACGCACGTCAGCGAGGCGCCCCGGCCCGGCGAAACCGGGCGGCATGGGTACGCGTTCGACCCACTCGGCCGAGCGAGACCGGCCCGCGACCGTGGTCGTCACCCGCACGACCTCGTCCTGTACAGCCACCGACGGCTCGAAGCGGCGAGAGACGACGACGTTCGGGCGCGTGCTCGCGACGACGAGGAGGCCGACAAGCGGTGCGGCGACAGCGATGGCACCAGCCGGCAGCAGTTCGGGCCGCTCGACCGCATAGGAGAGAGCGAGCAGGCCGACACCGACGACGAGGAAGATCCCGCCGCGAGCGGTCAGCCGCGGCATCGGCTCAGCCCCCGGCGATCGGCACCGGCACGGTCGTCGCGGCGACGATGCGGTCGACAACCTCGTCGACGCTGCGCGCGGGTCGGCCGTCGGGGTGCTGGGCTCTCGGCACGAGCAGCATGCGGTGAGACAGCACGGTCGTCGCGAGGGCGTCGATGTCGTCGGGCAGCACGAAGTCCCGCGCGTCCATGGCGGCGCGGGCTCGGGCCGCGCGTACGAGCTGCAGGGTGGCGCGGGGGCTCGCGCCGAGCCGCAGAGCGGGGTCGTCGCGGGTGGCCTGCACGATCGCGACTGCGTAGTGCTCGACAGCGGGGCTCACGTAGACCTCTCGGACCGTCGCGATCATGCGCCTCAGCGCCGCAATGTCGACGACGGGCGCGAGGCGCTCAAGAGGGCTGCCGTGCTCGCGATCCCGCACCATGAGGGCCTCGCTCTCTGGATCGGGGTATCCAATAGAGATGCGGGCCATGAACCGGTCGCGCTGGGCCTCGGGCAGGGCGTAGGTGCCTTCCATCTCGATCGGGTTCTGCGTCGCGACGACGAGGAAGGGGGCGGAGAGCGCGTGGGTGTGCCCGTCGACTGTGACCTGCCCCTCTTCCATGCACTCCAGGAGCGCCGACTGCGTCTTGGGGCTCGCCCGGTTGATCTCGTCGCCGATGACGATGTGGGCGAAGATCGGGCCGGGCGTGAACTCGAACGTGCCGAGCTGCTGGCGGTAGACGCTCACCCCGGTGATGTCGGCGGGCAGCAGATCGGGGGTGAACTGGATGCGGTTGACTTTGCCGTCGATGCACCGCGCGAGAGCGCGGGCGAGCATGGTCTTGCCCACGCCGGGAACGTCTTCGATGAGCAGGTGGCCTTCTGCGAGCAGCACGGCGAGCGCCGTGTCGACGGCGTCCGGCTTGCCGTCCATGACCCCGTTCATGGCGAGTCGGATGCTCGACGCGAGCTCTCCGAACTCCTCGGGGCTCATCGGCGCGTCGGCGGAGGGCTCGCTCGCCGAGGGGGTCGGCGCGGGCGCGGTGCTCGTCGACGTCGTCACGCGGTGAAGTCTGCCACGGGGAGGTGACGAATCCGCCGAGAGTTCTCGGCCCGCCAACTGAGCGCGGTCTCTGCGCCGTGTCAGCGCACTCGGGCGAAGTCGAGACGCACGTCGAACCCTCCGACGGTCGTCGTGATGCTCAATGCGTCTCCGGAGCAGGCCACGGAGGCCCCCGTGATCGGGTTGACCGTCACCGGCCGCAGGAAGAGCTCGTCGACGCTGCTGCGCTGACCCTGATCGACGTCGACGAGGGCGAGATCGTCCCGCTCCTCGGCGGCCTCGAGCATCCCGTCGACGATCCTGTAGGAACCCTCGCTCTCCCCCACGAACGAGGCGAGGCTCTCCTCCCCGCGGTTCTGCCACGTGATGCCGACGCGGGGTTCGACGTAGTAGCGATCGACGGTGAAGCCGAGGGTGAGATGGCCGCCGACCTCGACATCGGTGCCGGGGCCGAAAGCGCGCAGGTAGTCGCGCAGCGGCTCCCCGGCGACGCGCCACCCGCCGACGAGGCACTCGCTCTCGGTGAGCTCGACGCCCGGGGGAGGCTGGATGCCCTGCGCCTCGGAGGGGTGCACGGGAACGGGGCTCTCGGGCTCCGGCTCCGCGCACGCTGCGAGCAGAAGGATCGCGCCGAGCACGACGGTCAGGGGCGCGTGTCGGCGCCACTCGGCGATTCGGCGCATGATGCCCCCTCTCGCACGTCGAGGATTCCCCATCATGTTGTGGTGCGGTGGGGTCAGCGTACCGACGGTCGCTTCCGCGTGCGACCCCGCGCTCAGTCGTTGTGCAGGTACGCGCCGGAGGCGCGTGCGGCACGCTCCTCGCGTCGACCCTGCTCGCGGGCTTCCGCCGTGCCGAGAGAGAAGAGATCGTCGGCGGCGGCCCGATTGAGCGAGCGGGCGCCGGCAGCGGCGGGATCGAGCAGGTGCGTCATGCCCCGAATGACGGCGACCGGAAGCCCGAGCGCCTTCCGCTTGACGAGGTCGGCCGCTGCCGCGAGCTCATCGCCGAGCGCGGGAGCCGTCACGTCGAGCAGCCGGCCCTGAGCGTCGGGCTGCCCGCGCAGGTCATCCAGGAGGCGCACGCCGCTGCCGCCGATCGCGATGTCCGTCTGGCCTTCCCGCCAGGCCCGCCCCGCAGTGTCCGTGATGATGACGCCGACCTCGCCGCCGATGGCCGCGCTGACGGCAACTCGGATCGCGCTGGCGCTCGCATCCGGATCGAGGGGCAGCAGCAGCACCGTGCCCTCGGCGGTGTTGCTCGCGTCCACTCCCGCCGCCGCCATGACGAGCCCGAGACGATTCTCGACGATGCGCGTCACGCCGCCAGGGTGCTCTCTCGTGGCGACGACCCGCACGGTCTCCTCGGTGATCGACTGCTCGCGGTCGGCGGCGGCCACGATGCGTCCCTCAGCCTTGCTCACGATCTTGCTCGTGACGGCAAGGATGTCGCCCGGCTCGACGCCCTGCTGCGCAGACGCTGTGGCGAGGGCGGCCGGCAGGTCGACGCCCGACGCGAACTCGGGCAGGCCCTCGAGGGCGAAGATCGTCAGACGCGGCTGTGTCATGCCCTCATTCTGCCGCGGCGCGCGCTCGGCATCACGCCACGTAGTCCGGATACCCGTGGGGTCGAACCGCCGCACGGTACCGCTCGTTGAGATCGGGCCAGTCGACCTGGTGCACCCATACGGCTTCGATGAAGTGCCAGAGAAGATAGGGATGCGCCCCCAGTCGATACAACTCGCCCTCGTCGCGCGCGATGAACGCCGACCTCTCCTCGTCGGTCAGTACCCGGTCGTCGGCGACCGCATCAGGCCCCGCACCGCCCGCGAGCCAGCCGTCGACGAAGGCCTCCGTGTCGCGCAGATAGGACTCCACGGAGCGATCACTCATCTCGATCGCTCTCATGAGCTTGTTCATCATGTACTTGCTCATGCGTTCCTCCAGAGGAAGAAGGGGCTCGAGGCGTACCGTGACTCGGTCGCCTCGGCTAGGTCGGCGGGGCGACCGTCCATCGCCGCGAGTGCGGAGATGATGTTGACGTGCTGATAGGTCACGTTGCCCGCCGCCATGACTCGCTCGAAGGTGCAGCCGGCGATCGCCGCCTCGAGGTCGCCGTCGCGGAACCACGAGACGGCTTCGCGGTCGAACTCCGGGTCTGGAGACCCGGCGCCGAGGAACTGCCGCGGCCCGCCGATCTCGGTCGCCATGTGTCCGGAGGTTAGGAGAGCGACACGCGCATCCGATTCCCACGAGCGCACGCTCTCGGCGATGTGCCGGCCCAGCACGGCATAGCGCTCGGGGCGCGGGAGGGGTGGGAGAGTGGCGTTCACGTGGATGGGCACGACGGGGATGTCGAACGCCGGGGTCGTGTAGGCGAGCGGAATGATGAACCCGTGGTCGAGTCGCCACTCGTGACTCACGGCGAAGTCGATCGTGTCGGTCAGCACGGTGCGCCCCGCGATGTGGTCGGCGAGCTCCCGATGCCCGCGCACCTCGCAGTACTCCATTCCGAAGGTGCGCACCTCGTTCTCGAACGTGCCGTGGTAGCTGTCGGCCTTCCCGATGATGAAGGCGGGGCAGTTGTCTGAGAAGAACTGCCGCACGTGATCGGTGCCCACTTCCACGATGACGTCGACGCCGAGCTCGCGCATCGTGGCGCCGATGAGAGAAAACTTGTCCGCCACTCCCCGAAGGTCGTCGGGAACAGGGTCTCGCATCGTGCGCCAGAGCAGGGGATTGTGCGGTGTGGCCGCGGCCATCACGAGGTGTGCCATGTCGGGTCCTTCCGCCCTCAGAGGTCGAACAGCGCGCGCGCGTTGTCGAGCAGGATCTTCTGCCGAGACTCGGCCTTGAAGGGCAGTGCCTCGAACTCGGTCATCCACCGGTCGGCGGTCATGACCGGCCAGTCGGAACCGAAGAGCACGCGATCCGAGATGAGGGAGTCGGCATAGCGCACGACCTCCGGCGGCAGGTACTTCGGCGCCCACCCCGAGAGATCCAGGTAGACGTTCGACTTGTGCCAGACCATCGCGAGGTTGTCGAGGTGCCACGGCCATGCCGGGTGCGCGCTGATGATCCGCAGCTCGGGGAACTCTCCCGCGACATCGTCGATGTAGGGAATCGGCCTCGCGTTCTCGAGGCGGTAGCCGCCGCCGCCCGGGGTGCCGGCTCCGGCTCCGGGAAAGCCGCCGTGGAACATGACGGCGAGACCGAGCTCGCTGCAGGTCTCCCAGATCGGGGCGAAGCGGGGGTCGTTGGGCAGGAAGCGCTGTCGGGAGGGGTTGAGTTCCCCGACCCCCTTGATGCCGTACTCGCCGTGCATCCTCTTGATCTCCTCGATCGCTGCGGCACCCTTCCAGGGATCGATTCCGGCGAAGGCGAGGAATACGTCGGGATGCTCGGCCTGAGCCCGACCGAGCAGGTCGTTGGGGGCGCCCTTGATGCCGCTCGTGGTCTCGGAGTCTGAGTTGACGATGACGGCCATCATCTTGCGCTCACGGTAGGCGTCCGCCTGCTCCGCGAAGCTCACGACTGGGCGCTGGCGCCCGAAGTGCTGCGACATCTGCTGATGCCGTTGACCCATGGCGGCGATGAACTCCTCCGTCTGCGGGTGCGTGTGGGCGTCGATCGCGACGATGTGCTCGGGAATGCTCACTGACTCTCTCCTTGCGCGCTCACGGTAGCCCGACCTCGTCGAGCACCGATTCGGTGTGCTCCCCCAGCAACGGGGCAGCGGTGTAGCTGGGGCGGGCGGACTGCGAGAAGCCCAGGGAATTGCGGGGCGTTCGCACCACGCTTCCATCGGGAAGCGTGAGATCCTCCACCAGGTCCATCGCCGCCAGCTGGGGGTCGTCGAAGAGATCGGCGACCGTGTTGAGGGGGCCGTGAGGAATGTCGTGCTCCTCGAGTCGCGCGAACCACTCGGCCCGGGGCCGCGTCGCCGCGACGGACTTGAGCTCGGCGTCCAGCTCGTCGTAGTTCTTCACGCGACCCTCCCGTGCCGCGAAGCGAGGGTCGTCCGCGAGCTCCGGGCGCTCGATAACGTCGAGCAGGCCGCGCCAGAATTTCTCGGGGACGGAGAGGTGGACTACGAACGCCTTGCCGTCGCTCGCCGTCAGCCCGAAGGCCTGGGCACGCCTCGGCCGCGTATCCGGATGGGACACCGCCCCTGTTTGCAGGTAGGTCGACGCCGACTCGGTGAGGAAGTCCACGAGTGCCCCCACCATCGGCACGGAGACGTGCTGCCCTATCCCGCTTGTCGCACGGGAGACGAGCGCAGCGAGGACGCCCTGCACGGCGGCCTGCCCGGCGAGGAGGTCGGAGAAGGCGGGCCCCAGCGGGCGCACCGAGTCTGCCGGGACGATCTGGCTGTACATGCCGCCCACGGCGGAGATGACGGTGTCGTAGCTGGGTCGGTGCGCCATCGGGCCCACCGCGCCGAATCCAGTGATGGAGCACGTCACGACGCGCGGGTTGAGCGCCGCGAGCGCCGTCGGCCCGAAGCCCAGACGGTCAGCGACTCCCGGCCGGAAGTTGTCGAGCACGACGTCCGCGTCGCGCGCGAGCCGCAGCAGTGCCGCGAGGCCGCTGTCGGTCTTCAAGTCGAGGACGACGCTGCGCTTGCCGCGGTTGTAGGCGGCGAACTGTGGGCTGTACCCTGCTTTGCCTTCCCAGCGCCGCATGGGGTCGCCGTCGGGGGACTCGATCTTGATGACGTCTGCTCCCCAGTCGGCAAGCAGCTTGCCCGCGTAGGGCCCGGCGATGTACTGGCCGAGTTCGATGACTCTCACTCGCGCGAGGGGACCAGTCTGAGCCTCACTCTCCTGGGGCGACATGGACGACCACCTTTCCCGTGCGGTTCTCGGCAGTGAATCGCGCATAGGCATCACTGATGGAGGACAAGTCGAAAGCCCGATCGATGCGCGGCGTGACGATGCCTCGCCGCACGAGATCCAGCGCGAGCCTGACATCGCTGTAGTGCGCGCTCGCGGAGCCCACGATCGTCTGTCGCTGCAGGTACAGGGCTCTCATGTCGAGCGACAGAGCGGTCGAGACGGAGGCGGTGCACAGCGCGAGCCGCCCCGCCCATCCCAGCGCGGTCGCCAGCTCGCCTGCAACGGTCGCGCTGCCAGTCGTGTCAAGGGCGAGGTCTGCACCCTCGGGAGCGCGCTCCCGGATAGCCGAACCGAGATCGGACGGAGCCGCGACGACGAGGTCCACTCCCTCCGGCACGGCGACGGATCGGCGAGCGCAGCCGATCACGCGCGCCCCGCGGTCCAGGGCGTACTGGGCGGCCACGTGTCCGAGGACGCCGCTGAGGCCGGAGACAACGACCGTCTGACCGGTGGAGATGTCTCCCGCCGCGTGCAGCGCCCGAATCACGATCGGCAGACTGTGCATCGCGGCGACCGCGTGCTCGACGGGGATGTCGTCAATGGCGAAGACGCTGGATGCCGGCACCGCGACGAGCTCTGCAGCTCCGCCATCACGGTGCACTCCGACCACGGTCTGCTTGGGGCACAGCCCCTCCTGGTCGGATTGGCAGTAGGCGCATCGACCGCAGGGGATGTTCGGCTTCACGGCGACGCGAAGACCCAGCAGGGAGTCCGTCACGCCGTCTCCCAGCTCGACGATGCGTCCGACGGGGTCGATGCCCAGGGTGCGCGGCAACTGTGCGGCGGCTCCGGGTCCGACTCCGGCGATCACGTTGAGGTCGAGCTGATTGATGCCCACCGCCTCGACCCGCACGAGCACCTCCCCCGGGTCGGGCGCCGGTGCAGGGATCTCCTCGACTGCGAGGTGCTCCATCCCGCTGGATGCGAGTCGTGCAGCGCGCATGAGTCTCCCTTCTCCCGAGCTGTTAGTCACCGGCCGGTGACCCGTGAGTATCTATGGATACAGTATCCAAAAAAGGGGTCATTCGTCCATACCCACACCGCCGATCAACCCTTCCAGGTCGTCTAGTGGCCAGCCCGCACGCTCCATCACGGCGCTGATCGCGCCCCTCGCTTCCTCGACGACGCGCTCCGTGTCGGCGACAAGTCGCCCGTCCCGCTTGAGCCATTCGCCATCGACGAGAACATGCTGAACATGCTCCACCCCTCCCGCCATCACTACGGTGTGCACGGGATCGACGCCCGGGCCCATTCCGGGCAGCCGAGCATCCAGAATCATCATGTCGGCCCGCTTGCCGGGGCTGAGGCTGCCCACCTCGCTCTCCCATCCGAGGTCGCGCGCCCCCTCGATGGTCGCCAGCTGCAGGGCACGCTGCGGCGATACCGCACGCCCCGGGTCCGCGAACTGCGTGAGCCGCACGAGCGCCTGCATCTGTGCGAACATGTCGGCCCGCCCGGGGAGAGCGAGCGAGTCGTTGGACAAGCTCACCGTCATTCCGGCAGCCATCGCCTGAGTCACCGGAGGCACCCCCATCGACGTGATCTCCGTCACCGGGCTGACAGAGAGCGACACTCCGCGCTCGCCGAGGAGCACGAGCTCTGACGGCGTCGCGTCCACCGCGTGGACGACCTGCAGCTGCGGGATGAGGAGGCCCCGACGGTCCATCTGTGCGATGTCGGCATACCGATCCACATCCGCGCGCCGTCCGCCCATATGCAGGGTCAACGGCAGCCCTGACTCCTGCGCGAACGTCCACTCCTCGAGCACGACATGCTCTTCAGCCCGTGTCGGGCCGCGTACGGCGAGGCCGACGTCGAAACGCGGCCTCGAGGGCGCCCTCAGCAGGCGCGCGACGTCGATCAAGTCCATGGGGCGAGAGGCGTTCCAGGCATCGGGGTTGCCATAGGCGAGACGCGTCCGCGCGCCCGAGGCCACCTGCGCGTCGATCGTCGCGTCGGCGTCGTCCGGCGAGCGAAGGTTGTGATGCCAGTTCACGACGCTCGTGATTCCCGCCCCGATGCACTCCGCGAGCCCTAGCGCCGTCGACGCAGCGGTGTCCTCAGGCCTCACGTGCGCAGCGAGTCTCCGCTTGACGGGAAAGTACGCCCGACCGCCGTAGCCCGTGATGATGCCCCGGAACATGCTGTTCCAGAGGTGGAGATGAGTGTCCACGAAACCGGGGAGGATCACTCGGCCGTCGAGATCGAGAATCTCATCCACGTCGACCGTGCCCACGGTGCCGGCGGGGCCCACTTCGACGATCGACCCATTCCTGATCAGAAGGTCTGCGCGAGCGATGACGCCGAGATCAGGGTCCATCGTGATCGCCGTCGCATTGCGCAGCAGCGTGTCGGCGCTCATCGGCTCACGGGCGTGCTGTCGGCCCGCACAACGTCGCGCGGGCGGTCGTCGAGAACCACGTCGTCGTCAGTCCGCACCACAAGGTGCACGGGCACCGACTGCAGTACGAGGGAGGTAATCGGGCAGTGCTCAACGCCGTGCTGCACCGCGAGAACGAGGGCATCAGGATCGGCGCCTCGCGCATCCTCAATGCGGACATCGACGACGAACCACGGCGGATAGACGGTGGCGCCGGGCACACCGAGCTCACCCCCCATATCGAGTATCGTGCGAACGTCGACGCCCGCAACCCGCGCGGGAACACCGCGCTCGAGGATCGACTTCGCGATCCAGCCTTGAGAGCAAAACGCGATGGAGGCGAGGAGATACCTCATGGGGCTCGGGCCCGCTTCAGAGCCGCCTCTCTCGTGAGCTTCGTCGCAGTCGAAGCGGAATCGACGCCCGTACTGCTCGAACTCTGCCGCTCCATGCACGCCGTCCACGACTCGCGCTGAGATCCACGGTCGCATGATGCCTCTTTGCGGATCTCGAGCTATGGCCGACCGGAGATCGTTCATGCCGGTTGCGATGGATGGCCGCTGCGCGTTGCTCATGTCTGCTCCCAATCTGCGCCGATCGCGACGACTTGTGCCCCTGAGTATCCCCGTATCACGATTTGGTGACCGTCTGTAGACAGCAAAGCACATTCTGGATACCGTATCCAGCACACAGGCAAGGGTGCCGTGTCGAACGTGGAAGCGCCCGCGCCTCACCATGAGAGGAAAAGAGAGAGCTATGAGCACACTCACACGAAAGCTGGGGGTCGGCGCGATCGCGACGCTGTCCACCATGGCGCTACTCGGGGGATGCGCTGCAGATCCGGGTACCGACGACGGCGCAGCGCCCGGCGACGGAGACTCCTCGCAGGGCGTCACGTTCCCCGAGGGCGAGATCGGTCCGGCCGAGGACACCGACATCACCGTCGCCATCCCCTTCCCCGACATCACGATGTATTCGATGTACGAAGTCGCGTCGGCGAAGGGCTGGTACGAGGAAGAGGGACTTACGGTCGAGGTCATCACGGCCGACAACGTCGCCGCTGCGGTCTCGAGCGGTAGCGCAGACATCGGCGTCGAGAGCGCCGGCGCCGTGATCGAGGCGATCCGCGGAGGCGTCGAGATCGAGCTCCTGAGCGGCCACTACTGCCGCCAGAACTTCGACTTCGCCACGCAGCCTGACATCGACTCCATCGAGGACCTCGATGGAACGGCCGTCGTGCTGGCCGGCACCGCGGGCGACCCCGCGGAGTTCCAGCGCGCTCGCGTTCTCGCAGACTACGGCTGGGATCTGGACACCGTAAACGTCGAAATCGTCTACCCCGGGCCCGACTCTGCAACCTGGCGTGAGTTCCTCGTCAACGACCGCGTGAGCGTCATCCCGTTCTACGGCGACGATCGTCCCGCGCTTGAGGAGTACGGGGCGAACATCATCATCGAATCAGTGCAGAACTGGGCGAACGACTTCCACCTCGCCGGTTCCGACTGGCTTGCTGAGAACCCGAATTCGGCCGTCCGCTTCCTGCGGGCGACGATGAAGGCGCTTGACCTCATCACGGCCCCTGGTCTGGGTGAATTGCCCGAGAACAAGGATGAGGTGCTCGACATTTACGAGGCCGCCGACTTCGACGTCGCGGACCTGCGCGTGCAGGACACCCCGTGGGTTCTCGACGGCCACCTCGCCTGCCCGAACCTCTACGTCGATGAGGAGGCATGGGACATCACAATCGAGACCCAGTCCCTTCAGCCTCTCGACTTCTCGGAGAACGTGGACCTGGGCTATCTGCTCAAAGCCCAAGAGCTCCTCGGGATCGACAACGACGGAGTCACCGGCGACGAGCTGAACTACCCGTAGTTCTCGTGCGGAACTGACTTTCGGTTCCCCAGAGGGGGCGGCCCGCCAGGGTCGCCCCCTTCCGTGCTGAGCAGCTGCGGAGGCCCTCTCTCTCCTCCACTGCTGCAGGAAGCTCACGGCAACCACCCGGGGCTCACGGCAGAGTGCACTCCAGCGAGACACAGCGATAGCCATCAGTGCGGCGAATCCGTCGCCGCGCTGGTGGCCATCCGCGTATCCCACGTCGAGACACGCGCACATGAGTTACCACGACCGGCTGGAGTCCTCTGGCGCGCAGAGCCGCGGTCGCGCTGCGGCGCGGGCAGCGAACGGCGCGCACAAGAGTGCGAACGGCAAGCGGCGGGGGGGGGGGCGCCTCCCAGCCGCTGGCGCGGCCCCGGCCGCCGGGCTGTGCGCTATCCGAGTGCGGCGACTGCCTCGATCTCGAACAGGTACTCAGGGTTGGCGAAACCGGCGACACGCACGAGCGTGCTCGCGGGGTAGGGCGCGGAGGGCCAGAAACGAGATCGGACAGACCGCATCTCCTCACGATGGGACATGAAGTCCTCACCGACGAAGACGGTCACCTTCACGATGTCGGCGAGGGATCCCCCGGCCTCCTCGAGAACGGCGCGCAGGTTCGCGTAGGCCTGCTCGGCCTGAGCCACCATTCCCTCCGGCATCGTGCCATCCGGTCGGTAGCCCATGATGCCGCTCACGTACAGAGTCGTTCGAGGATCCTGAACCTTGACCGCTTGGCTGAACTCCCACGTGGGCGAGTAGATCGACTCCGGCGTTATCGTCTCTCGGTGCATGCGCAGCGTCCTTTCCTCTCGTGACCGTGACCCGGGCCGTCGGCGGCGCCGATCACCCCGCGCTCACCGTCGTCTTGTCGTCGTACCACGGTGCGAATCGCCGTCGAAGAATGCCGATGAGCGTAAGCGTCAGGTTCGCGATGATCACCATGACGATGACGATCGCGATGGCCTCGTCCATCTTGAAGTCGAACGTGGCGCGCTCGAGCAGGTGACCTAGCCCGCCTGCGCCGCCGAGGAACTCTCCGAGAACAGCGCCGGTGAAACCGAGCGCCGCGCCACGCTGAATGCCGATGAGGCTGAACGGCAGTGTGCCGGGAATGAGCACCTTTACGCCCAGACTCACTCCATTCGCCCCGAAGACACGACCGGCGTTCACGAGCGACCGGTTCACGGTCAGCGCACCCTCCATGGTGTTGAGGAGGATGGGGAAGACCGCGAGGAGGAAGACGAGCGCGATCTTCGACTCGTTGCCCAGGCCCAGAATGAGGATGATGAGGGGGGCCAGCGCTACCTTCGGCGTCGAGTAGAAGAGCCAGAGGAACGGCGCGACGGTGAAGCGAAGCACGGGGAACCAGCCGACCGCGAGCCCGACGACGACCCCGACGACGACGGCGAAGACGACCCCGATCGCGAGGTTCTGCAGACTGTAGGCGAAGGCGGACCAGAAGTCATCGCGCAACACGAGCTCGACAAAGGCGGGGCCAACGGCGCTCGGCGGGGGGAGGAACACCGCGGGAATCAGCTCGAGCCAGGTCACCACAGCTTCCCACACGAGAAGGATCACGCCGATCACCCCGAGGAGCAGCAATTTCCAGCGCGCTTCGCCGTCCCGTCGCTTCGTACGGAACCTGGACTGTGTCACTGCCCGTACGGGCATCGTGGGGCTCACGAGCTCACCTTCTTTCGATTCCACGGCGCGACGATCCTCTCCACCAAGCTAACGATCTGGGTCATGCTGATGCTCCACAGGACAATGAGCGCGATAGCGGCGAATGACTGGTCAGTGTTGTACGTGTTCGCGGATCGAATAATCACCGCTCCCATGCCGACCGTCGACCCTGTGATCTCAGCCACGACCATTCCGATGGTGGCCAGCACGGCACCTTGCCGCAGACCGGCGAAGAGAAAGGGGACGGTCGACGGAAGCAGGATCTTCCGATAGATCTCTCCCCGCGATGCGCCGTAGACGCGTGCAGCGCGCAGCAGCGACGGGCTCGTCGTGCGGATCCCAGCAGCGAGGTTGAGCATGATCGGGAACACCGCACTGATCACTACCAGGAAAACGACCGGGCCCGCCCCGAAGCCGAACCAGGCCTTCGTGAGTGGCGCATACGCTACTGCCGGGGCCGCATAGAGCGTCCAGGCGATCGGGCCGAACACACGATCGACGGGAACTGAGGTGCCCATGAGCAGGCCGAGGGGCACGGCGATGAGAACCGCCATGCCATATCCGGTGAGCCAGGACTGTGCTGAACTCGCGGCCGCCTGACCGAGCGTGCCTGCGGCGATGAGATCGCCGAGACCGTCGACGACGTCGAGCGGCGGCGGGAAGAAGACTGCATTGACGAGCTCCAGGCTTCCGACGAGCACCTGCCAGATCACGAGGAGGATCACGATCTCCGCAGCGATGAGGAGCGCGCGACCACGCGGGCTGAGGCCGGCTATGAATCCTGCGAGACCCTTGGAGCCTCGCGAGCCCGCCTGGACGGCGAACAGGGAACTCATGATGCGCGACCACCGCGAGACGCCGCCGTGGCCTCGTTCTGCAGTACCTCCCAGAGGTGATCGCGCAACTCGAGGTACCGCGGGTCGGATTGGGCACCGCGCTCAGATCGTGGCCGCGGCAGGTCTACCGTGATCTCCTCGAGCACCGAACCGGGGTGGCTCTTGAAGACCACGATGCGATCTCCGAGGAGGATCGCCTCCTCGATCGAGTGCGTGATGAAGATCACGGTCTTGCCCGTCGCCGTGATCAGCTTCTCGATCTCATCGCGCATCACCTCTCGCGTGAGAGCGTCGACGGCGCCGAGCGGTTCATCCATGAGCAGGATGCGCGGCTCCGCCACGATCGCCCGCGCCAGGCCCACGCGCTGCTGCATCCCGCCGGAGAGCTCCCGGGGATAGGAGTTCTCGAATCCGCTCAGGCCCACGAGGTCGATCGCCTCCTGAACCCGCATGCGCCAGTCCTCAGACTTGAGATGCGCCTGCATCTCAAGCCCGAACTTGACGTTGTCGAAGACGCTGCGCCAGGGCAGTAGCGCGTAGTCCTGGAAGACCACGGCCCGCTCGGGGCCAGGGCCCTCAACTCGACGACCGTCCACGAGGACCTCGCCTTCGCTCGCCTCCACGAGGCCCGCGATGACGTTCATGACGGTTGTCTTGCCGCACCCGCTCGGGCCGAGCACCGTCACGAACTCACCCTCGGAGATCGTCAGATTGACGTCCTCGACGGCGGTGAGCGTACCGCCCGTCCGCGAAAGGTCGTAGCGCACGGTGACGGACTTCACGTCGATGAACGGGGCTGTGCGAGCCGCACTCTCTGTCGCCGGATTGGACATGGATTCACAACTCTCTGTTCTGCGTAGGTCGCCTCATCGCGACGCCACGGTCTGGAGGGGGTGGGTGGAGTCGAGTCGCCGCGGTCGAACCACTGGTGCAAGCCCCATCGCGGCGGACGGCATCACTGCATCTTGGGGATGACCTCGGTGCCGAGGAGTTCGATCTGCTCGAAGTACCGGTCGAACTTGAAGCGGAAGTCGAACACCAGGTGCTCGACCCCCAGAGCCTCGAACTTCTTCAGCTCTTCGACCGCCTGCTCGGGGTTGCC
>NZ_JAVKCK010000007.1:0-25114 GCF_040286215.1 Microcella sp.
CGAGATCGGGTCGCCGGGCCCCTCGGCGGCCGCGCGCGCGAGATCGAACTCCCGCTCGGGGCCGTCGCGGCCGGCCGCGACATCGTGCTCGAGGGCCCTCCTGGCACGAGCAAGACCACCCTGCTGCGGGCCATCACGGAGGAGTGGGGCATCCCCCTGCTGTTCGTCGAGGGCAACGCCGACCTGACACCGGCGAAGCTCGTGGGCCACCACAACCCCTCGCGCGTTCTGCGGGAGGACTACTCGCCCGACAACTTCGTCTCGGGCCCCCTGACCGAGGCCATGCAGACCGGCGGCTTCCTGTACATCGAGGAGTTCAACCGGGCACCGGACGACACGCTCAACACCCTCCTCACCGCCATGGCCGATCGTCGGCTCGCGATACCCCGAGTCGGCATGGTCGAGGCGAAGCCCACCTTCCGGGTCATCGCCTCCATGAACCCCTACGACAATGTCGGCACGACCAAGCTGTCGTCCTCGATCACCGACCGGCTCAATCGGCTCGCCGTCGACTACCAGGAGGCCCCGGCCGAGGAGAGCATCGTGCGGTTGCGGGCAGAGCCCTCCGGGCCGATCGCCGACCGACTCGTGGCCGATGCCGTCGCGGTCACGCGCGCGACGCGCGAGCATCCGCACATCCGTCAGGGGTCGAGCGTCCGAGGCGCGATCGACCTCGTGGCCGTCGCCGGCCAGCTCGCCGAGCTGCGCGGCGTCGCCTCGCCCGAGGATGAGCGCTACCCCGAGCTCGTGTACGACTCGATGGTCGTCGCGCTCTCCGGTCGCATCCACATCGACGAGGCCGTCGACGTCAGCCCCGAAGCGGTGCTGCGCGAGATCTGGGAGGACCACTTCGTGCTCGACCCCGCGCTGGCCGAGCCCGGATGAAGGGATATCGTCGTCGACTCCCCGATTCAGACGCGCCGCACGGGTCGACGACAGACCACCCCGAGCCGACCGCTGCGGCGCACCCCCAAGCAGCTCGACTCCTCCCCGACGGTCTTCGAGCCGGGGCAGGGCGGCGCCGGCGTGGTCTTCCGCTCCCGGCCGGGCCGTCGCACGGGGCACGCGAGGACGCGCCCGGGCGGGACGGCCGAGGGGTTCACCGACGAGGCGGCCGAGCTCGTGCCCGTCGAGGCCTCCGGGGCGCTCGATGCCTCGGTGCGGGCGCTCGCTCGGCAGATCGCGTCGCGGCTCATGATTCCGAGGCCGAAGCGGGATGCTCGCTCCCAGCGTGGGGCGGGGGCTCTCGCGAGCATGCCATACCGTCGAGGCTCCGACGAGATCGACCTCGACAAGACGATCGAGATGCTCGCCGAGCGGCCCGTGCCCGACGACGAGGACATCATCGTGCGCGAGCGCGTGCGCACCCGCCGTGCCCTCGTGCTCGTCGTCGATGCGTCGGGCTCGATGAAGGGGGAGCGCATCCGCACCGCCGCGGCCGTGGTGGGAGCCCTCGCGGGCGAACTCGCGCACGACGACCTTGCGGTCATCGCCTTCTGGTCGGATGCCGCGGTGCTGCAGACCTTCGGGCAGCAGCAGAGCCCCGATCGGCTGCTCGACCTGCTCACGAGCATCCCCGCGCGGGGTCTCACGAATGTGGGCTTCCCGCTCGAGCTCGCCGCCGCCGAACTGCGCGCACGCCCAGCGCAGGATGCGAGAGTGATCCTGCTGTCCGATTGCGTGCACAACGCCGGCCCCGACCCGCGCCCTCTCGCAGCTCGCCTACCCCGGCTCGACGTGCTGCTCGACCTGAGCGGCGAGCACGACGAGGAGCTCGCGCGAGAGCTGTCCGCTGTCGGGAAGGGAACCCTGCAGACCGTGACCACCCATCGCGATGTCGCGACCGCCCTCACCCGCATCTTCACCACCTGATCCACGACCGAACCCCGACCGCCGCCGCGGCCGGGCATCGAAGAAGGAGAACCCCATGAGCCGCAACGCCTGGTTCGAGACCGTCGCCGAGGCGCAGCGTCGCGCGAAGGACCGACTGCCTGCTCCGGTGTACGGCGCCCTCATCGCGGGAAGCGAGAAGGGCGTCACGCTCGATGACAACATCGCCGCGTTCAGCGAGATCGGCTTCGCTCCGCGCATCGCCGATCACCACGCCGAGCGTGATCTCTCCACGGAGGTCATGGGCATTCCCATCTCCCTGCCCGTCATGATCTCGCCGACGGGCGTGCAGGCGGTGCACCCCGAGGGCGAGGTCGCCGTGGCCCGCGCCTCCGCCAATCGCGGAACGATCATGGGCTTGAGCTCCTTCGCCTCCAAGCCCGTGGAGGACGTCGTCGCCGCGAACGGGAACACTTTCTTCCAGGTCTACTGGAGCGGATCCCGCGAGGAGATGGTTCATCGTCTCGAGCGCGCTCGTGCCGCCGGTGCCAAGGGGCTCATCGCGACCCTCGACTGGTCGTTCTCGCACGGGCGCGACTGGGGCAGCCCGCAGATTCCGGAGAAGCTCACCCTCGGTGCCGCGCTCGGATTCGCGCCGCACGCGCTGCCGCGCATCCCGTGGCTCTGGTCCTTCGCGAAGACGTTCCGCGTTCCCGACCTCAAGGCGCCCAACCTCAAGCCCAAGGCGGGAGGTGAGCCGCCGACTTTCTTCGGCGCCTACGGCGAATGGATGGGAACGCCCCCGCCGAGCTGGGACGACGTGAAGTGGCTGCGCGAGCAGTGGGACGGCCCCTTCATGCTCAAGGGCATCGGGCGCATCGAGGACGCGAAGCGGGCGATCGACATCGGTGCGACCGCCATCTCGGTCTCCAACCACGGCGGCAACAACCTCGACACGATTCCCGCACCGATCCGCATGCTGCCCGGTATCGCGGAGGCGGTCGGCGACCAGGTCGAGATCGTGCTCGACGGAGGAGTGCGGCGCGGCTCCGACGTCGTCAAGGCGGTAGCCCTCGGGGCCAAGGCCGTCATGATCGGCCGTGCCTACCTCTGGGGCCTCGCCGCGAACGGCCAGGCCGGCGTCGAGAACGTGCTCGACATCATGCGCGGCGGCATCGACTCGGCACTGCTCGGCCTCGGCGTCGGATCCCTCGCCGAGGTCGGTCGGGAGGAGCTCTACGTGCCCGACGACTTCGCGCGCGTGCGCTGAGCCCGGCGTGCCGGGCGGCCGTCGCGCCGGGGGAGTGGAACAGGTATCGCGGGCTAGCGTGGAGACCGTGGTGCGACTCGACGAGCAACCGTGGCCCGACGTGCCCGAGCGCCCGCTCGTGATCGTGCCGCTCGGCTCGACCGAGCAGCACGGCCCCCACCTCCCCTTCACGGTCGACGCGCTCGTCGCGGCCGCCGTCGCCACCGGCGCTGCGGAGGCAGCGGATGCTGTGCTCGCGCCCGTGATGCCCTTCGGCTCGAGCGGCGAGCACCAGGGGTTTCCCGGCACGCTCTCCATCGGGGGTGAGGCGCTCGCCGCCGTGCTCGTCGAGCTCGTGCGGTCGGCGAGCACGTGGGCCCGGAGCATCCTCGTCGTGAGCGGCCACGGCGGCAATGCGGCCACGGTGCGCGACACTGTCGTGAGGATGCGCGGCGAAGGCCACGACGTCGCGTGGCTGCCGTGCGTGCCCGAGGTGCCGCAGGGTGTCGTGCCCGACGCGCACGCTGGTCGCATCGAGACCTCGCTCATGCTGCACCTCGCGCCCGCGTCGGTGGGGCCGCACGACGACGTGGACGGCTACACGGGTGCCCTCGCCGACGCGATGCCCGCGCTGCGCGACGGCCGGCTGCGGCAGGTCTCGCCGTCGGGCGTTCTGGGGGACCCGCGCGGAGCATCCGCAGAGGAAGGGGCGGCCCTCCTGGCCGGGATGATCGCGGAGGCGATCGTGCGCATCCAGCGCTGGAGCGTCGACGCCGACGGACGGCTCGAGGCGCTGTGACCGGGACCGCGCGAGGCGCCTTGCCCGACGGGTTCGTCGTGCGGCTCGGGGACCGCGTGCGCACGCACGACGACGGTGCGACGCTCGTCGGCGGGGCGCCCACGCGGGTGCTGTACCTGACCGAGATCGCGCGGGCTCTCGTCGTCGACAGAACCATCACGGTCGTCGATGCGCGCTCCCGTCAGCTCGCCGAGACGCTGCTCGAGGCGGGCCTCGCGACCCCCGTGCTCGCCGAGCTGCGGTTGCCCGGCGAGCAGTTGCGCGATCTCGTCACGGTCGTGATCCCCGTGCGTGATCGGCCGGCGCAGCTGCGGCGTCTGCTCGGCTCGCTGGGAGGCGCCGTGCCCGTGATCGTCGTCGACGACGCCTCGCTCGACCCCTCGAGCATCGAGGCGGTCGCCGTCGAGGCCGGCGCGCGCACCGTGCGCCTGCCCGCGAACCTCGGCCCCGCGGGGGCCCGCAACGCGGGACTGGAGCACATCGCGACGCCCTTCGTCGCCTTCGTCGACAGCGACATGGAACTGGATGCTCGCACCCTGCCGCTGCTGCTGCGCCACTTCAGCGACCCACGGGTCGCGCTCGTCGCTCCCCGCATCGCGGGTCTCGCTCCGGCACGAGCGGCGAACTGGATCACGCGCTACGACGACGCGCGCTCGTCGCTCGACCTCGGGCGCGAGCCCACCGTCGTGCGGCCCGGCGCGCGCGCGTCGTGGCTGCCGGCGGCGTGCCTCGTCGGCCGCGTCGAGGCCCTGGGAGCGGGCTTCAGCCCCGGCATGCGCGTCGCCGAAGACGTCGACCTCGTGTGGCGGCTGTGCGAGCAGGGGTGGCGCGTGCGGTACGAGCCGGCCGTCGAGGCTCGACACGAGCACCGCGATCGACTCGTCGACTGGCTGGCCCGCAAGGCGTTCTACGGCACGGGCGGCGCCGACCTGGGGCGCCGGCACGGGCAGGTCATCGCTCCCGCCGTCTACACGCCGTGGACGCTCGTCGTCGTCGGAGCGCTCCTTGCCCAGCGGCGCTGGTCGGTACCGGTCGCCGCGGGTGCGGCGGTCGTGGCCGGGGTGCGCATCGCCCGGCGATTGCGGCCTGCTCGGTCGCGGGCCCGTGTGACAGCATCCCTCGTCGGAATGGGGGCCATCGCCGCGACGGCCCAGACGGGCGAGCTGCTGCTGCGTCACTGGTGGCCGATCACGCTCGTCGCGGGCCTCGCCTCGCGGCGGGTGCGCCGCGCTGCACTCGTCGCGGCCGTTGCGGATGCCGTCTACGAGCAGTACCGCACGCGCGCGCGCGTGAACCCCCTCGCGTTCGTCGTCGCGCGGCGGCTCGACGACCTCGCCTACGGGGCCGGGCTGTGGTGGGGCGCTGTGCGGGCACGGTCGCTCGTCGCACTCGCGCCGGTCGTCCGCGGGCGGCAATCGGCGCGCTGAGAGCCTGTGTCGACTAGGTGCGCAGTGCCGCGTCGATGAGGGCGCGGGCGTCGTCGTCGGCGATGCCGAGCCGTCGCACGGTCTCCACGTAGACCGTCGCCGCCTCCTGCGCGGCCCGCTCGGTCGCGTCGCCATGCGGGGAGACCACAGTGCCGTTGCGGCCGCGCGTCTCCACGACGCCGTCGGCCTCCAGCTCGCGGTAGGCGCGGGCGACCGTGTTCAGGGCCAGCCCGAGCTCCTCGGCGAGACGTCGCACGGGCGGCAGCTTCGCGCCCGGCGCGAGCGCCCCGCTCGCGACGGCATCCCGCACCTGCACGCGGATCTGCTCGTACGGCGGCGTCGCCGAACTGGCGTCGATCACGAACTCCATGCGCCGACCCTACGCCGGTGAGCGTTCGCAACTCAGGCAGAGCGCACCGATGTGCCGTGGGAACCACGCACCTGTGTCGGCTCTGCCTGAGTTGCGAACAGAACCGGGCGTGCGGGCGGGCGCACTCGGCGCGGGCGCGGCCCGCGCAGGGCTACGCGCGCGGGGCGTGCCGCTCGAGGAACCCGTACACCTCGGTCTGGTCGACCCCCGGGAACGACTCCGTCGGCAGTGCGGCAAGGAGAGACGAGTGGATGCGCGCCTGGGGTCGCGCGGCCCCGCTCCAACGCTCGGCGAGCGGTGCCGGGGCCTGCCGGCAGCACGCCGGGTCAGGGCAGCTCGACTCCCCGCGGCGCGTGGTCTCACGCCCGCGGAACCACTTGACGTGCGCGAACGGCGTGCCGACCGAGATCGAGAACTCGCCAGCCGAGCCCGACTCGATGCGTGACGTGCACCAGTAGGTGCCCGTCGGCTTGTCCGTGTACTGGTGGTACGCGCTGAAGCGGTCGGGCTCGTCGAACACCTGCCGCGCCGACCACTGGCGGCACACGAGCTGCCCCTCGACCGCGCCCAGGGCATCCTTCGGAAACTGCACCGCATCGTTCTCGTAGGCCTTCGAGAGCACGCCGGCCGGCGACACCTTGAGGAAGTGCACGGGAATACCCAGGTGCTCGGTGGCGAGGTTCGTGAAGCGGTGCGCGGCGGTCTCGTAGGTGACGGCGAAGGCGTCGCGCAGGTCTTCTACGGCGAGCTCACGGCGCTCCTTCGCCCGCTGCAGGAAGGCGACCGCGTCGCCCTCGGGGATCAGGAGCGCGGCCGCGAGATAGTTCGACTCGACGCGCTGGGTGAGGAACTCGGCGTAGTCGCGCGGCTCCGGCCGGCCCAGCACGTGACCGGCGAGGGCCTGCAGCAGGTTGGCGCGAGGGTCGCGGCCCGGCGCGTTCGAGACGGGCAGGTAGATGCGCCCGTTCTCGAGGTCGGTGATCGACCGGGTCGAGCTCGGCAGGTCGCTCACGTAGTGCAGGGCGAAACCGAGGTGGCTCGCGAGCTCGGCGGCGAGACGCTGCGAGAGCGGCCCGCCCTCGTGCCCGACCGTGCGCAGCAGGTCGCCCGCGATCGTCTCGAGCTCGCCGAAGTAGTTGCCGCGGGCCCGCATCGACTGCCGCAGCTCGGCGTTGGCGCGCCGCGCCTCCTCGGGCGTCGCCGCGCGCTCGACGTGCACGCGCTGCAACTCGTCGTGCAGGGCGAGCACCGTCTCGATCGCCTCGTCGCTCAGCGACTTGCGCACGGGGAGCGACGGGATGCCCAGGCTCGAGAACAGCGGACCCTCCTGCGCCCGCGCCAGAGCGATCTCGAGCGCCGCGCGCCGACTCGGCGGCGTGGGGGTGAGCAGCTCGTCGAGCGTGACCCCGACGGCGCGGGCGACCGACTGCAGCTCGCTGAGCTTCGCCTCGCGCTTGCCGTTCTCGAGGCTCGACATGTGCGAGGTGGCCACCCCGACGGCACTCGCGAGGTCGGCGAGCGTGAGCGCAGCATCCGACCGCACTTTCCGGATGCGCTTGCCGAGGGTCAACGCATCGATCACCTCGTCAGCCTGGGGGAAGGGGCGCGTCGAATCGAGCATGCCGAGAGCCTGACAGGCAGATTTTTTCAGCGCAACTGAAATTGTCCAGATTTTCAGTCGAGGACGCCGGTTGCGGGCGTGGATTCTTCGCCCAGAGTTGCTTCTACGACCTCGCACCACCGACCCTCAGGAGCACACCATGACCACGCAGAGCCAGTCACCCCAGAGACCGGGCGACCAGACCCAGACCGCCGCCGAGCTCGAGACGAGCTGGAAGACCGACGCCCGCTGGGACGGCGTGCGCCGCGACTACACCGCCGAAGATGTCATCGAGTTGCGCGGCCCCGTGCGCGAGGAGCGCACGCTCGCCCGCCGCGGCGCCGAGAGGCTGTGGGAGCAGATTCAGGCCAACACCGGCAACCCCGAAGAGTGGACGTACGCACTTGGCGCCCTCACCGGCAACCAGGCCGTGCAGCAGGTGCGCGCCGGCCTCAAGGCCATCTACCTGAGCGGCTGGCAGGTCGCCGCCGACGCCAACCTCTCCGGCCAGACCTACCCCGACCAGAGCCTCTACCCCGCCAACTCGGTGCCCGCCGTCGTGCGCCGCATCAACAACGCGCTGCTGCGCGCCGGGCAGATCGCGCGCTCGAGCTCAGTGAATCGCGCGAGCGATTCGGCGAGGCCAGCGCCGAGCGAGCCTGCGAGCTCGGTTGAAGAAATCGTTGACTGGATGGCTCCGATCGTCGCCGACGCCGAGGCCGGCTTCGGCGGGCCGCTCAACGCCTACGAGCTCATGCACTCCATGATCGAGGCCGGGGCCGCGGGCGTCCACTGGGAGGACCAGCTCGCGAGCGAGAAGAAGTGCGGGCACATGGGCGGTAAGGTGCTCGTGCCCACGAGCCAGCACATCCGCACGCTGCAGGCCGCTCGCCTCGCAGCAGATGTGAGCGACGTGCCGAGCATCATCATCGCCCGCACCGATTCTCTCGCCGCGAACCTGCTCACGAGCGATGTCGACGAGCGCGATCAGCCGTTCCTCACCGGCGGTCGCACCGCCGAAGGGTTCTACAACGTCGAGCCCGGCATCGGCCCGGTGCTCGCCCGTGGCCACGCCTACGCCGAGTACGCCGACCTGCTGTGGGTCGAGTCGAGCGAGCCCGACCTCGAGCTCGCGCGCACCTTCGCCGAGAGCATCCACGCAGAGTTCCCCGGCAAGAAGCTCGCCTACAACTGCTCGCCGTCGTTCAACTGGAAGCGCCACCTCGACGACGACACCATCGCGAAGTTCCAGCGCGAGCTGTCGGCGATGGGCTATGCCTTCCAGTTCATCACCCTCGCGGGCTTCCACTCGCTCAACCACGGCATGTTCGAGCTCGCGAGCGGCTACCGCGACCGCCAGATGAGCGCCTACGTCGAGCTGCAGGAGGCCGAATTCGCCTCTGAGGCTCACGGCTACACCGCCACCAAGCACCAGCGCGAAGTGGGCACCGGCTACTTCGACCGCATCGCCACGGCCCTCAACCCGGCCAGCGCGACTCTCGCTCTCGTGGGCTCCACCGAGTCCGAGCAGTTCCACTGAGCCCCCACCGACTCGAGAACAGGACCATCATCATGACCACGCTGAGCATCACCGGGCCGATGCGGCCGCGGTACGACGAGATCCTCACCACCGAGGCGCTGCAGTTCCTCGCCGAGCTGCACCACCGCTTTGCAGGCGAGCGGCACGCCCGTCTCGCCGAGCGCATGCAGGTGCGCTACGACCTGGGCAACGGCCGCGACCTGCGGTTCCTGCCGCAGACGGCATCCATTCGAGAGGATGCGTCGTGGCGCGTCGCCGGCGCCGGCCCCGGCCTCGAGGACCGCCGGGTCGAGATCACCGGCCCGTGCGACCCGAAGATGACGATCAACGCCCTCAACTCGGGCGCCAACGTGTGGCTCGCCGACCTGGAGGACGCCACAAGCCCCACCTGGGCGAATATCGTCGAGGGGCAGCTGTCGCTGTTCGACGCGATTCGCGGTCAGCTCACCCACACGAACGACGCCGGCAAGAGCTACGAGGTCACGGCCGAACGCACTCCCACCATCGTCATGAGGCCGCGCGGCTGGCACCTGGTCGAGAAGCACATCGAGCACGTCGACCGCAATGGGCTGCGCCTTGCGGCAAGCGCGAGCCTCGTCGACTTCGGGCTCTACCTGTTCCACAACGCCCACGAGCTCATCGCACGCGGCCGGGGCCCGTACCTCTACCTGCCGAAGCTCGAGAACCACCGCGAGGCACGACTGTGGAATGAGGTGTTCACGTTCAGCGAGGAGCGCCTCGGGCTGCCGCACGGCACGATCCGCGCGACGGTGCTCATCGAGACGTTCGGCGCGGCCTTCGAGATGGACGAGATCCTCTACGAGCTGCGCGACCACTGCGCCGGCCTCAACGCCGGGCGCTGGGACTACGTCTTCTCGATCATCAAGAACTACCGCGGCCGGGGACAGTGGTTCGTACTGCCCGACCGCGACCGCATCCTCATGACGCTGCCCTTCATGCGCGCGTACACCGAGCTGCTCGTGCAGACCTGCCACAAGCGGGGTGCGCACGCGATCGGCGGCATGAGCGCGTTCATCCCGAACCGGCGCGACCCCGAGGTGACCGAGCGTGCGCTCGAGCGTGTCGCCGCAGACAAGCTGCGCGAGGCGACCGACGGCTTCGACGGGTCGTGGGTTGCGCACCCCGACCTGATCCCTGTGGCGCGCGCCGAGTTCGACGCTGTGCTGGGCGGACGGCCGAACCAGGTCGACCGGCAGCGCAACGACGTGCACGTGACGGCGCGCGACCTGCTCGACATCCGCTCCGCCGGCGGTGAGGTCACCCTCGCGGGCGTGCGGGCGAACATCTCGATCACGGTGCGTTACCTCGAGTCGTGGCTGCGCGGCATCGGCGCGGCGGCCATCGACAACCTCATGGAGGATGCCGCGACCGCGGAGATCAGCCGCTCGCAGCTGTGGCAGTGGATCCACCAGGACCACCGCACGACCGAGGGAGAGCCTGTGACCAAGCAGCTCGTGGAGCGCATGCTGCGCGAGGTGCTCGCCGAGTTGCCCACACCCGAAGGGCACAAGCTCGCGGAGGCCGAAGAGGTGTTCCGCACCGTGACGCTGCAGGAGGACTTCCCGACGTTCCTCACGGTACCCGCGTACACGCGGTACCTCGTCGAGAAGACGGAGCGGGCGGAGCAGGCCGATGTGGTGACCGTCGCCGCGTAGTGAGAGCCGAGGCCCCGGGCGGAAAGACCCCCGGGGCCTCAGTCCTGCACGCGGTCGACGAGCCTGGAGAGGATGATCGCGCTGCGGGTGTGGTCGACGTTGGGGGCCACGCGCACCCGTTCCAGGGCATCCTCGAGGCTCTGAATGTCGCGGGAGCGGATGCGCACGATCGCATCCGCGTCGCCCGTCACGGTGCCGGCATCGATGACCTCGGGCACGGTCGAGAGGATGCGCCGCAGTTCGTCCGGCGCGACCGTGCCGCGGCAGAACAGCTCGACGTAGGCCTCGACGGCGAGCCCGTCCACGGCCGGGTCGACCTGCACCGTGAAGGCGCGAATCACCTTGTCGGCGACGAGCCGATCGACGCGGCGTTTAACTGCGGAGGCGGAGAGGCCGACGACATCGCCGATATCGCCGTAGCCCGCACGGGCGTTCTGCCGAAGTTGGTCGATGATCCGGTAGTCGAGAGCGTCCACGGCCCGAGTCTACGGCGAAAAAATGCGTAAAGCCCGCGAACGATGCCGAAAAGTTGCGCTCAGCGATTGACAACGCCGTTCGGTTGCGTGTGACACTGGACGGGTGACTCTGACCCCGACGAACGACCCTATCGATGCCGCCACGGTGACGGAACCCGCGCCCGCGACATCCGCACCCGCGCGCGCCGCGAGCACGCGCACCGTGCTCATGTGCCGCCCCGACTACTTCACGGTGAGCTACCGCATCAACCCGTGGATGTTCCCCGAGAACCCCACCAACACCTCTCTCGCCGTCGAGCAGTGGGAGCGCCTGTACGCGATCTACCAGGAGCTCGGCTTCGACGTGCACCTCATCGACCCCATCGAGGGACTGCCCGACATGGTCTACTCGGCCAACGGCGGCTTCACGCTCGACGGCATCGCCTACGGCGCCAAGTTCACCTACGACGAGCGCGCCGCCGAAGGCCCCGCCTACCTCGCCTGGCTCGCCGAGCAGGGCTTCACCCCCCACCCCGCCGCCGAGGTCAACGAGGGAGAGGGCGACATGCTGCTCGTCGGCGACGTGATCCTCGCCGGCACCGGCTTCCGCACCTCCACCGCGAGCCACCGCGAACTCGCCGAGGCGGTCCGTCGCGAGGTCATCACGCTCACGCTCGTCGACCCGAGCTTCTACCACCTCGACACAGCGATCGCCGTGCTCGACCCCGACCCGGCGCCCGGTGAGCGTGCCAACATCGCCTACCTGCCGATGGCCTTCGATGAGGCTTCGCAGGCGATCCTGCGGGAGCGCTACCCCGACGCGATCATTGTGACGGAGGAGGATGCGGCGGTGCTCGGCCTCAACTCGTTCAGCGACGGCCTCCACGTCGTCATCGCGAGCCGGGCGAAGGACTTCGAGCGCCAGTTGCGGGAACGCGGCTACGAGCCGATCGGCGTGGACCTCAGCGAGCTGCTGCTCGGCGGCGGCGGCGTCAAGTGCTGCACTCTGGAGCTGCGACGATGAGCCCGGCGCGCACGGCGCACGACGCCGGCGAAGCGCTCATCGCCATCGAGGACGAGCGACTCGCCCACAACTACCACCCGCTGCCCGTCGTCGTGGAGCGCGGCGAGGGCGCCTGGGTCACCGACGTGAACGGCAACAGGTACCTCGATTGCCTCGCGGCGTACTCGGCGGTCAACTTCGGTCACGGGCATCCCGATCTGCTGGCGGCTGCCCGTGACCAGCTCGAGCGCATCACCCTCACGAGCCGTGCCTTCCACAACGACCGCCTCGGGCCGTTCGCCGAAGCGCTCGCGCGGCTCGCCGGCGTCGATCGCGTGCTGCCCATGAACACCGGTGCCGAAGCTGTCGAGTCGGCGATCAAGCTCGCCCGAGCCTGGGGCTACCGCGTCAAGGGAGTGCCCGACGGCGCGGCCGAGATCATCGTCATGAGCGGCAACTTCCATGGCCGCACGACGACGATCGTGAGCTTCTCCGACGACCCCACCTCGCGAGACGGCTTCGCTCCGTTCACGCCCGGATTCGTGGCGGTGCCCTATGGGGATGCGGCCGCTCTCGAGGCGGCCATCACCGACAACACGGTCGCGGTTCTCGTCGAGCCCATTCAGGGCGAGGCTGGGGTCGTCGTACCGCCGGCCGACTACCTGCCGAGCATGCGCCGCATCACTGCCGCGCACAACGTGCTCATGATCGCCGACGAGATCCAGTCGGGCCTCGGCCGTACGGGTGCGACGTTCCAGTGCGACAACACCGGCGTCATCCCCGACCTGTACGTGCTCGGCAAGGCACTCGGCGGCGGCATCGTGCCCGTGAGCGCCGTGATCGGGCGCGGCGACGTGATCGGCGTGCTGCATCCGGGGGAGCACGGCTCGACCTTCGGCGGCAACCCCCTCGCCGCCGCCGTCGGGCACGCGGTCGTGACGCTGCTCGAGACGGGAGAGATGCAGGAGCGCTCGCGTGTGCTCGGGGAGCACCTGCACGCTCGGCTACAGGCTCTCGTCGGGCGCGGAGTGCTCGCCGTGCGCGGCGCCGGGCTGTGGGCGGGCATCGACATCGACCCCGCGCTCGCGACAGGGCGCCAGGTGTGCGAAGCGCTGCTCGTGAAGGGTGTGCTCGCGAAAGACACGCACGGGTCGACCATTCGGCTCGCGCCGCCCATCGTCGTGGAGAAGGACGACCTCGACTGGGGTCTCGACCAGCTCGAGTCAGTGCTCGCCGAGTTCGAGTGACGCGGTCTCCCGCCCGCAGATCTGACGGAAAGGGGCGCTCTCGTGCACGATGAGCGCCCTTATCGGTCAGATCTGGGATGAGCGACACGGCGGGGTGGCGCGCGGAGTGAAGTTAGCCTAACCTAACCTCTGGCAATGGCGCCGGTTCATCGTTCCCCGTCACCCTGGAGTCACCCCACCATGCGCTCATCGCGTTCCCTGCCCCTGCTCGCCCTCGCCGCGAGCGCCGCCCTGCTCGCCGGCTGCGCAGCCTCCCCCGGCACTGAGCCGGCCGAGCCCGGCGCCGACACCGCTGACGGTGCCTTCACGCTCTACTCGGGCCGCGACGAGGAGCTCGTGCAGCCGCTCATCGATCTGTTCGAAGAGCAGTCGGGCATCGAGGTCGAGGTGCGGTACGGCAACACCGCGGAGCTCGGCGCACTGCTGCTCGAAGAGGGCGACGCGACGCCCGCCCAGGTCTTCCTCTCCCAGGATGCCGGCGCGCTCGGCGCGCTCAGTCAGGCCGGACTGTTCGCGACCCTGCCCGACGACATCACCGACGCCGTGCCCGCAGGCTTCACCTCCACCGACGGCAGCTGGGTCGGCGTCACGGGCCGCGCCCGCGTCGTCGTGTACGACGGCGAGGAGCTGACCGCCGCCGATCTGCCCGACAGCGTGCTCGGGTACGTCGAGCCCGAGTGGGCCGGCCGCGTGGGGCTGCCGCCGGGCAACGCGAGCTTCCAGTCCTTTGTCACGGCGCTGCGCGTCATCGAAGGGGAGGACACCGCGGCGACGTGGGTCGAGGCGCTCGCCGGCAACGACCTGCAGGTCTTCGAGAACAACAGTGCCACTCTCACGGCGGTCAACGACGGCACCCTCGACGTCGGACTCATCAACCACTACTACTGGTTCCGCCTCGCGGCCGAGGTCGGTGCAGAGAACATGCGTGCTCAGCTGAAGTTCCTCGAAGCCGGCGACGCGGGTTCGATCGTGAACGTGACAGGCGCCGGCCTCCTCAGCTCGGCGGCCACTGACGCCGACGCCCTCGAGTTTGTGCGGTTCCTCATCTCGGAGGAGGCGCAGACCTACTTCGTGCAGCAGACGTTCGAGTACCCGCTGCTTCCCGGCGTCGAGGCGCCCGACGGTCTGCCCGCGCTCGACACGCTCGT
The DNA here is from genome assembly GCF_040286215.1 of Microcella sp. Classification (GTDB taxonomy): domain Bacteria; phylum Actinomycetota; class Actinomycetes; order Actinomycetales; family Microbacteriaceae; genus Microcella. The sequence continues at coordinate 14,345 of NZ_JAVKCK010000007.1, forward strand.
GAACCCCGCCCTCGACCTGAGCGACCTCGACGACCTGTCCACCACGCAGCAGCTGCTCGCCGAGTACGGCCTGATCTAGGCGGGCGGTTGCCCACCGCCTGCCCTTCAGCCGAGGGTGGTGCAATAGACGCATGATCATTGCGCCGGAGGCGGTCGAGCCGCGGCGGCGGCCCGCGCCCGTGACCGCTCCGGCGGTACCTCGCCGGCCGCCGGCGCTGCTTGTTCTCGCGGCGGGGGTGGCGGCGGCGGCAGCCGCCATCCCGCTCGTCTACCTGGTCGTGCGGGCCGCCGGCGGCGGAGTCGGGGCGATGCTCGACATTCTCGCCCGCCCACGCGTGCTCGAGTACGCGGCGAACTCCCTGGGGCTCGCCGCCGCGGTCACGGTGAGCGCGCTCGTGCTCGGCACGGCAACGGCGGTCGTGCTCAGCCGGCTGCGTGTGCCCTTCCCCCGCGCGTGGTTGCTCGTCTCGTCGCTGCCGCTCGCGGTGCCCTCCTACCTCGCCGGGTACGGATGGCTCGTCACCGTGCCCGCGATCAACGGCTTCCTGCCCAGCTGGATTCTTCTCACCGCGGTCACGGTGCCGTACGTCACGCTGCCGGTCGCGGCAGCGCTGCGCGGAGCATCCGGCGACCTGGAGGGCGTCGCGCGCACCCTTGGCCGGGGGCCGGTGGGCGCCTTCCTCGTCGCGACGTGGCCGCAGGTGCGCCCCGCCGCGATCGCCGGCTCGCTGCTCGTCGCGCTGTACTCGCTGAGCGATTTCGGGCTTGTCGCCATGATGCGGTTTCCCACCCTCACGTGGGGCATCAACCAGGCCTACGCGGCGAGTTTCGATCGGGCGCAGGCCGCCGTGCTCGCGCTGCTGCTCGTCGTGCTCGCCCTTCTCGTCGTCGTGGGCGAGCGCAGTGCGCGCGGTCAGCTGCCGCGGCAGGCGGCGCGCGCGGTCGCCCCGCGCACGATCAGGCGCGGGATGCTCGTCGCCCTGCTGCCCGTCGTCGCTACGGCCCCGGCCGTGGGTGTGGTGGTTCCCCTCCTCGGGCTGCTCGCGCGACTGCTTGAGGCGCAGACCCTGCGCGAGCTCGACGTGCCGCGTCTGCTCGGCGCCGTTGGCGCCACAGTGGGCGTGGCGGTCGGGGCGGCCCTGCTCGCGGTTCTCCTCGCGATGCCGGTGGCGGCGCTCGCGAGCCGCTACCGCGGGCGGCTGGTGTCGGCGCTCGAGTCGGTGAGTTATCTGGGCCACGCGCTACCGGGCATCGTGGTCGGGCTCTCTCTCGTGTTCTTCGCCCTCGCGGTCGTACCGGCGCTGTACCAGAGCGTGGTCGTGCTCGTGTTCGCCTACGCTGTGCTGTTCGCGCCGAAGGCGATCAGCACGATGCGGGCCGGGCTCGGCGATGTTCCGCCGCGGCTCGTCGCCGTCGCCCGCACTCTCGGGGATTCGCCCCTGCGCGCGTGGTGGCGCGTGACCGTGCCGATGGCGCTGCCGAGCGTCGGCATCGGCGCTCTGCTCGTGGCCATCGCGACCATGAAAGAATTGCCGGCAACGCTGCTGCTGCGCCCCACGGGGGTGTCGACGCTCGCCACAGAACTGTGGAACCGCACCGTGATCGTCGAGTACGGGGCTGCCGCGCCGTACGCCGCGATGCTCGTGCTGCTGGCCGCTGTGCCGGCGGTCATCCTCTCGGGGGTCCGCACCGTTGCCAAGGAGGAGTTGTGAGCGATCTCGTCATCGACGGGGTGAGCGTGACCCACGGGTCGACGCTGGCCGTCGACGACGTCTCGGTGCGCATCGACTCGGGTGACCTTGTGGCCGTGCTCGGACCGAGCGGGTGCGGCAAGACCACGCTGCTGCTCGCCATCGCCGGCCTGCTGCCCGTCGGGGCCGGCTCGATCAGCATCGGCGCGCGCGAGCTCTCGAGGCCCGGTCGCACGGTGCCCGCCGAGAAGCGCGGCATCGGCTGGGTGCCGCAGGAGGCCTCGCTGTTCCCCCACCTGTCGGTGGCCGACAACATCGGCTTCGCGGTGCCGCGCGGTCGCGGTGCCCGCAGGGGTCTGCGCGGCTTCCACTCCGACGTTGTGGACGCCGCCGCCGCCCCTGCCGCCCCCGCCCGATCAGGGCGCGCTGCGCGCATCGCCGAGCTCGCCGAACTCGTCGGCCTTGGCGACCTGACCGGCCGTGCACCGAATCAGCTCTCTGGCGGCCAGGCGCAGCGGGTGGCCCTCGCCCGCGCGCTGGCTCCCCGGCCGGAGCTGCTGCTGCTCGACGAGCCTTTCGCCGCCCTCGATACCCAACTGCGCGTGGGGCTGCGCCGCGAGGTCGCGCAACTGTTGCGCGCGCAGGGCACGACGTCGCTGCTCGTCACGCACGATCAGGAGGAGGCGCTCACCCTGGCCGATACCGTCGCGGTGCTGCGGGATGGCCGGCTCGAGCAGTTCGGAACGCCCGAGCAGATCTACCAGCATCCCGCCTCCGACTGGGTCGCCTCCTTCGTGGGCGACGTTGTCGAGCTCGAAGGCCTGTGGCGCGGCGGCCGCGTGACGTGCGCGCTAGGCGCCGTGGAGGCGACGGCGGTGGGGTTCGCCCCCACCGACGGCGACCGCGTGCGGCTCATGCTGCGCCCGGAGTGGATCGTGCCCCGCCCCGAGCTGCTCGCGCACGCGGCGGCGGGGGCAGACGCGCGCGTCGCCGCGATCTCCTACGCGGGCCACGACGCGATGCTCTCGTGCGACGTCGTGGGCGGCCCGACCGTGCGCATGCGCATGGCCGCGGTGGAGCTGCCGCAGGTCGGCGACGACCTGCGGCTCGCCGTGCAGCGCCCCGGCCTCGCCTTCCCGGTGGCCCCACCACCTCCGCAGATCTGACGCGAAGGGGCGCTTGTCGCCCAGCATTGCGCCCTTCTGCGTCAGATCTGACGCACGGGGGGCGTGGGTAGGCTCGGCGGATGAGCAACCGTGCGCCGAGTGTCCGAGCTGCCGAGCTCGACGCCGCTGACCCGTTGGCGGCGCACGTCGACCGCTTCGTGCCCGGCGACGATCTGGTCGCCTACCTCGACGGCAACTCACTCGGGCGCCCGTTGCGGCGCACCCTCGAGACCCTCCCCGAGGTGGTGCGCGCGCAGTGGGGCGGTCGGCTCATCCGCGCGTGGGACGAGGGCTGGCTGACGCAGGCCGAACGGCTGGGCGACCGCATCGGGGCGGCGTGCCTGGGCGCAGCATCCGGTCAGACGATCGTCGCGGAGTCTACGACGGTGCTCATCTTCAAGCTGCTGCGCGCCGCGATCGCCGCACGGAAGGGTCTCGACAGCAGCCGCGACGAGCTCGTCGTGCTGCGCGACGAGTTCCCGACCGACCGCTACATCGTGGAACGGCTCGCCGAGGATCACGCGCTGACGGTGCGGTGGGTGGATGCTCCGCGCGACGCTGGCATCACCCCCGAGCTCGCCGCCGAGGCCGTGGGCGACCGCACGATCGCAGCACTGTTCAGCGGCGTCGCCTACCGTAGCGGCTGGTGGGCCGACATGCCCGCGGTGACGGGCGTCGTGCAGCGCTCCGGCGCGCTCATGCTGTGGGACTGCTCGCACGCCGTCGGCTCGGTGCCGCTCGAGCTCGACGCGTGGGGCGTCGACATGGCGGTCGGATGCTCGTACAAGTACTTGAACGGAGGCCCGGGCGCCCCCGCCTGGGCCTACGCCGCCTCGCGGCACCACGCAGAGCTGCGCAACCCTATTCCGGGCTGGCTCGGCGCGCGGGCGCCCTTCTCGATGACGGAGCCGTTCGTGCCCGCCGACGGCATTCGGCGGCTCGTGAGCGGCACGCATCCCATCCTGGGAATGGTCGCTCTCGGCGACATGCTCGATGAGATCGAGTCGGCGGGCATGGACGCGATCCGCGCAAAGTCGGTGCTGCTGACGGAGTTCGCGCTCTCCCTGGTGGAGGAACTGATTCCTGGGGCCTCGCTCGCGAGCCCTCGCGACGCGGCCCGCCGCGGCGGCCATCTCACGATCGATCATCCGAACGCGGCACGGGCCGTGGAGTCGCTGTGGGCCGAGGGCGTCATCCCCGACTTCCGCCACCCGAGCGGCGTGCGCATCGGGCTCTCGCCGCTCAGCACCTCGTTCGCGGAGGTCGAGCGGGGCATCCGCGCACTGGCCTACGCTCTCGCGTAGCTGCCACTGTCTCCGCACGCGCCGCCCCGCGGTGGCGGCTCAGTCGCGAGTGGAGACCCGCACGCGCTCGTTGCCGCGCATGATGCCGTCGACGGTCACCTCGCCGGCGCTGGCGAGAGGGTGGGTGCTCACGCCGTCGACGGTCGGCTCGAGGCCGAGGATGGCCTGCAGCACGGCGACGGCGGACGCTGCCGACCACGCTTGGGGACGGCATGCGGCGGGGTACGGCACCACGGCGGCGGAGTCGCTCGCGCTGTCGCCCGAGTGCAGCTCCGGCATGCGATAGCCGAAGCCTTCTGCGGCAGCCAACAGGCCGAGGATGAGAGTGGCGGCCTGCTCGTCATGCCCGCTGCGCCGCAGGCCGAGGATCGCGATCGTGGTGTCGTGGGTCCAGACGGCGCCGCCGTGGTAGCTGAGGGGCCAGTAGCCGCCCGAGTTACTGGCCATCGTCCGCAGTCCGTAGCCGGAGCTCATCGTCGGATGCGCGAGTCGGCGCGCGATGAGGGCGCTCTGCTCGGCGTCGAGCAAACCGGTCCCGAGCAGGTGGCCGATGTTGGAGGTCACCGTGTCGACACGGCGCTTGCCGGCATCGAGGGCGATCGCCGGGTACGGGCCGAGCTCGCCCGTGAGAGCGGGGTCGGTGATCCAGAACTCTTCATGGAAGCGGCGACGCAGCGTTGCCGCCCAGTCGCGCCACTCGGATGCGCCCGGCTCGCCGAAGTGGTCCAGCAGATCGGCGGCGTGCGTCGCCGCCTCGTAAGCGTACGCCTGCACCTCGCACAGCGCGATCGGCCCTTCGGCGAGCGTGCCATCGCGCCACTGCACGCTGTCGCCGGAATCCTTCCAGCCTTGGTTGGCGAGGCCGTGGCCGGAGCGGTCCACGTACTCGAGAAGGCCGTCGCCGTCCGCATCGCCGTGATCGCGCATCCAGGCAAGTGCTCGCCGCAGGGCGGGGAGGAGTGCGCGCACCTCGTCGGCGTCGAGGCCCCACCGCCAGGCGTCATGAAGAAGGCACACCCACAGAGCGGTGGCGTCGACGGTGCCGTAGTACAGCGGGGGCAGGGAGGTGTCGCCGTCGATCACGAGGGTCTGCCGACGGAGTTCGTGCATGATCTTGCCGGGCTCCTCGGCGGTGTCGTCCACGAGCGATTCGCCCTGGAGCCCCGCGAGCACGCGGAGCGTGCTGGCGGCGAGTCCGGTGCCCAGCGGCAGCAGGAAGCGCGCTGCCCAGAGCGAATCCCGGCCGAAGAGGGTGAAGAACCAGGGGGCGCCCGCGGCGAGGAACTGCAGGTCTGGCTCATCGACGGTCGTCATGCGCAGGGCGTCGAGGTCGGTGAGCGATTGCGCCACCCATCGGCTCACACGGTGGTCACCTGACGCGACGGCGGGCACGTGCCAGGGCACCGGCCCAGCGGCAGCGCGCACGGCGGCGATGCGGTCGACCGCCGCGAGCCGCCACGAGACCTCGGTCTGGGATCCCGCGGGCACCGAGATGTCGGCGTCGAGCCTCACCGTGTCGCCGCGGGCGGAGACCGTCAGCCCGCTCGCGCGGACGAGCGCGTCTACGCTCTCCCCCGACCAGTGCGCCCCGTCGCTGTCGACCGTGACGGGCAGGTCCGGCGAGCGCGCGGTGCCCTGCTTGACCGCCTCCATGAGGCTCGCATCGGCCGTGAGCTCTATCGCGAGGCGCGCCACCAGTGCGACGGGCCGTCGGTTGATGATGCGCAGAGTGTCGGTGATCCCCTCGCCGGTGGTCACGCGGTCGACGGTGAGCCGCACGCCCGGATCGGCTGACGCGTCGTCGAGGTCGCGCAGCAGGTACTGAAGGCGAGCCCGGTCGGCCGATGCCGTGGCGGTGGCGATGTGCTCAGGGCTGATGCCGCCGATCGTGAGAGTGAGCGCGCGGACCAGGCGGACGTCGGCGAGGTAGACGCCGTGTATGGGGGAGGCGCCCATCGTGCCGTCGTGCGCTGACCACGCCTGGAGGGGGGCGCGCAGCACCGTGAGGGCGTCGTGCAGGAGCGGTTGGCGGGGCGCGGTCACGGCGGGCGAGGTCTCCTTGGTCGAACGGCGGGTGCGGCCCGAGGGCTTGACACCGGTAGGGGGTGTCCGACACACTACCGAATAATTTGATCGATCAAAATTCCTGAGCCGCTTCGGACTCGAGGAACCTGCCCGGGGCCAAAGGAGGCGAAAGTGGGACGCATGCCGACCGTCGAGGACGTCGCGGAGCTGGCGCAGGTCTCGCGCCAGACCGTCTCCAACGTGATCAACAGCCCGGAGATCGTGCGGGAGTCCACCCGCACCCGAGTGCAGGAGGCGATCGACAGCCTCGGGTATCGGCCGCACGCGTCTGCCCGGCGCCTGCGAACCCGCAAGTCGTCGACGATCGGTGTGCGCATAGACCCCCTGCGGGACGGCATTTCGGGCGCCGTGCTCGACCGCTTCCTCCACAAGCTCGCCGAGCAAGCCGACTCCCGCGACCTTCGCGTCATGATCTTCACGGCGCGCGACGCCGACGACGAACTGCAGCATGTTCGCCGGCTGCGCGACGGCAGCGACGTCGACGCGTTCGTCCTCATCGCCACCTTCCACGGTGATCCGCGCATTGAGTGGCTCACCGAGAACGACGTGCCTTTCGTCTCGTTCGGTCGCCCCTGGGGCGCCGAGCTCGACGATCCCCGGCACCGCTGGGTCGATGTCGATGGACGCGCGGGTGTGCGCGAAGCGACACGGGCACTGCAGCAGCACGGTGCCCGGCGCGTCGCGTTCATCGGGTGGCCGAGCCCGTCGGGCACCGGCGATGAGCGGCGCGCCGGGTGGGGCGAGGCGACGAGCATCCCGGCGCGTGATCGCGCTCGGTACGCGCGCGAGGTTGAGGACGGAGTCTCCTCCGGCACCGCGGCCGCCGAGTCTCTGCTGGCGCTCGAGGATGCTCCCGACGCGATCGTCTGCGCGAGCGACTCCCTGGCGCTGGGCGCGATGCTGGCCGCGCGCGCCGCCAGTGTGCCCGAGCTCCGCGTGGTCGGCTTCGACAACACCCCCGTCGCCGCGGCCGTCGGACTCTCGAGCATCGACCAACCGCTCGACGACGTCGTCGCGGCGGCACTCACTCTTCTGTTCGGCGACAGCGGCAACAACGTGCGTCCGAATCCGAACAGCAACGAGGAGCCGACGAATCGGCTCCTCGTGCCTCGACTTGTCGAGCGACGGTCTAGCCACCTGATGCCCGACGAGATCACCGGTGCGCAGAGCTCCGGCAATCACTGATCGAAAGGAATCACTGTGAGGACATCACAATGGAGCGCCGCCGCACTCGCGGCAGGGCTCATCATCACTCTATCGGCGTGCGCCGAAACGGGCGAGGGCGACGGGAACGGTGCGGAAGCAGCATCCCTCTCGATGCTCATTGCCTCGTCGAGCCCCGCGGAGTCGGGATACTACGAGGACGCGGCCGCGCGGTTCACGGAGGAGACCGGTACCGAAGTCGAGGTCGTCATCGCCAACGACCTCATTCAGCAGCTCGGCCAAGGCTTCGCAGGCAACAATGCGCCCGACTTGTTCTACCTGCCGTGGGACCAGTTCCAGACCTACGCGGCGCAGGGCTTCCTCGAGCCGTACGCGGGCGACCTCGCCAACGCCGGCGAGTTCCTCCCGGCGCTGCAGGAGCAGTTCAGCTACGACGGGCAGTTCTACTGCGCCCCGAAGGACTTCTCGACCCTGGGCCTGCAGATCAACACAGCGGCGTGGGAGGCAGCCGGCTTGACGGACGCCGATGTGCCCACCACGTGGGACGAACTGTCGGCGGTGGCCGCGACTCTCACCACGGGTGACCAGGTCGGGATCTCCATGGGGCGCGAGTATGCGCGCGTCGGAGTCTTCATGAACCAGGCGGGCGGTGCGCTCATCGAGGGGGATGCCGTCACAGCAGACTCCGCTGAGAACGCCGAAGGCCTCGCCTATGTGCAGCGCCTCTTCGACGAAGGCTCGCTCGCCTTCCCGCCCGACCTCGAATCGGGCTGGGGCGGAGAGGCGTTCGGTCTCGGACGTGCCGCGATGGTCATCGAGGGCCCGTGGATCAACGGTGCGATGCAGAACGACTTCCCCGACCGTGAGTTCATCTCGGTCGAGCTACCGGCCGGTCCGGCGGGGCCGTCGACGTTCTCCTTCGCCACGTGCTGGGGCATGCCGATCGATTCGCCGACCCGGGATGCTTCGATGGAATTCATCGAGTTCCTCACGACCGACGAGGAGCAGCTCGCGGCTGCCGCCGCCTTCGGCGTGATTCCCTCCACGGGATCCGGGTCGGCCGGCTACGCCGACCAGTTCCCCGAGAACGCCGCCTTCGTCGCCGGGGTCGACTACGCGGTCAGCCCCGTGTCCTTCGCGGGCGCTGCGGCGGTGATGACCGAGTTCAACAGTGAGCTCGAGTCGATCGGTACCGCTGACCCTCAGACCGTGCTCTCGTCCCTGCAGAGCAACCTGCAAGCGGCGTACGACTCGGCGCGGTAGGACGATGGCCCGCGCTGCACAGCGCACTCGCCGCGGCGGAGGAATCCGCCGCGGCGAGGCCCGCGCCGGCTATCTGTTCATTGCACCGGCAGTGATCATCGCGGCTGTGTTCCTCGTCATCCCGATCGTGCTCGCGTTCTGGGTGAGCCTGAGCGATTGGAACGGCTTCCAGTCGCCGCTCAACCCTCGGGTGGGCTTCGTCGGGGCGGAGAACTACGCAGCGATCACGACCGAGGAAGGGCTCGATCAGCGCAACTTCGGCCGCGCGGTGCGCAACAACTTCTACTATGTGCTGCTCGTGGTGCCGCTGCAGACCGCGCTCTCCCTGTTCCTGGCTGTGCAGGTGAACCGCGCCGTGCTCAAGGGGCGCGGGTTCTTCCGCACTGCCTTCTACTTCCCCTCCGTCACGTCGTCGGTCGCGATCGTCATCGTCTTCCAGTTCCTGTTCCTCGGCACGGGTGCGGTCAACGCGGTCTTGCGCGCGATCGGAGTGCAGGGACCCAATTGGTTCAACGACCCGACCGGCATCTTCCACGGCTTCCTGACGCTCTTCGGCGTCACCGCCGCGCCCGGCGTGCTCGCCGACGGCGGCATGCTCGGCGTCACGTGGTGGGAGTGGCTCTCGGGGCCGTCCGTCGCGATGATGGTCCTGAGCTTCCTCGCGGTCTTCACGACCTCCGGCACGTTCATGCTCCTGTTCCTCGCGGCGCTGCAGAACATCGGCGCCGAGGTGGAGGAGGCGGCTCTCATGGATGGCGCGGGTGCGTTCCGCAAGTTCTTCTCCGTCACCCTGCCGATGCTCAAGCCGACGCTCTTCACGGTTCTGACGCTCGGCTTGATCGGGTCGTGGCAGGTCTTCGACCAGATCTACATCCTCGGCGGCGGAGCACCGGGCGGCACCCTGATGACGCCGGCGTACCTGCTGTACGAGTCGTCGTTCGTCGATCTGCAGTGGGGTCAGGGCGCGGCGATCGCGTTCATCCTCTTCGTGTTCATCATTCTGCTGACGCTGTTTCAGCGCTGGCTATTGCGCGACCGCAAGCCCAAGAGGCGCGGGCCCGCACAGGCGACCGTCACAGGAGGCGTCTCATGACCGCATCGACGAACCAGGACGAGGCTGTGATGACGCCGCGTCGCCGGACGACGACGAAGCCGCGACGCAAGAAGCTCGGGGCGAAGGCCCGCAGCAGTCTGCTTCTCGGTTATCTGATGCTCATCTTCCTCGCGCTCGTGTACATCTATCCCTTCCTCATCTCGATCGCGGGCTCATTCAAGACCGACTCGGAAGCGACGCAGAACCCGCTCGGCCTCATCCCCGAGACGATCACGTTCGCCGCCTACGAGCAGCTCTTCGCGAATTCACCCTTCGCGCTGTGGGCGGGCAACACGGTGTTCGTGACGGTGTGCGTGACGATCGGGCGCGTGCTGTTCGACTCGATGGCCGGCTATGCGCTATCGAGGTTGAAGTTCCGAGGCCGCACGGTCATCTTCGTGCTCTTCATCGGCATCCTCTCGGTGCCGGGCGTGGTGCTGCTCATTCCCCGGTTCCTCATCCTCAACGAGGTCGGGCTGTACAACACCTACGGCGGCATGATCATCCCGCTGCTGTCCACGGCGGCGGGCGTGTTCATCATGAAGCAGTTCTTCGACTCGATCCCCGAGTCGATTGAGGAGGCTGCGCGCATCGACGGTGCGGGCAACTTCCGGCGCTTCTGGTCGGTCGTGCTGCCCATGGCAACCCCGGCGCTCGTGACGATCTTCATCCTGAGCTTCCAAGGTTCGTGGAACGAGCTGGGTCACTTCATCGTCAGTCGGCAGAGCCAGGATCTCAACACTCTGACGGTCGGCGTCGCGCAGCTCGTTTCGGGCACGCTCGGCGCGGGCAACCAGTTTCCGTTGCAGCTCGCGGCGGCGGTGCTCATGAGCATCCCCGTCGCCGTGCTGTTCTTCGTCTTCCAGCGCCGCATCATGAACACGACGGCGGGTGCTGAGAAGGGGTAGCGCGTGTGGTGGTGCCCCAGTGGGGGGGGCGGCGCGCGGCGGGGCGCCCCCCCCCCCCCCCCCAGAGGGGCACGGGGGGGCCCAAAGGAAACGAAA
>NZ_JAVKCK010000008.1:0-42266 GCF_040286215.1 Microcella sp.
GGACAAGTGGTGGGCTTCCAGCGGTCACCGTGCGTCGCTGTACAAGCCGGGCAACACGGGCAGCATGGCGGGTACGTGCATCCTGTTCGCGATGACGCACGGTGGTGTGCCGAACGAGCCGTACAGCTTCACGCGGGCGGCAGCGCGCTGGGTCAGCTGCTGACCGGCAGCCGGGGGCCCTACCCGCCCAGGCGGTGAGCGGCGCGCAGCGCGTGCACGGTGGCGACGGCGGCCTCGGCGGCCTCCGCCCCCTTGTCCTCCTGGGAGCCTGGCAAGCCGGCGCGATCGAGCCCCTGCTGCTCGTCGTCGAGGGTGAGCACGCCGAACCCGACTGGCTTGCCCGTGTCGAGGGCGACGCGGGTCAGACCATCGGTGGCGGCGGCGCTCACGTACTCGAAGTGGGGGGTGCCGCCGCGGATGATGACGCCGAGTGCGACGACCGCGTCGGCGCCGGCGTCGAGAACAGCCCTGCTCACGACGGGTAGCTCGAACGAGCCGGGCACGGCGTACTCGACGACTGTCGCGCCGGCGGCCTCGAGGGCTCGGCGGGCTCCAGCCCGCAGGCCGTCGGAGATCTCGGCGTGCCACTGCCCGGCCACGATCGCGATGGTCATGCCGGTGCCGTCGGTGGTGAGGGTGGGGGCTCCTGCGCCGCTCATGAGGTGGTTCCTTCCAGGGTGGAGAGCACGGGTGCGCTTGTGATGGTATCGGGCAGTCGGTGGCCCATGCGGTCGCGCTTCGCGCCGAGGTAGCCCTCGTTGTCGGTTCCCACGCCCACGACGAGCGGCACCAGCTCGGTCACCTCGATGCCGTACTGCACGAGCTGGCGCTGCTTCTCCGGATTGTTCGAGAGAAGCCGCACGCGCTGCACGCCGAGGTCGTGGAGGATGTCGCCAGCGGCCTCGTAGTCGCGGGAGTCGGCGGGGAGGCCGAGAGCAAGGTTCGCGTCGAGGGTGTCGTACCCCTCCTCCTGGAGGCGGTAGGCCCGCAGCTTGTTGATGAGGCCGATGCCGCGCCCCTCGTGACCGCGCAGGTAGAGCACGGCGCCGCCCTCGCGCTGAATCGTGTCCAGGGCGGCATCGAGCTGGGGGCCGCACTCGCACTTCAGGGAGCCGAAGGCCTCCCCGGTGAGGCACTCGGAGTGGACGCGCACGATCATGTTGTCCCGGGGCATCCCGCTGATGATGGCGACGTGGTCGGCGCCCGTCTTGCGGTCGCGGTAGGCGCGCATGGTGAAGGGGCCGTGACTGGTCGGCACCGTCGTCGCGACCTCGAAGCTCACGCTGCTGGGACGCGTGCTGCGCGGCCCGTCGGAGGCCGGCACGTACGTCGCACCCGACTCCAGGAAGGCGATGAGGTCGACGATCGTGATGACGACGAGGTCCTCTTCCTCGCCGAAGCGGATCAGCTCAGGCAGGCGCATCATGTCGCCGGTGTCGGCGATGACCTCGCCGATCGCGGCGACCGGGCGAAGACCGGCGAGCGCCATGAGGTCGACGGCGGCCTCGGTGTGACCGGCGCGTTCGAGAACCCCGCCCGGGCGGGCCCGAAGGGGCACAATGTGACCCGGGCGGTGCAGGCTCGCCGGCGTCGACGCGGCGTCGGCCAGCACCCTCAGTGTGCGCGCGCGGTCGCCGGCGCTGATACCCGTGGTGAGGCCCTCGGCGGCGTCGACAGTGACGGTGTAGGCGGTGTGACGGGGGTCCTCGCTCTCACTGTCGGGCACCATGAGGGGCAGGGCGAGCGAGTCGGCGATCTCCGCCGTCATTGGCGCGCACAGGAACCCGCTGGTGTGCCGGATCGACCACGCCACCCACTCTGCTGTCGCGAGCTCGGCCGAGATGATGACGTCGCCCTCGTTCTCCCGGTTCTCGTCATCAGCCACCAGGACGGGTCGGCCCAGGCGTAGCGCGTCCAGCGCTTCGGGAATCGTGCCGATGCTCATGACAGGCCCTCTCCGTCGTGCGCGGCTGACCCGAAACGGGCGAGGCGCGCGATGTGCCGCGCAAGGATGTCCGTCTCGAGGTTCGCGCGATCCCCGACGCCGAGGCGTCCGAGGGTCGTCGCGCTGAGCGTCTCGGGGATGAGCGACACCTCGAACCAGTCGTCGCCGACGGCGCTGACGGTGAGGCTGACCCCGTCGACGGCGATCGACCCCTTGTCGACCACGAGCGGCGCGTGCGCGGCGTCGAGGGAGAACCGCAGAACGCGCCACTGGCCCGCTTCGCCCACCTGCAGCACGGTCGTGGTGCCGTCGATGTGACCCTGCACGATGTGGCCGCCGAGACGGTCGCCGACGGCGGCGGCGCGCTCGAGGTTCACCGCATCGCCCGCGCTCCACGCGCCGATCGTCGACATGGCGAGGGTTTGACCCATGACGTCAGCCGTGAACCAGTCGCTGCCCTGCTCGACGACCGTCAGGCACACCCCCATGACGCTGAGGGAGTCGCCATGCGTTGCATCGCTCACGGCGAGGGGCCCACGCACTGTCAGCCGTGCGGCGTCGCCATGGGGAGCGAGCGCGACGATCTCGCCGAGCTCTTCGATCAGTCCGGTGAACATAGTGCTACCTCTCCTCGAGGGTCGAGCGGCCGCGGGCAGGAGCGCCGGGGGCAGGATGCGGGCGGGCGGTGACGAGCAGGTCGGCTCCGAGGGACTCGACGGAGCGGATGCTCAGCCGGAGCCCCTGCGCGATCGAGTCGATGCCCAGGTCGTCGAGGGCGAGTCGCGGCCCGCCGAGCAGCAGGGGGGCGAGGTATACGAGCACCTCGTCGACGAGCCCGGCGCGCAGGAACGCGCTCGCGAGGGTCGGGCCGCCTTCGACATACAGCCTGCGCACGCCCCGCTCTGCGAGTGCGCCCACCGCGGCGTGCAGGTCGCGATGGCCCAGCTCGATGAGGCCAGCGGGGTGCTCGCGCAGGCGCGCGCCCGCGGGCACGGGTGTCTCGCCGATGACCACGGGCACGGGCTGGTGCGGCAGCAGTTCGCCGCCATCGCCGCGGGCCGTGAGCGAGGGATCGTCGGCGAGCACCGTGCCGGTGCCGACCGCGATCGCGTCGTGCGCGGCGCGCTGCTCGTGCACGCGCAGCCGGGCCGCGGCGCCCGTGATCCACTGGCTCGACCCGTCGGCGGCGGCCGCTCGGCCGTCGAGGGTGGAGGCCCACTTGACGGTCACCCAGGGGCGCCCCTCGCGCACGCTCGTGAGCCAGGGGGTGAGCAGCGCGGTCGCCTCGTCCGCGAGCACGCCTCCGGTGACGGGGATGCCCGCCGCGCGCAGGCGCTGGGCCCCGCCGCCCGCGCGCGGGTCGGGGTCGTCGATCGCGTACACGACGCGCGCGACCCCGGCGTCGATGAGGGCCTGGGCGCACGGGCCGGTGCGCCCGGTGTGATTGCACGGCTCGAGCGTCACGACCGCGGTGAGGCCCTCGGCCGGTCGTGAGCCGGCGGCGAGGCCCTGGGCCGTCAACGCTCGAGCGGAGTCGAGCTGCGCGAGAGCATCCACCTCGGCGTGGGCGGTGCCCGCCCCCCGGTGCCAGCCCTCCGAGACGATCTCGCCGCGCGCGTCCAGCAGCACACAGCCGACCTGCGGGTTGCCTCCCGTGACAGGCCCGTGCAGCGCCAGGCTCAGGGCGCGCCGCATCGCCGTCGCGATGGTCGTCGCCTCGTCCTGCAGTGCGTCGGTGCTGGTCATCCGATGGTCTTCCCGGGTCCTCTGCGCATTCAGGGTCGTCGCGCGTTCAGGGTCGTCCGGGGTCGCGTCGGCAGGCTACCGCTCGCGTGCTCCTCCCATCCGGACTCTCACCGTCGGTACCGGAGTTCCACCGGTTCAACCGTCTGCGACTCGTCGTCGCTCGCGGGTCGCGGACTCTCACCGCCGGCTCGGACTTTCACCGACCCCGGAACACGTTTTCTCTGTTCAGGGTAGTCAACATCGAGAGCCCTGGAGTATTCCCGCACGTCGCCTGGGAACTCGCGGCACGACGACGGCCCCCGCGCGGTGCTGCGCGGGGGCCGTCGAGGGTGCGGACGCTAGTAGGTGATGACCAGCGTGTTCGACACCGAGATGAGCACCACGACCGTGGCGTTCAGGAACCCGGCGATGTACGGGTTGCCCGTCGCGCGGTACAGCTTGCGCGACACGATCGCCGTCACCGCGAGGATCAGAATCACCGGGAACAGCCAGATGCTGAAGATGCCCCCGAAGCCCGGGATCAGGTTGCCCGTGACCGCGAACGTCGTGTACTGCGCCACGACCAGGATGATCGGGCCGAGCGAGTTCGCCAGGGCGAGGATCGCCGTGTTGACCCACTCGCGGCCCGCGATCGTGACCCGGTTGAAGGCGTTGATCGCGATCGAGTTCGCCACGAAGTAGATCAGGAACAGCGGCAGCACGACGAGCGCGTAGCCGAACTTGTCCGGCGTGAACCACTTCACGCCGATCACCCAGAGGCGGAAATCGGTCTTGAAGAGGTAGTCGACCAGGAACACGACCGCGTACATGAGGAACACCGTCGTCAGGGCCAGCCCGATGCCGTGGAAGAAGTTCTTCCAGCCGGGGAGGACCCCCGAGGCGCGCAGGCTCATGCCCGACTTCCGCCCGAAGGCGAAGTACGCGCCGATCATGATGACCGCGGCCGCGAGACCGTTGATCGCCGCCCACACGCCGATGAAGAATACGGAGCCTGTGGGGATGAACGACGGCACGACGTTGAAGGTGATTCCGAGCACCGCGGGGGTCTGGCTGACGAGCACGTAGCTCCAGGCCGAGATGACGACCGAGACGGCGAGCCCCGCCCAGAACCAGATCTTCGGGATGCGCCCGGCCAGCGGCGCGATCTCGCCCGGCGCGACGGCGAGTCGGCGGAAGGCCGAGGTCGTCAGCAGCGCGCGCGGGATCGCGACGAGCATGATGCCGAAGCCGACGAGCCCGAGGGCGGTGAAGAACTCCTTGAGCTGCCAGAGCTGGTTGCCCGCGTCGAGCGGGGTCGGCGCCGGGAGGGTCTCCTCGAAGTAGTCGACCAGGTGCCCGACAGCCGTGCTGGACGTCGTGCTCCACGGGTGCGTCTGGGGCAGGGAGTAGATCACGCGGACCGCCTCGGTGCCGTCGATGTTCTCGGTGTAGATCGTGCTGCCCTCACGCTCCTCGGTGAGGGTGGCGGGGTCTGCTCCGAAGTTCAGGAACGACTGCGCGTTGGGCGTGCCGAGGTAGTCGCGCGGTGCGGTCAGTTGCACGCCGTTCTCGTCGTAGCTGCGGAAGAAGAACTCGTCGTACTGGGCCTGGATGAGGCCGACATCGCGCGAGCCGTAGACGTTCGTGTAGATGCCGTCTCCGTCGACGTAGAGCGGGTCGTTGTCGACGAGCAGGATGGAGGAGATCAGCGGGTCACCGGAGGCGTCGTCGATCGGCACGGAGAAGTTCGCGGCGCGGGCGCCATTGGAGTGGCCGGTGACGCCGATGGCGTCGCGATCCACGTAGGGGAGGTCGGCCAGCAGCAGGACGGCGTCGTACATGCCGGTGCCTCCGACGGCGAGCTCGTCGGCGGGGAGCGGGTCGGAGTTGCCGTGCCCGTACATGTCGATCGACATGACCACGTAGCCGCGGCGCGCGAGCTCGACGTAGTTGGGGGTCTGCATCTCGCGGTTGTTCCACCAGCCGTGGCTCACGACGATCGCGGGCGCCGGGTTCTCCGCCGTGGCGTTCGCCGGCGTGAACAGCAGAGCATTCAGCGATCGACCGGAGGCGGTCTCCCACTTCAGGTCATCGACCTTCACGCTGCCGCCGGAGGTCTGGACGAGCGAGGCGCCGATGCCGGAAATCAGGGCGAAGATGAGCGCGAGCACGAGCCAGAAGCCGTTGCGCTTCATCAGTGTTTGTCTCATGAGAGTTCAAACTCCTTCGTTGTGAACTGTCACGGCTCGGCGACCGCGGTGCTGTGCCACAGCGCCGTGACGGGGGTGGGGGACGAACGGTGCGGCTCGTCCTCTCAGGACACTAAGTTGACGGCCCACGCTCAGAGGCGCCGAACGCCAATTTTGCACAAACGTGCGTGCCAGTGGACTCCTCCGGGCACCCCCCGTAGTGTCCTTCCTGCATGTTCGACCAGCGCACGTGCACATACGTTCAGGAGGATTCGCGGCGATGCCCCAGACAGGTCCAGAGGCGTCCAAAGCGGCGACCGCGCTCAAGGCGGCCAAGATGTACTACCTGCAGGACCTCACGATGGGGGCGATCGCCACCGAGCTGCGCACATCGCGCTCCACGGTGTCGCGGCTGCTGAGCTTCGCGCGGGAGAGCGGGCTCGTCGACATCCGCATCACCTCGCCCTTCGACCGCGGTTCCGCACTCGAGCAGGAGATCCACGACCGGTTCGGGGTCACCGCGCACGTCGTCCCCATGCCCGAGTCGATTAGCGACGTGGATCGGCTCGAGCGGGTCGCGATGACGGCCGGGCGGATCCTCGGAGGCTTCGTCGACTCGAACATGATCGTCGGCGTCGCCTGGGGGTCCACGGTGGGTGCGATCAGTCGGCATCTCGTGGCCAAGCCGGTGCACAACACGGTGGTCGTGCAGCTCAACGGCGCGGGCAACACCCAGACGACGGGCATCGACTACGCGAGCGAGATCCTCCAGCGCTTCAGTGCGGCATACTCCGCGCAGATCCAGCAGTTCCCCGTGCCGGCCTTCTTCGACGACCCGCTCACGAAAGAGGGGCTGTGGCGGGAACGGAGCACCAAGCGACTGCTCGACATCCAGGCGCGGCTGGACCTCGCGATCTTCGGCCTCGGCTCCCCCTTCGCCGAGATACCGAGCCAGGTGTACATCGGCGGCTACCTCGACGCCGAGGACTACCGCAGTCTCAGCGACGACGGGGTAGCCGGCGACGTGGCCACCGTGTTCTACCGACCGGATGGCACCTCGAACGGCATCGCGCTGAACAGTCGTGCATCCGGACCCAGTCTCGATCGGCTGCGCAAGGTCGCCAGGCGCGTCTGCGTCGTCTCAGGCGTGCAGAAGCTCGCGAGTCTGCGCGGCGCTCTCGCGGCGGGGCTCATCACCGATCTCGTGCTCGATGAGAGCCTGGCCAGCCGCGTGGTGGAGCAGCAGGGGCGGGCGTCGGAGCCCGTGCGACGGGAGCGCACGCTCGCCTGACGGACTGCACGTTTGTGCATTCGCTTTGGGTGGATGTGTCGGTCTGGTCAAGATGGGAGCGACACCCACCCGCCTCGACCGATGGGCTCCCCGATCCGATGACCGCATCACCCGCGACCCTCTCACGTTCCGCACTCCTCGCCGACGCGCGCGAGAAGGCCACCTCCGTCGACGTACTCGTGATCGGAGCGGGCATCAACGGCATCGCCACCTTCCGTGATCTCGCGCTCAACGGGGTGAGAGTCGTGCTGGTCGATCGCGGCGACTTCTGCTCGGGGGCCTCGGCAGCGTCCTCGCACATGATCCACGGCGGCATCCGGTATCTCGAGAACGGCGAGTTTCGCCTCGTCAAGGAGTCCGTGCACGAGCGCAACGCGCTCCTGCGCCTCGCCCCGCACTACGTGCGCCCGCTCGCGACGACGATCCCCATCTTCTCGACCTTCTCCTCGATCATCCAGGCTCCCCTCAAGTTCCTCGGGCTGCGACCCACGAAGCGCCGCGAGCGCGGTGCGCTCATCATCAAGGCCGGGCTGACGATCTACGACCTGTTCTCGCGCGACGGGGGCAGGGTGCCCCGCCACCAGTTCCGCGGAGCGCGTGCCTCGAAGCAGCTCCTGCCCGAGTTGCGAGACGATGTGCGCTGGACCGCGACCTACTACGACGCCTCCATGCACGACCCCGAGCGCCTCGCGCTCGACGTGCTCACCGATGGGCTGGAGGCCGGCGCGCACGCGCAAGCGCTCAACTACGTCGAGGCCGTAGGAATGGATGCCGACGGCGCCGTGAGACTGCGCGACGTCATCGGCGGGCAGACCTGGCAGGTGCATCCCTCGGTCGTCGTCAACGCCTCAGGCCCCTGGACGGACCTCACCAACGCCGCCCTCGGCGACGCCTCCCACTACATGGGCGGCACGAAGGGCTCGCACATCGTCCTCGACCATCCAGAGCTGCTCGCCGCCTGCGCCGGTCGGGAAATCTTCTTCGAATTCACCGACGGCCGCATCGTGCTCATCTACCCGCTCAAGGGGCGCGTGCTCGTCGGCACCACCGACCTGCCGCACGATATGGGCGACCCCATCGTCTGCACGGAGGGCGAGGTCGACTACTTCTTCGGGCTCATCCGGCACGTCTTCCCGGCCATCGCCGTCGACCGCCAGCAGATCGTGTTCCGGTTCTCCGGCGTGCGCCCCCTGCCGCGGCAGGACGCCGCGTCGACCGGGCAGATCTCGCGCGACTACCGCGTGGAGTCGCGCCGCGTCGCGTCGACGACAGTACTGAGCCTCATCGGCGGCAAGTGGACCACCTTCCGTGCGCTCGGCGAGCAGCTGAGCGATCGTGTCCTCGAGCTTCTGCAGCGCGACCGTGCGGTCAGCACCGACGGGCGCCTCATCGGCGGCGCCGTCGGCTACCCCACGACCGCGGATGCTCGGCGCGAGTGGGCGGAACGCGTCGCGCCGGGCATCCCGCGAGACCGCGTCGAGACCCTCCTCGACCGCTACGGCACGAGCGCGGAGCAGATCGTGCAGCGCATCGCGACCGACGGGGATGCGCCGCTCGCCACCGCGCCCGGCTACTCCCGCGCCGAGATCATGCACCTGATCGAGGCCGAACGGGTCGCGCGGCTCAGCGACATCGTGCTGCGGCGCACCTCGATGGCGTTCATCGGCGAAGTCGGGTACAGCACCCTCGCCGAGCTCGCCGAGCTCGCCGCCACGCCGCTCGGATGGGATGCTGGACGCATCGCCGAGGAGATCGCCGAGTCAGCAGAACTGCTGCGGGAGAAGCACGGCGTCACCGGGATCGAGGCACCGTCGCCCGCCCCAGGAAGGAACCGAACGTGAGTCAGAACATCGTCGCCATCGACCAGGGCACCACGAGCACCCGCGCGATCATCATCGATCACGAGGGAGCGATCGTCTCCGTCGGCCAACTTGAGCACGAGCAGATCTTCCCGCACGCGGGCTGGGTCGAGCACGACGCGGCGGAGATCTGGAACAACACCCGCGAGGCGATCGGCCAGGCGCTCTCCAAGGCCAATCTCACGCGCCACGACATCGCCGCGATCGGCATCACCAACCAGCGTGAGACCGCCGTCGTGTGGGACCGCGCCACCGGGAAGCCCGTCTACAACGCCATCGTGTGGCAAGACACCCGCACGCAGCACCTCGTCGATCGCATCGCCGACGGAGACGTTCGCCGCTTCGCCGAGAAGACGGGCCTGCCGCTGGCCACCTACTTCAGTGCGAGCAAGATCGCGTGGATCCTCGAGAACGTGGACGGCGCACGCGAGCGTGCGGAGGCAGGCGAGCTGCTGTTCGGCACGACCGACACGTGGGTGCTGTGGAACCTCACCGGTGGCACCGAGGGCGGCGTGCACGCGACCGACGTGACCAACGCGAGCCGCACACTGCTCATGGACCTCCGGACGCTCGACTGGGACGACGCGCTGCTCGACGCGTTCGGCGTGCCCCGCTCGATGCTGCCCGAGATCCGCTCCTCGGCCGAGGTCTACGGCCATGCGTCGACGCACTCCCTGCTGCGCGAGGTGCCCGTGGCGGGCATCCTCGGGGATCAGCAGGCGGCCACCTTCGGTCAGGTCGCCTTCGACGCAGGTGAGTCGAAGAACACCTACGGCACCGGCAATTTCCTCATCGTCAACACGGGGGAGGAGATCGTGCGCAGCGAGCACGGTCTCATCACGACCGTCGCCTACCGGCTCGGCGACGAAGCGCCGCGCTACGCCCTCGAAGGCTCCATCGCCGTGACCGGCTCACTCGTGCAGTGGCTGCGTGACAACCTGGGTCTCATCTCCTCAGCGCCGGAGGTCGAGACGCTCGCGCGCTCGGTGGACGACAACGGCGGCGCGTACATCGTGCCAGCGTTCTCCGGCCTCTTCGCCCCGTACTGGCGGCCAGACGCCCGAGGCGCGATCGTGGGCCTCACCCGCTACGTGACGAAGGCCCACCTGGCCCGCGCGGCGCTCGAGTCGACCGCCTTCCAGTCGCGGGAGGTGCTCGACGCCGCCGACGCCGGCACAGATGTGCCCATCGCTGAGCTCAAGGTCGATGGCGGGATGACCGCCAACGAGCTGCTCATGCAGTTCCAGGCCGACATCCTTGGCATCCCCGTCGTGCGGCCGGCCGTCGCCGAGACGACCGCGTTGGGCGCCGCCTACGCCGCCGGTCTCGCCGTGGGCTTCTGGGAGTCCCGTGACGAGCTGCGGGCGCTCTGGCGCGAGGACGCGCGCTGGGAGCCTCGCATGGAGGAGGAGGAGCGCGAGCGCCGCCTGCGCCTCTGGAAGAAGGCAGTCACCCGCACCTTCGACTGGGTGGACGACGACAGCGAGGCGTAACCCGCGCCACTCCGCTCCCGCCGCCCCGCGCCCCCGCTGCCCCGCGCCCCCGCTGCCCCCGCCCCACGCACCCGCCCCGCGCACCTGTTGCGCGTTCAGGAAGCGGGATGACCTGCACCTGATTCGACGGCGCGTCGCGCGGCGAGACCGGGCCTGCGCGGCCACCATCCTGAACGGGCAACGGGGATGCTCGTCCCCCGCCGCGCGCGGCCGCCCGTTCTGCACACATCCTGGAGAGGTGCCGACTGACCGGTTGCCGCCGGGCACTCTCGTCGGCATGGACGCACTGCAGGCCTTCCGCGCGGCCGGGCAGTTCTCGCTGCGCACCCGCGAGCTCCGCGAGCGCGGCGTCACGACCCGGGGGATCGCCGCGGCCGTGCATCGCGGTGACCTCCTGCGGGTGCGTATCGGCCACTACGCGCTCCCCGGGGATCCGGCCCACCACCGCGCGGCCCTGCGAGTCGGCGGGGTAGCGGCCTGCGTCACGGCCGCATCGGGCCACGGTATGTGGCTTCCGCCGGATGCTCTGCCGCACGTCTGGCTGGAGAGCGGAGCATCGCGCCTGCGCGAGCTTCCGTCGAGGCGGATCGTGGCGCCGGACGACCCGACCCACGTACGGCACTGGTCGGCACTCGCGGAGCCACTCGACCTCGTGCGGGGCAGCGTATCCATCGTGGATGCGCTCGCGCAGGTCATCCGGTGCCAGCCTCGGTACGAGGCCATCGCGGTACTCGATTCCGCTGTGAGGCTGGGGCTGCTGGAGGCTCCGACTCGCGCTCGTCTGCAGGCCGTGCTGACACCAGACACGAGGGGACTGCTACACCACATCGACGGCGCCGCGGGGTCGGGAACAGAGTCGATCGTGAGGATGGTGCTGCGCGACGCGGGTCTCGCGGTGCGGACTCAAGCGCGCATCGAGGGTGTCGGGTTCGTCGACCTGGTGGTGGGTGCGCGGGTGATCGTCGAGGTGGACAGCACCCAGTGGCATGGTTCGGCCGATCAGCAGAGGCGCGACTACGATCGCGATCTCGAGCTCGTCGCGCGCGGCTACATCGTCGTGAGGGTGAACTACCACCAGGCGCTGCGCGACCACCCGGGTGTGCTGCGGGCAATTCGGCGCGCGCTGGCCACCGCCCGCGGTGAATAGTGCGCACGCGGGCCACCCGCGCCAAGCACGTTGCCCGCGCCCGGCCCGCCGAGGTGTTGCGCGTACAGGAAGGACGGGCGCGTCGGCGCCCCGGCGCGGCGTGTCGGGCGCGCCGTCCGGCTCGCGAGCGCTTCGTTCCTGAACGCGCAGCGAGAACGGCCGGGGTGGGGTTGGGCGGGCAAGGCGGGCAGGTCAGGGGGCGGGCAGGCCGGGCAGGTCAGGGGGCTGGCAGGCCGGGCAGGGTCAGCGGGAGAGCAGGGCGGGCAGATCGAGCAGGCTGCGGATGCTCGGCACGCCCGCCGGCAAGGTGACGTGCGCCTCGGCGGTTGTGTCGTTGCGCGCCTCGCCGCGGTCGAGCCAGATGCCGAGCATCCCGGCCTCGTGGGCACCCACCGCGTCGGTGCGCACCCGGTCGCCGATGTAGGCGCACGATGACGGGGCCACGTCGAGGGCGGCGGCTGCAGCGTCGAAGATGGCGGGATCCGGCTTGGGGGTGCCCAGCTCGCCCGAAGCGACGACGCGGCCGCGACGGGTGGCGTGGTCGACGCTGCCGTCGCGGCGCACGGCGGTGAGCTCAAGGCGCTCCCACAGTGCGATGCGTTCGAGCTTGTCGGTCTGGAAGGCCAGGTCGCCGTTCGTGATGATGCCGAACCGCACGCCGTCGATGGTCGCCTCGAGCTGGTGCAGAGCGGGCAGCACGTCATCGAAGAGAGTCCAGTTGTTGCGGTAGCCGTCCAGATACTCGGCGAACCAGCCGAGTGCCGCCTCGTCGTCGAGGTCTATGCCGTACGGAGCATGCAGGTCGCGCGCGCGGTGGATGCGTTGCCCGAGGTTGTCGAGCTCTCCGCTGAGGTATCGCGCGTAGTGCCGCTCTTCGAGCTCCCGCCAGCGGGATCGCACGGCTGCTCTGTCGTCCGCCGCGAATCCGCCCCCCGCGATCTCCTGCGCGCGCTCGATGGCGAGGTCGACGGCGCGCGTGTGCGCCATGAGCGTGTCATCCAGGTCGAACAGCACAACACGGATGGCCGACGAGCTCCGGGCCGTCACGCGCGGGGAAGGAACCCCACGGCGTCGTACACGCGCGCGAGGGTGGCGTCGGCGATGGTCTCGGCGCGCGATGCGTTGACGGCGAGGAGCCGATCGAGCTCTGCGGGGTCGTCGAGCAGGTCGAGGGTGCGCTCGCGGATCGGGCGGAACGCCTCCACCACGGCTTCCGCGACAGCGCCTTTCAGGGCTCCGTACTGCAGCCCGTCGAACTCCGCCTCGACATCGGCCACGGCGCGCCCGGTCACGATGGCGAGTATCGACAGCAGGTTCGAGACGCCGGGCTTCTCGGCCGGGTCGAAGCGCACAGCACCCTCGGAGTCGGTGACGGCCGACTTGATCTTCTTCGTGAGAGCAGTGTCGTCGTCCATCAGCCAGAGGATACCGGCGGGGCTCTCACCCGACTTCGACATCTTCGACCCAGGGTTCTGCAGGTCGTAGATCTTCGCGGTTTCCTTGAGGATGCGCACCTCCGGTGCGACGAGCGTGTCCCCGAACCGCGAGTTGAAGCGCCCCGCGAGGTCGCGCATGAGCTCGACGTGCTGCCGCTGGTCCTCCCCGACAGGCACGACCGCGGCGTTGTAGAGAAGCACATCGGCGGCCTGCAGGATCGGGTAGGTGAAGAGCCCGACCGAGGCCGAGTCGAGCCCGCCCCGCGCCGCCTTGTCTTTGAACTGGGTCATGCGCGAGGCTTCGCCGAAGCCCGTAATGGTGTTGAGCACCCAGGCGAGCTCGGCGTGCGCGCGCACGTGCGACTGCACGAACAGGGTCGAGTGCTCGGGGTCGATGCCCGCGGCGATGTACTGCGCGGCCGTGCGGCGGGTGCGCTCTCGCAACTCTGCCGGGTCCTGCGGCACGGTGATGGCGTGCAGGTCGACGACGCAGAACACGGCGTCGTGGGTCGCCTGCATGTCGCGCCATTGCAGCAGGGCACCGGCGTAGTTGCCGAGGTGCAGGCTGGCGGCGGAGGGCTGCATGCCCGAGAACAGGCGGGGGAGGCTCATGCTGTCGATTCTTCCAGGGATGCGCGCGACGCGATGCACCGGCATCGCCCGTGGGTCCTGTTCGCCGTTCAGGAACAGCGACCCTGCTTCGTTCGCCCAGCGGCGTGTCCAGGGCGAATCAGGATGCGCGTGCTGAGTCTTCCTGATCCGCGAACGCGCACAAGGGAAAGGGGGAGGGGAGGCGTCAGAGCGCGTAGTCCACCACGACGGGCGCGTGGTCGCTCCACCGCGTGTCCCACGACGCGGCGCGGTCGACGGTGTAGGACTGCACGGTCTCGGCGAGAGCTGGCGTGGCCACGTGGTAGTCGATGCGCCACCCGGTGTCGTTGTCGAAGGCTTGGCCGCGCTGTGACCACCACGTGTAGGGGCCGTCGACTTCGCCGGCCCAGCGACGGCCCACATCGACCCAGCCCAGACCGGGACCGGTCGAGCCGTCGACCCCTTCCACGGTCGTGCCCGCCGGCCCGAAGAGGCGGTCGAAGTAGGCGCGTTCGCGCGGCAGGAAGCCCGCGCGCGTGCGGTTGCCGCGCCAGTTCTTGATGTCGAGCTCGCGATGCCCGACGTTGAGGTCGCCGACGACGAGGGCGTAGGGGCTCTGGGTCGCAAGTTGGGGCAGGCGGCGCTCCATTGCGTCGAGGAACCGGTACTTCTCGACCTGTTTCGGGGTGTCGGCCTCGCCCGAGTGCACATAGGTCGACACCACGGTGAGGGTCGTGCCGTCGACATCGAGGTCGGCCTCGAGCCAGCGCCCGGCGCTGTCGAAGTCGTCGTCGCCGAGTGCGACGCGGTGGGCGACGAACGGTCGGCGGGCGGCGAGCGCGACGCCCGCTCGGCCCTTCGCCGTGGCGGCATCGTGCAGCACGTGCCAACCGTCGCCCAGCAGACCGGTCACGTCGTCGGTCGAGGCGCGCACCTCTTGGAGGGCGAGGATGTCGACCCCCCGGGCATCCAGCCAGTCGCCCATGCCTTTGCGGTACGCGGCGCGTACTCCGTTGACGTTGACGCTTGCGATGCGCAGAGGGGTGGTCATGCCTCCAGTCTAGGAAGGTCGACCGTCGTCGCCGACCGAGCGCCGTCGCTCACGAGCCCGTGACGCGGCGCTTGAGGCGCGTCCAGAATCCCGGTGGATCCTCCGGCTCGGGGTCGTAGTAGTCGAGCAGCTCGCGCGCCTGCTGCAGCCGTGTCGCCAGGTAGTCCTCGTCGAGCACGATGCGGTCGTCTTTGATGCCGACGGCGACCCAGGCGGCGGCCGCGAGCAGCACCTGGCACACCAGGTTGAACCAGATGAGGAGACCGATGAAGACGGCGAAGCTCGCGATGAGCGGGTTGTTGCTGGCTCCGCCCAGCAGGCTGTTTCCGAGCACCTTGAGGCCGCCCAGGGCGACGGCGCCGATCAGAGCCCCCTGCCGCAGGCGCCGCAGCGGGATGCGCACGCCCGCGAGCACGCGGTAGAGAGCCGCCAGTACCACGGCGTCCAGCAGGAACATCACGCCGAGGGTGATGAGGCGGCCGACGATTGTGCTGGTCGTCGAATCGCGGATGCCGATCCATTCCAGCACGGCATCGAACGCCAGCGTGCTCACGACGGAGAGCACCGCGGAGAGCACCAGCAGGGCTCCGAAGCCAATGGCGAGACCGAGGTCTTTGAGCTTCAGCAGGACGACGTTCTGCTCCAGGATCGGCAGGTCGAAGATGGAGCGCACCGCTTCGCGCGCCGAGGCGAGCCAGTTGAGCGCGGCGAGCAGCAGCACGACGGCCGCGATCGCTCCCTGCCAGCTGAAGGCGCCGACGCTGGCCGCGAGGAGGTCCTCAGGGTCGACGATTCCCTGCTGGCTGTCCGTCGTGATCAGCCCTGGCACGGTCTGGGCGAGCACGTCGATGAGAGAGTCGCGCAGACCAATGTTGGTGGCGATCACAAGGCCCGCGATCGCGAACCCGATCCACAGCGCGGCGAAGACCGCGAAGATCGCCTGGAAGGCGAGGCCTGATGCGAGGATCGGGCCTCGCTTCCCGGCGTAGTGCTGCACGACGCGGACGGGGCGCGAGGAGAGCACACGGGAGACGAGCGCTCCGGCACGCTCCGTCAGCGAGGCGGCCTCCGGCTCCGCGGTGTCGTGTCTCACGGGCGACGAGGACTGTCGAGGCATCCCGTCACCCTACCGAGACAGTCGTCGGCGACCCCGAGCTCTCACAGCGCACGTGGAGAGAGCGTCGCGAGCTCTCCTACGGGGTGCCGCGCAGTATCGCCTGCTTCACCTCGGCGATGGCCTTCGTCACCTCGATGCCGCGCGGGCACGCCTCCGAGCAGTTGAAGGTCGTGCGGCAGCGCCAGACCCCCTCCTTGTCGTTGAGGATGTCCAGGCGCACCTGGGCGGCCTCATCACGGCTGTCGAAGATGAAGCGGTGGGCGTTGACGATCGCGGCGGGGCCGAAGTACTGCCCGTCGGTCCAGAACACCGGGCACGACGAGGTGCACGCGGCGCACAGGATGCACTTCGTGGTGTCGTCGAAGCGGGCTCGCTCCTCGATGGACTGGATGCGCTCCTTCTCGGGCTTCGAACTCGCCACGAGGAACGGCTGCACCTGGCGGTACGACTCGAAGAAGGGCTCCATGTCGACGATGAGGTCCTTCTCGAGGGGAAGGCCCTTGATCGCCTCGACGTAGATCGGCTTCGAGATGTCGAGATCCTTGATGAGGGTCTTGCACGCGAGCCGGTTGCGACCGTTGATGCGCATGGCGTCAGAGCCGCAGATGCCGTGGGCGCACGATCGCCGGAAGGCGAGCGTGCCATCCTGGTCCCACTTGATCTTGTGAAGGGCGTCGAGAACGCGGTCGGTCGAGTACATCTCGACGTCGAAGTCCTCCCAGTACGGCTCCGTGTCCTGCTCCGGGTTGAAGCGGCGCACGATCAGCGTGACGGTGAAGGCTTGTACGGCGGTCGAGTCCGCTGCGGGAGCTTCGGGGGCGGCGGTCGCCATCAGTACTTCCTCTCCATGGGCTGGTAGTGGGTGATCGTGACCGGCTTCCAGTCCAGTCGGATGTGGTCTTCGGCGACGCCCGACCGCGGGTCGCCCGTGAGGTAGGCCATCGTGTGCTGCATGTACTCGGCGTCGTCCCGGTCGGGGAAGTCGTCGCGCATGTGACCGCCGCGGCTCTCCTTGCGGTTGCGGGCCGAGTAGACGACGACCTCGGCGATGTCGAGCAGGAAGCCGAGCTCGATCGCCTCGAGCAGGTCGGTGTTGAACCGCTTGCCGCGGTCCTGAATGCCGATGTTCTGGTACTTGTCGCGCAGCTGCGCGATGGTCTGCGTGACCTCGCTCAGCGACTCCTCCGTGCGGAACACCTGCGCGTTGCGGTCCATCTCCTCCTGCAGCTCGCGCCGCAGCGCGGCGATGCGCTCGGAGCCGTCGGCGGTGCGGATGCGTTCCACGAGTTCGCGCACATCCTTCGCGGGATCCTCGGGGAGCGGTGCGAAGTCGGCCTGGTTCGCGTACTCGACCGCGTAGGTGCCGGCGCGCTTGCCGAACACGTTGATGTCGAGAAGCGAGTTCGTGCCGAGTCGGTTGGAGCCGTGCACCGAGACGCACGCGCACTCTCCGGCGGCGTACAGACCGGGGATGACGGTGTCGTTGTCGGCCAGCACCTCCGCCTTGATGTTCGTGGGGATGCCTCCCATCGCGTAGTGCGCGGTCGGCATGACGGGCACGGGCTCGTGCACCGGGTCGACGCCGAGGTAGGTGCGCGCGAACTCGGTGATGTCGGGCAGCTTGGTCTCGAGCACCTCGGCTCCGAGGTGCGTGCAGTCGAGCAGCACGTAGTCCTTCTCCGGGCCCGCTCCGCGGCCCTCCGCGACCTCCTGCACCATGCAGCGCGAGATGATGTCGCGCGGCGCGAGGTCCTTGATGGTGGGCGCGTAGCGCTCCATGAAGCGCTCACCGCTCGCGTTGCGCAGGATCGCGCCCTCGCCGCGGGCGCCCTCGGTGAGGAGGATGCCGAGCCCGGCGAGCCCGGTGGGGTGGAACTGGAAGAACTCCATGTCCTCCAGCGGGATGCCCTTGCGCCAGATGATGCCGACGCCGTCGCCCGTGAGCGTGTGCGCGTTGGAGGTGGTCTTGTAGATCTTGCCGAAGCCGCCGGTGGCGAAGACGACGCTCTTCGCGTGGAAGACGTGCAGATCGCCGGTCGCGAGCTCGTAGGCCACCACGCCGGCCGCCCGACCCTCGCTCATGACGAGGTCGAGCACGTAGAACTCGTTGTAGAACTCGATGCCGAGCTTGACGCAGTTCTGGAACAGCGTCTGCAGGATCATGTGGCCCGTGCGATCGGCAGCGTAGCAGGCGCGGCGCACGGGAGCCTTGCCGTGATCGCGCGTGTGACCGCCGAAGCGGCGCTGGTCGATTTTGCCCTCCGGCGTGCGGTTGAAGGGCAGACCCATGTTCTCGAGATCGATGATCGCGTCGATGGCCTCCTTCGCGAGGATCTCCGCCGCGTCCTGGTCGACGAGGTAGTCGCCGCCCTTGACGGTGTCGAAGGTGTGCCACTCCCAGCTGTCCTCCTCGACGTTCGCCAGGGCAGCGGCCATGCCGCCCTGCGCGGCGCCCGTGTGGGAGCGCGTCGGGTACAGCTTCGAGATGACGGCGGTCTTGGCGTTCGGCCCGGCCTCGATGGCGGCGCGCATGCCCGCCCCGCCGGCGCCGACGATCACGACGTCGAACTGGTGCTGGTGCACCGTGGTCGGGGCGGGGGAGACGGTGCTGGCGGTGTCGGGGCTCACGAGAGTTCTCCACAGAAGGATGCGACGAGGGCGGGATCGGCGCCGGCTGGGCAGGGGTCGAAGGTGAAGATGACGAGCGTGCCGAGGATGAGCAGCACGGCGGCCGAGGAGGCGAGGGCCCCGAGGAGGATGGCACGCACGCGCGGCGCCGACACGTAGTCGTTGATGATCGTGCGCATGCCGTTCGACCCGTGGATGAGGGCGAACCAGAGCAGGAAGAAGTCGTACCACTGCCAGAACGGGTCGGCGAGCTTGCCGGCCACGAAGGCGAAGTCGATCTGACTGACGCCGTCGCCGAGCACGAGGTTGACGAAGAGGTGGCCGAAGATCAGGCCGACGAGGATGACGCCGGAGACGCGCATGTAGATCCAGCCCCACTTCTCTAGGTTCACGCCGCGCTTCGAGCGCGCGTGCGGGCTGCGCGGGGCATCCAGCTGGGAGACGTCTGCGGTAGTCATGTCAGCCTCCGAACACGCTGATGAGGTGGCGAGGAGTGAAGGCGAGCATCACGACGACGCTCAGGGCGATCACCACATAGAACATCGCCTTCTGGTGTCGGGTCCCGACGCCCCAGAAGTCGACGAGGATGATGCGCAGGCCGTTGAACGCGTGGAAGACGATCGCGGCCACGAGTCCGAGCTCGGCGATGCCCATGAGCGGGGTCTTGTAGGCGCCGATCACGGCGTTGTACGCCTCTGGGCTCACGCGGATCAGCGCTGTGTCGAGAATGTGGACGAGCAGGAAGAAGTAGATGGCCACACCGGTGATGCGGTGCAGCACCCACGACCACATTCCCTCGTTGCCGCGGTACAGGGTGCCGCCGGGGATCACCGATCGTCGCGGTGCGGGAACGGTGGTGGTCGCCGGTGAGCGGTTCGCTCCGGCACCCCCTGTTGTTGCGGGCATTGCCTTCGCTGGCACGAGAAACCCTCCTTGGGGAACGGTGACGACGAGCGCCTTCCGCGTCGGAGGGTGCTCGCGGGGTCCTGAGGACTCCGTTATCTCGACTGGTGGCCGCCGATAGGGGTCAGTCTACGTCGACTTTTCTGAGTGCCGGTGTCAGCACGGGCGTGCGTGCGCCGACGCTCTCGTAGTGCGCCAGGAGCTGGTCCCCGAGCGATTCCCAGGTGCGCCCGAGCACCGATCGGCGCCCCGCCTCGCCCAGACGAGCTCGGCGCCCGGGGTCGGCAGCGAGGGCGCCCACCGCGCGGGCGAGGGATCGAGGATCGTGCGGATCGGTGAGCAGACCGCTCACACCGTGCTCGATCAGGTCGATGGGACCGCCGGAGCGCGGAGCGATCACGGGTGTGCCGCTCGCCTGCGCCTCCTGAATGGTCTGACCGAACGTCTCCTCCGTGCCGGTGTGGGCGAACACGTCGAGGGCCGCGTAGGCGCGGGCGAGCTCGCGGCCGTGCAGAGGGCCGGTGAACGTGACGGGCATGCCGCCGAGCGCGCGGCGCACGCTGGTCTCGGAGGGGCCGCCGCCGACGATGATGATCCGGATGCCCGGCACGCCGCGCAGCGCTGAGAAGGCCTCGACCTGCTTCTCTGGCGCGAGTCGCCCGACGTACCCGACGAGCAGCTCGCCGTCCGGCGCCCACGCGCGTCTCAGTCGGGCGACCTCGGGCTCGAGCCGAGTGCGCGGGTGGTAGCCGTCGAGGTCGACTCCGCGGCCCCAGCGCGCGATGCGCTGTACTCCCGCCGCGGCAAGGTCGGCCATGGCCGCGCTGGACGGGGCGAGCGTGAGGTCTGCCTTGTCGTGCACGAGGTTCACAACGCGCCACGCGAACCCCTCGGCGAGGCTCAGTCGGTTGCGCCGCGCGTATCCGGCGACGTCGGTCTGGAAGACGGCGACGCTGGGGATTCCGAGCCGCGAGGCTTCGCCGATCGCGTGGGCGCCGAGCAGGAACGGCGAGGCGGCGTGCACGACGTCCGGTGCGAAGTCTGTCAGGGTGCGGTGCACGAGCGGCGTCGGGATACCGACCGGGAAGCGCCGGTACAGAACGGCGGGCACCTCGTGCACGGGCGCGCCAGCGTACTCGCTCGGAGACCCCGCGGCGGGGGCGATGACGATGGCCTCGTGGCCGCGGCGCTGCAGGTGCTCGAGCACCCGGGCGACGGAGGTCGTGACCCCGTTGACGGTGGGCAGGAAGCTCTCGCTCACCACGGCTACACGCATGTCGGGCATCCCTTCGCCAGCCTTCGCTGACCTCATGCTCCGTGCGTCAGGTGGCCCCTTCGTGAACGGGGGTTGCCGGTAGGGTGACGGGCATGCGAGCGACTACCACCGCGCTGACGGACTTCCACGCGGTGATCCCGGCGGGGGGCGTCGGCTCCCGGCTGTGGCCGCTCTCCCGGGCCGAGGCTCCGAAGTTCCTGCACGACCTGACGGGCAGCGGTCACACCCTGCTGCGCGACACCTGGAATCGCGTTCTGCCGCTCACGGGCACCGACGGCATCATGGTCGTCACGGGCCGCGCCCATCGCGCCGCCGTGGAGGCGCAGCTGCCCGATCTGACGGACGCCAACATCGTGCTCGAGAGCGAGCCGAAAGACTCCTCGGCCGCGATCGGTCTCGCCGCGGCGATCCTCGTGCGCCGCAATGCCGACGTCGTCATCGGCTCCTTCGCGGCCGATCACGTCATCGGCGACGCGGACGCCTTCCGCCGCGCCGTCAGCGAGGCGGTCGCGGTTGCGAGGAAGGGCTACATCACGACGATCGGGATGACCCCCACCGAGCCCTCCGTGGGCTTCGGCTACATCTGCTGCGGCGAGCCGCTCGCGGTCGAGGGTGCTCCGCGCGCCCAGCTCGTGACGCGCTTCGTCGAGAAGCCCGACCTCGCGACGGCGACCGAGTACGTCTCCTCGGGCGAGTACCTCTGGAACGGGGGGATGTTCATCGCCCGCGCCGACCGGCTGCTCGAGGAGATCGCCCGGTCGCAGCCCGAGCTCCACGCGGGCCTCGTGCGGATTGCGGCGGCGTGGGACACCTCCGAGCGCTCCCAGGTCATGGACGCGGCCTGGCCCGTGCTGCCGAAGATCGCGATCGACTACTCGGTGGCAGAGCCCGCGGCCGCGGCTGGTCGCCTCGCGGTCGTGCGCGGCGACTTCCCGTGGGACGACGTGGGCGATTTCTCGTCTCTCGCCAAGCTGCTCTCGAACGGCCGCACGGGCGACTTGGCGATCCTCGGCGAGGGCGCCCGCGTGCTCTCCGACTCCTCGAGCGGGGTCGTCGTGTCGCGTTCCTCGCGCCTCATCTCCCTCATTGGGGTGCAGGACATCGTGGTAGTCGACACGCCGGATGCCCTGCTCGTGACCACGCGCGAGCACGCTCAGCGCGTCAAGTCGGTCGTCGACGCGATCAAGCACTCCGGCCGCGACGACCTCCTGTAGGCGCCCGCACCGCGGGCGCCCGGCGACCGTCCGCGCTGAACCGCACCGAGTCCCGCCCCCGGCGATGCTCATTTGAGCAGCAGTGTACGCACGAGCGCAGCAGGAGCCGCGGAATGCCGCGGATTTCCGGCACATGACAGTCTCGTCGCGGATTCGTAACGCTTCGGTCACCAGGGCCCTTCGGCACTGCTGAGGAGGCTTCCCGTTCGCTAACGTGGCCCCATGAGCCCCGCCATCGGTAGCGGGGCGGCAACTTTGGAGGACACAGTGATCAACACCACCCGTAAGCGCGCGTTCAGCGGGCTCGCCCTGCTCGGCGCCAGCGCACTCGTGCTCGCCGGCTGCGCGGCCGCTCCCGAGCCGGAGGCGCCCGAGGAGACCGAGGCGCTCGACTTCTACCCCTGCATGGTGTCGGACGCCGGCGGCTTCGACGACCGCTCGTTCAACGAGGCGGCGTTCAACGGCCTCGAGGAGGCCGCCGCCGAGCTCGGCGTCGAGTTCAACGCCGTCGAGTCGGCTGACGAGAACGCCTACGAGCCCAACGTCGAGGGCCTTGTCGCCGAGGGTTGCGACATCATCATCACGGTCGGCTTCCTGCTCGCCGAGGCGACGGCCAACGCGTCGGCCGCGAACCCCGACATCAACTTCGCCATCATCGACGAGTTCGTCGAGGGCGACAACGTCAAGCCCATCCAGTTCGACACCGTCCAGGCGGCGTTCCTCGCCGGCTACGCGGCGGCGAGCTACTCGGAGACCGGCGTCGTCGGCACCTTCGGCGGCATCCAGATCCCGCCGGTGACGATCTTCATGGACGGCTTCGTCCAGGGCGTCGAGTACCACAACGAGGTCAAGGGCACCGACGTCCAGGCTCTCGGCTGGGACTTCGAGGGTCAGACCGGCGCCTTCACCGGTGGCTTCGCCCCCGGCACCGAGGCGCTCACGACGGCTCAGGGCCTCATCGATCAGAACGTCGACGTGCTGCTGCCCGTCGGTGGCCCGATCTACCAGAGCGCCGCAGAGGCGATCCGCGACTCCGGCCGCGACATCGCGCTCCTCGGCGTCGACTCCGACGTCTACGTCTCCGACCCCAGCGTGGCCGACCTGCTTCTCACCTCGGTGCTGAAGAACATCGCCAACGGTGTCTACGACGTCGTCATCGCTGCGGCGAACGGCAACTTCGACAACAGCCCCTACGTCGGCACGCTCGAGAACGACGGTGTCGGCCTGGCGTCGTTCCACGACTTCGAGTCGCTCGTCGACCCGGAGCTCGCGGGTGAGATCGATGCGGTCATCGCCGGCATCATCGACGGTTCGATCGAGGTCACCTCGCCCGCCACGCCGGGTCAGTAGTCGGCGCGGGGCCCTCGGCTCCGTCGTCGCATCTCATCGAGGGAGGTCAGCACTGCTGGCCTCCCTCGATGCGTTGCTGGGCATCCCGCGATCGCGTTGCCGCACAGCGCTCACATGAGCACAGAATCGCTCAGATTCGGGTAGCCCTGCTCCCCTACAGTGGAGACCGATAGGCACACCGGCGTCGCCCTGCGCGTCGCCAGCGGGCCTCACCGGTTGCACAGCAGCGCCGCATCTCGACGGCGCAGGAAGGCCGAGAGAGATGAAACTCGAGCTTCGGGGCATCACCAAGCGCTTCGGTGCGCTGGTCGCCAACGACCACATCGACCTCACGGTCGAGCCGGGCGAGATCCACGCGCTCCTCGGTGAGAACGGCGCAGGCAAGTCGACCCTCATGAACGTGCTCTACGGCCTCTACCAGGCCGAGGAGGGCGAGATCCTCCTCGACAACGAGGTGCAGCACTTCGCCGGCCCCGGCGATGCTATGGCCGCCGGCATCGGCATGGTGCACCAGCACTTCATGCTCATCCCGGTCTTCACGGTGGCCGAGAACGTCATGCTCGGCCACGAGGAGACGCAGTTCGGCGGCCGACTCGACCTCGAGGCCGCGCGCGCAACCGTGCGCGAGATCTCGCAGCGCTTCGGCTTCGACATCGATCCGGATGCCCGCATCGAAGACCTCCCCGTCGGTGTGCAGCAGCGGGTCGAGATCATCAAGGCGCTCTCCCGCAACGCGAACGTGCTCGTCTTCGACGAGCCGACGGCGGTGCTCACGCCTCAGGAAACCGATGAGCTCATGGAGATCATGCGCCAGCTCAAGAGCGAGGGCACCTCGATCGTCTTCATCACCCACAAGCTGCGCGAGGTGCGCGAGGTTGCCGACCGCATCACCGTCATCAGGCTGGGCAAGGTCGTCGGCGAGGCCGAGCCGACCGCGACCAACGCCGAACTCGCCTCGCTCATGGTGGGTCGCGCGGTCGACCTCACGGTCGACAAGGCGCCCGCCCAGACCGGAGGCGACGCCCTCGTGGTGAGTGGGCTCACGGTCACGGACGCCGTCGGGCACGTCCTCGTCAACGACGTCTCGTTCACGATCAAGAAGGGTGAGATCCTCGCCATCGCGGGGGTGCA
The DNA here is from genome assembly GCF_040286215.1 of Microcella sp. Lineage (GTDB taxonomy): Bacteria > Actinomycetota > Actinomycetes > Actinomycetales > Microbacteriaceae > Microcella. Next base: position 24,347 of record NZ_JAVKCK010000008.1, read on the forward strand.
GGGCAACGGGCAGACCGAGCTCACCGAGGCGATCATGGGCCTGCAGTCGCACGTGCGCGGCTCCGTCCAGCTCGACGGCACGGAGCTCATCGGCCGCAGCACGCGGGGCGTGCTCGATGCCGGCGTCGGGTTCGTGCCCGAGGACCGCACTGAAGACGGCCTCGTGGGCACTTTCACCATCGCGGAGAACCTCATGCTCGACCGCTCGACCGGCGCCCCCTTCGTCAAGCGCGGCACTCTGCAGCTCGCGCACCTCGCTGAGTTTGCGGTGGAGCGCGTCGAGGAGTTCGATGTGCGCACCCAGGGCATCACGTCGCCCGCCGGCAGCCTTTCGGGCGGCAACCAGCAGAAGGTCGTGCTCGCCCGCGAGCTCAGCCGCGAGCTCAGCTTGCTCATTGCGGCGCAGCCGACCCGCGGCCTGGACGTGGGGTCGATCGAGTTCGTGCACAAGCGCATCGTCGCAACTCGCGATGACGGCGTGCCCGTCATCGTCGTATCGACCGAGCTCGACGAGGTGACGGCCCTCGCCGATCGCATCGCGGTCATGTACCGCGGTCGCATCATCGGCATCGTTCCCGGCGATACTCCGCGCGACGTGCTCGGACTCATGATGGCCGGCGAGACCCCCGCGGAGGTGGCGGCGTGAGCAACACCAACGACCCGAAGGACGCAACGCCCGGCGGGGCCGCGGCATCCCCGGCGGCCAAGGGCAATCCTGCCGAGACGGTGGAATCCGAGCCTCTCGCCCCCGAGACCGCGGACCCGGCTGGCGCTCAGAGCGCCACGCACGACGTTCCGCCGCCCCCGCGCAGCACGCAGATCCTCAAGGAGATCTTCGGCGGCAGCGCCGCGATCTCCGTGCTCGCCGTGCTGCTCGCTCTCCTGGTGGGCGGCATCCTCATCGTCATGACCGATGAGGCCGTCCAGGAGGCCGCCGGGTACTTCTTCTCGCGGCCGGCCGACACCTTCCGCGCGATCGCCGACGCCGTCGGCGGAGCCTACGCGGCACTGTTCCGCGGTTCGGTATTCAACTACCTCCGACCCGACGACCTCGTCGCAGCCTTCCGACCCATCACGGAGACCCTGGCGAACGCGACCCCGCTCATCGCCGCCGGACTCGGCGTGGCGCTCGCCTTCCGGGTCGGCCTGTTCAACATCGGTGGGCGCGGCCAGATGCTCATCGCGGCAGCGGCGGCGGGCTACGTGGGCGCCTACATCCCCATGCCGCCCGTAATCCACCTCATCGTCGCGCTCGTCGTCGGCATCATCGGCGGCGCCCTGTGGGGCGGCATCGTGGGCCTTCTCAAGGCGCGAACCGGCGCTCACGAAGTGATCGTGACGATCATGCTCAACTACGTGGCGTTCTACCTCGTCTCCTACCTGCTGCGCACCGAGGGCGCACTGCAGGCACCCGGCCAGAACAACCCCAAGAGCGGTGCGATGCTCGAGACCGCGGTGTTCCCCGACCTTCTGGGCCCGCAGTACAACCTCAACCTGGGCTTCATCTTGGTCGTCCTCGCCACGATCTACGTGTGGTACCTGCTCAACCGCTCGGCGATGGGGTTCCAGTTCCGCGCAGTGGGCGAGAACCCGCACGCGGCACGCGTGGCCGGCATCAACGTGGGCAGCGTCTACGTCAAGGTCATGCTCATCGCGGGTGCCCTCGTCGGGCTCGCCGGCGTCTACCAGGTGCTCGGCAACTTCACGGGCGGCTTCGCCGCCGGCCTTGACGCCGGCATCGGGTTCGACGCCATCACGGTCGCGCTGCTGGGACGCTCGAAGCCCTGGGGAGTGTTCTTCGCGGGCATCCTCTTCGGCGCCCTCAAGGCGGGCAGCTACACGATGCAGGCGGCCGAGGGCATTCCCGTCGACATCGTCTTGGTCGTGCAGTCGTTCATCGTCCTCTTCATCGCCGCGCCGCCTCTCGTGCGCGCGATCTTCCGATTGCCGACGCCGGATTCCTCGTTCCGCTGGCGACTCCCCTCGAACTCGCGCACGAAGGAGGCGGCTCGATGAGCGCCGTGACCACGACATCCGCTCCGTCGACGGCGGCACCCGCCAACGTGACCGTGCGCAGCTGGAAAGCACCCATCGCGTTCGTGATCTTCACCGTCATCGGTGCCGCGCTCTTCCTCGGGCTCGGGCGAGGCGGAGACACCACCTACCGGCTCAGCGACGGGCGGGACGCGATCCAGCTGCCGGCGCTCGTACTGCCCTCCTACGCGACGGGCATCGTCACGGTCGCCCTCATGGCGGCGATCGCCGTCGGCGCTTTCCTCTTGGTGCGGTCCGCCCGCAAGGTGCCGCTGTGGCTCACGACGCTGTTCGCGCTCCTCTTCCTGCTCGGCTTCCTCACGTGGGCGGCGGCGGGGGCGACCGTTCCGCTCGTCGGACTGCTGGCCGGCGCCCTGACGGTGAGCACGCCGCTCATCTTCGGCGCCCTGGGCGGCGTGATCTCCGAACGCGTCGGAGTCGTCAACATCGCCATCGAGGCTCAGCTGCTTGCGGGCGCCTTCGTCGCGGCCATGATCGGCACGCTCACCGGTCAACCGCTGCTCGGCCTCCTCGGGGCCATGGTCTCCGGCGCGCTGGTCTCGGTGATCCTGGCATCGTTCGCCATCAAGTACCTCGTCGACCAGGTCATCGTCGGTGTGGTGCTCAACGTGCTCGTCATCGGACTCACCAGCTTCTTCTACTCGACCTACATGGTCGACAACCCGGAGCTCTTCAACTCGCCCGACAAGTTCGAGCGCGTCGCGATCCCGCTGCTGAGCGACATTCCTGTGCTCGGGCCGATCCTGTTCAACCAGACGCTCATCGTCTACATCATGTTCGTGCTCGTGCCGACCGTCTGGTTCGCGCTGTTCAAAACCCGCTGGGGCCTGCGCCTGCGCTCGGTCGGCGAGCACCCGAAGGCCGCCGACACCGTGGGCATCAACGTGAAGGCCACGCGGTTCTGGAACGTGCTGCTCGCGGGCGCGATCGCCGGTGGTGGCGGTGCGTTCTTCACCCTCGCGGCCGTCGGCTCCTTCGCCAAGGAGATGACGAACGGTGCGGGCTTCATCGCGCTCGCCGCCGTCATCTTCGGCCGCTGGGATCCGATTCGCGCCACGCTCGCGGCACTGCTGTTCGGTTTCGCGACGAACCTGCAGTCGACACTCTCGATCGTCGGTTCCCCGGTGCCGAGCGAGTTCATGCTCATGCTGCCGTACATCGTCACGATCTTCGCCGTCGCCGGGCTCGTCGGAATGTCGAGGCCGCCGGCGGCCTCGGGCAAGCCGTACATCAAATAGGGGAGGCTCCGTGGCTGAGATCGACTGGGATGCTCTGCGCGAGGTCGCCCTCGACGCCATGAGGAAGGCCTACGTTCCGTACTCGAACTTCCCCGTCGGCGTCGCAGCGATCGTCGACGACGGCCGCGTCATCGCGGGCTGCAACGTCGAGAACGCGTCGTACGGCCTCACGCTCTGCGCCGAGTGCGCGCTCGTCTCGAGCCTGCACATGACCGGGGGCGGTCGCCTGGTCGCGTTTACCTGCGTCGACGGCGACGGAGGCGCGCTCATGCCCTGCGGCCGATGCCGCCAGCTGCTGTTCGAGCACTCCGCGGACGGCATGCTGCTCGAGACCGTCTCCGGCATCAGGACCATCGACGAGGTGCTTCCCGACGCCTTCGGCCCCCGTACCCTCGAGACCTATCGATCGACGCACGACTGACAGGAGCATCACCCATGGCCATCGAGCCGTTCGACGTCGTCGACCTCATCCGCACCAAGCGCGACAGCGGCACCCTCACGACCGCCCAGATCGACTGGATGGTCGATGCGTACACCCGCGGCTACATCGCCGACGAGCAGATGTCGGCCATGACCATGGCGATCTTCCTCAACGGCATGGAGCGGGAGGAGATCACGGCGCTGACCCTGGCGATGGTCGCCTCGGGCACACGGCTCGACTTCTCGGGCCTCGACAAGCGCACGACCGACAAGCACTCCACGGGCGGAGTCGGCGACAAGATCACGTTGCCGCTCGCGCCGCTCGTCGCCTCATTCGGCGTAGCCGTACCGCAGCTCTCCGGCCGCGGGCTGGGCCACACCGGCGGAACGCTCGACAAGCTGGAGAGCATCCCGGGGTGGCGGGCGTCGATCAGCACCGACGAGATGATGCAGCAGCTGCGCGATGTTGGCGCGGTGGTGTGCGCCGCCGGCTCGGGCCTCGCGCCCGCCGACGGCAAGCTCTACTCTCTGCGCGACATCACCGGCACGGTCGAGTGCATTCCCCTGATCGCCTCATCCATCATGTCGAAGAAGATTGCGGAGGGCACGGCGGCGCTCGTGCTCGACGTGAAGTTCGGCTCGGGTGCGTTCCTGCAGGACATCGAGCGCTCGCGCGAACTCGCGCAGGTCATGGTGCGGCTCGGGGAGGACGCCGGCGTCGCGACGCGCGCCGTGCTCACCAACATGAACGTGCCGCTCGGGCTCGCGATCGGCAACGCCAACGAGGTGCGCGAGTCGGTCGAGGTGCTGGCCGGCGGCGGCCCCGCTGACGTGGTCGAGCTCACGGTCACCCTCGCCCGGCACATGCTCGAGCTCGCCGGCGTCACCGACCCCGATGTCGAGGCGGCGCTGCAGGACGGCCGTGCGATGGATGCCTGGCGCGGCATGATCGCAGCGCAGGGCGGCGACCCAGATGCCCCGCTGCCGGTCGCGCCGGAAACCCACACCGTGCACGCCGAGACCTCCGGGGTGCTCGTCGAGCAGGAAGCGCTTCCCTTTGGCATCGCCGCCTGGCGCCTGGGCGCGGGGCGCGCCCGCAAGGAGGACCCCGTCGATCACGGCGCCGGTATCGATCTGCACGTCAAGCCGGGCGAGCACGTCGAGGCCGGGCAGCCGCTGTTCACGATGCTCACGAGCGACGAAGGTCGGTTCGCGCGCGCGATGGAGGCGCTCGAGGGCGCCTACCGCATCGGCTCGGTCGACGACGAGGTGCGCACGGGCGGCCCTCTCATCGCAGGCGTCATCGAGTAGCGCGAGTGGAGCATCCCCCGGTGAGTCGCGGGCGGCGCGCGAGGCGTCGGCGGTGGGAGGGACGCCGGTAGGCTCGCGACATGGCTCAGAGCACCGCAGCGCCGCGCCCGATTCCCCACCCGTCGCCGCTCAGACGGCGCACGGTCGCCGGCTACGCGATCGGTTCACTCGGCACGGGAGGGTTCGGCACCCTGCCCGGCCTCGTTCTGCTCTACTACATGACCGACTCGCTCGGCATCACGGCGCTGGTCGCCGGGCTCATCGTCACCGTGGCCAAGCTGTGGGACGTCGTCATCGACCCGGTGATCGGGGCCCTCAGCGACCGCATGCGCCAGCGCTCCGGCACGCGCCGCACACTCATGCTCGTCGGCGCCCTGAGCCTTCCGCTCTTCTTCGCGGCGACCTTTGCCGTGCCCGCGGAGCTGACCGGAAGCCTCGCGGCGCTGTGGGTGCTCATCGCCTTCGTGCTCTCCACCACGGCATTCAGCCTGTTCCAGGTGCCCTACATCGCCCTCCCGGTCGAGATCGCCGGCGACTACGACGGTCGAACCCGCCTCCTCACCTGGCGCGTCGTCGTGCTGACGGTCGCGATCCTGGTGTTCGGGGCGGGCGGCCCCGTGCTGCGCGGGCTCGGCGACGATCCGCGACTGGGCTACCTGCTGATGGGCGTGGTGGCGGGGCTCGTCATCTCAATCGGCCTTAGCGCCTCGTCGTTCACCGCGCCGCGCGGCCTCGCGGCGGGCGGCGGTGCGCCGTCGAGAGTCGCCGACGCCTACCGGCAGGCGCTCGTCGTGCTGCGCGAGAGCCGGCCGCTGCGACGGCTGCTCGGCGGCTTCGTGCTGCAGGCGCTCGCGACCGGGCTCATGCTCGCGGCCGCGCAGTACGTCGCCACCTGGGTGCTCGTGAGCGAGGACTCGGTAACGCTGCTCTTCCTCGCGCTCATCGCCCCTGCCGTGCTGGTCACCCCGGTGTGGGGGCGTCTCGCGAGGCGCTACGGAAAAGAGCGGATGTACCTGCTCGCCTCGGTGCTGTTCGGCGTCGCGGCCCTCAGCATCGTCATCGCCGTCATCGCGCCCGGAGCGTGGATCTACCTTCCCGTGGGGGTCGCCGGAGCCGCGTACGCCGGCATGCAGGCTCTTCCGCTCGCGATGCTGCCCGACGTGATCGCCCACGACGGTCGGCGGCGTGGCCGGGAGCGCGCCGGAGTGGTGAGCGGCGTGTGGACCGCGGGGGAGACAGCGGGGATGGCGCTCGGCGCGACGCTCCTCGCCCTCGTGCTCAGCATCGCGGGGTACGTGGAGTCGACAGCCGAGGTCGTCGTGGTGCAGCCGGCGAGCGCCACGCTCGCCATCGTGCTGGCGTTCAGCGTCATCCCTGCCGCACTCGTCGCGGCGAGCATTCTGGTGCTGCGCGGCTACGGTCTGAGCCGCCGGGATATCGACACCCCGGCACCGGTCGGAGCCCCCGTCAGCGACGACCAGCCAGCGGGAGACGATCGGTGACGGGGTCGGGGCCCGCGCCGGCGCAGATCCTCGCCGAGCTCGAGCGCCTGCGCGCCGGCGATGCGCCCACCCACGGCGGTCACGTGCTCTCGTATGTCTACGACTCCGGCTCGGCCGAGCTCGATGAGCTCGCCGCCTCCGCGATCCGCCTGTTCCAATCGGTCAACGGGCTCGACCCGACCGTCTTTCCCTCGGTGGCGCGTCTGGAGAGCGACCTCGTCGCCTTCGGCCGCGGCGTCCTCCACGGGGGCGACGACGTCGTCGGCACGGTGACGACGGGCGGCACCGAGAGCTGCTTGCTCGCCGTGAAGACGGCGCGGGACCTCTGGCACCGCGAGCACGGCAGGAGGGCTCAGCCTCGGGTTGTCGCGCCGACGACCGTGCATCCGGCGTTCCACAAGGCCGCGCACTACCTCGACCTGCAGCTCGACCTCGTGCCCGTGGACGTCGGCACGGGAGCCGTGCGAGCGGAGGACCTCATCGCGAGGCTCGACGACGACGTGGCACTCGTCGTGGTCTCGGCGCCGTCGTATCCGCATGCCGCGCTGGACCCGGTCGCCGAGGTCGCCGCAGCCGCCGAGAGGCTCGGCCTCTCCTGCCACGTCGATGCGTGCATCGGGGGGCTGGCGCTGCCGTGGTGGCCCGGTCTTGCTGCCTGGGACTTCAGCGTTGCGGGCGTGACGAGCATCTCCGCCGACCTGCACAAGTACGGCTACGTGCCCAAGGGCGCGAGCCTGCTCCTGCACCGGGGGCGACGTCGCCGCGACGCGCAGTACTTCGCGACGACCTCGTGGCCCGGGTACCCCGTCGTCAATCCCACGATGCTCGGCTCGCGCTCGGCCGGCGTCCTCGCGGCCGCGTGGGCGATCACGACGCGGCTGGGCGAGGCGGGATACGCCGATCTCGTCGCGCGCACGCGCGAGGCCACCGAGGCTCTGATCCGGGCAGTCGGGTCGATCGACGGCCTCGCTGTTCTCGGTCGGCCCGCCGGGCCCCTCTTCGCGGTCGTCACCGACAGCAGTCGCCCCGAGCGGCAGCAGGTCGATCCGCACCGCTGGGCGGACGCGGTGCGGCGGCACGGTTGGCTGCTGCAGCAGCAGCCCGGCTTCGCGCAGGCAGACGGCTCCGTGCTGCCGCGCAGCACGCACGTGACCGTCACGCCGGTAACGCTCGGTGTGCTCGGGCCCCTCGTGACGGCACTGCAGGAGGCGGCCGAGGAGGTGCGGGGTCTGCCCCCGGCGAGTGCGGCCGGTGTGCTCGACGCGCTGCCCGCCGGGCTGCTCGCGAGCCTGTCGGCCAGCGGTTCGACCGCCGCCGATCTCGACCAGGGGGCGCTCGCGGGTGTGCTCGAGCAGGCGGGTATCGGCCCGAGCGGCACGCTGCCCGACGATGCCGCCGAGCTCACGGCGCTCATCGAGGCGCTACCGCCCGCGCTCGTCGAGCAAGCGCTAATCGGGCTGCTCGGCTCGCTCATCGACCCGCAACCCCGCGCGTCGAGATGAGCCTTCGCGTCGAGTCGCCTCGACGACGCGCGCATCTCGGCCGACAGCCGCATCTCGACGGCGGTGCGGGGGCCAGGGCGCTCGGGCGTGGAGCCTAGACGGGGTGATCGCCGATGCGCTCGAGCGCATCGACCACGAGATCCCAGAACCGGTCGGCGTCGAGGTCCATCGCCACACTCGTCGGGCAGTCGTCGGGGGCGGGGGCGCGCAGGTCGGCGACCGTCATGCCGAGGGTGAGGGTGCCCGTGAGCTCGACGTTGAGCGGGGCTCGCACGGTGCGCATGATGCTCGGGTCGATGACGTACGCCACGGCGCACGGGTCGTGCACGGGCGGGTGGTCGAAGCCCTGTGCATCCTGGTAGGAGTGCGCGAAGAACTCCAGCAGCTCGCCCGTGAAGCGGGCAGGCCCGGTGCCGATCGCGGCGATGCGCGCGCAGACCTCGTCGGTCGCGAGCGCCTGGTGCGTGACATCCAGCCCCACCATCGTGAGCGGCCAGCCGGCGGTGAACACGATGTGCGCGGCCTCCGGGTCGATGACGATGTTGAACTCGCTCGTGGCGCTCCAGTTGCCGACGTGGACGCCGCCGCCCATGAGCACGACCTGCTTGACCCGCTCGACGATGCGCGGCTCGCGGCGCACGGCGAGGGCGATGTTGGTGAGGGCGCCGGTCGGCACGAGCGTGACGGTGCCGGGCTCGTGGGCCATCACGGTCTCTACGATGAGGTCGACCGCGTGCCGGCCGTCGAGCTCGATCACGGGCTCCGGCAGCACGGGACCGTCGAGCCCCGACTCCCCGTGGATGTCGGGAGCCGTCTCGACCTCGCGCACGAGGGGGCGCTCCGACCCGCGCGCGATGGGCACGGAGTCGAGACCGATGACACGCGCGACCGCGAGCGCATTGCGGGTCACCTTCTCGATCGTCTGATTGCCCATGACGGTCGTGACGGCGAGCAGCTCGATCTCGGGTGATCCGTGAGCAAGCATGAGGGCGACCGCGTCGTCGTGGCCAGGGTCGCAGTCCAGGATGATCTTCTCGGGCATGGGACGAGCCTAGCGATAACTGACACATATGAAAGCAGCTTGCATCTGTGTAGAGTGCGCCCATGAGCACCGACCTCGACCCCGAGACCCTCGCCGCCCGCGGCGCCGCCCGTATCGACTGGATCCGCTCACGCATGCCCCTGCTGGCCGAGGCGCGCGATGCCCTCGCGGCGACACGACCTTTCCAGGGCCACCGCATCGGCATGAGCCTGCATCTCGAGCCCAAGACCGCCGTGCTGCTCGAGGCGCTGCAGGCGGGCGGCGCCGACATCGTGGCCACCGGCAACCACGGTTCGACTCAGGACGACGTGGTCGCCTACCTGCGCACCCTCGGCATGACCGTGCACGGCCGGCGCGTCGACACCCTCGACGACCATCGCGCGAACGTCGCCGCCGTCGATGCGGCGCGGCCGAGCATCCTGCTCGACAACGGTGCCGACCTTGCCGCGCTCGCGGCGGCGCGCGTCGACCCGGCAGCCGTCAGCGCGGGCGACCGCACGGGCGGCACGGGCATCGTCGGCGGAACGGAGGAGACCACGAGCGGCGGGCTACGGCTGCGCGCAGAGCTCGCGCAGGGCATCCCGTTCCCGATCCTCGTGATCAACGACTCGCGTCTCAAGGCCATCGGCGAGAACAAGCACTCCGTCGGGCAGTCCGTCGTCGAGAGCCTCATGCGCATCACGAACCTGCGTCTCGCCGGCCGTCGCTTCCTGGTCGCCGGATACGGCTGGTGCGGGCGCGGCATCGCCCAGTACCTGCGCGCCATGGGCGGCAAGGTCGCGGTCGCCGAGATCGACGAGCTCGTCGCCTTCGAAGCCGCCTGGGACGGCTACCGGGTCGGGCCCATCGAGGAGCTCGCCGAGTGGGCGGAGGTGGTCATCACGGCCACCGGGCACCCCGACGTCGTCACCCCCGCAGTGCTCGAGCGCCTCGCCGACGGCGCGGTGCTCGCCAACGCCGGTCATGTGCCGTGGGAGATCGACGTCGCCGCGCTCTACCACCAGTCCACCGCGCGCACGCTGCTCGACGACGCTATCGAGCGCATCGACCTGCCGGGCGGGCGCCACGTGATCCTGCTCGCCGAAGGGCGCATGGTCAACCTCGCCGGCCGCGAGCCGAAAGGCAACTCGCTGGAGGCGATGGATCTCGGCTTCCTGCTGCAGGCGCTCTCGCTCGAGCGCGTGGCGACGAGCGCCGAGTCCCTCGCGACCGGCGCGCAGCCGGTGCCCGACGACATCGACCGCGACATCGCCAGACGGATGCTCGCCGTCATGGGCGCGGAGCGGTGACCGCGCAGAGCCAGCCCCCTCGCGATCCAGGATCGCGCGCGACGTCGACGCCGCAGCCCGACTACGCGGTGCCGGCTCTCGACAAAGCGCTCGACATCCTCGAGCTGCTCGCCGACGAGCCAGGGGGTCTTTCGCAGTCGGAGATCGCCGATGCCACGGGGCGCAGCGTCGGGCAGATCTACCGCGTACTCGTCTCGCTCGAGAGGCGCGGCTACCTCGTGCGCGAGCGCGCCGGCCGCTACCTGCTCGGCACACGATTGTTCGACCTCGCCCACCGGCACGCGCCCGTGCGGGGCCTCGAGGCCGCCGCGCTGCCGATCATGCGCGAACTCGCAGAGAGTGTGCGGCAGTCGTGCAATCTCGCCGTGCTCGAGGGCGACCGCGTGCGCGTCGTCGCGCAGGTGGAGTCTCCCGCCGACTTCGGCTATCGGGTGCGCGTGGGCGCCCTGTTCGACGTCGCGGGCACCGCGACCGGCGACGTGCTCGCCGGCAACGGCGACGAGCTCGTGCGGGCGGACGCTCTGCAGCCCGGCATCACCGACGTCGTGGCCGCCGTGCGTGGCGCCGCCGGGGCCACGATCGCTGCGCTCACGGTGCCCTATGTGAGCACGAGCTTCAGCACGGTCGCCCACACCCAGGTCGTGCAGCGGGCTCGCAGCGCGGCCTATGAGATCTCGCAGGCGCTCGGGTGGAGAGCCGGGGTCACGGGCGGGTAACGACCGGTAGGTTGGGACCATGACGACGGCGACGCAGAACCTCCTTCCCGGCACCGAACTCGCCCTGGAGGCTCTGCCGAAGGTGTCGCTGCACGACCACCTCGACGGCGGCCTGCGCCCCGCCACGATCGTCGAGCTCGCGGCCGAGATCGGCTACGAGCTGCCGGCAGGCGCCACCGACGCCGAGTCGCTCGGCCAGTGGTTCGCCACCCAGGCCAATTCTGGTTCGCTCGTGCAGTACCTCACGACGTTCGACGTGACGATCGCGGTCATGCAGACCCGCGACGCGCTCGTGCGCGTCGCCCGCGAGTTCGTGCACGACCTCGCGGCAGACGGCGTCGTGTGGGGCGAGATCCGCTGGGCGCCCGAGCAGCACCTGCAGAAAGGCCTGAGCCTCGACGAGGCCGTCGAGGCCGTGCAGCAGGGCCTGGACGACGGAGTCGAGGCGGCGCGCGCAGCCGGCACGAGCATCCGCGTCGGTCAGCTCGTCAGCGCCATGCGCCATGCCGATCGCGGCCTCGAGATCGCCCGGCTCGCCCTCCGCCACCGCGACACGGGCACCGTCGGCTTCGACATCGCGGGTGCCGAAGCAGGGTTCCCGCCCGCCCGGATGCGCGACGCGTTCGAGCTGCTCGCCGACGAGTTCTTCCCCGTGACCATCCACGCCGGCGAGGCGGACGGCATCGAGAGCATCCGCGGGGCGCTGCGCGATGGGCACGCCCTGCGCCTCGGCCACGGTGTGCGCCTACTGGAGGACATCACGCTGGTCGACGAGGGCGAGATGACGCGCGCGAGCCTCGGCCGCATCGCCGAGTGGGTCAAAGACCGCGGCATCGCCCTCGAGACGAGCCCCAGCTCGAACCTGCAGACCGGCGCCATCGCCGCGTGGGGCGACGCCATGGAGGATCACCCGCTCGACCTCTTCACGCAGCTCGGGTTCCGCGCGACCGTCAACACCGACAACCGCCTCATGAGCGCGACGACGCTCAGCCGCGAACTGCGCCTCGTGGCCGAGGCGTTCGACTACGACCTCGACGACATTCTCGCCCTCCAGCTGAATGCTGCGCAGGCGGCCTTCCTGCCCGTCGAGGACCGCGAGGCGCTCATGGACACCATCATCGCCGGCTTCGAGGAGCACGCATGAGTCTGCCCGCCCTCGCCGACCGCGCCATCGTGCTGCAGGCGCACGCCGCCGACTGGCGCGCCGCCGTGCGCCTCGCCGGCGACGCCCTCGTCGACAGCGGCTGCACGACCGCCGAGTACACGGAGGCGATGCTGCGCCTCGTCGAGACCCACGGCCCGTACATCGTCATCGCCCCGGGCCTGGCGCTCGCGCATGCGCGCCCCGGCCCCGAGGTGCGCCACGACGGGCTCTCGGTCGTGACGCTCGCCGAGCCGGTGGAGTTCGGGCACGCCCACAACGATCCGGTCTCCGTCGTCATCGGCCTCGCGGGTGTCGCGGCCGACGCCCACCTGAGCGCCGTCGCCGACCTCGCGAACGCGTTCAATGACTCGTCGGCCATCCAGGCGCTCTCCCGGGCGACGAATCGTGAGGATGCCCGCGCCATCCTCGAGGGGCGCCGAGTGCCATGACGGTGCCGCGTGAGGGGGCCTCCGCATGAAGATCGTCGCCATCTGCGGTGCCGGCATCGGGTCGAGCGGCATCCTCAAGGTCAACGCCGAACGCGTGCTGCAGCGGCTTGGCGTGACGGCCACCGTCATCGCCGCCGACATCGACTCGGTGGCACGCGTCGCCGCCGACGCGCAGGTGATCCTCACGAGCGAAGAGTTCGTGGAGGCGATCGGGCGCACGCACGCCGACGTCATCGTCGTGCGCAACTACTTCGACACCGACGAGCTCACGCAGAAGCTGACCGACGCCGTCGGCTAGGCGACCCGCTCCTCCCAAGGGTCGGGCGGCAGAGGTGGCTTGCGCAGCGATAGCGCCACCGCGATACCGAGCGCGGTGAGCGGCGCGACGTACGGCGCGAACGCGAAGAGCGTGAGGGCGACGAAGAATCCGGTGCCGACCCCGATGACGACGGACCGCAACGGACCGCCCACCGTCTCGCCACGGGCATCGTGCGTCGGCTGCAGAGAGACCGCGGCGAGACCCGCGGCGACCCCCGTCGTACCCAGGAGGGCGTAGAAGAACGCCAGGCCGCCGAAGACCGCCGTCGGGGCGGTAGCGATCTCGATCGTGAGAACGAGCGGGCGGATGAGCAACACCAGGTAGGCGCCGACGAGCAGCCATTCGGCCCGTGCTGCGCGACCCGTCACCGCGTGCACGGCGCGCAGAAGGGGAAGGAAGCCGAGCAGGGCGACCGCGTTGAGGCCCAGGAAGATCTGCACAGCGACGACCGGGTCGGTGCTCTCGCTGAGCAGCACGAGCTCGAGAACGGGCACCATGAGCATCACGACGGCGACGACGGCGGCGACAATGCCAGCCCTGCGACCGGGGGCGCGTGAGAGCCGCTCGAGCATGCTCGAGGTGGGTGAGCTCGGGGAGGGCTCGGTCATGAACGCACCTTTCTGCGCAGGGAGAGCAGCACCGTCACCACGGCGACGAAGGCCAGCAGGATTCCGCCCGTGCTCGCGATGGCGATCCACCAGGCGATCGCCGCGGTCGTCGCCACCATGGCCGCTCCGGCAGGGCCGGAACCGCGCACAGCGTGGTGCAGCCGCCCCACGACGAGGGCGACCGCGACCGACTGCAGCGCGAGCGCCGAGAAGTACACGGCGTCGGCGGGGGAGGCGACGATCGCGGCCGAGGCGGCGCCGAGCATCCCGAGGCAGGCCCAGGTGACGATGCGCAGCTCGGGCCAACAGCGCAGGAGCAGTACCGCCTGCGCGAGGAGGGCCGCAGCGCCGAGCGAGGCGACCGCGAAGCCCTGGCCCTGCCGCAGCACGCCCTGCTCGGCCAGCAGGATGCCGGCTGTCCACGCGACGACGACGATCGTGAGCGCCGCGATGCCGAGCGCGATCGTCGTTCGACGGTGCCGGCGCGACCACGGCCTCGTGTCGGTGGGTGCGGTCACGAACAGGGGCAGGCCGGGCAGGCCGGAGACGCCGATGTTGCGCCCCTGCGCCTGGCCGCGCTCGATCATCTCCCGCTCGATCTGCGCGCGGATCTCCAGCTCGCGGGCGACCCGCGCGTAGTGCGCACGATCGGCGATGCCGAGCCCCACTGCGGCCGCCATGATGAACGTCGGGGAGACGCCCGCGACCATGAGCGGTACGCCGAGACCGACCCCGCCGATGCCCGCCCAGATGTGGGCGGCGAACGCGTCGACGTAGGGGCGGATGAGCACCGAGGTGGATGCGGCGGCCGCGGCCGCCGTCACGGTCACCGTCGCCGCCGAGACCACGTCGAGAGTGCCGATGGGCCGATCGGGGCCGACGACGATGAGGGCGATCACCCCCATCGTGGCGAGCGCGCTCGCCGTCGAGATGATGATCGTCGCGACCGCCGCCGTGCGGTCCAGCCGATCAGCACCTCGGCGGTTGTAGAGCGCGGCGAGCCCGACCGCGCCGAGCCCGATCGCGACGGACGTGAGGCTCGAGCCACCGGGCAGCGCAAGAGCCGAGACCCCGAGGCCGGCCGACCACAGTAGCAGAGCCGCGAACCACAGCCCCGCGACGGCGGGCGGCAGCAGCGGGGCGCGGGTCACCCCTCCACCCTAGGCTCTGCGCGCACGACGACCGCGGCGCGGCGGCTCAGGTGACGAGCGCGCGCATGCCGGCCTCGAGGGCGGCCACCTCGGCCTGCGCGGCCGCCCGGCGCTCGCTCACCGAGCCTTGCTCGCTCGACGCGTCGATGTAGACCTTCACCTTCGGCTCGGTGCCGCTCGGCCGCACGATCACGCGGGCGCCGCCGTGCATCCAGAATCGCAGGATGTCACCGGGCGGGTAGTCGCCGAAGCCGCGGATGAAGTCGTCGACCTGGCGCACCCGCAGCCCGCCGATCTCCGCAGGAGCCTGCTCGCGCAATCCCGACATGATCTTTCCGATGCGGCTCAGGTCGGTCACCCGCAGCGACACCTGCGCGCTTGCGAACGCCCCGAACAGAGCATCGAACTCGCTCTGCCGGTCGGCGAGGGTGCGACCCGCCGCTGCGAGCTCGCCCACCATCGTGAGGAACTCGACCGACGCGGAGATGCCGTCCTTGTCGCGCACGGTGGCCGGGTTGACGAGGTACCCGAGAGCCTCCTCGTAGCCGAAGCGCAGCCGGGGGGTGCGCGAGATCCACTTGAAGCCGGTGAGCGTGTCGCGGTAGTCGAGACCGTAGTGGCGGGCGATGACGCCCAGGGCGGGGGACGAGACGAGCGATGCCGCAAGTGCGCCATCCTGGCCCTCGCGCTGCAGACGCTCCGCAGCCCGCCACCCCAGCAGCGCACCGACCTCGTTGCCGCTCAGGCGCCGCCAGCCGGCGCTATCCGCCGTCGCCGACTCCGGCCGGGGCACCGCGACCGCGAGGCGGTCGGCATCCGGGTCGTGCGCGATGATGAGCTCGGCGCCCGCACGGTTCGCCGTCGCGATCGCGAGATCCAGCGCTCCCGGCTCCTCGGGGTTCGGGAACGACACGGTGGGGAAAGCGCCATCCGGTTCCCCCTGCTCGGCGACAACCGTCGGCTCGCCCAGACCCGCGGCGGCGAAGACGCGCTGGGAGACCTCCCACCCGACTCCGTGCATCGGCGTGTAGACGAACGGCACGGGCACGAAGGGCACGGTCTCGTTCGCGTCGTCGCCGACGGCGCCGCGGAGGTTCGCGATCGCGGCGGTGCGCTCGACGTATGCGTCGACGACATCCTCGCCCGCCACCTCGAACTCTGTCGACCGGGGCAGGTCGCCCACGGCGACACCGCGCGCCACCTGCAGGATCGCCTCGTGGATGAGCCCATCGCTGGGCGGCACGATCTGCGCACCCTCATCGTCATCGCCGAGGTACACCTTGTAACCGTTGTCGCGCGGCGGGTTGTGGCTCGCCGTCACCATGACGCCGGCGCTCACGTCGAGGTGGCGCACCGCGAAGGCGAGCACGGGGGTCGGCAGCATGCGCGGCAGCAGCGTGACCCGCACGCCGGCACCGGCCATGATCTCGGCGCTGTCGCGCGCGAACACGTCGCTGTTGGTGCGGCCGTCGTAGCCGATCACGACGCTCGGCGCCGGGCCGTCCAGGCCGCCGGGGCGCTCGGGTCGATCGAGCAGGAACCGCGCGAGGCCCGCCGCCGCCTGCGCGACGAGCACGCGGTTCATGCGGTTCGGCCCAGCGCCGAGCTCGCCGCGCAGCCCAGCCGTGCCGAACGCGAGACGCGAGCCGAATCGGTCGCGCAACCCCGCGATCGCGGTGGCCTCGCCCCGCTCGGCGCCGTCGATGAGCGTCGCGAGCTCGTCGCTCGTGACCGGGTCGGGGTCTTGTGCGAGCCAGTTCTTGGCGTCGTCGAGATGCGTCATGCCGCGCCCCTACAGCTCGGCCACGATGCGCGCGAGCAGGGCGCTGATCACCGGTTCAGCATCCCGACCGGCTTCGATGACCTCGTCGTGGCTGAGCGGGTTCGGTGAGATACCGGCCGCGAGGTTCGTGATGAGCGAGAGGCCCAGCACCTCCATGCCGGCCTGCCGTGCCGCGATCGCCTCGAGCGCCGTCGACATGCCCACGATGTGACCGCCGAGGGTCTTGGCCATCTGCACTTCGGCAGGAGTCTCGTAGTGCGGGCCGCGGTTCTGCACGTACACGCCCTCGTCGAGCGAGGGGTCGACGGTGTGCGCGAGGTCGCGCAGCCGCTGTGAGTACAGGTCGGTCAGGTCGATGAACGTCGCGCCCTCGAGAGGCGAATCGCCCGTCAGGTTCAGGTGGTCGCTGATGAGCACGGGCGTGCCGGGGCTCCAGTGCGGCTTGATGCCGCCGGCGCCGTTGGTGAGGATCATCGTGGTGGCCCCCGCGGCGGCCGCGGTGCGCACCGAGTGCACGACGCGCCGCACGCCGTGGCCCTCGTAGTAGTGGGTGCGGGCGCCGATGACGAGCGCGCGCTTGCCGCTCGGCAGCAGGATCGAACGCAGCGTGCCGACGTGGCCTTCGAGGGCGGGCGTCGAGAAGCCGGCGATGTCGGGGGCGGCGATCGTGTGCGTGGTCTCGCCGATGAGGTCGGCGGCTTTCGCCCAGCCCGAGCCGAGCGTGAGCGCGATGTCGTGGCGCTCGACGCCGGTCGCGTCGGCGAGCTGCGCAGCAGCCTGGGCGGCGACCGCGAACGGGTCGGCAGCGGGGTCGTCGAGAGGGTTGTGCGGTGCGTGGTGGGACATGCCCTCATGGTAGTGATGCGCGGGTGAGCGGCGGCGTGCGCAGGCGCGCGCGTTCGCGCGGGCCCTGCGGGAGGTCGAGCGCCCGATGCTCGGTGCAACAATGGAGCAATGGCTACTTCCTTCGACCGAACGCAGCGCCTCGTCGTCCTCGGCGGGGGTCCCGGCGGCTACGAGGCGGCCCTCACCGGTGCCCAGCTGGGTGCCGATGTCACGCTCGTCGAGAGCGTCGGGGTCGGCGGCTCTGCCGTGCTCACCGACGTCGTCCCCTCGAAGACGCTCATCGCCACGGCTGACGCCGCCACGGCGATCTCCGACGCGGGCGACCTCGGCGTGCAGTTCTTCGCGCGCGGCGAGTCGGGTCGGGCGTCCAAGCCGGAGGTCGCCGTCAACCTGACGCAGGTCAACCAGCGGCTGCTACGGCTCGCGCGCGACCAGTCGGACGACATGCGCGAGCAGCTCGAGGCTGCGGGCGTGCGCATCATCATCGGTGACGGTCGCCTCGAGGGGCCGCAGCGGGTCGTCGTCTCTGCGGGCAGCGGCAGCAA
>NZ_JAVKCK010000009.1:0-81796 GCF_040286215.1 Microcella sp.
GCCGAGCACCTCGAAGGTCGCGCCGTCGAGCGACTCGGTCGCCGTGGCCATCTCGCCGAGGTGGAAGAGCACGGTCACGAGGACAAGGAGCTTCTCGAAGCCTTCGACATCGACCTCGAGCAGGACGACGACGAAGAAGACCTCGTCATCCGCCCGCCCGTCGTGACCGTCATGGGCCACGTCGACCACGGTAAGACCAAGCTGCTCGACGCGATCCGCGAAGCGAACGTCGTCGCCGGCGAGTCCGGCGGCATCACGCAGCACATCGGTGCCTACCAGGTGTGGACGGAGCACGAGGAGATCGAGCGCGCCATCACCTTCATCGACACCCCGGGTCACGAGGCGTTCACCGCCATGCGTGCTCGAGGTGCCCAGGTGACCGACGTCGCGATCCTCGTGGTCGCCGCGGACGACGGCATCATGCCGCAGACCGTGGAGGCGCTGAACCACGCCCAGGCGGCAGACGTTCCAATCGTCGTGGCGGTCAACAAGATCGACTCCGAGGGCGCGAACCCGGCCAAGGTGCGCCAACAGCTCACCGAGTACGGGCTCATCGCGGAGGAGTACGGCGGTGACACGATGTTCATGGACGTCTCGGCGCTCAAGAAGATCGGCATCACCGAGCTGCTCGACGCGGTGCTGCTGACCGCCGACGCCGGTCTTGACCTGCGCGCCAACCCGCAGCGCGACGCTCGCGGTGTCGCCATCGAGGCGAAGCTCGACAAGGGCCGCGGCTCGGTCGCGACCGTGCTCATCCAGGCGGGAACGCTGCGCGTCGGAGACCCGATCGTGGCCGGCACCGCCTACGGCCGCGTGCGCGCCATGACCGACGAGAACGGCGAGAAGGTCGAGGAGGCGTACCCCTCGCGCCCCGTGCAGGTGCAGGGCCTCTCGAGCGTCCCGCGCGCCGGCGACACGTTCATCGTCACCGAGGACGACCGCACCGCCCGACAGATCGCGGAGAAGCGCGAGGCCGCCGAGCGCAATGCCCTCCTGGCGAAGGCGCGCAAGCGCATCAGCCTCGAGGACTTCACGAAGGCGCTCGAAGACGGCAAGGTCGAATCGCTCAACCTCATCATCAAGGGCGACGTCTCGGGTGCCGTCGAAGCGCTCGAAGAGGCCCTGCTCAAGATCGAGGTGGACGACAGCGTGCAGCTGCGCATCATCCACCGCGGTGTGGGTGCGGTGACCGAGAGCGATGTGAACCTCGCGACGATCGACAACGCGATCATCGTGGGCTTCAACGTGCGCCCCGACACGAAGGCGCGCGAGCGCGCCCAGCGTGAAGGCGTCGACATTCGCTTCTACTCGGTCATCTACGCGGCGCTCGAGGAGATCGAGGGCTCGCTCAAGGGGATGCTCAAGCCCGAGTTCGAGGAAGTGCAGTCCGGTGTCGCCGAGATTCGCGAGATCTTCCGCTCGTCGAAGTTCGGCAACATCGCCGGTGTCATCGTGCGCAGCGGAACCATCACCCGCAACGCGAAAGCCCGCGTCATCCGCGACGGCGTCGTGGTGGGCGACGGCCTCGCCATCGAGTCGCTGCGCCGCTTCAAGGACGACGTCACCGAGGTGCGCACGGACTTCGAGGCCGGTATCGGTCTCGGCAAGTTCAACGACATCCAGATCGGCGACGAGATCGAGACGATCGAGATGAAGGAGAAGCCGCGCGACTAGCGCGCGCCCTGCTCCCTCAGCCCCGGGGGGGCCACCCCATCCCTCTTCCTCCGAAGGAGACAGCACCATGGCGAACCCACGTGCACGCAAGGTGGCCGATCGCATCAAGGAGGTCGTCGCCAAGCGACTCGACAAAGGGCTGCGCGACCCGCGGCTCGGCTTCGTGACCATCACCGACGTGCAGGTGACCGGCGACCTGCAGCACGCCTCCATCTTCTACACCGTCTACGGCACCGATCAGGAGCGTGCCGACAGCGCCGCCGCCCTGACGGCCGCGACGGGGATGCTGCGCACCGAGGTCGGCCGCAACCTGAACACGCGCCTCACCCCGTCGCTCGAGTTCATCCCCGACGGGGTGCCCGAGAACGCGGCCTCGATCGAGGCGCTGCTGCGCGAAGCCCGTGAGCGCGACGAGCTCACCCACAGCTCGGCCGCCACCGCGCAATACGCCGGCGACCCCGACCCGTACGTCAAGCCGCGCGAGTGGGTCGGCGACGACGCGGACACGTCAGGGCTCGGCGACGACGCGGACACGTCGCGGCTCGGAGACGACGCGCCGGCAGACGACGGCGAGCAGGCGCGGTAGCTCGACCTCGGTCTAGTGGCCGAGATCGATCGCGCCGGTCGCCACGATCGAGACGACCGAGAGGATGAGCCCGCCCACGACGATGAGCGCGCCCATGCCGACCATCAGGGCGAGGCCGAGCTTCGTCACCACGTCGACCAGACGATTGCGGGGGGCTGACTGCATCTCGCTCATAGCGACAGTCTCGCAGTAATCGCTGGGCGCCGGGTAGATTTCCGCGTGCCTCAGGCTCCTCGGCGTCGGCTCATGCGCTGCACCTCGGCGTCGATGTCAGCCTCGGTGATGACAGAGCCCGGCCCGAATGCGTCGATCGCCATGAACATGGCGGCGATTCCCATGCCGCCGATGACGAAGATCGGCCAGAAAAAGGCGGTCGGCGTCAGGAAAGCCCACACACCGCTGACGATGGCGGAGACGGCCGCCCAGACCAGCAGAAAACGGAAGAAATCGCGCTGAGCCTTCAGGCGGCGGTAGGCCTGCTTGCGGACGCGCTCGGACTCGGTGGTGGTGTCGTTCGTGCTCATGCCCCCGAGCGTACGCTCGCGCTCAGACCGCACGCATCCTCCGAACGGTGGACGAACGCGTCAACCGGGCAGGGAGTATCCACTGCTCGGATCGCCGAGAGCGAGACCATCGACCAGCAGGCTCGCGAGCGCGCGCTCGCGCTGCACGGCGTCCGGCCAGAGCGACTCGATGACGTCGGCGGGCACCGCCGTGTCGCTGTGTCGCAGCTCGCGCAGAATCAGCCCGCGCACCTGACGATCGCTGCCCTCGAAGCGCGCCTGCCGCGGGGCCGTGGGGCCCGCGTACGCGGGGTAGCCGGCCGCTCGCCACGCGCACAGCCGCGCGAGAGGGCAGCTCTCGCAGCGCGGGGTGCGCGCCGTGCACACCGTCTGGCCGAGCTCCATCGCGCCCGCGTTGAACGCCCGCGCCTCGGCAGGGTCGCTCGGCAGCAGCGCCTCCATGGCGGCGAGATCGGCCCGTGAACGCGCGGGTCCTGCCTCACCCTGACCCGCGACTGCGCGCGCGAGCACTCGACGGGTGTTGACGTCGACCACCGGGGTGCGCACTCCGAAGGCGAACGCCGCCACGGCGCGCGCCGTGTACTCGCCGATGCCGGGGAGCGCGAGCAGAGCATCCACGTCGCGAGGCACCTCGCCGCCGTACTGCTCGCTGATGGCCACCGCGGCGGCGTGCAAGCGCAGCGCACGGCGCGGGTAGCCGAGGCGGTCCCAGGCCCGCACCGCGTCGGCGGGCGAGTCGGCGGCGAGCGCGTCAGGGTTCGGCCAGCGCGCGAGCCACTGCTCGAGGCGCGGGATCACGCGCGCTACCGGCGTCTGCTGCAGCATGATCTCGCTCACGAGCGTGCCCCAGGCGCTGAAGCCCGGCCGCCGCCACGGCAGGTCGCGCGCGTTCGCGGCGAACCACTCCACGACGGTCGACGCGAGTTCCCCGTCCGCCTCCCGCACGCTCACGCTCCCCACCCTACGACCCCCCTCCGTGTCAGATCTGGCGCTCAGGGGCGCTCGTAGTGCGCGATAACGCCCCCACGCGTCAGATCTGCGCAAAAGGTGGGGCGCGTGGCGCGGCTCGCGCCCAGCAACGCGACCTAGCGTGGCCGCATGCGGATTCTCGTCACAGGAGCGACCGGGTACATCGGCGGGCGACTCGTGCCCCGCCTTCTCGAGGCGGGCCACGACGTGCGCGTCATCGTGCGCGACCCCGCGCGGCTGCGCGACGTGCCCTGGGCGGACGACGTCGAGGTTGTGCAGGGCGACCTCGCACGCGCGGCAGACGTGCGCACCGCGGTCGACGGCATCGAGGTGCTCTACTACCTCGTCCACTCGATGAGCGGCAAGGGCGACTTCGAGGTCGTGGAGCGGCAGGTCGCCACGACGGTCGCCTCGGCGGCGCGGGATGCCGGGGTCGCCAGAATCGTGTACCTGGGCGGCCTGCATCCCGACGGCCCGCTCTCGCGGCACCTGGCCTCCCGCAAGGAGGTGGGCGACATCCTGCTGGCCTCCGGCGTGCCGACGGTCGCGCTCCAGGCCGGAGTCGTCATCGGGTCTGGGTCGGCGAGCTTCGAGATGATCCGGCACCTGACCGAGGTGCTGCCGTACATGCCCGCGCCCCAGTGGGTGCGCAACTTCATCCAGCCGATCGCGGTACGCGACGTGCTGCACTACCTGATCGGCGCGGCCACGCTGCCGCCGGAGGTCAACCGCGCCTTCGATATCGGCGGGCCCGACGTGCTGCGGTACGGCCAGATGATGAACGGTTACGCGGTCGAGGCGGGGCTCAAGCAACGCCCCATCGCGAGCCTTCCGGTGCTGACCCCCTACCTCGCGAGTCAATGGGTGAACCTCGTGACGCCGATTCCGCGCGCGCTCGCCGTGCCGATCATCTCGAGCCTGCAGTACGACGCGATCGTGGGCGAGTCGGACATCGACGAGCTCATCCCCCCGCCAGAGGGAGGCCTGACGGGCTATCGCACCGCGGTGCGCTACGCGCTCGCGAAGATGCGCGAGGGTGAGGTGGAGACGAGCTGGCGCAACGGCGCCGTTGAGGGGGCGCCGAGCGACCCGCTGCCGAGCGACCCGCAGTGGAGCGGCGCGACGGTGTTCACCGATCTGCGCGAGGTGGAATCCGACGCGGACCCGGAGCAGCTGTGGCACATCGTGGAGAGCATCGGCGGCGACAACGGCTGGTACTCGCTGCCGGTCGCCTGGGCCGCCCGAGGCCTGCTCGACAAGCTCGTGGGGGGAGTGGGCCTGCGGCGCGGCCGTCGGCATCCCGAGCTGCTCGCCCCCGGTGACGCCCTCGACTTCTGGCGCGTCGAGCAGCTCGATCGCGGCCGCTTCCTGCGGCTGCGGGCCGAGATGAAGGTGCCGGGCCGCGCCTGGCTCGAGTTCACCGTGGAGCCGCGGGAGGGTGGTGGATCGCGCCTCCAGCAGCGGGCGATCTTCTTCCCCTCCGGTCTCGGAGGCCGCCTCTACTGGTTCGCGATCCTGCCGTTCCACGGCGTCATCTTCGCGGGTATGGCGGCGTCGATGGCGGCGAAGGCGTCATCGTTGACCGACGCAGAAAAGGTAACGAAAACGTAACGACTGCGCTAGGCTGGGCGGGTACCGCAACGACGCGGCACACCCGACGGTCGAAAGCGAAGTCGATGGCGCGCACCACTCCGACGCTCTCTGCGGGATACTCCGCGCGTCGAGTCGCCGCCTGCTTCACCGCCACCGTGGCCCTCATCGCGGTTCTCGCGATCGACCACACCGCGGCCACCGTGTACGCCGCACAGCCCCTGGGCTCTGCGCGCCTCAACGACGGCATGCCCCTCACCGTCGCCCACCGTGGCGACCCGGCCAGCGCACCGGAGAACACGCTGCCCGCGCTTGAGGCGGCCCTCGCAAGCGGCGCCGACATCGTCGAGCTCGACGTGCGCCTCACCCTCGACGGGCATGCCGTCATCGTGCACGATGAGCTGCTCGACCGCACCACGAACGGCGCAGGCCACGTCGCTGAGCACACGCTCGCCGAGCTGCGTGACCTCGACGCCGGCAGCTGGTACGGCAGCGCGTGGGGCGGCACAGGCATCCCGACCGTCGACGAGTTCCTGCCGCTGCTGCAGCGGTCGGAGGCGCGCGCGCTCATCGAGCTCAAGGGAGTGTGGCCCGAGGAGGGCCTCGCCCCGCTCGCCGCGCAGATCTACCGGTACGGCGTGCAGGATCGCGTCGTCATGGCGAGCTTCGAGGAGGAGACCCTTCTGGAGCTCTGGCGCACAGCGCCCAGTCTGGCCCGGGCGGCGGTCGTAAGGCGACTTCCCGCCGACCCGGTGCGTTTCGCCGACCGTGTCGGCGCCTCGACCGTCGTGACGAGCCTGCGCTCGTTCGAGGTCGAGCCGCACGCGGTCGGCGCCCTGCACGACGCCGGCATCACCGTCGTCGTCTACACCCTGAACAACCCGCGTCTGTGGCAGCGCGCGATCGCCCTCGGGGTCGACGCCGTGGTCACGGATGCTCCGCGCCGGCACGCGCACTGGCAGCCGACCCCGGCCGACGGCTGACCGGCCGCCGGCTCGAGTCGCTCAGCGACGCTCGAGCAGTGCCCGATACACCTCGATGCCGTCGAGGAACGCGGTCACGCGCATCCTCTCGTCCTTCGCGTGGAGGCAGGCGCGCTCCTCGCCACTCATGCGGAACGGCGCGAAGCGGTACACATGGTCGCTGATGGCGGTGAACCAGCGCGCGTCGCTCGCCTGCATCATCACGTAGGGGGTGACGAGCAGGCCAGGGTGCACGGTGCGGATGGAGGCGACGAGGTCGTCCCACGCCGGGCCGCGGTCGGGGGAGACGGGGGAGGGCTCGCTCGCCTCGACGATGTCGATCAGCACGGCGTCGTCGGCGATCGCGCGGTGCACCTCGTCGACGGCGTCCTGGACGCTCGACCACGGGGCGATACGCATGTTGAGCGTTGCCTCGGCCGATTCGGCGAGCGCGTTGGGGGCGTGCCCAGCACGCAGCTCGGTGACGGCCCGCGTGGTGCGGGTGAGCGCGGCGGTCTCGGCACCGCGGCTGACGAAGACGCGTGCGAGCAGCGGCGCGAGCACGTCGACGGCCCCGAACACGGCCCGCAGCGGCTGCCGCGCCCGCGCGCCCAGCGTGCGGATCATGGTGCGCGTCGTCGCGCCGAGCCTCGCCGGCGCTGGCCGTCGGTTCAGGCGCAGGATGGCGCGCGCCAGCCGCTCGGTGGCGGCGAAGGCGGGCGGGCTCGCCGCGTGGCCGCCGTGCTCCTCGACCCGCAGCCGCAGCGTGGCGATGCCCTTCTCCGTGACGCCGATGACCGCGTAGTCCTCGTCGACGCCGGGGAAGACCTCGCGCACGATCGCGCCGCCCTCGTCAAGCACAAGGGCGGGCCGGATGCCCCGCTCCCGCAGCGCGTCCACGATGTCGCGCGCGCCGGTGCCGACGACTTCCTCGTCGTTGCCGAAGCACAGCAGCACGTCGTGCCGCGGTGCGCGGCCCGCGGCGAGCATGCGCTCGACTGCGCTGAGGATCGCCACCACGCATCCTTTGTCGTCGAGCGTTCCGCGCCCCCACAGCACGGCGGCGTCGCCGTCGCCGACGATCTCGGCGGCGAAGGGCGGGTGTCGCCAGCCCTCGTCGATGGCGGGCACGACGTCGTAGTGCGCCATGAGCACGGTGGGCTGGGCAGCGCCGGCCGGGTCGTTGCCCCGCCACCGGTAGAGCAGGGCGTGGTGCGGCTCGGCGCCGAGGCGCTCGAGCGCGAGCGTCTCGTGCACGCGGGGGACCAGCCCGGGCAGTGCAGCGATGAAGGCTTCGAAGGGGGCGGGGTCGGTGCGCGGCCCCGGGCCGGTGGCGGGCCGGGAGACGGTGGGGATGCGCAGCAGTTGCCGCAGTGCCTCGAGAGCGTCCGCGTCGCTGAACGTGTTCCGGTGCTCGTCGCGCGCGGCGGGTGCGGGTACGGTCGAAGCCATGCGCACCATCGTCGCACTCCTCTGCCTCGGTTTTCTCACGCCTCTCGCCGCGGCCGGCCCTGCCCAGGCGGCCCCGCCTGCCGTCGTGAGCGCTGTAAGCTCGACGACCGCCCCGCTCGTCGCGGTCGTCGGCGCGACGATGCCCGCCAACGTGAACGACTTCACGTTCGACCGTTTCGACGCGCAGTACGTGCTGGGTCGTGACGACGACGGTCATTCGACGCTCACGACGACGGAGACGATCGTCGCGCGGTTCCCGGAGTTCGACCAGAACCGCGGGCTCCGTCGTGCGATCCCGGCGACCTATCAGGGGCACACGACGAGCCTCAAGGTGATCTCGGTGACGGATGAGTCCGGTGCCCCTCGCCCGTACAGCGTCGACGCCGATTCCGGTGTCGTGACGGTGACGTCGGCAGTGCCGGAGGGCCAGTTCGTTCGCGGCGTGCAGACCTACGTGATCACCTACACGCAGCGCGACGTCGTCGACTTCTTCACGACCACGACGGCGGAGGAGTTCTACTGGAACGTCAACGGCACCGACTGGGCTCAGCCGTTCGGCCTCGTGCGCGGCACTCTGCTGCTCGAGGATGGCCTGGAGACTGCCCTCATCGACGGTCAGGTGGCGTGCTACCAGGGCTACGCCGGCTCGACGGATCCGTGCTCGATCACGGTCGAGGGCGCCACGGTCGTGGCGGAGGCGCGCGACCTCTTCGCGTACCAGAACGTGACGCTCGCGGTCGCGTTCGAGCCGGGCACCTTCGTGCTCTTCGACGATTCTCCGCTCGCCTCGCCGTGGTCGTGGGTGCAGTTCGCGGGCGTCGCCATCGCTGTGCTGGCGGCGATTGCGGCGATCGTGCTGCGGCGCACCCGTTTTCGGGATGCGCGGGGCCGGCCCGTGATCGTGCCGGAGTATCTGCCACCGAAGGGCATGTCGCTGCTCGACGCGGCGATCCTCACGCACCGCAAGTCGCGCGCCGTCGCCTCGCAGCTGGTCGACTTCGCGGTGCGGGGCGTCATCACAATCATGGAGGTCGACAAGGGCGGTCTTCTTCAGCGCCGGCAGTGGCGCCTGCGTCTGGAATCGGCCCTGGGAGTGGAGGGGGAGGAGCGCCGGCTGCTCACCTACTTCTTCGGCGGTGGACTGGCTGGCGGCACCGAGCACACCCTGAAGGCGCAGAACACGACGCTCAGCGCGAAGATCCAGAAGCAGCTCGCGCGCGTCGCGAAGTCGGTGCTGACGCGGGGCTGGAGACGGAGCATCCCCGCCAAGTTCTCGTTCGGGCTGACGTCTCTCGTGTCGGGAGCGATCGTGCTGTCGTTCATCGGCGGGGTGTCGCTCGACGAGGAGGGGCGGTCAGGCCTGACCACGTTCGTGCTCATTGTCGTGCCCGTGCTGTGCTTCTTCATCGTCGGCGGCAACCTGTGGAGGCAGCCGCTCACGGCGGAGGGCGCCGAGCTTGTCGACCATCTCAAGGGGCTCGACGTGTACCTCGAGCTCGCGGAGGCCGACCGCATGCGCGTGCTGCAGTCGCCCGAGGGAGCCCTGCGTGAGCCCGTGAACGCGGCGGACAGCGGCGAGCGGCTGAAGCTCTACGAGCGCCTGCTGCCGTGGGCGGTGCTCGGCAAGCATGAGAAGGAGTGGGCCGAGGTGATCGGCGAGTACTACGGAGAGGGGCAGCAGCCGGGCTGGTACTCGAGCTCGAGCGCGTTCAGCGTCGGCGCGTTCGCGGCGGGCGTCACCTCGGTGAGCTCGACGCTGTCGTCGAGCTACTCGGGCTCAAGCTCGAGTGGCGGTTCGAGCGGCGGCGGGTCGTCCGGCGGCGGCGGTGGCGGCGGAGGCGGCGGCGGGGTGTAAACTCGTACGCAGGCATTCCGCCCACCGGTCGTTCCTCGATCGGGTCAGGGCGTCGGAGTGCTGCGTCACGTTCGGCGGTACCGCAGTTCGAGTAGGCGGTATCGCGCAGTCACCGTTCGGCTGGCACACGCCGTGTTCCGGCCTTGTCGAGGAGGGGCATGGCCCAGACCGGCCAGCGTCAGAGGAAGAGTTCGTCCAAGTCGGGCGGCAACGGCTCGCGCCGTCGTCGGCCGCTCGACGAGCAGGGCATCATTCCGATTCTCGCCCGCGCCGTGCGCGAGGTGGAGAACGCGGCCGAGCGCGGCAAGGCGAGCCCCTCGAACCGCACCAAGTTCCAGGTCGCCGCGCTGCTGGTGCGCGAGGAGCGCGCGCGCGTCAAGAAAGACGCCGAGGTCAGCGACAGCGAGCGGGCTGAAGTGCTCAAGCGCCTCGACGGACTCGCGAGCATCATGGCCAAGACGGCCGCGCGCGACACCTCCCTCATCGCTCTGCTCGCTCCCGAGGCCAAGGTCTCCGACGCGGCGAGGGCGTTGCGGCGCGACATGCTTCTCGCGTCGGGAGCCGAGCTCGAGCCGGATGACCTTCTCATCGTGAGCGAAGCGGCACCCGTCACGGCCGAGGTCGCCAAGCAGGTCGTACCGCCGAGCGTCAAGCAGGCGCAGCTCGCGAATCCCTTCCTCGCGCCCGATCTGAGCGCGCTCTCGGCGGCGTCGGCGCCGGCCGGCTCGCGCCTGTCGAACTGGGAGCTCATCGAGCCCCTGTTCCGCTCGTTCGAGTACGGCGCGGGCGGTCAGGCCGCGTCGATGGAGCTGCCCGAGGCGGGGTCACTCGTGACCCCCGGCGGCATGGAGCTCATGCGTCACCAGGCCCGCCTCATCGAAGCCGTGCGCGGCGGTCACCGCACGTTCCTGCTCGCCGACGAGCCCGGTCTCGGCAAGACAGCGCAGGCGCTCATGGCGGCGAACGTCGCCGGCGCCTTCCCGCTGCTCGTCGTGGTGCCCAACGTCGTGAAGACGAACTGGGCGCGCGAGGTGCAGCGGTGGATCCCGCAGCGCACGGCCACCGTCGTGCACGGCGACGGCGACGATCTGGACGCCTTC
Source organism: Microcella sp. (assembly GCF_040286215.1). Classification (GTDB taxonomy): domain Bacteria; phylum Actinomycetota; class Actinomycetes; order Actinomycetales; family Microbacteriaceae; genus Microcella. Next base: position 10,713 of record NZ_JAVKCK010000009.1, read on the forward strand.
AGCGACGTGGTGATCGTCAACTACGAGATCCTCGACCGTCATGTCGGCTGGCTCGGCCGGTTCGGCTTTAAGGGCATGGTGGTCGACGAGGCGCACTTCATCAAGAATGCGACCTCGCAGCGCACCCGCCACGTGCAGTCTCTCGCCGCCGCGCTGCGCGTGCTGCACCCGAAGGCGCTCATGATGGCGCTGACGGGCACGCCGCTCATCAACCAGATCGAAGACTTCCGCATGATCTGGAAGTTCCTCGGCTGGATCGACGACAAGAAGCCCACGGGCCGCCTCATGTCAGCGCTGGAGGAGACGGAACTGACGCCGGCAGACCCCGGCTTCTTCGCCGCGTCCCGCCAGTGCGTGATCGACATGGGCATCGTGCGCCGCAAGAAGGTCGACGTCGCGTCGGACATCCCGGCACGCCGCATAGCCGACATCCCCGTCGAGCTCGACGACGAGTTCGGGCGCTCGATCCGTGCCTCCGAGGCCGCGTTGCTCGCTCGTCTCGTCGACCGCTACCGTCGCGTCGTCGCGGCGCGCGAGGTGCCGCCGATCGGCGTCGACCACGACCTCGTGCGCCTCGTTGCGCACGCTGAGCTCGAGGAGTCGAAGGGCGCCTCGAACGGCGACAACGTCTTCACGATGGTGCGCCAGATCGGTACCGCGAAGGCGGTGCTCGCGGCGGACTACACGGCGCAGCTCGCCCGCAACGTGGGCAAGGTGGTGTTCTTCGCCAAGCACATCGACGTGATGGACGCCGCGGAGCGCCACTTCGCCTCGGTGGGCATGCGTTCGGTGAGCATCCGCGGCGACCAGAGCCCGAAGGCGCGCCAGGAGGCCATCGACGGCTTCACGAACGATGCCGACGTGAGCGTCATCGTGTGCTCGCTCTCGGCGGCGGGCGTCGGCATCAACCTGCAGGCGGCGTCGAACGTCGTGCTGGCGGAGTTGTCGTGGACGTCGGCCGAGCAGACGCAGGCAATCGACCGCGTGCACCGCATCGGCCAGGAGTTGCCGGTCACCGCGTGGCGCATCCTTGCCGCGCAGACGATCGACCTGCGCATTGCCGACCTCATCGACGCGAAAGCGGGCCTCGCGGCCCGCGCGCTCGACGGTTCTGACGTCGACGTCACCGCCGAGGGCACCGTGCAGGTGCAGGCGCTCAGCCAGATGCTCGCCGAGGAGCTCGAGAAGAACCTCTAGCGACGAGCGGCAAGCCGTTCGTCGGAGACGAGGTAGCGGATGCCCGCGAGCGGGATCGGCAGCCAGGCGGGGCGATTGCGGGCCTCGTACATGGCCTCGTAGACGGCCTTGTCGAGCTCGAAGGCGTCGAGCAGCTGACGGTGCGACCGCAGGTCCACCTCGCTCTCGGCGATATACCCGTCGAGGAACCCGGCCCGGGCCGCGCGGGCCCAGTCGCCGTCGACGGCCTCGCGCGCGGCCTCGTCGGGTGCCGTGTTGCGGCGCGCCCCGACGACGTAGTCGAACGAGCGCAGCATGCCGGCGACGTCGCGCAGGGGGGAGTCGGCGCGCGTGCGCTCCGAGAGGGGTCGCAACGGCTCGCCCTCGAAGTCGACGAGCAGCCATTCGCCGCTCGGCCGGCGCAGCACCTGCCCGAGGTGGTAGTCGCCGTGGATGCGCTGCAGCTTCGGCCAGGGCGCGTCCTGCGCCGAGTCGTAGACGGCTTCGATGGCGGGCCGCAGGGCGCGCAGCTCGGGCACGTCGGAGGTCGCGATGGCGAGGCGCTGGTGCCACCCGGCGACGAAGCCGACGATGTCGCCGAGCGTCGCTTCGCGCGTCGGCAGGCAGGCGGCAAGCCCCGTGTGCACTTCAGCGGTGGTGCGACCGAGGCGCGCGGCATGCTCGGTGAAGTCGTCGCCGTCGGCGGAGGACTGCAGGGCGATCTGCCAGCCGTCCTGCACGCCGGGGATGAACTCCTGCGCGAACGCGAGGTGGCCGACCGACCGCTCCTCCTGCTCGTAGGGGTCGTGCCATGCGCCGGAGAGAAAGCCGAGCATCCGCGGTACGGAGCGATAGCCGGCGCTCGTGAGAGCCGTCTGCAGCGTCACGTCCGGGTTCTCGCCCGTGTGCACGAGGCGGAAGATCTTCGCCACGACCGCGGCCTCTGACCCTTGGTCGTAGATGATCGATGTATTGGACTGCTCGCCGCCGTGCACGCGCGACCGCGTGTCGGCGCGCGTCACCGAGAGGCGGCGCAGCAGCTCGGTCGTGTACGCCGGGTCCCAGGCACCGTCGAACAGGTAGCGGTCATCGGCCGTGCGCCCGATGAGGTGCGGTCCGGCGCCCTTCGGAATGGTCGAGCGCTCGACGATCGGCACGTGGTACAGCGAGGGAGGATTGTTGGCGAGGTCTCGCACGAGGAGCACGATGATGCGGGTGTCGGAGTCTGCTGCGGTGGAGGATGCGGGCTCGCTCGACGGGCCGCTGTCGTGCCGCGCGGTTTCCTGTGCCTGCCATTCCTCCCGGAAAACCTCGACGAGCTGCGGGATGCGCCCTTTGCCGGCGTACCACCGCTGTCGCGTCATCCAGTCGGTGAGGCACTCCGTCGTGCTGTCCATGCATCCACCGTACAAGCACCGGCTAGGAGAGTCGTGCGTGCAGGTAGCCGTTCCAGGCGGCACTCAGGCTCGCGTCGATCGCGCGCTCGACCCCGTCGACGGCGCGAATGGGCGTCACGTGCCGCACGCTCGAGACGATCCACGCCGCGTCGGCGGCGTGCAGATCGTCGGGAGTGAGAGGTTCCATGACGGCCTCCAGACCCCACTCGGGTGCTGCGGCGAAGAGGTCGCCCTGCGTCGTGCCGGGCAGGATGCCGAACTCCACGGGCGGTGTCGAGAGCGTGTCGCCGCGGCGCAGCACGACGGTCGAGTTGGGGCCCTCAAGCAGAAACCCGTCGCTGGAGACGAACACGACATCGTCGGCGCCGCGTCGCTGCGCCTCGCGCACGGCGGCGCGGTTGACGGCGTAGGAGAGGGTCTTGGCGCCGGCGAGCAGCCAGGGGCTGGTCTGCGCGACGTCGCTGCGCAGGCCGCGGTCGAGCAGGACGACGCTGAGCCCGTCGGTGCGCTCGCGCCGGTAGTCGGGGGAGGGTCGGCCTTGAGCCCAGCCGGTGAGCAGGTCGTGCCCTTCGATGCCGCGGGTGAGGATGGTGCGTACCCACGCCTCCTCGTGGTCGGCGAGCCGCTGCCCGATCGCGAGCACGGCGTCGCGCCACACGCCGAGGTCGGGCTGCGGCAGGTCGAGCATGCGGGCGGACCGCGCGAAGCGCTCCAGGTGCGCGTCGAGGGCCTGCACGTGGCCTCGTCCGATGCTGTAGGTCTCGAAGATGCCGTCACCGCGAGTCGCCCCGAGATCGTGCACGTTCAGGTGCGGATGCTCGGCGTCCGCCTCCACGAAGCCGGTGGCCGCACCGGAGCCGTCGTGGGTGATGAGCAGCAGCGGGTGGGCGGGATTCGCGGGCGGTGGCGTGCTCGTCGTGGGGGTGGCGCCGTGCGTCATGCCCTCGATGATGGCAGGTCGACGGGGCCGGTGCCGCGTCGACCGTGACTGACTCCGCGCACTCCGCGGGTGTGCACGCGATTGATGACGACGGCGATGAGGGCGAGCACGATGATGGCGGCGGCGATCGCGACGACGTAGACGACGACGCCGAGCACGCCTTGGGCGCCGTCGGGGTTGAGGAACGGGTAGGGGAACCAGCCGTCGAGGAACTCGATGCGCAGCAGCGTGACGGCGACCCAGATGAGCGGGAAGCTGACGGCGAGCCACAGCGTCGACCAGCCGATGCGCACGCGACCGGGGGTGAGCAGCCAGTCGAGGGCGAAGTAGATGGGCACCCACACGTGCAGCGCCTGGTTGGCCCACACGGGGCCGACGTAGCCGTCAGCGTTGACGACTTCGCGCAGCAGCAGGTTGTAGACGGCGCCGGTGACGAGCGCGTAGGTGAACGCGGAGGCGCGGACGGCGGTGTAGAGACGGGTGTCCCGCTCCATGGCGAAGGCGAGCACGCCGCCGGCGATGAGCACGACGATGTTGATCATCGCGGTCTGGATCGTGAAGTACGCGAAGTACTCGGTCGGCTCGAACCGACCGAACGCGATCTGGTCGGTGATCTGGGTGATGAGCGCGACCAGCACGAGCAGTCCGACGATGATGCTGATGATCCCCGCGATGTGGCGGAGGGTGTGGAGTCGGGCTGACGCTGCGGCCTCGCCGAGGGGGGACGACGGAGTCACCTCGTCAACGTTACCGACTTGTGACCTGGTTTATCCAGGTGCAGAGGGTGACAATTCGGGGTACATACCGAGCGGTCTGCCTGTCGGGATGCTCAGGCGCGGGTCGATAGCCTGGCCGCATGACTTCTTCCGCATCCCGCGATGTCGGCCCCATGGTGCTGGGAGGCAACGTCTTCGGGTGGACGGCCGACGAGTCGGCGAGCTTCGCCGTTCTCGACGCGTTCGTGGAGGCGGGAGGGACCGCCATCGACACCGCCGACGCCTATTCAGCCTGGATCGACGGCAATGTCGGCGGAGAGTCAGAGCGCATCATCGGCGCGTGGTTGCGCGCGCGCCCAGGCATGCGCGAGAGGGTCAGCATCGCCACGAAGGTATCCGGCAAGCCCGACCGGCGGGGCCTTGCGCCCGCGAACGTGCGCGCGGCGCTCGCCGAGTCGCTCGACCGCCTGCAGACCGACTACGTCGACGTGCTCTACGCGCACCGCGACGATCCGGAGGTGCCGCAGGAGGACGTGGTGATGGTGTTTGGTGAGCTCGTCGCGGAAGGCCTGGTGAACCGCATCGGCGCGAGCAACTTCACGGCCGAGCGACTGCACTCGGCAGTCGATGTTGCGAAGGCGCACGGTGTGGAGGCGTTCACGGTCTCACAGGATGGCTACAGCCTCGTGCACCGCGACATCGAGGCGGGTCTTGTGCCGACGCTGACGCGCCTGGACATCATCGAGCTGCCCTACAAGGCGCTGCAGGGCGGTTTCCTCACCGGCAAGTATCGGCCGGGGGTGACCGTCGACTCTCCGCGGGCGGGTGCTGCGTCGCAGCTGCTATCGACGCCCCGCAATGTGGAGCTGCTGGATGCTCTGCGCGATGTCGCGGAGGGGCGCGGGGTCAGCATGGCGGCGGTAGCGCTTTCCTGGCTGCGGCAGCAGCCGCGCGTGGCGGCGCCGATCGCCAGCGCCCGCACCGTCGAGCAGCTGGCCAGCCTCGTCGAGTCGTTCGATCTCGTGCTCACCGAGGAGGAGCTCGCGCGCCTCGCCTAGCCGGGCACCTCGTCGTCGGCGAGGCCGAGCACGTCGAGGATCCACGCGAGCTCGATGGCGCGCTGCGTCCACGCCGCGTAGCGGCCGCTCACGCCTCCGTGGCCGGCCTCCATCTCGCACCGCAGCACGGCGTCGGCCCCGACCTCGCGCAGGCGCGCGACCCACTTCGCGGGCTCCACGTACAGCACGCGCGTGTCGTGGAGCGAGGTGACGGCGAGGATGCGGGGGTACCGCTGCTCGCGCACGTTCTCGTAGGGCGAGTAGGCCTTCATGTAGGCGTACACCTCGGGGTCGTCCAGGGGGTTGCCCCATTCGTCCCATTCGATGACGGTGAGCGGCAGCTCGGGCATGAGGATGCTCGTGAGCGGGTCGACGAACGGAACATCGGCGAGGATGCCCGCGAACAGGTCGCCCGCGATGTTCGCGACGGCGCCCATGAGCAGGCCGCCGGCGCTGCCGCCTTCGGCGACGAGTCGCTCGGCGGTGGTGACACCGGTGTCGACCAGGTGCCGTGCGCAGGCGGCGAAGTCGGTGAAGGTCGTCGTCTTCGAGGTGGTCTTGCCCTGCTCGTACCAGGCGCGGCCCAGCTCGCCGCCGCCGCGCACGTGGGCGATCGCGAACACCGCTCCGCGGTCGAGCAGCGAGAGTCGGGGAATCGAGAAGCCGGGGTCCATGCTCGCCTCGTATGAGCCGTAGCCGTAGAGCAGAACGGGGGCGGGCGCGACGCTGACCTTGGCCCGGGAGTCGCCTGCCGCCGAGTCGACGTCGAGGGCGGGCACCAGCCCGCGCTTCCACACGAGGGAGATCGGCACGAGGGTGCCGTCGTCGGCGCGCGCCCAGTCGCGGCGCTCCTCGTAGTCCTCCGGCGCATAGTCGCCGAGCACCGGCTGCCGCTTGAGCACCGTGATCGCCCCCGTGGCGACGTCGAGCTGGCCGACGGTGGTCGGCTCGATGAAGCTCACCCACCCGATGCGCAGCGTCGGCTGGATCCACTCGGGGTTGCCGCGCGTGCCGACGCTCGCGAGCGCGTCAGGGCCGCCGTGCACGGGCACGACGAGCTCGTCCCACTGCAGCTGCTCGGCCAGCGGGCGGTGCGGGTCGATGCCGCCCTCCTGCGCACCGTCGAGGCGCGCGACCGCGGTGCGCGGCAGGCCTTCACGGCGGTAGTCGAGCGTGAGGAAGGCCGCGTAGGCGTCGACGCCTTCGACCCGGCGGCCCGGCTCGTGCGGGATGAGCGTGTCGGGCTCGCTGAGCGGAGCATCCACGGGTACGGAGACGACCGTGAAGTCGGGGGCGTCGCGGTTGTGGGTGATCAGCCAGCGGTGCTGCCCGCCGATGACGGCATGGTCGAGGTCGTACTCGACGCCGTGCTCGCGCGGCCAGACGATCTGGAACTCGCCGGTCGGGTCGGCGGCGTCGAGCACCCGCGCTTCGCTCGTGATGCTGCTGGAGGCTTCGATGACGAGCCAGCGCTTCGAGCGCGAGCGGCCCGCGCCCACCCAGTAGCCCTCGTCGGGCTCGTGGAAGACGCGCACGTCGTCGCTCGCGGCCGTGCCGATGTGGTGGCGCCAGACGGTGTCGGGGCGCCACGACTCGTCGACCGTGCAGTAGAAGACGTAGCGCCCGCTGGGGTCGAAGAAGGCGCCCGCCGCGGTGCCGGGGATCTCGTCGGCGAGCTGCTCGCCGGTCGCGATGTCGCGGATGCGCAGCGTGTACCGCTCGTCGCCGACCGTGTCGACGCCGAACAGCAGCAGCGCCCCGTCGTCGCTCACGTCGAAGGAGCCCATCGAGAAGAAGTCGTGGCCCTCGGCTTCGACGTTGGCGTCGAGCACCAGCTGCTCGCCGTCGCGCGGCTGTGCGGGGTCGTCGAGCGGCGGCGGGGGAGTCCACACGGCCGGGTCGAGAGGGTTGGCGGGGTCGATCGGGGCGGCGGGCACGCGGCACTGCAGCCCGTACTGCTGGCCTTCGATCGTGCGCCCGTAGTACCACCAGTCGCCGTCGCGCACCGGGATGCCCATGTCGGTCTCCTGCGTGCGCGCGCGGATCTCCTCCACGATGCGGTCGCGCAGCGGGTCGAGGTGCCGCAGGCGCTCCTCGGCGTAGGCGTTCTCGGCCTCGAGGTGCGCGATCACCTCGGGGCTCTCCTTCTGGCGCAACCACTCGTAGTGGTCGACGACCACGTCGCCGTGGTGGCGGCGCTCGTGGGGCTTGCGGGCGGCGGTAGGCGCGGTCGGCGCGGAGGAGGTACTCATCGCCTCCAGCGTAGGCTGGTGAGGAGATGTCTGAATCCCCTCTTGCCGCCGGCCCGTACGAGGTGCTGGGCGTGAGCCCGACGGCGAGCGATGACGAGCTGAAGAGGGCGTACCGCGCTCGGCTGCGGGCCGCGCATCCCGATACCGGGGGGTCGGCTGCCGAGTTCGATCGCGTGCAACGGGCCTGGCAGCGGGTGGGCACGCCGGCGGCGCGCCGCGCCTACGATCTGGGTGCCGATGCTGACGGCGGCTCGCCGGGGTCGACGTGGGCGCAGTCGTCGTCGGGCGGCGGCATGCGGCGCGGGGATACGCGCCCCAGCGCGAAGGCGCACGGTCACCCGGGCGGGTGGTACCGCGAGCAGTTCCTCGACCTCATGAAGGAGTGGATCGGCCGCGGCGACGGCGACGTCGACCCGTTCGATCCGCAGCTGGTGCGCCGGGCGCCCCGCGAGATCAGGCACCTGCTGGCGGCGGCGATCGCGGAAGAGAAGTCGGCGACGGCGCTCGCGTCGCTCGGCATGGGCTTCACGATCTGGCACGACGTGCTCGCAGGGTCGACCCGCAACGACAAGGTGGACCACATCGTGCTGGGCCCCACGGGTCTATGGGCGGTGCTCAGCGAAGACTGGGGCGAGCCGGTGCGCATCAAGCGCGGCGAGCTGATCGGCGAAGGTCTCGGGTCGGAGGAGCGGCCGCTTCACCTGCTGGCGCAGCGGGCGAAGGTGGTGGCGCGGGCGGCGAAGGTGAAGTTTTCGGCGTTCGTGATTGTGGTCGAGGATGCTCAGGCTCCCGCCTCCCTCACCGAGCTGCGCTCGATCCGCGGGGCGCAGGGGCTGCTCGTGCAGCGGTCGCGGCTGGTGAACCTCATCCGCACCGGGCTGCCCGGGGTCGGGGTCGGCGGCACGGACCTGTTCGAGGTGCGCACGCGACTGCAGCAGACCGTGCGCTTCGTCTAGCGGCCCGCGCGCTGCCGGGCCTGGCGCGCCGGGAACGTGACCGTGCTGCCGTCGTGGCGCAACCCCCTTCCCACGGGCAGAACTTCGCGGCACGGTGGAGTCATGCCTGACTCCCGCCTGCAGACCGCACCGCCCGAGCAGACGCCGAGCCTCGTCGCCGACCCGGGCCGTCGACCGGCGGTGCTGCCGCGCTGGGTGGGTCGCGCCGACCGCGCGATCGTGCGCCGGCTCAACCGCGGCGAGTACCACCCGCGCGTCGATCGTGGCCTGCGAGCGCTCTCGCGCGGGGCTGATCGCGGTCTCCTGTGGTTCGGCATCGCGTTCTCCCTCGCGGCAGCCGGGCGCTGGCGTGCGGCGATCCGCGGCGTCGCGAGCCTGCTGACGGCCAGCGCGGTCGCCAACCTCATCGGGAAGCGGCTCTTCGGCGGGCAGCGCCCCGACCACTCGCTCGTGCCCGCCGCGCGACGCATCCGACGGCTGCCGACGTCGCCGTCCTTCCCCTCCGGCCACTCCGCGAGCGCGGCCGCCTTCGCGACAGGCGTCGCGATCGAGCGGCCGGTCGCGGGCGCCGTGCTCGCGCCGGTGGCGGTGGCGGTGGCGTACTCGCGCGTGCACACGGGGGCGCACTGGCCCTCCGACGTGGTGGGCGGCACCCTCATCGGCGTGGGCGCGGCGGGTGCCACGGCGGCGGTCGCGCGGTCGGCCCGCGCTGCTCGGCGCTCGGTCGAGCCCGCCGCCCCGGGCATCCCGCTGCCGGCGCTGCCGGAGGGGCGCGGGCTGGTCGTCATCGTCAACCCGGCCGCGGGGCTCGACGGCGACGCGGGTCACGAGATCGAGCGGCGGCTGCCGCGCGCCCATGTCGTGCGCACGACGCCCGAGAGCGATGTTGCGGCTCTCGCCCGGCGCGCGCTGCGTCGGCGCGGCTGGCGCCATGCGGTGCACGCCCTCGGTGTCGCCGGCGGGGATGGCACGGTGTCGGCGGTCGCCCAGGTGGCGCGCGATCACGGGCTGCCGCTCGCGGTCTTCCCGGCCGGCACGCGCAACGCGTTCGCCCGCACCGCCGGTGTCGCTTCGCTCGAGGACGCAGCCCACGCGGTAACCGACGGTGCCGGGCTTCTCGTGGATGTCGCCGACGTGCGCATCGGGGAGGGCGAGCCGTCGACGGCGCTCAACACCGTGTCGCTCGGGGTGTACCCGCAGCTCGTCGAGGAGAGGTCGCGGCTGGCGAAGCGCGTCGGCAAACCACTCGGCGCGGTGCTCGCCGCGCGTCGTGTGCTGCGCCGGTCGACGCCGTTCTCGGTGACGGTGAACGGCGAGTCGGCGTGCGTGTGGTCGGTGTTCGTCGGGGTGAACGACTACAGCTCGCTCGAGCAGGGCCCCCTGTGGCGCGGTCGGCTCGACGACGGCGTGCTCGACGTGCGCATCCTGCACGCCGGGCCGGGCGCGCGGATGCGCGTGCAGTCGTTCGCCGTCGACCAGGTGCGCATCGCCCTGCACGATCCCTCGGCGACTCCGGGGTTCGCCTGCGACGGTGAGGCCACGACCGGTTCGCTGGCCGGCGTGGTGGAGGTGTCGATGCGCTCGCGCGGGCTGCGCGTCTACGCCCCGCGCGCATCCGCAGGTGGGGCCGAGCGCTCGGGCGGGGCGCGGTAGCCTGGGGTGACGGGTCGCGGCATTCTGGCGTCGGCCCGGTAGAGGAGTGCAGTGTCTGAGGAGTGCGTCCACGGTTTCGAGCCCGGCATGTGCGCCACGTGCTATCCGCCTCCCGAGCCGCAGCAGCCGGCTCCCGCACGCCGCTCCCCGCGCACGGCGGCGCGCAGCCTGCGCAGTCCCGCTCCGGGCGCTACCGGCAAGGCTGCCGAGGTGCGGCCGCCGAACCTCCCGCATCGCATGTTCCACGTCACCCACGTGTCGAACCTGCCCGCGATCCTCGACGCGGGCGAGCTGCGCCCCTCGTCGACGGCGGCTCCGGCCCTGAAGCTCGCGAGCGCCATCACCGACGAGCTGCGGTCGACCGCGCCGGTCGACGACGAGCGCACGGTGGCCGACTGCGTTCCGTTCTCGCTGAGCCCGCTCGCAACCTGGTGGGGCGAGGTGCAGGACGGCGCCGCGGGGCCGACCTGGAGCGAGGAGGCGCGAGCCGCATCCACCGTCGACTTCGTCGTGCTGGGTGTCGACGTCGGCGCCGTCGAGGACGACCTGGTGGTCTCCGACGGCGACGCGGCCGCCGTCGTGACGTCGCTGGCCCGAACGCTGGAGGACCGGCGGCGGATGCTCGCCCGCGCCGCCGCGGACGCCACTGTGCTGCAGGCCGTCGAGGCGCTCGTGCCCGGCACCGTGCCGCTCGAGAAGGTGGCGCTCGTCGCTGTGGCGAACGAGCCGCGCCGCGACGAAGTGCGTGCCCTGCTGAGGTCGGCGGGGGTGACGATCAAGGTCGCCGTGTACCCGCCGTGGTTCGTGCCCGTCGTCGCCGAATAGCCGGCGCAGTGCGAGGAATGCTTGCCAACTGAGCGCCGAGAGGTGAGAGTAGTGCTCAGGTTATGGCTCGCACCGCACTCGAGGGGATGACGAACGATGAACTCTGCACGGTCGGATGGACGACTCTCACGGCCCGCACTCGCCTGGGCGGCAGGTCTGCTGGCGCTCGCACTGGCGGGCTGCACGGCGGGGCCCACTGAAGCCCCGAGCGACCCCGCTGAGCCGCCGGCATCGACGGCCGACGATGGCTCTGAGGAGTCGGGGGGCGGCGTCGAGGCCGGCGCGGGTGCCGGCGTCGGCACGATCACCGTCGGCACGACCTCGTACACGGTGATCGAGGCGGCAAACTGCGAGCCGGTGCAGACGAACGAGCTCACCACCGAAGTCTTCAACTCTCTCGCGGTCGGTCAGTCGGCGCAGGGCGAGACCGTGCTGTTCTTCGCCTACACCCAGGAGCAGTCGGGCGCCCGCGCGAACTTCATCGACTACCAGGGGCCGGAGGGCACGTTGTCGACGCAGGAGGGCAACGCTACATTCACGCTCACCGACGGCGAGTTGTCGGGGGCGAGCGTTCTCGTAAACGACGACCTGTCGGAGTCGATCATGGTGCAGTTCTCGTTCACGCTGCCGGACGACCTGCAGGAGTGCTGAGCGGTCAGCCTGCGGCGGTGCCGGTGGCTCTCACCGTGGCGAGGCGCTCGGCGGGGTCGTCGCAGCTGCCCCGTCTAGGGCTAGCGTGGCAGCGTGACCATGTTCCGCACGGCCGGCGTCGACCTCGCCGCTGAGTCGGCGCACACCGGCCTCGCGATCATCGAGTGGCGGGCCGCGTCGGCCCGCGTCTCCGACCTCCAGCTCGGGGTCGGCAACGACTCCATCGTGAACGCCGCCGCGCACGTCGAGCTCGTCGGCATCGACTGCGCCTTCGGCTGGCCCGACGATTTCGTCGACGTCGTGGCGGCACTGCGCGACCGCCGGCCCCTGGATGCGGACGCGACCGGCGACATCGACTGGCGCCGCCGTCTCGCCTACCGCGACACCGATCGCGCGGTGAAGGAGCGCACCGGCCGCTGGCCGCTGAGCGTGGCGACCGACCGGCTGGGGCTGACGGCCCTGCGCTGCGCGGTGATCCTCGAGGCGGTCGCCCGGGCGGGACTGCCGGTCGACCGCGCCGGGTCCCCACCGAGCCGCGTGGTCGAGGTCTACCCGGCGGCAGCACTGCGCTGCTGGGGCCTGCGACAGGAGGGCTACAAGCGCAGCGAGGAGCGCCGGGCCGAGCTGCTCGACGCGGTGCTGGCGGCGCTGCCGTGGCTCGAGCTCGGTGAGCACCGCGCGGCGATGCTGCGGTCTGCCGACGCGTTCGACGCTGTGCTGTCGGCGGTCATCGCGGGCTTCGCGCACGTCGGGCGCATCGAGTCTCCGCCGCCGGAGGCCGCGGAGCGCGTCTCGCGCGAGGGCTGGATCGCCCTTCCGGTGGGAGAGGCTGCACTGATCCCGTCGACGAGCGAGCGCTTCCCCTCGTGAGTTGTGCTCGATAGCGTCGACCCATGGCCCGCATGATCCCGCCGACGATTGGCGACGACGCCCCGCCGGGCGAACACGCAGTCTTCGCCGCGCTGCGCGACGACCCGGCGACGGGGAACTGGGTTGTCTTTCACTCGCTCGAGATCGCGCGGCACGTCAGCCAAGTGCAGGGCGAAGCCGACTTTGTGGTCGTGGCGCCGGGGCAGGGCATCCTCGTTATTGAAGTGAAATCGCATGAGAGCATCGAGGCCGACGGGGAGGGGCGCTGGCGGTACGGCAACCGCGACTGGGTCACCCGCAGCCCCTTCGAGCAGGCGTCGGGTGCGCAGCACTCCATCATCGAGTACCTGCAGTCGCGCGGAGCCGGCCCCGTCGGCTACCCGGTCTTCCACGCCGCGTGGCTCACCCAGCTGAGCAAAAACACCTTCGCCAAGGGCATCGGTTGGCATGAGTGGCAATTGCTGGATGCCGCCGACCTCCACCACGGCAACGCCGCCGCTGCGGTGATCCGCACGCTGAACAAGGCATCAGAGCACCTCGCCGAGTCGATCAGCGGCTACCGGCGGGTCGCCGGCCAGCCCGACGCCGTGCACACCGACCGCATCGTCGAGCTGCTCATTCCGCGGTTCGTCGCCGAGCTCAGCGCCAAAGAACTGGCCCGCCGCCGCGAAGCAGAGCAAGCCCAGTTCACGACCGAGCAGTACAAGATTCTCGACATGGTGGCCGGCAACCCGCGGCTGCTGGTCGAGGGGCCCGCCGGCTCGGGTAAGACGTGGGTGGCGGCCGAGGCCGCGCGCCGGGCATCCGCCAGCGGAAAGCGCACGCTCGTCGTGGTCTTCAACCGGCTCATCGAAGCCCGGCTCGCCGAACTGTGCGGTGAGGGGGTGGAGGTGCGGCGCATCCACTCGCTGATGGCGCAGGTGGTCGACCGGCACCTGCGCAAGAACGAGGCGACCCGCAAGCTGGCCAGCGGGCGCGTGCCCAGGGAGTGGTACGACACGACCCTGCCCGAGCAGGCGCTCGAGGCGGCGCTCGAGCTGGGGCCGCAATACGACTACCTCGTCGTCGACGAAGCGCAAGACGTCGCGCTCGAGCAATACCTCGACGTGCTCGATGCGTTGCTCGTGGGCGGGCTCGCGCAGGCGCCTGTCTTCATCACCGGAGACTTCGACCACCAGGTGATCTACCGCAAGCACGCTGCCGCGGAGGACGCAGACGGCGACCAGGCACCGGATGCCCGCGCCACCGTCCTGCGCCACGCACCGGGCCTCATGGGGCTGCAGTTGCGGTCGAACGTGCGCACGACCCCCGAGGTGGCGCGGTTCGTGGCCGAGCTCATCGGCGAGCCGACCCTTTACAGCGAGCACCGCCGCAGCGACGACGACCAGGTCTCGGTCGAGCGCCACACCTTCACCACCATGGATGAGCAGCTGCGCCTGCTCGCCGACGCCGTGGAGCGCATCCTGTCTGAGCCGTTCACGGTGCGCGAGCTGGTGATTCTGTCGCCCTACGCCCGCGAGCGGTCGGCTGCCGGCCAGGCTCTGGCCAGTCGCGCTCCCGATATCGAGCCCGCGGATGCCCGCTTCACCTCACGCCTCGGCACCAGCATCGACGACGCGACGCGCATTCGGTGGGGGAGCAGCCACGAGTTCAAGGGCCTCGAGGCGCCGGCAGTGATTCTGACCGACGTCGACCTGTCGAAGGGCTACCACCGCGATCTGCTCTATGTGGGGGCGTCACGGGCGACGGATCGGCTTGTGGTGCTGGAGCAGAGCTGACGGTCGTCGCTAGTCGGTTGCATTCGCGGCGCGGTGGCGCGCGAAGGCATCGATCAATCGCTGTGAGGGCGCTGCGTCTGACTCCAGGGCTTGTTCAACCAGCAGTGCATCAGCGGGGCTGAGCCTCATCACTCGATCCTCGAGCAACACCTCGCGTGCGCTCGACATGGCTGACCCCAACACGAAGGCCGTAAGGTCTTGGCCTTGCAGCCGCGCCGCCTCCCTGATCTGCTCGAGTGCGTCGGGATCGACGCGCATGTTGATGCGCGCTTGTGCGTTGGTCATGATGAAAGTGTACACCCAATGTACGTACGTTGGTCGAGGCGGGACAACTCTGCGCATGTCCGTCAAGCGAGAATCTTGCGGATGGCCCGCAGGGTGATGAACAGGCTTCGATCGACATCTATGAACCGCGTGAATCCATAGCGCTCGTAGAACTCGACAGCGGAGTCGCTGATGGCGTGAACGACAACCAGTTCGACGCCGACGCGTGCGGCAACTTCTGTCGCGTTGAGCATTGCGTGCACCAGTAGCTGTTCCCCGATGCGCTGGCCTTGAGCGCTTCGGCACACCGCGAGCCGGGCAAGAAGAATGGCTGGCACCGGAAACCGTCGCACTCCCACGCCGAAGGCCGATGCAGCCTCTTCGAGGTCCAGCCGGTAGTTGAGCGACGAGTAGTAGCCCACGACGCGACCGTCGTCGGGATGCAGGGCGACGAACGTCACCGCATTGTCTTTGCGTTGCTGTTGTGACGCTTGCGTGGTCAGCCACGTGTTGAGCTCGGCGACTCCGCAGTCGAATCGCGATCGATCCTGGCCGGCCAACTTCTCGATGCGAATCACCCGCGCACCTTGGGCATTGTGCTCAGTTGGCGCGCGAGTTACTCACTTACCTGTCGTGCCCGAAGCTACAGTCCCGGGCCGACGTTGCTTCGTTGCGGAACCCACTCGATCAGCGGTTCGTCGCGAGGCACGTAAAGCGGGTGTCGAGGGTGCCCATCTTTTGTGACGCCCAACGCGCGGAGTGGCGGCAGAATTGCCAAGGCCTGAGTCACCCGCTCCGGAGCAGCGTTGGTGCCCCACCCCGCAACGACCATGCCCGTGGCCTCGGCGAGTACGCGATCGTTGTCCGGCCCCACAGGGTCAGGCGCCGCCAGCATCGCGCGCGGGTCAGTTGCGCGAAACGCGTAGAGGTTGAGAATCGTCATGCCCCCGAACCCCTCGCGCTTCGAGAAACCCACACATCGCCGCAGGGTCGGGTCAAGCTGCACGGCGTCGGCGGTGCTCGGGTTCAGCAACACGAAGGTGATCATGGGCACAGTCGAGTTCCACACGCGAGTGAGCGTGTACCGGTATTCGCCGCGAATATCGGCGGTGGCTGTCTCAAACTCGAGCATTGACTCGCTCGCCTGCGCTCTCGGCTGAAAAACGACGGGGCATGGATGCTCCTTCTATAGTGTGCCCGAGGCTACCGGGTTGGCTCGACACAGTGACGAGGCGACGAATGCCCGCCTCACCTCACGCCTCGGCACCAGCATCGACGACGCGACGCGCATTCGGTGGGGGAGCATTCACGAGTTCAAGGGCCTTGAGGCGCCCGCGGTGATTCTGACCGATGTCGATCTGTCGAAGGGGTACCACCGCGATCTGCTCTATGTGGGGGCGTCGCGCGCGACCGATCGGCTTGTGGTGCTCGAGAGTGTCAGCTGACGCCGTCGAGCAGCCGTCGCGGTCGGGCAATGTCGACCGCCGATGTCATCCACAAGTGCCGAGTGAGAACGCAGTTTTTGTAGCGACCGCACGGGCTACATGGCCAGCGCCTGTTCCCTCGGAGCGTCGATACGACAAGACGCGTAGCCGGGCCTTTGGCAACTGGTCAGGCCCCGACCTCTCCGGAGTCGATGCGGTGAAGTCTCTCGATGAACTCGATCAGAGAGTCTGGGGTGGTGAAGACTTCGTACCCCAGGGACTCAAGAATTGCCCGACTTCCGTCTTCTCCATCGGTGTCGAGGATCGTGGGCGCTCCTCTTCCCGGTTGGAGCCCATCAGGCCAGAAGGCCTCTGCGATGGTGATGATTTTGCCGCTATCGGGGTGTGCCACTTCGACATCAAGCTCCGGCGTCGCAACACCAAGTTCAGCAAGCCGCGGAAGCGCTGCCGAGACAGGGTCGTCTCCAGCTTCGGAAGCCTCAGTGTCCAAAGCGACGCCGATCCTCGAGAGAGGCTCGGTCGGCGTGTCAGTCGATGCGAGCAATGACGTAAGGATCTGGTTCGCGGCCTGTGCCAATAGCTCGCGCCTGGCGGCGAGGAAATCCCTGTATCGCTCGAGCTTCCACAAGCCGGGGTCTTCGGGAATCCACTGAGACGCCATGACGCCCGGGTGTTTCGCCTCGTACTCTGCGAAGTAGTCCTCGGGAAGTTGTTTGCCGATCGAAAGATTCGACGATTGAGTCAGATATGCAAAGTTGGCGACTGCATTGACTTCGCCACGCGGCATTGGTGGTTCCATGGCGTAAAGCTGAGCCTTGGGGAAGAGGTGATGAACCTGCAGTGCCGCTAGACCCTGTTGGAGGTTCGTTCGAAGTGGAACGTTGGTCACAAAGTCGCGGGCTTCTGTCATCCGAGTCATCATGTACAGCAGAGGATAAAAGCGCGCGCCCATGCCCGAACCGGAGAAGTCGCGCGGTGTGATCGTTAGAGAACCGCCACGAGTCGCGGCCAAAGTATCGATCAGTTTGTCAAGGCCACCAGACTGGATTGCCTCCATGTCCTGTGCCATGACCGATTCAGTTGAGCCGGAGTATCGACCCCAGATGCCAGCCTGCACAAGCCAATAAAGGGCTTTGTTCTGGGTGGCGGTGTCGGGGAAATTGCCACCATGGTCCTCAAGGTACTTGGCGAGCACGGGGAAGCCGTACGGGGCAAGCAACACTCGGCCATGGTCGAGCCCCAAACGGCCTGCTTCCAAGTCAAGAAGGTGCCCGATGTGTGAGGTGGATGAACTGAGTGACTGACGGAATCGCTCTGGGGAGACATCGTCAAGCTCCCGGAAGAGGATACGACCCGTGGCCACTGCAGTGACGGATCGAAGAAGCCAGTCAAGCTTGAAAGACGAATAGCCGGCCTGCGACCACTTCGCAAGCGCCTCTCTCATCCGGTCTCGAGAGTCAGGTGCTTCGGCTGTAACTTTCGCCAGAGCGAGATCACCCTTGCTGAGCTTCGTCCCACCCGAGTTCACGCGGTTGAAGATGTCGACCACCACGTCGGTTGTCTTGTCTCGGCCCGTGATTTTCTCAAGGTGAAAGTCCCGGTCGAGGATGTTCTGTAGCCTGCTCAGCCTCGTGAGACGGTCGGGCAACAGATCGGGCTCGTTGCTGAACCTCTGAATGGAAGGTGGGAGCCCATCTCTAAAGAATTCCGTGACGTCAACCCAACCTCGGTCGTCTCGCATTTTGACGGGAGCATAGAACTCGAACACCTCCGCATCCACATGGAAGTGCAAACGCGAGAACATTTTCGGGTCACCTTCGAAGAAGGGCGGTGGGCTCCCTTTGATGACCCCGTACAGAGTTGTCATGCGCTGTTGACCATCCAGCAGCAGGCTCTTGATTCCTTCGCCGCTGCCCGACCCACGGGTTGCTGTACTCGAGGCTTCGGTTTCCCACGTAAGCAGACTGCCGACGGGGTAGTCGCGGTAGAGCGAGCGGAGTAGCCCACGAACCTGATCTCGATTCCACACGTATCCGCGCTGGAACTCAGGCATCAGAATCGTGCGGTCTTCAATCTGGTGGAGCAGAGCGCTCAGTCTGGTCAAGGTTCACCTCGGTCTAGAAGCCTGGGGCGCGAACCACTAGATCCCGCCATGGCCAGCTTGCCATGCGGTTTGAATAACAGTCAGCACTGACTGATCGTGTCAAGGCCCACCGACTTTCGTCACGGCCGTCCAAAGGTTGTGAAGCGTGCAATCTTCGGTATCTCCAACTGGCTCAGCTCAACAGGTTGGGAGGAATGGTCGAGGAGCTTCCAGCCGATACCGAGTTGATCTCGCCCGAGTTCTGTAGCGATCGCAAGAAGTCCGTCCCCTTCGTTCCACATCTGCAACATGAGGCGAGTGTCTGCAGCTTTGTAGTTCTTCCCCCAGTTCTCTACCGTCTGGTCGTGGATGTCCCCGTCAGGTTCGAGCAGCAGTCGCACGAGCCTCGCCGCCACCTGACGCTGGTCAACCTTGAGTTCGATGGCGGTGCCCGCGATGTTGCGGGTCTTCAGATAGCTCCGAAGTAGTTTCTTGTCGTCGGCCTCCGACCATGCCCACTCAACGAACTCCTCGTCGTGAACGCCTGTATTCGCCTGAGTTGTCCTCGTGACTATGGCTCGTTCATCGGGTCGAGGTGGAGGATTCACTTTTGGCGGCGCCTGCTCATCGACTGACTTCACCTCGGAACGGGAGGGCGCTTTCGATGACGTTTTGTGATCTTGAAGCTGCATCTTCGCGTCGTGGAGCTGGGCCCGAATCTCCGCGAGTTCCTGCTCGAGAGCATCGACGTGCGTGAGAAAGCGATTCCGCTCATCCAAGGACGATGAGAGAGACGCCTTAAGGCCTTGAACGGTCGAAGCCATGGCTTCTGTGGTGGTGGCATGAGAGGTCTTGGCCGACCACCTGCGGAACTCGATCGAAAGATCTCGACAGATCCGTCGGCGCATGCCAAGCAGGGCCAATAAGTTGATCAACCCGATGACACCGACGATGATGCCGAGCCAGAAAAGGATGACGAACGCTTCTGCGAACATCTGCACGGTGATCACGAACCGGGCCTCCAGGGATGACGGGGCGGCGATCTGCACTTTTCGCCTCACGTGATCGGCAGGCTATCGCTATTCGATCGGTACTCACGAATAGGCTGGAGCAATGACCGCTCTAACGATCGAGCTTCGCGGTATCAGCCTCCGGATCGACGCGAGCGAGCACGCTATCGAAGGGGCACCGATGTCGGCACGCGACGACGGTGCTATGGCTGGCACCGCGAGGGCCGCGCGCATTGAGACAGCCGATGGCCTACGCATCGACGTGGGCGTGTGCACCTGGCCGATCGCTGACGGTGAGCAAGAGCACGACATTCGCTTGCTTAACTTCTGGGCGGGAGCAGACGACTACCGCCGCCTCGAGCGCGCCGGCAAGATGTCGCTCGCGATGGTCGGCGACCGCCGGGTCGGCATTCTGCGCGCGATGGCATACGGAGAGCGTGAGTGGCCCACCCTGCAGGCAGTGGAGTGGGAGGCCCTCGACCGCCTGGCGGCCACTGACGTCGCTGCCCTGCTTCAGGAGTACGGCGCCATCACCGGCCCGGTCATTGAGCTGAACCCTGCGGCGAAGCGATACAGGGATGCGCCGGGCTTTTCCATCAGTGACGATCCCACGGCGGCTTTCATCGCGTTCGCGATCACCCGCGTCATGCCGATCGCGAGCGGTTTCGGCAAGCCCGGCCTGGAACCCCTGCACGCATGACGCAGGTCAGGGTCGAGATGCCGGAGCAGGACAGCTACGGCGAAATCATGAAGGGGTACCTGTCGCTCATGCGCGGGCTCGGCATCGACTTGCACGCGCGATGCGACGTGCGGCTCACCGAGCTTGACGGCTCCGATTGGTGGGCGGACCTGGAGGGGCAGCGCCGCGCGGACGGGGTCTGGAAGGGTCGCATCAACCCGCAGGATCCGAGCGTGCTGCTGCCGGAGTACTTCAAGAACGGCGAATCCCCGCTGAGACGTGCGCTCTCGGGAAAGCCCGACTCGGTCGCGATGGCGAAGAAGGTGCACTTCGCCCGCAATACCTGGCTCCACTTCAGCGAGAACGCCGGCGCGGCACAGCTCGAAGAGGTCGCGGGATTCGTCAAGCAGTTCGCGAGCATGAACGGCCTGCCGATCGACGCGCTGGCGACCCGCATGGTGCGCAGGCTGCAGCGCATCCGCACCGGTCAATACCAGCCCTTCAGTGACGTCATCCGCAAGTGGCAGATCGATAACGAGCCGATTGTGGTCCCGGATGCTGAGCCCGAGTCCGGCGACGGTGCTGAGCCAGCGGAGCTCACGCCCGAGCTCCTCACCGCAACCGTCCCCGCGGTCGAAGCCCTCGATCCCGACGTCATCGAGGTCGAGGCCCCGCCCATCGAGCGCCGACCGGCGATCGGCGCGCGTTGGACGGGCGAGATCCCCACCGCACGTTTCGTCCCCAGCGCGATCGGCGACCTCGTCGACCCGAGCACCGGCCAGGGTCTACGTGCGCGAGTCGGTTCTGACGAGTGGGCCCGAAAGCGGCGCCTCTGGCTGGCTCCCCGTCCGTTGGGCGGCGTGTGGCACGACGAGCGCGACGACGCGATCGGCGGCTACGTCGACAACGTGCCGCGACTGCTCGGCTACCTCGGCGACGAGCCCGATGACGGGTTGGCGCGCGGCTTCCTCACCCCGCGCTACTACGAAGTGTCCGCCGGGCGGATCGTTGACCTTGACTCCGGGCTCGCTCTCGATGACGTCGTCGATGCCGAAGTTCGCGAGGCGGCACAGAAATCTCAGAAGAACGTAGTCGACTCAACGCCCGAGCATTCTGGCCTGCGCCTCAGCACCTATGGTGACCTCGTCGCGATCACCGACGACGGTGCAATCCGCGTTGCTGTCGTCGAGCCCGCGCACTGGTTTCCGGGGCATCTCTGAGGGCTTGGGGGCGCTGGGATCGCGCTGACCATCACACTTCCCGATTTCTGAGTTTTGCTTGTGGGGCAGTCTGTGACGTGGTTTACTAAAAGTGCTCACTTCCGGAAGGCGGTGAGGGGCACCACCAAATAGCTCCTGAAAAGGGGTTGCTACATCAACGCTGCAAGTCCGCAAGGGCTTCTGGAAACGCCAAGACGTCAAGATTCTCTCGTCGTCGAAGACTCAGAAGCCGACCTAGGTCGGCTTTTTCGTTTTCTGGGCCAGGAGTTCTTCTTTCATCAGAGGAGAACAAATTGACCATCACCAACGCTTCGGCGCCGACGACCATCACGGTCAAGTTCGAGCAAATTGCTTCACAGACCGCTGACGGCATCACCCGGATCTCGGGATTCGTTCGTGCTCGCCACTTCGTGGCGATCATTGACGCGCTCGATCTCGAGGCTAATCCCCGTGCTGCGCGCGTCGGTCGCGTCACGAACGCGATCATCGAATCCATCCAGACCACACCGAAAGAGTTCCCCTTCAAGACGAAGGGGGTTCTGCTCGGCGCGACGAACTACGAGCTTCTTGATCGAGGTCGAGTTCGAGCCGGATTCATTGAGCGTGACAACGAGGGAATCCTCGATGGCGGCCACAATACGATGGCGATCGGGCTCCACATTCTGCGTGTCGCGGGTGTCCCCGAAGCGAAGGTTCGAAAGGCCAAGGACTGGGCGTCTTTTCGGGCACTGTGGAACACCGAGTCCGAGACGGTCAAGCAGTTCCGCGGTGAGCTGGCCAACTTCGGTAAGGATGAGCCATCGAGCGACGACGAACTTGCCTTTCTCGTGCCGGTCGAGCTCATCGTCCCGAGCGATCCCGATGACGTCGTGATCGTCAGCGACTTCCAGTCGTCGATCCTCGAGATCTGCGCCGCCCGCAACAACAACGCCGAACTCGTCGTGGCCGGCAAATCCAACCAGGCGGGCTTCTATGAGCACCTGAAGATGTTGCTGCCCCCAGAGATCAGCGAGCGCATCGAGTGGAAAACGGGCGAGGGCGGTGCGGTTAAGGTGTCCGACCTGATCGCACTCACCTGGATCCCGCTGAGTCTTCTTGAGCCGATGCCGACCGACGAAGGCATCAAGCCAGTCGTGGCGCCCATCCCTCAAAACCTGTACCGCAACAAGGGAGAATGCCTCACGAAGTTCGACGATCTCATGCGCCTCGACGCGGTCACCACCGAGAGTGGCGGCAAGTTCGAGCTTCACAACCAGCGTGTTTATAGCGCGCTGAAGATCGCCGCGACGCTGCCGGAAGTCTTCGATCTCATCGAAGAGATCTTCCCCGACGCCTACAACAAGGCTGACGGTCGGTACGGTCGCATCGGGGCCGTGAAGAAGATGAATCAGAGCACGCGCTTGAAGACCTCGAACTTCGAGGGCCGAGCGATCCCCGTGGCGAGCCCGGACGGCTTCCTCTACCCGGTCGTCTACGGAGTCCGGGAACTCATGACGCAGACCTCTGACGGCATAGTCACTTGGAAGATCGAGCCGCTCCAGTTCGTTCGTGATCACATCCTCGACATCGCCGAGGCTTACAAGGCAGTGGTGTCGGCCCTGGACTGGGACCCCGTACGTGTAGGCAAGGCTCCGCTGGCCTATCAGGTTGTGACGACCGCGTATCAGGCGGCCCTCGCGAAGTCGACACGATGAGCCGTCACTCGGCTGTTCCGCGTGAATCATCCGATGTCGGTGGTCCCCGAGATCCTGAAGAACTGCGTTCTGGCCGGAGAGGAGCATGACCATGGGTGATGCGCTGCAGCTGAAGGGCACGACGAACGTGCCGTGGAACGACGTGAAGGTCGACGGAGCAACCGCTCAGTCGGTGCACTACGGGCGCGACGAGTCGGGCGTCGGCGAGGTGCAGGTCGCCGTCGTGACGATCACCGGCAAGCCGACGAAGGCTCTCATGAACGAGCTCTGGAAGATCCGCGGGGTCAAGAGCGCCATGCCCGTGGTCGTCGCCGCGGTGGCCCCCGAGGGCGTCTACATCTATAGCGGCGGCACGGATGCCCTGCCGCTCGGCCCGCTGCCCCACGCGCAGGCGGCGCTCCGGTTGCAGGCCGTGCTCGACGAGCCCGACGGCCTCGCCGCCGCGAATCGGCTGCGCGCGGTAGAGGACTCGTACCAGACCATCGGCCTGGGCGGCTTCGCAAACCACTATCTGTTTGCGAGCTACCACTTGAAGCGCGATGTGCCTCGGCGCGCCGATTGGGAAGCCGCAGGGGAGCGCGCCGAGCCGATGCTCTCGCGCCGCGGCGCCGAGCTCATCTCGTCACTCGGCTTCACGAGCGAGCCGGCCCCAGGCGGTGCCCTGGTGCTGCGCGGCACCACCGGCCAGCGCCGGGCGATCGCAGTGCTGCTCGATGAGTCGGAGAACTTCGACCAGAAGAGCGCCCGCCACCAGCTGTCGCCCGTCGCCCACGGCCTTGAGCTCGCCCGCCGGGAGGAAGTCGCGTGGGTCGTGCTGCTGCGCCAGAGCACCTTGCGGCTCTACCCTGGCCGCGACGGCGTCGGCGTCGGCCAGCGCGGCCAGTCCGAGACCTACTTCGAGCTCGACCTCGCGATGGTCGACCCCGACTTCGCAGCTCTTCTGCCGTTAATCTTCTCGGCTGAGGCGCTCGAGCCGGGCGGTTCCGCTGACGAGATCCTCGCGGGCTCGGGGCGATACGCTGCCGACCTGGGCTCGCGCCTTCGTGACCGCGTCTACCTCGGCGTCGTGCCACGGCTCTCGATCGCGGTCGCCGAGCGCCTGCCGCAGTTGGGTGTGACGGTCGATGCCGAGGGTTTGCAAGTCGCCTACAAGCTGAGCATGCGCATCCTGTTCCGGCTGCTCTTCCAGGCCTACGGCGAGGCCACCGAGCTGCTGCCGGCCGGTCGCAACGAGCACTACAACGCGAACAGCCTTCGAGCCTTCGTCGAGCGCGAGTTGACGACCGACCCGGCCGACTTCGCCGCCGAGGCCTCGTCGATCTGGCGCGATCTCGTTCAAGTGTGGGATGCGATTGCTCACGGCAATCCGCGCTGGGAGGTGCCGGCCTACGGCGGCAGCCTCTTCGACCCGACGACCGACGAGGGCCGACTGCTGGAGCGCTTGCAGCTGCCCGACAGCGTGCTCGGCCCCGCCCTGCAGGCGATGCTCACCGAGCAGACGGAAGACGGCGTGCCCGGCGCGGTCGACTTCCGCTCGCTGCAGGTGCGCGAGTTCGGAACCATCTACGAGGGCCTGCTCGAGTCGTCCCTCTCGCTCGCCGAAACCGACCTGACCACCGACAAGAACGGCGTCTACATCCCGGCTTTGGAGCGCGCCGAGCCCGAGGTGCGCGCGGGCGAGCCCTACTTCCACTCAGCCTCCGGTGAGCGCAAGGCGACCGGCTCGTATTACACGCCGAAGATCGTTGTCGATCACCTCATCGAGCGCTCAGTCGAGCCGGCTCTCGACGCTCACCTCGCTCGGGTGAAGGCGCTCATGGACGAGGGCCGCGAGCGCGAGGCCGGCGACCTGTTCTTCGACTTCCGGGTCGCCGATCTCGCTATGGGCTCCGCGCACTTCCTGGTCGCGGCGGTCGACAAGATCGAGCGCGGCATGCGCGACTTCCTCACCGCCACCCCGGTGCTGTCGGTGCGAGCCGAGCTGCAGCGTCTCGCCGAGAAGGCCCGCGATGCGCTCGGCGCCGACGCGCAGGCAGCCGAGGCGATCACCGAGGCGCAGCTGCTGCGTCGCCAGGTGGCGCGCCGCTGCATCTACGGTCTCGACATCAACCCTCTCGCGGTCGAGCTGTCGCGCCTCGCACTCTGGATTCACACATTCGTACCCGGCCTGCCGATGTCGAGTCTTGACCACGGTCTAGTGCTTGCCAACTCGCTCACGGGCATCGGCACGGTCGACGAGGCGATGGATGCTCTCAACGCGAAGGCACTGTTCGAAGACCTCATCCGCGAGCCGCTGGCCGCGGCGCACGAGCTCCTCAAGGATTACGCCCGCGCCTCGGAGGCCGACAAGTCGGAGGTCGCCCGTGGGGCGGAGGTGCTCGCGATGGCGACAGAGGCGGCGGCCCCGGCGAGTGCGATCTTCGACGTCGCTCTGGCCAAGCGGCTCGGCCTGCCCGTCGGCGAGGCCTGGGATGCCGAGCAGTTCATCGAGCTCGCAGCTGACCCGCGCATCCGCGAAGCAGTCGACGCGTTGAGCCCGGCGCACATGCCTTACCTCTTCCCCGAGGTGTTCCTCCGTGTGAACGCCGGATTCGATGTACTCGTCGGCAACCCGCCTTGGGAAAAGTTGCATGTAGAAGAGCACCAGTGGTGGGGACTTCGTATCCCGAAGCTTCGAAGCATGCCCCAGAAGGAACGGACGGCGTCACTCACTGCATTCCGCGAGAGCCGACCGGACCTCGAGCGGCAGTATGAGGCGGAAATCGAAGCTGTTTCTGCAATTAATCTCGCCGTGTCAAGCGGTCCCTATCCGGGAATCGGCTCTGCCCACCTCGATTTGTACCAAGCATTCGCATGGCGTTTCTGGAGGCTTCTTCGTTCTGGTGGCCGCACCGCAGTAGTCCTTCCGCGTGGCGCGTTGTCCGGCTCGGGATTGCAGCTCTGGCGCCGTGACGTCATCAGTGGCGGCTCGTTCGCAGACGTGTGCTTCCTCATGAACACCGGCGGATGGGTGTTCGAGAATGTTGATGGCAGATACACGGTTGGCCTTGTAGTGATCGAGCGGGGAGCTGAGCATGTCGTGCGGTTCTGTGGTCCCTTCGCAAATGCGAAGTCTTTCCGTGCTTCTGCAGGAGACCTTTCAGAAGTAAGCGGCACGGACTTCCTGGGTTGGTCTTCGACCGCAGCATTTCCCCTAATCCCAGACCCAGTCTCCGCGGAAGTGTTCCTTCATATGAAGCGCTCTCCTCGTTTCGACACCGCCGACGAGTCTTGGGAGTTTCGTCCCGTACAGGGTGACCTGAATGCAACGGGCGACAAGGCCAGTTTCGAGGTCGACGTCGATGAGCCGAGAGGTCGGACACCTGTTCTCGCCGGCGCTTCTTTCAACATCTGGGAGCCCGGTTTTGGGACTCCATATGCGTACGCGATCCCAGAAGTTCTCCGACCGAAGTTGGCTGCCAAGCTGGCAAGGGCGGTGGTGAACCCGCGGTCGGCCTACTTCGCTTTGAAGTTTGTCCAAGGCTCTTTGCCGCTCGATCGAGCGCGAATCGCGTTCCGTGACGTAACCAACCAGACCAACTCGCGCACAACTTTGGCCTGTCTGATTCCGCCAGGAAGCGCGGTGGTTCACAACGCTCCGTTCCTCGTGAATCGCCGAGGTGACGAGAAGGCTGAAGCGTTCCTGCTCGGGGTCATGAGTTCTATCCCGTTCGACTGGGGAGCACGGCGTTGGGTCGAGCTCCACCTCACCTTCGAGGTGCTCGCCGCGCTTCCAGTTCCGCGATACATGCCTGGCACAGCAATCGCCGACCGGATCGTGCAAATCGCCGGACGGCTCGCCGCCGTCGACGAGCGGTACACCGACTGGGCGACGGAGGTCGGCGTCACGACGGGGTCGGTGACCGATCCGGTTGAGAAGCAAGCCCTGATCGCTGAGCTCGACGCGCTCGTCGCACTCTCGTACGACCTCACTCGCGAGCAGATCGAGCATGTATTCGCCACGTTCCACCGCGGGTGGAACTACGACGACCGCCTGGCCGCTGTTCTCGAGCACTACGACAAGTGGAAGGACGCCGCGTGACCGAGCAGCTACCCGTCTTCGCGACCAATCGACTCGCACCGCCGATGACGGTGGGGCAGGAAATCGCGCGGCTGTTCCGGGTGAACCGGGAGGCACTCGGCGCCGCTGCAAGCGCCGCCATTGCGACCGCTTATGTGAACCCGGCGGGCTTTCTGCTGATTGCCGATGAGCTCGAGCAGCTGCCGCGCATTCGCATCCTCCTCGGTGCCGAGCCGCTTCCCGACCCGGTGTTGACCGAGCGCGCCGACGAAGCGGTGCGCGCTCGCCTGCGCGACGCGCTGCACGACCACGATGCCTGGCTGCGGGCGGAGCGCGATGCTCTCGGTTTCGCGCCGGAGGCGACGCTGTCGGCGAAGCGCCTCGTCAGCTGGCTGCGGGCCGCCGACGAGCGGGGCGAACCCGTCGTCGAGATCCGCCGCTACACGGGCGGGTTCCTGCACGGCAAGGCGTACATCAGCCACCACCCGACGCACCCCGCCTACCTCGCCGGGTCGAGCAACCTCACTCTCGCTGGTCTTACCCGCAACGCCGAGCTCAACGTTGGCGCATCTGGCCAGCACGGTTCGACCGGGCAGGTCGTCGACTGGTTCGAGGAGTGCTGGACCGACAGCGAGTTCTACGACCTCGCCGCGCTTTACGAGCCGCTATGGGGCGAGCACGGCCCGTGGACGGTCTACCTGCGCATGCTGCTCGAGCGCTACGGCTCACACCTCGACGAGGAGAAGTCGGAGTCATTGCGGTTCGAGCTCACCCGATTCCAGGTCGACGGGGTGCGGCGCATGCGCCGTCTGCTCGACGAGATCGGCGGCGTGCTCGTCGCCGACGAGGTCGGTCTTGGCAAGACCTTTCTCGCCCTCGAAGTCATCGCTGCCGCGAGCGAAGAGCTTCGGCAGCGGGTGCTCATCGCCGCCCCCGCAGCGCTGAAGGCCGGCGTGTGGGATCCGATCCTCAAGCGCTTCGGCCTGAGCCGCCGCGTGAGCGTGCACTCGTACGAGGAGATCCGCAATCGGATGGACGAGGACCACCCAGAGCACCTCGACTTCGTCGATCTGGCTGAGGATGCCGCGCTCGTCATCATCGACGAAGCCCACAACCTGCGCAACGCATCGGCGGCGCGCTCCGCTGCGCTCGACCGCGTCATCCTCTCGGGCAAGCACCCGAAGAAGGTCGTGCTGCTGACGGCAACCCCGGTCAACAACTCGCTCATCGACCTCGAGACGCTCGTGAAGTACTTCGTGCGCGATGACGCGCGGTTCGCTTCGCGAGGCATCCCGTCGGTTCGCGAGTACATCCGCCAGGCGCAGCGGATGGACCCGGAGGCTCTGACCCCGGCGCACTTGTTCGACCTCATGGACGAGGTCGCCGTTCGCCGCACGCGCAGCTTCGTCAAGCAGAACTACAGCGGCGAAACCGTGCCCGGCCCGAACGGCACGAAGATCGTCGTGGAATTTCCCGACCCCGACGTCTACCGGGTCGATTACACGCTTGACGAGGCTGGCGAGGCGCTAGTCGACGCCGTGACCTACGCCCTCGACATCCCGGAGAGCGAGAAACACGTCGCCTCCTTCGAGGTGCGGCGCAACGACCCGCGACGCCTGTTGCTCTCGCGCTACGCGCCCAGCGCCTATCTAAAGAGCGAGAAGCTCGACGGCAGCCAGGTATCGAACATGGGCCTGCTGCGGTCGGCCCTGCTCAAGCGGCTCGAGTCATCGCCGCAAGCGCTCGCCAGCACTTTGCAGGTGCTCATTACCGCCCACGAGGGATTCCTCGCCGCGCTCGACAAGGGCATGGTGCTCATCGGTGGGGCTCTGCGCGACTACATCAGCTCGGAGTCGGAAGACCTCGACGAGATCGTCGCCGGACTCGACGACGACAACGCCCATCAGGCGACCCCGGCGGCGGATTATCGCGCGGAAGTTCTGGCGTCGGATGTCGCGCTTGACCTCGAGCTTCTGCTCAGCATCCGTCAGCTCGCCGTCGATGCCGCCGCCGGTGACGAGCCGAAGGCGCAGCGTCTCGTCGACGAGCTCGTCGCCATCGCCGCGGACTCGCGCACGACGAGCGCGAAGGGCATCAGCTCGAGCGACCGGCGCAAGCTCATTGTGTTCTCGACCTACGCCGACACGATCCGCGACCTGCACGAGCGCATCGAGAAGGCGCTTGACGAGGCCTCCGAGGGCAGCCCGCTCGCCGACTACCGCGGTCGCCTTGCCCCGCCCATCATCGGCGAGTACGCCTCGGGCAAGACCGGGGGCATCAATCAGGTCAGCCGTGCGAAGGCCATTGCCGGCTTTGCGCCGCGCACGGCTGGGCAGCTCGACAAGGAGGGCTTGCCGATCCACCCCGACGACTACGACATCTTGCTCACTACCGACGTTCTCGCGGAGGGCGTCAACCTGCAGCAGGCCGGGCGCATCGTTAACTACGACCTGCCGTGGAACCCCATGCGCATCGTGCAGCGGCACGGCCGCGTCGACCGTATTGGCAGCGAGCACGACAAGATCCACCTCGGCGTCTTCTTCCCGACCGAGCACCTCGACGAGTTCCTCAACCTCGAGAACACGCTCGTTCGCAAGCTGAAGCAGGCCGATGCCGCCGTCGGCACCGGCAAGGTGCTGCCGGGCGTGAATCCCCACCCGCCAAAAGACCACTACGACGCCGACGACATCGTCGACGAGATCGAGCAGCTCGTTGAGACCAGTGGCGGTTCTGCCGCCGGTTCGGGGGAGGAGTACCGTCGCCGCCTCGCGAACGCGCTGGATGCTGAGCCGGGGTTGCGTGAGCATCTCGAAGCCCTGCCGCACGGCATCGGTAGCGGCTTCCGCTCTGCCACCATCGAGGGCAACCACTACGTCTTCTGCATGCGCATGGGGTCGGCCGACAGCGAGCACGTATGGTTCCGCAACGTTCCGGTCGACGAGCACTGGGCGCCGATCGCAGACGAAGGCGGCGTGATGACGATTGAGGATGACACCCTCAAGTCACTTGTCACCGCCGACCCCGGCAGCGTCACGACGCCCCGCGAGCTCAGCGACGCCGCCTTCAGGGGCGCGTACGTTGCCTGGGATCTCGCCCGGGAGGATGCACACACTGAATGGATGCGCGGCACCGACCCCGCCAACCTCACGCCCGACCTTCCGAAGGTGTTCCGCGACGCCGCCAAGATCGTGCTCGAGCACGGCGGTGAGTTGGGGCCCCTGCAGCAGGGGCGGCTGATGAAGCAGCTCAAGGCAGTACCGAGCGTGAAGGCGCGCAACGCCATGCGTCAGGCGATCAAGGGCCAGCCGGTTGGTGCCGACCTCGTTCCCGTCATCCAGTCGGTGCTCGACCAGTTTGGCATCCAGCCGGCCGAGAAGGTCGTGCCGCTCGCGCCGATAGACCGAGAAGACGTTCGGCTCGTGGCCTGGATGGCCGTGCAGGGAACGGTCCCAGAGTCGAACCGCAGGGAATGATAAGAATGCAAGAGATCATCTGCCCGAACTGCGGCAAGGCCTTCACGATCGACGAGGCCGGATACGCCGACATCCTCAAGCAGGTGCGTGACACCGACTTCGAGAGGCAGCTGCACGAGCGGCTCGAGCTCGCCGACCGAGAGAAGCAGCGGGCGATCGAACTTGCCGAGACGAAAGCCGCCGGCGAGCTGCAGAAGGCTGCGGCCGCGAAAGACTCCGAGATTCAGGCGTTGAAGGCCAAGCTCGACGCGGGGGAGAGCGCCAACAAAGTCGCCGTCGAACTGGCGGAGGCGAAGCTTGCCGCCAAGCTCGCAGAGGACGCCGCGAAACTCGAAGCGGAAGTGGCGAAGAAGGCGTCAGAGATCGAGTTGCTGAAGGCGAGCATCCAAAACGGAGAACAGGCGAAGCAGCTTGCCGTCACAGAGGCACTGAGCGCGGTGGAGCGCGAGCGCGACGAGCTGAAGAACGGGCTCGCCATGGCCACCATGGAAAGACAAGTCTCTGAGCAGGCGCTCGAAGAGAAGTACCAGCAGCAGATCAAAGATCGCGACGACGCGATCGAGCGGCTCAAAGACATGAAGGCGCGGCTGTCGACCAAGATGGTCGGCGAGACGCTCGAGCAGCACTGCGAGACCGAGTTCAACCGCATACGCGCCACGGCGTTTCCGAAGGCGTACTTCGAGAAAGACAACGACGCGCGGTCGGGCAGCAAGGGCGACTACATCTTCCGTGATCTTGATGTGGCCGGCACCGAGATTGTGTCGATCATGTTCGAGATGAAGAACGAGACGGACGGGGTTGGGGCGCGGAAGAAGAACGAGGACTTCCTGAAGGAGCTCGACAAAGACCGCGCCGAGAAGGGCTGCGAGTACGCGGTGCTCGTGTCGCTGCTCGAGCCCGAGAGCGAGCTTTACAACAGCGGAATCGTCGACGTCTCGCACCGGTTCCCGAAGATGTATGTGGTGCGTCCGCAGTTCTTCATTCCGATCATCACGGTGCTGAGGAATGCGGCGCTCGGGTCGCTGCAGTACAAGCAGGAGTTGGCGTTGGTGAAGGCGCAGAACGTTGACGTCACCCACTTCGAGGAGCACCTCGAGACCTTCAAGACGGGGTTTGCGCGCAACTACGAGTTGCACACCCGCCAGTTCGGCGAGGCGATCGACGAGATCGACAAGGCCATCGCGCGGATGCAGAAGGTCAAGGAGGCGCTGTTGAGTTCGGAGCGCAATCTGCGGCTCGCGAACGACAAGGCTCAGGATGTGACCATCAAGAAGCTGACGCGGGGGAACCCGACTATGGCGGCGAAGTTCGCTGAGTTGGGCGAGGGCGGCGACGAGCCTCAGTAGAACCGCAACTGGCGCCTTATGGCGTCACGTTCGCGACCACGACGATCGCGATGTTCTGAACGGCGGCCCGGCGGTCAAGCGGAACCCCTGGGTCGTCCTCCCAGAGGTACAGCTCGATCCAGTTGCCGCCGAGCACCAGGTCGACGACGCACCAGGCGTCTGACGGGCCGCAGCGCAGCCACGCTTCGTCGTCCGCGGCGAGGCCGGCGACAGTGATCGGCGTTGAGCCGACGATCGTCTGAGCTTCAGCCCACGCCCACTCGCCCCCGCGCAAGACCTTGAGGGTTCCCACACCCGAGTCGGAGGATTCGAAGGCCCACAAGCAGGACGGCGAACCGTTGATCTCTTCGGCGCCCGCGTGCAGGCTGAATCCGCCACCACCGGTGCTGCGAGAGCCGAGAATGAAGGGGGCGGCGAAGCCAGTGGCCGTCTGCAACGCCGTATTGCTGATGTAGTCGGTGCAGGCATCCGGCACCGCGAGGGTGCCGGCGGGCGGTGTCCACGTGGCCGCACCGGGGCCCGCGCTTGTCACAGCGGCGAGCACGGCGTCACCGAGCGCGACTCCGGCGGTCTCACTCACGGCGCCGGCGATGCTCACGTCGACCCAGCGGTCAGCACCAAGGGCGTCAAAACTGCACGACGTGGCACCAGAGTCGGGGAAGCACGACACTAAGCGAGTGCCCGAGACACCATAGGTCGCGACGAACGCATCCCACTGCGAACCCGGGTCGGGGAGCACGAGAATGCGTGCGCCGACATAGGCCGGGTTTGAGCCGCGCACGCGACTCTGCGGTTCCCCGTTGCTGAACTCGCACACGAGTCCGCCGACACTGCGCACCTTGTACTCTTCGGGCCACGACGGGTGAGCGCCGTACTCGGTCTGGGCGCGGCTCCTCGTCGAGACTGCGCTCGGAAACGTCGTGCTCAGGGGCAGAGACGCAGCCAGATCGTCGCACGTCAGGTCGAGGCGGGGTTCTGGAGCGCTGGCCGGGGCGATCGTCGGGTCCGGAGTGGGGGCTGGCGAGGCTGACGTCGGAGACGCCGACGGGGTCGGCGCCTCAGGCGTGCAAGCGGTGAGGATGAGCAGGGTCGCGCCGACAACGAGGGCCGCGTTTTGCCATGGCCGTGAGTCGAGTGTCATGATCCTCCGGGGGCGTAGGGAATCTCAGGTTGTCACACCAGTTCCTCTTCGCGCTACGCCCGCCACCGCAAGAAACGCCCACCGTGGAGCGACCACCAGGGGGCGTTAGAGTGACTCGTCCAGCAGAAACAGTCGTTTCCCCTCTGTCAGTGGTGCCCGCAACACTGAGCACATGACCACCTCACTCGAGCTGCGCGCGACCGAGCCGGCGCTCGACCTTCGCACGCAGGTCGAGCCCGAAGACTTTCCTTACGTGTACCGCATGGCGGGCTCGCCGACGCAGTCGCTCGGCGGTTGGCAGCAGCTCAGCGACGTTCTGCATCTCATCGCTCTCGACACGGAGTACTGCTTCCTCACCGTTGACCGTACCGACGGCTGCGGGCGCTGGGCGCAGGTGCTGGGGCATCCGCACGAGCTCATCGTTGAAGTCGGTCTGCCCGACGGGCCGATGCGGGTCAGCCGGCTCGACGACTCGCCCGAGCCCTACCGCGTGATCTCCTCCGTGAACACCGTGGTGGATGCCCGCCGAGCCGACCTCTTCACCGCAGCCGAAGCGGTCGTGCTCATTTGGGCCTGGCTCGAAAACGCCGTACTCGGCTTCGACGGGCTCAGCCTGCGCACCCCCGACGACTGGAAGTAGCGCGGGATCCCCCGGCATGACGTCTTCGGTGCCTCCTCCACAGGTCTGACACGCGGGTCACGTCGTACCTGAGCGGGGGAGTCGCGGCTACGAGCCACAGCCGCAGGGCATCCTGCACCGCATGACCGGCGCCTTTCGCACCTACCAGCCCACCGTCACCCGCCCCGTGACCGATGACGACCTGCAGACCCCCGAAGCGCAACTCGCCTATGCGCTCGGGCCCGCGATTCGCTGGCAGCTGTGGCTGTTCTTCCCCGCCAACGACGACGGGTTCGGCGGGCTCGCCATGCCATGCGACGACCTACCGCGGCGTGCGCCCGCCGACGCGGCCGACACGTTGTTCACCGTCATCGACGGGGTCGCGCGGCATGCGGGCGCCACTGAACTCATCGTGGGTCTCGAACGGCGCGGCGGCCCTGATCCCGGCCGCCTCGATCGAGAGTGGATGCTCGCCGCATCCACCGCCGCCGACCGAGCTGGCGTGCTCCTGCGCTCGGTGCTCATCAGCCACACCCGCGGAGTGCGCGAGCATGAGCCTCCCGCCCCGACCCTCAGTGGTGCGGAGATCGAGGCGAGCGAGAGCTTGTGAGTGCCGACTAGTCGTCGAGAACGAACGTGACCTCCATGGTCACCTGGTAGGCGGCCACCTTGCCGCCCTCGATGTGCAGCTTCTGCTCTTTGACCCAGGCTCCGCTGACGTTGCGCAGCGTGCTGTTCGCACGCTCGATGCCAACGTGCACGGCGTCTTCGAAGCTCTTCTCCGAACGGGCGGTGATGGTGGTGATGCGGGCGACGCTAGACATGGGGTTCTCCACTTCGTTGTGCGTGCTGGAACCTCCAGTCAACTCCTGCGAATAGCGCGCGTCTAGGGGGTGTCGGCAACCGGCCGAGGCGTGTAGTGCCGGCCCGATTCGGTCTCGAGCGCCAGGAGCAACGCGCGAACTCGACGTTCAGACTCGGTCAGTCCCTCTTCATACTCCGGCTTGCGCAAGTAGCTTTCCGAGTCGATTGAGTAGGCCGCGAGCACGTCGAGGAAAAGCTCGAGCGTGCGCGCGGCTCGTGGGAGGGCATCCGCAGAAGACCGTTCGACGAGCATCGGAATCACCGTGAGCGAGTCGCCCCAGAGTCCGTCGCTCAGAGGGTCGTCGAAGAGAGTGACCGCGGTCGCCGACGTTGCTGATCGCCCGACAGCGCGCTTCACGTCGTGCATGATCTCGTGGAAGTGGTCGTCGGCCAGCCCGAACCCCACGAAGAGTAGGTGCCTGGTCAACAGGTTGGCCTTCACGATGGCGCTGAGAGCAGAGCGGTCGGAGGCGAACCCGAGGTAGTCGTCGCGGGTGAGCACGATCGAATCGGGATGGGTCGACGACCCGTGCAATTTCAGTAGCCAGCGATCGGGCAAGCTGAGTTGGTCGACGGACAAGCCGGCATCATCGGGCCCGGAGATCACACGGCGCGGGCGGCCCGCTGCTGCACTGGCCTGCTCGAACAGTGTGTCGTAGTTGAGGGTGATCGCCTGCTCGTCTGCGATCGAAGCGAGAAGCGCCGGGGCGAGGCCGTAACGGTCGCGCTCGACGAGCTTGGCCACCAAGGAGCGGAATTCCCCGTCGGCGAACTGCCGTTGCAGGAACGAGGCCTGATCGAGCGGCCCGATGCGACCGTCGAACAGGGCCCCGGTGGTCGCGGCATCGAGCCCGGCACGCTTGCCGAGTTCCTCTAGCAGGCTCGACCAGTTCGGCGCCCCGGCCGACATGCTCACACCAGCGCCCATGAACGGCACCA
This sequence comes from Microcella sp., assembly GCF_040286215.1. Classification (GTDB taxonomy): domain Bacteria; phylum Actinomycetota; class Actinomycetes; order Actinomycetales; family Microbacteriaceae; genus Microcella. The sequence goes on from NZ_JAVKCK010000009.1 coordinate 45,822, forward strand.
TGCGGTCGGCGAGCGCATGGCGCGCGAGCCGGCGAGCGACTTCCACGAGTCGCGGTTCGAGAGCCGTCCAGCTAGTGCTGCCGGCCTGCCGCCGCCGCTGTTGCGCAAGCGCAGCGTCGGGCTCCTTCGGCAAAACGAGCGCGACATCGACGCGGTGGTGGAGGGCGAACTCGCGCGCTGAGGCGAGAATCCCATCGATGATCGTGGTGCGGATCCATCCGCCGCCACCGCCTCCTGACGCGAACAGGGGCATCGCGACGAGCGGAAGCGCCCGCAGCTGCCCCGATCCCAATGTGCTCTCTCGGTGGGCAGGAATGCGCGTGACGGCTGCCTCAATGAATGCCCCAATGCGCGGGCGCAACTGGTCCACTGAGGTGAAGCCGTTCAGTGGCACCGCGGTGAGCACGCGAAGTGGGCCGTCTGGGTCGGTGAGCGAAGGGTCGAGAACATGCGCGAGCACCTTTTCTTGACGAAATCCATGTAGCTCGGGCAACTCCGCGAGGCGCGAGTGCTCGGGCACGATGCCGTGCCAGTGGGCCTTCACCGACAGCCGCGCGTCGGTCGGCACCATGACCGCGTCACAGGCCAATGCGGTGAGGTCGCCGTGGATGACGAAGACGTGAGGCTGCTCGCTATTCATGGGGGAACTGTACGCATCTTCCCGATCGAACCGGCGAATTCTCTTGCACAAGAACCCGCGATCTCGCTGATGTCGGATGCCCGCAGTACCGTGACGAGAGAAAGAGCGCGAGTCCGCGCTAACCCCGTGCTATACTTTGAGCATAATCGCGACAACTCGATCGTCCGAGACCGAGCACCCGCCCACCCGACCCCCACGGAGGCCGCCATGCACACCACCATCCCCGCACTGCACGTCGGCCACGGCACGCACCAGGCCGGCCTCACGCTCTTCCCGGTCTGGGTCGACGCCCCGCGCATCGGCTCACTCGAGTGGTCGCCGCAAGCGCTGCGCGTCACCGAGCGCGCTGAGGGAGCCGCAGTCGCGACGCTCGACGCGCGCAACACCGCTGATCGCCCGCTCGTCGCGCTCGAAGGTGACCTCGTCGAAGGCGGCTGGCAGAACCGCATGCTCGGCCGCAGTGTGGTGCTCGGCGCCCACGAGCGTCGCGAGCTCGACGCCGTCTGCATCGAGCAGGGGCGCTGGGGCGGAGTCGCCGACCACGGCGCTCGCGGTCGCCGGGCCTCGCTCGTCGTGCGGTTCGGCGACGAACGTGCGCGGCACGGGCTCGACGGCGATCGGCAGTCGGGTGTCTGGAGCCGCATCCAGAGGTTCGAGCAGCACCTGGGCTCCAGCGAGACCAGCTCGTTCACGCGGCACCTCGACCGGCAGAGCATCCGCCCGCCGCGCCTCATCGACGGCCAGCGCGGCGTCATCATTGGCATCGGCGGGCGCATCATGGGCTTCGAGCTGTTCTGCTCGGGCTCGGGCCTGCGGTCGCGCTGGGCGGGAATCGTGCAGGCCGCGGCCGTGGATGCTCGCCTCACCGACCCCGTCGCCACCACTGCGGAACGGGCTCGCACCTTTGCCCGCGCTGTTCAAGGTCGCAGGCTGCACGGGGGTGAGGTCGGCGACCTCGAGGCGCCGGGCCCGCGCTGGTTCGAGCTCACGCGCGGCGACGACCGCGTCGACATGGTCGGCCTCGGCGCACGGCTTGCGGGCGGAGATGATGCGCGCGGCATCCTGCACCTGACCGCCCTCGACCGCACGCACCCGGTGCTGGTCGGCGCGTAAGCCGCACCCGCACCCACTCCACCCAAGCCCGCTCGACCACACCGACCGACAGGAGACCGTATGACCTCTTCTCTTTCCCGCACCGTCTCGACCGACCGCGCCGCTGGGGTGCTTCTCGGCCTCGCAGCCGGCGACGCCCTCGGCGCGGGCTACGAGTTCGGCCCGCCCTTGCCCGATGACGCACCGGTGGGCATGATCGGCGGCGGCACGTTCAACTGGGCACCGGGGGAGTGGACCGACGACACCTCGATGGCCGTACCCATCGCCCAGGCCGCAGCTCGCGGGGCCGACCTGCGTGACGAGGCCGTGCTCGACGAGATCGTCGCCGCGTGGATCACCTGGGCGCGCACCGCCTCCGACGTGGGCATCCAGACGCGCGCGGTGCTCGCCGAGGCCGCCCGCAATGGAGGTACCGCCGCGGCTGCCCGCACCGCCTCGCAAGCGCTGCACGAACGCACCGGACGCAGCGCCGGCAACGGCTCGCTCATGCGCACCGCCCCGGTCGCCCTCGCTTTTCTCGGCGACGAGGCCGGCGCAGCAGAGGCCGCCCTCACGCTCAGCGCCCTCACCCACTGGGACGACGACGCGGGCGACGCGTGCGTCATATGGACCCTCGCGATCCGCCACGCCGTGCTCACCGGCGCGGTGGATGCTCGCATCGGGCTCGCCGCCCTCCCCGCCGACCGGCGCGAGCGCTGGGGCGCCCTGCTCGACGAGGCCGAGAAGCTCGAGCCGCGCGACTTCGACCGCAACGGCTGGGCCGTGCAGGCGTTGCAGGGGGCGTGGTCGAGCATCCACCGTGCGAGGGCCGCGCACTCTGCTGGTGACGCCACCGCCGGCCGCGCGCTGCGCGACGGTGCAGCGCTGGTTGACGGGCTGGAGCGCGCGGTGCGCGGCGGTCGCGACACCGACACGGTCGCGGCCATCGCCGGCGGGCTGCTCGGCGCGACGTTCGGCGCGTCAGCAGTGCCGAGCCACTGGCGACTCGCGTTGCACGGGCACCCGGGTCTGCGGGCGCACGACCTCGTCGAGCTCGCCGCCCTCGCGGCACGCGGTGGCGAACCGGACCCGACCGGGTGGCCGACCACCAAGCGCATGGAATACAAGAGTTACGGGGTGCTGCGAGGCCTGACGCAGCACCCGCGCGACGAGGGCGTGCTGCTGGGTGCGATCCTCGACCTGGACGATGCCCCGGCCGGTGCAGTGGTCTCGCTCTGCCGCATCGGGGTCGAGCAGCGACGGGCTACTGACCATGTCGAGATCTGGCTGATCGACGACGCCGACCCCGAGAAGAACCCGAACCTCGACCTCGTGCTGCGCGACGCGGCCGACGCCGTCGCGGCTTTCCGCGCGCAGGGCAAGACCGTGCTTCTGCACTGCGTGCAGGCGCAGAGCCGCACGCCCTCGGTCGCTGCGCTCTACGCGGCGCTCCACCGCGATGTTCCGATCGAACGCGCGCTGCGGGAGGTCGTCGCAGCGCTTCCCGCGGCGTCGCCGCAACCCTTCTTGCGTGAAGCCGTCACCCGCATCGCGGCAGCCGAGCCGCACGGCAACTGACCGAATGTCACCCCTCGCCCTTACCCTGAGCAGACCCCTGGCCGGAGGAGAACCCCTGTGTACCTGACCACGAACGAGAACGGCGAGCGACTGCTCGTGACCTCGGCGAGCGATCTGACGCGCGCCGCCGAGTGCGAGTTTCGGGTTGCGCGCGATCTCGAGGCCAAGCTGGGGCGGCTCGAACCGATTGCGGACGAGCCGGATGCGATGCTCGCGCGCACCGCGACGATGGGCGACGCGCACGAGGCCGCCATCATCGCCGACTATCGGGCGAAGGCCGCCCACCCCGACGATGTGCTCGAGATCGATCGCGCCGCGAAGGCAGGCCTCGACGCGATCGAGCCCTTCGCTGCGCAGACGCTCGACGCCCTCCAGCGCGGCGCGCCGGTCATCGTGCAGGCCACCTTCGTCGATCGTGAGCACAGCTTCGGCGAGGCGGGCGAGCTGCCGATCGCGTTCGTCGGCTTCGCCGACTTTCTCGTGCGCACACCGGAGGGCGCCTATCGCGTGCTCGACAGCAAACTGGCGCGCCGCGCCAAGGTCACCGCCCTGCTGCAGCTCGCCGCGTATGCAGAGCAGCTTGAGCGGCTCGGCGTCGCGGTCGACCCCGAGGTCGCTCTCATTCTGGGCACCGGTGAGCACAGCATCCACCGCCTCGATGACATCGCGCCCGTGCTCCGTGCCCGCCGCTCCCGCCTGCACCGCCTGCTGCGGGACCGTGCCGCGGCCGAAGGCCCCATCGCGTGGCGCGACCCGAGCGTCACCTACTGCCGCTCGTGCGCGTGGTGCGAGTCAGAGATCGCGGCGCACGACGACGTGAGCCAGGTCGCCGGCCTGACCGGCGCGCAGTGGTCCAAGCTCGGCGCCGCCGGCATCGAAACGCTCGCGCAGCTGGCTACCAGCACAAGCACGGTCAACGGCATCGCCGCGAGTACGCTCGACACGTTGCGCCTGCAGGCGGCGCTGCAGCACGAGGCCGCGGGCGCGACCGCCGGCACCCTGCCGCCCGTGAGGGTGCGCGATGCGGCCCCGCTGCACGCCCTGCCGCCGGCGAGCCCGGGTGACCTGTTTTTCGACTTCGAGGGCGACCCGCTCTACACCGAGCATGACCCGACCGTCTGGGGCCTCGACTATCTGTTCGGCATGGTCGACGTCCATGCCGAGTTCACGCCGTATTGGGCGCACAGTTTCGCCGACGAACGGGATGCTCTCATCGCCTTCCTCGCCGACGTCGAGACCCGTCGGCGCGCGCATCCTGACCTGTACGTCTACCACTACGCCGCCTACGAGCGCACTCACCTGCGGTCGCTGACCGCCCGGCACGGGGTGGGAGAAGACATCGTCGACGAGTGGTTGCGCGGCGGCGTGCTCGTTGATCTCTACCCCGTCGTGACCCGCGCCCTGCGCCTCGGCACCCCGAACTACTCGATCAAGTCGCTCGAGAAGATCTACTGGCCCGAGGCGCGCGCTGGCGCTGACCTCGCCCGCGGCGACGACTCGGTGGCGATGTATGTCGACGCCCGCTCGGCCAGTGAGAACGGCAGGTCTGCCGAGGCCGACGGGCTGCTCGCCACGATCGCCGAGTACAACCGCGTCGACTGCGTCAGCACCCTGCGGCTTGCTGCGTGGCTGCGGGGGCTTGCGGCGGAGCATCCGGCACCCGCGCCGACGCTCGGCGACGACGACGCGGCCGACGATGAAGCGGAGGACGACCCAGGGCCCCGGCTCGATGACTCGCCACTGCGCACCGCGCTACTCGAGCTGGCGGCGAACGCCGACGGCATGCCGTCGACCGAGCCCGACCGCACGCCCGAGCAACGCGCGTATGCCTACGCCGCCGCAGCCATCGACTACCACCGCCGCGAGCACAAGACCTTTTGGTGGGAGCACTTTGACCGCCTCGTCGCTGACCCCCGAGACTGGGCCGACGTGCGTGATGTGTTCATGGTCGATCCGGATGCTCCCCACCAGCAGTCCTCGTGGGGCAAGTCGGGCAAACAGCGGTCGTTGCGTCGCACGCTCACCCTCTACGGCACCTGGGCTGCCGGCTCGCGCCCGACGGTGAGCCCGCGCAGCGGCCCGTTCGCCGTCTACAACCAGCCCGGGCCGATGCCCTCGAACAACCATGACCGCCTCGCACGGTCGACGCGTGCTGTGGCCCTCGAGAAGATCGGCGAAGGGTGGGTGGTCGTCACCGAGACCCTCGCCGACGGCGTCGACGAGTACACCGAACTTCCGATCGCGCTGACCCCCGCGAGCCCGCCCAATCCCGGTCAACAGAAGCCCGCCATCGAAGAGTGGGGCGCGCGGCTCGTCGACGCGGCTGCGACGTCGAGCCCGCCCGAGTGGCCCGCCGAGCCCGTCGGTGACCTGCTGCGGCGCGTGCCGCCTCGCACCCGAAGCGGGGCGACGCTCGCGCAGGTCGCCGACGACTCGCACGGTGAACCCGACCGGGTCAGCGCCGTCGTCGCGAGTTTGCTCGACCTCGACCGTAGTTACCTCGCCGTGCAGGGTCCTCCCGGAACGGGCAAGACCTACCTCGGCTCGCACGTCATCGCCCGACTCGTCAGCAAGCACGGCTGGAAGGTCGGGGTCGTCGCGCAGAGCCACACCACGGTCGAGCACGTGCTCGAGGGCATCGTCGAGGCCGGACTCGACTCGCGCCTCGTCGGCAAGGCTCCCAAGTCGAGCGCCGACCCGGCGGACTACGCCACCGCTCGGTACACCGTGCTCGGCAAGGCCGACGACGTCGCCGCCTTCGCCGCCGGGCGGGCTGCCAGCGGAAACGGCGGCTACGTCATCGGCGGCACCGCCTGGGACTTCGCCAGCCCCAAGCGCGTCGGCCGCCGCTCCCTCGACCTGCTCGTCATCGACGAGGCCGGGCAGTTCTCGCTCGCCGCCACGATCGCCGCGAGCATGGCGGCCAAGAACCTCTTGCTGCTCGGCGACCCGCAGCAGCTGCCCCAGGTGAGCCAGGGCACGCACCCCGAGCCGATCGACGGCAGCGCGCTCGGCTACCTCAGCGCCGGGCACGACGTGCTGCCGGTCGAGCTCGGCTACTTCCTGGCCGAGAGCCGTCGACTGCACCCCGCGTAGGCCGAGCCCGTTTCGCGGCTCAGCTACGAAGGCAAGCTGCACGCGCACCCGAGCAGCTCTCTGCGCGGTCTCGAGGGCGTCGCGCCCGGGCTGCACCCCGTGGCGGTCCAGCACCACGGCAACGCGACCGAGTCGACGGAAGAGGCAGACGAGGTGGTCGCGATCATCCCTCGCCTGATCGGCTCGGCCTGGAACCCGGGGCCGGATGCTGCACCGCGGCCGCTCGCCGACGACGACGTCATCGTCGTCACGCCCTACAACGCGCAGCAGCAGACGATTCGCGAACGGCTCGACGCCGCCGGGCTTCGAGGCACCCGCGTCGGCACCGTCGACAAGTTCCAGGGCCAGGAGGCCGCCGTGGCCATTGTGTCGCTCGCGGCGTCGAGTTCGCGGGAGGCCCCACGCGGCATGGAGTTTCTGCTCAATCGCAACCGGCTCAACGTCGCCATCTCGCGCGCCCAGTGGGCCGCGTACCTCGTGCACTCGCCCGGACTGCTCGACTCGCTGCCGCACTCGCCCCAGGGCGTGGCCGAGCTGAGCGCCTTCATCCGCCTCACCGAACAGGAGCCCCACCATGCCTGACCTCGACTACACCGCCCTGCTGCTCATCATCGACCGCAGCGGCTCGATGGCAGCCATTCGCGACGACATGATCGGGGGGCTGCAGAGCCTCCTCGCCGCGCAAGCCGACCTGCCGGGCACGCTCACGGTCGACATCGTCACCTTCGACGACGAGATCGAGCACCAGGCCGTGTTCGCCGACCCCGCGACCGTGCAGGTGCGCCTCGAACCGCGCGGCACGACCGCCCTCCTGGATGCCCTGGGCGAGTCGCTCGACGGCTTCCGCTCGGCGCTCGAGGTCCTGCCGCCGCACGCGCGCCCGTCGACCGTGCAGGTGGTCGTCGTCACCGACGGGCACGAGAATGCCAGCACGCGCTACACGCGCGACCAGGTCAAGCGTCTCATCGCCGACCTCACCGCCGAATGGAAGTGGGACTTCGTCTACCTCGGCGCCAACCAGGACGCCATCACGGTCGGCGTCGACCTCGGTTTCGATGCCGGCAGCTCCATCACCTACACGACCGACCGCCAGTCGGTCGGGGCCAGCAGCGACGTGCTTAACCGCTACCTGAGCGACGTGCGCGGAGGCGCACGTCGCGCGTTCGCCGCCGAGGAGCGAGACCGCGTTCTCGGCGGTGACGACTCTGACCGCGTCAGCTGAAATCCTGACGCGACATCTCCACGCCCCCCGGCCCCATCAGGCGAATCGTGCGCAACAGCTCGTCCGGGCCCGCACGGTTCTCCGCCCGTTCGAACGTCGTCACCAACCCGCGGAAGGCCCACAGCGCCGAACGCTCATCAGCGAACGCCCGCGCCACGACACCAGCAGGGCCACGATCCAGCTCGATCGCGTGCTGCACGCCCGCAGCCAGGGCGTCCCGTGGAATCCACGCCTCCGGGTCTCGCACGCGACTCGACTGCGTCACCATCCGGTCGGTCGGCACATCGTCACGCCGTGACCGCGACGTGCGGCGAGAGCCGCTCCACACCAACTGAATCTTCTCGGCACGACGCTCCCGCACCTCGGCGTCAGAAGGGCGACGGAACAGTCGAGACGGCTTGCCGACCGCGCCCGACGTGATCTCGCCCGTCGCGACCAACTGCGGTTCCATCATGCGGCGGAACGTGTCGCGCTGGGGCGTCGACGGGTCGACCGCGCTGTGCAACCGCAGCAGATCTCGCAGCGTGAACGATCCGCTCAGCAGACCCCACGGGTCGGGCTGGGTCGCGTAGTCACCGCGAATGCGCTCCACCGCCACAGCCAGGATGCGGCCGTGATCGAAATCGAGCGGGTCGGCGCGGTCGATCGGCGCGATCCGGCTCGACGGAACCGAACCCGCTGGCAGGGCCAGTGCGTGCGCCACCGACAGAACCCAGCCGCGCTCATCGCGGTCAGGCTCGTCGAACACCCTCAGCTGCTGCGGCGCACCACCCACGATGCCGGCCTTCTCCTGCAAGGACCGACGCACCGCGTCCACCAGCGTCTCGCCCTCGTGCAGGAACGTGCCAGGAAGCCGACGGCGGCCGTGCGGCCCATCGACGAGTGCGACGCACAGTTCATCGCCCTCCACCGTGAAGACCGCTGTGTCGACGGCGACCGAAGGCCTCGGGTAGTCAGAGAGAGAGACGGCGGGGGAGTCGAGCGGAGCATCCATGCCCCTATTCTCGCACGTTCGCGCTAATGAGCTGAGAACGCGCGCGAAGCAGCCGCCCGATCACCGTCGCCGCAGCGTGACGGTCACCAACCCTGCAGCCCGACCGCGCCCAGAACCCCAGGCACCGTCAGGGTACCCGCGCCCATCCACAGCAGGAAGCCCACCCCGGCCGCCCCCGCGAGAACCGACACCACCAGAAACACCCACAGCGGCCCCGACCCGCGCCCCGACCCCCGCCGCACATGCACCGTGCGCGAGATCAGATACGGCAGCGGGCCCAGAACGATCCAGAACACCGACGGGCGCGACGCATAGCCCAAAGCTCCCAGACGACGGAAATCCGCAATCACCGCGAGCACGAGCCACACGAGCACGAGCGCCGTCGCGATCCACGCCACGATCACCGACACCGGCGACACCGGATCGACCAGCACGAGAGCGCCCACGCCCGCGGCCAGCAGCAGGTTCAGCAGAGGGGAGAGGGCAAGCAGCCACGCACCCGCCGTGCCCGCCGCGAGAGGCGTGCGCCGCACCGGCGCCGCCACCGCCGACGCGCCCCACGAGCGCTCCATGGGCGCGTAGTCCACCGACTCGAGCTCCGCCACCGACGTCGGCGCGGCGAAAGACCCGGGGCCCGACGGCACCGCCACATTTGATCCAGCCACCGCGACACTCGACCCAGCACCCGCCGGCACCGCCGCACTCGACTGAGCCCCCGAAGGCGCGGCCGCACTCGACTCCGCCCACGGCGGCGTCTCGGCGCGCCACGAGCCGCCCCCGAACGCATCGCCCGCCGCAGCAGACCCCACCGACGACACAGGCTTGGTGCCCTCCAGCTCTGACGGCACCGCGAACGTCATCGCCTCCGACACCGCCGGCGACGCGGGGGAGGCGACCGACGCGGCGGAGGCCGCCGACCGTCGCAGGCTGCCGAGCCCCAGCCCAGCATCCTCATCAGGGCGCACATGATCCGTCCACGCCGTGCCGTCCCACCAGCGCCGCGTCGCCGGCAACGACGGATCGCGGTACCAGCCCTCCGGCAGCGGCGCGTCGGTCATCGCAGTCCTCTCACTGGGGAAAGCTCAGGCAGTGCGGCCAGCGTACGCGCCCCCAGCCGACCTCGCTAGGGTCGAGCCGCCATGAGCGACAACACCCACACGCCCGACAGCGCAGCCGAGCCCGACAGCGCAGCCACGCCCGCCGCGCGGCGGCCCCGCCGCCCCGGCCCCGCACGTAGCGCCGCCGGGCTCGCCGCCGACCTCGCCTACGTCGCGCGATCGCGACTGGGGCCGCTGCGGTACGGGATGCTCCCGCCCCCGCCGAACGACCCCTCTCGCGACGCCGCGCGGCTGCCCGTGCTGCTCATCCCCGGCGTCTTCGAGTCGTGGCACTACCTGCGCACCCTCGGTGAGCGTCTCGCCGCGCGCGGGCATCCCGTGCATCGCGTCGCCGAGCTCGGCCTCAACCGGCACCCCATCGAGCACGCCGCGCACCTCCTCACCGACTACGTGCGCGAGCGCGACCTGCGCGACGTCGCCCTCGTCTGCCACAGCAAGGGCGGGCTCATCGGCAAAGCCATGCTCATCGCCGATGCACAATCCGCCCCCGACCAGCGCCGCCTGACGCGCCTCGTGACCGTCAACACGCCCTTCGCCGGCACGCCCGTCGCGCGGTGGGGCCTCGGGCCCTGGCGCGAGTTCCGACCTGAGTCGGCGATCATCCGAACCCTGGATGCCCGCACCGACGTCAACGACCGCATCACGTCGCTCGTCAGCGCCGTCGACCAGTATGTGCCGCGCGCGATCGCGCACCTCGACGGCGCCGAGAACGTCGTCCTCGACCGGGTCGGGCACTTCCGCGTGCTCGGGCTGCCCGACGTCATCGACGAGATCGAGCGCCGGCTGCCCTAGTGAGAGGTCGTGTCGGGCTGTCGGCGATCGACGTCGGGGTGCTCCTCCTCCGACTCCTCCTCGGCGGGCTCCGCGGGCGCATCCACACCCGGCACGCTCACCCGCGCAGCGCCCGGCCCCGTCTCGTCCTCTTTCTCGCCGGGAGGAGGGCCCTCCGGAATCAGCGGGTTGAACTCTCCGTCGTCGGCGTTTGTGCTGCGTGCGTCACTCATGCTTCGTCTCCTTCCGTCTCGTCCTCGTCGATCTCGGCGCCGATCGCGCCCGCGCCGAGCTCGCCTTCGACGTAGCGGTCGTCAGCGCCCGGCGCATTCGACTCTGCGACGTCGCTCGCGCCCGGCACGGTCAGATCGGGGTCGGTGCCCTCGACACCGCTGAGGTCGGCTTGCTGGTACTCGTCCGAGGTCATGTCGTTCCTCATGTCGTCGTGACTGGTCTGGTGGGAGCTGTGTGACGTCATGGGCCCAGTGAAGCGAGGTGCGAGCATCCGCACAACGGGGTTGACAACGCGCAGAAAGGGGGAGGTGACGAACGCACCCCACCGCGTCGGGCACCTGAGAGGATGCTTCTATGCCCGTCGCCGCCACCAGCCCCGCAATCGCCGCCCCGAAGCCGCTGTGGAGCTGGAAGCTCGCACCGGCGTTCATCGTCGCCACGAGCGCGATACCGCTCTTCGGCTTCGAAAACCGCCTCGTCGGGTACCCGTGGCTGGTGATCGGCCTCGTCGTGGCGTTCGTGGTCGACCGCGAACTGATGCGCGACCTCGGCATCGTCGCCGCCGGCCTCATCGTCGTGAGCACCGTGAGCGTCAAGGCCGACATCTCCTGGCCCAACTTCTTCCTGCTCGGGTTCGTGCTGAGCCTCGCCGTCGCCGTGCCGTTCGTGCTCGACCGGTACGTGTTTCGGCGCCGCGTGATCCGCTTCCCGTGGCGCAGCGGGCAGAAGTGGCAGCCGTGGGAGAAGTCGTACCTGTTCGCCGTGCCGTTCCTCGGCTGGCTGATCCTGCCGTACTACTTCATCAGCTCGGGCGCATACCTCAACTGGCCTGCCGTCTCCGAGACCTCAGAGGTCGCGCGGCTCTTCGTCGGCGTCAACGCCGTCGGCATCTGGGATGAACTCTTCTTCATCTGCACCTGCTACGTGCTGCTGCTGCGGCACTTCCCGGTGCTGTTCGCCAACATTCTGCAGGCCATCATCTTCGTGTCGTTCCTGTGGGAGCTCGGCTACCAGGAGTGGGGGCCGCTCATGACGATCCCCTTCGCGCTCCTCCAGGGCTGGATCTTCCACCGCACCAAGTCGCTCACCTACGTCATCATCGTGCACCTGCTGTTCGACCTCGTCGTGTTCCTCGCGATCGTGCACGCCCACAACCCCGGCGTCTTCCCGTTCTTCCTCATTCCCGCACCGCAGTAGCGCGCTCCCGCAAGGCGGGTGGGGGAGACTGGAGCCGATGACCCTCTCGCTGCTCGACCGCATGCCCACCCCCTACGAGGCCGGCGCCGCCTTCGACGCGATCGAGAACTGGGCTGCCGACGAGGGTCTGACGCTGTACCCCGCGCAGGAGGAGGCGATCTTCGAGCTCGTCGCCGGTGCCCACGTCATCCTCGCCACCCCGACCGGCAGCGGCAAGAGCCTCGTCGCCGTCGCCGCTCACGCGATCGCCCTCGCGCAGGGCCAGCGCAGCTACTACACGGCGCCCATCAAGGCGCTCGTGAGCGAGAAATTCTTCGCCCTCGTCGACATCTTCGGGGCGGAGAACGTGGGCATGGTCACCGGCGACAGCAGCGTCAACGGGGATGCGCCCATCGTGTGCTGCACAGCCGAGATTCTCGCGAATCAGGCTCTGCGGCACGGGCCCGAGCTTGAGGCGGGGCTCGTCGTCATGGACGAGTTTCACTACTACGCCGACCCCGAGCGGGGGTGGGCGTGGCAGGTGCCGCTGCTCGAGCTCACCCACGCGCGGTTCCTACTCATGAGCGCCACCCTCGGCGATGTCACGCCCATCGCCGACGACCTGGAGCGCCGCACCGGCCACCCGGTGAGCGAGGTCACGCACGCCGAGCGGCCCATTCCGCTCACCTTCGACTACGTGAAGACCCCCGTGCACGAGACCGTGCAGACCCTGCTCGACGACGGGCAGGCGCCCATCTACGTCGTGCACTTCAGTCAGGCCGCCGCGATGGAGCGCGCTCAAGCGCTGTCGAGCATCCGCATCATCACGCGCGAGCAGCGCGACGAGATCGCCGCCGCCATCGGCGACTTTCGCTTCACCACCGGGTTCGGCACCACCCTCAGCCGCCTCGTGCGCAGCGGCATCGGCGTGCACCACGCCGGCATGCTGCCCAAGTACCGCCGACTCGTCGAAGTGCTCGCGCAGCGCGGACTGCTGCGCGTCATCTGCGGCACCGACACGCTCGGCGTCGGCATCAACGTGCCGATCCGCACCGTGCTGCTCACGGCGCTCAGCAAGTTCGACGGCGAGAAGATGCGGCAGCTCACCGCGCGCGAGTTCCACCAGATCGCCGGTCGTGCCGGTCGAGCCGGATACGACACCGCCGGGCTCGTCGTCGTGCAGGCGCCCGACCACGAGGTCGAGAACCACGCCGCGACCACCAAGGCGGGCAGCGACCCGAAGAAGAAAAAGAAGATCGTGCGCAAGTCGGCCCCCGCCGGCTTCGTGACATGGAGCGAGACGAGCTTCGAGCGGCTCATCGGCGGGGCGCCCGAGCCGCTCGAGAGCCGCATGCAGGTGTCGGCCGCGATGCTCATCAACATCATCGCGCGCGGCGGAGACGTCTTCGGCAACGCCCGAGGGCTGCTCACGCAGAACCACGAGCCGCCGCTGCGGCAGCGCGAGCTCGTGCGCCGCGCGCTCGGCATCGCCAAGACCCTCGTGCGCGCGGGCGTCGTCGTCATCGAGCCCGGCGGTGGCATCAGGCTCACCGTCGACCTGCAGCCCAACTTCGCGCTCAACCAGCCGCTCAGCCCGTTCGCCCTCGCCGTCATCGAGTCGCTCGACCCGGAGGACGACGTGCGCGCTGTGGCGCCGCCGCCGGGAGCCGAGCCGGGCGACGAGCCCGAGGCCGCCCCGCACTACGCCCTCGACGTCGTGAGCGTCATCGAGGCGACGCTCGACGACCCGCGCCCCGTGCTACGCCAGCAGGAGCACAAGGCGCGCGGCGAGGCGATCGGCCGCATGAAGGCGCAGGGCATGGAGTACGACGAGCGCATGGAGGCGCTCGACGAGATCACCCACCCGCGCCCGCTCGCCGAGCTGCTCGAGGCCATGTTCGAGACGTATGCGGCCACCCAGCCGTGGATCCGCGACGTCGAGCTGCGCCCCAAGTCGGTCGTGCGCGACATGTTCGAGAAGGCGATGAGCTTCACCGAGTACGTCAGCCACTACCAGCTGGCCCGCAGCGAGGGCCTCCTGCTGCGCTACCTCAGCGACGCCGACCGCGCGTTCCGGCAAACGGTGCCCGACAACGCGAAGACGCCCGACGTGCTCGACATCATCGAGTGGCTGCGCGAGCTCGTGCGCCAGGTCGACTCGAGCCTGCAGGACGAGTGGACGCAGCTGACCGCGCCCCCCTCCGACGTCGGGGAAGGCGAGCCGATTCTGCCCCCGCCCCCGCCCGACGTCACCACGAACCGCCGCGCGTTCACCGTGCTCGTGCGCAACGAGCTGTTCCGCCGCGTGCAGCTGGCGGCGCTGCAGCGTGACGACGAGCTCGTCGAGCTCGACCCGGAGGCGGGCTGGCCGGAGGCGCTCGACGCCTACTACGACGAGCACGAGAGCGTGGGCACGGCGGGCGGCGCGCGCGCAGCATCCCTCGTGCAGATCTCCGAGAACGATCCGGATGCTGGGCCCGGCTTCTGGCGGGTGCGCCAGGTGATCGACGACCCGGCCGGCGACCACGACTGGGGCATCCACGCGACCGTCGACCTCGCGGCGAGCGCGGAGCGCGGCGAAGCGGTCGTGCGCGTGGAGGGGCTGAAGCGCCTGTAGCAGCTGCGGCGCCTGAGGCGGCGGCCGCTACTGCAGGGGCGTCAAGAAGACCAGCAGCAGTGCGGGGGTGAAGATGCCGAGACTGACGAGCGCCGCCGTCAGCAGCAGCGTGAGCACGAGCGGCCCCCACCCGCCCCGCGCCTGACGCTGCACGACGATGCCGCGCGCCGTCAGATAGCCGTACGACCCCAGGAGCGCCCACCAGGCCGACGCGCGCTCGAGGTGACCCCACTCGTGCAGTCGCTCGCGATCGCGGCGGACGAAGATGATGATCCACAGGATCGGCAGCAGCGCAGCGCCCACCACCCAGAACCACGGAGTCGACTCGAGACCGGTGAGCACCGTCACCGCGAGCTGGGCGAGGAAGGCGACGAGAGGCGTGGCGGCGAGCAGCCACGCCGAGATCGTCGTCGTGCGCTCGGGGGCGTAGTCGAGGGACTGCTGCGGGGAGTTCGGCCGTTCGGCATTCGCGGTCGATCGCGTGCCGAACCTCGCGCGACGCGTGGGCTCGACCGCGACGCCCTCCCCAGCGGTCGCCGGCGCAGACGTGGGAGTGGCCGAGAACGGTGCCGAGAAGGAGTACGGGGCGTCCGTCTGCGGAGCGGCGACCGCCGTCTCGCCCGGGGCGCCGAATGCCGCATGCGGAAGCCCGGGGGCGGCGGGAGCACTCTGGGTGATCGGCTTCGGGCGGGTGTGCTGGCTCCAGCGCGACCCATCCCACCAGCGCAGGCGCAGGGCGATCTCAGGGTCGTCGTACCATCCCGCGACGGGGAGCTCGGAGCCTTCGGTCATGGCGGGTCCTCGGGTGGAACACAGTGTGGCGTCGAACAACAGCGGGGGCAGGGTATCGCGCGGCGCACTCGCCGGGGGTAAACGCGAATCCGGTTCGGACAAGTCTACGACGCGGACGGTCGCGGGCCTACGCCATACGAGTCCCCAGTAAGGGGGACTCGATGGGGTACAGCGGGCGTGCGACCGTCGGCGGGATGCCGATCAGCCGGCGCTCCGGTCGAGGTCGCCCAGCATGCGCCACACCGTCGTCGTCAGGGCCGGGTGATCGAGCGCGATCTGCCGCAGCACGCGGTAGTTGCGGGCGGGGGAGGGCAGCCGGTCGTCGTCGGAGCGGATCGACTCGGCCCGGAGCATCCACACCACAAGCTCATCCACGCTGGGGAGCTCCGTCATGAAGTCCCACGGATCCTCGCCATCCCGGCAGCGCGCGAGGATCACCGTCTGCAGCTCATCGTGGGCTTCGGCGCGCAGCACCTCGAGGCTCGCACCTCGAGGCCGGTCGCGTTCGCTCACCCCTCGACCCTACGACGGCCCCGCCGGTGAGCACCCTCAGAGCAGAGGCTCGATGACCGCCAAGACGCCGGCGGGGTCCACCGCCCACCAGGTGCCGATGACGGTGGCCTGCGCGAGCAGCCACACGTACAGCGGCCACGCGATGGCGCCCGTCGTGCGCCCGATGCGCGCGCTGCGCACCGCAAGGTAGACCGGCGGCACGAGGAGGGCGCTGACCCACGGGGCCGTGCGCAGGTGCCCGGCCAGCGCCATCAGCCGGGCATCCTGCCCCGCCAGGGCGGCGCAGAGAATGAAGGGGAAGACGAGGGTGAGCCCCCGCGTCCACGCCGAGCTTTCCGGCGGCAGGCTCGTGAAGACGGCGAAGATCAGCAGGGCCTGCGTGAACGGCATCGTCGCCATGAGCCAGACCGACGTCGTGTAGACGCGCCTGCGCGGCTCGAGGGGCTCGGAGACGACGGCGCGGTCGGGTTCGCGACGCCGCCGGGGCCGCGCGCTGTCGAGGTCGACGGCGCTCACCGGCGTGCGCGGCCACCGTCGGCTTCCAGCGGGGCTGGGGAAGGCGGCAGAGGAAACGCTCGCCGACGAGCCGAAGTAGGCGGAGTCGGCGCTCGTGGAGTGCAGCGACATGCGGTGGGCTGCGCGCGCCGAGTCGTGGGGCGTGAGCGTGACGGGGGCCGAGCCGGTGGCCGTGTACGCGCCGGGCTCGGCGACGTGGTCGCTCGTGCCAGCCGATCGCCGTGCCCGGCGCATCGCGCCCGTCGACACGTCGGGGCTGCGCGGCACCTCGGTCGGCCGCAGCGGCTCGACGTGCTCGGTCCACTGCGCGCCGTCCCACCAGCGCCGGTGTGTGGATTCGCCCCCGATGGTCGTGGCGAGCGGGTCCGGGTACCAGCCTGCCGGTACCTGAATCGCTGTCGTCGTCATGATGTGGTCCCCCAGTGTGCCCCCGGCCCCCCGGCCGGATTGCGGTGCTTCACCCGCAGCGTTCGGTGCTGCGGGGCTGTCGCGAAGCTGTTCGGGTTCCACGCGACGTGTCGTGCGATTTTTAGTTGTTCGGTGCTGCTGGTAGGTGGTTCGGTGCTGCCAGGTGCGGTTCTGGGTCGTGCGGTGGTGCCGTTTCTCGGTGGTGCGTCTAGAGTATGCCGGGCCTGTGCGACGTGTGCGCGCGCGCCGTTCGCTTACCGAACGACCGTGAAGATGCCCCAATCGTCGACCTGCCACGTGATCCACCCGTTGGCGCGCTGCAGGCTCACGGTGACCACAAGGTTCTCGCCGGAGGAGTTGGTGGCGGGGCACCGCAGCTGCTGCCCGATGAACAGCGGCGGGGATGCCGGGCAGTCCACCTGGAGCATGGTGCCGATCGATCGCGCGTTCGCCTGAATCGTGCCCGCGGCCTGGTCGGCGAACACGGCGGGCATCGCGGCGATGATGAGACCGGGCACGGCCAGAATGGATGCTCCCACGAGGCCGGAGACGAGAAGCCAGACCGCCACGGGGCCGAACCCGGCACCCGAGACGCGGCTCAGCCGCACGGCGCGCGCGGCGAGGTAGACGGGCGCGGTACCGAGCGCCCACAGCCAACTGGCGGGGGAGTCGATGCCTCGGCGGCGCAGGGTGCGGGCATCGAGGAAGGCCAGAGCGGCGACGATCGGGTAGGGCACGACCCAGATGACCGCCATGAAGATGAGGCTCGGGCCGGTCGTGAACGCCGCGACGACAAGCAGGCTCAGCAGCAGCTGCAGCATAGGCATGAGCGCGATCGCCCAGGATTCGACGGTCTGCACGTTGCCGCTCGGTGCGCCCAGAGTCTGGTGGGTGCCCGTGCGGCGCGTCTCGGATGCGGAGAGCGGCGACTCCTGCGAGTAGGGGGCGTACTGCGGCGCGCCGGGAGCGGACGCGAAGCCCGGCGCGGAGCCATACTGAGGCGCGGAGCCGTACTGCGGTGCGGAGCCGTACTGCGGCGCGCTGCCCTGCTGCGGTGCCGAGCCTGAGCCGAGATCCCACGGCGCGCTGCCGCTGGCGGAGACGGGGCGGGGCGGGGAACCCGATGCGGAGTCGGGTGCGCTGGCGCCATCGCGCTGCAGCGGAACCCACGGGGAACGTGCAGGATCCTGCGGCGGCTTGAGCTCTGACTCGGCCTGCAGGTCGGCGAACGCGGCCGCGGCGAAGGCTTCGGCCGCAGAATTGGCGGGCCGCCCGCCGGAGGGCGACGAGGAGGCGCTGCGCGATGCGCTCGCGTCCTGGGCCGGCGGCTGTTCGGCCTGCTGGTCGGGCTCGATCAGTTGCGGCGTGGCCTCGGTCGTGGGCGGGGCGAGCTGGCGCAGAACGTTCGCGGTCGGCTGCTCGACGGCCGGGTTCTCGGGCGCGGAGCTCTCGCTTGCGCGCCCGTCGAGCGGGGCATCCTCGGGCGTGGACGCGGTGCGCAGGTCGCGGCGGCGGGGAAGGTCGTCGTCGGCGTAGATCGTCGGGGCTGCCGGGCCGCTCGGCGCCTGGGTGGGCACCATCGGCTGGCGCGCGTCAGAGACATGCTCCGTCCACGCGGTGTTGTCCCACCAGCGCAGCTGCGGCAGGCCGAGCGGGTCGGGGTACCAGCCCGCCGGCACGCGACCGTAGTCGTCTTCCGCCACGTTTATCGTTCCCCCTCGTTCGCCGGCAGTGCACCACCGGCCCCCGCCAGTGTACGGGGCGAGAGCGCTCAGGAGCGATGATTCGTCATACCCCCGTCGGGGTGTCCCCCGTCCGGGGGCGCGTCGCCGCCTCACGTCGAACGCGCACCGCGTCGATGGCCAGACCGACGGCCACGGCCACCGCGATCGACACGGCCACGGCGATGACGGGAGAGTCGCCGAGCCAGGCCCCGAACGCGGCGCCGACGCCGACGTTGTAGACCGCCCAGGCCGAGCAGGCGAGGAGACTCAGCGGCAGGTAGCGGCGGTACGGGAACCCCGTCGCACCCGCGACGAGGTTGACCGCCACGCGCCCGAACGGAATGTAGCGGGCGACGAAGATCACCAGCGCCGCACGGCGGTGCAGGTTCTCGCCCGCCCACGCGAAGACCGCTCGCACGCGCGGCTGCCGCACGCGGGCGAGCAGCGGCGCCCCGAGGCGGCTGCCGAGCAGGAAGGTGAGGCTGTCGCCGACGACGGCGGCGAGAGCGGCGACGAGGATGAGCAGGAAGGGATTCGGAACCCCCTCCGACACGGCGAGAGACCCCAGGGCGACGACCACGGTCTCGCTCGGCACGACCACGAGGAACGCGTCGGCGACGGTCAGCAGTGCCGTGACGGGCAGCGCCCACGGCGACGCGGCGGCCGCGACGACCCACTCGGTGAGGGCATCCACGACGCCCGGTGTACTCCGCTCAGGTGAACAGCGGGCGACGCGCCGCCTCCAGCCAGGCGCGGCCCCGCTCCACGCGGCCAGCCTCGACGGCGAGCGAGGGGCCCTGTACCCACGCGGTCGCGAGCCGCACGCCGTGCAGGGCGCTGAGCACCCACAGTTCGGCACCCTCGAGGTCGCGCGGGTGCGCCTGCACCGCGCGCACCTCGACGCCCTCGGCGGCCGCCGCGTCAGTCACGATGCGCTCCGTGACGCTCGGGATGCGCGGTGCAGAGTCGTGCACGCGATGCAGCACCCCGCGCCGCCACCACACGAGCGAGCTGTACGCACCCTCGACCAGTTCGGCGGTGGGGCTGAGAATGATGGCCTCCTGCGCGCCGGCGGGCTGCGCGAGCGTGCGCAGCCGCTGCAATGACTCCAGGTCGGGGCCCTTGACGCGGGGCTGGATGCGCGGGTCGTGCGGCGCGGTGGCGACGATCACCTCCGCGGTCGTCGGCGGTGTGGGGCGCACCCGCAGCGACAACTGCGCTCCCTCGGCCCGCGCGCGCAACTCCACGCGGGGAAACCAGTCGCCCTCCGTGGGGAGGAGCGCCAGCGCCGCGCTCCAGAACGCCTGCGGCTCCGTCGCCTCGCCCAGCAGCGCCGCCACGCTGCCCAGAAAGCGGTCACGGTGATGGTGCAGGCCGCGAGCCTCGCCGTCGACGACGCGCCAGGAGTCAGCCACGAGCACGGCACCCGCGTACGGGTCGCACCAGTCGACCGGCTGCCACGGGCCGCCCGCAGCCGAGGAGCCGCGCCAGACGTGCAGTGCCTCACTCATAGGATTCAGCGTATGCGTGACGGTCTGCTCGTCGAGCCCCTCGGGCGCCTCGGAGCCCCCGAGGACGGCGCAGGCCTCGACCCCGAGCTGCTGCTGCTGCGCCTGGACGCGGCCCATCCGCAGGCCGACGGCCTCGTGTGGCTCGACAGCGGCGCGGCAGCACCCACCGGCCGCAGCCTCCTCGCCGTCGGCGACCGCGTGCCCCTGCCGGAGAGCGCGCCGGTGCTGCCCGCGCTGCGCGCGGCGCTCGCCGAGTTGCCCCTGCTCGGAGCGGGCGACGCCGTACCGCTCGGCCTCGTCGGCTGGTTCGGCTACGAGCTGCGGGGCGAGACGATGGGCATGCCCGTTCCGCCCGTGCCGGGCCACCACCGGGCGGCTTGGCTGCGCGTCGACCGCGGCGTGCTCATCGACCACGAGGCGGGCACCGCCACTCTCGTGGCGCTCGACCCGGGCGGCACGGGGCAGTGGGAGGGCGAGCTCGACGACTGGCGGCACCGGATGCTCGAGCTCGTGCGCGACGCGAGCGCAGCATCCCCGCCCCCCGTCGTCGACCCGCCGTCGGCCACCGCCGTGTGGCGCGACGACGACGCCCACTACGCCGAGCTCGTCAGCCGTTGCCAGGAGGCGATCCGCGAGGGGGAGGCATACCAGCTGTGCCTCACGACGCAGGCGAGCGTCGTCGGGGCGCACGACCCGATCGAGGTGTACCGCCGACTGCGGCGCGGCAGCCCCGCCCACCACGGCGCCCTGCTGCGCATCGGCGGCACCACCCTGCTGAGCGCGAGCCCCGAGACGTTCCTGCGCGTGAACGAAAGCGTCGTGAGCACGCGCCCCATCAAGGGCACGCGGCCGCGACACATCGATCCCGAGCATGATGCGGCGCTCGCCGCCGAACTCACCTTGAGCGACAAGGAGCAGGCCGAGAACCTCATGATCGTCGACCTCATGCGCAACGACCTGTCGCGCGTGAGCGAGATCGGCACCGTCGCGGTCACCGGTCTGCTCGAGGTGGAGAGCTACGCGCACGTGCACCAGCTCGTCTCCACCGTGCAGGGGCGCCTGCGCGAGGGGCTCGACGCCCTCGACGCGGTCGCCGCCTGCCTACCCGCCGGGTCGATGACCGGCGCACCCAAGAGGCGCGCGGTCGAGCTGCTCGCCGGCTGGGAGGCGGGGCCGCGCGGCGTGTACTCGGGTGCCTTCGGCTACCTCGCGACGGACGGCTCGGCCGACCTCGCCATGGTCATCCGCAGCATCGTGCTCGAGGCAGAGACGGCGACGGTCGGCGCGGGCGGCGGCGTGACGGCGCTGAGCGAGCCGAATGCGGAGACCGCAGAGATGCACCTCAAAGCGGCAGCCCTGCTGCGAGCGCTCGGCGTGCAGACGCAGCCGGTACCCTGAGAGTTCGCGCTGCTCGCGGCCGTCGCCGCCTGCCCTCGCGCGAGCCCCCACCCTCAGCAGCACCAACCCTCAGCACCATCCCTGCAGCACCATCCCTGCAGACCCCCATGCCCCACCGCGAGTGAGAGACCTGTGAGCAGCGTGAGCCACCACCCCGAGCACGACGAGAACGACTACGACTTCCGCCGCATCGAGGCGCACTGGGCGCCCGTGTGGGAGGAGCTCGCCCCGTTCTCCACCGCCGACGCCTCTGACGCCAAGCCCCGCAAGTACATCCTCGACATGTTCCCCTACCCCTCGGGTGACCTGCACATGGGGCACGCCGAGGTGTACGCCCTCGGCGACATCGTGGCCCGCTACTGGCGCCAACGGGGCTTCACCGTGCTGCACCCGATCGGCTGGGACTCGTTCGGCCTGCCCGCCGAGAACGCGGCCATCAAGCGCGGCGCCGACCCGCGAGAGTGGACCTACCAGAACATCGAGCAGCAGAAGGCCTCGATGAAGCGCTACGCGGCGAGCTTCGACTGGGATCGCGTGCTGCACACCTCCGACCCCGAGTACTACCGCTGGAACCAGTGGCTCTTCCTCGAGATGTACAAGAAGGGCCTCGCCTACCGCAAAGACAGCTGGGTCAACTGGGACCCGGTCGACCAGACGGTGCTCGCCAACGAGCAGGTGCTGCCCGACGGCACCTCCGACCGCTCGGGCGCCGTCGTGGTCAAGAAGAAGCTCACGCAGTGGTATTTCAAGATCACCGACTACGCCGACCGCCTGCTCGACGATCTCAACCAGCTGGAAGGCTCCTGGCCGGCCAAGGTGCTCTCCATGCAGCGCAACTGGATCGGCCGCTCGATCGGCGCCGACGTCGACTTCGTCATCGAGGGCCACCCCGAGCCGGTGACGGTGTTCACGACGCGCCCCGACACGCTGTTCGGCGCGACCTTCATGGTCGTGGCCCCCGACAGCGACCTCGCGGCCGAGCTCGCGAACGGTTCGACACCCGAAGTGCGGGCAGCCTTCCAGGAGTACCTCGAGCAGGCGCAGAAGAAGAGCGAGATCGATCGACAGGATGCCACGCGCGAGAAGACCGGCGTCTTCCTCGATCGCTGGGCGATCAACCCGGTCAGCGGGGAGCGCATCCCCGTGTGGGCCGCCGACTACGTGCTCGCCGACTACGGCCACGGCGCCATCATGGCCGTGCCCGCCCACGACCAGCGCGACCTCGACTTCGCGCGCACCTACGACCTGCCGATCCGCATGGTCGTCGACACGAGCGCGCCCATGACGGGCACCATCCCCGTCATCACGGAGGAGATGCTCGCCGAGGAGCCGCCGACGAACGACCCCGCCGTTACGGGGGAGGCGCTCGCCGGCGACGGACGCATGATCAACTCGGGCCCCCTCGACGGACTCAGCAAGTCGAACGCCATCAAGCGGGCGATCGAGCTGCTCGAGGAGCGCGGCACCGGCCGGGCATCCAAGACCTACCGCCTGCGCGACTGGCTCATCAGCCGCCAGCGGTACTGGGGCACGCCGATCCCGATCATGTACACCGAGGACGGCGACGAGGTGCCGATGGCGCAGGATGCCCTGCCCCTCGAACTGCCCTGGCAGGAGGGCATGGACCTCAAGCCGAAGGGCACCTCGCCCCTCGGCGGCCTCGAAGAGTGGGTGTCGACGACGACGCCGGACGGCCGGCCCGCACGCCGCGACACCGACACGATGGACACCTTCGTCGACTCCTCCTGGTACTTCCTGCGCTTCCTCGACCCGCACGACTCGACGAAGGCGTTCGACCCCGCCGAGGCCGAGAAGTGGGCGCCCGTCGACCAGTACATCGGTGGCGTCGAGCACGCGATTTTGCACCTGCTCTACGCGCGCTTCATCACGAAGGTGCTGTTCGACCTTGGCTACGTGAGCTTCACCGAGCCGTTCAGCGCGCTGCTGAACCAGGGCATGGTCATTCTCGACGGCGCGAAGATGTCGAAGTCGAAGGGCAACCTCGTCTACTTCACCGAGGAGCTCGACCAGTTCGGCGTCGACGCCGTGCGCCTCACCATGGCCTTCGCGGGCCCGCCGGAGGACGACATCGACTGGGCCGACGTGTCGGTCACGGGCTCGCAGAAGTTCCTCGCTCGCGCGTGGCGGCTCTCGGGCGAGGTCACCTCTCCCGTCGGCGCCGACCCGGAGACGGGCGACCAAGCGCTGCGCCGCGTCACCCACCGGTATCTGTCGGAGGTGCCGGGGCTGATCGAGGCCTTCAAGTTCAATGTGGGCGTGGCGCGCACCATGGAGCTCGTCAACGCGATCCGCAAGGCGATCGACTCGGGCCCCGGCGCGGGCGACCCCGCTGTTCGCGAGGCGGTCGAGGTCGTCGCCGTGGGGCTGTCGCTCTTCGCTCCGCACACCGCCGACGACATGTGGCAGCGCCTCGGGCACTTCGACGGCACCAAGCAGACCCTCGTTGCCTTCGCGGGCTGGCGCAAGGCCGACCCCCTTCTGCTCGTCGAGGAGCAGGTGACCGCGGTCGTGCAGGTCGACGGCAAGGTGCGCGACCGGCTCGAGGTGAGCCCGAAGATCGGCAACGAGGAGCTCGCCGAGCTCGCGCAGGCGTCAGCAGCCGTGCAGCGGGCCATCGGCGACCGGGAGATCGCGCAGGTGATCGCCCGCGCCCCGCGCGTTGTCAACATCGCGACCAAGAAGTAGCTCTCTCCCCGCATTGTCCGGCTACGCCCGTGTGCCTCGGGGGTGCGCCTAGCCTGCCCGCGTGAGCGAGCTTTCGTCGGGCCTCGGCGGCGAGTCCCTGCGGCGCGGCGTGCGCGTGCGGGCAGCCGTCACGGGCGTCGTCGTGCTCTCCCTTCTGGGTGTGGGGGCCGCCGTCGTCGCGGCGATCGTCACGCCGGGCGGCGAGGTGGTCGCGGTGGGTGAGGCTGGTGCGGCTGGCGGCGGGGCTGACGACGCCCGTGCTGACGGGGCCGGCGGGGATGCTGCGCTCGCGCCGCCCGGCGAGCCGGGCGTCCTCGAGTCGTCGCCGGAGGCCGCACGGCTCGTGCTGCACGTGCACGGCGCGGTCGCCGACCCTGGCATCGTCGAGCTGCCCGCGGGTGCGCGCGTCGTCGACGCGATCGCCGCCGCGCGCGGGCCCACCGACGACGCCGACCTGGGCGGGGTGAACCTTGCGCGTCTCGTGGTCGACGGGGAGCAGCTGTACGTGCCGCGGGTCGGCGAGGTGCCGCCGCCAGGTGCCGCCGCGCCCGATGATGCGGGAGGTTCCAGCTCGACGCTCGTGAACATCAACACCGCCGACGCCGCCGCGCTGGAAACGCTGCCCGGCATCGGGCCCGCGCTCGCAGGCCGCATCATCGCGTGGCGGCAGGCCAACGGCGGCTTTCGAGCGGTCGACGAACTGCTCGCGGTCTCCGGTATCGGGCAGACGACGCTCGACGGCTTCCGCGACCAGGTGACCCTGTGACCGACGCGCGCCTCGCCCTGCCGGTGCTACTCGGGTGGGTCGTCGTCGTGGTCGTGATCGGGCTGCCCGCGGCCGGAGCGGTGGGGTTCGGGGTCGCGGCTGCGGCGCTACTGGGCGCGCTCGCCGCCGAGTGGGGGCGGCGTCGAGACCGGGCGTACGACGCGATGGTCGTGCGCCGCATGCTCGCGTTCGCCCCTGCGCCTCTGCTCATCGTCGCGACGCTCGGCGCCGCGGTAGGTCTCGCCGCCTCGACGCGCGAGCCCGCTCCCGTGCGCGACGCCCTCGCGTCGGGGGAGCGACTCGAGGTGGTCGTGGCGCTCAAGCAGACGATCACCGGCGCGGCGGTCGGGGAGGTGGGCACCGCCGGGGGCTGGCGCGGAGCATCCGTCGATGCCCGCCTGGAGCGCGTGACCGATCGCGCGGGCGCCACCTACGCGGTGAGCGTGCCGGTGCGCCTGCTCGGGGTCGAGGCGCAGGGGCGCTGGCCGCTCGGTGTGCGCCTTGAGGGGGCGGTGCGGCTGATCGTCGTCGAGCCGGGAGACGACCGCGTCGCCCTCGCCCGCGTGCTCGGAGAGCTGCACCCGGTTCAGGGTGCTCCGCCGCTTCTGGGGGCGACGGATGCGCTGCGCGAGCGCTTCCTCGAGCTCATGCAGCCGTTCACGGGGGACGGGGCCGCGCTGCTGCCGGGCCTCGCGATCGGGGACACCTCGGCGGTGTCGGACGAGCTCGATGCCTCAATGAAGCGCAGCGCCCTGAGCCATCTCACGGCGGTGTCGGGCGCGAACTGCGCGATCGTCGTCGGCCTCGTGCTCGGCGTCGGCGCACTGCTGCGCTGGCCGCGGACGGTGCGCATCGGGGTCGCGCTGGCGACGCTCGGGGGTTTCGTGCTGCTCGTCACGCCCGAGCCGAGCGTCGTGCGCGCCGCCGTCATGGCCGCCGTCGTGCTGCTCGCGCTCGCGAGCGGTCGGCCCGCACAGGGTCTGCCCGTGCTGGCGGTCGCGGTGCTCGGCATTCTCGTGCTCGACCCGTGGATCGCGCGCTCGTACGGATTCGTGCTCTCGGTGCTCGCCACGGCCGCGCTGCTCGTGCTCGCCGGGCCGCTCACCGAACGACTGCGCACGGTCATGCCCACGCCGCTCGCGCTGTGGATCGCGGTGCCGCTCGCGGCGCAACTCGTGTGCCAGCCCGTGCTCATCCTTCTGGCGCCCGAGGTGCCGCTCACCGGCGTGCTCGCGAACGTGCTCGCGGCCCCCGCGGCACCGGTCGCGACGATCCTCGGAATGATCGCGTGCCTGCTCGCGCCCGTCGTGCCGCCGCTCGCGACTGTCGTCGCGGCCCTGGCGTGGCTGCCGTCGACGTGGATCGCTGGCGTTGCGACCGTCGCCTCGGGTGTGCCGGGATCGGTGCTGCCGTGGCCCGAAGGTGGTCTCGGCGCCGTGCTGCTCGCGGTGCTCACGCTCATGGGCCTGCTCGCGGTGGGCGTGCCGACCCGCCTCGGCTCGACACGGGTGCGTCGGCGCCTCGCTCTCGCGGGCGTTGCGCTGCTCGTGGTCGTCGCCGGGGCGACGGCGGGAGCCCACGCGCTCGCCCTCCTGCAGCGCCCCGCCGACTGGCGCATCGGGATGTGCGACGTGGGGCAGGGCGACGCCATTCTCGTGCGGCACGGCGGGCAGGTCGCGCTCATCGACACGGGGCGGGATGCTGCGCTCCTGCAGCGCTGCCTCGACACTCTCGGCATCCAGCGCCTCGACCTGCTCGTGCTCACGCACTTCGATGACGACCACGTCGGCGCCGTCGAGGTCGTGCACGGCCGTGCCGACCGCGTGCTCGTGGGCCCGACCGGGCGGCCCGCCGACGAGGCCGTGGTCGAGGGGCTCCTCGCCGCCGGGTCGACGGTGCACGAGGTCGCGGCCGGCGAGGCCGGGCAGCTCGGCGGCTACCGCTGGCGCGTGCTCGCGCCGCCCGACCACCGCGGGGTCGAGCCCGGTAACGACGCGAGCCTCGTGCTCGAGTGGCGCCCGGGGCCGCAGTGCACGGACTGCCCGAGCCTGCTGACCCTCGGCGACGTGGGTGCGGCCGGTCAGCGCGCGCTGCTCGAGGCCGTGCATCCGGTCGATGCGATCACGGTCGCCCACCACGGCGCGGCCGACCAGCATGCTGAGTTGTACGCCGTCGCCCAGCCCGCCGTCGCCCTCATCGGAGTCGGCGCCGACAACGGCTACGGCCACCCGACGCCCGAAGCGCTCGACGCGGTCGCCGCGGCGGGGGCGCTGGCCGCGCGCACCGACCTGCACGGCATTGTGCTGCTCGCGCCGGGCGAGCGGCCGGGCTCGTGGCTGCTGTGGACCGAGCGCGGAGTGCTCAGCCCGCACGAGCCAGCTGGGCGAGGCCCCGAGGTCGGCGGCGCTCAGTAGGCTGAGGGGGCCGCACTCCGGCACCCCCTGTACTTGCCTGACCTGCCCGAACTCGAGCGCCGAAGGAGCGTGATGGCCGCCACGAAGAGGTCGTCGGGTTCCGCGCGGGCGAAGGCGAGCATCCCGCAGATTGCGTGGCACGAGATCAGGTCGGCGCCCGTCGTTCTCGTCACCGGCCCCGAATCCTTCCTGGCCGACCGCGCGTCGACGATGCTTCGGGATGCCCTGCGTGGGCAGGATCCGAGCCTCGAGGTGCACGACCTGGGCGCCGACACCTACGCGCCCGGCGAGCTGCTCACTCTCGCGAGCCCCTCCCTGTTCGGGGAGCCGCGGCTGATCCGCGTGGCGAACGTCTCGACGTGCACCGACGCATTCCTTCAGGACGCGCTGTCGTTCCTCGAGCAGCCGGCCGACGACACCGTCGTGCTGCTGCGCCACGGCGGGGGAGTGCGCGGCAAGAAGCTGCTCGACGCGATCCGCGGCGGCGCCGGCGGCGGCATCGAGGTCATCTGCGCGGAGCTCAAGCGCGACAGCGACCGCGCCGACTTCGCGGCCGCCGAGTTTCGCCACGCGAGCCGGCCGATCGCGCCGCTCGCCATCCGCGCGCTCGTGAGCGCCTTCGGCGACGACCTGGGCGAGCTTGCGGGGGCGTGCCAGCAGCTCATGGCCGACACCGAGGGCGAGATCACCGAGCAGACGGTCACGAAGTACTACGGGGGCCGGGTGGAGACGAACGCCTTCGCCGTCGCCGATGCCGCGATCGCCGGGCGCCACGGCGAGGCCCTGGGGCTGCTGCGGCACGCGCTCGACACGGGCGCCGACCCCGTGCCGATGGTCGCGGCGTTCGCGATGAAGCTGCGCACTATGGCGAAGGTCGGCGGCACGCGCGGCGGAGGCGGGCAGGTCGCCTCGCAGCTCGGCCTCGCACCCTGGCAGGTCGACCGCGCCCGTCGCGACCTGCAGGGCTGGCAGGAGGCGGGGCTCGGCCGCGCGATCCTCGCCGCCGCCGAGTGCGACGCGCAGGTCAAGGGCGCGGGCCGCGACCCCGTCTTCGCCCTCGAGACCCTCGTGCGCGTCGTCGCGACCCGCGGCGAGGGCCACTAGCCCGCAGCCTCGGCGCGCGCCGGGCATCCCGCCCCGCCGCCGCGCCTGCCCGCGGCATGATCTCTGCCCTCGCCGTGCCGTCCCCACAATTCAGGAGTTTCTGTACGCAATCGTGCGCGACACGCCCCGCCAAGGCCCCTCACGCCCACATCCGGCAAGGGCACTCCTGAATTGCGGAGATCGACGAGCGCGAGCCGCTCGCGAGGCTGCGCTCCGGACCGCCGTGCCCGGCACCGCCGCCGAAGCTCCACAACTCAGGAGTGTTCGCAGAATAGACGCTTCGACACACCGCAGCCGGCCCCGTGAATGCCTGCCAGGCGCGCCGAATCCTGAATTGTGGAGACGCCCGAGGGGCGGACGGGATGCTCGGCACGAGCATCCCGAGGACAGCACGAGGCCCCGCCGACCCTGGTGGGTGCGGCGGGGCCTCGAGTGCTGTGGTGCGACGCGGAACGCGTGTGAGGCGGCGGCGTTAGAGCGCGGCGACCTGCTTGGCGATCGCCGACTTGCGGTTCGCAGCCTGGTTCTCGTGGATGACGCCCTTGCTGGCGGCCTTGTCGAGCTTCTTCGTGGCGACGACGAGGGCCTCCGAGGCGGCTGCCTTGTCGCCGGTGGCGATCGCGGCGTGCGTGCGGCGGATCGCCGTCTTGAGCTCGCTCTTGACCGCCTTGTTGCGCTCCTGCGCCTTGAGGTTGGTCTTGATGCGCTTGATCTGCGACTTGATGTTCGCCATGTATCGACTTTCGTGTGAGTGGATCGGTGTGAGTGACGCGGCCGGGGTGGGGGTTGCGCAGAGGTCGAGAGCGTGGTGCGCGCCGTGTGCTCTGTGACGAACTGTCCCAGCCGCATTCCGTGTCGAAAGAGAGAGGGCTTTCTGACACGCAAGCCAACAGGCAACATTACCAGGGTGGGGCGCCACGCGACAATCAGCCGGTTCGTCGGGCCCGTCGGTGCATGGGAGAATGAGTCACAATGTCCCCACGCGCTTCCACGACCCTCGCCCCCGCCGCGACCGACCCGACGCTGATTCGCAATTTCTGCATCATCGCGCACATCGACCACGGCAAGTCGACCCTGGCCGACCGCATGCTCGGCATCACGGGCATCGTCAGCGACCGCGAAGCGCGCGCGCAGTACCTGGATCGCATGGATATCGAGCGCGAGCGCGGCATCACGATCAAGTCGCAGGCGGTGCGGATGCCCTGGGCCCTGTCTCCCGCGCCCGGCGAGAAGCCGCAGACCTTTGCCTTGAACATGATCGACACCCCCGGTCACGTCGACTTCACCTACGAGGTGAGCCGCAGTCTGGCGGCCTGCGAGGGCGCGATTCTGCTCGTGGATGCCGCGCAGGGCATCGAGGCGCAGACGCTCGCGAACCTCTACCTCGCCCTCGAGAACGACCTGACGATCATTCCCGTGCTCAACAAGATCGACCTGCCCGCGGCCGACCCCGACAAGTATGCGCGCGAGCTCGCGAGCCTCATCGGCGGCTCGCCCGACGACGTGCTCCGGGTGAGCGGCAAGACCGGCCAGGGCGTCGACGAGCTGCTCGACCGCGTGGTCGAGCTGATTCCGCCGCCCACGGGTGACGCGACCGCTCCCGCGCGCGCGATGATCTTCGACTCGGTGTACGACGCGTACCGCGGCGTCATCACCTATGTGCGCATGGTCGACGGGCATCTGAGCCCTCGGGAGCGCATCCAGATGATGTCGACTCGGGCGACGCACGAGCTGCTCGAGATCGGCGTGAGCTCACCCGAACCAGTGCAGAGCAAGGGTCTCGGGGTGGGCGAGGTGGGCTACCTCATCACGGGCGTGAAGGATGTGCGCCTGTCGAAGGTGGGCGACACGATCACGAACGCGCAGAAGCCGGCCACGCAGGCGCTGCCCGGCTACACCGACCCCAAGCCCATGGTGTTCTCGGGCCTGTACCCGATCGACGGCAGCGACTACCCGGTGCTGCGGGAGGCGCTCGACAAGCTCAAGCTCTCTGACGCGAGCCTCAACTACGAGCCGGAGACCTCGGTCGCGCTCGGCTTCGGGTTCCGCTGCGGCTTCCTCGGCCTCCTGCACCTGGAGATCATCACCGAGCGCCTCGAGCGCGAGTTCGGCATCGACCTCATCTCGACGGCGCCGAGCGTGACCTACGAGGTCGTGACGGAGGACGGCAAGGAGTTCACGGTCACGAATCCGAGCGAGTTTCCGACCGGGGCGAAGATCGCGTCGGTCACCGAGCCGATGGTTGCGGCGGGCATCCTCGCGCCGAAGGACTACGTGGGCACGATCATGGAGCTGTGCCAGAGCCGGCGCGGGTCGCTCATCGGCATGGAGTACCTGGGCGAGGATCGTGTGGAGATCAAGTACACGATGCCGCTCGGCGAGATCGTGTTCGACTTCTTCGACCACCTCAAGAGCAAGACGGCCGGGTACGCGAGCCTCGACTACGAGCCGAGCGGCGACCAGGAGGCCGACCTCGTCAAGGTCGACATCCTGCTGCAGGGCGAGGCGGTGGATGCCTTCAGCGCGATCGTGCACCGCGAGAAGGCCTACGCCTACGGCGTGCTCATGACGGAGCGCCTCAAGAAGCTCATCCCGCGCCAGCAGTTCGAAGTGCCCATCCAGGCCGCGATCGGGGCCCGCATCATCGCGCGAGAGTCGATCAGCGCGATGCGCAAAGACGTGCTCGCCAAGTGCTACGGCGGTGACATCACCCGCAAGCGCAAGCTGCTCGAGAAGCAGAAAGAGGGCAAGAAGCGCATGAAGATGGTGGGCCGCGTCGAGGTGCCGCAAGAGGCCTTCATCGCGGCGCTCTCCGGCGACACGGAGAGCAAGAAGGACAAGAAGTAGCCAATGAGCTCGCGGGATGCGGCCAGAGCCGAGCAGGCGGTCACCTATGCGGCCGTCGGCGCGAGCCAGGCCCCCGACCTGCTGCAGTACCCGCCGGCCGGTTACCGCCCGCTCGAGATGCGCGGCCGCGTCGGCCACGGCGAGGAGCGCTGGCAGTGGGCGGTCGACGCCCTCCTCACGGGCGGGGTGTACCGCGGCGCCGGGATGGGCGTGCGCATGCGCGCCGTCGATGCGGGGGAGGCGGATCGCGCCTACCAGCCGGTGGAGTTCGCCGAGACCGGCGAGCCGCTCGAGCCCGCCGAGGTGGGTGCCGTCGAAGAGGTCTACACGGCGGACGGCGAGCGGCACCTGCGCCCGGGCGACATCATCGTCGTCGGCCTGGCCGTAGGGGAGCGCCTGTGGCTGCCTCTGCCGGGTCGCGTCGTGCTGCTGGAGCAGAGCGAGACCCGCGTCATGTACGCCGTCGGCACCCTGCCGGGTCACGCGTTCTCGGGCGAGGAGTCGTTCACCCTCGAGCGGGAGGAGAACGGCTCGGTGTGGCTCACCGTGCGCAGCTTCGCGCGGCCCGCCGCCTGGTGGGGCTGGCCCCTGCTGCCCGGTCTCCTGCTGGCCCGCACCCTCATCGCGCGGCGGTTCCTGCGGGCTCTCACGGTGCCGCTTGCCACTCAGGATCGCTGACATACTCTGAACGAGATGAGCAGCGAAACCCGTGCGGTGCAGGCTGAGCCGCGGCCCACGAGCAGCGGCGTCGGCCGCGTGCTCGTCGCCGTCTACGCGATCCTGGCGCTCGCCGCCCTCGGCCGGTCGGGATACCAGATCGCCACGAAGTTCGATGAGGCGCCGCTCGCTTACAGCCTCTCCGGCCTCGCGGCCGTCGTCTACGTGCTCGCCACGGTTGCGCTCGTCGCCCGCGGCCGCCGCTGGTTCCTCGTCGCGGCTGTCGCCATCGCCGTGGAGCTCGCCGGCGTGCTCATCGTCGGCGTCGTAAGCCTGCTCGCCCCGGAGGTCTTCCCCGACGACACCGTGTGGTCGGTGTTCGGTCGCGGTTACGCGTTCATCCCGCTCGTGCTGCCCGTGCTCGGCCTGCTGTGGCTGCGGCGCATCGCCGCGGTGCGGCGACGGGAGGCGGCCCCGTGAGCGGCGGCGCACCCGGCATCGTCGCTCGCGGACTCGACGCGCTGCCGCAGCCGCCCGTGCCCTCGATCGTGACGATCGGCAAGTTCGACGGCGTGCATCGTGGGCATCAGGCGGTTCTCGCCAGCCTGCGGGATGCCGCTGCCGGCCGCCGCACGGTGGTCGTCACGTTCGACCCTCATCCGCTGGCGGTGCTGCGACCCGAGCTCGCGCCGCCGCCGCTGCTCAGCATCGACCAAAGAACGGAGGCGCTGCTGGCCGCAGGCGTCGACCTCGTGCTCGTGCTCGACTTCACCCCGCAGTTTGCGGCGCTCAGCCCCGAGCAGTTCGTGCAGAGCGTGCTCGTCGGGGGACTCGCCGCGAGCGAGGTGCTCGTCGGTGCCGACTTCCGCTACGGCGCGCGCGGCGTCGGCACGGTCGAGACACTGCGCGATGCGGGGGAGCGCGACGGCTTCACGGTCGCGCTCGTCGACGACGTGTGCGAGGCGGGTGGCCGGCGCGTGTCGTCCACGGGCATCCGCGCCGATCTCGAGGCCGGTCGCATCGCCGAGGCGACAGAGGCGCTCGGCCGGCCCCCGCGCATCCGCTCCCTCGTCGTGCCGGGTCATCAGCGCGGGCGCGACCTCGGCTACCCGACCGCGAACCTCGCCCCCGGCGCGGAAGGTTACATTCCCGCGGACGGCGTGTACGCCTGCTGGTTGCACGTCGGCGGCGAGCGGTACGGCGCCGCCGTCTCGATCGGCAACAATCCCACGTTCGGCGACGTGCTCGAGAAGACCGTGGAGGCGCACGCGATCGACGTGACGCTCGACCTCTATGGCTCGATCGTCGAGCTCGACGTCATCGAGTACATCCGGCCGATGCGCAAGTTCGAGTCGGGGGACGCCCTCGCGGCGCAGATGGGCCTCGATGAGCTGCGCATCCGCGAGGTGCTCGGGCTCGCCGCCGAACCCGTCTGATCCTGCGGCGGGGTGGGCGACGCGGTGTCGCCGGCGCGCACCCTACTTGTCGGAGAGGAGCGACTTCAGCGGCACCTTCGCGCCGTTCTTGATGTTCTCGATGACCTCGTCGGGCACGTCCTTCACGAGGGGCACATCGAGGTCTCTCGCCCAGGTGCCGATCGTGTCGAGAATCTCGTCCGTGTCGAGTCCCGCGAGCGTCGGCTGAATCTGCTCCCAGAGGCCCTGGAGGGCATCCGGATCAAAGCCCTTGCCGCTCACGAGGTCGCCGACCACGTCGCCGATATCGCCGAGGTCGAATCCGTTGTTCTGCGCCATAGCGTGCTCCTGCCGTGTCGGGAGCCCGGCGGGCTCAATGCTGACGAGCCTAGGCCTCGTCGACGTGAGGCGGAACCCCGCCACGACCGGCGAGGAAGAGGACGATCGAGGATGCCGTGGCCGGCAGGGCCGGCCCCGAGCCCACCTGCCACTCGCTGTCGGTCGCGACGAGGGTGCGCGCCGTGAGGACGCTGCGGCGCGGAACCGGCGCCCGCACGGCGAGGTCGAGAGCGACGGCGCCGCTCGCGAAAGGATCGACGCCGAGGTCGACGTCGAGGGCGGTGCCGAGGTCGAGAGCGGCGACGAGGATCTCGCCGAATTCCCGCACCGAGCAGCGGGCCCGTGCGGTCGAGAGCTGCATGGCGGCCTCGCGCAGCGCGGATGCGAGACGGTCGGGGTCGAGCGCGGCGACCTCCGCGCTCGGCATCTCTTGCGCTCCGACGCGGGCGGCGAACCGCTGCCAGCCGCTCCATCGGCGCAGAGTGAGCAGCTCGCGCACCGCGGCATCGACGCTCACGGCGGGGCGCAGTGTCTCGCGACGCAGCGCCTCGGGTCGTGCGTCGAGCAGATTCGCGAGCGAGAGCAGCAGCCCGCTCGCGGGCCGCGCCCAGTTGCGCGTGACCTCGCCGTCCGCATCACGCGGGCGATTGCTCAGCGGCAGGAAGCGGCTCCAGTCGGTCACGGCACCACTGTACGGGGCGGCGCGCCCCCGCGATCTAGGATTGTGCGGTGCCCACCGACCCCGTGCTCTCCCGTCGCGGGGCCTCCCTCCTCGGTATCGCGGGCATCCTGCTCATCGCCGCGACGCTGCGCCTGCCGGTGGGAGCGCTGTCGCCGCTCGCCGAGCAGATCTCCGTCGACATCCCGCTCTCCGCCGCGGCCCTCGGCGTGCTCGGCATGATGCCGCCCATCGGCTTCGCGCTCTCCGGTCTCCTCGCGCCGCTCGTGGCGCGCCGGATCGGCCTCGAGACGACCCTGCTGCTCGCCGTCGCCATCATGATGGTCGGCCACGTCGCCCGAGCGCTGGCCGGCGGCTACCTGGTGCTGGTGCTCGGCAGCTTCATCGTGCTGCTCGGCGCGGGCTTCGGCAATGTGCTCCTACCGAGCGCCGTCAAGCGTTTCGCGCCGTTCGCCCTCGGCCCGATGACCGCCGCCTACGCGATGCTCATGGCTGCCGGCTCCGCGGTGCCGCCGACGCTGGCCGTGCCGCTCGCCGATTCGGTCGACTGGCGCTTCTCGCTCGGCTCGTGGGCGATCCTCGTCACTGCCGCACTCGTGCCGTGGGTGCTGCTCGCCGTGCGCGCCGCGCGCACCCGGGCGCGCGATCGAGCCGCCGACCCTGATGCCGTGATTCTCGAGCCGGACCCGCACCGTTTCGCCTCCCTGGCGCGCTCGCGCACGGTGTGGGGCATCACGATCCCGTTCACCATCTCCAGCATCTCCGCCTACGTGACCTTCGCCCTGCTACCGGTGATCCTGCAGGACGTGGCGGGCGTCACGGCCACCCAGGCCGGCTCGCTGCTCGCGGTGTTCGCCATCACCGGGCTGCCGCTCGCACTCCTCGCCCCGGTGCTCACGGCACGACTGCGCACCCCCACCGCGATCCTGGCGCTCTCGATGGGTCTGTTCTTGGTGGGCTACGGAGGCCTTCTGCTTGCGCCGCAGCCGCTCGTGCTGCTGTGGGTCGTGCTCATCGGGCTCGGTCAGATCACCTTCCCCATGTGCCTCACGCTCATGTCGCTGCGCACGCGCAGCGCGCCATCAGCGGCGAGCGTGAGCGGCTTCGTGCAGACGATCGGCTACGCGGTCGCCGCGATCGCTCCGCTCGCGCTGGGGGCGCTGCACGAGGTGACGGGGTCGTGGGCGCCGAGCCTCGTCGTCCTCCTCGTGACGGTCGCGCTCACCCTCGTCGCGATGCCGCTCCTCGCGGTGCGCGGCATCGTGGAGGACGAGCTCAGGGAACGAGCTCGCTGAGGTGCACGAGCGCCGCGGCGCCGATGAGCGGCCCCTCACCGCTCAACGATGAGGCGACGACGCGCGTCTTCGTCACGAAGCCGAAATCGCTGTGGTCGGCGACCGCGCGGCCGACAAGAGGGACGTACTGCTCGCTCACGTGGCTGAAGCCTCCACCGATGGCGACGACGTCGAGGTCGACGAGCGCGCTCGCGGAGGCGATGGCCCGGCCCACCGCCGTGGCGGAGCGCTCGATGGCGGCGAGGGCGATCGCGTCTCCCGCCCGCGCGGAGGCGGCGAGCTCCTCACCGGTCGAGCCCGCCCAGCCCTGCTCGGCCGCCCAGCGCACGGAGCGCGGTCCGGAGGCGACCCCT
>NZ_JAVKCK010000010.1:0-100601 GCF_040286215.1 Microcella sp.
CGCGCCCCGGTCGCCCACCCCCCCGGGGCCCGGCCCCCCCCTGGGGGCGCGGCGCCGTTCCTCTAGGAGGCGTGGGAGCGACGTCGGCCGATGACGACGAGGGTGACTCCCGCGAGCAGCAGGGCGATGACGAGCGCGATCCAGGCCGCAAGCTCGACTCCCGTGAGGGCCAGCGTCGTCAGGAACACGTTCGACAGGGTCGAGTCGTTGAGCCCGTCTGCGAGCGTCAGGTCTCCGAGCTGCAGGGCACCGTCGAGCCACACGACCTGCGTGGTGGCGCCGCCGCTGTCGATCTCGGAGATCGAGCACACAGCGCTGGCGGGAAGATTCTCGAACGTCACTGTCGTGCCGTCACGGATCTCCGACACAATGCTCTCCGGGCGCTCGGTCTGAGGCTCGGTCGGCGCGCCGGTCGTTCCCTCCCCGTGATCGTCGGGCTGCCCGAGCTCGTCCATCCAGTCTCCTGGAAGAAGGGGCACGAGCTCACCGTCGCGATCCCACAGGCAGGACGTCTCGATGACGAAGGTGGCCCCCGTCGCCTCGCCCGCGAAGGGGCCTGTCACGTCCTTGGTGACCGAGAACGACGCCACCAGGAAGGTGTTCTCGAGACCCACAGTGTGAACCTCGTCGGCGACCACGACGAACTCACTGGCTGTCGCGGCGGTGCGCGTGGCCCCGCCCGTTCGCGTCTCCGTCACGACGCAATCGGCCCCCGCCGGGATCTGCTCCCAGCTGTTGCGGTAGCCGTTGAGCTCGGTGAGCTCGCGCGCTGAGCCGCCGGGGATCTCCAGTTCGGTGACGACGCCGTCGATCGCGAGGGTGCAGGCGAGAGTCGCCTCGAACGTGCCCCGCACGAACATGCCCGTGCCGTCGCCGGCGAAGGTCTTCTCCACGGCGACGCCCCCGACATCGAAGGTGTTGGTGACGGTGAATCCGACGGGAACGTCAGAGACCGTCACCTCGCTGACATCGATGCTCGCGCTCGTGGCGCCAGCGCTGCGTGTCTCCACGAGCGAGCAGCGCGCATCGAGCGGCAGCCCCGCGAAGGTCGCGCGGTAGGCGCCCTCGGAGGTCAGCTCCCGAAGCGATCCGCCTGGAATGTCCAGCGCTTGCTCGACGCCGTTGACGTCGCGCACGCAGGTGAGCTCGACCTCGAACGGGCCGGCACCCCATGTGGCGGCGCCGTCGCCCGCGCGGAGCTTCTCGACCTCGACCTCGCCCAGGTCGAAGGTGTTCGTCACGGTGACGTCGATGGGCTCGTTCCCGATCGTGACATCGGCCCGCGCGCCGTCGACGACAGTGCCATCGATCGAGGCACCCGCCACCGCCACCGTCGTCGAGGACGCCCCTCCGGTCGACGTCTCGGTCACCGCGCACACGGCGCCTGTGGCAAGGTTCTCAATGGTCACGGGCTCGTCGCCACGTTCGAAGGTGAACGAGTCGGTATAGACCGTGCGCGTACCTGTGCTGTCATCGAGCTCGCACGTGACGTCGATCTCGACGGGTGCGTCCGCCCACGCATCGGCTCCAGAGCCCACGACCGATTTGGCGAGCTCGATCGAGCCGACGGTGTAGTCGTTCTCGATCTCGGCGGTGGTGGTCGAGCCGAGCGTGACGACGGCGGCGTCAGCCTCGATCGTCGACGAGCCTCCCCCGTCGACGACGGTCACGACGCGCGTCTGCGCCGCGTCCATGGTGTCAGTCTCGGTGATGGTGCAGCGTGCTCCGTCGGGCAAGCCGGTGAGCGACCAGGTCTCGCCGGCAGCGAGAAGGCGCTCCATCGGGTTCTCCTCGCCAAAGCCCGTGCCGTGGACGGCGGCCTCTTCGAAGGTGCAGGAGACGGCGACGGGGAACGGTCCGTAGCCGACTGGCGAACCCGACTCGTCGACTGCGGCGCTGAACACCGTCTTGGTGACGGCCAGGCTCGCGAGCTCGAAGGTGTTCTCGACCTCGAGGCTCGGCTGCACCTGATCGTCGACGAGCTGCGAGTCGTCGACGACGACCGTGAAGGTGTGCCCCGAGCTCACATCGCTGGTCAGCTCGGCCCCGCTCCCATCGAGGATGCGACTCGAGGTGGCACCGGCGGGGTCGCTCTCGGTGAGGGTGCACTCGGCGCCGGACGGCAGCAGCGTGTAGCTCGCGCTGCCACCCGCCTCGATCGATCGAGTCGCACCGCCGTCAATGACGACATCGACTCCGTCGCGCACGCACTGCAGGGTCACCTCGAAGGGACCGTCGCCGTACGCGGAGCCTGCTCCGAGCACGGTCTTCGAGACCTCGAGAGCACCCGTGAGGTAGTAGTTCTCGAGCGTCACCGAGGCCGGCTCAGCGGCGGTCACGAGTATGTCAGTGCCGTCGATGACCTCGCTGTCGTCATTGACGATGCGGTGCGCGTCGGCGCCGGTGCCGAGAGGGTCGCGCTCGAAGACCGTGCACGTCGAGCCGTCGGCGAGGTTCTCGATCGTGACGAACCCGTCGGCGGGTACGGTGACGTCACCGTTGAACGACTCCCCGACGAGGGGGGTCGTGCAGACCACGTTGGCCGTCACGGTCTCCGGCGCGAACTGACCCGCCCCACCACCGATGACGTCTTTCGAGATCGTGAAGCTCGTCACTCCGTAGCGGTTGGTGAACTGCGTCACGTTGCGGGTCACCGCGCCGGTGCCGTTCGCCGCGAGCGAGGCGATCGTCGTCGACGTGCCGTCGATCGACGTCGACGAGGCTCCCACCGTGCGGGCGATCGCGGTCGAGTCGGCCTCCTGATCTTCTGTCTCGGTCACCGTGCACGAGGCGCCGGCCGGAAGCCCGGTGAGCGTTCGCGTCTCATCGTGGCGCAGCTCGAACGCCATGGGCTCTGCTGCGAAGCCGTCGGCGAGCACCGGGTCGCCTTGGAACGTGCAGGTCACCGCGAAGGCGAAGGGGTCGGCGGGGTAGACGGGATCATCTTTCTCGTCGACCGCGTCAGTGAGAACCGACTTGCCCACCGTGATCGACGCGAGGTCGAAGCGGTTGGTGACGGTGCGGCTCACCGTGCTCGTGGCCGAGATCGTCACGTTGCTCGGGTTCGTCACCTGCGTCGCTCCTGCGCTCTGCTGCTCGGTGATGGCGCACGTCGACCCTGCAGGGATGTTGTCGATGGTCTGACTCAGCTGGGTCGCCGCGCTGAAGGTGAGAGTGCCGTACCAGACCGCCGTGGCGCTCGCGCCCGCGGGCTGCGTCGCGGGTGCGATCGTCGACGCCGCACGGGTGCAGTTGACCAGCACGGTGAACGTGCCGTCACCGAAGTCGTAGGGGTCGGCGGCGCCGGCTCCCGTGATCGCCTTGGTCACGGTGAGCGAACCGACCGGGATGCTGTTGGTGTGGTCGACCGCGTTTGTCGCCTCGCCCGAGCCGTCGTTGGGCGCCAGTGTGACGATGGCCGAGGTGCCGGAGCTCGGGGCGGCCGCAGCGCCTCCCGTCGTGATGACCTTTGACACCGTCGCGCCTCGCGACTGAGTCTCTGTGACCGTGCACACGGCGCCGGCCGGAAGCCCCGTGAAGGAGCGCGACTGGCCGTTGTTGAGCGTGAAGGTGCTCGGGGAGACCGTGAGCGCCTGGGCTCCTGAGCCCGTGTCGAAGGTGCACCCGATCGAGAAGGAGAAGCTCGTCTGCATGACGGGGTCGCCAGCAGCGTTGACCGCGCCGTTCATATCGACCGTCTTGGAGACCGTCAGGCCCGCCAGATCATAGGTGTTGGTGACCTCGCTGAGCTCGATCTCAGAGCGCTCTACGAAGGCCGGTCGCGGGTTGAACACCGTCGACGGACTGTAGTCCAGTGCGCGGACGGTGACCGTGGAGGGAAGTGTGGTGATCGTCGTCGCCCCCGTCGTGCCGGACTCGCTGATGGCGCAGTCTGCGTAGAGCGGGATGCCCAGGATGCGCGCTGGCGCTCCGTTGCTCGTGATCGTGAAGGGGGACCGGTCGTCGCCTGCACTGTCGAGCAGCGAGATCGGCTCACCCCCGACCGTGCAGGCGACATCGAGCGGCACGGAGCCGGGTGCGAATGAGGCGGCACCGCCGTCGACGATCTTCGCGAGGTCGAGCGCGCCGGTCGCGAGCGCGACACCGACCTTGCGCGGCTCGGTGACGAAGCGGTAGGGCAGGTCATTGTCGCCATCGCGGCCACGGGCCGCCCCGGCGATCGAGTTGTAGGCGATCGAGTCGCGATCGAGGTTCGCATCGGTCTCGCGGATGACCGGCTCTCGTGCGGTCTCCGAGCGGTACACCACCGAGATGTCCTCACCGGGAAGGAGGCCCTGATCCGCCTCGTCGACCCCGGCCGTGAGGTCGATGACGAACTTGAGCGCGATCACGCTCTCCAGCAGCGAGGCATCCGGTGCTGCCGGCATGACCTGCCAGCCGTCGACCGGGTCCTGCCGATCGGGGATTCCGCCGGCGCTCGCACTGCCCAGGCAGGGCCAGTACTGCTCGACCATCGGAGGAGTCGAGGTGGGCGACATGCCCAGCTCGTCCTGGATGTCGGCACCGTTGCAGGCAGGGGTGGCCAGGTCGAGTCGATCGGTGTAGTAGATCGTCAGCGCCTCGTCAGGCCAGCCGACGAGACGGGGCCTTTCGAGCAGGGTCGGCGCCCAGCGCGAGTTGCGCGCGTCGTTGATGATGACGCCACGATCGTTCTGACGCGGAAGCACGTCGATCGCGACGACTTCGAACACTCGAACGTTTCCGGCATTGAAGAAGTTGCCGACCCACTCCTCGGTTCCCCCGGGGCGCGTGATGGGAACGCAGGGATAGCGGTAGTAGTCCTCCGAGTTCACCGCGAGAGTCGGGGCACTGCAGTCGACACCGTTGTTGACCGTGCGGATGACCCCGAGGTCGTCAAAGGGCTCGCTCGTGACGGGGTCGATGATCGGGTCGCCCGCATCATCGAGCGGGCCCGCCGCGACGCCCTTGACGCCCTTGACGATGTTCATGGGCGCGCTGGGCAGAGCCCACACCTTGGTCGTCGCGGTGCAGCTCGGTACCTGCAGCTGCGGGTCAGGCTCCAAGGCGCCGTCCGTCGAGAACTCGCACCGGTCGAATTCCTGGTCGCTCGTCACGATGGCGCTGTTCACCACGAAGTCGGACGTCTCCGAGCCCGCCTGCAGGAACTGCCGGAACAGCAGGGGCGCCTCGATGGTGAGCGTCCAGCCCTTCTCGAGCACGAAGGCAGGGTCGGGAACGATCGTGAGCGGCTGCCCGCCGGTGTCACTCGCGCCGAGCTCGGCCGTGAAGGTCGGAGGCGCGACGGTCTGGCCCCCCTCGTCGACGACGGCCAGGGTGATGACGTCCTCGGGCGCGTAGGGCGCGTTGGTCTCGGGATCCGTGCCGAGCTGCAGCATCGGACCGGTCGTGTCGACCGGGATGAGGTCAACGATCTGCAACTCGGCAAGGTCTTTGTCCTGACCCGTTCCCAGGTTCTGCACGGTGATCTCGTACGGGATCGGTGCGCCCAGGGTGAGCGGGCCGAACGGCGTCTTGATCACGCGCACCTCGGCAGGTCGGTGCTGGAACAGGATCTGCCGGGTGTCGTCGTCCCGCGCGTCCCACAGCGGAGCATCCGTACCGTTGTCGGCCCAGGAGAGCACCTCGACATCATTGGTGAATACACCGATCTGCGACTCGCCCGGTGCTGGCTGTGCGTAGATGTACAGCGTCGACGGCACCGGTTCAGTGCTGGGAGCGACCAGAAGATCGCGGCGCGTGACGGTGAAGCGCACCGTCTGAAGAGGGTTGAACGGTCGTTCCCACGCGGCTCCGTCGGCGCGGGTGTAGTGAAAACGCACGCCTCGGATGTCGGAGGTGGTGGTCGTCGGCGGCAGAGTCGGAAGAGCGAGCGTCGAGGCGAAAGACCCTTCGACCCAGCAGGCGTCGAGTGTCGCCGAACCCGCGCACTCTGCGCTGAGCCCGCCTGAGCCGTTGATCACGTAGTCGATCCCCACCAGCACATCGACCTTGACGCG
Source organism: Microcella sp. (assembly GCF_040286215.1). Lineage (GTDB taxonomy): Bacteria > Actinomycetota > Actinomycetes > Actinomycetales > Microbacteriaceae > Microcella. The sequence goes on from NZ_JAVKCK010000010.1 coordinate 6,000, forward strand.
ATTGAGAGGCGACGCGAACGAGTGCGACGAGAAGCCGGCGAAGTTGTAGGCGTTCCAGAAGGAGGGCGTCACGTCGTCGAACACCATGTCGGTCGATCGCACGTTGCCGGACGGCTGACCCGTCAGCGTGACGACCGCCGTGCGCGCATTGCCGTCGAACTGCGTCGCGGGAGTGCTGGCCGTCGCCGTCGTGTCGGCCTGAATGCCCTTGGTCGCGGTCACTCCGTACACAAGATCCTCGACAGCGACCTGCGCGCTCGCTTGAGCGGTCAGGACGTTGTCGGTCTGACCTGACGGCGGGTCGGTGAGGCCGCCGGGGTCAGTGATCGTCGCCTGCGCCGTGTTGTCGACGAAGGCGCTCGTCGTGCGGTCGACCCTGGTTCCGGGAGCGCTGCGCAGGTCCTGTCGCAATTGGGTGTCCACGACGAGTCGTGTCGAGGCTTCCACATCGATGCGGCCCGTGTGGACAACCTCGATTCCCACAACGTCGGCGAGTCCGGCAGGTGTGAGCGCGAGAGCGGCCGACCGCGTGTAGGAGTCGACGGCGCCGCCCTCGCGCGTGAGAAGAACCTCGGTGGTCGTCGCACCCGCTGGCACCGTGAGTGTGACGATGTCGTACAGGTTGACCGACTCGAAGGGATCGGTGCCAGCCACGGGGTCGAGGATCGACAATTCGTCGACCCTCGAGACCGAGGTGTTCTGCGCGTCGATCGTCATGCGCGCGCGCGGGTAAAGCGCTTGCGGCGTGCCTTCAGGGGGGGTGCCCAGTGGGCCGTCGACCCAGCTCTTCGTGATCTCGACCGTGAGCGGTTGATCAAGGATCAGGATCGAATCCGCTGCCGTACGGGTGAGCACCACGGACTGGGATGCATCGCGGCCTTCGATACGAGCGGTGTTGTTGACGACACCGACGTCCGCGGTGTTGTACATCGCCCCTCGCGTGGCTCCGAGCACCGCGACGTCGCTGTCGGACCGTCGCACGTCCCGCACCTCGAAGATGAGGTCCAGGCGTCGATCGAGATCCATCGACGGCGCCACCCCTGCGCCCACCGGGGGGGCCGCGGGGTTCGTGCCGATGCGCGCGCCTCGGGTCGGGCTCTCCTCGAAGATGAGTCGCACACCGGTCGCCGCAGCGCTTTCGGCGTCGGTCAGGGTGTAGCCGGGGAACGTTCCGTCGCAACTCGTCGGGCAAGGATCTCCGGCAGCGCCGACCCAGCCCGAGCCCGGCACATAGAGCTCCACCGCGGTGACCCTGTCGAACGTCAGGAGCGGATCCATGCCGGGCGTGATCGCGGGGATGCGTGCGAGATCGAACGCCTCGAACACCGTGTCGGCGACCGGTGTCGTCGCAGGGTCCGTCGCGCTGTCACTGAGAACCACGGAATCGAAGAAGGTTCCCGCAGTTCCCCAGGTGAGCCGTGCGGTCGCGAGGTCGGCGCTACGGGCGTTCACGGCCTCGAAGCCCGTGCTGGCGACGTTCTGCCACTCCTTCGCGATGGCGGTGATGCCGCCCGAGCCTCCCGAGCCACCGCTCCCGTCCGCGGTCGACAGCAGCACAATCGGGGCGATCGCGTCGCTCGTGGCCTCCGAAGGTGTCGCCACCGGGTTGGCGACCCGAGACTGCACAGCGTTGTCGACGCTGATCGACTCGGTGCGCGTCGCAGACGCTGCTTCGCCGGTGCCGTCTCGCAGCTCGTCACGCAGGGCGAAACGAAGGTTCGGCTGAGCGCTGAACCCGGGGTTCAGCAACGTTCCCGTCGTCTCGTAGTTCACGTGCTGATAGGTGAACCGGACACCCTGGAGCACCTCGCGCACACCCGCGTCGATGCTCGTGGTGAGGAACGAAGGACCGAGGAGCCCGTTGGCACCGGGCAGCACGGCCCAGGTCGCTCCGTCGAAGTACTCGACCGTCAGCGTCGTGTTGGCAGGAACGGCCGTCGCCACGATGTTGGTGAGCATGAAGTAGTTGTAGAACTCGTCGACGCCCGCGTCGAGCGGATCGGTGATCACGAAAGACACCGATCCCACCGTCGATGCGGTCGGATCGACCGCGGCGACGGGCAGCGGTGTGATGCGGCCGGGCAGGGAGACGAGCGTCGTCGCCCCCGGGAGGCTGTAGAGCTCGTCCGGGCTGATGATCTTCTCGATCTCGGTGTTGACGCGCGAGGTGCGCCGCGTCAGCTCGTCCGACGCGACCGCCGATGCCGTCTCGTCATCGAGGGCGACGACATCGACCCGCACCTGGTTGGTCGTCGTCACGTCGCTCACCACCGCCTCGGTGAGCACCCGGAACGGCAATGAGGCGTACTGACCGGGGGCCATACCTCCCGGCAGCGTGCTGAGGAACCGCACGCTCACGGTCTGCACGAGCGCAGCATCCACGGGTGCCGGCAGCGTGTCGACAGCGGTGGTCGTCAGGGGCGCGCTGAAGTCGGCGTCGCCTGCGTGCCAGTAGCTGACCTCCGCGCTCGTCGCACTCACCGGCCACTCGATCTCCGCGTCGATCCAGCTGTCGAAGCTGAGACCCTGATCCGCGAGCGAGGAGGAGCCGGGGGCGGGCTCCGTGAGCGTGAGCTCCTTGAGGGGAAAGTCGCCGCCGTTCTGGCCGCCGATCGTCACGCGCTCGAGCGCACCGCCGATCACGTACGAGCTGTCGAACTGCTTCGTGGCGATCGGGGAGATGCTGGATGGGTCGAGGCGAATCGTGTCGGCCGCCGGCTCAGCGGTCGTGGTCGTGCCCCCGAACCGTACCCACGAGCTCGCGGTGTTCGTCAGCGTCGTGGTCGAGTCGAGCGCCGCGGCCGTGGCCGTGAGCTCGCCCTCGATCGTGATGCCGCCGGCGGCCCCGCGGTCGACACGCCCCGTGCTGGAGGTGAAGACGAATCGGAGCCCGCGAATCTGCGCCGTGTCGACTCCATCCGGCAGGGTCGCCGTCGCGGCCGCGCTGCCCGTCGCCCAGACTGTGCCGTCGAACCAGTCGACGCGCACGCGATCGGCGCCCTCCGGCAGTTCGAGGGCGCTCAGTCCCGTGATCGTGACGTAGTCGAGGATCGTCGAGGAGGTGTCGGCCGGCTCCTGGATGACGAGCTCGTCGACGGAGCCGTTGCTCGTATTGGTTGCGCCGAGCTCGAAGGCGACGGTGCGGCCCAGTACGGCGGGGGTCGATTCGGGGGTCACCGTCTTCGTGGTGTCGGAGCCCAGCAGACGCGGCACCGCGAGGAGAACCTCGGCGCTCGACTCGACGAGATTCGGACGAGGAGGATCGAGCGCCAGATCCGCACGGTTGCTGACAGTCACCGTCGCGGTGTTGGTCAGTGCGACGCCATCGAGGTCTGAGGAGATGTCGGAGGGCACGGTAGCGGTCGCGTTGAGCTGCACTCCCGTGCCGGCCTGCATTCCCGTGAAGCCGCCGCCGAGATCGTCGATGACCTCGACCGTGAAGTCGTTGCCGGTGATCTGAACGTCGATCGGCGGATTCTGCGTGGCCATCGTCACGGACTGCAGCACGAGCGGTGATGGCACAGAGTCGGCGAGGGTGAGGTCGAGGCAGTCGGTCTCGAGGGAGGAGCAGTTGATCGTGAACTGGTACGTGACTGTCTGGCCTGGGCCGACGGTGGTGGGCGCTGCGGGGATCGCATCCTTCTCGAACTGGATGAGGACCGGCTCGTCGGGGTCGCCTTCGGCGGCGACGGCGGAGGGCAACGTGGCGAAGGGAGAGAGGAGGCCGATGAGCCCCACGGCCGCGAGAGACGCGAGAACACGCGTGGATAGTCGACGAAACATGAGCTGCCCCCGGGTTGACCTGCCGGCGCGACGACCGAGTGCCGCCCCCGCTCATCACCCTACGGGTCTCTGAACCTCGTTCATGTCCCTAGAACGGGGGTGTTTCTGACCCCAGTGCGGGGGTGCGGAACTGCTAGGGCAGGACGCCGACGGAGGCCAAGGCGGAGCGCAGAAGAGCCCCGCGACCGCCCTCCATCTCGTCGGAGACCCGGTCGGTCGCCGCCTCGGCCGGGCTCAACCAGGTGAGCTCGAGCGCATCCTGCCGAGGATCGCACGTGCCCGTGACCGGCACGACGTACGCGAGCGAGACGGCGTGCTGCCGATCGTCGGAGAAGCGTGTCGGGCTCGGGAAGGGGAAGTACTCGGCTACGGAGAACGGCACCGGCGAGGCCGGAAGCTGCGGGAACGCCATCGGCCCCAGGTCTTTCTCGAGGTGGCGGAAGAGCGCGTCGCGCAACGTCTCGCCGTACATCACCCGGCCGCTCACGAGGGTGCGCGTGATGCTGCCTGAGTCGGTCGCGCGCAGCAGCACGCCGACATCGGTCACCGTTCCCATGCCGTCGACGCGCACCGGCACCGCCTCGATGTACACGAGCGGCAAGCGCTGGCGGATCTGCTCGAGCTCCTCATCCGAGAGCCAGCCCGGATTGGGGTCAGGGGTGCGCACGGTAGCCATGCTCCATTGTCACCCGCGCAGCGGCCCCCTGCGCGCATCGGACACGGCTCACCTGGCACGATGGACGCATGAGCGCCGTGCAGCTGATCGACGAGAGCGCCGTTCTGTGGTCGGCACCGGAGAGCGAGCGGGCGGAGCGCCCTCTGCTCGTGCTGCTGCACGGCTACGGCTCGCACGAGGGCGACCTCTTCGGCCTCGCGCCGCACCTCCCCCTCGATCCGGTGATCGCCGCGGTGCGGGCTCCTCTGCGCGCTGGCCCCGGCTACTCCTGGTACCCCCTCGAGAACGTCACGCACGAGGAGCGCGCCGCTGGCGCCGACGCCGCCGCCCGAGGACTGCTGCAGTGGCTCGACTCCACGCCGGCGACCTCGGTCGGGCTGCTCGGATTCAGCCAGGGCGGTGCGATGAGCATCCAGCTGCTGCGCCACGCACCGGAACGCTTCGCCTTCGCGGTCTCCCTCGCCGGCTTCGTCGTGCCCGGCCTCGGGCCCGCCGATGATCGACTCGCGCAGCTGGCTCCCCCGGTGTTCTGGGGGCGCGGGACGCTCGACGAGGTCATCCCGGCGTCGTTCGTCGAGGCGACGCAGCGCTGGCTGCCGCATCACGCCACCCTCACCACCCGCATCTACGAAGGACTCGGCCACAGCGTGAGCGAGCCCGAGCTCGCCGACGTGCTCGCCTTCCTGCGCGCGCGCTACGCCTGAGAGAATCGCACGCCCCTCTGCCAGACTCGCGGTCGGTGCGGCGGGGCAGAATGGCGGGATGACCGACCCCGCGCCCGACCACGTGCTCGGTCGCTTCGCGCCCGCGACGCGGGAGTGGTTCAGCGGGGCGTTCCCCGCGGCGACGCCGGCGCAGCTGGGGGCGTGGGAGGCGATCGCGACCGGCCGCCACGCGCTCGTGGTCGCACCCACGGGATCCGGCAAGACGCTCGCGGCCTTCCTCTCCTCGATCGACCGTCTCGTGGCGAGCCCCGCGCAGCGCTCGGCGAGCGCCACGGGCGACGGCGCACGCACAACTGTGCTGTACGTGAGCCCCCTCAAGGCCCTCGCCGTCGACGTCGAGCGCAATCTGCGCGCCCCGCTCATCGGCGTCGAGCGCACCGCGGCGCGCCTCGGAGCCGAGGTGCCGCCCATCACGGTCGGCGTGCGGTCGGGCGACACCTCCACGCAGGAGCGTCGCGCGCTGCAGAAGAACCCTCCCGACATCCTCATCACGACGCCCGAGAGCCTGTACCTCATGCTCACCTCGAGCGCCCGGGAGACGCTCGACGGCGTCACCACCGTCATCGTCGACGAGGTGCACGCCGTCGCGGGCACCAAGCGAGGAGCGCACCTCGCGCTCAGCCTCGAGCGGTTGGACGCGCGCCTGGCGCGCCCTGCCCAGCGCATTGGGCTGTCGGCGACCGTGCGGCCGGTCGAGGAGGTCGCACGCTTCCTGGGCGGCTCGGCTCCCGTCACGATCGTGAAGCCGCCTGCCGCCAAGACGTTCGACCTGACGATCTCGGTTCCCGTCGACGACATGACGTCGCCCGGCTCGCTCGTGCCGGTCGAGGAGGAGGGCTCGACCTCGGGGGTCGCGCCGCCCCCGTCGATCTGGCCGCACGTGGAGGAGGACATCGTCGATCGCGTGCTCGCGAGGCGGTCGACAATCGTCTTCGTGAACTCTCGCCGCCTGGCCGAGCGGCTGACCGCGCGACTCAACGAGATCCAGGCGGAGCGCGCGCTGGAGCATGAGGCGAACGCATCGCGTTCGCGCGACGCCAGCGCCGACGAATCTGCGATTCGTCGGGTCGGCTCGGAGCAGCCTCCCCTCCTCGCCCGCGCCCACCACGGCTCGGTGAGCAAAGACCAGCGTGCCGAGATCGAAGACGATCTGAAGTCCGGCCGCCTGCGTTGCGTCGTCGCGACGAGCAGCCTCGAGCTGGGTATCGACATGGGCGCCGTCGACCTCGTCATCCAGGTGGAGGCTCCCCCGAGCGTCGCGAGCGGCCTGCAGCGCATCGGTCGCGCCGGCCACCAGGTCGGCGAGGTCTCCACGGGCGTGCTCATGCCCAAGCACCGCCTCGACGTGCTGCACGCGACCGTCACGAGCGAAAGGATGGTGAGCGGCCTGATCGAAGAGCTGCGCATCCCGCAGAACCCTCTCGACGTGCTCGCGCAGCAGACGGTGGCCCACGTGGCGCTCGAGCCGTGCGAGGTCGAGGAGTGGTTCGAGACGGTGCGGCGCAGCGCGCCCTTCGCCGGCCTGCCGCGGTCGGCCTTCGACGCAGTGCTGGACCTGCTGAGCGGCCGATACCCGAGCGACCGCTTCGCCGAGCTGCGCCCGCGCATCGTGTGGGATCGCGTGCGGGGCGAGCTGAACGGGCGACCCGGAGCGCAGCGCCTCGCCGTCACGAGCGGCGGCACCATTCCCGACCGGGGCCTGTACGGCGTCTTCCTACCCGGCGAGGGTGCCGGGCGCCGCGTAGGCGAGCTCGACGAGGAGATGGTCTACGAGTCGCGGGTCGGCGACGTCATCTCGCTCGGGGCGACGAGTTGGCGCATCGACGAGATCACCCACGACCGGGTTGTCGTCACTCCCGCCTTCGGGCAGCCCGGCAAGGTGCCGTTCTGGCGCGGGGATGGCCTCGGTCGCCCCGCGGAGCTCGGTCGCGCCCTCGGCGAGGCGACGCGCGAGCTGGGCGCGGTGACCGCGCAGGGGCGCCGGGAGCGCCTCGTCGCGGCCGGTCTCGACGACCGCGCCATCCTCAATCTGGATGGCCTGCTCGCCGAGCAGTCTGCCTCCACAGGCCACCTGCCCACCGACGAGACGCTCGTCGTCGAGCGGTTTCGCGACGAGCTCGGCGACTGGCGGCTCGTGCTGCACTCGCCGTACGGCCTCGCGGTGCACGCCCCCTGGGCCCTCGCCGTGTCGGCGCGCATCCGCGAGCGCCACGGGTTCGACGGCGCGGCCATCGCGGCGGACGACGGCATCGTCGTGCGGCTTCCCGATACCGAGAGCGAGCCGCCCGGCGCCGAGCTCTTCCTCTTCGAGAAGGACGAGCTCGACGAGCTCGTGACGGTCGAGGTGGGCGGCTCGGCGATGTTCGCCAGCCGATTCCGCGAGTGCGCCGCACGGGCCCTGCTGCTGCCGCGACGCAACCCGAGCCAGCGCAGCCCACTGTGGCAGCAGCGGCAGCGGGCGAGCCAGCTGCTCGAGGTCGCCCGCGAGTTCCCCGACTTCCCGATCATCCTGGAGACGGTGCGCGAGGTGCTCGGCGACGTCTACGATCTGCCGAGCCTGAAACAGCTCACCGATCGGATCCGCCAGCGCACGGTGCGCCTGATCGAGGTGGAGACACCGACCCCCTCCCCGTTCGCCCGCTCACTGCTGTTCGGCTACGTCGCCGCCTTCCTCTACGAGGGCGACAGTCCGCTCGCCGAGCGGCGCGCGGCCGCCCTCAGCATCGACTCGACCCTGCTCGCCGAGCTGCTCGGCCGCGCGGAACTGCGCGAGGTGCTCGACCCGGCGGTGATCGAGCAGACCGAGGCCGAGCTGCAGCGCCTCGCCCCGGATCGCCGCGCGCGCGACGCCGAGGGCGTGGTCGACCTGCTCCGCCTGCTGGGCCCGCTCTCGCTCGGCGAGCTCGTCGAGCGCACCGAGGTCGAGGCGATCGGGCAGCCCGCTGACCGTGAGGAGGTCGTGGCGTCATGGCTGCAGGAGATGGGCCGCGCGAACCGCGTGCTCGCCGTGTCGATCGCGGGTGAGGCCCGCCACGCCGTCGTCGAGGACGCTGCGCGGTTGCGCGACGCCCTCGGCACACCGGTGCCGATCGGCGTACCGACGGCGTTCCTCGAGGCCGTGCCCGACCCGATCGGCGACCTGGTCGCGCGGCACGCGCGCACGCACGCTCCGTTCGTCGCGCAGGACGTGGCGCAGCGCTTCGGCCTCGGCATCGCGGTCGTCACGGATGCCCTGCGCAGGCTCGCCGGCGAGCGACGTGTGCTCGAGGGCGAGTTCCGCCCGGGCGCGAGCGGCACCGAGTGGGTCGATGTCGAGGTGCTGCGCCGTCTGCGCACGAGGAGCCTCGCTGCCCTGCGCTCGGAGATCGAGCCCGTGAGCGCTGGCACGCTCGGGCGCTTCCTGCCTTCCTGGCAGAACGTGGGCGGCTCTCTGCGCGGCCTCGACGGCGTGCTGCAGGCGGTCGAGCAGCTGCAGGGCGCCTCCCTGCCCGCGAGCGCGTGGGAGACCCTCGTGCTGCCGAGCCGCGTGCGCGACTACTCTCCCGCCTGGCTCGACGAGCTCACCGCGGCAGGCGAGCTCGTGTGGGCGGGCGAGGGCTCGCTCTCCGGCAACGACGGCTGGCTGAGCCTCCACCTGCCTGAGTCGGCGCCGCTGAGCCTGCGCGACCCCGCACCGAGCGAGCCCACCGCGTCTCAGCAGGCGATCCTCACGGCGCTCTCCGGCGGCGGCGCCTACTTCTTCCGCCAGCTCTCCGATGTCGTCAACAGTCAGGACGGCCTCGAGCGCCTCGACGACGCCGCCCTGGCTGACGATCTCTGGCAGCTCGTGTGGGCCGGGCTCCTCACCAACGACACGCTCGCGCCCGTGCGGGCGATGCTCGGTGCCACGCGCCAGAGGGCGAGCGCTCCTCGGCGCGCCCCGCGCTCGCGGAGCTACCGCGGCTACGCGAGACCCGCCTCGGTTTCTCGAACGGGGCCGCCGATCGCGGCGGGGCGATGGTCGCTCCTGCCGGTGCGCGATGCGGACGCGACGCGACGGGCCGCGCACCTGGCCGACACGCTCCTCGAGCGGCACGGCGTCATCACGCGAGGCGCGGCGCAGGCCGAGGATGTGGTCGGCGGCTTCGCGCTGCTGTACCGCGTGCTGAGCCGGATGGAGGAGGCCGGCCGCGTGCGCCGCGGATACTTCGTGGAGCACCTGGGGGCGGCGCAGTTCGCGACTCCGGCGACCGTCGATCGGGTGCGCGCCCACACGCGCGATTCCGACGCCGCCCCTGCACTGCGCGCGACGGTGCTCGCCGCGAGCGACCCCGCCAACCCCTACGGCGCGGCGCTGCCGTGGCCCGCACCCCGGATCGATCCGGCCGACGCCGCCCGAGGAGCCTCGCCTGGTCACCGTGCCGGACGCAAGGCCGGGGCGGTCGTCGTGCTCGTCGACGGCCACCTCGCCGTCTACCTGGAGCGCGGCGGCAAGAGCGCCCTCACCTTCACCGACGACCCCGCCGTGCTGGAATGCGCCGCGGTCGAGCTCGCCACCGTCGTGCGCGCCCGGCTGCGCAGCCTGCGGGTGGAGCGTGCGAACTCGCAGAGCGTGTTCGGCACGCCGCTCGCCGAGGCGCTGACGGCCTCCGGCTTCGTCGCCACGCCTCAGGGCCTGCGGCTGAGGGTGTGAGGCGTCGAGCATGCCCGAGGGAGACACCGTCCACCGTGCCGCGCGCCGGCTCGCCGAGGCGCTCGAGGGCCGCACCGTGCTCGTCTGCGATGTCCGCGTTCCCCAGCACGCGACCGTTGACCTGAGCGGCGAGATCGTGGAGTCCGTGGCGGCGCGGGGCAAGCACCTTCTCATGCGCATCGGCCCGCTCGTGGTGCACTCGCACCTCAAGATGGAGGGCTCGTGGCACGTCTACCGCCCGGGGACGCGATGGCGCCGACCGGCGTTCGAGGCGCGCATCGTGCTCGAGGTCGGCCCGGGCGGCGGGGATGCTCACGGCTGGCAGGCGGTGGGCTTCGCGCTCGGTGAGCTCGACGTCGTGCCGCGCGAGCGGGAAGAGGAGCTTGTCGGTCATCTCGGGCCCGACCCTCTCGACGAGGGGTGGAGTCGCGCGGAGGCGCTGCGGCGCCTCACTGCTGACCCGACTCGACCCATCGGGCTCGCGCTGCTCGACCAGCGCGTCGTCGCCGGCCTCGGCAACGACTACCGCAACGAGACGCTCTTCCTGCGCGGGATACTGCCCGAGCGCGCTGTGGGCGACGTGGATGCTGCTGCCGTGCTCGATCTGGCGGTGCGGCTCATCCGCGCCAACCGCGATCGGGGCGAGCGCACGACGACGGGCGATACGCGTCGGGGCCGTCGCCTGTGGGTCGCGCACCGAGACCGGGAGCCCTGCCGACGATGCGGCACTCCGGTGCGGCGGGGCACGCTCGGCGAGGATGCTCTCACCGAGCGCATCACCTGGTTCTGCCCGCAGTGCCAGAGTTGAGCGCGCTACTCCTCCGCCTGACGCGCGCCGCTCGGCCGCCAGGCCACGATGCGCAGGCTCGCCGCGGCGGTGAGAGCGACGACTCCGGCGATGCTGAGCGGCAGGGCGAGCACTTGCGCGATCCGCGGCACGACGTAGGCGCTCGGGTCGTAGATGCCTCCCGCCGGTGCGACGCTGAAGGCGAACTCGCCGTACACGGTCAGCGCGATGGCGAGGGCGAGGGCGAGCCCGCCCACCGCCCACAGGGCGCGCAACCACGGGTTGCCGGCCACGACGATCTCGAAGTGCGCGTGGTCGGCCACGGCGCGCGCCGTCGCGCGGTTCCGCTGCGGCGATGCCGGTGCGGCGATCCCCTCGTCGAGTATCGGCGCCGTCGGCGTGCCCGGTCGGGATGCGCGGGTCTCCGGTGCGGGCGTCGGGGACGGTGGCGTCTCCTGCGCCCCACCACGCTGAAAGGCGGTCGGGTAGCGCGGATCCAGGTCAGTCTCGCGAGGGCTCACGTCGACCCACCTCCTTCGGTGCGTGCAGTGCGGTCAGCCTAGCTCGCGGCGCTCGCAGGGCCGGAGGTGCCCGGTAGCCTCACAGCATGCTCACGCCCGTCCTCTTCGGCTCGGCCCTCGCGATCGCCGGGCTGGTATTGAGCCTCACCTCGTGCGGCACTGATGCCCCGAGTGGCGTAGGTGGTGCATCCGCGTCGTCGACGGGCACCGTCGTGTCGATCACCGACGGCGACACGCTGCGCCTCGACCTGAACGGCGAGGAGCTCGCCGTGCGCCTCACCGGCATCGACACTCCCGAGGTCTACCCCGAGGTCGAGTGCTTCGGTCCGGAGGCCGAGGCGCTGCTCGCCGAGCTCGCCCCGGTCGGTGCGAGACTGCGCGTGGAATACGACCGCGACCCGCGCGACCCCTTTGGTCGCGAGCTGCTGTACCTGTACACGCAGGACGGCACTTTCGTGAATCTCGAGCTCGTCGCGCGCGGCGCCGCCGAGGCGGTGCTCTTCGAGCCCAACGATCGCTACTGGGACGAGCTGCGCGCCGCCGAGCGTGCGGCTCAGGATGCCCGGCTCGGGCTCTGGGCGCAGTGCTGACCTCGTTCGGCTACCGCGCCGAGGGCGAGGGCGCTGAGGCCCGCGCGCACTGGGAACTGTCGGCGCGCAGCCTCAACGAGCACTGGCACCCGCAACCCTTCTTCGATCTGGTGCGCGTCGAGTCGGGCCGAGTGCACTGGACGGCGGAGGAGGGCACGTCGGTCATCCTCGACACGGCCTTTCTGGTCGGCCCCGGCGCCCGCCTCGGCAGGTTTCGCGCGACCGAGCCGGTCGTGCTCGTCGGCACCCGCCGTCCTCTGGCGTGGCAGGGCGACCTGCCGGAGCGTTCCTCACCGGCGCCGGCGCCTCTCTCGTTCGAGGCGATCTCACGCCACGGGCAGCTCGTCCCCACCACGGGTTCGCGCGCGGCATCCAGCGACGTGTCGGCGCGCCACCGGAGGCGACTCCATCGCAACCGGTTCGGCGTCTCCGCCGAGAAACTCTCGGCGATCATCGCGGTGCAGGAGTTCATCGACGCTGGCTGCCCTGGCTCCCCCCGCGACAGCGTGCTCGTCGAGAGCGTCAACTTCGCTCGCTTCTACGACCAGTCCCATTTCTCGCGCACCTTCCGCGCGATCGTCGGCGTGCCACCCTCCGCCTACGTCGATCGGGACTCGGCATGGGTCGAGGCACTCATGGCCATATCGTCCAAGCTGTCGACCCTCTCCCGGGGATACGGTGACGGAGGAAGGGAGACACCATGACAACACCATCGCGCAATCAGCTCGTGACGGAGTACCTGGACGCGCTCGACGCGTCCATCGCCCCGCTCTTCCTGGCCGTTCGCGACGACATCCTCCACGCGGGTGTCGAGCTCGACGAGGCGATCAAGTGGAAAGACTGCCTGGTCTACTCGAGCTCGAAGAATCTCATCCAGACTGTTCTCGGCAAGGGCAAAATCTCGCTCATCTTCTACGAGGGCGTCGCGATCGACGACGGTCGTGGGCTGCTCGAGGGCGATGGGAAGAAGGCCCGCACCTTCCGCATCACGAACAGCGACTACGACACGGCCGCGCTGCAGAGCTACGTGCGCGCTGCCGACGAGGTCGCTCGCGGCATGCGCGGCTGACGCGATCCTCGACAGGCGCTACCGGCTCACCGGTTCGATGAGGTGCGGCCCGTCGCCGCGCAGTGGCGCAACGGGGTGCAGCTCGAGACGGTCGAGAACGGTCTCGCTTTCGGCGACGACCATCCCGACGAGGGCGGCATCACCCTCCACGGTCGGGTCGAGCCAGGTGTCCCACGTCTCCCTGGGCAGCATGACGGGAGCCCGATCGTGGATGCTCGCCGCCGGCCCGAGGGCAGCGCGCGTGAGCATCGACGCGGTCAGCACCCACGGCTCGGGTTCCGCGCCTTCGGCGACGGGGGGCCGCCACCACGAGTACAGCCCGGCGAAGGCCAGCTCGCCCTCCGCAGGGTCGGTGATCCAGTGCGGCGTCTTGACCGGCTTGCCGCTCGGGCCCTCGACCGTGTGCCACTCGTAGTAGCCGTCGGCGGGCAGGATGGCGCGCGAACGCACGACGGCATTCTTGAAGGTGGCCTTCTCCGTGACGGTCTCGCTGCGCGCGTTGAACGTCGGATACTTCGAGGCGAGCTCGGTCGCCCACCGGGGGACGAGCGACCAGCGCGCCACGGTCACGAGGCGCGAGGGCATCCCCTCGGGGTCGTCTTTCGGCACCCGGTCGACGACGACGGGCACCTGCTGGGTGGGCGCGATGTTCCAGCTGGCGGGCATCGCTACCGCGTCCACCTCGTCGGCCTCGAAGTAGGCGCCGAGCTCCTCACCGCTCTTCGTGTTCGCATAGCGCCCGCACATCAGTGCGTCTCCGCCGCGAGAGCCGCGCGCAACCGCGCGGAATCCACCCGGTGGATCGTGTGCACGAGGTCGTCGATCAGGACGACGGGAATGTCATCGCGGTGCTGCTCGAACAGCGCCGGATCATCCAGGATCGAGTGCTCGACGAGCTCGATCTGCGGAAAGTCGAGCAGGGCATCCTCGATGATGTCGCGGGCCACATCGCACAGGTGACAGCCGGGCTTAGCGAGAAGGGTCACAGTCGTCGCGGGCACGCGCTCAGTGTACGCGCGAGCCTGCGGCGACCGCCGTGCCTATGCTGGTGACGATGTCTGACACCGACGCCGACACCGGGCCCGCGGCCGCCCCCAGCCCGACACCGATCGTGGCGTTCTTCGACGTCGACAACACCATCATGCGCGGTGCGAGCGTCTACCACCTCGGGCGCGCCGCGTGGAAGCGCGGCTACGTGACCTTCGGCGACATCGTGCGGTTCGGCTGGAAGCAGATGCGCTTCATCGCGGTCGGCGAGAACCACCGCCACCAGGTGGCGGTGCGCGACCGCGCTCTGGAGCTCGTCGCCGGCCACACCGAAGCCGAGCTCGAGGAGCTCGCGATCGAGACGTACGAGAAGCACATCGAGCGACTTCTGCTGCCCGAGACGGTGGGCCTCGCGCAGGATCATCGCGACAAAGGTCACGAGGTGTGGCTCATCACCGCCACCCCGGAGGCCTGTGCGCGCGTCATCGCCGAGCGGCTCGGGCTCACCGGCGCGATCGGCTCCCGTATCGTCAGCGTCGATGGGGTGTTCACCGGCGAGCTTCTCGGCCACGTCATGCACGGGCCGCACAAGGCAACCGCCGCGGCCCAGCTCGCCGCCGAGCGCGGCGCCGAGCTCGCGGACTGCTGGGCGTACTCGGACTCGCGCAACGACATTCCTCTGCTCGAGCTCGTCGGCAACCGCGTCGTCGTCAACCCCGACGCGGCTCTCGCCCGGTACGCGACCGCGCGCTCGTGGCCGATCCTCACCGCTGGCGTAGCGAGCATCCGCGCCGCACGCCGGCGCGTGCGCCGTGAGGCACGAGCCGTCGCAAGGTCGGCGCGCCGGGAACGCTGAGCCAGGGAACGCGAAAGGCGCCCGACCCTGAGGGTCGGACGCCAGACTGAGGCTCGGAGGCCCCTACTTCTTGTTGCGACGCTGGTGGCGCGTCTTGCGCAGCAGCTTGCGGTGCTTCTTCTTGGCCATGCGCTTGCGACGCTTCTTGATGACGGAACCCATAGAAAATCCTCTGATCGTCGACTGAACGGGAGCAACGGCCCGTTCAGGACCGTGTCATGTACCGCAGGAGTCTAGCCGACGTCGCTGATGGGCGTGTCGATGGCCGAGACGACAGCCGACTCCGGAATGCGGAAAGACCGCCCAAAGCGGATCGCCGGCAGGTCGCCCGCATGCACCATGCGGTACACGGTCATCGAGGAGACGCGCATCATGTCGGCGACCTCGGCCACCGTCAGGAAGCGCACATCGCTCAGGTCGCGGTCCATGTCGTCATCCTCGGGTCGTGCGCACACTCGTGGAGTGACGAATGTGTCCGACGTTCAGAGTAGGGGCAGGTGTGACTGAAGTAAAGAGACCCGATCGGGGGCTCACGAGGGGGATGCTCAGCTCTCGCCGCGCTTCCAGGGCAGCTTCTGCGTCACCGACTCCTGAACCTCGTGCAGCTTCTCCTGCACGCCGTGCAAGCGCTCCTGCGCCTCGTGCACGACCGTTCTGGCCTGATGGGAGGCGCCCGCGGCGACCCGGCCGACCGTGCTGCCGGCGCGCTCGACATCCGCCCCGGCCCACGCGGTGAAGACGGGGCTGGTGACCGGTTCGAGGCCGTCGGCGCCGGCGCTGAGGAACGGCACGAGGTAATCCTCGACCTCCTCGAGCGGGCTCGCGTCGACACGGTAGTAGCGGTGCTGCCCTTCCTCGCGCACGGTCACGAGGCCGTGCTCGCGCAGCACCTTGAGGTGCTTGGAGACGGTGGGCTGGGTCGCGTCCATGCGCTCGACGAGCTCCCCCACGCTCAACTCGCCCGGGGAGGCATCGCCGGCGAGAGCGGCGTCGAGCAAGTGCTGCAGGAGTTCGCGTCGCGTCGAGTCCGCGATTACGTCGAAGATGTCGGCCATGTGACCAACCTACTCAGGCTTGCCCCGGAGTACCATGACAGGCGGCCCGCGGGCCGAGGGGAGCATCCATGGCCAGCAGGGCGCGCATGCGCGGCAACGCGCCGCGAATCGAACGCACGCCCCTTCAGCGACTGCGGGACCGCACGAACGACATCCTCTCCTCCTCACCGGCGCGCTTCGCGATCATCGTCTTCACGGTGCTCATCGGTCTCGTCACCACGCTCCTCATGCTGCCCATCGCGAGCGCGAGCGGAGAGCCCACACCGTTCGCCGACGCGCTGTTCACGGCCGTGTCGGCGATCTGCGTGACCGGCCTCGTCACCGTGGACATGGCCACGCACTGGTCGACCTTCGGCAACGTCGTGATCGTCTTGGCGCTGCAGATCGGCGGTATCGGGGTGCTCACGCTCGCGAGCATCCTCGGCCTCGTTGTCTCACGGCGCCTCGGGCTGCGCGCCAAGCTCCTCGCGGCGAGCGACACGAACGCGGCCCGCACGCGCGGCGGACCGGTGTCAGAGTCGCAGGCCGTGCGCCTCGGAGAGATAGGCAACCTCCTAACGACCGTTGCCGTGAGCGCGCTCCTGATCGAGCTCGTGCTCTTCGCGATCATCCTGCCCCGTCTGCTGCTCGCCGGCTTCGACGTGTGGACGTCGATCTGGCAAGGCTTCTACCTGGCGGCCTCAGCCTTCACCAACACGGGCTTCGTGCCGCTCGTCGACGGCATGGAGCAGTTCTCGGCCGACCCGTGGATGCTCATCACGATCGCCGTCGGTGTTTTTCTGGGCTCACTGGGCTTCCCCGTCATCTTCGCCCTCACGCGCTTCGCCCGGTTCCGCACGCGGCTGGGCGTGCACGCGAAGCTCACCCTCGTCACGACGCTCGCTCTCATCGTCGTCGGCATGGTCGTGATCCTGCTGCTCGAGTGGAACAACAGCGCGACGATCGGCGACCAGGACTACGCCAACCGCCCTCTGACCGCCTTCTTCGTCTCCGTCATGACCCGCTCGGGCGGCTTCAGCACGATCGACATCGGTGCGATGAACGGCTCGACCCTTCTCGCGCTCGACATGCTGATGTTCGTGGGCGGAGGCAGTGCCTCCACGGCCGGCGGCATCAAGGTGACGACCCTCGCGGTGCTGTTCCTCGCCGCGTTCGCGGAGGCCCGCGGTGACCGCGACATGGAGGTCTTCGAGCGCCGCATCCCGACCGACGTGCTGCGACTGGCGGTAAGCATCGTGCTCTGGGGGGCGACGATCGTCTCGACCTCGTCGATCATCATCCTGCACATCACGAAAGCGCCCCTCGACATCGTGCTCTTCGACGTGATCTCGGCCTTCGCGACGTGCGGGCTCTCCGCCGGGCTGACGACGAACGAGCTGCCGGACTCGGCGAAGTTCGTGCTCGCGGCCACCATGTGGGCGGGGCGCGTTGGTACAGTGACCCTCGCCGCGTCCCTCGCGGCGGCTCAACGCCGGCAGCTGTTCCGGCGGGCGGAAGAGAGGCCGATCGTTGGTTGAGAGAATCCGGCACGACGCCCCGGTCCTCGTCATCGGGCTCGGCCGCTTCGGTGCGGCCACGGCCGGGCAGCTGCAGCGGCTCGGCCGCGAGGTGCTCGCGGTGGACGAAGACCCGAACCTCGTGCAGAAGTGGTCGGAGCGCGTCACGCACACGGTGCAGGCCGACGCGCGGTCGTTGGATGCTCTGCGCCAGATCGGCGCTGAAGAGTTCTCCATCGCCGTCGTCGCGACAGGCTCCTCGATCGAGTCGAGCGTGCTCATCACCGCGAACCTCGTCGACCTCAAGGTGCCGCAGATCTGGGCGAAGGCGATCAGCCAGTCGCACGGCAAGATCCTCGCCCGCATCGGCGCCAACCACGTGATCTACCCGGAGGCGGAAGCCGGTGAGCGCGTCGCCCATCTTGTCTCGGGCCGCATGATCGACTTCATCGAGTTCGACGACGACTTCGTGCTCGTGAAGATGTACCCGCCCAAGCCCATCCGCGGTCTGTCTCTGACCGACTCGCAGGTGCGCACGAAGTACAAGATCACGGTCGTGGGCGTCAAGAGCCCGGGCAAGCCCTTCACCTATGCGACCGAGCAGACCGTCGTATCCAACCACGACCTCATCATCGTGTCGGGCACGGAGAGCGACATCGACCGCTTCGCCTCGCTCGACCACTAGCGCCGAGCGAGGCGCGAGCGACCGCTACTGGTCGGCAGGCGCCTGCTGCGGCGGCGCAGGTGCCTCGCGCTGGTCTACCTGGGCGTCGCGCCGCTCCTCGCGGCGCTCCTCGCGCTGCTCGCGGCGCTCCTCGAGACGCTCCTGCAGCCGGTCGAGCGGGCCGTCAGCGATGGTGGCGCCACCCGGTCCGCGGTCGGGCAGATGAGTGCCGAGAAGCACTCCCCCGCCGAAGGTGAGTCCGAGCACGAGCACCGAGCCGACCGCCGCGGCAGTCGCCACGAGCACCGTCCGCGCTCGGCCCGTGCTCGTCGTCGATGGTGCGGGCTGCGTCGCGGCCGGGGCCGGCTCCGAGGTGCCCTGCTGGTCAGAACGATCGTTGCTCTCCGTCGTCATGACGGCCTCCTTCGTGTCGATCGGGCCGCGCGGTCCGCGAGCCCCTCCAGCACGGTCGCGCCCGCGACTATGCGGGGCCTATGCGTCGCACAAGAGGGAGGTCAGGAGTCGCCCAGCCCTGTCACAGAGCAGTGCCGCTCGACCTAACCGCCCGCGGCGAGCTCCTGCGCCCGCGCGAGCGCGGCACGCGTAGCGCGCCCGAAGACCTCGGCGAGCCCGGCCTGCTGCAGCTCTGCCACGGCGCGCTCGGTCGTGCCCTTCGGGCTGGTGACGCGGCGCCGCAGCTCCGCGGGCTCCTCGTCGCCCGCCTCCAGCAGCAGGCTCGCCCCGAGGAAGGTCTGCTGCACCATGAGGGCCGCCACCTCCTCCTCGAATCCGAGCTCCTCGGCCGCATGCGTGAACTCCTCGATGAGCAGGAAGACGTAGGCCGGTCCTGATCCCGACACGGTGGAGAGGGCATCGATGTGCGACTCCGGCAGCTCGATCACCGTCCCGACCGTGCGGAACAGCGACGCCGCGAGGGCCAGATCGCCCGCGGACGCGCGCGCGCCCCCGCTCACGCCGGTCACACCGCGGCCCACGAGAGCGGGAG
The DNA here is from genome assembly GCF_040286215.1 of Microcella sp. Classification (GTDB taxonomy): domain Bacteria; phylum Actinomycetota; class Actinomycetes; order Actinomycetales; family Microbacteriaceae; genus Microcella. The sequence continues at coordinate 24,887 of NZ_JAVKCK010000010.1, forward strand.
TGTTGGGCATGGCGCGCACGACGGCCTGCGCGACCTGCTGCTCCATGGCGGCCGTGGTCACGCCTGCGGCGACGCTCACGATGAGAGCCTCAGGGTGCAGGGCCGGAGCGAGCTCCTCGAGCAGCGGAAGGATCTGCGCCGGCTTGACGCCGAGGAGCACGAGCCGGGCATCCTCGACCGCCCACCGGTTCGCGTTCTGCTCGTGCTCCGTCGCCCGGGCCTCCACGCCGAGCTCGCGCAGCGCGGCGGCCGAGGCATCGGTACGCGTCGTGGCGCGCAGCGACGGCACGCTCACCCCCGGCTGACGCAGGCCGTGCAGGATCGCACCGCCCATCGAGCCGGTGCCGAGAATCGCGAGGGAAGGCAGCTGCTCAGTCATGCCACGAGTGTAGGTTGGAGGTCGCCAGACAGGTACCGCGCAGCGGCGCGGATCAGGCGAGAGGTGGCGACCAGCGTGACCGACGACAACCCCGACCAGTCCGGTGCTCTCGCGAGCTCCGAGGCCGTGGCGATTCGTGAGGTGATCGTGCGGACACCGGGAGTGCAGTCCGTCGACGACGTGCGCGCACTGCGGCTCGAGGACCAGCAGCTCGTCATCACCGCGCGACTCGGGTTCGGCCGGTCGACGCCGGTCGCCGACGTCGTCGCCGTGCTCGGGGCCGTGCGTGCGGGCATTCGCCGCGCAGTTCCCGCCGCCCGCGATATCGTTCTTGAACCGGAGGTCGCCGCGCCCCGCGCCGACGCCAATCCCCCCACCGACGTCTTCGTCATCAGAGGAGCAGAGTGACCATGGAAATCCTGTACTCGTTCTTGGTTGTCGGCCACTTCATCGGTCTCGCCGCGATCGTCGGCCCGTTCCTCGTGCAGATGCGCCGTAACAGCGACTTCGCGATCGGCGCCGTGCTCGGGGGCGCGATCACCCAGCTCGTCACCGGCATCGCGCTCACCGGCATCGCCGCCTCGCAGATCGAGGACTACACGAAGATCTTCGTCAAGCTCGGGCTGGCGCTCCTCGTCTTCGTCGCGGCGCTGCTCGGCTGGCTGCGCGCGCGCAAGAGCGGCAACACGCGTGGGGTGAAGCCGTTCTTCCACGCGGCAGGCGGGCTCGCGCTCGTCAACACCGTCGTCGCCGTCTTCGCGTAGCGAGCGGCCTCTACGGGCGGCGTTCGGCGAAGAAGTCGCGCAGTATCCGCGCCGACTCCTCCGCATCGACCCCGGCGATGACCTCGCGCACGCGGTAGGGCAGGCGGCGCTCGCGCAGCAGGTCGAGCACGCTCCCGGCGGCTCCCGCCTTCTCCTCCCACGCGCCAAAGACGACACGGTCGATGCGGGCCGCGAGGATCGCGCCCGTGCAGAGGACGCAGGGCTCGAGGGTCACCACGAGGGTGCATCCCGACAACTGCCAGTCGCCGGATGCCCGGCCCGCCTCGCGCAGCGCGACGACCTCCGCGTGGGCGGTCGGGTCGCTCTCGCGCTCCCGGGCGTTGCGGCCGCGCCCGATGATGCGCCCGCCCTCGTCGAGCACGACGGCGCCGACCGGCACGTCGCCGGTCTCGAGCGCCGCCCGGGCCTCGGCGAGCGCCTCCCGCATGGCGTCGCGGTCGCCCGCGCTCACGACGGTCATGGTGCCCCTTCCGTATAGATTGACTGTATGCGAGTGCACGTAGCCGACCACCCCCTCATCACCCACAAGCTCACGGTTCTGCGAGACGCCTCCACTCCGTCGCCCACCTTCCGCGCGCTCACGGCCGAGCTGGTCACGCTCCTCGCCTACGAGGCCACGCGCGGTGTGCGCACGCACGAGGTGCAGATCACGACGCCGGTGACGACGACGACGGGGCTCGCGATCAGTGAGCCGCGGCCCTTGATCGTGCCGATCCTGCGTGCGGGCCTCGGCATGCTCGACGGCATGACCACCCTGGTGCCGACAGCGGAAGTCGGCTTTCTCGGCATGGTGCGCAACGAGCAGACGCTCGAGCCGAGCGTGTACGCCGAGCGCCTGCCGGACGATCTCGCGAACCGCCAGTGCTTCGTGCTCGACCCCATGCTCGCGACGGGCGGCTCGCTGCTGTCCGCGATCGAGTACCTCTTCGACCGCGGCGCGGTCGACGTGACAGCCGTGTGCCTGCTTGGCGCGCCCGAGGGGCTCTCGATGATCGAGAAGGCCACGGAGGGCCGCGATGTCACGATCGTGCTCGGCGCTCTCGACGAGCGGCTCAACGAGCACGGCTACATCGTGCCCGGCCTCGGCGACGCGGGCGACCGCCTCTACGGCACGGTCGCCTAGCCCGCGCCCCACCCTCCTTGTGCCAGATCTGACACGAAGGGGCGCTCGGCGCTGAGCACAACGCCCCTTCGCGTCAGATCTGGCGGGAGGGGGTGCGGGGTGGGGAAACTTGACGACCCCGAGAGCGCCGGGGATACTGCAAGGCATGACCGTCACCGCGAATCCTCCTGCTGCCGCTTCGGCCCTCGGGATCGCCGGCATGATGATGCCGGCGCGCGCTGACGAGTGCTGTCGAATGTGCGCGTGATCGACGACCTGGTCTTCTCTCCAGGCCACGCCGAGCCCGTGCTGACCGTACGACCCATGCGATAAGCCATGGACGACCGCGACGACGCCGGGCTCCGCGCTCCCTCTGCCGACGATGCGGCGCGGGATGCGCGCACCCCTCGCAGCACATCCTCGAACGACTCGCGTGCCGACGGTGCGGAGCCGTTCGACTCAGCCGAAAGCGTCACTCCCATGTCTCTCGCCGCCCTCGACCGCACCACGACCGCCCCCGACCCCGCGCGCGCTCCCGACCCGGCGAGCGCAGCCTCCCGCCCCGGCGCGCCTCGGGCAGCTGCCCCTTCTGCTCCAACGCCCCGAGTGCGCGCCGTGCCGGACGGCACGGAGGCGCGCGGCTTCGTGCTCTACGTCGGCCTCGATGAGGCGAAGGCCGCCGCCGCGGGCATCGACCTCGGTCGCCTCGTCACCGAGCTCAAGCGCGTCACCGCCGAGCTCGCCCCGCAGTCGCAGACGCACGCGGCCGTCGCCCTCGCCCCGGCGGGCGCGGGCGGTCGAGACGTCGATGTCGTGCGCCTCGCGCTGCAGGATCCCGCGGCGCTCGCCCGGTATCGGCGCGGGACCGCACCGGCGCCGAAACCCGTCGAGGGAGTCGTGATCGACATCTCGCGCAAGCGGGTCCTGCTCGATGGCGACACCGCCGCCCTTACCTACAAGGAGTTCGAGCTGCTGCAGTACCTCGTGCTACGGGAGGGGAGGACCATCGAGCGCGCGGAGTTGATCGCGTCGCTCTGGGCCGACGCCGTGGAGGGCGAGGATGTTCCGAACGAGCGCACGATCGATGTGCATGTGCGCCGGCTGCGGTCGAAGCTCGGCGGCTACGAGGACATCGTGCGCACCGTGCGCGGAGCGGGATACCGCTTCGACCGGCACGCCGACGTCGTGATCCGCTACGCCTCGACGCCGAGCCCAGACTTCTTCTAGGGCAACGTCGTGCCGGCCGCCAGCCGGTCGAGCAGGGCGGGCCAGTGGTCGTATCCTGGCTCCCGGCCGAGCCGCACGATGATGGTGTCGGTCTCCGGGGCGACGTAGATGAACTGCCCGAAGTTGCCGCGCGCGAAGAAGTCGGCGCGTCCAGTGCCGCCCTCGTCTGCCACCCACCAGAACCGGCCGTACTCGTGGCTGGGCCCGCGGGCCGAGGTGGCATCGCGCATCCACTGAGCGTCCACGATGCGCTCACCCTCCCACTCCCCCTCCCTGAGGGCGAGCCTGCCGAGCTTCGCGAAGTCGATCGCGCGCGCATTGACGCCGCTCTCCATCTTCTCGAAACCCGACCTTTCGCTGTCGAGGCTCCAACTGCCCTCCCCTTCGGTGCCGATGCGGCGCCAGAGCGTGCGCTCGGCGAACGCCGCAACGCTCTCGCCGGTCGCCCGCTCGAGCACCAGCCCGAGCAGCAGCGGGTTGTAGTTGTTGTAGAGCCACTCCTCGCCCGGCTCGCCGGCGATGCGGGCGGCGAGGGCCGCTGCCCGCAGATCGGGCGCGTAGTACGTCGTCGCGTCATCGCTCCACGGCAGACCCTGCTCGACGTACGAGATACCGGACGACATCGTCAGGAGGTGGTCGAGAGTGATGCGTGCGAAGCGCGGATCCGACTGCAGCAGCTCGGGGACGTACTGGGTGATCGGGTCGTCCGCCGAGGAGATCGCTCCTTCGTCGATGGCGATGCCGACGAGCGTGGCGACGTACGACTTGGCCATGGAGAACGACGTCTGCGTGGCCTGCGCGTCAGCACCGTTGCCGTACCACTCCGCGATGATCGCATCGTCGCGGATGACGATAAAGGCCGTTGTGCGCGTGTCGTCGAGGAACTGCTCGAGATCATCCGTGGGCAGGGCCAGGCTCTCGGCCGCCGCTGCGAACGCGCGCTCCGTCGCGTCTGACTCCGCGCGCTCGAATGCGAACGGTTGCCCGGACGCAGCCATCGTGCGGGCGGGGAAACGCTGCCAGTCGTCGACATCCGACTCGAGCCAGACCACTGCGCGGGCGAGCTGGGAGTGGCCGATCGACAGCAGTGCCGTGCCGTAGCCGACCAGGAGGATGAGGCCGATCGCGAGGAGGGTCCGTGCGAGGAGGACGGCCCGCCGACGGCGGGGAGACGCAACGTTCACTGCGGGAATCTAGCACCTCGCGCGCCCTCCTCCACGCCGCGCGCCGAGGGGCCGTATCGCACCGGCCGAGCACCATCACGCGACGATCGATCGCTCCTCCGAGCGAGACCGTGCGCGTGATCTGCTGCGCTCCACTACGCGCCACAGCACCCCGCGCCTCGGCGCGATCAGGTAGACGAGAGCGAAGAGGGCCGCGTTGGTGAGCACGACCGCTCCGCCCGGGGCGACGTCGAGGTAGTAGCTGGCGTACACGCCGATGATCGAGCAGCTCGCGGCCATGACGGGCGCGAGCACGAGCATCCGGCCCATGCTGTCGGTGAGCAGGTGCGCCGTCGCTCCCGGGATGATGAGCAGCGCCACGACGAGCACGACGCCGACGATCTGCAGGCTCACGACCGCGGTCAGGGCGAGCAGCCCGAGCAGCAGTGCGGAGAGAGCGCGCGGCGAGATGCCGATCGAGTGCGCGTGGTCGGCATCGAAGGCGTAGAGCGTGAGGTCGCGCCGCTTCACGATGAGCAGGGTGAGCGCCACCGCGCCGAGAACGCCGATCTGCCACAGGTCGCCGACCGAGACGCCCAGCACATTGCCGAAGACGATGTGGCCGAGGTCGATCTGACTGGGCACGACCGAGATGAGCACGAGACCGAGAGCGAACAGGCTCGTGAACACGATGCCGATCGCGGCGTCCTCCTTGACGCGGCTGTGGTCTCGCACGAGACCGATCAGCAGCACGGCGAGGAGCCCGAAGACGAGCGCGCCGAGGGCGAAGGGGGCGCCGATCAGATACGCGAGTACGACGCCGGGCAGCACCGAGTGCGCGACGGCATCCCCCATGAGCGACCAGCCGATGAGCACGAGCCAGCAGCTCAGCACGGCGCAGACGACGGCGGCGATCGTCGTGGCTGCCATCGCCCGCACCATGAACTCGAAGCCGAAGGGTTCCAGAAGCAGGTCGAGGAGAGTCATGCGCGCTCCTCGCGGGGAAACTGGAAGGCGCGCGCGAGCCACTCGGGGGCGAGGGCGACCTCGGGCCGGTCGACGGTGATGAGCCGACGGGCGAGGAGGATGACACGGTCGGCCCGGTCGGGGAGGGTGGTGAGGTCGTGCGTCGAGACGACGACGCTGCGGCCGTCGCGCGCGAGCTGGGTGAGCAGACCCGCGATGAGGGCCTCGCTGCGCTGATCCACGCCGGCGAAGGGTTCGTCGAGCAGCAGCAGCTCGGCATCCTGCGCGAGCGCGCGGGCGAGGAGGGCGCGCGTGCGCTGGCCGCCCGAGAGCGCGCCGATGGGGCGCTCGGCGAGGTCGCTGAGCTGAACCCGAGCGAGGGCATCCTGCACCGCATCGCGATCGGATGCCCGTGCCCGCCGCATCGCGCCCAGGCGACCGTACCGGCCCATCGTCACGACCTCGCGCACCGAGAGCGGGAAGGCGCGGTCGACGCTGTCGCCCTGGGGCATGAAGGCCACCCGGCCCGCCGAGCGCGCGACGCTCGGTGCTGCCCCGAACACCCGCACTCTGCCGCTCGCGAGCGGCACCCTGCCCATGATCGCGGCGAAGAGCGTCGACTTACCGGCACCGTTCATGCCGACGAGGGCATCCACGCTGCCCGCGGCGATCTCGAGGCTCACGTTCTCGAGGGCGAGCACCTCGCCGTGACGCACCGTGACGCCGTCGAGGCTCACGACGCTCGTCATGAGGTGAGCCCGTCGATGATGAGGGCCAGGTCGTAGCGCAGCAGGTCGAGATAGCTCGGTACAGGGCCGTCGGGCTCGGAGAGGGAGTCGACGTACAGCTCTCCCGCGTAGCGGGCGCCCGTGCTCTCGGCCACCTGGAGCATCGGGTCGGAGGAGACGGTCGACTCGCAGAAGACGGCGGGCACGTCGCGGTCGCGAACGACGCGGATCGTGTCGGCGATGCGCTGCGGTGTGGACTGCTGCTCGGCGTTCACCGGCCAGATGTACTGCTCATCGAGCCCGAGGTCGCGGGCGAGATAGGAGAACGCCCCCTCGCACGTGACGAGCACGCGGCTGCTCTCGGGCACGACCTCGATCGCCGCGGTGAGCTCGGCGGAGAGCGCGCGCAGCTCGGCGGTGTAGGCGGCGGCGTTGCTCGCGAAGACGGGCGCGCCCTGCGGGTCGAGCTCGGTGAGCGCGGCGCGGATCGTCTCGACGTAGCTCTCGGCCGCCACGGGCGACATCCAGGCGTGCGGGTTGGGCGCGGTCGTACCGGCGATCGCAATGGGCTCTATGCCCTGGCTCGCGACGACGCGCGGCACGTCGAGGTTTTCGAGGAACTGCTCGAACCACGCCTCGAGGTTGAGGCCGTTGTCGATGATGAGCGCCGCATCCTGCGCCCGGCGCAGGTCTCCCGGGGTGGGCTCGTAGCCGTGAATCTCGGCGCCGACGCGCGTGATCGACTCGACACGCACACGATCCCCACCGACCTCGCTCACGAGGTCGGCGATGACGGTGAAGGTCGTCACGACGAGGGGGCGATCGTCCGCCTCCCCCGGGGTTGGCGCAGGGGCAGGGGCCGTGCAACCGACGAGCACCAGGGCCGCGAGCACTCCCAGGGCGGCGAGGCGCATCGCGCGGCGAGGCGGGGCGGTCGCCGCCGCCCGATTTTTCGGCATACCGAAAAGTTACAACCTCACGACGTCTGCGGCAACGACGCCGGCGTCGCATCGGCCCCGGCTCCGGTGGGGGCCTCGAGCAGCAGCTCGGGGTTCTCGCGCTGCAGGATGAGCAGACGCCACTCGTTCGAGAACAGCGCGAGCAGACTGCCGTCGCTGCGCTCGACGATCTCGCACTCGCGCTTGCGTTCGAGCACCTGGGCGCTGGCGCGGTCGGTGACGCGCGCGATCGAGTAGGGCAGGGCATCCCAGGCGATGGGCACCCGAAACTCGCGCTCCATACGGTCGGCGACAACCTCGAACTGCATGGGGCCGACGGCGCCGAGGATCGGCTCGCGGTCGCCGCGGCGCTCCGAGCGCAGCACCTGCACCACGCCCTCCTCGTCAAGCTGCTCGATGCCGCGGCGGAACTGCTTGTACCGGTTCGCCTCGGTGCTGCGCGCGATGCGGAAGTGCTCGGGTGCGAAGGGCTCGATCGCCGGGAAGGTCACGGCACGCTCGTCGTAGAGCGTGTGGCCGGGGCGCAGCGAAGCGGCGTTGACGAGACCGACGATGTCGCCGGGCCAGGCCTCCTCGAGCGTCGCGCGATCCTGCCCGAACACCTGCTGCGCGTACCGCGTCGCGAAGGGTCGCCCCGACTGGGCGTGCGTCACGATCATGCCGCGCTCGAAGCGGCCCGAGCACACGCGCGCGAACGCCACACGGTCGCGATGCGCGGGATCCATGCCCGACTGCACCTTGAACACGTAGGCCGAGAACGGCTCGTCGAGGGACCGCTCGGCCCCCTTGTCGTCCACGCGCACGACGGCGGGCGGCGCGGCGCTCACGATGAGGTCGAGCAGGTGGCGCACGCCGATGTTGAGCACGGCGGCGCCGAAGAGCACGGGGGTGACCGCGGTTCCGTCGGCCTCGGCCGCATCCGCCCCGACGATCGCCGCCTCGTCGTGCGCGGTCGTCCAATCGTCTCCGAACTCGGCCTCCGCCTCGGCCGGGGTGAGCGTGTCGACGCTCGCGATCGTCGCGCCGCCCGGGGTGCGGTGGTAGCGCTCCATCTGGCCGGAGGCGACGTTGAGCAGGCCGTGGAAGACGCCCGAGAGGCCGACCGGCCACGTGACCGGCTGCGGCACGAGGCCCGTGCGGTCTCGCAGCTCGTCCATGAGGTCGAGGGCATCGCGGCCCGGGCGATCCCACTTGTTGATGACGGTGATGATCGGGATGCCCCGCCGACGGCAGACATCGAACAGCTTCATCGTCTGCGCCTCGAGGCCCTTCGCCGCATCGATGAGCATCACGGCCGAGTCGACCGCCGAGAGCACGCGGTAGGTGTCCTCAGAGAAGTCGGAGTGGCCCGGGGTGTCGACGAGGTTGATCACGGCGCCCTCGTGCTCGAACTGCACGGCCGCCGAGGTGATCGAGATGCCGCGAGCCTTCTCCATCTCCATCCAGTCGGTCACGGTCGCGGCGCGGCCGCCCTTGCCGTGCACGGCGCCCGCGCTCGTGATGCGGTTCGCGTGCAGGAGAAGCGCTTCGCTGAGGGTCGACTTGCCGGCGTCCGGGTGCGAGATGACGGCGATCGTGCGGCGGCGGGACGCCTGCTCGACGACCTCGGTCATGGCTCCCCCACTTCGCTCTCGACTGCGCTCACCGCCGCGGCGCGCCTCGGCGGCACCTGTGCGCGGCTCGCGCCCGCGGCTCTTCTCCGCGCGTGTTCGACCCCTCAGTCTACGGGCGGGTGCCGGGTGGTCTCGCGCCCGAGCACCAGCGCGGGGCATCCTCAGAAAAATAACGAAAAGGCAACTAGACACCGTTACCGTTCTGTTATACCTTTCTGAGTGCGGAAGTTGTTTGCTGTGGCAGCTGACGCGGAATGTGATTGCAGGACACTCTTGGTGCAAGGGAGAGGGCCGGTTGCTTGCCTCGGCAACCGGCCCTCGATTCTGTTAACGGGCGCATCCGCCCCGTCCTCGTGGCATGCGCACCGTCGACGCCCGGCGCGTGCATACGGGTGCATAGCGTTGCATAGAGTTGACCCATGACGTCGAAATCGTTGGCCGTCGACGCGTGGGAGTCGCTGTTCCGCGCTCAGGTCTCCGTGCTGCGGCAGCTCACGGTCGAGTTCCCGACCCACGAGATCTCCTTCACCGAGTACGACGTGCTGTTCAACCTGAGCCGCGCCGAGGGTCGTCGCCTGCGCATCCGCGACCTCATCCCGCACCTCCTGCTGAGCCAGCCGAGCGTCAGCCGCCTGCTCGACCGGCTCGCCGCGCGCGGGCTCGTCGAGAAGACCCCTGACCCGCGCGACGCGCGCGGCACGATCGTCGCCCTCACAGCCGAAGGCTTCGAGCTCTTCAAGCGCGTCGCCGTCATCCACGCCGAGTCCATAGCGCGCCGCGTCGGCGGGGCCCTCGACGCGGAGGAGCTGCGGCAGCTCACCGCTCTGTGCGACCGGCTACGCGGGGAGTAGCGCCTAGAACTCCCGAGCGGGGCGCGGTGCCGAGCGCGGTGCCACCCCGAGCGCACGGAAGAGCTCGCGCCGCCGACGCAGGGCGGCGGCAGGCAGCATGCTCGACAGCAGGAGCAGCTGCGGTGCAGCCGTCCACAGCACCCTCAGGCGGGCGCGGCGCACATCGCGAGCGAAACGCGGGCGAGGACGCACCGCGGAATCCCATCGCCCGATGAGCAGCCGTGCGGCGCTCGGAACCTCGTCGACACCGAACCGGGCACGCGCGTAGGCGAGCGACGGTGCCCGCACGGGCGGGCAAGGAATGCGCAGCTGATCGAAGAAGGGACGCATGACACCCTCGCCCCCCACGGCGCGCGTGAGCTGAGGTAGCCTGACCCTTTCCTCCGGCGTGATGACGACGGAGAACTGCTGGAAGAAGAAGGCGCGAAACTCCTCCAGCCGAGGGCCGCCCGAACGGGGCCCGAGGCGGCTATGCACCGCAAGCATCATCGTCGCCAATCGATCGAGAGCCCATACCTCGCGGCCGAACGCGCGCATCGCCACCCGATCGCTCCACAACCTCTCGAAGACGCTCACCGGGTGGCGCAGGAATCCCGGGATGATCGGATACAGGTCGAGGTAGGCGTTCGAGGGCAGATGCCACAGCGAGACGACCGCGACGGGAATCACCGAGCGTGACGGGGCACGCGCCGGCACCCACCCTGCCGACCCCAGCGAGCCCAGCAGCGACCCGAACCCGACAGGGTCGACGATGAGCGACAGCGCCGTCGACGCGCGCGGAGAGATGAGCCCGTGCTGCACGTACACGACGCCGCCGCCCATGAGCACGGGGACGGCCAGGCGGTCGGCCTCGGCAAAGACGTCGCGGAACGCCTCATGGCGCGGATCGCCGGCGACCGCGTACGGAGGAAGCGGCCCCGAAGGTGCGCGGGGCGGCATGAGGGGGATGCCCGCCTCGCCCTGATCGTCCTCCACTGCCCTGCCGCCCCCGCTCGAAGAGTGATCGCAGGGTGCCGCGCGTACCCTGAACGCATGCCGCAACCCCCCAGCATCGTATGGCTTCGAGATGACCTGCGGGTCGCCGACAACCCCGCGCTGCTCGCCGCCGCGGAGCGCGAAGCACCCGTCGTGGTGCTCTACCTGCTCGACGAGGAGTCGACCGGCGTGCGACCGCTGGGCGGGGCGAGCCGCTGGTGGCTGCACCACAGTCTCGCCGCCCTGCAGTCGAGCCTCGACGAGCTCGGCGCCCGCCTCACCCTGCGGCGGGGGTCTGCTCGCGATGTGCTTCCGGCGCTCGTGCAGGAGGTCGGCGCCGACGCCGTGTTCTGGAACCGGCGCTACTCGGCCGCGCGCGAGGTCGACGCGGAGCTCAAGACGCAGCTGCGCGACGACGGCGTCGAAGTGCGCAGCTTCGCCGCCGCGGTGCTCTACGAGCCGTGGACGCTCACGACGGGCGCCGGCGACCCGTACAAGGTCTTCACGCCTTTCTGGAAGGCCGCGCTCGCGAGCGAGGAACCCCGAGAGCCGCTCCCACCGCCGACGTCGCTCGACGGCCACCGCGCCGAGAGCGAGCGGCTCGACGACTGGTCCCTGCTGCCGATCCGGCCCGACTGGGCCGAGGGTCTGCGCGAGACGTGGAGCCCGGGCGAGCGCGGCGCGCACGAGCGCCTCGAGGAGTTCGTGGAGGAGGGGCTGTCGCTCTACCACCGGCGCGATGAGCCCGGCATCGAGGCCACCAGTCGGCTGAGCCCGCACCTGCACTTCGGGGAGATCAGCCCCCACCAGATTCGCCACCGCGTGCAGCAGGGCATCAGCCCGGCGGCCGCGCGCAACCGGGCCAAGTTCCTCAGCGAGATCGGCTGGCGGGAGTTCTCCGTCAACATCCTCTTCCACTGGCCCGACCTGGCGACGGTGAACTACCGCCGCGAGTTCGATGCGTTCCCGTGGGGGGAGCCCGACCCCGATCAGCTCGCGGCGTGGCGCGAGGGTCGCACGGGCATCCCGATCGTCGACGCCGGCATGCGCGAGCTGTGGGTGACCGGATGGATGCACAATCGCGTGCGCATGATCGTGGCCTCCTTTCTCACCAAGAACCTGCTCGTCGACTGGCGCACCGGCGAGGAGTGGTTTTGGGACACCCTCGTCGACGCTGACCCCGCCAACAACGCGGCGAGCTGGCAGTGGGTCGCCGGCTCCGGTGCCGACGCCGCACCGTACTTCCGCGTCTTCAACCCTCTGCTGCAGGCAGAGAGGTTCGACCCCGACCAGGAGTACATCCGCCGCTGGGTGCCCGAGGTCGGCACCGCGGAGTACCCGGAGCCGATCGTCGATCTCAAATCCTCGCGAGACGAAGCGCTCGCGGCGTACGAGGCTGTCAAGGCGGCGAAGGCGTGAGCGTGGCGGTCGCGGCGCGGTAGGGAATACTCGACGGGATGCCCCTCTCCCGCTCGCTCACCGTGCCGCCCGCGCTGCTCGCGGTCGTCGCGATCCTCTCGGTGCAGTTCGGCAACGCGATCGCGGGCTCCCTGTTCTCCGCCGTCGGGCCGCTCGGCGCCGCAGCGCTGCGCATGACGCTCGCTGCGGCGATCCTGTGCGCCGTCGTGCGGCCCCGCGTGCGCGGCTGGGACCGCCGCACGTGGACGGGTGTCGTGGCACTCGGCGTCGGCCTCGCCGGCATGAACGCGCTCATCTACCTCGCGATCGACCGCATTCCTCTCGGCGTCGCCGTGACGATCGAGCTGCTCGGGCCGCTCGCCGTCGCGGTGGCGGGCACCCGGCGCTGGCGTGATCTCACCTGGGTCCTGCTCGCCGCGGTGGGCGTGGCGCTGCTCGGGCTCGACAGCCAGGGGCAGCTCGATCTGGCCGGCGCCCTCCTCGCCGCGGGCGCTGCCGCCTTCTGGGCGCTCTACATCGTCGCCTCTGCCCGACTCGGGCCTCGCGCCCGCGGGGTGGACGGCCTCGGGGTGGCCATGATCGTCGCGGCGGTCTTGGTCGCACCGTGGGGCGCGGGCGCGGCCGTCGCAGCGGTGGCCCTCGACCCGCTCCTGCTGCTGGCCTTCGCCGGGGTCGCCGTCATGACCTCCGCGATTCCCTACGCGCTCGAGTTCCTGGCCCTCAAGAGGATGCCCACGCGCGTGTTCGGCGTGCTCTCGAGCCTCGGCCCTGCCGTGGCGGCGCTGGCCGGCCTCCTCGTGCTCGGTCAGGATCTCTCCGACGCGCAGCTCGTCGCGATCGTCGTCGTCATGGCCGCGTGCGCCGGTGCTGTCGCCTCGAGCCGGCCACGCAGCATGAGAATCCCCTCATCCGCGCTTCCTGCCCCTCTCATCGACGCGGCCCACGATGGAGACATCATCGGGAGGGATTCCGCCTCCTGACTCGCAGAAGCAAGGAGCATCTCATGAGCCTCAACCCCAAGAACTGGATCGCCATCAGTGCCGTCTCGGCGCTCGGCCTCGCGGGCCTGACGGGTGGCGCGGTCGCGACCGCGAGCACCATGCCTCTCGTGTCGGGCTCGACCAGCCTGCAGGTTCCCGGCGTCACCGTGAACGACGACAACTCGGTCACGACGGATGACAGCGGCGACCTCTCGTTCGACGTGAACAGCGACAGCATCGTGTCGCCCTCGCCGACCTCGCCCGCGAGCACGCCCTCGCCGACCAGCACCCAGTCGCCGGTCTCCCCTGTCAGCGCTCAGTCGCCGGCATCGCCCGTGAGCGCGCAGTCGCCCGCGTCACCCGTCAGCCCGGCCTCGGTCTCGCCGGCCAGCCCCGCCTCGCCCGCGAGCGCGCAGTCGCCCGTGAGCCCCGCCTCCGTCGGCTCCTCCGACTAGGTACGCGCCGCCCGAGCCGCATCGGGGGGCTCGGTCAGCGCTGCTGCGTCACCACGACAGGCGGTCGCCCTCCCTGGAGGGTGACCGCCTGTCGTGCTGTACGCACACCGAAGGCGGCCGCCGCCACGAGATCGTCGCCGGCCAGCAGCCCGCGCAGGAGGCCTGCCGTGAAGGCGTCGCCCGCCCCGGTCGGATCCACCGGTGTGATGGATTCCACGTCCACCCGTACGGCCTTCGCACCGCGCCGCGCGATGACTACACCGTCGTTGCCGCTCGTGAGCACGACCGTCGGGGCCTGCTCGAGCAGGGCTTGAGCGCACTCCTCTGACGTCGACGCCGCGGCGCCGTCGCGCTCCGCGAACCCGAGCAGCAGCTGCGCCTCCGCCCGGTTCGGCAGCAGGATGTCCACGCCGCGGGTGTCGGCGAGAAACCGTTCGACGCCGTAGTCGACGAGAAACCCGGCCGACCCCGGGTCGAGCGACACCACCACCCCGCGGTCGTGGGCGCGGCGCAGCAGCTGCGCGAACGACTCGGCCTCGAGCGCGTCGAAGAGCGTGTAGCCGGTGAGGTGCAGGTGGGCTGCCTCGTCGAGCAGAGCATCCGTCACCGCCGCCGGCGACAGCGTCGCGTTCGCCCCGCGATCGGTCAGCATCGTGCGGCGCTCCCCGTCGACGACGATGACGATCGTGCCCGTCACCCGATCGGGGTCCTCCGTCAGGTGCGGCGTTGCGCCGGATGCCCGCAGCGCGCCCGCGTGCCGCTCGAGATCCCCGGCACCGACCCGCCCCACGAGGTCGACTGGCGCGCCGAGCCACCCCAACCACGCCGCGGTGTTGGATGCGGAGCCACCGGGTCCGCGCACGATCGTGCTCGTCGTGTCCGTATCGGCACGCACGGGGCCCTGTGGTACGACGATGATGTCGTCGATGACGTCGCCCACCACGACGACGCGCGAGCCCGCCACGTCAGGCTCCGGCCCGTACCGCCCAGGCGCGTGCGATCTCGCCCGCGACGCGCACGTTGTTGCGGGCGAGGTCGAGGTTGACCTCGAGGCTTCGGCCGCCGGAGAGCTCCACGATCGTGCCGAGCAGGAACGGCGTGACGGCCTTGCCCGTGACCCCCGCGCGCTCCGCGGCGGCGAACGCCTCGTCGAGCACGCGGTCGTGCTCCTCGCGCTCCCACGCCTGATCGGCGGGCACCGGGTTGGCAACGACGATGCCCTGACGGTGGCCGAGCGCATCGTGGGCCACCATGACCGCCGCGACGTCGGCGGGGGTCTCGACCGACCAGTCGAGCGTGAACTCGCTTTCACGCAACCAGAAACTGGGGAAGACGGTCGTGCCGAGCCCGATCACCGGCACGCTGTACGTCTCGAGGCGCTCCAGCGTCGCGGCGATGTCGAGCACGCTCTTCACCCCAGCAGAGACGACGGTGATGGGGGTGACGGCGAGCGTCGAGAGGTCGGCGGACTCGTCGAAGGTCTCGCTGGCACCGCGGTGCACGCCACCGAGCCCGCCGGTCGCGAAGACCCGGATGCCGGCCATCGCGGCGAGGTGCGCCGTCGCCGCGACGGTCGTCGCGCCGCTCGCGCCGCGTGCGGCGAGGATCGGCAGGTCGCGCACGCTCGCCTTCGCGAGGTCCTCCTCTGCGATGCGCCGCACGCCTTCGGCGTCGAGCCCGATCTGGGGCACGCCGTCGAGCACGGCGATCGTCGCGGGCGTGACGCCCTGATCCCGCAGCAGCTGCTCGAACTCGAGTGCGGCCTGGTGATTGCGGGGACGGGGCAGACCGTGGCTGATGATCGTCGACTCGAGGGCGACGACGGGGCGGGTATCCGCGAGGGCGAAGGCCACCTCATCAGAGAGACGGAAGAAGGTCACACCGCCATGCTAGTGAGCGGCGCGCTCGAGCCGGTCGCGGATGGCGACGGCGATTCCCTGCTCGCCGGGAGTGAACGCGACCACGCGCACGAGCCCACGGTCGTCGGCAGCTCTCAACGCCGCGTAGAGCTGCCGCGCATACTCCTCCGCTGTCGCGGGCTCGGCCAGCCGAACCACCCCCGGCGGCGTCTCGTGGTGGCGCAACGCGATCAAACCGTCGCCCGCACGAGGCTTCTCATCGAGAACGACACGCGCCTCAGGCGCGTAGTGCGATGGCAGGGATCCGCTGACTCGCATCATCGATGCTGGCTCACCGAGCGTCAGACCCGTCGCGGCCTCGACCATCGCGGCTGTGATGGCACCGGGACGAAGAATGGCCGGCGCCGGCCCCGTGCAGTCGACGATCGTCGACTCGATTCCCACGGCCGAGGGGGATCCGTCGAGAACGACGTCGTCGGGGCCGAGCAGGCCGCCGAGCTCATCCCGCACGGCGTCTGCGCTCGTAGGTGAGACCCGCCCGAACCGGTTCGCGCTGGGCGCCGCGACTCCGCGGCCACCATGCTTGTCGAATTCGCGCAGCAGGTCGAGGGCGATCGGATGACTCGGCACACGCACCCCCACGCTTGACTGCCCGCCGGTCACCGCGTCGGGCACGGTCGACGAACGTTGCAGAATCAGCGTCACCGGACCGGGCCAGTACTCACGCGCTAGCGCCTCGGCGTAGGGCGGCACGTGGTCGACGAGCTCACCCACTCGCTCCAGCGCACTCACGTGCACGATGAGGGGATGATCGCTCGGCCTGCCCTTCACCGCGAAGATGCGCGCCACCGCCGCAGGGTTGGTCGCATCCGCGCCGAGCCCGAACACGGTCTCGGTCGGAAAAGCGACGAGGTGCCCCTCAGCGAGCGCCCGGCCGGCGTCGCGCACAGCGAGAGTCGTCATGACGATGAATGCTCCCGCCGCCGAGAGTGCCCAGACGGTATGTGACGGTGGCGCGCCCGGAGAGACTCGAACTCCCAACCTTCTGATCCGTAGTCAGATGCTCTATCCATTGAGCTACGGGCGCGTGTCGCACGTGGCGACTGAGAGAGCATATCAGCCGCGCGGGGGCTCTCCGCCCGCGGCCATCCCCCGATGGCGGCAGGGGGAACAGAGTCTCAGCATGGTGGCGAGAACGCGTCAGGTGCGCTCGCTCACCTCTCGAAGGTCTGCTGCGTAGCGATCAAAGACGGGCGCGAAGTCGGGGAGCGACGGCGCGATCAGCGGCACGAGCATTCCCCTGAGCTCCTCCGTCATGGTGAAAGTGCAGCCGTGGTCGGTCTGCGCGATCGAGAAAGTGCGATCGCCTCGGAACAGGGGAAGTGAGCCGTCGCGCCACACCATCCGATGCGGCGGCTGCCACTCGACGACGCGCGGGCGGAAGGTGCGGCCCGGCGCGACCGGCACGCGAATAGCGATGCGCTGCCCCGGTGCGATCGTGCCGTCAATGCTGTCGACCGTCGAGTTCCAGCTCACGTGATCCGCAGCATCCACGAGATGATTCCAGACCACGTCGGGCGCAGCGGCGATCGCGACCTCCACCGAGACGACGCTGCGGAAGACCGAGCGCTCTGCGGTCGCCGTCACGAGGTCGGCCCCGCCGCGCGCACGCGGTTGTTGCGCGCGTTGTGCTCGAGTTCCACGAGCCCGAGTGCTTCGAGCAGGGGCGGAAGGTACATGCCGAACCGTCCCCGCATACCCTTCTTCTGGCCGTACCACCCACCCACGGGGTTCCGCGGCGAGCGCGCCCAGGCCTCCACGGAGCCGACGGCCGGCTCTTTCTGCTCATCGGCAGAGCCCAGCGGCATCCAGTCACCGTGCTCCAGCAGCATCGCGTGAAGATCGTCGATCGCGCGCGCCAGATACGTGAGCCGCGTCGACCCGACGGTGCACACAAGCATCGCCGGCTCAACCGAGTCGTCGCGATGCATCGTGTAGGTCGACGTGCGCGGTGGTGTCGTCAAGACCCAGGGGTCGTCGGGTGTTCCCGCTCCAGACCAGTGCTCTGCCACTTTGAGACCTCCTCCGCTCGATGGCGCCGGATGGCGCCCCCGATCAGTGTCGGCCGAGGCGCGCGCTCTCGTCTTGTACGAAGACGACCACGTTGGGCGCGAAGTCAGATGGCCCCTCCTCGGGGTAGTACCCGCGATACCCGCGCGGCACGCCACCGCTGAACAGTCGGAAGTCTCGGATGAAGTGAGCCTGGTCGTAGTAGCCCGCATCCGCCGCCACATCGCCGAGGGTCACCCCCGGGTCGTCCATGAGACGTCGTAGCGCAGTCTGGAAGCGCACGACGCGACCGACAGTGCTAGGGGGAAAGCCCAGGCCGCGCGCGAAGAGTCGCTCGACCTGCCGTGGAGAGACCCCCGCCGTGTCGGCGAGCTCGCCGAGCGGAGCCCGGCCACTCGCCTCTACGAGCGCGGTGAGCGCCGCCTCGAACGCCGCCTGAGCCGAGTCGAGGCGCAGACGCGACGCGAAGAACTCGTCGAGGAATCGGCCCGCGCTCGCGAGGTCGTGCGAGGCGCGCAGCGAGGCCTCCAGGTCGAGCGCCTCGGCACCCCAGACATCGCGCGGCGGGGGCGTAAGGCCGCTCCACCGATCGAGCCGGGCCCGGGTGAACGGTGCGAGCCCACCCAGGCGGAACCGGACGCCGGTGATCGTGACGGCGCCCCGCTGCTCGATCCGGATCGGGACAAGGCGCTGCGCGTCGAGGCTCGAGGTGGAGATCTCGACAGTCTCGCCGCCGATGATCTCGCGCCGGTACGGTGCGCCCATGTTGAAGACGAGGTCGGCGCGCGCATCGACGAAGGCGTCGACGCGGAGGTCCACCTCTTCGCCGGGGACGTGCGAGACCGACCAGTAGTTCTCGATGTAGGGCCGCAGTTCGTGCGCGGGTTCCCTCAGCCGATACATGACCACAGGATGTCATGCGCCGGGGTAATGGTGACGAGCGGAGACGGAGGGATTTGAACCCTCGGTCCCCTAAACGGGGACTCCACCTTAGCAGGGTGGTGCACTCGGCCGGACTATGCGACGTCTCCTGGCTGAAGCATCCCCCACTATAGCCGCTCGCGGGTGACGCTTCACACGGGTCAGTTCGAGACCGCGCAGGTGTAGTCGGCGGCCGTCTGGCCCTTCACTCCGGCGATCACCTCTGCCGGCTCCTCCTCCTCAAGCGGGGGCACGGTCGGCGACGCCGACCCGCTCGGAGCGGGCGTCGAGGGCTGCGGCTGGGGCGCATTCGGGTCGAGCGTCGAGCCGACCCCCGTCTCGCCCTCCTCGAGCAAGAACGACTCGTCGTTGCGGATCTTCTCAAAGAGTGCGAAGGCCTGCGATTCGATCGGCTGCACCTTGCCGGCATACACCCCCGAGCCACCCGTCGTGCCCGGGTACTGAACAAACGTGATGTTCTCGGTCGGGATGTCCTTGAGCACGAGGGCCATCGACACCATCGTGTCGACGCTCGCGAGACTGCTCGAGAGCTGCATCGACGACGTGGCGACGGTCGCCAGGCCGTACAGCTTCGTGATGTCGGTCAGCACGCCCTCGGTCTGTACCTTGCGAATGAGCGACGACAGGTACACCTGCTGCGAGCTGATCCGACCGAGGTCACTGCCGTCGCCGACACCGTGGCGAGACCGCAGGAAGGCGAGCGCCTCGCGGCCCTCCAGGCTGTACGTGCCCGCTTCGGCGATCTTCAGGCCCGTGTACGGGTCGTTGATGGGGCCGTCGATGCAGACGTCCACGCCGCCGACGGCCGACGACAAGCGCGCGACACCGTTGAACGAGATGACGCCCGCGTAGGGCACGTCGAGGCCCGTCAGAGCCTCGACGGTGAGCACCACGCAGCTCAGGCCCCCGTAGGACATCGCCACATTGATGGGCTGCGCCGACATCGCGAAGTAGCTTCCGCCGTCGGGGTTCGGGCACGACGGGATCGGCACGACCATGTCGCGCGGGATGCTCACCGCGACCGCCGACTGCTGATCCTCCGCCACGTGCACGAGGATGTTCACGTCGTTGAGCACGGCGCCGCCACGGTCGGCGCCGTCGGACTGACCCTCGGCGTTGTCGATGCCGACGAGAAGGACGTTGAAGCCACCCTCCCACTCGCCGACGGTCGGGATCACGCGCTCCTCGCCCTCCGCATCGACGAGATCGACGACGTCGATGTTCTCGTTGAGCTGGTTGACCGCGATCGCCGCGACGGAGACCCCGCTCACGAGCACGACCGCCATCGTGCCGCCGAGCACCGCGAGGAGCGTCTTCCACGCGCTGTGCCGCTTGAGTCGGCCGTGGCGGACGGTCGCGGTCGGCAACGACCGACTCGCGCGATCGCGAATCTGCTCAGTCATGCGGTCTCCTCGTGCACACGGTCACGGTGCGGGCGTGCGGCCCGACGGGGCGGGTGTCGCGAGCGGAGGGCGTGGGATTCGAACCCACGAGACATTTCTGCCCACTGGTTTTCAAGACCAGCTCCATCGGCCGCTCGGACAGCCCTCCTTGGTGGTCAGAGAGAAGAGTACCCGACCGTGCCTAGAGAGCGTCCGGGAGCGTGGCAAGGGCCGTGGCCAGGCCGTCCTCGGTGTCCGTCCCGGTGACCTCGGACGAGACCGCGATGACCTCCTCGGGAGCCTGGCCCATGGCCACGCCGCGCCCACCGCCGGCCGTCGCCCAGTCGAGCATCTCGATATCGTTGCGGCCGTCGCCCACGCACAGCACCCGTTCTCGGGGAATGCCATGAGCATCCCGCACCCTCTCGAGGGCCGTCGACTTGTTGACGCCGTCCGGCGCGATGTCGAGCCACGCCGTCCAGCCGACGTTGTAGCTGACCTGGTGAAGGCCCATGAGCTCGACCGCCGCGAGGAACTCCTCCATCGCGTGCCCGGGAGAGATGACGACCACGCGCGTGGCCGGTTCGTGCGCGAGCCGCTCGAACGGCACCTCCTCGCTCACGGCCCCCAGCGCTCCGTCGGGGAAGGAGCCGTGGAAGCGATACAGCCCCTCCTCGTTCTCCACCGCGTAGTTCGCGTGGGTCAGGTGGGGCCGGATGCGCTCCAGCACCTCCGAGGCATCGAACGTCTCGACATGGTCGCGTCGGTATCCGGTGGGTGCTTCCTCGTCACGCCGTAGCGTGATCGCACCGTTCGAGCACACGACGTACTCGGGTGCGATGCCCAGGCGGTCGAGAATGGGAAGCGTCATCGCGACGGAACGCCCGGTGGCGAGCATGACCTCGTGCCCGCCGTCGCGAACGCGCTGCACCTCCTTCCGCACGGCGTCGGCCAGCGTGCCGTCCTCGTGCAGAACCGTGCCGTCGATATCGAGGGCGACGAGCCACTTCTTGCTCACGCGGCTGGCTCCAGCAGGGCGAGGCCGCCCAGGTAAGGGCGCAGCACCTCGGGCACAACGACCGAGCCATCGGCCTGCTGGTGAGTCTCGAGAATCGCGACGAGCCAGCGCGTCGTCGCCAAGGTGCCGTTGAGTGTCGCGACCGGTGCCGTCTTGCCGCTCTCCGTGCGGTAGCGGGTGTCGAGACGGCGCGCCTGGAAGGTCGTGCAGTTGCTCGTGCTCGTCAGCTCGCGGTAGGCATTCTGCGTCGGAACCCAAGCCTCGACGTCGAACTTGCGCGCGGCGCTCGTGCCGAGATCACCGGCGGCCACGTCGATGACGCGATAGGCGAGGCCGAGCGCGCTCAGCATCCCCTCCTGCAGGGCCAACAGGGCCTCGTGCTCAGCAACCGCGTGCTCCGGGTCCACATAGCTGAACATCTCCAGCTTCTGGAACTGGTGCACGCGGATGATGCCGCGGGTGTCTTTGCCGTAGCTGCCCGCCTCGCGCCGGTAGCACGTCGACCATCCGGCGTAGCGCAGCGGGCCACCGGAGAGATCGAGGATCTCATCCGCGTGGTAGCCGGCGAGCGCCACCTCGCTCGTGCCGGTGAGATACAGATCGTCATCGCGCAGTCGGTACACCTCATCGGCGTGCTCGCCGAGGAAGCCGGTGCCCGACATCACCTCCGGCGTGACAAGCGTCGGGGTGATCATGGGCGTGAAGCCGGCCGCGAGCGCACGATCGAGGGCGAGGTTCATGATCGCGAGCTCGAGACGCGCGCCGACGCCCTTGAGGAAGTAGAAGCGCGAGCCCGAGACCTTCACACCCCGCTGCAGGTCGATCGCGTCGAGCAGCTCGCCGAGCTCGACATGGTCACGCGGCTCGAAGTCGAAGCGCGGCACGGTGCCCTCCTCCCGCAGCGTGACGAAGTCGGCCTCACCGCCCGCCGGCACGCCATCGAGCACGAGGTTCGGCAGGCCGCCGACGACGCGAGCGAACTCCTCCTCGGCCGCCGTCGACTCGTGCTGCGCCTGCTTGACGCGCGCCGACAGCTCTTGAGCCTGCGCGACGAGAGCCGCCTTCTCCTCTGCAGGGGCGGCAGCGACAGACTTGCCGAACGCGTTCTGCTCTGCGCGCAAAGACTCGAAGGCGGTGATCGCCTCTCGCCGCGCCTGGTCTGCCGCGATCGCTTCGTCGACGAGCTCCACCGGCGCCCGCCGGGCCTCCTGCGAGCGTCGCAGGGAATCCGGATTCTCGCGCAGCAGCTGGGGGTCGATCACCCTCCTAGTCTGTCACGCGCCCCGACCGGGAATCGCGCGGCGTGACCCCTGCAGCATGCTCTACCCTGACGCCATGGCCACTGCTGGTGCCTCTGCCGACCCCTCGCGTCTCGGCGTCATCGTCAACCCGACCAAGGTCGAACTGACAGAGCTGCGGCGCACGATCGCCGCGGCGGAGAACGAGCACGGCTGGGCCGAGTCGCTGTGGCTCGAGACGAGCGTCGACGACCCCGGTCAGGGTGTCGCGGGCACGGCAGTCGAGGCGGGCGTCACCGCCGTGCTCGTCGCCGGGGGCGACGGCACCGTGCGAGCCGTGTCGGAAGGGCTCGTCGACACCGGAATGCCCATGGTGCTCATGCCCGCAGGCACCGGCAACCTCCTGGCCCGCAACCTGGGCGTGAGCGTGAACCGCATGAAGGATGCCGTGGGTACGGCGTTCACGGGCGAGGACCACGCGATCGACGCCGGCATCGCGGAGATCACCCGCGAAGGCGGCCAGGTCGAGGCCCATGCCTTCGTCGTCATGATCGGCATCGGTCTCGACGCGAAGATGATCGCGGCAACGAACGCCGACCTCAAGAAGCGCGTCGGCTGGCTCGCCTACGTCGAGGCGATCGCCCGCATCTTCAAGGACGTCAACGCGGTGCGCCTGCGCTACACGCTCGACGGCTCCTCGCCGCGGTCGACAAGCGCTCACACCGTGCTCATCGGCAACTGCGGCGCCCTGCCGGGCGGTGTGCTCATCCTGCCCGAGGCGAAGATCGATGACGGCCTGCTCGACGTCGTCGCCATGCGCCCGCGCAATCTCTGGGGATGGATCCGCGTCGGAACGGCGCTGGTCTGGGAGAACGGCGTGCTGCACAAGTCGCGGGTCGGCCGGCGCATCCTGGCCGCCGACAAGCGCGTGCGCGCCCTGCGCTACTTCCAGGGCCGCGACATGACTCTCGGCTTCGACAAGCCGGAGGAGTTCGAGATCGATGGTGAGGAGATCGGCCTCGTCACGAATGTCGCCGTTCGGGTCGCTCCCGCCGCCCTCATCGTGCGCATCCCGAAGGGCCAACGCGACCGGCTCGGGCCGCCGGCCTCGGGTCGCGACAGCTAGACCCCCGGTTCCCCCGAGAGGATGCCCCGCAGCCAGTCGCGCGCATCGGCGAAGACCTCGTCGCCGTACTCCTGCACGAACTCGACCTGAGCCTTGTCTGCCCGCGGGTACGACCCCAGGAAGATGACTCGGGGGCTGAAGCGCCGCAGCCCCAGCAGCGCATCGGCCACCCGTTCGTCGTGGATGTGCCCGTCGAGGTCGATGACGAAACGGTAGCGGCCGAGGGAGTCGCCGATCGGCCGCGATTCGAGCAGGCTCATGTTGACCCCGCGCGTGGCGAACTGCTCGAGCATCTCGAGCAGCCGACCCGGCCCGTCATCCGGCAGCTCGGCGATGATGCTCGTCTTGTCGGCGCCGGTGCGCTCGGGAATCGCGAGGCTGCGGCTCACGAGAGCGAACCGCGTCACAGCGTTCGGGTTGTCGCCGATCTGCCGCGCCAGCACCTCGAGCGCGTGGTGGTCGGTGATGCCGGGCGGCGCGACCGCTGCCTGGGCGAGCTCGTTCTCGAGCAGCCCCGCGGCCGCGGCCACGTTCGACGGGGCGGGAATGTGACCGTGGTCAGGCAGAGCAGTCTCGAGGTATCGCCGGCACTGCGCGTAGGCGACGGGGTGCGCCGAGACGACCCGCACCTCTTCCATCCGCACGCCCGGCCGGGCGACGAGCACGAAGTTCACCGGCACCAGGTACTCGCCGATGATGCGCAGGCCCGGCACGGTGGCGAGCGCGTCCTGCGTGGCGCTCACGCCGCCCTCGACGGAGTTCTCGATCGCGATCATCGCGCCGATGCTGCGCCCCGAGGTCACGTCGTCGAGCGCCTCGCCGACGTTGCTCACGCTGCGCCAGGTGGCGCCCGCGGCTTCGGGCACCTGGCGCAGGGCTTCCCACGTGAACGTGCCGATCGGGCCCAGGTAGGAGTACACCGGGGCCTGGTCGGAGTGCTCGCTCATGCTCGGAAGTCTATTGCCGAGCATCCCATCCCTCGTGCTCCCTGCGAACTCCTGCACAGGTCACGGTGCGGTGGTTGGATGGGCGCATGACCGAACGCGCTGGAACACCCGCCCGCCCGGACGACCTCATCGACGTCGACGCCCTGCTGGGGGCGTACGACGACCTCGAACCCGACCTCGATGACCCGGCGCAGCGGGTCGTGTTCGGTACGAGCGGGCACCGCGGCTCGAGCCTCGACGCGGCCTTCACCGATACGCACATCGCCGCCATCACCCAGGCGATCGTCGAGTACCGCGCCGATCAGGGCACGCGCGGCCCGATCTTCGTGGGCGCCGACACGCACGCGCTCTCCGCCCCGGCCCAGCGCACCGCCCTCGAGGTGCTCGCCGCGAACGGCGTGACCGCGCTCGTCGACGCGCACAACGACTGGGTGCCCACCCCCGCGCTCAGCCACGCGATTCTGCGGGCGAATCGGGATGCCCCCACCGATGCGCAGCACGACGGCATCGTCATCACCCCGAGCCACAACCCGCCCCGCGACGGCGGTTTCAAGTACAACCCTCCCCACGGCGGGCCGGCGGACTCGGAGGCGACGAGCTGGATCGCCCGCCGCGCCAACGAGCTCATCGGCGGCGGCAACCGCGATGTGCGACGCCAGGTCGCCGTCGACACGCAGCCCTACGACTTCCGCGGCCACTACGTCGACGACCTCGGCACCATCCTAGATCTCGACGCGGTGCGCGCGAGCGGTCTGCGCATCGGCGCCGACCCGCTCGGCGGCGCCGCCGTGAACTACTGGGCGCTCATCGCCGAGCGCTACGGTCTTGATCTCACGGTCGTGAACCCGACGGTCGACCCGCGCTGGGGCTTCATGACCCTCGACTGGGACGAGAAGATCCGCATGGATCCGTCGAGCCGGCACGCGATGGCGAGCGTACTCGCGCACCGCCACGACTTCGATCTGCTGACCGGCAACGATGCGGATGCCGACCGGCACGGCATCGTGACCCCCGACGCCGGGCTCATGAACCCCAACCACTACCTGGCGGTCGCGATCGAGTACCTGTATACGCATCGGCCCGGATGGCGCGCGGACGCGGCGGTCGGCAAGACTCTCGTGTCGAGCACGATGATCGACCGCGTCGCCGACGGCCTGGGGCGACGTCTGTGGGAGGTGCCGGTCGGGTTCAAGTGGTTCGTGCCGGGGCTGCTCGACGGCTCGGTCGCGTTCGGCGGGGAGGAGAGCGCGGGAGCAAGCTTCGTGCGCACGGACGGCACGGTGTGGACGACCGACAAGGACGGCATTCTGCTGGCGCTGCTCGCATCCGAGATCACGGCCGTCACCGGGCAGACACCCTCCCAGATCTACGCGGACCTCACCGACCGCTACGGCGACCCCGCGTACGAGCGCGTGGATGCTCCCGCCACCGCCGCGCAGAAGACCGCGCTCGGCTCGCTGCAGGGCGACGCGATCACCGCAGAGGAGCTCGCGGGCGACCCGATCACCGCGCGCCTCTCGGAGGCACCAGGCAACGGGGCGGCGATCGGCGGCCTCAAGGTGTCGACGCACCGGGCCTGGTTCGCGGCGCGACCCAGCGGCACGGAGGACGTCTACAAGATCTACGCCGAGTCCTTCGGCGGCCCCGATCACCTGGCGCAGGTGCAGCGCGAGGCGAAGGCGATCGTCGACGCCGCGCTGGGCGGAGCGTGAGCGCGCGGCGCGACCCGGTCGAGGCGCATGCGCTGAGCCGAGCCGAGCGCTTCGCCGCGTGGGATGGGATCACCCCGCAGCAGTTGAGTGCCGGCGGCGGCATGAAGTGGTCGCTCTTCCCCGGCACGCTCGGCGCGTGGGTCGCCGAGTCCGATCTCGGCACGGCTCCCGCGGTCACGGCGGCGCTGCACGAGGCGGTGGAGCGCGGCGACCTCGGCTACCTGCCGCGAGGCGTCTCGCGCGAGCTCTCGCGGGCGACCGCGGGGTGGCTCGTCGAGGAGACAGGGTGGGATCCAACGCCGGAGCGCGTGCATCCGATCGCCGACGTCATCCAGGGCCTCGACTACGCGATCACGCACTACACGCGGCCGGGGTCGGCGGTCGTCGTGCCGACGCCCGCCTACATGCCGTTCCTGACCTTCCCGGCGTCGCTCGGTCGGGAGGTCGTGGAGGTTCCGCACGCCGTCGACGCGGGGCGCCACACCCTCGACCTCGACGCGATCGATGCTGCTCTGGCCGCGGGGGCGGGTCTCGTGCTGCTGTGCAACCCGCTCAATCCCGGTGGGCGGGTGTTCGAGCGTGCCGAGCTGGAAGCTCTGGCGGCCGTCGTCGAGCGGCACGGTGCGCGCGTGTTCTCCGATGAGATCCACGCCCCGATCGTGTTCGGCGGCAGGCGCCACGTGCCGTATGCGAGTGTGAGCGACGTCACCGCGCACCACACCGTCACGGCGATCTCGGCGTCGAAGGCGTGGAACCTGCCGGGGGTCAAGTGCGCGCAGTTCATCACGAGCAACGACGCCGACGAGGAGGTGTGGCAGAGCCTCGGGCCGATGGCCAGCCATGGCGCGAGCACGCTCGGCGTCATCGCCAACACGGCCGCCTACGACCACGGCCGGGAGTGGCTCGCCGACGTGGTCGACTACATCGACGGCAACCTCGCGCTTCTCGGCGAGCTGCTCGCTGATCGACTGCCGGAGGTCGGCTACCGCCGACCGGAGGGCACCTACATCGCCTGGCTGGATGCCTCCGCGCTCGGCCTGGGCGAGCATCCGGCGACGGTGATCCGCGAGCGCGGCGGGGTGTCGCTCACCGAGGGCACGGCCAGCGGGCGGGCCGGTGCCGGTCACGTGCGCATGATCCTGGCCACGCCGCGGCCTCTTGTGGAGCAGCTCGTCGACGGCATCGCCCGCGCCGCCGGGCGCTGACGCTGCCGTTCGGATCGCCGGGACGCGTCAGCCCGCGTAGGTGGGCGCCGGCGGC
Source organism: Microcella sp. (assembly GCF_040286215.1). Lineage (GTDB taxonomy): Bacteria > Actinomycetota > Actinomycetes > Actinomycetales > Microbacteriaceae > Microcella. The sequence continues at coordinate 52,043 of NZ_JAVKCK010000010.1, forward strand.
AGCCCGAAGAACTCTTCGAGCGTGCGGATGCCCGACTCGCGCAGCTCGGTCGCGAGCTCGACCCCGACGTACCGGTAGTGCCACGGCTCGTACTCGTAGCCGGTGATGTCGGTGTAGCCGGCGGGGTATCGAAGGTGGAAGCCGAACCGGTGCGCGTTGGCGGCGAGCCACTGGCCGTGCGGGGTGTCGCCGAAGCACTGATCGAGAGGGCAGACGGAGGGCACGGAGCTGAGGTCGATCGACAGCCCGGTCTGGTGCTCGCTGTGCCCGGGCCGCGCGCTCGTGAGATCGGCCGCGCTCTGGCCGAGTCGATCGACCCACCCCTGGTAGATGCGCACCTGCGAGTCGTAGCTCCTGTATGCACTCTGCGACTGCAGCTCGAGACCGGCCTCCTCGCGGGCGGCTGCGAGCATCTCAACGGCGGCATCCGCCGCGTCCTGCCGCAGATACGGCTCGTACACGTACGGAACGTTCACGAACACGAGATCGCTCGGCGCATAGCTCTGCGGTTGCAGCGGGCGCAGCTTGTTCGCGACGACCCAGAGGGAGTCGGGGTCGTCGATGGACCTCGCTTCGCGGTCGAAGCTCGGGGTCGGCGTGGGCGTGGGGGTGGGCGTGGGCGTCGGGGTGGGAGATGCGACCGAGGCGCTGGGCGTCGGCACAGGCCCACGGTCGACCGCGCAGCCCGCGAGCAGAACCAGCGCTGCCGCCGCAGCGACAGCGCTCCGCATGACCCGAGCACTCACTCTAGAAAGCCTACTGCGGGCGGAATCCGCCGAGGCCTGAGGGCGCTGCCATGGCCGCTCGCTAGGGTGTGCGGCATGAGTCTGACCGTCACCCACGAAGCCGACGCCGACCGCTACGCCGCCTACGACGGCGACGAGCTGCAGGGCTGGATCATCTACGACCACGCAGGGGGCACGCTACGCCTTCTCCACGCCGAAGTGCCGCCGCTCAAGCGCGGCAAGGGCGTCGGCGGTGCGGTGGTTCAGGCGATCCTGCAAGAGCTGCGCGAGACGACGAGCGACCCCGTGCAGCCGATCTGCGGCTTCGTCGCCTCCTGGATGCGTCAGCACCCCGAGTACGCCGACCTCTCCTCGCGGCGCTGATCGCCTCCGCTCCCTTTACACTGTTGCCATGAGTCGCGGTCGCGCCATTCTCTCCGCCGTTCTCGTCGCGCTCGGGGCGATCGCCTACGGTGTCTCGCCCGTCGACGTGATTCCCGAGCTCCTCGTCGGGCCCCTCGGCTTCGGCGATGATCTTGCCGTTCTCGCGGGGGCCGGCTTCGCCATCTGGAAGCTCCTGAGCGGCCGTAACCCTCGGCGCTCCGCCGCAGGTGCCGGCCCTCAGCCCGGCGCGCAGCCCGACCCGCACTACGAGCAGAAGCCGCGCCCGCCGGAGTAGCAGAGCTGAGGCGAGCCAGCGCCGCACTCAGTCGCGCAGCGGCAGCACGACCGGGCGCTGGGAGGCTCCGAGCCGGTGGATCCGCACGTCGAGCCCGTAGACCCGGCTCACGCGCTCGGCCGTCATGACGTCCGCGGGCGCGCCCAGCGCGTCCAGCCTTCCCTCGGCGAGCAGGGCGATGCGGTCGGCGTAGGCGCCGGCGAGCGAGAGGTCGTGCACGACGACGACGACCGCGCGACCCTGCGCGGCCAGATCGCGCGCAACCCGCATGACCTCCTCCTGGTGCCGGAGGTCGAGCGCCGCGGTCGGCTCGTCGAGGAGGACGATGTCGGTGGATTGCGCGAGGACGCGGGCGAGGGAGACCCGCGCTTGCTCGCCGCCGCTGAGCGACGTGAAGCGGCGGCCGAGCAGGTGCTCCACGTCGGCCGCCTCGACCGCACGGATGACCGCCTCGCGGTCTTCGTCGGGCGTTGAGTTGCGCATCCACGGATTTCGGCCCATCTGCACGATCTCGATGACGCGGAACGGGAAGCTCACCGCGTTGGACTGCGTGAGCACGGAGCGGAGGCGGGCGAGCTCGAGTGCTCGGTAGTCGCCGATGGGGCGGCCGAGCAGCGTCACCTGGCCCTGATCGGGTAGTGCGTCGCCGCTGAGCACGGAGAGCAGCGTTGACTTGCCGGCTCCGTTCGGGCCCACGAGGGCGAGAATCTCCCCGGCGCGCACCTGCAGGTCGATGTCCGAGAGGATGCTCCGGCCGTCGCGGCGCACACCCACTCCCCTGGCCTCGATGAGGGGGGCCCCGCGCGCGCTCATGCCCAGCCTCCGCTGCGGCGGCGCTGCCGCCAGAGCAGGTAGAAGAAGAAGGGGCCGCCGATGAGCGAGGTGAGCATGCCGATCGGCAGCTCGGCACCTGCGACGAGCGTGCGGGTGAGCAGATCGGCAAGCACGAGAAGTGCGCCGCCGCCGACGGCGCTCGCGACGATGAGGCCGCGATGCGCGGGCCCGATGATCATGCGGATGATGTGCGGCACGACGAGACCGACGAACGCGATGATGCCCGTGAAGGCGACGGCGACCCCTGTCAGCAGCGCCACGAGCACGATCGAGACGAGGCGCAGGCGCTCCACGTTGACGCCGAGGTGGCGCGCGTTCCGCTCGCCGAGCGCGAGAAGGTCGAGCCGCTGGGAGAGGAGGATCGCGGCGATCACGCCCGCGACGCCGACCGCTGCGACGATCACCACCTGCGACCAGAGGGAGCCGGCGATGGAGCCCAGCTGCCAGAACACGATCTGCTCGCGGCTCGCCGTGTCGGCGACGAACAGCACGAAGGCGATGCCCGCCTGGGCGAAGGCGTTGATCGCGATGCCGGTGAGCAGCAGCGTGACGACCTCGGTGCGCCCGCCAGCCCGGGAGACGACGTACACGAGGAGCGTCGCGAGCAGCGCGCCGAGGAAGGCGAACACGGCGATGCCAGCGCCGCCGAGCACGGACGCCCCCAGCACGATGGCCGTCGCCGCTCCCAGAGCCGCGCCGGAGGACACCCCGACGACGCCGGGCTCCGCGAGCGGGTTGCCGAAGATCGCCTGCATGACGGCGCCGGCGACGGCGAGCGCCGCACCGACGAGCAGGCCCATGAGGATGCGCGGGAACCGCACGACCCACAGGGTCGACTCCACGATGGGGTCGGTGGGCGCCCACGCGGTGTCGAGGCCGACGGCACGCAGCAGCGACCCGGCGACCTCGGTCGGCGTGACGGCCAACTGCCCGGTGATGGCCGACAGCACGATGCCGCCGACGACGACGCCGGCGAGCAGGAACGTGAGGCCGACGGCCCGGATGCGCGGTCTCACGGAACGCGCTGGATCCAGTCCTCCGTGGAGAACTTCTCCGCGACGAGCTTCTCGACGCGCTCCATCTCCTCCGGTGCGAGCTCGCTGTCGGTGAGCCCGTTGAGCGAACGGAACGTGCCGACCAGGGTCTCGATGACCTCGTCTCGGGTGAGACCGGTCTGCGACTTGAGCGGGTCGACGCGCTTGTTGGCGCTCTTGACCCCCTTGTCGCTGAGCTTCTCCCGACCGATGCGCAGCACTTCGGCCATACGGTCGCCGTCCATGTCGTAGGCCATCGTGACGTGGTGCAGCACCGCGCCCGACCCGAGTCGCTTCTGCGCGGCGCCACCGATCTTGCCGGCGGAGCTCGCGATGTCGTTGAGCGGAACGTAACGGGCGTCGAGGCCGAGCTCGCGCAGCGCGACGATCACCCACTCGTCGAGGAAGGCGTACGACTCGGCGAAGCTCATGCCGTTCACGAGCTCGCTCGGGGCGTAGAGCGAGTAGGTGATGGCCGACTGCGGTTCGATGAACATTGCGCCGCCGCCGGAGATGCGGCGCACGATCTCGAAGCCGTAGCGGTCGGCGTTGTCGCGGTCGACCTCGTTGCTCACCGACTGGAACGAGCCGATGACGACAGCGGGGCTCTTCCACTCCCAGATGCGCAGGGTGGGGCCGCGCGAGCCGTCGGCGACGCACTCGGCCAGCACCTGATCGAGCGCCATCTGCTGCAGCGGAGCGAGCGCCGGGCCGCGCAGCAGCTGCCAATCGTAGTCGGCGAAGGCCGTCGCGCTCGACAGGGCGCGACGGATCGTCGTCGCGACCGCCTCGGCGCTGAAGCCGAGGAGGACCGCATCGTCGGGCAGGGCATCCGCGATGCGCGCCGTGAGCGTCTGTGCATCAGACGCGGTGGGCATGCCGCGCACCGCCGCCTCGATCGCCGGGATCGTCTCGTCGGGCTCGACGAAGAAGTCGCCGGCAAGACGGAACATGCTGATGCGGTCGTCGCTCACCGCGAGGTCGACGACGACGAGCTTGCCGCCGGGAACCTTGTACTCTGCGTGCAGTGCCTCACCGTGCATGAACCCAGCCTATTGCGCCGCGCTGTGCCCGCACCGGGCGACGAGGAATGCGGTCAGCGGCGTAGGGTGCGGGCATGGACCCGATCGCCCTGCACCTGCCCACGATGGCCGACCACCTGCTGGCCCTGGCCACCGAGAACCCCCAACGGCGCGCGTCGCAGCGCATCGACCTTGACCACGGCACGCTGCGCATGACGGCGATCGGATTCGCCGAGGGCGGCGAGCTGCCCGACCACCGCAACCCCGGCGAGGCTGTGCTGCAGGTCGTTCGGGGGCGTGTGCGCCTCAGCGACGCGACCCGCACGATCGATCTGGATGCGGGGATGATCGCGCGCATCCCCGACGGTCTCCACCGGCTCGATGCTCTCGAGCCGAGCGTGGTCGTGCTGACGGCGATCTCGACTCCCGAGGGGGAGAGGCCCGCCAGCACGCAGGTCTAGGAGCCGGGAAACAGCCGGTCGTCGAGCCAGGCGATGAGGTCGGCGCGCACCTCTACCTGATTGGTCTCGTTGAAGACCTCGTGGCGGGCGCCCGCGTAGACGACGAGCTCGACATCGGTGAGGCCACCGCGCTGCAGGTAGGCGTCGGCGAGCTTCTTGACACTCGCCTCGCCGCCGAGCGGGTCGTCGTCTCCCACCATGATGAGCAGGGGCACCGGCCGCTCGACGCGCTTCGGGGTGCCGAAGAGGCGTAGGCCGTCGCGGAGGCCGAACAGCTGCAGCACCTTCGCGTCGGTCGTGAGCGGGTCGGCCGCGAAGGCCTCCGACACGGCCGGGTCCCGGCTGAGCCACTCGGCGCCCGTGGTGCCGAGGTGCTTGTGCCGCGCGTTGAGGTCGCCGCCGTTCATCGCGAACGGCGTGCGGTAGGCGGTACCGGTGAGCACCACGGCGTCCCACGGCACCGCTCCCTCGTTGAGCAGGTTCTGGGCCATGAGCGAGCCCCACGAGTGGCCGATGAGCGCGAAGGGGAGGTCGGGGTGGTCGAGGCGCACCAGTTCGGCGAGGTCGAGCAGATTCTGCTGCGTCGCCTGGAGGCCGCCGACGCCGAGCCGGCCGATCTTGCTGAGGTCGCCGTTCCAGTACTCGACACCGGTCTGCCCGTGGCCGCGATGATCGTCGGCGTAGACCACGTACCCGGCGCTCACGAGGGACTGGGCGAGCACCTCGTATCGCAGCGCGTGCTCGCCGACCCCGTGCGCGAGCTGCACGGCACCGCGCGGCTTGCCGGGCGCCCACACGTAGTAGTGCACGACGACGCCGTGCGCATCGGTGAAGGTGCGGTGCTCGCGCTCGGCGATGAATGTCGGCATGATGGATCCTCCTGACGCCCATCGTAGGCCTCGGGCGTTTATTAGCCCAGGTAATGAGCTAGGCTAACGACTCTATGGCGACTACCACCGACCCTGACGAGGAGCTGCGCGTCCTGCTGCAGCAGGTTGCCCGGCGCATCCGTGCAGAGCGGGCTGGCAGCGGTGTGACCGACAGCCAGTTGAGCGTGCTGTGGCGGCTCTCCTCCGCAGGGCGCTCGACTCCCGGCGCGCTCGCCGAGCACGAGCGGGTGAGCCCCCCGAGCATCAATCGCACCCTCAACGGCCTCGAGGCCTCCGGCTTCATCACGCGCGAGCCGAGCAGCGATGACGCACGCCAGGTGTGGGTGACGATCACCGCTGCCGGGCAGGAGTTGGTCGCGGAGACGCGTCGGCTGCGCAACGCCTGGTTCCACGAGCAGCTGGAAGCGCTCACCGCCAGCGAGCGGCGAGCGCTCGAAGCGGTGCGGCCCATCCTGCGCCGCCTCGCCAGTTCGTGAACGCGATGTTCCGATCCCTCGCCGGGATCAACTACCGCATCTGGTTCATCGGCGCGCTGGTGTCGAACATCGGCACCTGGATGCAGCGCACCGCGCAGGACTGGTACGTGCTCACCGAGCTCACCAATGCCGACGCTGCCGCCGTCGGAATCACCATGGCCCTGCAGTTCGGCCCCGCGCTCGTCATCGGGCCCGCGGCCGGCATCATCGCCGACCGGATGCCCGGCCGCCGTTTGCTCGCGATCACGCAGACCGCCCAGGCCCTGCTGGCGCTCGCGCTCGGGCTCATCATCGTGCTCGGCATCGCCGAGCTCTGGATGGTGTACCTGCTCGCCCTCGGTCTCGGCATCGCCACCGCGGTCGACGCGCCGGCTCGCCAGACCTTCGTCGGCGAGCTGGTCGCGACCTCCGAGCTGCCCAACGCCGTCGCCCTCAACTCCGCCTCGTTCAACACGGCGCGACTCATCGGCCCCGCGGTCGCCGGAGTGCTGACCGTGCTCGTCGGTGCCGGTTGGGTGATCCTCGTCAACGTCGCCACCTTCGCCGCCATGCTCGTCGCGCTCGGCCTGCTGCGCGCCGACGCCCTGCAGCCCATGCAGAAGACGAGTCGCGGGCGCGGGCAGCTGCGGGCGGGCATCCGGTATGTCGCACGCCGGGCCGATCTTGTCGTCGTCTTCACCATGGTGTTCCTCGTCGGCACCTTCGGCTTCAACTTTGCGATCTTCACCGCCACGATGGCACGCGTCGAATTCGACCGAGGGGCGGGCGCCTTCGGCCTGCTCTCCTCCATCATCGCGATCGGCTCGGTGGCCGGCGCGCTGCTCTCGGCTCGTCGCGAGCGGCCGCGCCTGCGCGTCATCGTGCTCGCCGCTCTCGGCTTCGCCCTCTCGATGGTGATCGCCGCGCTCATGCCGACCTTCGAGCTGTTCGCGATCGTGCTTATCCCCATCGGCTATTTCGCGCTGACCATGATCACGAGCGCGAACGCTTACGTGCAGTCCACGACGCGCGCGAGCATTCGCGGCCGCGTCATGGCGCTCTACCTGACCATCTTCATGGGCGGCACCCCCGTCGGGGCCCCCGTGCTCGGGCTCGTCGCCAACGAGCTCGGGGCGCGCTGGGCGATGGGCGTGGGTGCCCTCGCCGCAACCCTCGCCGCCCTCGTCGCCGTGCTGTGGATGCGCTCCACACGCGACCTGCGCATCCGGCGCGGGCTCAACGACGACCCGTGGTGGCGACTACGGGTGCGCTACGACGGCGACGACTTCGAGCGTCGCATGCGCGACCTCGACACCGCGACGACCGAGATCGCCATCATCGAGGCCGAGGTGCGCAAGACCTAGGCGTACCACCTTCGCGCAGGCACGTTACGCCCGCGGCTCCCACTCGACACTGTGTCCGTCGTCGTCGAGGATGGCGACGCCGTAGGGCTCCAGATCGACCGGTGCGCCATCGAGTTCGATGGCGATGGCCTGCGGAGAGTGACTGATGACAAATCGGTGACGTCCACGCCGCACGACCTCGCCGTTGTCGACGGCGATCGCATCCTCCAGCACCCGCGTCCCCGCGAGCAGTCGCTCGATCAGCCAGGTACGGGTGGCCTCGTCGGGCAGAGTCGCGCAGTAGAGAGCGAGACCCGTGCCCGCGGTGCGCTCGGTGATGGCTGGATGGCCCTGCAGGGGCCCCGAGGCGAATCGCGCCACCGCGTCGGCTCCGGTCAGGATCAGCCGCTCGCTCCATACGGTGCCCGAACCCTCTTGCGGGCGACCTCCCGCGAGACGAACCGCGTCATCGGCGACGGTGCCCGGCAGCGGGAGGGGGAAGAACTCGTCGATGCGCACTCCGAGCGTGTCGGCCAGCGGGCCGAGATAGCCTCCGGGCGTGAGCCGGCCCTCCGCATCCGTGATGCCTGACTGGTAGCCGACCAGCAGACGGCCCCCCGACTCGGCGAAGGCGCTGAGCGTTTCCAGAGTCTCCGACGCCGCGACGAACAGGCTCGGAACAATAACCGCCGTGTACTCCCGCAGGTCCGACCGCGGGTTCACGAAATCGACGGCAATGCCGGCGTCGTAGAGCGTGCGATACCAGGCGCGGACGCCCCCGAGATAGTCGATCGTGGTCGGAAGAGCCGACTGCTCGATGCCCCACCACGAGTCCCAGTCGAGAATGATGCCGACCGCACTGCGAGTCGGAGCATCCAGCCCATCGCCCAACTGCTGGAGTTCCGCACCGAGTGCGCACACCGCCTTCCACGAGACCGACTCGGTGCCCGTGTGCGGAAGCATCGCGGAATGGAAACGCTCCGCACCGCGCTCCGACTGGCGCCACTGAAAAAACAGGATGCCGTCGGCTCCTCGGGCCACCGCCTGGTAGGAGAGTGCCCGCATCATTCCCTCCGGCTTGGCCGCGTTGGACGGACGCCAGTTGACGGCACCCACCGCCTGCTCCATGAGCACCCAGGGTTTCCCGCCTGCGAGTGACCGCATGAGGTCGCGGGTCATGGCGGCGAGATAGGGCGAGTCGGGGTCACTCGGGTCGGGATAGCAGTCGTCGCTGATGACGTCGAGCTCGGCCGCCCAGGCCCAGTAGTCGAGAGGCTTGAAGAACCCCATGAAATTCGTCGTGATCGGCACAGCGGGGCTCACCGCACGAACGGCCGCGATCTCCTCACGAAGAACTCCGAGAAGCTCGTCCGAGGAGAAGCGATCGAAGTCCAGCAGCTGCGACGGGTTGCGGAAGATCGGAGCCGCGCTCGGTACTGTCACCTCATCGAACGATCCGTAACGTTGCGACCAGAAAGCGGTGCCCCAGGCCCGATTGAGGGCTTCGACGGTGCCGTACTTTTCCATGAGCCAGCCACGGAACCTCGCTGCCGAGGTCTCGCAGTAACACCGGCTGACATGGCACCCGTACTCGTTGTTGATGTGCCACATTTCGAGTGCGGGATGGTCGGCGTAGCGTCGCGCGACTTCTCCCGCCAAACGGGTGGCCAACCGTCGGTAGTCGGGTGAACTGGGGCAGTAATGCTGACGCGAACCCCGCTGCAGGCGCACTCCCGTCTCCGTGAGCGGGAGAGACTGAGGATACCGATGGCTCAGCCACGGCGGGGGCGATGCGGTTGCGGTCGCCAGATCGACGCGAATGCCCGCCGCATGGAGTGAGTCCATCACGCGGTCGAGCCACGCGAACGTGTAGGTGCCCTCCTCGGGCTCCAGCATCGCCCACGAGAACACGCCGATGGTGACCATCGAGACGCCGGCCTGCTGCATGAGTTCGACATCGTCGACCCACACCGACTCATCCCACTGCTCGGGGTTGTAGTCCCCGCCGAACCAGATTGTCATGGTCTGCATTACTCCTTCGTGCTTCCGGCGGCCAGGCCCGACTGCCAGTACCGCTGCAGATACAGAAAGGCCACGATGAGAGGGATGATCGAGACGAAGGAACCGGTGATGACCGTGGAGAAGACCGCGGTCGACCCCCCGCCACCAGTCGACAGTGCCTGCAGTTGCGCGAGGCCCACGGTGAGCGGATAGAGGTCGCTCGACGACAGCATGATCAAAGGCAGGAAATAGTTGTTCCAGACGCCCACGAGCGAGAACAGGAAGACCGTCACCATCCCTGGGCCCATGAGGCGCACGCCCACCGAGAGGAAGATGCGGAACTCGGACGCACCGTCGATGCGTGCAGCCTCGATCAGGCTGTCGGGCACCGAGTCGGCGGCGTAGACCCGCATAAGGTAGACGCCAAAGGGGCTCACGATCGATGGGATGATGATCGCGAGCGGGGTGTTGACGAACCCAAGGTTGGCGAAGACGAGATAGGTCGGCAGCGCGAGCGCCGTCGCGGGAATCATGATCGACCCGAGTACGGCGCTGAAGATGAGCCGGCGGCCGGGAAACTCGAACTTCGCGAAGGCGTAGCCCGCCGCGGTCGCGAGCACGGTCGCCCCGATCGCGCTCACGCCCGCGTAGAGCACAGTGTTGCCGGTCCATCGCCAGAACGCGCCGTCGCGGAACGCGAACAGGTCTGCCAGGTTATTGAAGAAGTTGAACTCGTCGCCGAAGGCGAACCCGAAGGTCGTGAAGAGGTCGGAGTTGTCCTTCGTCGAGGCGATCGTGAGCCACAGAAGAGGTAGCAGGAAGTAGGCGACGCCGAGCCACACGAGGGCCGTGAGGAGCACACTGCGACGATTGCGGGGATCTCTTCGCAGAGGAATTGTTGTCGCGATCCTGCTCATGAGCGGCCTCCCGATCTGTTCCCGGAGAGCTGCACGACGTAGGAGATGATCATGATCACGAAGCCGAGGATGAACGCGACGGCGGCCGCATAATTGACGTCCTGGAAGGTGAACGCGAGCGTGTACGCATAGAGGTTGGGCGTGTAGGCCGTTCCAATCACGTTGGGGGCGATCGTCGACAAGAGGCGCGGCTCGGTGAAGAGCTGGAAGCTGCCGATGACCGAGAAGATCAGAGTGAGCATGATCGCGGGTCGGATGGCGGGGATCTTGATGCTCCACGCGATGCGCACCGCTCCGGCGCCGTCGATCTCGGCTGCCTCGTAGAGCTCGACCGGGATCGCGCGGAGCGCGGCGTACATGATGATCATGTTGTAGCCCACGAACGACCACGTGACGATGTTCATCATCGAGAACAGCATGAGATCACTCGAGAGCAGGTCGGGTGCTGGCACCCCGAAGAGACCGATGGTCTGCGAGATCGGCCCGAAGTCGTCGCCGTAGAGGTAGCCCCACATCATCGTGGCGACAACGCCCGGCACGGCGAAGGGCACAAAGATTGCGAGCCGCGAGAATCGGCTCCCCCGGAGGCGACCACTGTCGATAGCGAGCGCGAAGACGAGCGCCAGACCGAGCATGACGGGCACCTGGATGACGAGGAAAACGGCCACGCGGCCGACACCGCCGAGGAAAAGCGGGTCGGTGAGCGCTTTGCCGAAGTTAGCAAGCCCGATGAACTGCTCGCCGCCGATGAGGCGGGTCTGGAAAAGACTGAGGTAGCCGGCGTAGACCAAGGGAGCGATCACCATGGCAGCGAACACCACGAGGAAGGGCGTGACGAGCGCGTATGCGGTGATGATGAGCTTGCGCCGCTGCGGGCTCGGTGGCCGCAGGGCACGTGTGCTGCCAGACATCATTGTCATGACGTGCTTTCTCGTGTCGGGGTCGACAGGGCGGGAGACCGAGGGGGAAGGCCGTCTCACGAGACGGCCCTCCCCCGATCCCAGCATCCCCTACTGGACCGTGAAACCCTGCTCGGTGGCGTAGGTCACGATGGCGTCCTGCCACGCGGCCAATCCTGCCGTGAGGTCACCCTTCTCGGAGATCTCCTTACCCAGGGTGTCGATGAAGCTCGACGCCACGAAGTCCTGGAACGGAAGCCATTCGAACTCTGTGTCGACGGTCTCGGAGATCTCCGCGAAAATCTCGTTGACGCGCTGACCGCCGTAGAACTCCGATTCCTGCTCAGCGAACTCGGGCGCCGACAGCACCTCGGTCCGCGTGGGGAAGAGGAACTGCTCAGTGGCGAAGAGCAGCGTCGACTCCGAATCGGTGTTGATGAACTTCGCCAGCTCGGCGGCAACAATGGGGTGCTCCGTCGTGCTGAGTGCAGCGAGTGTCGATCCTCCCCAGTTGCCAGCGATCGGGTTGGACGCGTCGAACTGCGGCAGCGGCGCGGCGCGCCACAGCCCCGAGGTGTCGCTGGCGGTGCCCTGCAGGAAGGCGGGGCCCCACGCGGCCGTCAACCAGCCCGCGTAGGTTCCGTTCGCAAGACCCTGGTACCAGCCGTCGGTGAAGCTCGGGTCCACCGCGACGAGGTCGCGATCGATGAGGTCCTGCCAGTAATCGATGACCTTCTGCGACTCGGCACCGGTGAGCGCGACGGAGATGGTCTCGGCACCGTCGTAGGTGAACGGCGCGGCGCCGGCCGCCCAGAGCAGGCCGAGGAACGCTCCGGCGTCGTTGCCCGAGAGGCTTGTGATGTATGAGCCCGAGTCAGCCTTGATCGCCTCGGCCGCGGCCGTGTAGTCCTCCCACGTCTCGGGCGCCTCGGAGATTCCCGCCGCGGCAAGGATGTCCTCGCGATACAGGTTGCCCATGGGCCCAGCGTCTTGGGGTATCGCGTAGACGGCATCGCCGTTGGTCACCTGAGACCACGTCCAGGGCGTGAACTGGTCCTGCACGTCTGCTGCCCCGTAAGGAGCGAGATCGAGCAGGCTCTCTGTCAGCACGAAGGAGGGAACGTACTGGTACTCGAGCTGAATGACATCGGGGGCACCCGTTCCGGCCTCGAGGGCCGTGCGTACCTTCGTATAGTGCTCGCCGCCCTGCCCGACGTTCTCGAGGTTTACCGTGATCTCGGGGTAGGCCTCCTCGAAGAGAGCGACCTGCTGCTCGATGCCGGGAACCCAGGCCCACATGGTGATCGTCGTCGGGGTCGACATTGCCGTCTCGAAGTCAGAGGCCGAGGGCTCCTCCGTCGCGGCGGCGCAACCGGTGAGGGCGATGGCCGCGACTGCGGCGATGGCGCCCAGCTTCATTGCTGTGTGTCTGCGCATGACCTGTCTTTCTGTGATTCGTGGTGGTGCGGGGCAGACGTGGTTCTCGGCCTGTGCATCGTGACCTGGCCGTTGTCGTCGTGAGAGCGGCACGCGTTGGGTCTCGAGCATGCAGGGCGGTCGGCGCCCGGCTGCGGAATGTTTCCGGCAACATCGCTTATCGTTACCGGAAACATTCTCTGTGTCAAGAACTCTTTCACCCCACCGGTTACAGGCTCGGTGGCGCAGTGGAGGCTCTCAGGATGAGTCGCGGCTCCATGAACCGTGCGCTGTCGGGAACATCATCCCCCGTGATGCGCGCCATGAGCGCGGTGAAGAGATAAGTGCCCTGCTGCTCGAAGTCGATCCGCACAGTCGTGAGCGGCGGCATGTAGAACTCCGCCTCAGGAATGTCGTCGAACCCCGTCACGCTGATGTCGCTCGGACAGCTCCTGCCAGCCTCGCCCAGTGCACGCATGACGCCGAGCGCCATCTGATCGTTGCCGCAGACGATGGCGGTCACGGATTCGCTCAGCCGCCCATCGCGCACGGCGAAGTATCCCGATTGCGCGCTCCAGTTGCCATAGAGCACCGGATGCTCGCGCAATCCGTGCTCGCGCACAACGCGGGTGAAGCTCTCCAGTCGGCTCTTCGCGGCGTAGTAGTCCATGGCGCCCGTGACATGAACAATGTTCCTGTGGCCGAGCTCGATGAGGTGCTCGACCACCATCTGCGCCCCGTATGCGTTGAAGCTCGTGCCGATCGGGCCAGGCAGATCTGCGGGGCCCGTATCGAGCAGCAAGGGCGCTTCTACGGGGACCTTCCCGATCGCCTCGCGCATCTCGTCAGAGATGGCCAGTGCCACCACACCAGCGAGATCTTGATGGCGAATCACGTCGAACGCGTCAGCCAGCGATGCGGGGTTCTCGAGGTCGAAGGCGACGATGTCGACGACGTACCCAGCCTGACGGGCCGCCACCGCGACTCCCTGCACGGTCTGGCTCGGCCCGGCCGACAGCAGGTCGCCCGTGAGCACTGCAATGCGGTGCGAACGATTCGTCGCGAGCGACCGCGCGGCGAGATTCGGTCGGTAGTCGAGCTCCTTGAGCGCCGTCGCCACCCGCGCGCGCGTGGCGGGCCGGATGCCCTCGAACCCGGAAAGGTAGCGAGAGACAGTCTGGTGCGACACTCCCGCGCGCTCGGCGACGTCATAGATCGTCGCTGCACTCGTCTTCTTGCTGGCCATGGTGGGCGGATCTTTCCGGTAACAGAGGGGGTAGAGATGACTGTAGTAGCGCGCACCTCAGCAACGGCTCTAGCACCGCCACCGCGACCTTCTCGCGGATCGTGAGGCGCCACTACGCCTCGCGCGTGATCTCGACCGTGACGAACAATCGCGAACTCGCCGACCCCGCGTACACGCCGCGCAGCGGCGGCACATCGGTGTAGTCACGGCCGCGACCCACGATGATGTGGCGGTCGCCGATCTCGATCGCGTTCGTTGGGTCCCACCCGCGCCAGCCGCCGTCGAACCACTCGACCCACGCGTGCGACTCGCCCGTGACCGTCTCGCCGATCTCAGCGTCAGGCTTGGGGTGCAGGTAGCCGCTCACGTAGCGCGCGGGAACTCCGGCGGTGCGCAGAGCTCCGAGAGCGAGGTGGGCGATGTCTTGGCAGACACCGCGTTGGTCTTGCCACGCCTCGGCCGCCGTCGTGTGCACGCCGGTCACGCCCGACATGTACTCGACCTTCTCGTGCACCCAGTCGCAGATCGCTCGCGCAGCCTCGGCAGGCTCCGCACTGCCGGCGAGCTCGCGCGCTCGGTCTGCGACCTCGTCCGGCGGCATGGTGAGTCGGGTCTGGCGCGTGCTCTCGACGAGGGTGACCGAGCTGTCGAAGAGCGTCGGCAGAGCATCCCACCCGATCGGTTCACCGTCGACCGGGCGATCGCGCACCTCGACGAGGCTGTCAGCCGTGAGAGTGAGGTCGTGGTGCTGGTCGAGCAACTCGAACGCCGTCGCGCGGGTGCCGAAGTAGTCGGTGTAGTGGTGCAGGGTCGACACGGGGGAGATCTCGAGGTTCGAGAACAGCACGAGCTGGCCATCGGAGGTGGCCGGCAGCATGCGGGCCTCGTTGTACGACGCCGTGACGTCGCCCTCGTAGCGGAAACCGGTGGTGTGACGCACGCGCAAACGGTTCATGACGACTCACCCACCCAGGTCGGCGCAGCGTTGGTCGGGAAGTAGCGCTGGCGCACGGCCTCGCTCGCGGAACTCGTGGCCGCCTGCACGGCATCCATGTGGCGCTGCAGGTCGTCGATGATGTCGTTGATGGGCCGGTACTCCAGCTCGCTGCGAATCTGCCCGAGCTGGCGCAGCGCGGCGTCGCCGACGCCGGCGCGCCCTGCGCCGCGCGGCTCGATGTCGCGCAGGCAGGTCTCGGCGTTGCTCACCGAATACAGGATGCTGCGCGGAAAGAGGCGATCGAGCAGCAAGAACTCCGCCGCGTTCGTCGAGCTCGGCACCCCGCGGTACGTGCGCAGATACGCCTCGTACGCGCCGCAGCTGCGCAGGATCGTCGTCCACGACGCGCCGGACGCCTCCGTCAGCGAGCGGGTCGCCAGCAGTCGGGCGGTCATGTCTGCGCGCTCAAGGCTGCGGCCGAGCGTGAAGAAGCTCCACGACTCGTCGCGGCTCGACGACGACTCGACGATGCCGACGGCGAGTGCTGAGCGCTCGCGCACCCAGCCGAAGAACTCGTGCACCTTGTCATTCGCCACCCGACGTGGCATGCGTGCCCGCGTGGTGTTCAGCGCCTCCCAGAGCTCGGTCGAGACGACTTCGCGAGCACGCCGTGCGTTCTCGCGCGCGGCCCCGATCGAATACGCGATCGAGGCGGGGTGCGAGCGGTCGACGGCGAGGATGCTCAGCACGTCGGCGCGCGTGAGCTGATGATCAGGTTCCGCATCGCTGCCCATGACGCTCAGCAACGAGCGGCACGCGGTGTCCTCGTCGATCCATGGGTCTTCGAGCAGCAGCTGCAGGTGCACATCGAGGATGCGCGCCGTTCCATCGGCGCGCTCGACGTACCGACCGATCCAGAACAGGCTCTCGGCGATTCTGCTCAGCATCATGGCTCCTCCCCGTCGCGTCGCGGAGCGCCCTTGCTCAACCTTCTTCTGATCTGCTGCTGCTGCTCTTGTTGATCGCGACGCGGAGAATCCTGCGGGTTGTGATCGGGCAGCGGCATGTGCGCGTCGGTGATGATCGGAATCGACTGCGTGACCGTCGCCTGCTCGGTCACGATCCCCTGAATGTCGTGGCTGTCAGCGACCATCGCCTCGCGACCGACGACCCAGGTGTCCTTCGAGCCGCCGCCCTGCGACGAGTTGACGACGAGCTGCCCCTCCGGCAGCGCGACACGCGTGAGGCCGCCCGGCAGCACCCACACGCCGTTGCCGTCGTTCACGGCGAACGGGCGCAGATCGGCGTGACGCGGTCGAACCCCCTCGTCGACCAGAGTCGGAATGGTGGAGAGCTGCACGACGGGCTGGGCGATCCATCCGCGGGGGTCCGCGAGGAGGCGGGCGCGTAGCTCCTCGAGTTCTGTCGCGCTCGCCGCCGGGCCGACGACGAGGCCCTTGCCGCCCGATCCGTCAACAGGCTTGACCACGAGCTCGTCGAGTCGGTCGAGCACCTCTTCCAGAGCATCCGGCTCTTCCAAGCGCCACGTGTCGACGTTGGGAATGATCGCGTCCTCATCCAGGAAGTACCGGATCAGATCGGGCATGTAGGTGTAGACGAGCTTGTCGTCGGCGACGCCGTTGCCCACGGCGTTCGCAATGGTGACGTTGCCGAGGCGGGCCGCCATCATCAACCCCGGAGTGCCGAGCATCGAATCGGCACGGAACGTCAGAGGGTCGAGGAACTCGTCGTCGACGCGGCGGTAGATGACATCGACGCGCTGCGGGCCGGACGTTGTGCGCATGTAGACGCGGCCGCCCGAGCAGAACAGGTCGCGGCCCTCGACGAGCTCGACTCCCATCAGGCGGGCGAGGAGGGTGTGCTCGAAGTACGCGGAGTTGTACACACCGGGGGTGAGCACGACGACCGTCGGTTCGCCGACGCCGGTGGGAGCCGAGGAGCGCAGCGCGTGCAGAAGCTGATTGGGGTAGTCGCCTACCGGGCGCACCCGCATTGAGACGAAGAGCTCGGGAAGGGTCTGCGCCATGACGCGTCGGTTGGAGATGACATAGCTGACACCGCTGGGCACCCGCACGTTGTCTTCCAGCACGCGCCACGCGCCGTTCTCGTCGCGAATCAGGTCGATGCCCGAGACCTGGATGCGCACGCCGTTCGCGCTCTGGATGCCTGCCGCCTCGCGATGGAAGTGAGACGACGACGAGATGATCCCGGCGGGAATGACGCCATCCGCGATCGAGCGCTGAGGCCCGTAGATGTCGGAGAGGAAGCGTTCGAGGGCGCGGACGCGCTGCGAGATTCCGCGCTCCACGTCGACCCATTCCTTGCGGTCGATGACGCGAGGCATGGCGTCGAGCGGGAAGGGCCGCTCCTCGCCCGCGAAGTCGAACGTGACGCCCTGAGCGAGGTAGCTGTCGGCGAGCGCCTCCGTGCGGCCTCGCAGCTCGTCGGTGCTCATCTGGGCCAGGGCCTGGTGAACTTGACGATACGGCAGGCGCACCTGGCTGTCGGGGGCGAACATCTCGTCGAAGGCGACCGCCGAGCCGCCGCGTGACGGTGTCGGCGCGTATCCCTCGAACAGGTCGGCCATAGGCCCACCCTACTCGGGGCGTATTGCGGCGATGTTTCCGGCCGCCGGGGCTGTCAGTCCGTCGGGGCCGGGGTCACGGCGTGCGCGATCCAGGTCAGGAGCGCGTGCTGAGCCGCGTCGCGGCCCACGGTCTGCTCGAACTGGCGGTCGAGGGCGCCCGTGCGCCCGAGGCTCGCGAGACCGTGCACGACGGCCCACGCGAGGACGGGGGCGAGTCCGTAGGCGGGCGAGACGATGCCGGGAGGCACGGCGCGGGTCAGCACCCCGAACGCGGCGGCCCCCGCCGTGGCGACCCCCGGCTCCGCGCGTCTGATCTCGGGGGTGTCGAAGAGCAGGCGGTAGATCTCGGGCTCCCGTCGCTCGAAATCCAGGTAGCGCATGCCCACTTCGACCATGGAGTTGATCGTGCCCGCCTCGGGCCCGTCACCGCGGCCGGAGAGGTGCGCCGTGAGCTCGTCGAATCCTCGCTCCGCCATCGCGGTCAGGAGGCCGGCGCGGTCGCCGAAGACGTAGCCGGGCGCGGCGTGCGAGACGTCGGCGCGCGCCGCCACAGCGCGCATCGTCACCGCGGAGACGCCCGCATTGCGCAACAGTTCGAGCCCGGCATCGAGCAATCGCGACCGCAGATCGGGAGAGCGAGGGGGGTTCGTCATCGCCCCATTCTCGCGGATGGCTTGACACTGTCAAGTCCGCACGCCACACTGGCTCTACTTGACACTGTCAAGCGCACGATCGCCCTGTACGGCTCGCGCTCAGGACCACGGAAGGACCTCGATCATGACCACCACCGCACCTCGCACGCAGCGCACGGCCGCGCGCACGATCCACATCGTTGTCGGGCTCCTGCTCGGTGCGATCGTCTACGCGCCGACGGCCATCGGTGCCGTGCTCCTGCCGATCGCCCAGTACGTCGGCGTGCCCGCCGTCGTCATCACAGGCCTCTTCCTCTGGCGACAGGCGTGGATCCGCTCCTGGATGCGTCGCCGCACCGCCTCGTCGTCGGCCTGAGCCGCGGGAGCCCGGCAGCTCGCGGCCAGCGCGCGCGAGCATCCCCCGCCCTCAGTCGGCGAGCTCAGCCTCCAGCCGCTCGACATCCTCGCGATGGCACAGCTCCGTGGCCGCCGTCATGGCGGCTGCGGAGCCTGCCGCGACCCCGGTGCGGAAGGCCGCGTCGAGGTCTCGGCCCTCGGCGAGGCGCAGCACGAGACCGGCGAGGAAGCTGTCGCCCGCCCCGACCGTCGAGGCGACGTTGATGGCGGGCGGTCGCAGTCGCAGCGTGCCCTCGCGCTGCACGAGAACGGCTCCTTCGGCGCCCATCGTGAGCGCGATCGTCTCCACCCGACCGTGCTGAACGAGCACCTCGGCGGCGGCGATGCGCTCCTCGACCGTCTCGAGGGTCGCGCCGACGAGCTCGCCGAGCTCCCGCCCGCTCGGCTTGATGAGGAACACGCCCTCATCGAGCGCCGCTGCGAGCGCCTCGCCCGAGGCATCCACGATCGCGCGGGCTCCATGCCGGTGGGCCGCGCGCGTCGCGCGGGCGTAGAAGTCGTCGGGAACGCCCGGCGCGAGCGAGCCGCTCAGCACCAGGTAACCGCCGAGCCTGCTGGCATCCTCTGTCGCGTCGAGTGCCGCCTGCCATTCGCGGTCGCCCAGCTCGGGCCCCTGCAGCACGAAGCGAAACTGGTCGCCCGTCGATGTCTCATCGATGGTGATGTTCTCCCGCGTCGATCCCGAGATCGGTATCACCCGGCCGATGATGCCCTCCGCCTCCAGCAGCTGGCGGTAGGCCTGCCCGGTCGGCCCGCCGAGCGCGTAGATCGCGGTCGACTGGCCGCCGAGGCGCCGGATGACCCGACTCACGTTGATGCCGCCGCCGCCCGGGTCGACACGGCTCGGCCCGCAGCGCATCTTGTGCTCGGGCCGCACGCGCTCGGTCGAGGTGCTCACGTCGAGCGCGGGGTTGATCGTGAGCGTCACGATCGGCATCGGCGGGGCGGAGCGCGTCTCGGCCATGCCCCTCAGGCTAGCCGTGCGCGGCGTACTGCTGCCGGATCACCGGGCGGGCATCCGCGGGATGCTGCGCCCACGTCGCGACGGGCCACTCGGGCCGCGCGCCAGCGAGCGCCCATGCCGCCTGCGCGGCGGCCCCGAGGGCGACGTACTCGCCCGGCTCGGGGATGGTGACCGGCACGCCGAACACCTGCGCCGCGACGGGACCGACGGCGGCACTGCGCGCGGCGCCGCCGATGAGCAGAATGCGCTCCGCGGGCACCCCGAGGCGCATGATGGCGTCGAGCCCGTCGGCGAGGCCGCACAGCATCCCCTCGACCGCTGCACGGGCGAGGTTCTCGCGCGTCGTGCTCGCGAGCGTGAGGCCGTCGAGCGTCGCGGTCGCGTCGGGCAGGTTCGGTGTGCGCTCGCCCTCGAAGTACGGATGCAGCACGACACCCCCGGCGCCGGGCTGCGCGGCGAGAGCCAGGTCGGCGAGCTCGTCGTGATCGACATCGAGCAGGCGCGCGACGGAGTCGAGCACCCGCGCGGCGTTGAGGGTCGCGACGAGCGGAAGGTGGGCGCCGGCAGCGTCGGCGAATCCCGCTACCGTGCCCTGGGCATCCGCCACAGGCTCTGCGCTCACGGCGTAGACGGTGCCGCTCGTGCCGATAGAGACGACCACGTCGCCCGGTCGGGCGCCCAGCCCGAGGGCGGCGGCCGCGTTGTCCCCCGCGCCCGGCCCCACGACGATGCCGCTGCGGCATCCCGACAATTCAGGAGTCTCGGCGTCGACCGCGACCGAGTCGAGCGGGTTCAGTACCCGCGGCAGCACGACGCGGGCGGGATCTCCTGAATTGTGGAGATCGGCGTCGACGGCCGCGGGGTCGGCGACGCGCGCGGGGCGACCGAGGGCGCGCTCGAACAGGTCGAGGTCGTACTCGCCGCTCGCCGCCGACCAGTAGGCGGTGCCGCTCGCGTCCGACCGGTCAGTGGTGAGCTCGTCGAGCTCCGGGCCGAGCGGGCTCTCGCCCTCGGGGCCGTACCCGCGCACGCGCCAGGTCAGCCAGTCGTGCGGCAGCGCGATGGCCGCGACGCGGGCGGTGTTCTCGGTCTCGTGGTCGCGTAGCCAGCGCAGCTTGGTTGCCGTGAACGAGGCGACCGGCACCACACCCGTGCGGCGCGCGTACTCCTCGGCCCCCACCTCGTCGATCAGGTCGGCGGCGGCGGGTGCGGATCTGGTGTCGTTCCACAGGGGTGCATCGCGCACGACGCGACCCTGCGCATCGAGGGCCACCATGCCGTGCTGCTGGCCCCCGATCGAGATCGCGTCGACGTCGTCGAGCCCTCCGGCCGCGTCCACAGCCTCCTGGAGCGCGCTCCACCACGCGGCAGGGTCGACCTCGGTTCCCTCAGGATGCCCGGCGCGACCCTCCCGCACGACGCGGCCGCTCGCCGCATCGACGACGAGCACCTTGCAGCTCTGAGTCGATGAGTCGACCCCCGCGACGAGGGCCACGACTAGCGGGCACCCATGAGGTGCTCGGTCGCGAGCTGCTGCAACCGCACGAAGCCGAACCCCTTGCCGTCGAAGTAGGCGGTCGCGTCGAAGTCTTCGTACGCGCTGCGGTCGGCGAGCAGCGACTCGACCGACTCGTCTGCGCCGAGCGTCGACTCGCTGAGTTCGGCAACGCGCGCCGCGGCGAGCGCCTCCTGCACCTCGGGGTCGGCGCGGAAGGCCGCGGCGCGCTCTTTCAGCAGCAGGTAGGTGCGCATGTTGGCCTTCGCGCTCTCCCACACGCCTGACTCGTCCTCGGTGCGGGACGGCTTGTAGTCGAAGTGGCGGGGGCCATCGTAGGCACTGCCCCCGTTCGGGCCACCGTTCTCGAGCAGGTCGACGAGCGAGAACGCGTTGTGCAGGTCGCCGTGCCCGAAGACGAGATCCTGGTCGTACTTGATGCCGCGCTGGCCGTTCAAGTCGATGTGGAAGAGCTTGCCGGCCTCGAGTGCCTGAGCGATACCGGCGGTGAAGTTGAGGCCCGCCATCTGCTCGTGGCCGACCTCGGGGTTGAGGCCCACGAGGTCGGGGTGCTCGAGTGTCTCGATGAACGCCATCGCGTGACCGAGGGTCGGCAGCAGAATGTCGCCGCGCGGCTCGTTGGGCTTGGGCTCGATCGCGAAGCGGATGCCGTAACCCTTGTCGGTGACGTACTGGGTGAGGATGTTGACGGCCTCGCGGTAGCGCTCGATCGCGGCGCCGACGTTCTTCGCCGAGTCGTACTCGGCACCCTCGCGGCCGCCCCACATGACGAAGGTGTGAGCGCCGAGCTCGGCGGCCAGGTCGACGTTGCGCAGCACCTTGCGCAGCGCGAAGCGGCGCACGGCGCGGTCGTTGGAGGTGAACCCGCCGTCTTTGAAGATCGGTGCGCTGAAGAGGTTCGTGGTGATCATGGGCGTCTGCAGGCCCGTGGCCTCTTTGGCCGCGATGAGGCGGTCGATCTGCGTACGTCGCTCTGCATCGGTCGAGCCGAACGCGAAGAGGTCGTCATCGTGCAGGGTGAGCCCGTAGGCGCCGAGCTCCGTGAGCTTCTCCACGACGCGGACGACGTCGAGGGGGGCGCGGGTGGGGCCGCCGAACGGGTCCGCGCCGTTGTAGCCGACCGTCCAGAGGCCGAACGTGAACTTGTCTGCGGGGGTGGGCGTCGTTGCCATGTCTCGTTCCTTGTTTGTCATGGTGCGTGGGGATGCTGCTGAGTCACGACGAGGTCGTCGCAGGTGCGGCCGTCGCAGCCGTCTCGAGAACGGCGACGACCTCGAGAGCCTGCTCCACAGGCACGGGCTCGGGGCCGGTGCCCCGAACGGCGGCGCTCGCCCGTCGGTAGAACTCGGCGTAGTCGCCGGTGACGGTGGGGATGCGCGACGAGACGGCTCCCGCCGCGGTCTGCTCGATGAGAGTGCCGTAGTCGTCCGGTGCGACGTCACCGAAACCCTCGTCGGTGGGCCGAGCACCAGCGTCGAGTGCCGGCTCTTGCGGATCCAATCCATAGGAGACGAAGCTGCCCCGAGAACCCAGAACCCGGAACCGCGGCGCGGTCGGATGGCTCACCCTGGTCATCAGCAGTCGGGACACGACGCCGGAGTCGTGCTCCAGGTGGATCTCCGAGTGGTCGTCGTTGCCGCCACCGTCTCGTACCGTGCGCAGCCGCGCCCCGATGGAGGTCGCAGGCCCGAACAGCTGTATCGCCTGGTCGACGAGGTGGCTTCCGAGATCCCAGGCGACGCCGCCGCCCTTCGAGGCCGGCAGCTGGTCCTTCCAGCCGTTCGTCGCCTCGGGTGCCCAGTGCTCGAATGCGGACTCGAAGTGGAACACCTCCCCGAGACGCCCCTCCTCGATCAGTGACCGAACTGTCAGGAAGTCCCCGTCCCACCGACGGTTGTGGAAGACCATGACGGGCCGACCGGCCTTGCCGGCAGCATCGCGGATGAGTCGCGCGTCTTTCACCGACGGGACGAAAGGTTTGTCGACGATCACGGCTGAACCCATCGCCAACGCCGTCAGGGCGAGATCACGATGACTGTCGGGCGGTCCGGCGAGGACGACGAGGTCGATGCCACCGTTCACGGCGTTCAATTCCCCGAAGTCTCGACAAATGCGCGCTGATGGGTACTGTCTCGCCGCCAGCGCCGCCCTTTCGTCGTTTGCAGTAACAATTGCTGTCAGTTCAAAATTATGGTCGGCGTCGATGAAGGGGGAGTGGAAGACGCGTCCAGACAGCCCGTATCCGACCACCGCGGTGCGGATGGGGCGCGTACTCGCTGCATCTTTCAGGCTCGACATGCATCGATGCTATCCCCATTGACCTATTTAGATCAAGCATGAATTAATAGGCCTGCTGGTACTGTGGGAACGAGCGAGATACCTCGCTGAGACGGTTCCAGCAGAAGGCAGTGCGATCATGTCCATGCGCAAGACCACCGCGCCCGATGTGGTCCCCGATCGATTCCACAAGACGCCCGGCTCGAATCTCGGCAGCCTTCGGGCGCACAACCTGTCAGCGATCCTCACCCGCATCCACCATGACGGCCCGCTCGCGCGGAGTGACCTTGCCGAATCCACCGGTCTCAATCGATCGACGATCACCATCCTCGTCAACGAGTTGATCGACCGCGGTCTCGTCGTCGAGGCCAGCACCAACGGCAATGGCGCGAAGAAGTCTGCTGGTCGACCCAGCATGTCTTTGCACCCGAGCGACCGGATCATCGCCATTGCGGTCAATCCCGAGATCGACGCCATCACAGTCGGGATCGTCGCGCTCGGAGGGCGTGTCCATCGCAAGATCCGGTACGCGACGGACAAGCCGCCCACGATGAAGGAAGCCGTGAACATCACGGCGGCGATCATCGAGGGGATCGAGACGATGTTGCCGGACGACTCGCGCATCATGGGCATCGGAGTGGCGGTTCCCGGTCTCACCAATACGCTGGACGGCTCCGTCCCACTCGCTCCCCACCTGAACTGGCGGCAGGAACCTCTGGCGCAGGCGCTCGCCTCGCGAACAGGTCTTCCGGTACGGGCGGGAAACGATGCGCACCTGGGCGTCCTGGCCGAGACGGTGTTCGGGGGCAGCACTCATGTGGGAAGCACGCTGTATCTGAATGGTGGCGCGAGCGGTATCGGTGGCGGCGTCGTCTCCAACGGGGTCCTCCTCACGGGTGCGATGGGTTACGCGGGCGAGTTGGGGCACATGCGCATCCGCAGCGGTGGTAAACGCGACACGGCGGGACTCGAGGGCACGCTCGAATCCGAGGTCGGGCGCGAAGACCTGCTTCGCAGCCTGGGGCTCGAGAGCCGCGATGCGCTCGACCTCGACGATGCACTCGCCGCGCCGCGCAGCCCTGAAGCGCAGGCGGAGATCGAGCGACAGGTGAAGGCCCTCGGAGTCGCTCTCGGAAGCCTGATCACGATCTTCAACCCCAACCTCGTCGTGCTCGGAGGGTTCCTCGGAAGCCTCTACGATGCCGAACCGGACATGCTGCTCTCCGTCGTCGCTCGCGAATCGCTCGCGGCCCACTATTCGGCGGTGCGGATCACGCGGCCAACACTGCGAGACGACATCCTCCTGGTCGGCGCAGCCGAGCTTGCCTTCTCCGCACTGCTGTCGGATCCGACCGCGAGCGACGTGTCCAGCGAGCCGCCGACCCTTGACACGATCCTGGAAGGGAGCGCCTAGATGACTCTCGTGACTCTGCGCAATGCGCAAGGAACCACCGCAGTGCTGTCGACGTACGGGGCGAGGCTGGTGGAACTGCTGGCTCAAGACGCTGCGGGATCCTGGGCGAACATCGTGCTCGGGCACGACACGGAGGAGGAGTACCGGAGGAATCCGAACTCCTACTACGGCGCGACCGTGGGTCGAGTCGCCGGCAGGCTCGCACGTGCGCGTTTCCAGGGCAGCGGTCTGGACTTTCCGGTCTCCGCCAACGAGGGCGACACCCATCTGCACGGCGGCCCGGAGCGGGCACTCGATCGAGTCGAGTGGACCGTGCGCACGAGCTCCGACGGGAGAGAGGCCGCGTTCGAGCACCTCAGCGAGGCCGGCGTGGAAGGGTATCCCGGAGCCCTGGCGGTCACGGCGACCTACCGTCTCACCGAGACCAACGAGCTCGAACTCGGCTTTCTTGCGACCACGACCGCGCCGACTCCCGTGAACCTCGTCAACCACACCTACTTCAATCTCAGCGGCGATGCGAGCCGGTCCATCGTGGATCACGTTCTGCACATCCGGGCGAATGAGATACTCGCGACCGACGAGAAGCTCCTCCCGGTAGGCGGCGTCGCCTCCGTCGCCGGCACGGCGTACGACTACCGCTCGGAGCGGCGGATCGGCGACGATCTACCAGCTTCGAGCGGCGAGCCGTGGCCGGGTATCGATAGCACCTACGTGCTGGACGCGGGAGGAGCGGGGAGTGCCGCCGCAACACTATGGGAACCCGAGAGCGGCCGAACCCTCGAGATCAGGACGACCGAGCCCACCCTCCAGGTGTACACGGGAAACCGCATCCCACCGTCGGTCGGGCGGCACGGCGCGAATTATGGCCCCGGCAGGGGAATCTGTCTCGAGGCGCAACGCGTCCCTGACTCCCCCGCACTACCCGAGTGGCCCTCGATCGTGCTTCAGCCTGGCGACGAGTACCGGCAGATGACGACGTGGCGACTCGGCACGCGCTGAACTACCGCGCAGCCGCCTGCTGATCGAGGGCGGACTGCATGATCTCGATGTCCTCCTCGGTCGTGCCCCCAGAGATTCCCAGGCCGAACCGCTCTCCGCTCGACACGACGAAGGGTGCACCGCCGCCGAAGCCGATCAGCTTCGAGCCCGAGTTCACCGCGAGGCCGTAGAGAGGACCACCGGGCTGCACCTTGTCGGTGAGCTCTGCTGTGGCGACGTTGAACGTCGCCGCGGTGTACGCCTTCCTGAATGCCATCTCCAGCGAATGCATCGGTGCGCCCGTCATCCGGTGCAGAAGCGCCGGGTTCCCGTGCACATCCACCACGCTCACGACGACGGTCAGACCCATGTCGACTGCCGTGCTCTCGGCCGCGGCTGCCACTGACTTCAGTTCCTCAAACATGCACTTCTCCTTGTTCTTGTCGGTCGGATATCTCGGTCATGCTTGGCGCATCTCCGTGAGCTCCTGCCAGAGCTCGTCCGGGATCTCAGCCTGCATCCAGCGGTCGTTGCGAGCCTGCTGCTCGGGTGTGCGGGCGCCGATGCAGACGTTCGCGATAGCGGGATGCGAGCTCGCGAAGCGGGTCGCCACCGCGCCCAGTTCGACCCCGTGACGTCCGCAAAGATCCTCTATCCGTCGCACCCTCCCGACCACGTCGGGCGGGGCAGCGGCATAGTTGAAGCGCGCATCGGGTGTCGTACCGGTCGCAAGTATTCCCGAGCCGAAGACGCGGCCATTGATCACGGCCACCCCGCGTCCTTCGCATTCGGGAAGCAGCTCATCGGCTGCCGACTGGTCCAGCAGGGTGTAGGTGCCGGCGATGAGAAGGCAGTCCAGGTCGACCTCCTCCAGCGCCGCCAGGCAGACATCGGTCTCGTTCACCCCGATGCCGACGGCGCGGGTCACCCCCTCGTCGCGCAGGCGCATGAGTGCGGGGAACGCACCATCTATGGCCTCACGAAATCGATCCCGTTGGGAGTCGCCGTGAGTGAACCGGTCGGTGTCATGCACGAGGAGGGCATCGACGTGGTCCAGGCCCATACGCTGCAGGCTCGCATCGACCTGGCGCATCACCCCGTCGTAGCTGTAGTCGAATTCCATGCGCATCGGCGGGGTGTCGACCCAGGGAGAGGTATCTCCCGGATCAGATGACGGAGTCAGCGTTCGGCCGACCTTCGTCACGAGGAAGTACTCGTCGCGTGGGTGATCACGCAGTTGCTCGGCGAGTCTGTACTCGGCCAACCCGTGGCCGTACATGGGTGCTGTGTCGAAGAGGCGCACGCCCCCCTCCCAGGCCGCGTCGATCACTCGTCGGGATTCGTCGGTCGAGACGACCCTTCCCATGTTGCCCAGGGCGACGCTGCCGAAGCCCGCGAGCGTCACATCGACGCCGAGTCGGCCGAAGGGACGGGTGGTGGTGGTCATGGTGGCGCGGGTCCTCTCGGTTCGATGAGGGAGGGCGGATGCTTCGAACGGTGAGCCTCCGCCCTCCCGGTCGTGCTACTGGGAGGAGCGCTCCATGAGTTCGAGGAACTCACGCGTGGAGAGAACGTCTCCGTACTGCGCCTGGATGTTGCGCAGACCCTCCCAGTACTGGCCATAGCCCTCCGGCACCTCGTGGTCGTAGTCGGGGTTCCGACCGTGCGAGTTCAGCGGAATAGCCGTTCCCGAGTCAGCGACCACGATGACCTTGTAGCCCTTCTCGAAGCCGTCACGCGTGGTGGTGGGCACGCAGTTGCCGGTCGAGGATCCGACGATCACGAGGTACTCGCAGTCGTCCTGCTGGAGCCAGCTGTTGAAGGGCGTCTCGAAGAAGCTGCTGTTGCGGTGCTTGCGGAGAACGGCCTCGCCCTCCTCCGGCACGAAGCCGTCGCACAGGGCGCCATCGAAGGTGCCGTGGTTGAACGGCGAGTCCGGCTCCTTCCAGGCGGGGTACTTCTCGCCCCACAGACCGATGTCGTAGCCGTTGGGGTCCATTCCCCACATCGACCAGTTGATCTTCAGGTTCTTGGCGCGCGCAGCGTCCAGGACCTTCTTCGCCTGGACGAGCGTCTCCTCGCCGGAGGGAGCCCCGCCGACGCTCTGAACGTAATCGGCGCCTCGCTTGTCGAGACAGAGATTCTGCACGTCCAGCATGTGGATCACCGTGCGGGAGAGGTCGATCGTGTCAGGCACGTACCGGTACGTGCGGTCGACCCACTTGTTGAGCTTGTCCTCGAAGTTCGACATCTTGTTTCTTCCTTTCTTGTTGGGTGGTGGCGGAGTCTCACGCGTCGGAGCGCGAGCGTCACGCAGTGTCGGGACCGTCGTACTCGAGCAGCAGCTCGCGCCAGTCGTACTGCTCGACGAAGTACGGCGCCGTCGTGTAGGTGCCGTCCATCGTGTCCTTGAGCGACTCGGGGCCGGGGAAGCCGATCACCTTCCAGCCGACGCGGCCCTTGTTGCCCCCGTAGACGGGATCCGCGTAGAAGCCCTGACGCACGTGGAACGCCAGGGTGTCGAAGAAGCTCTTCCCCGTGTCGGTGTTCCCCTGCAGTCGCGAGTAGAACACTTCGTGCTCGTCGAGGCGAACATGCTTGGGCTTGGGAGCCCCGCTGATCTCCACGAGGATCGCGTCCTGAGTCGCCTCGTCGGCACTCACGAAATCGGAGGCACCATGCCGTTGGGCGATGGCGTCGAGCTCGCGAACCCCTTCGCGGTACATCTTCTGAAAGTCGTTGGTCCTCGCTCGAGCGACGCGTGCTTCCTCGCCTTCCATGCGCAGGAACCCACTGCCGTCAGCAGCCGCGTAGTGGAAGTCGATTCCCGAGAGATACCGATCGATGAAGACGATCACGCGTGCCTCGCGGGCCCCGGGATCGTGGTCGGTGGGGATGATGCGCGCAGCGGCGGCTTCCACCGTGCTCCACTCGTGCTCGGAGAAGAAGAGCTTCTCGTCTGAATCAGGATCGATCGAGACGTCGACGATCTTCCATTCGGATTTGGAGGCCATGGTCTTTTCCTTCCTTAGTTCCCGGCCGACACGGGCTCGAGGACCAGACGTTCGCTGCGTCCCTTGAGATAGGTGTTCGCGATGTAGTCTGCGGCGCGCCACGAGTGAGCCATGATCGTCAGTGTCGGGTTGACTCCCATGGCGGTCGCGAAACCGGATCCGTCGAGCACGAACAGGTTGTCCACCGAGTGGGCCTGGGCCCACTCGTTCAGCACAGACTTCTGCGGATCGTTGCCCATGCGAACGGTGCCGTGCTGGTGGCAGGCGTTGCCCGTGAACTCTTCTCCGAGGTACACCGGCATTGTTCGCACAGCGCCGGCCGCCTCGAGGATCTCCACGTTCTTGTCGATCTGCCACTTGCTCATCGCGGTGTCGTTGGCGTGCGGCTTGTTGGTGATGCGCGCGACAGGCATGCCCCAGCGATCCTTCACCGTCGGGTCGAGATCCACACGGTTGGTCTCCTGCGGCAGATCCTGCAGGATCATGCCGATCTTCATGGAGTGCAGGAAGTAGTCGCGGTCGGCATCCTTCGCAGCCTCGCCCCAGACGGGCTTGCCGGGCAGGATCGGATTGATGGGCTGGCCGATCTGGGTTGTCGCGATGATGCCGCCACCGATGTGCCCCCGATCATGGTCGGTCTCGTAGAAGTGCATCGAGCCGCCACTCTGGTAGTTGCCGGTGAAGCCGTTGAGCGGATCAGTCACCTCGCGGTCGAAGAGCCCCACGGCGAACAGGTACTCATGGAAGGTGGCGTTCTTGCCGACCAACCCGGAGTCGTTCGCGAGACCCTCGGGGAACCGAGGGGACTTCGACAGCAGCATGAGGCGCGACGACTCGATGGCGCCGAGTGCCAGGATGACGACGGTCGCCTCCTGCAGATGCTCCGAGCCGTCCGGTGCGATGTATACGACTCCCGTCGCTCGTCCGTTCTTGTCGACCTTGACCTCTCGAACGAAGGTGTCTGCTCGCACCTCGAAGTTGCCCGTCGCGAGCGCGTCGGGAATGTAGGTCGTCGCGACAGTCGATCGGGTCTCCGTCGGGTCGCCGTACTGGTTCCAGAAGCTGGTCCTGTTGACGGCCTTGCGCCCGAGCTCGTTCCGCTCGGTCAAGTGGCTCATGGGAAGCGGCATCGCGTTGATGCCGAGCTTGCGGCACCCCTCGTAGAACTTCGCCCCGAACTTCGTCGGGGGAAGCGGGCCGCTGGGGTAGGGCTTGGACCGGAATCCCGCACCGATCTCCGCGCCGTTCAATCCCGAGATTCCGTAGCTCCACTCCACCTTCGTGAGGTAGGGCTCGAGGTGCTCGTAGCGGTACGGCCAGTCCGCCAGGCTTGCGCCCTCGATGTCACCGTGGAGCGATCGCATGATGAAGTCGGAGGGGCGCGGACGAGGCGTCCAGCCGGCCATGTGAGTGGTCCCCCCGCCGACCGCTGATGGCACGGGGGAGAAGTTGAAGATGCGGCCCTCAGAGCTCTCGTCGCTGCGGACCGTGCGCGGCATGAGGTCCACGTCGGGCCACAGGTAGCTGCGATTCTGGAACTTCAGCTCGTCGCCCGAGTAGTGCTCGCTCGGTCGAAGCCATGGTCCTTTGTCGAATCCCACGACCGAGTACCCGGCCTCGGCCAGAACCTTGGCGGCCGGCCCTCCTCCCGCTCCCAGTCCGACGATCACGACGTCTACTGGATCATTCTTCTCGACCATCAGCGTTCACACCTTTCTGGTTGTGACATGTGTTGTTTGTGTGTGTCGCCGTGGGGCGCTCCACTGCCTCGCAGAGCGCCCCACGGTGCGACGGGAGTGCTAGTAGTTGCCGGGTCCAGCCAGCGACGCTGCGATCTTCGCCTCTGCCCAGTCCACGTTCGACTGATCCACGACGATGGTCGGAATGCGGATGAACTGTGCGACGGTCATCCCGAGGATCTCGTGCTGGAACAGGGTGTCGATCATGGTG
Organism: Microcella sp.; assembly: GCF_040286215.1. Classification (GTDB taxonomy): domain Bacteria; phylum Actinomycetota; class Actinomycetes; order Actinomycetales; family Microbacteriaceae; genus Microcella. The sequence continues at coordinate 82,672 of NZ_JAVKCK010000010.1, forward strand.
CGGCCCATCTCGACCGAGTTCACATCGACCGTCGCGGAGAGCTTGCCCTGGCGGATCGAGTCCATGCCCGAGAGGAGGCCGTCGGCACCGATGGTGATGATGCCGGAGGTTCCGTCCCAGTGCTGGAGACCAGCGAGGTCGATGGCCTGCGAGGCCCCGAGAGCCATGTCCTCGTTCTCGCCGTAGATCGCGTCGACGTCAGGGAACTTCGTCAGGAGATCCTGAGCGGCGGTCAAGCCCTGATCCCTGACATACCCGCCGTCTGCGGAACCGACGATCGTCATGCCGGGGTACTCCGAGATCGCCGCCTCAAAGCCGAGCTGACGCAGCTTCGTCCAGTCGGAGCCCGAAGGCCCGAGGATCTGGATGATCTCTCCTGCGCCGTTCAGCTCTTCGGCGAGGTACAGACCCGCGATGTAGCCGGACTGCCAGCGGTCGTCATAGCCGATGTTCGAGACGGTGAAGAGCCCGCCAGTGGGGTCGTCAGCCTGCGACGGGTTGGCAAGCTCCTCCGTCGAGTTGAACTGGTAGAAATCAACGCCGCCTTCCGATCCCGCAGCGTAGATCTCCTGCATCGTGGAGGCCGGCGCGGCCGAGCATACGAACACCGCATCGAACTCATTGGAGATGAAGTTTTGCACGATGCCGACCGCCTCGACACCCGAGTGCGCGTCGTTGAGGGCGCCCTGGCGGGCCCACTCCCACTGAATGCCGTAGCACTCTTCCAGCTCGTGCATCCGATTGAACGCAGACTTCTCGACCTGCGTGTAGAACTCGGACAGGATCGGCGGGGTGTATCCGACCTTGAGCGTGCGGCCATCGACCGCAGCGGTGATCGCTGCCTGCTCTTCGGGGCTTCCGCACACCGCGGTGCCGACGTCGCCGGACGCCGTGGAACCCGCGTTGTTCGAGCTGCCGACCGTGGAGCAGGCGGCGAGTCCGACCACGAGGGCACCACTCGCCGCGAACGCGGCGAGTCGCTTCAGGGCTCGACCGCGCGCGCCATGCGTGCGGAGGGTGAGCTGTTCTTGTGACATCTGATCTTTCCTTTCACTGTGGGCCAGCGCCAAGGCGCTGGTGATTCAGATCTCTTTCTTGGTGCGCTCAAGCGACGACGCTTGAGAGTCGCGTTTGGCACGCCGCCGCAGGGCCGCGTTCCGCGCAAGTTCACTGAGGTAGTTGGCGATGACGGCGAGAAGCAGAATCGCGCCGATGACGATCTTCTGGAAGCTCGACGGCACGCCGGCCAGATTGATGATGTTGATCGCGAGCGCCAGTGTCAGTGAGCCGAGAACGGCACCGAGCACCCGGCCCCGACCACCCATCAACGAGGCGCCACCGATGATGGCCGCGGAGATGGCCTGGATCTCGTAGCCGGTGCCCAGGTCGGCCGGAACATTGTTGTTGCGCCCCGCCAGGATCACTCCGGCGATGGCAGCGCAGACCCCGCTGATGACGTAGGCCTGTGTCTTGACCCACCGCACGGAGACTCCCGACTGACGTGCCGCGACTGCGTTGCTCCCGACGGCGAAGAAGTGGGTGCCCAACCTGGTGCGGGAGAGCAGCCAGCCAGCGGAGAGGGCGAGCACCAAGGCCACGACCATGGGAAGCGTGACGGGGCCGACGAGCGGCTCGAGTCCTCCGATGACGTAGTACTCACTCGTCATGTATCCGATGATGGGGACGCCCTGAGTCGCGATGTAGAGAACACCGCTCGCAAGCCCGAGCATGGCGAGCGTGCCGATGAAGTCTGGAAGGCCCACCCGCGTCACCAGGAAGCCGTTCATGAGCCCTGCGATGACTCCGACCAGGAGCGCGCAGAGGAAGGCGACCCATAGCGGGGCACCGAGTTTCACGACGCTCGCCGCCGTGCCTGCGCACAGCGCCATCACGGCCCCCACGGAGAGGTCGATACCGCCGGAGATGAGCACGATCGTCATGCCGATGGCGAGGATCATCACGGTGATGCTGCTGCCGACGAGGTTGTAGATGTTGTTGCCGGCGTAGAAGACCGGGAACGCGAAGGCAGCGATCAGGGAGAAGATCACGAGGAGCGAAATCACACCCAGTGTCGGGTCGACGACGAGTCGCTCCCACGCGTTGCGCGACACGGTGGCGATGTCGAGTGTTCTACTTTTCATCATCATTGCCCTCGCTAGATTTGGCAGCGGCACTGCGGGCTGAGGCGGCGGCAGTCGTTGCGCGCTGGTCGCTCAGAGCGGATGTGCGCTGCAAGGCGGTTCTCAGGATCACGCGGCGCACCTGTCGCTCGAAGACGACTCCGAAGACGATGGCCAGAGCCGTCACGATGCTGAAGTAGACGGGGTCGACGTTGTTCAGACGAAGACCCTGCTGCAGCGTGACGAGGAAGAACCCTCCCACCAGTGCGGCCCAGGCATTGCCGCTGCCGCCCGCCAGGGTGATCCCTCCGATGACAGCGCCCGCGATGGCGATGAACTCGTACCCGATACCGAGGAACGCCTGCACGGCGCCGAGTCGTGACGCGAGCAGCACCCCGGCCAAGCCCGCGAGAAGACCGGAGGCCGCGAAGGACATGAGGCGCACGTGCGGCACGCTCACGCCCGCCACGTTGGCCGCCTGCGAGGAGATTCCGACGGCGTACAGACGCCGCCCGAGCACGGTCTTGGCGAGGATGATCTGCGCGATCAGGAACACCGCTCCCGCGATGAGCAATGAGGTCGGAATGCCGAACACATCGCTCTTGGTCAGCTCCGGGAAGCCCGGCACGTCGACCCCCTGTAGGGGTTGCACTTGCGTGAGCACGACGAGCAGGCCTGCGGCGATGTTTAGCGTGGCGAGCGTCACGATGAAGTCGTTGATTCTCAGGTACGCGACGAGGAAGCCGTTCACGAGACCGAACACGAGCCCGGTTCCGCATCCGACGGCGATGCCGACAGCGAGTGGCGCACCGTTCACGAAGGCGAACATGGTCATGCCGGCGCTCAAGCCCGCGACTGTTCCGACAGAGAGGTCGATGCCGCCGCCCATGATGACGATCGCCACACCCAGCGTGATCAGGATGATCGGGATCCCGTTGGTGATGTAGTTCCCCAACGTGCTCGCGTCGAGGAAGACCGGGTTGAGCATCTGGAAGACCACGACCGTGATGATGAGGACGAACGTCATCGGCATGCCGGGAACGGACATGATTCTCGCGAGTGGCGATGAGGACTTCATGATGCTCCTCCTGCTGCGCTCAGGTTGAGCACTTCTGACTTGATGCGAGCGAACTCGCCGGCCTCGATGGCTGCGGGGATTCCGTCAACCTCGCCGACGACGCGGCCGTTCTTGAGGACGAGCACCCGATGACTGAGCTCCAGCAGCTCTTCGACTTCCGACGCGATGAGGATGGCGGACCCGCCGTTCGCCGCGTAGTCGCGCACGAGCGTGTGGACGTCGACCTTCGCGGAGACGTCGATGCCCTGAGTCGGCTCGTCGAAGATGAGAAGCTTCGGCGCCGTGTTGAGGCAGCGTGCGACGATGACCTTCTGCTGGTTGCCGCCGCTCAGGTTGCCGATGCGCGCATCGACGTCGGGGGTCTTGATGCCGAGGCGCGTTCGGAACTTCTCGGCCAGAGCGCGTTCCTTCTTGGCGCTGATCCAGAACCCCGCCGTGGCGACGGTGGAGAGTCGCGAGATCGAGACGTTCTTCGCGGTGGACAGGTCCGCGAGAATGCCGAGCTGCTTGCGATCCTCCGGCACCATCGCCAGTCCGGCGCGGTACGCCGCGGTCGAGCTGCGCAGGGAGAGCCGCCGGCCATCGAGCTCCACGGTGCCCGAGGTGAGAGCATCCAGGCCCATGAGCGTGCGCACGACTTCCGTGCGCCCTGCGCCGGCGAGCCCGGCGAGCCCGACGATCTCACCCTCGCGCACGTCGAGCGAGACATCGCGAACGACGGTGCCTCTCGTGAGGTTGCGCGCTCGGAGAACGACTCGGCTTCCCGCGGAGGTCGACAGGTGCGCGACACGGCTGGCATCCCCGCCGCCGAATTCCTCGCTGTCCATTCCGAACATGAGGTTGACGAGCTCTGCGGCAGACGTCGACTCGACCGGTACCGTGTCGACTCGGCGGCCGTCTTTGAACACGGTGGCGGTGTCAGCCAGTCCGAAGAGCTCCTCAAGGTGGTGGGTCACCCAGACCAGCGAGACTCCTCGCTCACGCAATGAGCGCATGTAGCCGAACAGCACTTGCCGCTCTGCATCTTCGAGCCCCGATGTCGGCTCATCCAGGATCAGCACTTGCGGGTTGAAGGCCAGGGCCTTGACGATCTCAATCGCGCGCTTCTTGAGCGCACCGAACTCCGAGACCGGAGTTCCCAGTTCTGACGCCGTGATGCCGAAGTCCGCAGCGAGGTCGCGCACCTTCTGCTCCATGCCCCGTCGGTCTGAGGTCAACGGCAGGCCCAGTGTCTTCTTCGTGATCTCTCGACCGAGGAAGATGTTGTCCAGCGCCGACAAGGCGGGTACGAGCGAGAGCTCCTGGTAGATCGTGGAGATACCGGCGGCCATCGCGGCGAAGGGGCCAGACGAGGCGAGTGGAGAGCCGTTGAGGTGGATGGTGCCACGATCGGGCTTCGTCACGCCCGAGATGATGCTGATGAGCGTGGACTTCCCCGCGCCGTTGCCGCCGAGCAGAGCATGGATCTCGCCGGCGCCGACCGACAGCTCGACGTCGTCAAGCGCGGTGACGCCCTCGAAGTGCTTGGTGATTCCCCGCGCTTCGAGCACTGCTGGCGTCGATACCGAGTCGTTCGCTCGCATGCGTTGGCTCCTTTGCCCTGCCGGATGAGCGATTCCCGTTTTCTTCGGGGTCGCTACATACAATAATCCACACTTCCGCCAAAATAGCAAGCAACTTGTTTCGCGGCCGCTCGTTCGGGCCGAGGAGGCTCACAGGCAGGAGGCATTCCGAGGGGACTTCCCGGGGCGAAAATCGCGATTTTCTGGGGTCGCTGCGCGTCTCAGGGCTAGCTTCACCCCCACGAACTCACGCGGATATCATCATCATTGCGACCCTGAATATTAATTCAGTTCTCCGGATTATCCGTTGTGCAGCGCCAGGCCCCGCAGGCGATCACGGCAGTGCAGGCTCCTCAGACTCGAGGTTCTGCCCTTGGGACCGCGCACGGGCAGCGCGCGCAGCACGGAAGCCGCACGAGGCCAGGCCGCACGTCAGCGACGTCGCACGCGCCTTCTGCCTTCGCCGAACCCCAAGCTGGACGACTGCGCCTGGTTCGGAGTGGGGCGCCCGAACGCGGGCGGCCTTATCCGGGACCAGCCGATCCCACAGCATTTGCGTTGCCCCACATTGACGGGCTGACTCCTGAGGCCGCAACACAACAAAGCTCGACTGTGAAGTTGCGTACACTTGTCTAACAATCTGGTACCGTCGAGCGCATGACCGCTGAAGCCCTCGCTGTGACGCGCGTGCCCGACGCCGTCTACGAGGCGCTGCGGGAGAGCATCCTCACCCAGCACGAAGCGCCAGGCTCCGCCGTGACCGAGCAGGCCATCGCCGACCGCTTCGGGGTGGCACGCCCGACGGCAAAGGTCGCCCTCGAGCGGCTCGTCGCCGACGGCCTGCTGCGCCGCACAGCCCACAAGACCGCTCGTGTGCCCGAGCTCTCGCGCGACGACATCGTCGACCTCTACGCCGCGCGCGCGACCGTGGAGGTCGCCGCCCTGCGCAACCTCGCCGACAGCGGCCAGGCACCCGCCGACGCCCTCGCGGCCCAGCGCACCCTGAGCGATGCGCTCGCCTCCGACGACGCCAGCGCCGCGCCGCTGGCCCGCGCCGACGTCGCCTTCCACCGCGCCCTCGTCGAGGCGCAGCGGTCGCCCCGCCTGGCGCGCCTGCACGCGCTGCTCATGGGAGAGATTGAGTTGTGCACCGGGCAGGTGCAGTCACACCGGCTGCTCGCACTCGGTGATGTGGTCGACCAGCACCAGGGCATCCTCGATGCCGTTTCCCGCGGCGACGCCCACGCCGCCGCGCACCTCACGCGCGACCACATCGAGGGGGCGCGCGACCGCCTCCTTGGCCACTACGACCGCACACATGCACCCACCAGCCCGCCGAAGAAGGACTGACCCATGGTGAAACGACGCTTTCCCCGCCCGAGCGAGCTCGCCCCGCTCATGAAGTTCAAGACCCCGACGCTCAACGCGAAGAAGCGGCGCCTGCAGAGCGCGCTGACCATCCATGACCTGCGGGCGATCGCGCAGCGCCGTACCCCCAAGGCGCCCTTCGACTACACCGAGGGTGCGGCCGAGGCCGAGCTGAGCCTCGCGCGAGCGCGGCAGGCGTTCGACGACATCCAGTTCCACCCCGCGATCCTGCGCGACGTCTCGCGCGTCGACACCGGGTGGGACGTGCTCGGCTCCCGCGTCGAACTGCCGTTCGGCATCGCGCCGACCGGGTTCACGCGCATGATGCAGACCGAGGGCGAGGTGGCGGGAGCATCCGCGGCCGCGGCCGCGGGCATCCCGTTCTCGCTGTCGACGATGGGCACGACAAGCATCGAGGATGTTCGAGCAGCGGCGCCCGAGGGCCGCAACTGGTTTCAGCTCTACATGTGGAAGGACCGCGAAAAGTCGATGCAGCTCGTCGACCGCGCCGCGAAGGCCGGCTTCGACACGCTCCTCGTGACCGTCGACGTGCCGGTCGCCGGCGCGCGCCTGCGCGACAAGCGCAACGGGTTCTCGATTCCGCCGGCGCTCACGCTCGGCACGATCGCCAATGCCATCCCCCGCCCGTGGTGGTGGTGGGACTTCCTGACCACCGAGCCGCTCGCCTTCGCGAGCCTCTCCAGCTGGGACGGCACGGTCGCCGAGCTGCTCGACTTCATGTTCGACCCGACCGTCACCTACGACGACCTGGCGTGGATCAAGGAGCAGTGGCCCGGCAAGCTCGTCGTCAAGGGCGTGCAGACCGTCGACGACGCGAAGCGTCTCGCCGACCTCGGCGTGGACGGCATCACCCTCTCGAACCACGGCGGGCGCCAGCTCGACCGCGCACCGATCCCCTTCCACCTGCTGCCGGAGGTCGTGCGCGAGGTCGGGGCCGACACCGAGGTGCACCTCGACACGGGCATCATGTCGGGTGCCGACATCGTCGCGAGCGTCGCCCTCGGGGCTCGCTTCACGCTCATCGGCCGCGCCTACCTCTACGGCCTCATGGCCGGCGGGCGCGAGGGCGTCGACCGGGCGATCGAGATCCTGGGCTCAGAGATCGCTCGCACCATGCGGCTGCTCGGCGTGACCTCCCTCGAAGAGCTCTCCCCCGGCCACGTTACTCAGCTGCAGCGGCTCATTCCGCGCGGCTGACCTCGAGAGGCGGGACGCGCATCCCCGCCCTCACCGACCCCGTCGCGGCGCTGTGGTGGTCGCCGCGGCGGGGTCTCTCCCGTCGCGATCGTACGAGATCTCAGCCCTGGAGCGGCACCCCGCGCGATGCCAGGTCGTCGGCGAAGGCCGTGCGCAGCGCGTCGTCGACGACGTGCGCACGAGCGCGGATGCTGTCGACCGCGCTCTCGATGCGGCGCGGCCCGATCACTGGCCAGCAGCCGGGAACAGCGTCGAGCATCGCGGCGAGCGCCAGACGGTGCACCGAGACTCCACTCGCGGCGGCGAGCGCCGCCACGCGGGGAACCCGGGTGGCGAGCGGCGCGGCCCTGGGCCCACCGAAGGGGGCGTAGGCGAAGAAGTCGATGCCGCGCTCGCGACAGTAGCGGTACTCGGCAAACGGGTCGACGCCGAGCCCCAGCCGGTTCTCCACTGCGTCGAGCTCGGCGACGCCCTCGAGCTGCTCGAGCATCTCGACGGAGGCGTTCGACACTCCGATCCGCAGCGCGAGGCCGTCGCGCCGCAGCTCATCGAGGGCGCGCACCGACGCGACGGCGTCGTCGACCTGGTCGGCGCGGTGCAGCAGCAGCAGAGCGGGCGGCCCTCCGAGCACCTCGACGCTGCGCTCTGCGTCCCGGCGAAGGCGGGCCGCAGAACCGTCGGCGTCCCACGACGCGGTGCCGAGGCGGTAGTGGCCAGCTTTGGTGATGATCGGGATGCCCGGCCGACGCTCCTCGGCGACGACCGCCAACCGCTCGCCCACGGCGTCGTCCTCGACCGAGGCGTAGGCCCGCGCCGTGTCGAGCGCCGCGGCCCCGGCGTCGACGCCTGCGCGCACGACCAGCTCGGCGTGCCGTCGTTCGGCACCCTCACCGAGTACGAGCGATGCGACGCCGAGAACAACGCCGGGCTCGTCGAGCATGCTCATGCTTCGAGCGTAGGGGCATCTGGCCCGCTTCGCCGAGCGCGCCTACACTGACTCACCATGGAGCGCACCGGTGCTGACGTCGACGGATTTCTCGCCGGGCTTCCGGATGCTCGCCGCGACGACATGGTCACCCTCGACCAGCGCATCCGCTCGCACCTGGGCTCGCGTGAGCGCGAGCTCTGGGAAGGAGTGTTCTGGGGCGGCACCGAGCAGAAGATCATCGGTTATGCGCGCATCGAGCAGCCGCGGCCGAAGGGTGAGGCCGTCGAGTGGTTCCTCATCGGCCTCGCCCTGCAGAAGGACCACGTCAGCCTCTACGTCAACGCCGCTGCCGACGGGGCTTACCTCACGAAGAAGTACGCTTCCCGGCTCGGGAAGGCCAAGGTGGGCGCCGCAGCCGTGACTATCACGCGCCTCGACGCCGTCGATCTCGACGCGCTCGACGCGCTGATCGCTGAGGCCTTCGCGACCCTCGACGGCGGGTGACCAGGCGTGTCGTCGCGACCGGGTAACGCTCCGTCGACGGCAGATCAACGGTTCGAGAACGACGCTGGTCGACAGGCTGTCCGCCACCCTCCGCTGCGCCAGGCACACGCACCGTAGGCTCGACGCATGGAGTTCTGCGTCTTCACCGAGCCCCAGCAGGGCGCCACCTATGCGACGATCCTGCGGCAGGCCCAGCACGCCGAGAAGCTCGGGTTCGACGGCTGGTTCCGCTCTGACCACTACCTGGTGATGGGAGACCGCGACGGCCTGCCCGGCCCGACCGACGCCTGGACGACCCTCGCCGGGCTCGCGCGCGAGACGAGCGGCATCCGACTCGGCACTCTCGTGTCGTCGATGACGTTCCGCCACCCGGGCATCCTCGCCATTCAGGTGGCGCAGGTCGACGCGATGTCGGGTGGCCGCGTCGAGCTCGGTCTCGGCACCGGCTGGTTCGGCGACGAGCACGCGGCGTACGGCATCCCCTTCCCCGCGAAGCGGTTCGGGATGCTCGAGGAGCAGCTCGAGATCGTGACGGGCCTCTGGCGCACGCCCCTGGGCGAGCGCTTCGCTTTCGACGGCGCGCACTACGCGCTGAGCGACTCGCCCGCCCTGCCGAAGCCCCTTCAGTCTCCCGTTCCGCTCATCGTGGGCGGCGGCGGCCGGCAGCGCACCCCGCAGCTGGCCGCGCGCTACGCGACGGAGTTCAACATCGGCTTCGTGGGCGAGCCCGAGGTGCGCGACACCTTCGCGAACCTGCACAGGGTGTGCGGCGAGGAGGGGCGCGACCCGCTCACCCTGAAGCTCTCGGTCGCGCTGCCGACGGTCGTGGCGAGCTCGCCTGCCGAGCTGCGGAGGCGTTGCGAGGCTGCGGACATCGACCCTGCGCGGGCCGGCGCCCCGCCCGAGGAAGGCGTGCTCGTCGGCACTCCCGAGCAGGTGGTCGAGAAGCTGCAGCGGGTCGCCGATCTCGGCACCGCGCGCATGTACCTGCAGTGCGTCGACATGACCGACCTCGAGCATCTCGATCTGATCGCCGCCGAGGTGCTGCCGCACGTGACGGACACCGTGGCATGAGCGGGGCATCCGCCGAGCCGCGCTGGAGCGCCGCCTCCGCCTGGGTGCAGCGCCACGTCGATGCCGGCCACTTCCCGGCGGCGGTGCTCGGCATCACCGACGCGAGCGGCACACGGCACCTCGAGGCCTTCGGCTCGGTCGACGGTCGCCCCACGTCGAGCGACGAGCGATTCGCCCTGTACTCGATCACGAAGCCGCTCGTCGCTCTCACCGCTCTGCGTGCGGTCGAGGCGGGCCAGCTCACCGTCGACGCACGATTGCGGGATGCTCTGCCGCGGTTCCTGAGCCCCGAGGTGACCCTCGCCCACCTCATGAGCCACTCCAGCGGCATCGTCGACGCCCCCCTCGGCACTCCCCTGCCGCCGGGTGCGGCATCGCTGCACGACGTGATCGAGCACACCGGGCTCGAGACGATCGTGGGCACGGCCCGCAGGTACAACAACCTCGCCTGGGCGGGCGTCTCGGCGATCCTCGAGTCCGCGACGGGCGCCCCCCTCGCAGAGCAGCTCGCGCGGCTCACCCGCGCCGTCGGCGCCGACGGGCTCTCGTTCGAGACGGCCGGAATCCCGCCCGTGCACGGCGGCGATGTCATGGGGCACGACCCCGAGGCGATGTTCGCGCAGCACCACCCGGCCGCGGGGCTCGCCGCGCGTGCGACCGACCTGCTCGCGATCGGCCGCTCGCTGCTGGCCAGAGACGGTGCGGTCGTCGCCCCGCCGACTCTCGCCGCGATGCAGCGCCCCCGCACCGAAGGGCTGTTCATCATCGACCCGGAGCCGCGCAAGCGCTTCGAACACTTCGGTCTCGGCTGGAATCTGCCGCGCCGCCCCGGCCTCGTCGACCACAGCGTGTTCGGTCACGAGGGCTGGACGATGACGCAGTTCTGGGTCTCCCCCGCGAGCGGACTGTGCCTGGTGCTGCTCACCAACCGCCTCGACGCGCGCGAGCCGTGGAACCCGGTGCGGCCCGACGAGCTTCAGAACGCGGTCTTCGCGCCGGGCGCGCGGTGAGCGCGCGGAGCGCTCATCCCCCGAGTGCCGGGATCTGCTCGACATCCATGTAGACGGGGATGCCCCGCTCGCGCGCGATGCGCACGTCCTCATCGGCTCCGGACGACGCGCCGGGCAGACGCAGCACGGCGTCGCAATGCTGCAGCAGGCGCTCGGCCGTCGGGTAGAGCACGTCCGCGGCGAGCGGGCTGAAGACATCGGCCCCCGCGCTCGCGAGCACCGGCAGGGCGACCCATTCGCCGATCATGGGCACGTGACCGCGTCGGAAGATCGGCCACGCCGCCTCCTCCAGCCGCGTCAGGTTGGCGGCCATGAGCGCCGGGTCGTCTCCCGTGCCCGAGCGGTACGGGCCGGCGATGAGGATGAGCAGGGGGCGTGGCGAGTGTGCGGTCATAGCGTGATGTAACATGATAAAACGCGATTAAACAAGCACGAACACGAGAGGGGTGCCGGATGCTCGCCGCTCAGCGCCGGGAGTTCCTGCTCGATCGGCTCCACCGCGAGGGCCGCATCGTCGCGAAGGAGGTCGCGACCGAGCTCGGTCTCGCCAAGGACAGCATCCGCAAAGACCTGCGCGAGCTCGCCGCGGAGGGCCTGCTGCACCGCGTGTACGGCGGCGCCCTGCCCGTCTCGCCCGCGACCGCCGACTATCCGACGCGGCGCACGATCGCCACAGAGGCCAAACAGGCGGTCGGCCGCACCGCCGCCGCCCTCATCCAGCCCGGTGCGACCGTCATCGTCGACGGCGGCTCGACCGCCCTCGCCCTCGTCGCGGCCCTGCCACGCGACCTCTCCGCGACGATCGTCACGCACAGCCCGACGATCGCCGCGGCGCTCGCCGAGCATCCCACCGTGGACGTGATCATGCTCGGCGGCCGTCTGTTCAAGCACTCGGTGGTCGCCACCGGAGCGGCCCTCGTAGAGTCGGCCTCTCGCATCCGCGCCGACATCTTCTTCGTCGGCGTCACGGGCGTCCACCACGACGAGGGGCTCACGACGGGCGACCTCGACGAGGCTGCGGTCAAGCGCGCCCTCGCCGACCGTGCCTCCGAGGTCGTCGTGCTCGCGAGTCGCGAGAAGATCGGTGCGGCCTCCGCCTACGGCGTGCTCGAGTTCGACGAGATCGCGAGCATCGTCACCGACGCCGACGCCGACCACCCCGTCGTGCGCGGCCTGCGCGAGCGGGGGGTCGCCGTCGTGCACGCTGCGGCCGCGAGTGCGGCCGACGATCGCGCCGCTGCTGCCCGCTAGAGGGCTCGACTCGTCGCCGTGCGGCTCGCCGTCTCAGCACCGGGGTGCCGAGCATCCAGCAAGCGCATCGCGATGACCGAGCCCCACACGATGCTCACCCCGGCGACGCACGTGACCCACAGGGCGGTGAGTCCGGCGTCGGCGGTGCTCAGACCGACGCCGATGAGCGCGTAGGTGACCGTCGCGGCGTAGACGACCGAGCCGCGCGAGACGGCGACGAAGCCGACCGCCGCACCCGTCGCGGCCGCGAGCACCAGCGCCTGCCAGGTGATGCCCCACGCCGTCTCGACGGGCGCGCCCGCGCCCTGCGTGACGGTCGCGATCTGCACGAAGAAAGCCATGGATGTCCACCCCGAGTAGGTGCCGAGCATGCCGTACAGCAAGCCCCGCTCGACCGGATTCGACGAAGCGAGCTGCTCGCGCGCGGCGACCACGCGCATCCAGGCCACGACATGCGCGGCGATGATGACGAGAAAGACGGCGAGGCCAGCCGGATTCTCCTGCCCGAGGCTCGCGGCGGCGAGCCACAGCGCGAAGCACGCGTAGACGACGGCCATCGGCCCCGCGATGCGATCACGGAGCGCCGTGTCGACGGTGATCGTGGACGGCCGCGCCTGGGCGAGCGCCCACACGATGCTCAGCACGATGATGACGCCCCAGATCGCGAACCAGGCGCCCGGCGGAACGATCGGCGAGAACTGCGCCCCCGACTGCAGTGTCGCGGGCGAGAGCCAGTCGAAGACGAGAGAGGAGACCGGCTGGCCGATCGCGAGCATCACGACCAGGATGCGCAGCCCACGATGGCGTGCGCGCGGCGAGCTTCCCGCGCCCCCGGCGGTCGGGGGCGGCGGTGACGCACGACGTTCCTCACTCATGGTGCACTCCCGTCATCGGTCGACACTCTGCGCGAGCCACTGCAGAGCATCCTCGGCGCCGCGCTCCTCGGCGGCCAGAACAGAAAGGTGCCCCTCCTCGGGAAGAGCCCAGTGCTCGCTGCCGGGCAGAGCGCTCGCGAGCCAGCGGGAGTGGCCTGCCGGCACCACCCGATCGTCGTCGCCGTGCAGCAGCAGGACGGGGGCTGTGATCGCGCCCAGGTCGACCCCCCACCGGGTGACGTAGGCGAGGTCGTCGTCGATCATGCCGTCCAGGCCCGTCGCGACACCGGCCGCGGCGATCTCGGCGAGCCAGGCCCACGGCCCCGCGAGCGTCGCCCAGTCTCGCGCCGTGAAGTCGACCGCCGCATCGGCGCTCGACTCCTCGTGTCTGCGCTTGCGCTCGACGCCGTCGAGGGCGGCGCGCAGGGAGGCCGAGCTCGTCGTGCCCATGCCCTCAAACCAGTCGAGCCCCGCCGCGTCGAACGGCGCGAGCCCCGCGATGCTCACGACGGCCGATACCCGCTCCGGCAGCTCGGCCGCGCACGCCAGCGCGTGCGGGCCGCCGCCCGAATGCCCCATGACCGCGAAGGTCTCGAGCTCGAGAGCGTCGGCGAACGCTGCAGCGTCGGCCGCGACAGACACGACGGTACGGCCCTCGAGCCTCGTCGAGCCGCCGTACGCGGGCCGGTCGAACGACACCCAGCGCAGACCGAGCGATGCGGCCGTGTCCAGCAGCGGCGTGGGCGGCGGCCCCGTGTTCGGCGTGCCGTGATGCCACAGCACGGGAATGCCCGCCGCGGGCCCCGCGTCGTAGCCGTGCAGAGTGCGGTCATCGGGCAGGGTGACGTCGAACTCGCGCGGGCTCGAAGAGTGCGAGCTCGCCGCCGTCACGAGAGGCCTCCGGCGAGCGCCGCCCGCGTGGCCGGCAGCACCTCGCCGCCCAGGCGGCGGATCATCTCGGGGTCGTCGCCCATGACCACGAACGTCGAGATGCGATAGGTGCGCGCGAGGTGCACGAGCCGATCCACCTCGGCATCACCCGGGCCGATGTTGAGGATGCGCCGCACCGCGTCGGGCTCGCGTCCTGCGGAAACGGCCGCCTCGTCGATGATGGCGCCCGCCGCGCCGAGCGCTTCCTCGCTTTGCATCATCGGAAGGGACGGCCACCAGCCGTCGGTCTGACGCCCGACGAGTCTCAGCATGCGCGGCTGGTACGCGCCCACGCAGATCGGAATCGCGTGAGCGGGTGCAGGGCCGCGCTTGGCTCCCTGCACCGGGTAGTAGTCGCCGTCGAGGAAGACGCCGCCGCGCTCGTCCGTATCCCAGAGTGCTCTGATGACGTGGATCGCCTCCGAGAGCGCGTCGACTCCCTCACCGGGGGTGCGCCGGGGCCCGCCCATGGCGACGATCGCATCCCAGAACGCGCCCGCCCCGAGCCCCAGCATGACCCGGCCACCGGTCAGCAGGTCGAGGCTCGCAGCGCTGCGCGCGAGCACCGCCGGCGGCCGGAGGGGAAGGTTGTGCACGTTGGCGGAGAGCTGCACGCGCTCGGTCGCCGCGCCCAGATAGCTCAAGAGCGTCCACGCATCGAGGAAGCGCGGCTGGTACGGGTGATCCTGCACCGTGACGAGGTCGAACCCCGACTCCTCCGCCGTGCGGGCGAGGCTCACGACGCTCGCGGGCTCGGCCGCGCTCGGGGTGAGGAAGACGCCGAACTGCACGCTCACGGCAGCGGCCCCAGCAGATCGGCGGCGACGGTCGCGTGCACGGCCTCGGTGTCGCTCGGGTGGTAGATGCCAGCCAGCACGTCGCGCTGCAGACGGCTGAGCTCGGCGGTGGCACGGTAGGCGCCGCCGCCCGCGATGCGCATGGCCTGGTCGACGACGTGCCGCGCGGTCTCGACGCTGCGGTGCTTGAGCCCCGCCAGGTCGCGGAACCACCGCATCCCCCGGTCGACACCGGCGTCGCGATCGCGCGCGACCGCCTGGAGCTGCGGGGCCAGCGCGTCGAGGGCGAGCGCAGCATCCGCGAGGCGCCAGCGGATGTCGGCATCGTGCGCCTGGGGCGCTCCGCCGGCGCGCAGGCTCGTGCGCCGGTGCGCGCTCTCGACGGCGAGCTCGAGCGCGCGGTCGGCGATGCCCGCATAGACGCTCGCGATGAGAGTGTGGAAACTCGCGGCGATCGAGAGGGTGTAGGGCTCGGCGGTCGGGCCGACGGGCAGGATGCGGACCACGCGGTCATCGGTCACCACGGCGCCTTCGAGGTGCGTCGTGTGGCTCTGCGTCGCCCGCATGCCGAGGGTGTTCCAGTCGGGAGTGATGTCGATGCCCGCCGCGTCGCGCAGCAGGAAGCCGTGCACGATGCTCGGCGCCGAGCCGTCAGCGGGGTCGTGCCGCCCGAGCACGCCGAGCCGCGTCCAGGCAGGCGAGAGCGTCGTGAAGATCTTGGTGCCCGTGAACGCCCAGCCGTCGTCGACCTTCTCGACGCGCGTGAGCGAGTCGCTCATGACACGGTCGTTGCCCGCCTCGCTGATCGCGAAGGCAAAAAGCTCGCCGGCGCTCGCGTCGTCGAGCACCCACTGCAGGGAGGTGTCGCCGGCGGCCGCGAGGTCGCGGGCGACACCCATCCAGACCAGGTGCATCGTGAGTCCGAGCGCGGTCGCGGGCGCGTGTGCGGCAAGCAGGCGCTGATCGGCGGATGCTGCGCTCAGGCTGCGCGGCGCCAGATAGCCCGCCGCCCGCAGCTCGTCGAGATCCTCACTGAAGAAGCTGTTCGTCGCGTCGTAGCCGGGCGCCCGCTCACGCGCGCGCGCGAGCAGCTCGGTGCTCAGCGCAGTCGCCATACCCCTCACGCTACTCGCGCCCCCTGGGCCAGATCTGACCCAAAAGGGCGTTCGGCGCGGCGGATAGCGCCGATTCGTGACACATCTGGGCCGAATCGCGTGAGTAGCCGACCAACTCGGCCGCGCGCGACGCTCCGCCCCTGGCGAACGCGACACCGTTCCGTCACACGTGAGAGGTAGCATCCCGCCCATGGCATTCATCGAGGCCCACGGGCTCGTCAAGACCTACACGCCCAAGGGGGCGCCCATCGTGCGCGCCCTCGACGGGCTCGATCTCGAGGTGGCAGAGGGCACCGTCACTGCGTTGTTGGGGCCCAACGGCGCCGGCAAGACGACCACTGTCAAGGCCCTCACGACCCTCATCACGCCAGACGAAGGATCGGCGACGATCAATGGCATCGATGTGCTGGCCGACCCGCAGGCGATCCGCCGCATGATCGGCGCGAGCGGCCAGTACGCGGCTGTCGACGAGAACCTCACCGGCTATGAGAACCTCGTCATGGTCGGCAAGCTGTACCACCTGGGCACGAAGCGCGCAAAGCAGCGCGCGACCGAGCTCATCGAGCTCTTCGATCTCGTCGACTCCCAGAATCGACCGGTGAAGGGCTTCTCCGGCGGCATGCGTCGACGCATCGACCTCGCGGGCGCGCTGGTCATCAAGCCGCCTGTGCTGTTCCTCGACGAACCGACGACGGGTCTCGACCCGCGCAGCCGCCTCGGCCTGTGGGACGTCATCGAGAAGCTCGTCTCCGACGGCACGACGGTGCTGCTCACGACGCAGTACCTTGAGGAGGCCGACCGGCTCGCCGACTCGATCTCCGTCATCGACCAGGGCAAGGTCATCGCGAAGGGCACCGCCGACGAGCTCAAGTCGTCGGTGGGCGGGCAGCGCGTCGCGCTCACCCTCGTCGACGAGAGCGATGCGGATGCTGTGCGCGGCATTCTTGCCGACCACGGTCAGGGCGAGCCCGCGCAGATGGGCGGGCGCACCTGGGTCGTGCCCGTCGATGACGGGCCGACGGCACTCAGCGCGATCGTCGGCGCGGCCGCGGCCGCGGGCATCCCGCTGCACGATGCCGGCATGCGCCGGCCGACCCTCGACGATGTGTTCCTGCAGCTCACGGGGCGCGCGGCCGAGCAGACAGACGACGAGACGACGGAGGCCGCGGCATGACCACGAGCACAAGCACGACGAACGCGACCTCGAGCGGTCGTGGTGCATCCCAGACGCTGCAGCCGACCGCGGGCAGTTCGCTGAGCCGCTTCCTTTCCGACGGTTGGGTTACCACGTGGCGCAACCTCATGAAGATCATCCGGGTGCCCGAGATCCTGCTGTTCAGCCTCATCCAGCCGATCATGTTCGTGCTGCTGTTCACCTACGTCTTCGGCGCGGCCATCGACATTCCGGGTGAGGGATACACGTCTTTCCTCATGGCGGGCATCTTCGCGCAGACCGTCGTCTTCGGGTCGACGTACTCCGGTGCCGCCATGGCGCAAGACCTCAAGGACGGCATCATCGACCGCTTCCGCACGCTGCCGATGAGCGGGGCCGCCGTGCTCATCGGGCGCACCAACGGCGACCTCGTCATCAACGCGCTCTCGATGATCGTCATGATGACGACCGGCTTCATCGTCGGCTGGCGGGTGAACTCCTCGCCCCTCGAGTTCCTCGCCGGCGTCGCCCTGCTTCTGCTGTTCGCCTACGCCTTCTCGTGGGTCATGGCGTTCCTCGGCATGAGCGTCAAGAGCCCCGAAATCATCAACAATGCCTCGTTCCTCATCCTCTTCCCGCTCACGTTCATCTCGAACGCGTTCGTGCCGAGCGAGAACCTGCCCACACCGTTGCGCGTGTTCGCCGAGTGGAACCCCGTCTCCTCGCTCGTCCAGTCGGCGCGCGAGCTGTTCGGCAACGTGCCCCCCGGCACGCCGGTGGGCGACGCGTGGACGGCCCAGAACCCCATCGCGACCGTGCTGCTGGGTGTCGCCGTGCTGCTAATCGTCTTCGTGCCGCTGTCGATTCGCAAGTTCGCGACCCTGAGCCGATAGCTGCGCGGCAGTGGGGGGGCCGGCCCCCGGGGCGGGGGCGCCCCCGGGCGCCCC
>NZ_JAVKCK010000011.1:0-209588 GCF_040286215.1 Microcella sp.
CCGGCGGCTGCCCCGCAGACGACGCCGTCGCTCACGCGCTAGCCCGGGCCGTCCCGCCAGTCGAGCACCTCGACGGCGTCCCCGGTGCGCACCTCCTCGACGTCGGCGTCGACGATCGCGAGCCCGTCGGCGAGCGCGAGACTCGCCACCAGGTGCGAGCCCGAGCCGCCCGCGGTCGCGGGGCGCACGCGCACCGCACCCGCGGCATCCCGCTCGATCGTCACCGGGATGTACTGCCGACGGCCCTGCGGCGTGCGCCAGCCGACCGCCGCCTCGCCCCGCAGTCGAGAGCGCTCCAGCTCGGCGAGCCCCTGCAGGCGGCGCAGCGCGGGCCGCACGAAGACCTCGAACGAGACGGCTGCGCTCACCGGGTTGCCGGGCAGCGCGAACACGGGCGTGCCGTCGACCCAGCGCCCGAAGCCCTGCGGCTTGCCCGGCTGCATGCGCACGGTGCCGAAACGCACTCCGAGAGGGGCGAGCAGCTCTTTCACCACGTCGTAGGCGCCGACGCTCACGCCGCCCGAGAGCACGATCGCGTGCGTCTCGCGCGCGGCCCGCTCGAGCAGCGACCTCAGGGCGTCGACGTCGTCCGCCACCGAGCCGAGCCGCAGGGCCGTGCCGCCCGCCTCCTCGACGGCGGCCGCGAGCAGGAAGGAGTTCGAGTCGGGTATCTGCCCGTGCCGCGTCGGCTCGCCGGGCGGTACGAGCTCGCTGCCGGTCGAGATGACGGCGACGCGCGGGCGGGCGAGCACGAGCACTGTGGATCGTTCGGCGCTCGCCGCCGCGGCGATCGCCCGCGAGCTGAGCACGGCGCCGGGCGAGAGCACCGTCGCCCCGGCCGCGAGGTCGGTGCCCGCGCGCCGCAGGTGCGCGCCCGGCACGGCCTCCCGGTGCACGCGCACGGTCGCTGTGCCCCCGTCGGTGTGCTCGATCGGCACGATCGCGTCGGCTCCGGGCGGCACGGGCGCCCCCGTCATGATGCGCGCGACCGTGCCGGGCTCGAGCGGGGCATCCGCCGCGGCGCCGGCGGGCAGGTCGGCCGCGACCGGCAGGATCACGGGCGAGGTCGCGGATGCTCCGCGCACGTCCTCCGCGCGCACGGCGTAGCCGTCCATCGCCGAATTGTCGAACGGGGGAATGGCTGTCCGAGCGGTCACCTCCTGTGCGAGGACGCGCCCGAGGGACGCGTCGAGGACCACGGTCTCCGCTGGGAGCGGATCCAGACCGCGGAGGATGCTGTCGAGGTGCTCCTCGACGCTACGCATGCGTGACGTGCCGGCCATGGCCTCACGCTAGCCGGTCAGCCCGGCGATGGCGGGCCGACGCGGTGCCGCGCGGTCGAAGGCGTCGCGAGCGCTCCACTACCCTGGAGGGACAGGCCTACGGCGCCCCGCCACCGCGCCCCGTGATCGCCCTGTGCGTGCCCTCGAGCTCGCCCGCAGCCCGTCCACCCTGTCGACACCCCCCGTGAGGTCCCACTCGTGTCCAAGCCCGTCGTGCTCATCGCCGAACAGCTGTCTCCCGCCACCGTCGACGCTCTCGGGCCCGACTTCGACGTGCGCCACGTCGACGGCACCGACCGCGCCGCCCTGCTCGCCGCCTTGCCCGAGGCTCACGCCATCCTCATCCGCTCGGCGACGCAGGTCGACGCCGAGGCGATCGCCGCGGGCTCCTCCCTGAAGGTCGTCGCGCGGGCCGGCGTCGGGCTCGACAACGTGGATGTCAAGGCGGCGACCGAGGCCGGGGTCATGGTCGTGAACGCGCCCACGAGCAACGTCGTGAGCGCCGCCGAGCTCGCGGTCGGGCACATTCTTGCTCTCGCCCGCCACATCCCCGACGCGAATGCCTCGATGAAGGCGGGGGAGTGGAAGCGCTCCGCCTTCACCGGCTTCGAGCTCTACGAGAAGACGATCGGCATCGTCGGCCTCGGCCGCATCGGCACGCTCGTCGCCCAGCGCCTCGCGGGCTTCGAGGTCGAGCTGCTCGGCTACGACCCCTATGTCGCGCCCGCGCGCGCCGCGCAACTCGGCGTCACCCTCGTCACGCTCGATGAGCTGATGGAGCGCAGCGACGTCATCACGATCCACATCCCGAAGACGCCCGAGACGACGAACCTCATCAGCACCGCCGAGTTCGCGAAGGCCAAGCCGACCCTGCGCATCGTCAACGCGAGCCGCGGCGGCATCATCGACGAGGATGCCCTGCACGAGGCTCTCGTCAGCGGCCGTATCGCGGGCGCAGGCCTGGACGTGTTCGTGAGCGAGCCGCCGAAGGGCTCCCCGTTGCTCGACCTGCCCACCATCCAGCTCACCCCGCACCTCGGCGCCTCCACCGATGAGGCGCAGGAGAAGGCCGGGGTCTCCGTGGCCAGGTCGGTGCGCCTCGCGTTGGACGGCGAGCTCGTGCCCGACGCTGTGAATGTTGCCGGGGGCACGATCGACCCGAGTGTGCGGCCGGGCATCCCGCTGATGGAGAAGCTCGGCCAGGTGTGGGCGAGCCTCGCCGATCACTCCTTCGCGAGCATCGACGTCGAGGTGCGCGGCGAGATCGTCGCGCACGACGTGGGAGTGCTCAAGCTCGCCGCCCTCAAGGGCATCTTCGGCCGGATCTCCTCCGAGCAGGTGAGCTACGTCAACGCGCCCCTGCTCGCTGAGCAACGCGGGGTCGAGGTGCGCCTCATCACCGACGAGGTGAGCGAGGAGTACCGCAACCTGCTGACGATCCGCGGCTCCCTCGTCGACGGTACGCAGCTGTCGGTGAGCGGCACCCTCGTCGGCGCGAAGCAGGTGCAGAAGATCGTGGAGATCAACGGCTACGACGTCGAGGTGCCCATGGCGGAGCACTTCATCGTCATGCTCTACACCGACCGGCCGGGCATCGTGGCGGTGTACGGCAAGGAGTTCGGCGAGGCCCAGATCAACATCGCGGGCATGCAGATCGCCCGGCACACCGCGGGCGGGCCAGCACTGAGCGTGCTGACCGTCGATTCCCAGGTGCCGGACGACCTGCTCGAACGACTGCGGGGCGAGATCGACGCCTCGTTCCTGCGCGAGATCACGCTCTACGAGGTGTGACCGCGCCGCTCGCCCCGCGGCTCGTCCCTACTCGACGGGGTCGGTCGTCGTGCGGCGCGTCGTGCGCTCGCCGGAGGCGGGATCGACGGTCGTCTCCTGCGTCGCGGACCGGCGGCGCGCCATCAGGATCAGGCCGATCACGGTGGTCACGCCACCGGCGATCATGAGGATGTAGCCGACCATGACGAGATCCACGCCCTCGACGGTCGCGGTGACCGCGAACGACAGGATCGCGCCGACGGCGAAGAGGAAGATTCCGAAACCAATGCTCATGACGTGGTCCTTTCGTTGAGACCCCGGTAGGAGTCGAGAGCGACGGTAGCGCGCAGGAGGGTTCCTGGCGAGCCCCACGAGGCGGCGAACCTGCGGCGAGACGCTACGCTGAGAGCGCGTGTTCCGCGGAATAGCGCGCTACTGCGCCGTTGTCTGAGAGTTGTCTGATCGAGGCCTGGTGGTGAGGATCCGAGGCGGCCGCCCCGGCATCGCCGCAGACGAACGTGTTCGCACCCGCTCACGAGAACCATCGGAGGATCCCTGTGACCCGCACCCTCGACCTCGCCGTCATCGCCGGCGACGGCATCGGACCCGACGTCACCGCCGAGGCCCTGCGCGTGCTGCGCGCCGCCGTCGGAGAGGAGGTGACCGTCACGCAGACCGACTACCCGCTCGGGGCGACCCACTACCTCGCCACCGGGGAGGTTCTCAGTGACGAGACCATCGAGAGGCTCGCGCGTCACGACGCCATCCTGCTCGGAGCCGTCGGCGGCGACCCGCGGGATCCGAAGCTTGCGGGCGGCATCATCGAGCGAGGCCTGCTGCTCAAGCTGCGGTTTGCCTTCGACCACCACGTCAACCTGCGCCCCACTCGCATCCTGCCGGGAGTCACCTCGCCCCTCGCCGACCCCGGCGAGGTCGACTTCGTGGTCGTGCGCGAAGGCACCGAGGGGCCGTACGTCGGCAACGGGGGAGCGCTGCGCGTGGGCACCCCGCACGAGATCGCGAACGAGCTGAGCGTCAACACGGCCTACGGCATTGAGCGCGTCGTGCGCTTCGCCTTCGCCCAGGCCGAGGCGCGCAGCAAGCGGCTCACGCTCGTGCACAAGACCAATGTGCTCGTGCACGCCGGCGGCCTGTGGCAGCGCATCGTCACCGAGGTCGCCGCCGAGCACCCTGACGTGACCGTCGACTACCTCCACGTCGACGCGGCCACCATCTTCCTGGTCAGCGATCCGGCACGCTTCGACGTGATCGTGACGGACAACCTCTTCGGCGACATCCTCACCGACCTCGCCGCCGCGATCGGCGGCGGCATCGGCCTCGCCGCCTCGGGCAACCTCAACCCCAGCGGCCAGTACCCGAGCATGTTCGAGCCGGTCCACGGCTCCGCTCCCGACATCGCCGGCCAGCAGAAGGCAGACCCGACCGCCGCGATCCTCTCCGTGGCCCTCCTGCTCGAGCAGAGCGGCCTGAGCGACGCCGCCGCGCGCGTGACGCGCGCCGTCGAGGCCGACCTCGCCGGTCGCGGCTCGGCCCCGCGCAGCACCACCGAGATCGGCCAGGCGATCGCGGCGGCGGCCACGGCCTGAGCGGGGCATCCCGCACGGGCGCCCTGCGGCAGCCCGGAGTACGCTAGAGCAACGCTTCACCGGTGCGCAGATGCGCCGCCGTCGACCTGCCGAGGACACACCATGACGATCTCGCTACCCCTGGCCCAGAAAGACCTCACGTTCGCGGTGACACGCAACGAGTCCGCGGTGAGCGACGCCGATCGCGCAGCGATCCTCGCGAACCCGGGGTTCGGCAAGACCTTCACCGACCACATGGTCGACGTGTGCTGGAGCGAGCACGGCGGCTGGCATCGACCCCGCGTGCAGCCCTACGGCCCGATCTCGCTCGACCCCGCCGCGAGCGTGCTGCACTACGGGCAGGAGATCTTCGAAGGGCTCAAGGCGTACCGACACGCCGACGGCTCCATCTGGTCGTTCCGCCCCGACGCCAATGCGCGGCGCCTGCAGGCCTCAGCGCGGCGCATGGCACTGCCCGAGCTGCCCGAGGCGTACTTCATCGAATCGCTGCGGCAGCTCATCGCCGTCGACGGCGACTGGGTGCCCACCGCGCCCGAGACGAGCCTGTACCTGCGTCCGTTCATGTTCGCCAAGGAAGCCTTCCTGGGCGTGCGACCCGCCCACAAGGTCGCCTACTACGTCATCGCCTCGCCCGCCGGCGCGTACTTCCATGGCGGCATCAGCCCCGTCTCCATCTGGCTCTCCACCGAGTACTCCCGCGCCGGCAAAGGCGGCACAGGCGCTGCGAAGACCGGCGGCAACTACGCCGCCTCGCTCGTCGCGCAGGCCGAGGCCGCCGAGCACGGCTGCCAGCAGGTGCTCTTCCTCGACTCGGTCGAAGGCCGCTACCTCGAGGAGCTCGGCGGCATGAACATCGTGCTCGTCACGCGCGACGGAACCCTCGTGACGCCGCAGAGCGACTCGATCCTTCCCGGCATCACGCGCAACTCCGTGCTGCAGCTCGCCGAAGACCGCGGGCACACCGTCGAGCGCCGCCAGGTCTCGCTCGACGAGTGGCGCGAGGGAGTCGCGAGCGGCGACATCGTCGAGGCGTTCGCGTGCGGTACCGCGGCTGTCATCACCCCCATCGGCATGCTCTCCGCACGCGACTTCACCATCGGCTCGCCCGACGCGACGCCCGGCGAGCTCACGATGTCGCTGCGCGAAGAGCTCACCGACATCCAGTACGGTCGCCGTCCCGACCCGCACGGCTGGCTGCTGCGCCTGGATGCCTGAGCACGAGTTCGCCCGCATGCCCGGCTGGGCGCAGGCGGGCGTTCTCGCGATCGTCCTGCTGCTCGGCGCGGCGCTCGGGTTCATCGGAACGTTCGTGCACCAGTCGCTGCCGCCGATCGGACTCCTCCTCGCTCTCGGCACGGTCGGCCTGTTCCTCGCGGGGCTGCGCAGCTGGGCATCCGTGCGATCGCCCGCCGCGACGGGTGCGCTCGGCGTCGCCGGAATGAGCGCCGTCCTGAGCCTGCCCACCGGCGGCACGGTGCTCGTGCCCGGCAACCTCGTCGGCCTCTCCTGGACCTTCGGGGTCGCCCTCATCGCGCTCGTCGTGCTCGCCTGGCCCGACACTGCACGGCTCTCCCGGGTGAGGGCCGTTAGCATGGGGGAGACCCCCGAAGAGAAGGACCCGACTGCACCGTGACCTACGTCATCGCCCTCCCCTGTGTCGACCTCAAAGACCGCGCCTGCATCGACGAATGCCCCGTCGACTGCATCTACGAGGGCGAGCGGATGCTCTACATCCACCCCGACGAGTGCGTCGACTGCGGTGCGTGCGAGCCGGTCTGCCCCGTCGAGGCCATCTACTACGAGGACGACACCCCCGAGAAGTGGGCCGACTACTACACGGCCAACGTCGAGTTCTTCAAGGAGATCGGCTCGCCGGGCGGAGCCGCGAAGGTCGGCGTCATCCACTACGACCACCCGATCGTCGCCGCGCTGCCGCCGCAGCAGTGAGCCTGGCGCTCCCCGACTTTCCCTGGGACTCGCTCGCGCCTCACGCGGCGCGGGCCCGTGAGCATCCCGACGGCCTGTGCGACCTCTCAGTCGGCTCGCCCGTCGATCCCACGCCCGCGCTTGTGCGCGAGGCCCTGCAGGCCGCGACCGACGCGCACGGCTACCCCGCCACGACCGGCACGCCCGCGCTGCGCGACGCGATCATCGACTGGTACGCCCGCCGACGCGGAGTGCGCGGGCTCGGCCCCGACTCGGTGCTGCCCACCATCGGCTCGAAGGAGCTCGTCGCCTGGTTGCCGCTCCTGCTCGGTCTCGGGCCTGGTGACGTCGTCGTGCACCCGCGGGTGGCCTACCCGACGTACGCGGTCGGCGCGGCCCTCGCGCGCGCCACCGCCGTCGCCGCCGACGATCCCGCGACCTGGCCGGCCGAGACGCGCCTGGTGTGGCTCAACAGCCCAGGCAACCCCACGGGCGCGGTGCTCGACGTCGACGCCCTGCGGGCCGCGGTCGCGCGAGCCCGCGACCTGGGCGCAGTGATCGTCAACGATGAGTGCTACGCCGAGCTCGGGTGGGAGGGCTCGTGGGCGACGTCGCCCGCACCGAGCATCCTCGACCCCCGTATCGTCGGCCACGGCCCGGCTCGCGAGGCGGAGGGCGTGCTCAGCGTGTACTCGCTCAGCAAGCAGTCGAACCTCGCCGGCTACCGTGCCGCGTTCCTCGCCGGCGACGAGCAGCTCGTGCGCAGCATCCTGCAGGTGCGCAAGCACGCCGGTCTCCTGCCGCCGGCGCCTGTGCAGGCGGCCATGATCGCCGCCCTCGGCGACGACGCGCACGTCGCCGAGCAGAAGGAGCGCTACCGCACCAGACGAGATGCCCTCGCCGACGCCGTGCGCACCGTGGGCCTGCGCATCGACCACTCCGAAGCCGGCCTCTACCTGTGGTGCACGCGCGACGAGCCCGCCCTCGACACCGTGCGCTGGTTTGCCGACCGGGGCATCCTTGTCGCTCCCGGCACCTTCTACGAGGGAGAGCAGTCGCGCCACGTGCGTCTTGCCCTCACCGCGAGCGACGAGCGCATCGCCGCGGCGGCCGCGCGCTTGGCATCATCCTCCAACGCCTGAGCGCGCGCGTTGGCGGGTGGCGCACTGGCTCCCATTTGCGCCTAGGCTGTAAGCGGGCCACCTCCGCACGACGCCGCACCCCGGCGCGCTGCGAGGCCCTCTCCCAGGACCGTCCGACGCGGACACACGACCGAAGAGGACACGTCCCACCCGGACACGACCAACGCGAGGAGGCGCAGTGAGCGACGCCGATCAGAAGGCCACCCTGCAGTTCCCGGGAGGAACCGCGGAGTTCCCGATCCTGACGAGCGTCGACGGCGCTTCCAGCATCGACGTCTCCACGCTGACGAAGCAGACCGGGCTCACCGCGCTCGACTACGGATTCGTCAACACCGCGTCGACACAGAGCGCCATCACCTACATCGACGGCGACAACGGCGTGCTGCGCTACCGCGGCTACGCCATCGAGGATGTCGCGGCCAACGCCTCCTACCTGGAAGTGGCCTGGCTGCTCATCTACGGCGAGCTCCCCTCGCCCTCCGAGCTGGAGGCCTTCGACTCGCGAGTGCGGCGGCACACGCTCCTGCACGAGGACCTCAAGCGGTTCTTCGACTCGCTCCCGCACCAGGCGCACCCCATGTCGGTGCTCTCCTCCGCGGTGTCAGCGCTGTCGACCTACTACGGCGACTCGCTCAACCCGCACGACCCCGAGCAGGTGGAGATCTCCACCATCCGCCTTCTCGCCAAGCTGCCGGTCATCGCCGCCTACGCGCACAAGAAGTCGGTCGGTCAGGCCTTCCTGTACCCCGACAACTCGCTGAGCTTCGTCGACAACTTCCTGCGCCTCAACTTCGGCACCATGGCCGAGCCGTACGAGATCAACCCCGTGCTGTCGCTGGCGCTCGAGCGCCTGCTCATCCTGCACGAGGACCACGAGCAGAACGCCTCCACCTCCACGGTGCGGCTCGTCGGCTCCACCCAGGCCAACCTGTTCGCCTCCATCTCGGCGGGCATTAACGCGCTCTCGGGCCCGCTGCACGGCGGCGCGAACGAGTCGGTGCTGAGCATGCTCGGGCGCATCCGTGAGAGCGGGGAGAGCGTCGAGCGGTTCGTGGAGCGCGTCAAGAACAAAGAGGACGGCGTCAAGCTCATGGGCTTCGGCCACCGCGTCTACAAGTCGTACGACCCGCGCGCCAAGCTCGTCAAGGAGAGCGCGGACGCCGTGCTCGCCGACCTCGGCATGACCGACCCGCTGCTCGACATCGCGCGCGAGCTCGAGCAGATCGCGCTCGCCGACGACTACTTCATCGAGCGCAAGCTGTACCCCAATGTCGACTTCTACACGGGCGTCATCTACAAGGCGATGGGCTTCCCGACGCGCATGTTCACGGTGCTCTTCGCGATCGGGCGCTTGCCGGGCTGGATCGCCCATTGGCGCGAGATGAACGACGACCCGCGCACGAAGATCGGTCGCCCGCAGCAGCTCTACACGGGCTCGGCCGCGCGCGACTGGCCCCAGCGCTAGCCGCACACCCGCGAACCCGGCCGCGCGCGGCGCGTCGTGCGGCTGCCTGTGCGGCTGCCTGTGCGGCTGCCCGCGGGGCTGCCTGCACGGTCGGGCCCTCGACTCCGATCGCACACGCCGCGCGGCACGCCGCGGCGGGCGACCCGGCACGCCGTCAGGCCCGTGCGAGGTGCGATCGGCGTCGACGTCGCCCTCCGGATGCCCGAGCGGGGCTGCCCGATCGCGCGAGCCCGGCTAGTGAGGCCGGGAGATGCCCGAGCGGGGCTGCCCGAGCGCGCTGGCACGGCAACCCGGGCCTACGGGATGCTCGGGCCGAGCATCCCGCACCGCGACTCAGGCGTGCAGGGCCTCGTTGAGCTGCACGCCCGCACCCGTGCGGGGCAGCACCTCGACGGCTCCCGTGAGCGAGTTGCGGCGGAACAGCAGCCCCGCGACCCCGCTCAGCTCGGCCGCCTTGACGGCGCGAGGCAGGCCATCCGGCCCGACCGTGCCGTCGACCACGTAGACCTTCTGGCCGGCGGTCACGTAGAGCCCCGCCTCGACCACGGAGTCGTCGCCGAGCGAGATGCCGATGCCGCTGTTGGCGCCGAGCAGCGCGCGCTCGCCGATCGCGATGCGGTGCGTGCCGCCGCCGGAGAGCGTGCCCATGATCGAGGCACCGCCGCCGATGTCGGTGCCGTCGCCCACGACGACGCCCTGGCTGATGCGGCCCTCGACCATCGAGGCGCCGAGCGTGCCGGCGTTGAAGTTGATGAAGCCCTCGTGCATGACCGTGGTGCCGGGCGAGACGTAGGCGCCCAGGCGCACACGCGAGGCGTCGGCGATGCGCACGCGCGGCGGCGTGACATAGTCGAGCATGCGCGGAAACTTGTCGATGCCCAGCGGTGAGAGGCCTGCGCGCTGCAGGAGCGGGCGCAGGGCATCCATGTCGTCGGGGTGCACGGGGCCGCCGGTCGTCCACATCACGATCGGCAGGTGGCCGAAGACTCCGTCGAGGTTGATGGTGTTGGGCAGCACGAGGCGGTGGCTGAGCAGGTGCAGGCGCAGGTAGACGTCGGGGGTGGAGGCGGGGGGCGCATCCAGCTCGATCTCGACGGTGCGGGCCTCGAGGCGTACGCCACGCCGCTCGTCCGTGCCCTGCAGGCGCGCGATCTCGGCGGGGACGATGTACGGGTCGCGGCCCTCGGGCAGAGCGCCCAGGCGCGGTGCGGGGTACCACGTGTCGAGCACCTCCCCGTCGCTCGCGCGCACGGTGGCGAGGCCGTAGCCCCACGCCGAGGTCGGGCCGCGGTGCGCGGCGGTGTCTGAGGGGGCGGGGGAGCTGCTCGAGGCCATGAGTCCAGGCTACCGGGGCGCCGAACTAGGCTGGAGGGCGTGACCGCCAGCCTTCCCGTGCGCGCCGGAGTCGTCGCCCTCACCCGCGCGCTGTGCGACCTGCCCAGCGTCTCCGGCGATGAACGGATGCTCGCGGACGCGCTCGAGGCGACGTTGCGGGCCGAGGCGCCCCACCTGGAGGTGACGCGCGACGGCGACGCGATCATCGCCCGCACGATGCTCGGCCGGGCCCAGCGCGTGATCGTCGCGGGCCACCTCGACACCGTGCCGATCAACGCCAACCTTCCGACCCGGCTCGAGGGCGACGAGCGCACCGGCACCCTGTGGGGGCGCGGCACCGTGGACATGAAGGGCGGCGTCGCGGTCGCGCTCGCCCTCGCCGTCGAGCTGACCGCGCCCGCGCACGACGTCACGTGGGTCTGGTACGACCACGAGGAGGTCGAGGCGACACTCAACGGCCTGGGTCGTCTCGCGCGTGCCCATCCCGACTTGCTCGCGGCCGACTTCGCGATCCTCGGCGAGCCCTCGAACGGTGTCGTGGAGGGCGGCTGCAACGGCACGGTGCGCGTCGAGCTGCGCGCGACCGGGCGCCGGGCCCACTCGGCGCGGTCGTGGATGGGGGTCAACGCCATCCACGCTCTCGCCCCGGCGCTCGCGGCTCTCGCCGCCTACGAGCCGGCGACGGTCGAGGTCGACGGGCTCGCCTACCGCGAGGGCCTCAACGCCGTGGGTGTGAGCGGCGGTGTGGCCGGCAACGTCATCCCCGACGAGGCCGTGCTCACCGTCAACTACCGCTTCGCCCCCGACAAGTCGGTCGCCCAGGCTCTCGAGCACGTGCGCTCGGTGCTGCTGCCCGGTGACGGCCACGCGGACGGCCTCGAAATGGTCGTCACCGACGAGTCCGCCGCGGCGCGCCCCGGCCTGGATGCTCCGCTCGCGCAGCACTTCGTTGCCGCCGTGGGCGGCACGCCCGCCCCCAAGTACGGCTGGACCGACGTCGCGCGCTTCGCCGCGCTGGGCATCCCCGCGGTCAACTACGGTCCCGGCGACGGGTCGCTCGCGCACGCCGACGACGAGCGGGTGCCGGTCGAGCAGATCCTCGCCTGCGAGCGCGGGCTGCGCGCGTGGTTGAGCGGCGCCTAGACCCGGTGCCTGCCGGGGGCACGTCGGCGGGCGCCGTGCGGGCCGCGCCGAGCCGCGCGGCACGACCGGGTGGTGTCGGGGCGCCCTCCGGTGGCGTCCGTGCCACGCGCCCCGCTCGATTCCGGGCCGCCGTCCGCCGCGTTCCGTGGTGGGCGTGGGTGCTCGCGCTCTACAGCGCGTCTCGGGTGGTGACCACGGGCATCCTGCTGTCGTTCGCGGCCCGGCAGGAGGCGAACCCGTGGACGGATGCGAGCGCCGGCTACCTGGACTTCGCGCGCCTGTGGGATGGCCACTGGTACTGGATCATCGCGGCGGTCGGCTACCCGGAGGAGATTCCGCGTGACTCCGACGGCCTCGCCCAGGAGAACGCGTGGGCGTTCATGCCCGTCTACCCGATGCTCGTGCGGGCGGGGCTCACCGTCACCGGCGGAGGCTCGGCCACCGACTTCGCGGCTGTCGCGGTGACGATCTCGGTGGTCGCGGGTGGTGCTGCGGCGCTGCTCTTGCACGCTCTGCTGCGGCGCTGGATGAGCGCGGGGGCGGCGATGCTCGGCACGGCACTGTTCTGCGTCGCCCCGCTGTCGCCGATCTACCAGGTCGCCTACGCGGAGGCACTGCACCTGGCCCTGCTGTTCCTCGCGCTGCTGCTCGTGCTCGAACGCCACTGGGTGCCTCTCGCGGTGGTCGTGACGGTGATGGCGCTCACCCGCCCCAGTGGGCTCGCCTTCGCTCTGCTGCTCGCGCTCGTCTGGCTGTGGCGGTGGTGGCGGGCGCGAGGCGGCCTCGAGCCGTTCGGGATGCGGGAGCGCGTCACTCTGCTCAGCGTCACCGCCGTCGCCGGCCTCGCCGGCCTCGCGTGGCCGGGCATCGTCGCCCTCGCGACCGGGGACCTCCTCGGGTATACCGACACCGAGCTCGCGTGGCGCCGGCCGTACCTCGGCGACGTGCACCTCGTGCCCTTCACGCCGTGGTGGCAGGGCGCGCAGTGGTGGCTCGGCGATGCGCTCGGGCCGATCGCGCTCGCGACGGTGCTGCTGCTGGCCGCGTGCGCGTTCGCGCTGCCGGCGATGCGGCGCATGCCCGTGGAGCTGCGGTGCTGGATCGTCGCGTACTCGCTGTACCTACTTGCCGTGTTCTTCCCGCAGTCGAGCACGTTCCGCCTGCTCGTGCCGCTCGCCCCCGTGCTCGGCGCGATCGCTCTCGGGGTGCTCAGCACCGGGCGGGGGCCTGTGGGGCGCCGTCTGCCGCCCTCGGTCGCCGCGGCCCTGCGCGTGGTGCTCGCGGTGCTCGCGATCGGGCTCGGCGTCGCGGGCCAGGTGCTGTGGGTGCACCTGGGCTGGTGGGTCGACGGCTACGACTGGACTCCGCCGTGAGCCTGCTCGCTCGGGCGGCCCCGGCCCCGCGCATCCCGTCGATTTAGGCAATGTCGGCGGATGCGGGATAATGGAGGGGAAATCTCAGTGAAAGGGGATACCACCATGGCAGCCATGAAGCCCAGGACCGGAGACGGACCGATGGAGGCTGTCAAGGAGGGTCGCCTCATCATCGTGCGCGTGCCCCTGGAGGGCGGCGGTCGCCTCGTGGTGTCGGTGAACGACGCCGAGGCTCAGGAGCTGCACGACGCGCTCGCAGCCGCGATTTCCTAGTTCAGGCTCGTCTCGCCCGGCCCGGCTACTCGGGCAGGGTGAGGATCTGCAGCAGTCCGTCGCCGACCGGCAGCACGGCGATGCGCACCGCAGGGGATTCACGCAGCTCGCGCAGAACTCCGCGCAGCTGCGCGGTCACACCGTCGCGCTTGGCCGGCTCGGGCACGAAATCCCGCCACAGTGCGTGCGGCACGAGCACGAGCCCACCGACCCGCACGAGCCGGATGGCGTGGGCGATGTACTCGAGGATGCTCGCCGCATCTCCATCGACCAGCACCACGTCGTAGCTGGCCTCGTTCATGCGCGGCAGCACCTCGAGGGCGCGGCCGGTGATCAGGCGCACCCGTGAGGCGGGATGCCCGGCGTCGGTGAAGGCCGCGCGGGCTACCTCGTGATGGTCAGCCTCGAGGTCGATCGAGGTGAGGTGCGCGTGCGGCGCGCCGCTGAGCATCCAGAGCCCGCTGACGCCGAGTCCGGTGCCGATCTCGATGATCGACTGGGCATCGACGGCACCGCAGAGCAGGGCGAGCTGGGCTCCTGTGGCCGGGCTTACGGCGTCGATCCCCTGCTCGACCGACTGCGCGCGAGCGCGCACGATCACGTCGGGTTCGACCGTGGTCTCCTCGACGTACTTCCAGGTCAGCTCTTTGCTCGGCACGCGCACTCCTCGTCGGGCCCAGCCTAGGGCGAAGACACGGTCTCGCCCGGCTATTCTCGAGGGGTGTCCCTAGGCCTCACGTTCGAGAAGCTGCTGCTGATCGGTCTCATCGCCGTGCTGCTCATCGGCCCGGATCGTCTGCCGATGTACGCCGCGCAGCTGGGGCGGCTCGTGCGCTCCCTGCGCGACATGGCCAGCGGTGCGAAAGACCGCATGCGCGAGGAGATGGGCCCCGACTACGACGACATCGACTGGAAGAAGCTCGACCCGCGTCAGTACGACCCGCGGCGCATCGTGCGCGAGGCGCTCCTCGAGGACGAGGAGAAGCCGACTTCGCCGACGGTCGCGGCTCCGAAGCGCGAGTCGGCGTACGCGCAGCGTCAGCGTCTCATCAGGGAGGGCAAGCCAGCGCCGTTCGACGTCGAGGCCACGTAGCGCGCACCCGGTACTAGCGCACGCCGACGATGCGGTGGCGCTGGGCGACGCGGTCGCCCTCGGCGCGCAGCAGCGCGAGGACGCGCCGCACGCTCGGGCGCTCGGCGCGGTCTGCGCGTAGCAGGGCTGAAATCTGGCGTTCGGCGGGAATGCCGACGAGGGGCCGCGTAGCGATGTCGCTGCCGTGGCTGCGGGTGGTAAAGCGGGGCAGGATCGCGAGGCCGAGGCCCGCGGCCACGAGGCCCTCGACGACGAGATTGTCCATGATGCGCTGCACGATGCGCGGTTCGCGCCCGACGGCGGCGCCCAGCGCGTCCAGCCACCGGTCGTAGGGGTAGCCGACGGGTGCGCCGATCCAGGGGTGGTCGGCGACGTCGGCGGGGGTCAGCACCGTTTTCTCGAGCAGGGGATGACCGGCCGGCAGGGCCACGTCGAACGGCTCGGTCATGAGGTGCACGGTCGTGAGCCCCCGCTCGTTCCAGTGCGAGGGCACGCCCTGGGAGTCGGCGAGCACGATGTCGAAGTCGGGCGTGAGCTCGGCGAAGTCGGCGAGCGGGAGGTCTTGATCGGTCACGAGCAGACGCAGCGCGGGTTCGCGCTCGAGCGCGGTGAGCACGCCAGGCAGCAGCATCTGACCCGCGGTCGGGAAGGTGCTGAGCGTGACGGTGCCGCTCGGAGTCTGCTTGTACTCCGACCACAGCGCTTCGGCAGACTCGATCGCGACGGCGATCCTGCGCGCCGTCTCGGCGAGCGCGCGTCCGGCGCCGGTGAGCCGGATGCCCCGCCCCTCCTTCTCGGTGAGAGGCACACCGGCTTCGGCCTCGAGCAGCTTGAGCTGCTGCGACACGGCCGAGGCGGTGCGGTGAGTGGCGGCGGCCACGGCGGTGATCGTGCCGCGGTCGGCAAGCTCGCGAAGCAGTTCGAGGCGGCGCACATCCATGTAGAGAAGCTACACGTTACGTGAAGCAACTATCGATTGTGCTACATAAAAATCTGCGGTGGACTGGGCACTGTTCAGCACAGAACATCGGCTCGCCGCATCGCGGCGGGCATAGCCTGGCCGCCCTCGGCCGGGTGTCAGCAGCACGCCCACGCAGAAGGAGCTCACTCGCATGATCATCGGAATCGTCTTCGCCGCACTGGCCATCGTCGCCGTGACTGCCACTGCCGTCGTGACGGCGCGCGACGGTTACGGGCGGGTCCCCGCGCGAGCCCAGTGAGCCCGCAGAACCGGTGAGCCCGCATAACCAGTGAGCCTGCAGAACCGGTGAGCCCTCACAACCGGTGTGGGTCGAGGCCGGGGCGTTAGCGCGGAGTGACGGTGAGCGAGCGTCCGGCGAGCCCACGGCCCCGCTCGACCACGCGGTCGGCGAGCTCGCGGATCGCCTGGGCGGCCGCATCGTCCGCACCGCTCGAGTTGCGCAGCACGATCGGCACGCCGGCGTCGCCGCCCTCGCGCAGCGCGAGGCTGAGCGGCACGCGGGCCAGCACGTTCACGTTGAGCCGCGCCGCCGTCTCGTCGCCTCCGCCCGCGCCGAACAGCTCCAGCACGCTGCCGTCGGGCTGCACGTAGCCGGTCATGTTCTCGACGACGCCGATCACCGTCTGACCGGTCTGCCGCGCGACGAGCGCGGAGCGCTCGGCGACATCCGCCGCCGCCTTCTGCGGAGTCGTCACGACGAGAACCTCCGCGTGCGGCAGCAGCTGCCCGATCGAGATGGCGACGTCACCCGTGCCGGGCGGCATGTCGATCACGAGAGCGTCGAGGTCGCCGAAGTACACGTCGGTGAGGAACTGCTCCACCGTGCGGTGCAGCATGGGCCCGCGCCACGAGACCGAGGTGTGCGGGTCGACGAACATGCCGATCGAGATGACGGCGACGCCGTGCACACGCGGCGGCATGATCATCTCGCCGACGCGGGTCGGCTTCGCATCGGGGATGCCGAGGATGCCCGGTATGGAGAACCCGAAAACGTCGGCATCCATGAGCCCGACCCGCAGGCCGCGCTGGGCGAGCGCGACCGCGAGGTTGGCGGTGACGGTCGACTTGCCAACGCCGCCCTTGCCGCTCGTCACGGCGATGACGCGAGTCAGCGCATCCGGTGTGAAGGGGTGGCCGCGCGGGCGGTCTCCGCGCAGGCGGTCGATGAGGGCATCCCGCGTGGCGCGATCCATGACGCCCACCTCGACCGCGACGTCATCGATGCCGTCGACGGAGGACACCGCGGTGCGAACATCGCTCTCGATACGGTCGGCGGCGGGGCAGCCCACGATCGTGAGTCGCAACCGCACGTCGGCCCGTGTCGCGCCCGAGGGGTCTGCGCTGATCTGCACGCCGTCGATCATGTCGAGCTCGGTGACCGGTCGCCGGATCTCCGGGTCGATGACGCGCCCGAGTGCTGCGAGGACGCGCTGCTCGAGTGCGCTCGCCGCCGTGTCGTCCGTCACTGGGCGGGGCCCTCGCCGGGGGTGCGTGGCCCGCGACCGTCCGTGCGCTGACCCCGACCGTCGGAGGAGGACGCGCCGTCGACGGTCTCGCCCTCGTCAGGAGTCTCGTCCCGGTCAAGCTCTTCGAGCAGCGCGCGCAGCTCGGCGCGGATGAAGTCCTTCGTCGCGACGTCCTTCATCGCGAGCCGCAACGAGACGACCTCGCGCGCCAGGTACTCGGTGTCGGCGAGGTTGCGCTCCGCCCGCTGCCGGTCCTGCTCGATCTGCACGCGGTCGCGGTCGTCCTGCCGGTTCTGCGCCAGCAGGATGAGCGGGGCGGCGTACGACGCCTGCAGGGACAGGATGAGCGTGAGCGCGGTGAATCCGAGGGCGAGCGAGTCGAAGCGCAGCGGCTCGGGGCCCATCGTGTTCCAGGTGATCCACGCGGCGACGAAGACGGAGAGCGCGACGAGGAACCACGGGGTGCCCATGCCGCGTGCGACGGCTTCGGTGAAGCGGCCGAACCGGTCGCGGCTCGAGAACCGAGGCAGGATTCCGGCGCGCAGGCCCTTGGGAGCGGAGAGGCTGCGCGCGTCGCGCGTGGTGCGACGCCGGCCCGCGTCGCGGTCGCGGGCGGTCATGGTCGATCACCCGGGCGCGCGTCGGTGCCGGGCGGCTGCGAGGTCGGAGCGTCGGGCCGCACGATGGGCACCGCGCGCGTGCTGGGGTTGGCGGTGCTGAAACGGCCGGGGGCGGGATGCTCGCCGACAGTCGTGCTGCGATCGCGCGCGGGCGCCGCAGACCCGGGTACGCGTCCACGGGCCTTGCCGCGTGCGGGTGTGCGCGGCGGCTCGGGCGAGTGCTCGTCGGTGCTGCGCCAGTCGTCGGGCAGGAGATAGTCGAGCACGTCGTCGATCGTGACGACGCCGACCAGGCGCCGGGTCTCATCGACGACGGGCAGGGAGACGAGGTCGTAGCTCGCGAGGCGGCGGGAGACTTCGGCGGCCGATGTCTCCGGCGTCACCGGCTCGATGCCCTGGTCGAGGAGGGTGCCGAGGCGCTCGTGCGGCGGGTAGCGGAGCATCCTCTGGAAGTGGACCATGCCCAGGTACCGGCCGGTCGGCGGCTCGTACGGCGGGAGAGTGACGCAAATGGCCGCCCCGATGGCGGGCGCGAGCTCGTGGCGGCGGATGAGCGCGAGGCCTTCGGCGACGGTGGAGTCGGCGGAGACGATGATCGGCTCGGTCGTCATGAGGCCGCCGGCGGTGTCGGCGTCGTAGGAGAGCAAGAAGCGGACGTCTTGCGCCTCTTCGGGCTCCATGAGGTCGAGCAGCGCCTCGCCGCGCAGGACGGGCAGCTGCGCGATCAGGTCGGCCGCGTCGTCGGGCTCCATGTGATCAAGC
Organism: Microcella sp.; assembly: GCF_040286215.1. Lineage (GTDB taxonomy): Bacteria > Actinomycetota > Actinomycetes > Actinomycetales > Microbacteriaceae > Microcella. The sequence continues at coordinate 18,241 of NZ_JAVKCK010000011.1, forward strand.
ACGTCGGCGGCGCGCTCGTCGTCGAGGCGGGTCAGGAGGGCGACCTGGTCGGCCTCCGGCATCTCCTCGAGGGCGTCGGCGAGGCGCTCGTCGGGCAGCTCCTCCGCGACCTCGAGTCGGCGGCCGTCCGGCAGCTCGAGCAGGGTGGTGGCGAGGTCGGCGGGCAGCAGGTCGTTGTACTCGGCGATGAGCTTCTCGGCGCTCTGCGGCTCGGTGCTGCTCGTCACCTCGGTGACGTCGCTCCACTTGGCGAAGACGCTCTGGCCTTTCGTGAACGGTGCGGGCACCGAGCGGGGCTTGCGCAGGAAGAGCTGCTCGACGGCCCACTCGCCGGGGCCGGACTCCTCGATCGCGACGTCTTCGATGACGGCGGTGCCGCCGCCCTCGCGGAACCGCATGGTGCGGCCGACGAGTTCGGCGAGAACGCGCACTTCGCCGCCGCGCTGCTCGAAGCGGCGCAGGTTGATGAGCCCTGTGGTGATGATCTGCCCGCTGCTGATGCTCGTGACGCGGCCGATGGAGAGGAAGACGCGGCGGCGCCCGGGCACTTCGACGATGAGGCCGACGACGCGGGGAGACTCGGTCGGGCGGAACACGACGAGCACGTCGCGCACCTTGCCGACGCGGTCGCCTGCGGGGTCGAAGACGGAGCACCCGTTGAGCCGGGCGACGAAGACGGTCGAGGCGCTCACGGCTAAACCTTATCGTCGCCCTGCCACAATGGAGGGGTGAGCAGCCAGAGTCCTTTCAGCCGTCGCAGCGCGGCGCCCTTGAGTCTGCCGCGCGGGGATGTGCTCGGGAGCTACGACACGTACCCGGAGGCGCAGAGCGTCGTGAACCGTCTCGCGAAGGCCGATTTCCCCGTCAAGGGGCTCGCTATCGTCGGTCACGACTTGAAGACGGTGGAGCGCATCGGCGGTCGCCTCAGCTATGGCCGCGCCGCGCTCTCGGGGGCGCTGAGTGGCATCTGGTTCGGACTGTTCTTCGGTCTCCTGCTGTTCCTGTTCTCGCCCGAGCCGGAGTTCTCGTTCGTGCTCGCCGCCATGTTCATCGGCGCGGGCTTCGGCATGCTCCTGGGCCTGGTGTCGTACGCGTTCGCGCGTCGTCGCCGCGACTTCGCGTCGCAGCAGCAGGTGCTCGCGGCCTCGTACCAGGTGATCATCGACCCGATGCAGACCGCTCGCGCGCGGACGGTTCTCGCGGGCGGGAATCCGGATGCGCCGGTGTCGCTCACCGAGTCGCCGCGCGGTAACGCGCAGACTCCCAGCGCCACCGATAAGTCGGCCGAGGGCCCCTCTAGCGCGGCCGAGGCGACTCCGACCGGCGGTTCTGCGGATGAGCCCGCCGACGCTCCGGCTGACGCCACCGCCGAGAAGCGCGACTAGGGCCTGCACGTGCGGCTCACCCCGCGAGGGCGCGTTGCTCACCGTTCATGGCGAGCGCTCGGCCCGTGGGGTCGCTCTGCTCGCCCGGCGAGGGTGCGTTGTTCACCCCGCGAGCGCGCGCTGCCACTGCCGACTCCTGCTGGGCATGGGTCTGGGTCTTTGGAGCGGGTCGACGGTCGCGGGAGGCAGGAGCTCGTAGTCGGGTGATCGCCCGACGCGCGTGATCTGCCAGCCGTGGTCGTGCAAGAGTAGGTGGTGGTGTCGGCAGAGGAGGATTCCGTCGTTGATGTCGGTGCGCCCTCGGTCGCGCTCCCACTCGTCGATGTGGTGCGCTTCGCACCAGCTCGGCGGGCGTTCACACCCGGGCCAGCGGCACCCGCCGTCCCGAGCGGCGAGCGCTATGCGCTGACGTGCGGTGAAGAGGCGCTGCGACCGGCCGACATCGAGCGGCTGACCTGTCGAGCCGATGAGGATGGGCGTCTGCACGCCGCCGCACAGCAGTCGCTGCACGGTCGGGAGGGCGACCGCGGTGCCGTTGGGGCCGCCCGTGGAGGGCTCGAACGACCCTGATCCTTCGCCCCGCGCGAGGTCGGCGGCGGTGACGAGCACGCTCACCTGCGGTGCACCGGTGCCGAGGATCATGCTCGAGTCGGCGTCCGCTCCCGCGGCGAGCAGGTGCAGCAGGGCGTCCGAAGCGTACTGCTCGGGCGTGCGTTCGTCCTCGGCGATGCGCACGGCTATCTCGGCGTCGGCATCGTCGCTCGCGTTGACCGTCTCGACGAAGTGCACGCCGCGCCGCTTCGGGGAGGTCGCGCGCTCGACGAGCTCCCGTACCTGCGCGGCGGGCTCCGGGTCGAGCATCCACGTTGCGCGCGTCATGCCGTCCGGCAAGGTCCACAGACGGAATGACCGCGCGTCACGCTGGATTCGCTCGCGATCAACGAGCGCTGCCGCATCGAGCTCCTCACGGGCGTGGCGAGCCATGCGCTGCACTCGGTCGACGTCGAGGTGTTCGGCTGAGGCCACCAGGCGCTCGACGGCCGCCTGAACGAGATCGACTCTCACCGACGGGTCGATGCCGTCGAAGGACGTGCTGATCGCGTCGAGCGCGCCGATGCTGAGCGCGCCCGCTCGCACGGCACGAACAGCAGCAGCAAGGTGGGGTGTTGCCATAGGAAGGTCGTCTGCGCCCGCGGCGCGGTCGCTCGCGGTGTCAGGCGCCACAAGGAGTCGGCCGGCGTTCACGGCCGCGACCGCGTCTCTGCGTGAGTCGCCGGTCGTGACCCGCACGAGCTCTTCAACCGTGCGGTGACCGGTGCGCTGCGCGAGCCCGTCGTGGGCGAGTTCGGGGCGCGAGCGGCGCGCGAGCTCGCCCGCGACGAGTGCGGTTCGGGCATCCAGCAATCGGTGCGCCTTCGCGCCAAGCTGGGTCACCGCGAGCAGATCCTCATCCCCGAGCGCACGGAGGTCAGAGGCCTCGAGCGGCGCGCGCTCGAGCACCGCCACGAGGGCGGTCAGGTGCTCGAAGGGCGCGGGTGCGGTCATGCATCCATGCTCGCATCGAACATCCGTTCGAACACGTCGAATGAGGAAATCTTGGGAAAACTCGTGCAGTGAACAAACTGTGGAGGACGGATAGGCGGGGGAGCGCGGGGATGGTGGGCGCTACGCGGAAGTCCCTACGCGCGGCCCGCCACCGTGCGCATCCACTCCTCGACCTCGTCGGCCGTGCGCGGAATGCCCGCCGAGAGGCTCTCGCACCCCTCTGCGGTGACCACGACGTTGTCCTCGATCCGCACACCGATGCCGCGCAGCTCCGCGGGCACGGTCAGGTCGTCGGGCTGAAAGTACAGGCCCGGCTCGATCGTGAACACCATGCCCTCCTCGAGCACGCCGTCGGCGTAAAGCTCGCGCCGCGCCTGACCGCAGTCGTGCACGTCGATGCCGAGATGGTGGGAGGTTCCGTGCACCATGTAGCGCCGGTGGTAGCCGCCGTCGGGCGCCAGCGACTCTTCGGCGTTCACGGGCAGCAGCCCCCACTCGGCGGTGACGCGTGCGATGACCCGCATTGCCTCGGCATGAACATCCTTGAACCGGATGCCCGGCCGCACGATCGCGAACGCCGCGTCCGCCGCCTCGCGCACGGCCTCGTAGACGCGCCGCTGCACCTCGGTGAACTGGCCGGAGACGGGCAGGGTGCGCGTGATGTCGGCCGTGTAGTAGCTGTCGAGTTCGACGCCCGCGTCGATGAGGATGAGGTCGCCCGGCACGACGGGCCCGTCGTTGCGCGTCCAGTGCAGGATGCACGCGTGGGGGCCGCTCGCGGCGATGGTGTCGTAGCCGACCGTGTTGCCCTCGGCGCGCGCGCGCCGTTTGAAGGTGCCCTCGACGAGGCGCTCGCCGCGGGGGTGCGCCACGATCTGGGGCAGATCGGCGATGATGTCGTCGAAGCCGATGCGCGTCGCGTCGACGGCGCGGCGCATCTCGGCGAGCTCGAACGAGTCATTGACGAGGCGCAGCTCGCTGAGGTCGCGCGCGAGCTCGTCATCGCGCGCCGTATCGACCTCGGCGGTGCCGGGCTCGGCGCCCGCGTGCAGGATGCGCGCAGCATCCAGTCGGTCGGTCAGCGACGGCTCCGCCTCGCGCACGATCAGGGTCTCGGGGCCGTCGAGGTCGAGCGCATCCCACACCGAGTCGAGCGCGCTCAGCGGCCGCGCGTCGAGCCCGAGGTCGGTCGCGACGTCGTCGACGGAGGGGCGTGGGCCCGTCCAGAACTCACCGATTGCCGGGTTGGCGTAGAACTCGTCGGAGTCGCGCCCGGCCGCCTCGCGGAAGTACAGCGCGGCGTCGTGCCCCTCTGCCCCGTCGGCGCGCGGCTCGAGCACGAGCACACTGCCCGGCACGGAGTCGCTGCCCCACCCGGTGAGGTGCGCGAAGGCGCTGTGGGCACGGTACGGGTAGTCGGTGTCGTTGGAGCGCTGGCGGGCGTCGCCGGCGGGAATCACGAGGCGCACGCCCGGGTACATCGCGCTGACCCGCTCACGTCGCGCTGCCGCGTAGGTGGCCTGCTCGCGCGGACCGCCGATGCCGGTCGCGCGCTCCGCCCACCCGGTTGAGATGTACTCCTGGAACGCGCTCGAGCGCGGCACCGTCGACCGGTTCTCGGTCGCGCGCGGCGGCGCTTCGGTGGTCTCGGTCTCGCTGGCGGCGCTGAGTTCGGTGTCGGCCATGCGCCCATTCTGGCACCGGATGCTCAGGGCCGGCCCCGAGCATCCGCCCACCCGCTCCGCTCGTGTCTGGAGGCCGCGCTTCAGAGAATGAGGCGCGCGACGATCGGGCGGTGGTCACTGCCCGTGCCGTCTTCGGTGGTGATGACGCGGAAGCCCGTGATGGTGATGTCGTCGGTGACCATGATGTGGTCGATGGGCGCGCCGAGGATCGCCGGCAACCGCGTGGGCCAGGTGCCGACGGCGCCGTTGCCGGTGACGAGGCCCGCGTCGAGGCAGTCGCCGAGGCCGAGGCGCAGCGCCCCGCCGGAGTCGCCGGGGAGGGTGCGGAAGTGGTCGGCGGTCGCGTTGAGGTCGCCCGCGAGGATGGTCTGCTCGCCTCGGCAGACGCCGTCGATCCACTCGAGGTCGGCGCGCCAGTTGGCGAGCTGGCTCGGCAGGGGGGCGACGGGGTGCACGCCGATGATCGTGGGCCCGTCGTGGCCGTCGGGGCGCAGCACCATGCTCGGCAGCACGGTCGTGTTGCCGACGGTCTCGTCGACGACGTACTCGCCGATAGCGGCGGAGACGAGCACGGTGGTCGAGCGTGCTTTAGCGATGTAGTCGAAGGCGAACGAGTACACCCACATGGGCCGGTCGGCGGCGCGCAGCCGCTCGGCGATCTCGACGCCGGTCTCCTGACTCGTCTCGGGCAGCACGATGATGTCGGCCTGCTCGTCGAGGGCGAGCTGCGCGATGCGGTCGGTGCCGGGGGCGTCGCCGAGGGTGTTCCAGCTGAGCACGGCGAGCTCGGCGGGCGCGCGGGTCGGAAACGACTCGTCGCCGAACCCGCGCGTCGACAGCACCGCGACGTTGACCGCAGCGAAAACGAGCGCGAGCAGCGCGAGCGAGGCGAGGAAGCGCCGAGCGCCCCGCCACAGCACCGCGATGAGCGCGAGCGTGAGGGCGCCGAGAATGGCGACGGCGGCGCTCAGCGCACGCAGCGAGACGAGTTGCGCGACGACGGGTGCGGCGGAGAGCCCGAACAGGCTCGGCCACGCGATGACGAGCAGCGCGGCGGCCACGCCGAGCAGCACGGCGGCGGAGACGACTCGGCGGATCATGGCGTCGCGAGCCTACCTGGCTCAGGCGAGAGGCCGTTCCGCGCATACGGCGCACCGGGAACGGTTTCGCGGCGTATCCATAGCAGGAGCCTCTAGCGTGGGCGTATGTCGTTAGCCACCTCACCTCGCCGCCGGGCACTTCTCGCGTGGACCCCTGCACTGGCCATCTCGGCTCTCGTCGCGGCGAGCGTCGTTGTCGTTCCGATGGCGGCGGGCGCCGTCACGCTGCCCGCGAAGACGCCCGCAGAAGTGCTCGCCATGGTCGCAGACAGCGACGACCTCGCGTACTCCGCGACAGTGGTCAAGCGCGCGAATCTCGGCTTGCCCGCTCTTGACCTCGGCGTTGGCACGGTGCCGAGCGGCGGCGGCGACGCAGCGGGCGACTCTGCTGACGACTCGGTCGAGCAGGGCGCACTGGACCTGGTGAGTGCAGCCCTCGAATTCGTCTCCGGCGAGCACACTGCGCGGGTCTCCGTCGACCCCGAGGTGGGTGTTCGCGTGCAGGTGCAAGACCGGATGGCCGAGCGCAACCTCATCGTCAATGAGACGGAAGCCTGGCTCTACGACTCACAGTCGAATGTCGCAACTCGCCTTCTCGCTCCCGATGCTGAGGCGATGGCGGCAGTGGTGCCGAAGGACGCGGCCTCCGGTGACCGGGAGCGGTTCGCGGATGCCCTGGCCGATGGTCCCTCGACTCCCGCCGAGTTCGCCCAGCTGATTCTCGAGAAGCTCGATGCCGACTCGACCGTGACGCTCGCCGACAATGTGAGCGTCGCTGGCCGTGGCGCGTACGAACTCGTGGTCACACCCGATGCGAGTGACACCCTGGTGGCGTCGATTTCTCTGGCGATCGATGCCGACAGCGGCTTGCCGTTGCGCGTCGTCGTCGAAGCAGTCGGCCAGGATGAGCCGGCGCTCTCGCTCGGGATCACGCAACTCGACCTCTCCACGCCGGACGCGGCGACCTTCAGCTTCACGCCCCCTCCCGGGGCCACCGTCGAGGAGTCGACGCCTGAACTGCCCGAGTTCGCCGACGGCGCCCACAAGCCGCAGGGCGATCGTGATGCCGGCGAGGAATCCCCGTTCGTGATCGTGCAGAGCGGTTGGGCCACGATCATCGAAACGCGCGCTCCTACCGCCGCGGAGAGTCCTGATGGTCTCGACCTCGCCCTGGTGGAGCAGTTCGGGACTCCGGTCGACGGAGGGTTCGCCGTGAGTACGGCGCTCGCCACCGTCTTCGTGACCGACGACGGTCGGGTGCTGGTCGGCACGGTGCCGCTCACCGCGCTCCAAACCGCCGCGGTGCGCTGAGTCGCGCGCGTGTCGACGGGTTCTCTCGCGTGACCGAGCTCGCTATTGCGACGCGCGACCTGACGCGCCGATTCGGCTCCCAAACGGCCGTGGATCGCGTCAGCCTCGCCGTTCCGCGTGGTTCCGTCTTCGGGTTTCTCGGGCCCAACGGCAGCGGCAAGACGACCACGATCCGTATGCTTCTCGGGCTGATCGAGCCCACGGCGGGTGAGTCGTCGGTGCTGGGTGAATCGATGCCCGATTCCTGGCGATCGGTGCTTCCGAGGGTCGGTGCTCTGGTGGAAGGGCCCGCGTTCTATCCCTTCCTCTCCGGAACCGCCAATCTTCGTCGTCTCGACGCGGCTGATCGTGACAGCGACCGCCGCACCCGGCTCGCGCGTGTCAGCGACGCACTCGCGCGCGTCGGCCTCTCGCACGCCGAGAACAAGCCCGTCAAGGCGTACTCGCTGGGCATGAAGCAACGGCTCGGGCTCGCGAACGCCATGCTGAGGCCGCGCGACCTTCTCGTGCTCGACGAGCCCACCAACGGTCTCGACCCGCAGGGGACGCGGGAAGTGCGCAGCCTCATCAGATCATTCGCGGCCGACGGCACCACCGTCTTCGTCTCAAGCCACCTGCTCGCCGAGGTGGAGCAGCTCTGCACTCATGCGGCGGTCATGAGTGCCGGTGCCATCGTCGCCCAAGGCACGCTCGACGAGCTTCGGGGGCCCGACGCTACGACCGTCGTTGTGCTGACCCCCGACCGTGCGCTTGCGCACGACGTGCTGCTTAAGGCAGGTCTGACGCCCGACCCGGCCACCCCGGTCGACGGGGTCCGCGCGCATCTTGACCGCTCTCGGGGTGGCGCCGATGACCTGGTGGCCGCCCTCGTCGCGGCCGGCGTGAGAGTGCGCGGCTTTTCACTCGAGGAGCCCTCGCTCGAAGACCGCTTCGTCGCCCTGACCGGAGAGGGCTTCGATGTCGTCGCGTGAGCAGAGCATCCCGCCCACGACCCGGCGGGTCTCGTTCGACCTGCTCGCCTCGGAGATAGCCGTGCTGTTTCGGCGGCGACGCACCATCGCGATGCTCGTTGCGATCGCGCTGATCCCGATCCTGCTGGCCGTCGCCGTCGCGCTGTCGTCGCAGCAGCTCGCGCCCGGCGAAGGCCCGCCGTTCCTCGACCGGGTATCGCAGAACGGCCTCTTCGTTGGTTTCACGGCGATGCTGGTGGGCATCCCGCTCTTTCTGCCACTCACGGTAGGGGTTGTGGCGGGCGACACGATCGCCGGCGAGGCCGGACAAGGCACCCTGCGATACCTGCTCACGGCCCCGGCGGGGCGAATGCGGTTGCTGCTCGTCAAGTTCGCGGGCGCCGTGGCGTGGGCGCTCGCCGCGACACTGACCCTCATGCTCACCGGCCTCATCATCGGCAGCGTTCTGTTCTCGATCGGCCCCGTCACCCTGCTGTCGGGAGATGTCATCAGCCTCGGGGAGTCGCTCGTGCGCATGGGGCTCGTGGCACTCTACGTGAGCGTCTCCCTGATCGGGCTCTCGGCGGTCGGACTGTTCATCTCGACGCTGACCGACGTTCCGGTCGGCGCCATGGCGGCCACCGTCGTCGTCTCGATCGTGAGCCAGATTCTCGGCACGATCCCTCAGCTCTCCTGGATGCACCCCTACTTGCTCACGCACTACTGGCTCGACTTCGCCGACATTCTGCGCAACCCCATCGAGTGGTCATCGTTCGGCAGCAATGCGATTCTCCAGCTCGCCTACGTGGGCATCTTCGGCGCTCTGGCCTATGGGAGGTTCGCCTCCAAGAGCATCGTTTCCTAGCCGGGGACGGGACGGCGCCATGCTCGGCCGCGCGCGCTTAGCATTGACCCCATGCCCCGCGGCCCGATCGACCTGCACACCCACAGCAGCGTCAGCGACGGCACCGAGACACCCACGCAGCTCATCCGCGCCGCAGTCAAGGCGGGCCTCGACACGATCGCGGTCACCGATCACGACTCGACGGCCGGGTGGGATGAGGCGCTCACGGCGGCGAACGGCGCGGGCATCCAGATCATTCGGGGCATGGAGCTCAGCACGCGCTACGAGTGGCGCAGCGTGCACGTGCTCGGCTACCTCTTCGACCCCAACGACGGCGAGCTGGTTGCCGAGACGGCCCACATCCGCGCCGATCGTCTCGGCCGGGCCGAGCGCATGGTCACCAACATCGCGCGCGACTACGACGTCAGTTGGGATGACGTGCTCGCGCAGAGCGGAGGCGACAGCATCGGCCGCCCCCACATCGCCGACGCGCTCGTGGCGCGCGGCATCGTGCGCACCCGCAGCGAGGCTTTCGCGTCGATCCTGCACTTCACGGGCGGCTACTACCTGCCGCACGAGGCGCCCACGGTGCTCGACGGCGTGCGCATGATCACCGAGGCCGGCGGCGCGGCGGTGCTCGCCCACCCGGCGACGCGCGGGCGCGAGGCCGTCGTCGACGACCGCGGGATGGCGGCGCTCGTCGAGGCGGGGCTCGTCGGGCTCGAGGTCGGCCACCGCGAGAACACGCCAGACGGCCGCGAGCGCCTGCTCGAGCTCGCCGCCCAGTTCGACCTCGTCGTCACCGGGTCGAGCGACTACCACGGCGAGGGCAAGCCGAACAGGCTCGCCGAGAACACGACCGAGCCCGAGGCGCTCGAGCGCCTCATCGCGCGCACGAGCGGCGTGCCGCCCGTGCGCGCGTAGGGCCGGCGCGCTCGGCAGACGCGACGCTAGTCACGCCGTTCGTGACAAGCCACGCGGAACGTTCGGCGTGAGTTGTCACAAACGGCGTGATGGGGTGGCCACGAGCGACGACGCGCGCGACTGGTGACGCGCACGCCCTGCGGCATGCCGCCCACCCGAGAGCGCCTAGCTCGTCGGCTCGGCCTCGGTGTGCAGGGGCGTCTGCGCCGCGATCTGGCCCGTTGTCGCGGGCGGCTCCTCCTGCGGCACGCGGCGCACGAGCAGCACGATGGGGATCGCGAGTGTCGCGATGATCGCACCGACCGTGAACGCGAGCTGGATGCCCGGGGCCGAGACCTCGCTCGCGACGCTGCCCGCCCCACCGGCGGCCGCCGCGACCGAGATGAAGAGGGCGATGCCCGCGGCGCCGGAGACCTGCTGAACGGTTCCGACGATCGCCGAGCCGTAGGAGTTGAGCTCGGGGCGGATCGCCGAGAGCCCGTTCGTCAGCAGCGGAGTGAACAGCAGTGCGAGCCCCATGCTGAGCCCGATGTGCGCGGCCGTGATGAGCCATAGGGGCGTCGTGGTGGAGAGGAACGTCATGCCCCACATGGCGACGCTCAGCAGGATCGCTCCGCTGAGGGCCAGCCCGCGCGGGCCGACGGCGTCGTACCGGCGCCCGATGAGCGGCGCGATGAGGCCTTGCAGCAGCGCGCCGGGCAGGATGAGCAAGCCGGAGACGAGCGGGCTCTGGCCGAGTACCTGCTGCACATACAGGGGAATGAGGATGATCGCGCCGAAGAGGGCCATCGACGCGATCGACACGGCCAGAATCGAGAGGGTGAACTGGCGAGCTTGGAAGGTGCGCAGATCGAGCAGAGCGCGCTCACCGCGACGTTGCAGCACGAGCTGACGCCATACGAACAGCGCGAGCCCGAGCAGGCCAATGCCGATGGCCGACACAGCTACTGTCGTTGCCTCACCGCCCTCTCCACCACTCTGCCCTGCCTCGCCGAGCAGGCTGAGCCCGTAGACGAAGCCGCCGAACCCGATCGCCGAGAGCGGCACCGACAGCAGGTCGAGGCGCCCCGGCTGCGGCTCGCCCACGTTGACGACGCGCAGCGCGCCGAGCGTGAGGGCGCCGAGCGCGATGGGCAGCATGACGATGAACAGCCAGCGCCAGCCGAGGGTGTCGAGGATGAGACCCGAGATCGACGGGCCGAGGGCGGGAGCGACGGCGATGACGATCGAGATGCGCCCCACGATGCGGCCGCGGATGCGCGGGGGCACGAGCGCGAACACGGTCGTGAAGAGCAGCGGCATCATGATCGCGGTGCCGCTCGCCTGCACGATGCGCGCCACGAGCAGCATCTCGAAGCCGGGGGAGAGCGCACCGAGGAGCGTGCCGAGGCTGAACAGGCTCATGGCGACGATGAACATGGGACGAGTCTGGAAGCGCTGCAGCAGGAAGCCGGTGATGGGGATGATGACGGCGAGGGTCAGCATGAACGCCGTCGTCAGCCACTGCGCCATCGCCGCCGTCACGCCGAGGTCGTCGATGAGCTCGGGAATGGCGACGCCGAACAGCGTCTCGTTCAAGATCACGACGAAGGCGGAGACGAGCAGGAGAGAGATGACGAGACTGTGCCGGGCATCCATCGTCGTTCGGGACGATGCGGACGCTGCGGTCGGCGAGGTCGGCGAGGTGGTCACCGCGTCGTCAACTCAGGAGGACGCGGCGGTATTCCCGCCCGCGCCCTGCCCGCCGGAACCCCCGCTGCGACGCCGCCGCCGCCGACGCGGCGCGCCGCCCTCGCCCGATGAGGATGCCGCGCTCGAGCCCTGCGACGCCCCACCGTCGCGGCCACCGCCGGAGCGCTGCCCGCCTCCGGACCCGCCCGACCCGCCGGACCCGCTGCGTCGGCTGCGCTCACGAGGCGGGTGGGAGGCCTCGCGCTCGACGCGCGGGATGGGGGTCGCCTTGAGGCGGCCCTTCGAGCCCTCGGGGATGTCGAGGTCGGTGTAGAGGTGCGGTGACGACGAGTACGTCTCGACGGGCTCGGGCTGGCCCATGTCGAGCGCGCGGTTGATGAGCGCCCACTTGTGCATGTCGGCCCAGTCGACGAAGGTCACGGCGATGCCGGTCTTGCCGGCGCGCCCGGTGCGGCCGACGCGGTGCAGGTAGGCGTCGTGGTCGTCGGGCACCGTGTGGTTGATGACGTGCGTGACGTCGTTGACGTCGATACCGCGTGCGGCGACATCCGTGGCGATGAGGATGTCCTTCTTGCCGGCCTTGAAGGCCGCCATGGAGCGCTCGCGCGCCTCCTGGGTCATGTCGCCGTGCACGGCGCCGGCGCTGAAGCCGCGGTCGTTGAGCTCTTCCACGATCTTCGCCGCGGCGCGCTTGGTGCGTGTGAAGACGACGGTCTTGCCGCGACCCTCGGCTTGCAGGATGCGGCCGATGACCTCGTCCTTGTCGAGCGCGTGGGCCCGGTAGACGATGTGCTTGATGTTCGACTGCCACAGGCCCTCGTCGGGGTCGGTCGCGCGAATGTGGATGGGCCGCGTCATGAAGCGGCGCGCGAGGGCGACGATGGGGCCCGGCATGGTCGCCGAGAAGAGCATCGTGTGGCGCGTCGGCTTGGTCTGCGCGAAGAGCTTCTCGATGTCGCCGAGGAAGCCCAGGTCGAGCATCTTGTCGGCCTCGTCGAGCACCATCACCTCGACGTTCGCGAGCGAGAGCAGCCGCTGGCTCGCGAGGTCGAGCAGTCTCCCGGGCGTGCCGACGACGATCTGCGCACCAGCCTTCAGCTGCTCGATCTGGCCCTCGTACGCCTTGCCGCCGTAGATGGAGACGATCTTGACGTCGCGGTTGGCGGAGGCGAGCTCGAGGTCTTGCGTCACCTGCACGCACAGCTCACGCGTGGGTACGACGACGAGCGCCTTGACGCCCGGCTCGGGGTTCAGGCCGAGGTGCTGGATGAGGGGAAGCCCGAAACCGAAGGTCTTGCCGGTGCCGGTCTTGGCCTGGCCGATGATGTCCTGCCCGCTGAGCGCGAGGGGAATCGTCTGCGTCTGGATGGGGAAGGGCTCGATGATGCCCTTGCTGGCAAGGGCATCGACCATGTCGGTCTCGATGCCCAGGTCGGAGAAAGTCACGTGGGTGTATCGCCTGTCTATATAGATGAGTGGCATTAGTTTAGCCGCCGCAGGGCGGGACGGTCGCGGGCATCACCTAGGCTGGGCGGGTGGCATCGTGGTTTCGACGTTCTCGCCCGCGCGCAGAGGCACCTTCCCTCACCCCGCGCGATGCCGCCGTGGCTGCCCTCCGAGTCGATCTGGCCGAGCTGACGCCGCCCGTCGACCATTTCCTCGGTCAATGCTCCGCGCTGCATATGACGTTCTTCGAGGCGCTCAGTCATGCGACGGCAAACGCGCCGCGCATCGCCGACAAGGATGCCCTCGCGCGGGTGTGCGACATCTCGCTGCGCCGCTACCTGGCGCTCGTCGCCGAGCTCGAGCGCCACAAGCTCGACCGCACCGACGTCATGGAGCCCCACCTGCTGGGCGTGGAGGAGTTCGAGCGTCGCACCCAGGGCGCCGACTGGCACGAGCAGGTGGCGAGCGCACACGTCACGATCGGCTTCCTCACCGATTTCTGGATGCGCCTCGCGGGCGGCCTGCCGAGCCCCACGCGCGAGGCAGTGCGGGCGGCGCTCAGCGACGGAGACCTGCAGACGCCGCTTCATCGCATCGTCGAGGGTCAGATCGCTGCGAACCCGCGGCTGTCGTCACGGCTCGCGCTGTGGTGCCGCCGCCTGGTGGGCGACACGATGCTCCAGGCCCGATCCGCACTCGTCTTCCACGGTGACCACGCCCGCGAGGAAGCTCAGATCGAGCCGGTTTTCACCGAGCTGATCGCCGCGCACACGCGCCGCATGGACAGATTGGGGCTCACGGCCTGATGGCGTACAACGACGGACCCCGGCCGCAGATGCCCGAGACGGAGCTGGGGCGCCGCGCGGGCATCCTCGCGATCGTCGCGATCGCGGCGGGCGCGATCATCCCGTTCTTCGCCCCGGTTCTCGTGGCGCCGCTCGGCACGGTCGGTGCGATCATCTTCGTGGCGCTGAACACCGCGGCGACGATCGCGCTCGTCATCGCGGCCATCATGGGATGGATCGCGATCGCTCGCCGCCACGACCGCTCGATCGTGTTGCTCGTCGTGACGATCATCGCCACGGTGCTCGGCGTGCTGTCGCTGCCCGCGCTCTTCTAGGCCGCTCGTCGTCGGAGCGCGATGATGCCCGCTCCGCACAGCACGAGGATCGCCGCGAGGGCGGTAAGCGGCCACGCGTTCTCCACGCCGGTGTCGGCGAGCTCGGGCTCAGCGGGATCGGAGGGCTCGTCGACGGCATTCCAGTTCAGCACCGCGCTCGGCTCGGCGATGCCGGCCGCGTCGCGGTCGCTCAACGTGTCGAATCGACCGCGGGCATCCCATGCCGTCTCGACGGCTGCGAGGGCGGACGGCACGAAGAGGGCAGCGGGCTCGAGGTTCGCGCGCGCGTCAGCGGCGTCCACCGGGTTCACCTCGTCGAACTCGAAGAACTGCCAGACGTAGAAGTGCACGACTTCGACGGTGTCGCCCGGCTCAATGTCGGGCAGCGCGTACAGCGTGATCTGAAGATCTCCACCGTCACCGGCCGATGAGGCCATCTGCGGTGTGACGGTCGAGTCTGCCGTTCCGGCCGCCGTGAGAATCACGGGCGCCTCTATGCTGGTGGCGTCGAGGGCGGCATAGGTGATCCAGAGCAGATCGCCGTCGACGACCGCATCATCCTCGGCGGCGGGGTGGCCAGCGGTCGTCGACGCACCGAGACGGGTATCGGTGTCCTGATAGTAGTTGTCGCGAAACCCGATCGTGGCGCCGCTCACGGTGTCGCCGGTCGCGTTGGTGACGCTCATGCGCGCGCGCACAGTCGCACCGTCGTCGAAGAACCGCCACTCCAAGGCGGCCTCGAGCGTGCCGTCGCCGGTCTCGAGGGGAGAGAGCTCGCACGAAGCGATCTGGTCGCCGGTGGAGTCTGCCGCTGGTGAGAGGTCGCCGTCAGCGGCGCACTCGGCCAGATCGACGTCGGTCGGACCGGTCGAGTCGGCTGCGAGCGAGACCGGCCGCACACCTTGATCGAAGGTGAAGCTGTTGCCCTCCCACCCGGGCCGCTGCGCCTCCTTGATCTCCGGCTGCTGACCGGCTCCTAGACCCTCGACCCGCCAGGTCGTGCCACCGGCGGAGATGCCGCCGTCAACGAACGGAGCAGCGACGGCGGGAGTCGCGACGAGGAGCGAGCCCGCAACAGCGAGGGCGAGGCCGCTGGCGGCCAGGGGAGCACGCATGATGCCTCCGGGGGAGTGAGCCGAAAGACGCGCAGCACGCGTCCTCACTCAGCCTACGGCCCGCGGGCCCGCTCGGCGAGGTTTCGTCGCTTCCAATCCGGCGCCGGATCGTTCGCGAGCTACGCGGCGGAGGGCTTCATGAGCCGCTCGAGCAGCTCGGCATCGGCCGTCTCACGGCGCTTCGGCAGCACGAGCGCGACCGCGAGCGAGGCGAGGGGGCCGAGCACGAGGGCGATGACCCAGATCCAGCCGCCGTCGAAGGTCAGGCCGAGCCACACGCATACCGCCCACACGGCGGCGGTCGCGGCGGCGCCGACGGCGGGCACGAGCAGGAGACCGTGGGTCTGGCGCCCCGGGACGAGATAGCGCACACCGAGGGCGATCGATGCGCCGATGACGGTGACGAACAGCAGCTCCATGGTGCGCCTCTAGCCGACGAAGCCGACGCGGCGGGCGGAGTCGGAGCCGATCTCGACGTAACCGATCGCGCTCGTGGGCACAAGGTAGTGCTTGCCTTTGTCATCGGTCAGCTCGAGAAGGGGTGCGCCCTTCTCGATCGCCGCGGTCACGGCCTTCTGAATGTCGGCGGCGGTCTGCGACGACTCGAACGAGAGCTCGCGGGGGCTGTTGAGAATTCCGATGCGAATGTCCACGTCCGTCAGCGTACCTTTTCGCTCTGGGGGCCGCGGCCGCGTTCTCTGTGGGCGCAGTGCGGGCCGGGCGCTCGGTGTCGGATGCCGCCAGTACCGTGGAGTCATGACTGCCCTCGATGCCGCGCCCCCCGCGGTGTCCGCGCATCCGGTGCGGCTCGACGCCTCCCAGGAGGCGGTTCTGGATGCTCGGCGCGGGCCCGGCGCTGTCGTGCTCGGGGCGCCCGGCACGGGCAAGACGGCCACCGTGGTGGAGCTCGTCGCGCGAGCCATCCAGGTCGACGGCCTCGACCCCGAGCGCGTGCTCGTGCTGACCCCCGCGCGGCGCAGTGCGACGGCCTTGCGCGATCGTCTCGCCCTGCGACTGGCCGGCCCGGCGTCGGTGCTGCCCGGCCCGCTCGCGCGGTCGATCGCCTCCTACGCGTTCGGCGTCGTGCAGGCGGATGCCCGGCTCACGGGCGCGCAGGAGCCGCGCCTGCTCAGCGGCGCCGATCAAGACTCCGACATCGCCGAGCTGCTCGACCGCGCCGAGCTCGAGGCCGTGCTCGGGCCCGCCGCGGCGCCCGGGCCCGCCTGGCCCGAGCACCTCGGGCCCGAGGTGCGGCGGCTCACAGCGTTCCGCACCGAGCTGCGCGACGTGCTCGCGCGCCTGTCGGAGCACGGCTGGAGCACCGACGATCTGCGGGCGGCTGCGGGGCGTCTCGACCGGCCGGAGTGGCACGCGGTCGCCGACTTCGCCGACGAGTACCGCGACAGCCTCGGCGGCGCGCGCCTCGGTCAGCAGGATCCGGCGGAGCTCGTGCGGGCCGCCGTCGGCCTGCTCGCCGACCCGCATCCGGCGGCACCCGACCCCCCGCGGCTCGTCATCCTCGACGATGCCCACGACGCGACGCCGAGCGGCTTCGACCTGCTCTCGGCGCTCGCCGCGCGCGGCGCGACCGTCATCGCGATCGGCGACCCCGATGTCGCCACGAACACCTTCCGCGGGGCCGAGCCCGAATCCCTCACCCGGTTCGCCGGGCTGCCGACGCTCGTGCTCGACACGGCGCACCGGCAGAGCCCTGCGCTGCGTGCCCTCACCGCGCAGCTCACGAGTCGCATCGGCGCCGCCGCCGCGGGCGCCCAGCGTCGAGCGCTGCCCGGGCACAGCCTCGATGAGCGCAGCCCCGATGGCCGCAGCGGCGCCGGGCCCGAGGCACCCGAGCTCGGCGGCCCCCTGCTCGCCCTCACCGCCTCGAGCCCCGCGCGCGAGCGCACGCTCATCGCCGACGTTCTGCGGGAGCGCCACCTCATCGACGGGGTGCCCTGGTCGAGCATGGCCGTCATCGTCCGCAGCGGCGCGCTCGTGCCCCCGCTCGTTCGGGCGCTCGCCCTCGCCGAGGTGCCGGTGCGCAGCACCGCACCCGGGCGGCCACTGCGCGAGCATCCCGCAGCGCGCGCGCTCATCCGCCACGTCGACCTGGGAGTGGGGCGCGCACCTCTCACGGCGGAGGCCGCGACCGAGCTGCTGCTGGGGCCGCTCGGCGGCCTCGACCGCGTCGACCTGCGCCGCCTGCGCCGCGCCCTGCGCGCCGAAGAGCTCGCAGGCGACGGGGCGCGCACCGCCGACGAGCTGCTCGTCGAGGCGCTTGCGGCGCCCGACCGGCTCGCGACGATCGACCACCGCGTCGCGCGCCGCGCCGCCCGGCTCGCCCGCACCCTCGCCCCCATCGGCGAGCGGCACACGGAGGGCGCGACGGTCGATGAGCTGCTGTGGATCGCGTGGGACGACGCGCGCCTCGTCGAGCGCTGGCAGCGCGACGCCATCGCAGGCGGCACGACCGGTGTTGAAGCGGATCGCGCGCTCGACGCCGTTGTCGCCGTCTTCACGACCGCGACCGTCATCGTCGACACCGTGCCCGACGCCACCGTCGAGACGTTCCTCACGCGCGTGCTCGACAGCGACGTCGCCGACGACCTCCTCGCACCCTCCCGGACGACCGAGGCGGTGCTCGTCACCTCCCCGTCGGCCGCAGCCGGCCTCGAGGTGGACGTCGTCGTCGTCGCGTCCGTGCTCGACGGGGTGTGGCCCGACCTGCGACTGCGCGGCAGCCTTCTGCACGCCCCCCTGCTCAGCCGGGTCGCGGGCGGCCTGCCCACAGGCGACCTCGATGAGCGGCGACTCGTGCTCGAGGACGAGCTGCGCATGTTCGCCCTCGCGATCTCTCGCGCGCGACGCCAGGTGGTTGTGACCGCGAGCGCAGGAGAGGACGAGCAGCCGAGCGCCCTGCACGAGATCGTCGCCGAGCGCGAGCGCACCCTGCGCGACGGTCAGAGGAATGCGAGTCGCCGCGTCGGAGGTGCAGACGCGGCGCCGCAGCGCCGCGTCATCCGCGCTCGATCGCTGCGTCGCACCGTTGGCCAGCTGCGCCGCGTGCTCAGCGACCCGCGCGAGAGCCACGATCGGCGCGCGGAGGCCGCGACGGCGCTCGCACGCCTCGCCGCCGAGCGCGTGCCCGGCGCCGACCCCGACGAGTGGTGGGGGCTGCTCGACGTCTCCACCGAGGCGCCGCTCTTCGCCGAGGAGGAGACGGTCGGGCTGTCGCCGAGCAGGATCGAGAGCATCGAGCGGTCGCCCCTCGACTGGTTCCTCGACACGATCGCGCCCGGCGAGAGCACCCCCGCCATGGGCATCGGCACGATCGTGCACTGGGCCCTCGAATCGCTCACGCAACGGCCGCCCGACGAGTCCGAAACGGTGAGCGTCGACGAGGTGTGGGCGGCGATCGACGCGCGTTGGAGCGAACTGACCTTCGACTCGCCGTGGCTCGCCCAGCAGCAGCGCCGCCTCGCGCGGCGCTACGCCGTCGGGCTTGCCGAGTACCTGCGGGATGCCGCCGCCGCGGGTCGAGCGGCCGTCGCCGCCGAGCAGCGCTTCGCCGTGCAGGTCGACCGCGTGCAGGTGCGCGGCGTCGTCGACCGCATCGAGATCGACGGCGAAGGTGCCGTGCGCATCATCGACCTCAAGACCGGCCGGCCCGAGACGAACGCCGCGAAGGTCGCCGCGAACGCCCAGCTCGCCGCCTACCAGCTCGCCTTCGCCGACGGCGCCTTCGACGCGGCGGTCGAGGAAGCCCTCGCGCCGCTGCGGGCGAGCGGGGTGATCGACCCTGCGGCTACCGTGACACCGGGCGGGGCCGTGCTGCTCTACGTGCGGGAGGGCAAGGGAGACCAGCAGTATCGCGAGGCGGTGCAGGCCGTGCTCGACGACGACGCGCTCGAGGCTTTCCGTGAGCGACTGCGTCTCGCGCTCGCCGCCATCACCGTCGACCAGCTCGCCGGGCCTCGCACCATCGGCCGCTACGACTACGGCTCGCTGGCCCACCGCGTGCACCGTGTGCCGCCTGTCACCGGTGACGACGCGTGACGGTTCGCGAGCACGGCAGCGCCGCCGACGCCGCGGCACCGATCAGCGCCGACACGATCGCGGAGGCACTCGGTGTCTTCCCGCCGACTGACGAGCAGCGCGCCGTCATCGAGGCACCGCTCGGCCCGGCCCTCGTCGTCGCCGGGGCGGGCTCGGGCAAGACCGAGACGATGGCCGCGCGCGTGCTGTGGCTCGTCGCCAACGGGCACGTCGCCCCCGAGGGCGTACTGGGACTCACGTTCACGCGCAAGGCGGCGGGCGAGCTGGCCGCGCGCATCCGGACTCGCCTCATCGCGCTCGGCGCGAGCGGGCTTCTGCCGCCCGGCCCCGACGGCGGCCCCATCGTGGACGCCTTCACCCAGCCGACGGTGTCGACCTACAACTCCTTCGCCTCCAGCCTGTACCGCGACCACGCCGTGCTCATCGGCCGCGACCCCGATGGCGTCGTGCTCGGCGAGGCGGGCGCGTGGCAGCTCGCCCGCGACATCGTCGCCTCCGCGACGGATGCCCGGCTCGCCGACCTCGATCTCTCCGTCGACTCTGCGACCGAGGCCGTGCTGCGCCTCGCCCACGGTCTCGCGGAGCACAACGCGACCGTCGACGACCTGCGGGCCCTCATCGCTGAGGTCGTGCGCGTGCGCGAGCTGCCGAGCCCCGACCGGCACGTGCGGCCCGACGTCGACCGGCTCGCGACGACCCTCGAGGCAACGCTGCCACTGAGCGACCTCGTCGAGCGGTTCGAGCTCGCCAAGCAGCGCGAGGGCTACGTGGCGTTCTCCGACCAGGTCACACTCGCTCTGCAGATCGTGCGCGCTCACGCCGAGGTCGCGGCGGGCATCCGCTCGCGGTACCGCGTCGTGCTGCTCGACGAGTACCAAGACACCAACGTCGCCCAGACCTGGCTACTCGCCGAGCTCTTCGGCGGCACACCCGTCATGGCCGTCGGCGACCCTCACCAGTCGATCTACGGCTGGCGCGGTGCGAGCGCGGCAGGGCTCGACGACTTCGCGACGCGCTTTCGCGGAGCCGACGCGCCAGACGGGTCGGCAGGACCACCCGTCGCTCGCTACTCGTTGAGCGTGAGCTGGCGCAACGGTGAGCGCATCCTCGACGTCGCCAACGCGCTCGTCGAGCCGCTCACGACTGCCGGGGGCGTCGCCGTCGCGCGCCTCGACAGCGGGCCGAGCGCCAGCGCGCACGCGGTCGAGACGGTCTTCGAGGAGCAGCTGCACGAGGAAGCCGCAGCGGTGGCCGCGTGGCTTCGCCAGCGGCTCGCCGAGCCGGTGGCGGGAGCAGAGCACGGAGCGGTCGACGAGCACGGCCATCCGCTGCGCCCGAGCGCCGCGCTCCTCCTGCGCAATCGCGCCACCCAGCCGGTGTTCCTCGCCGCGCTGCGCGAGGCGGGAGTGCCGTTCCACGTGCTCGGTATCGGCGGCCTGCTCGAGGAGCCCGAGATCAGCGACCTCGTCTGCGCGCTCGCCGTGCTGCACGATCCGAGCGCGGGCACCGAGCTCGTGCGGCTGCTCGCGGGCCCCCGCTGGCGCATCGGCGTGGCAGACCTGCACGCACTCTCGCGCGTGGCGAGCTGGTTGCGCGACCGCGACCTCGCCCAGCGTCCGCTCGCGCCCGAGGTCATCGACGCGCTACGGGCCTCCGTCGCCGCCGGCGACGGGGTCTCCCTCGTCGACGCGCTCGACTTCGTCGCGACCGCGCGGGAGGACCACGGGCAGTTGCGCCGCTTCAGCGAGGCGGGCCGCGCACGCCTCCGAGAGGCGGGGCGCGTGCTCGCCGCCCTGCGCGGGCGCAGCTCGCTCGCCCTGCCCGACCTCGTCGTCGCGGTCGAGCACGAGCTGCAGCTCGATATCGAGGTCGCCGCCAACCCGCATCG
Organism: Microcella sp.; assembly: GCF_040286215.1. GTDB lineage: Bacteria > Actinomycetota > Actinomycetes > Actinomycetales > Microbacteriaceae > Microcella. The sequence continues at coordinate 39,302 of NZ_JAVKCK010000011.1, forward strand.
CGTGCTCGGGGATGCTCCGCGCACGGCGTTCCTCGACGCCCTCGACGGCTACCTCGGCCTCGCCGACCACGCGACGCTCGGCGGATTCCTCTCCTGGCTGCGCGAGGCCGAGTGGCGCGACAACCTGTCGCCGCGCTCGGAGGACCCCGAGCCGGGAACCGTGCAGGTGCTCACCATCCACGGCGCGAAAGGCCTCGAATGGGACCACGTGGCGGTGCCGCGGTGCGTCGAGGGGGAGCTTCCCGGGCGGCCGCGCGACGGTACGAAGGGCTGGCTGAGGCTCGGCGTGCTCCCCTACGAGCTGCGCGGCGACGCTGCCGAGCTGCCCGCACTCGCCTGGCGCACCGCGGGCGACCGCAAGCAGCTGCTCGACGCCGTGCAGGAATTCCAGGGGCACGTCGCCGCGCACCACGAGCGCGAAGAGCGCAGGCTGGCCTACGTGGCGGTGACGCGCGCCCGGCATCGCCTGCTGCTGAGCGGGTCCTGGTGGGCGAGCCAGACCCAGCCGCGCCGGCCGAGCAGCTTCTTTCGCCCGCTCGCCGAGCGCGGCATCCTGCCGCCCTGGCCGGAGGCGAGCGAGCACGACGAGAATCCGCGACCACCCGACGACGACACCGCCGCGTGGTGGCCGGGGGACCCGCTCGGTCAGCGGCGCGGCGAGCTCGAGGCGGCCGCGCAGCGCGTGCGCTCCGTCGACGCGAGCCGCTACCAGGATGCCCGCGCACGACCCGGCACCGACCCCTACGGCTGGCACGCCGACGTCGACCTGCTGCTCGCCGAGCGCGAGGAGCGCCGCCGCCGAGCCGACCTGGTGCCCGTGCCCCTGCGCGTGCCCGCCTCGGCGTTCAAGGACTTCGTCGGCGACCCCGGCGGTTCCGCCGAGCGGCTTCGGCGCCCCGTGCCGCAGCGCCCCTACCGGCAGACGCGGCTCGGCACCGTCTTCCACCGCTGGGTCGAGCAGCGCTACGGCCTCGCCTCGATCGCGGACACCGTCGACGGGCTGCAGCTCGACGTCGGCGGCGAGCGAGATGAGGGACAGGGCGAGGCCCTCGACGATGCCGCGCTCACGGCGCTGCAGCGCACCTTCGAGAGCTCGCCCTGGGCGACCCGCCCACCGCTCGACGTGGAGCGCGAGCTTCACGTCCCTTTCGCGGGGCGCATCCTCGTCTGCAAGATCGACGCGATGTACGCGACGACGCTCCCCGACGGCCGCGAGGGCGTGGAGATCGTCGACTGGAAGACCGGGCGCGCGCCGCGCGACGACGACGACCGGCGCGCGAAAGAATTGCAGCTCGCTCTCTACCGGCTCGCCTACGCGCGATGGAGCGGCCGGGCTCTCGACGACGTCACCGCCGCGTTCTACTTCGTCGCCGACCACGCCGTGCTGCGGCCCGCGTCACTGCCCGACGAGGCGGAGCTCGCAGAGTTGTGGGCCGCAGCACTCACCCGGCCGTGACTAGGGCGAACTCGGGTGCCGCGGGCCGGGCGCAGGGGGCTTGGCGTACTGCCCTCCCGTGAGCGGGCCGGGAGGAGCGGACTCGCTCAGCGCGATGGCGTCGGTCAAGGTCGACGGTCGCGCTGGCTCCGCCGCGAGCGGGTTCATCACGTCGGCCTGCACGCGATCGAGCAGGGCACCGAGCATTTCGACGGCGTCATCGACGATCTCGGTCGAGCGCTGCTCCGTACCGTGCAGTAGCCAGCGCGCCACCTCGAGCTCGGCCGCGAACACGGCGCGGCGGCCTACCTGGCGATCATGCAGGCCGCGCGCCTGGTGGTAGGCGTCCAGGCCGCTCCCGGCGACGTCCGGGTCGCTCGAGCCGAGCATCCAGAACAGGTCGCGCGCCGGGTCGCCGACCTGCAGGTGCGACCACCCGAGCACGCCCGTGACCGTCTCGCCGACGGTGAGGAAAGATGAGGCCGCCAGCGAGCCATTGATGACGGCCGGTGTGAACTGCCACAGTGTGGAGTCCTCCGCGGCCGCCTCCCACCGCACGAGGAGCGCTGCGGGAACCAGTCCCGTGGCCGCCGCCCGATCCATGGTCACCACGGCGTCGCGCACGACGTCGTTCGGTCGCCGCTGCGGCAGCCCCACGTCGGCGACGACGCTCGTCGGCAAATCGTGGATCGCGGCGATCGCGCGACCGATCGAGGCGGCGATCCCCGGCGTGATGCTCTCGAGCGAGAGCGGTGCGCCGGCCACGAACTCGGAGACGAGGGCGCGCGTGCCATCCACGGGCGCCTGACCGAGCATCCGCGGTGCCGCGAAGGGCAGGCGCGACCGCACACCGTCGCTCAGCGCGCGCAGGGCGACCAGGTCGGCCGACTGCTCGTTCTCGGCCGCCGGCGTGCGCGGAACGCGGATGACGAGCGACCGCCCGTCGCGCGTCGTCAGAAGCGCCGAGTCGACGTCGCCGCGACCCTGCGAGCCGAGCGCTGCAGCCCCCGCCACCTCCAGGCCGGGCACGGCGGCTGTCGCGAGCGCGGCTAGAGTGAGAGGCGAACGGGCCATACCGACAGAGTAAGTCGAGGCGCGTGGTCGGCGGCCCGCGCCACGCAGTGCGCTCGGTCAAGAAGAGGGCACATCAATGCATCGATCACTCACTGCGCAGCTTCCGCTCTCGCGGTACCGCATCGACCGCGACCACCTCACGCGCGAGCGCCCGCGACTGTTCGACGAGCTCTGGGCAGACCCCCGCACGCGCGTCATCGCACTCTGGCGCGGCGAGGTGCTCATCGCCGAGAACGATGAGGCTCCCGCTCTCGAATACCTCACGACCGAGGTAGTGCCCGATGGCCTGCTGCGCATCTACCTCGGACGAGCGCTCGACAGCGATCCCGCCCTGCCCGCCGGGTCGCCGATCGTCGCGGCCGTCTTCGATGACGAGTCGGCGAAAGAGCTTCAGGTCGACATCGCCCGATGGCGCAGCCCGCGCACCCTGGGTCACCGCCTCGGTGACCGGGACGCCGGGCTCGCGATCGAAGCCCTCGGCATCGCCAACTGGCACGAGACCCATCTGTTCTCCCCGCGCACGGGGCACTCGACGAGCCCGGCGAAAGGCGGCTGGGTGCGCATCGATGACGAGGATGGCCAGGAAATGTTCCCCCGCACGGACGCGGCCATCATCGTCGGCATCACCGACACTCAAGACCGCCTCGTGCTCGGCAGCAACGCGCTGTGGGAGTCGAACCGCTTCTCGCTTCTGGCCGGCTTCGTCGAGCCGGGCGAATCGCTCGAGGCAGCCGTCGTGCGCGAAGTCTTCGAGGAGACCGGGCTGCGTATCGTCGACCCGCACTACGTCGGTTCGCAGCCGTGGCCCTTTCCCGCCTCCCTGATGCTCGGGTTTCGCGCCACCCTGGACGTGGACGCCGAGAACGTGCTGCGCCCCGACGGCACCGAGATCCTCGACCTGCGCTGGTTTACGCGCGACGACCTCGCCGCCAACGTCGACTCGATTCTGCTGCCAGGGCGCACCTCGATCGCTCGAGCGATCATCGAGGACTGGTTCGGCGGCCCTCTCGAGGATCCGTGAGCGAACCCGAACGGCTGCTCGCGGGCCTCGACGAGCGGCAGAAGGAAGTCGCCGAGACGCTGCGAGGCCCCCTGTGCGTGCTCGCGGGGGCGGGCACCGGCAAGACGCGCGCGATCACACACCGCATCGCCTACGGCGTCGCGACGGGAACCTACGATCCGCAACGCGTTATGGCGCTCACCTTCACCACGCGCGCCGCCGGGGAGCTTCTGGGCAGGCTGCGCGCCCTGGGCGCGGATGGCGTGCAAGCACGCACCTTCCACTCCGCGGCTCTGCGTCAACTGCACTACTTCTGGCCCGTCGTGGCGGGCGGCAGCCCGCCGCGCATCCTCGACGGCAAGGGGGCGCTCATCGGCCACGCGGCGAGCGGGCTCAAGCTGCGACTCGACACCGCGGCGCTGCGCGACACGGCGGCAGAGATCGAGTGGCGCAAAGTGTCGCGCTTGCGGCTCGAGGATTACGCGCGCGTCGCCCACGCGCGCACGCTGCCGGCGCAGTTGAGCGTCGACGCGATGGTCGCGCTGCACCAGCGCTACGAGGATCTCAAGGACGAGCGGAAGCAGATCGACTTCGAGGACGTGCTGCTGGCGACCGCGGGGATGATCGAGAACGAGCCGCGCGTCGCCGAGCAGGTGCGCGAGCAGTACCGGTTCTTCGTCGTCGACGAGTACCAGGATGTCTCGCCGCTTCAGCACGACCTGCTCTCGCTGTGGCTCGGCGGCCGTCGCGAGCTGTGCGTCGTCGGCGACGCCTCGCAGACGATCTACTCGTTCGCGGGAGCGACGAGCGACTACCTGGTGCGCTTCGGCAGCGAGTACCCCGAGGCGCGCGTCGTGCGCCTCGAGGAGAACTACCGGTCGAGCGCGCCGATCGTGACGCTCGCCAACAGGCTCATGCGCGGCCGACCCGGCGCGCTCACTCTTCACGCGGCGACAGAGGGTGCTCGGTCTGGCTCCACACCGCTCGTCAGTGCCCACGTCGATGACGCGGCAGAGGCGGCGAGCATCGCGCAGTCGATCGCGCAACGCATCGCCGATGGCATCCCGCCCGAGTCGATCGCCGTGCTGTACCGCATCAACACGCAGTCGATCGCGCTTGAGGCCGCTCTCCGGCGATTCGAGGTTCCCGTGCAATCGCGCGCCAACAGCCGGTTCTTCGACCAGCAGGAGGTCAAGCAGGCGATTCTGCTGCTGCGCGGCGCGTCGATCTCGGTCGTCGACGAACCCCTGTTCAAGAGCGTGAGCGACGTGCTGCGCGGTCTCGGCTGGCGGCAGGACCCGCCGGAGGGCGGCGGCGCCGAGCGCGTCGCGTGGGAGAGCCTCAACGCTCTCCTCGGGCTCGCCGAGGAGGCGCCGCCGGGCACGACCCTCGCCGACTTCGTCCGCGAGCTGCAGCGCCGTCAGCAGCAGCAGCACGAGCCGACGCGCCAGGCGGTCACCCTGTCGACCCTGCACGCCGCGAAGGGCCTCGAGTGGGATGTCGTCTACATCGCCGGCCTCAGCGAGGGGCTCGTGCCGATCACGTTCGCGCACGGGCTCGAAGCGGTGGATGAGGAGCGCCGGCTGCTGTACGTGGGCATCACGCGGGCTCGTCGAGCGCTCGAGCTGTCGTGGAGCAGACGCGCGTCGAGCGCCCGAGCCGAGCGCGCCCCGAGCCGCTTCCTCGACGAGGTGCGTGCTCCGGCGGCGGCCCGCGGCGCGGCGGGTCTCAGCGGTTCCCGCTCGCGGGCGCGCTGAGCTCGAGCCCGCGGCATCCGCATCGAGCGGAGGCGGCCCACTGCGTGACGGTGCGCACGTCGTCGATCACATCGAGGCGGATGCTCATGCCGCTGCCTCCTCGCCCGGCGGCGAGCCTCCGCAGCAGAGTGAGGGCCTCGAGCGCCGCGAGCGTCGCGGTCAGTCCCGACTCGGCTGCCGCTCGCCGCCCCCACAGCTGACTGCCGATCGCCGGCCACGCGGGGTCGACGTCAGCGCGCTGCTGCTCGAGGCAGGCGAGGCACGGGCTCTCGCCGGGCACGACGAGGGGGCCGATCGTGACGGCGCGCTCGCCGAACACCACGGGCAGGTGAGGTATGTCGCGTCGCAGCCACGTCAGGTGCTCGACGGGGTCGGCGACATGGTGGCTCACGAGCACCGCGGCGTCCACGGCGGGTGCGCTCGCCCTCGCGGAGCTGTCGACGACCGTGCAGCCCGCCTCGGTGAGCACGCGCGCGAGGCCGCGTCGACCGTCGACGGAGCCGCGCACGGCCACGCACTCGGGCAGGGCGACGCCCGATTCCGGCACGGTGCGCGTTCCGCTCACCAGCGCGGGTTCGAGGCGCTCCAGCAGCTCGTCCACGCGCGCCGGGCGAACCCCGGCGGCCGCGGCAGAGCGGGCGAGCGCCGCCCGGGAGGCCCCCGCCGCGAGGGCGGCGACTACGCGCGCATCTCCGTCATCGACCTCCTCGAGCACGACGGCGACCGGGTCGACGCCGATCTGCAGGCTGAACGGCGAGCGCCACACGATGGGGAGGGCGGGGTCGAGTCGCAGGATCATGCCGCACATGATGCGCGCGCGATGCTCCCTGCCGGGGCGACTGTGCACAGCCCCCGGTGGCGCGACGCCGGCACGGCCAGCGCTCCGCCGCCGCGCGGACTACGCCGGTGCGCTGTCGTCGGGGCTGCTCGGTTCCTCGCCGGGCGTCCCCTCAACGGGTCGGTCGCCGCTGTCATCGGCGAGCAGATCGCTGAGCGCACGGTCGACGTCGTCGGGCTCGGCGCTCTCACCGGTCAGGCTCGCGATGACCCTCCGCGGGTCGTCGATGTCGTCGCTCGACGGCAGCAGGTCGGGGTGTGCCCAGAGCTCGTCTCGTCGCGTCCCTCCCACGGCGTCGGTGATCGCCTGCCAAAAGGCCGCGGCCTCGCGCAGGCGGCGCGGGCGAAGCTCGAGGCCCACCAGGGTCGCGAAGGCGCGTTCGGCCGGCCCGCCCGAGGCTCGGCGGCGGCGCACGGTCTCGGCGACCGCGTCGGCGCGGGGGATGCGGGTGGTCGCGTGCGCGGTCACGATGTCTACCCACCCCTCGATGAGGGCGAGGGTCGACTCGAGGCGGGCGAGGGCGGCGAGCTGAGCATCCGACTTGGGCGGGATGAGCGCGCCGCTCGTGAGCGCCTCGCGCAGACTCTCCGGGTTCGCGGGGTCGAACTCGGCCGCGAGCGACTCGATGCGCCCCGTATCGATGCGGATGCCGCGCGCGTAGTCGGTGATGGCACTGATGAGGTGCTGCCGCAGCCACCGCGCGTGGCGGAAGAGCCGAGCGTGCGCGAGCTCGCGCACAGCCAGGTAGAGCTGCACCTGATCGAGTGGGATGTCGAGGTCGGCGCCGAAGGCGGCCACGTTCTGAGGCAGCAGCGATGCCTGCACGTCGTGCTCCTCACGACCGGGCAGCAGGGGAATGCCGATATCGCCGCCCGAGACGACCTCCGCTGAGAGCTGGCCGACGACGTGCCCCAGCTGGAGGGCGAAGAGCGTGCCACCGAGCGAACGCATCATCTGGCCGGCGTTCTCGACCATGCTCTTGAGCTCTTCCGGCACCTGCTCGTCGAGCACCTCGGTGAGCGAATCGGCGATGGAGAGCGCCACCGGCTCGGCGAGCTGCGTCCACACCGGCAGGGTCAGGCGTGCCCAGTCGGCGCGCGTCGTGAGGCTCGGCTCGCTCGTGAGCTGGGTGATGCTCGTCGCCTCGTCGAGCCACAGAGCGGCCAGGTGCAACGCCTGACGCAGTTGGTCGAGCTGCGGCTGGTTGGGACGCAACGAGCCTTCCGCCGCGATGCGGCCGGCCTCGTCGCGGGCGAGCTGCCAGTTGATGCCCTCGCCCGTCGAGTTCATTGCCTGCTGCAACTGACTCATCAGTCGCGCGACCATGAGCGGGTCGGTCGGCAGCCCCGCGGCGCCCGCGAGCTTCGACGGGTCGATGTCGCCCTCGCCCGCGAGGAACTTGCGCATCATCTCGCGGAACTCGTCCTCCGCGCCGCCTAGGGGATCCTCAGCCATGGCCCCTACGCTAGTGCGAGTGCCTGGCGGGCGCCGGTCAGGTTCGCGCCGGGCGGAATGACCCGGCAGTCTGCCGTGGATCGGCACGGTGAGAAGAGGGTGCGGGTGAGTCTGTTCAGCGAGGATGCCGCGACGGCGGAGCTCGAGGCGCGGTCGCGCGGTCGTCGGGTCGGCTGGACCCTCTTGGCACTCACCCTGTTCGGCGTCGTCGCGCTCGCCCTGCTTCCCTCGCCCTATGTGATCGAGCGGCCGGGGCCCGTCTTCGACACTCTCGACTCCGTCTCGGTCGACGGCGAGGACGTGCCGCTGATCACCATTCCCACCGAGCCCACCTACGACACACCTGGCTCTCTCGCGCTCCTCACGGTCAACGTCGTCGGCAATCGGGACAACCGCCCCTCGTGGTTCGACGTGCTGCAGGCCTGGATCGATCCGACGCAGTCGGTCGTCCCCGTCGACTCGGTGTTTCCGGAGGGCGTGACGACGGAAGACCGCCGCGAACAGTCGCGCGTCGACATGCAGAACTCGCAGCGAGAAGCGGTGGCGGCGGCGCTGCGAGCGCTCGGGGAGCCCTACGAGAGCAGGCTCCTCGTCGTCGAGTCGATGGAGGACGGCCCGGCCGACGGCGTGCTCGAGCCCGACGATGTGATCGTCTCGGTCAACGGCACGGCGGTGCGGGATGTCACGGCGCTGCGCGAGCTCATCGCGGTGAACGGCACCGGCGGCCCGGCGGAGTTCAGGATCGTGCGCGGCGGAGCCGAACAGACGGTGCTCCTCACCCCCACGCTCAGCGATGGCGAGAACCGCGTACCGATCATCGGCGTGCTCGTTGCGGGCGAGTACGAGTTTCCCTTCGACGTGGAGATCGAGCTCAGCAACGTGGGCGGCCCGAGCGCGGGCATGATGTTCGCCCTCGGCGTCGTCGACAAGCTCACGCCGGGCTCTCTCGCGGGCGGTGCGGAGGTCGCCGGCACGGGCACGATCGCCGCGGACGGCGCCGTCGGGCCGATCGGGGGCATCCAGCAGAAGATGTACGGCGCGGTCGACTTCGGCGCCGACTGGTTCCTCGCCCCCGTCGCGAACTGCGACGAGGTCGTCGGCGCGGTGCCCGACGGGCTCGAGGTGTTCGCCGTGGCGACTCTCGACGAGGCAATCATCGTGCTGCAGACGATCGCCGACGAAGGCGATCTCGGCGCTCTGCCGCGCTGCGGCTCCTGAGCGGCGGCTATTTGTAGACGGTCGGCAGTGCCGGGTCGCCGTCCCCGAGGCGCATCGCCTCAGCGGGCAGCTCGGCCACGGCGTCGGCGCAGTGGGCGCGTGCGAGCTGAACCCCTTCCGTGCCTTGCCACCGGGCACCCGCCTCACCTCCGGTGACGAGAGGCACGGTGAGCGGGCGGATGCTCGCACCGCCCTCATCGGCGGGCGCTCCGCCGCTCGCCGCCCCTCCGTCGGGAACGCTGTCGCGCGTGTCGTCGATGATGACGTGCTCGGCGATCGCCCGGCCGTGGGCGTCACGGAGTCGTTCGCCGCGCTTCGTGCCCCCGCGGGAGACCTTGCCGGGAGACGCCTTGGCGACGGGCGTCCAGTCGCCGCCCTCCGGAGACTGGTGCGCGACGAGCTTGTAGACCAGGCCAGCGGCGGGCGACCCCGAACCGGTCACCACGGAGGTGCCGACGCCGAAGCTGTCGACGGGGGAGCCTCGCAGGCCCGCGATCGTGTGCTCGGTGAGGTCGCTCGTGACGGTGATGCGCGTCTCTGTCGCACCGAGAGCGTCCAACTGCGCCCGCACCTGCCGCACGAGAGGCGGCAGGTCGCCCGAGTCGAGGCGCACGGCGCCGAGTGCGGTGCCCGCGACGCGCACGGCCGTCTCGACCCCGCGCTCCACATCGAACGTGTCGACCAGAAGCGTGGTGCCCGCCCCGAGGGTCTCCACCTGGGCGCGGAAGGCCTCCTCCTCGCTGTCGTGCAGCAGCGTGAAGGAGTGCGCGGCCGTTCCCATCGTCGGCACGCCCCACCGCCGCCCGGCCTCCAGGTTCGACGTCGCGTCGAAGCCGGCGATGTGCGCGGCGCGCGCGGCGGCGACGGCGGAGGCCTCACTCGTGCGACGCGACCCCATCTCGGCGAGCGGGCGACCGTCCGAGGCAGCGACCATGCGCGCTGCGGCGCTCGCCACGGCGCTGTCGTAGTTGAGCGTGCTGAGCACGAGCGTCTCGAGCACCACGGCCTCGGCGAAGGTGCCGGTCACGGTCAGCAGCGGCGAGCCGGGAAAGTACACCTCGCCCTCTCGGTAGCCCGTGATCGAGCCGCTGAACCGGTAGTCGGCGAGCCAGGCGAGCGTGGAGGAGCTCACGACGCGATGCTCGGCCAGCCACGCCAGGTCGTCGTGGTCGAAGCGGAACTCGCTCAGAGCATCCAGCAGCCGTCCCTGACCGGCGACGACCCCGAATCGGCGGCCTGCGGGCAGTCGCCGGGCGAACACCTCGAACACGCACGGTCGCAGTCCGCGGCCCGAGTGCAGGGCCGCGTCGATCATGGTGAGTTCGTAGCGGTCGGTCAGCAGCGAGGTCGTCACGCGCTCAGACTACGTCCGTAGCCTGTCGTCATGACGACTGCGCCCACCCGCTGGCTGACGGCCGAGCAGCTCGGGCCGCACTTCGACGACGGCGGGCCGGTGATCCTCATCGAGAATCATGCAGTGCTGCGCCGCCGCCCCACGCACCGCCAGAAGGCGCACCTGTACCTGACGGCACTGCGGCACCGCGCGCGGTCGGCGGGCGGGCGTGTCGAGCTCGTCACCGCCGACTCCTACGAGGATGCCCTGCGCGAGCGCGGACTCGTCGGCGAGTCGCTCGAGCTCGTCGGCGCGACCTCCTGGGCCGTGCGCGCGCTCGCGCAACGACTCGGTGCGACGATGCTGCCGGACCGCGGCTTCGTGACCTCGCGCGAGACCTTCGCCGCGTGGGCGGAGGGCAGGAAACCCGCCCAGCTGGTCATGGACCGCTTCTACCGCAGCGTGCGGGAGGAGACGGGCATCCTCATGGACGGTTCGGAGCCGGCAGGCGGGCAGTTCAGCTTCGACGCCGACAACCGCGAGCGCCCGCCGAAGGGCGCGGCGACTCTCGGCCTGCCGGAGCCCTGGGCGCCTGTCGAAGACGACATCGACGCCGAGGTGCGGGCAACGCTCGACGCCCTCGAGGCCGACGGCGTGCGGTTTCTCGGGCACGACGGCCCTCGGCGTTTCGCGGCGACGCGCGAGGAGGCGCTCGCCGCACTGGATGACTTCGTCGAGACGCGGCTGGGCGACTTCGGGCCGTTCGAAGATGCGATGCTCGCGGGCGACAGCGTCATGGCGCACTCGCGACTGAGCGTGCCGCTCAACCTGGGGTTGCTGCATCCGCTCGAGATCGTCGAGCGCGTCGTCGCCGAGCACGCCGCCGATCGCGCGCCGCTGAACAGCGTCGAGGGCATCGTGCGCCAGCTCATCGGCTGGCGCGACTGGGTGTGGCACCTCTACTGGCACCTCGGCCCCGAGTACACGGCGAGCAGCAACGCGCTGGATGCCCGCACCCCGCTGCCCGCATCCTGGTGGACGCTCGACAGTCGAGAGCCGGCCGACGAGCTCGAGGCCGCGTGCCTGAGCGGCGTGCTCACCGACGTCGCGCGGCACGGCTGGGCCCACCACATTCCGCGCCTCATGGTGCTCGGCAACCACGCGCTGCAGCGCGGATACGACCCGGCCGAGCTGACCCGCTGGTTCCAGGGTGCCTTCGTCGACGGCACACCGTGGGTCATGCCCGCCAATGTCGTCGGCATGAGCCAGTGGGCCGACGGCGGGGTAGTGGCGACGAAGCCCTACGCCTCGGGTGGCGCGTACATCCAGCGCATGTCCGACTACTGCGGCTCGTGCCGCTTCGACCCGAAGAAGCGGGTCGGTGAGGACGCCTGCCCGTTCACGGCGGGCTACTGGGCCTTTCTCGATCGGGTCGAGCCGAGCATCCGCGGCAATCACCGCATGGCGCAACCGCTCGCGGGGCTGCGCCGCCTCGCCGACCGCGAGCAGCTCGTCGCCCAGGAGCGCGCCCGCACCCGCTACTAGCCCCGATGGCGCCAGATCTGACGAGATGGGGCGTTTCTCGTGGGGGAGAGCGCCCCATCTCGTCAGATCTGGCGGGAGCGGGCGGGGCCTAGACTGGGCGGCGTGAGCAACGCGCCGATCGGGGTCTTCGACTCGGGGGTCGGCGGGCTCACCGTGGCGCGCGCGATCATCGACCAGCTGCCGCGCGAGCAGATCCTCTACCTCGGCGACACGGCGAACGGTCCCTACGGCCCGCGGCCGATCGCGCAGGTGCGCGAGCACTCCCTCGCGGTACTCGACGAACTCGTCGACCAGGGCGTCAAGCTGCTCGTGATCGCGTGCAACACCGCGAGCGCGGCGATGTTCCGCGATGCCCGCGAACGCTTCGAGCAGGGCCACGGCATCCCCGTCGTCGAGGTCATCCAGCCGGCGGTGCGCCAGGCCGTGCGGCGCACGCGCACCAAGCGCATCGGGGTGATCGGTACGGAGGGCACGATCCGCTCAGGCGCCTACGCGGAGGCTTTCGTCGCCGACCCGCAGATCGAGCTCACCATGGCCGCCGCCCCGCGCTTCGTCGAGTTCGTCGAGGCGGGCATCACCACGGGCCCCGAGGTGCTCGAGCTCGCCGAGCAGTACCTCGCCCCCCTGAAGGCCGCCGACATCGACACGCTCGTGCTCGGCTGCACCCATTATCCGCTGCTGGCCGCCGCGATCCAGTTCGTCCTCGGCCCTGAGGTCTCCCTGGTCTCGAGTGCGGAGGAGACCGCGTACGACGTCTACCGCCGGCTCGTCGACCACGGCATCGAGACGACGCGCGAGGACGCTCCTGGCCACGTCTTCGAAGCCACGGGTGCTGACACCGCGCGCTTCCGCGCGCTCGCCGCGCGGTTCCTCGGGCCCGAGATCGGCCACGTTGAGGCCTTCCCGACCGGCACCATCCCTCTTCCGAAAGGCACACCATGAACGCCACCATCGCCGAAGCCAGCGGCCTCCGCGTCGACGGGCGCACCGACGCCCAGCTGCGCCCCGTCACGATCGACCGGAACTGGAGCGCGCAGGCGGAGGGCAGCGCGCTCATCAGCTTCGGCGGCACGAAGGTGCTGTGCACCGCGAGCTTCACCAACGGCGTGCCGCGGTGGCTCACCGGCAAGGGCTCCGGCTGGGTGACCGCCGAGTACGGCATGCTACCGCGGTCGACCAACGAGCGCATGGACCGCGAGAGCGTCAAGGGCAGGGTCGGCGGCCGCACGCACGAGATCTCGCGCCTCATCGGTCGCAGCCTGCGCGCCGTCATCGACACCCGCTCGCTCGGTGAGAACACGATCAAGATCGACTGCGACGTGCTGCAGGCCGACGGAGGCACCCGCACCGCGGCCATCACGGGCGCGTACGTCGCGCTCGCCGACGCCGTCGAGTGGGGCCGCGAGAAAGGCTTCATCGGCAAGAAGGCCGTCGCCCTCGCCGACTCGGTCGCCGCCGTGAGCGTTGGCATCATCGACGGCACCCCCATGCTCGACCTGGCCTACACAGAGGACGTTCGGGCGGAGACCGACATGAACATCGTCGTCACCGGGTCGGGCAGCTTCGTCGAGGTGCAGGGAACGGCCGAGGGCGCACCCTTTGACCGGGACGAGCTCAACGCGCTCCTCGACCTGGGGCTTGCCGGCGGCGTGGAGCTCACGCGCCTGCAGCGCGAGGCGCTTGCCTCGTGAGAGTCGTCGTCGCCACCCACAACGCCCACAAGGTGGTCGAGCTGCAGCGGATTCTCGAGCAGCAGCTGCCGGGCATCCAGTTGGAGGCGTACGACGGCCCCGCCCCCGTCGAGGATGGCGGCACCTTCGCCGCGAATGCCCTCATCAAGGCGCGTGCGGCTGCCGCGCACACGGGGCTGCCCGCGATCGCCGACGACTCGGGGGTGAGCGTCGAGGCGCTCGGCGGCGAGCCGGGCGTCGACTCGGCCCACTACTCGGGGCGCCGGGACGACAGCGCCAACCTGCGGCTCGTGCTCAAGAACCTCGCCGACGAGAAGCACCGCGTCGCCGCGTTCACGTGTGCGGCCGCTCTCGTCGACCCGGGCGAGACTCCCGGCTTCGAGCACGTCGAGCTCGGGGTGTGGCCCGGCACGATCGCGCGCGCCGCGGCGGGAGTCGGCGGCTTCGGCTACGATCCGATCTTCGTGCCCGACGGCTACGAGGTGACAAGCGCCGAGCTCACCGCCGACGAGAAGAACGCCATCAGCCATCGCGCGCGCGCGTTCACGGCGCTCGCCGCCGTGCTGCGCGAGCGCTACCGCTGAGCAGGCTCTGCCCGCCTACGCTGGAACCTGATGGCCGAGCACCCCGCATCCTCGACCCCGCCGCCGCGGCGACGGGGCCACGACCATGCTCACGCAGCGGTGGCCTCGCGGGCTCGCCTCCTGGCGGCCATCGCCATCGTCGCGGTCGTGCTCGTCGTGCAGCTCGTCGGCGCGGTGCTCACGGGCTCCCTCGCCCTCGCGGCCGACTCGGGGCACGTCGCGAGCGACCTCGTCGGGCTCATCGTCGCGCTCATCGCCCTCACCGTTGCCCGGCGTCCCGCGACCGATCGGCAGACCTACGGCTATCGCCGGGCGGAGGTCTTCGGCGCGGCCCTCAACGCGGGAATCCTGCTCACCGTCGCCGCCGTGGTCGCCGTGGAGGCGACCTCACGCCTGGTCGCACCCGAAGCCAGCGAGGTGCAAGGCCTGCCCATGCTGCTCGTCGCCGTGGTGGGTCTTCTCGGCAACATCGCGGGCGCGCTCCTGCTGCGTCGTGACGCGCAGCACTCGCTCAACATGCGCGGCGCCTACCTCGAAGTACTCGGCGACCTCCTCGGCTCGCTCGCCGTGATCGTCGCCGCCGCCGTGATTCTCCTGACCGGATGGGCGCCCGCTGACGCGGTCGCCTCGCTCGTGATCGTGGCCATGATCGTGCCGCGGGCTCTCGCCCTGCTGCGCGACGTGCTGCGCGTGCTCAGCCAGGCCACGCCGCCGGAGACGAGCATCGCCGAGATTCGCGAGCATGTGCTCGCGGCGCCTGGGGTGGTGGGGGTGCACGACGTGCACGTGTGGTCGATCACGAGCGGAGCATCCGTGTTCAGTGCCCACGTGGTCGTGCGGGACGAGGTGTTCGACGGTGACCGCGCGAGCGCCCTCCTCGCCCACCTCGACGAGTGCCTCGATGAGCACTTCGATGTGGCCCACTCGACCTTCCAGCTCGAGCCGGAGGGGCATGAGCGCCGAGAGAGCGTGCATCCGTGAACGGATCGTCCACATCGGTCGCCATCGACGACTACCTCAAGGTGATCTACGCGCACACCGAGTGGCAGCCCGAGCCGATCACCCCGAGCCAGCTCGCCGCGCGACTCGGCCTTGCTCCCTCGAGCGTGACCGAGATGGTCAAGAAGCTCGCAGCGTCGGGGCTCGTCGACCACCAGCCGTACAGCGCCATCCGACTCACCGTGCACGGGCAAGACCGCGCTGTGGCCATGGTCAGACGCCACCGCCTCATCGAGACCTGGCTCGTGCGCGTGTTCGGCTACCGCTGGGACGAGGTGCACGACGAGGCCGAGGTTCTCGAGCACGCGCTCAGCGACCGCCTGCTCGAGGCGATCGATGCGCAGCTCGGCCACCCCCGGCGCGACCCGCACGGCGACATCATCCCCTCGGCCGACGGGACGGTGCGGCGGCCGCCGGCCGTGCGGCTGGATGAGGCGCGGCCCGGGCTCGACGGCACCATCGTGCGCATCAGCGATCGCGACCCCGACGTGCTGCGCGTCATCGACCGACTGGGTCTCGCGCTGGACGAGGCGATCACCGTCGAGGCGGGGGAGAGCCCCGGCGCCGGAGTCGGCGTGCGTCGCCGCGGCGGCTCCGTGATCGTGCTCGCGCCCTCGATCGCGGCAGCGGTGTGGGTTGCTGCGGCCGGCGAGCCGACCGCCTAGCACTCCTCGTCGCCGCGGCGCGACTCCCGTGCACCGGCGGCATCCTGAGACTGCGTCTCGTCGAGCGCGCCGGACTCGTCGACGACGCCGGGGCCCGGGTCGGCGGCGACATCGGCCGACAGAAGGCGCCGGCGCAGCAGGAAGCCCTCCAGCGCGATGAGGCCCAGCACGAAGATGGCTCCGGCGATCGCCAGGAGGATCGCCGTCGGAAGATCGTCACCGGGAGGCAGGACGCCGCCCGAGTCGTCCTGCCACGGCCACAGGGCGCGCAGAGAGCCCACCATGAGCCCCGTCATCACGACGAGCGTGATGCGGCGCCGATGCGCGAGCAGCCACTGCAGCCCCGAGACGAAGAGCCCGAGGCCGAGGATCGCGCCCAGGATGAAGACGCCCAGGTAGGCGAAGTTCCGATCGTTCACCGCGGCGAGGGTGGGCGCGTACATGCCGACGATCAGCAGCAGGTACGACCCGGAGACCCCGGGCAGAACGAGCGCGCACACCGCGAAAGCGGCCGCGATGGCCACGACCCACAGCGCAGGGTTCTGATCCGGTGCCTGCGGCAGACCCGTGAGGAAGAACGTCGCGACCGCGGCGGTGAGGCCGATCACGTACTCGCGGGCCGTCCAGCGCCCGCCCACCATGCGCGCCGGCACGATGAGGGATGCGGCGATGAGACCCGCGAACACCGCGCGCGTCCCCGCCGGGTAGGCCTCGATGAGGGGAGCCAGGGCGGCGGCCCCCGCGAAGACGGCGGTGAGCATCCCGATACCGATGGGGAGGACGACGCCCCAGCGCACCGCACGGAAGTGCGCGGACGCCGCACGCACGCCGCGACCGCGCACGCCGTCGCCGACCAGTCGGGCGACGCCGCGGGCGAGATGACCCGCGCCGTCGATGAGGGCGTCGTACACGCCCACGATCAGGGCGATCGTGCCGCCGCTCACCCCGGGCACGATCTCGGCGAGGCCGATGAGCGCGCCGCGAACAGCGTCGAGCAGAGTGCGCGCGATGCGGCGCAGGCGGGATCGGATCATGCCAGCGGGTCGTCCTTCTCGTGCTTCCCGTCATGCGGGCCAATGCCGTAGGTGCGACGGCTCGACGCGGGCTCCTTCGCCTCGTGCTTGCCATCGTGCTCCGGCTCGTCCTGCCAGATCTCTACAGGAGGCAGCTCGACGCCCATCCTCTCGAGCTCGTCCTCCTTGCGCTGCTGGTGGCGCTCGTGGAACCAGTGATACGCGATGCCGATGATCACGAGGCCGATGAGGATGAGCAGCACCAGGTCGATGTACTCCACGACCCAGTCGGCGACGCCCGGAATCTGCGCGATGCCGTAGCCGAGCACGGGGAGTCCGACACCCCAGAGCACGGCGCCGAGCGTGTCGAAGAAGAAGAACCTCCGGTACGGCATCTTGCCGACGCCCGCCGCGACCGGCGAGATGGTGCGCACGACGGCGATGAACCGGGCGATGGTGACCGCCCAGCCGCCGTACTTGGCGAAGAACGCCTCCGTGCGGGCGACGCTGCGACGGCTGAAGAAACCCGCCGACTTGCGTTCGAAGATCGGAGGGCCGACAGTGCGACCGATGAGGTACCCGAGGTTGTCACCCGCCATCGTCGCCAACATGATGCACAGCGCCACGAGCCAGATCGGCTGCGGGATGACCTCCGTGAAGGTGAGCACACCCGTGAGGATCAGCAGAGTGTCGCCCGGCAGCAGGAAGCCCACCAGCAAGCCCGTCTCGACGAACACGATGAGGCACACGACGGCGAGGGCCCAAGGGCCCGCGCCCGTGATGATCCCTTCCACGTCGAAGAGACCGATATCCATCGGCAGCATGGTGACTCCGGTCTGGTCAGCGAGCGGGATGCCCCGCGGTGTGGTCAGCGTTAGAGTACCGCGCGCCGACGGCTCTACGCTGAGGGGGATCATGACGCCCAACCGCCCCTCCTCGCACCGCCCCACGAGGCCCCCCTCGTGCTGACGATAGTCGCGCTCGCGCCCGTGCTGCTGGTGCTGGTGCTCATGACGGTGCTCGGCTGGTCGGCGGCGCGCGCCGGGCTCGTGACGGCCGCCGTGACGCTCGTGCTGGCTCTCACCGTGTTCGGCTTCGGCGGCGAGGGCGCCCGCGTCGGAGTCGCCGCGAGCCTCACCGGGGTGCTCGCGGAAGCCGGCTTCATCGCGCTCACCGTGATCGGCATCATCGGGCCGGCCCTGGGCATCCACTATCTGCAGCGCAGCACGGGCGCCGCCGCCCGCCTGCGCCAGGCCCTCGCGATGCTGCACCCCGATCCGCGCCTGGGGGCGATCCTCGTCGCGTGGTTCTTCGCCCTCTTCCTCGAGGGCGCGGCGGGCTTCGGCACACCGGTGGCCCTCGCCGCACCGTTCCTCGTGGCGGCAGGCATGCCCGCCCTGCCCGCCGTAGCCGCTGCGCTCGTCGGCCACGCAGCGGGTGTCTCCTTCGGGGCGATCGGCACGCCCGTGCTCGCCCAAAGCGCCCTCGTCGAGGCGAGCGGGGCGGAGCTCGCTCGCTCGACCGTCGTCTACCACCTCGCCCTCGGGGCCGTGCTGGTGGCCGTCATGGTCGTCATCATCGGCCGCGCCTACGGACACTTTCGCGGCCTGTGGTGGTGGGGGGCGCTCGCCGCGGTGTGCTTCTTCGTGCCGTACGGGCTCATCGCCTGGTTCCTCGGGCCCGAGCTGCCCACGCTCGGCGGCGCGCTCGTGGGCGTGCTCGTGTTCTCCTTCGTGCTCGTGCGGCATCGGCGACGCGTGCACGCGCGAGGCGGGACGGGGGTGCCGGACGAGCTGGTCGCGACGCATCCGCACCCGGATGCACGCGACGTGGTGACCGCGGAGATCACCGTCCTGCGGGCCGCCGCCCCGTACCTCGTACTCGTGCTCGTCGTGCTGCTGACGCGGCTCATCGGCCCGCTACGCGAGACCCTGCAGTCGGTGGTGCTCGCCTGGGAGCTGCCGGGCGGCTTCTCCGGCAGCGTGCAGCCGCTGTACCACCCGACGATGCTGCTGACCATCGCGTTCCTCGTGGGGGCGCTCCTCCAGCGGGCCTCATGGCGGCGCATCCGCGTGGCTTTCGTCACCGCGACGCTGCAGCTCGGACCCGTGCTCGTGGCGCTCGTGGCGATGATCACGATCGCGCGCACCATGACGGCGTCGGGCATGACCGAGCAGCTGGCGCTCGCCGCCGCTGGCCTCGGGCTCGCGTGGCCCGTCTTCGCACCGCTCGTCGGCGCCTTCGGCACGTTCATCACGGGTTCGGCGACAGCCTCGAACCTGCTGTTCACCGACCTGCAGAGTTCCACGGCGCGAGCGCTCGCCCTGCCCGAGCTGCCGCTGCTCGGCGCGCAGGGCTTCGGCGCCGCGGTCGGCAACATCATCGCCCCGCACAACATCGTGGCCGCCGTCGCGACGGTCGGGCTCACCGGCCAGGAGGGGAAGGTGCTGCGCACCACCGTGCCGACCGCCCTCGCCTATCTCGTGCTGGGCGGCCTGCTCGCGCTGCTCTTCGTGGTCTAGCTCGGCCCGCGCGCGGCGGCCCGCGCTTCGGCGCGAGTGTGCTCAGATGTGACGCGAATCGGCTGAATGACGTGCCGTGATCGCCCCTTTGTGTCAGATCTGGCGGGGTGTGGGCGTCGTGCGGAAGGAGGGACTTGAACCCTCACGCTCGAAAGCACAGGAACCTAAATCCTGCGTGTCTGCCAATTCCACCACTCCCGCTGGTGGGGCCAGTGTAACGGCGGGCTCGTGTCAGAGCCTGCCGTGCTCGCGGAGGGCAGACCACAGTTCGGCGCGCGCGGCGAATGACGCGAGATCGAGGCTGAGCGCGTCGGCGGCGCGGCGAAGGCGGGCGCGCACGGTGTGGCGATGGATGCCCAGCCGCAGCGCGGCCGCCTCGGCCACGGTGTCCTCCTGCAGCCAGGCGGTGAGGGTCTCCTCGAGGTGCTCGCCCGTTGCCGCATCGTGCGCGCGCAGCGTCGACAGCAGGTCACCGCTCGACGGCGCCCGCCGGTCGAGGGGTGGGCGCGGCGCGGGGTCGGAGTCGGCCAGCAGTCGCGCAAGGTGGGTGCGCAGCAGCGCCAGGCGCTCGGCCGCATCGTCCTCGCCGGTGACCCCCGATGCGCGCGAGGCGAGCCCCGTCATGGCCACGACGCTCGTGACGACCGCGCGCACGGCGTCGTCGTCGGGAGTGGTGGGGCCGACGGCGAGGATGCCCGCGAGCGAGCCGGGAGCGCCGACGGTCTGCAGGCTCCAGCCGTCGACCGAGCGGGCTGCGCGGCGACCCGCGGCGAGCATCCGGTGCGCCGCCTCGGTGACGGCGTCGGGTGCCGCACTCTGCGCGCTATCGGTCTGGACGAGGGCGACGGGGGCGTCGATGCGGCGGCCGAGCTCGGCGAGAACGGCTGCGACTCCGTCGGGCCGCAGGGCGGCTAGGGCGAGGGCCCGCTGCGTGTCGAGCGTCCAGCGCACGCGCGCGTACCGCTGGTGCGCGTCGGCGTCGGCGACGGCGCGCGTGACGGCGATGAAAGGGGTACGGTAGGGCACCTCGATCAGGGCGATGCCGTGCCGCCGGCACGCCGAGATGAGCGCCTCTGGTGTGCCGTCGCGAATCACCTCGGTGCCGAAGCCGACGCCGGGCACCCCGGCTTCCGCCAGTCGCCCGACCCACGGCTCGATGTCGTCGTCGCTGGTCCACTGCGTTCCCGTGGTCAGCAGGGCGTCGCCGACGCCGAGGAACGGTGTGGGATCGGCGAGGTCGCTCGAGTGCACCCAACTCCAGGCGCGTGCGGCGGCGTGGTCGTCTGCCCAGACGATGCGCAGGCCGAGGTGGGCGTGAGCGGTGAGATCGGCGACGGTGACGGGGACGGGACTGCCCTCCTCGCTCGTAGTGTACGTGGCGTACACAGTTTGGGTTCAGAGTATACGTTGTGGACACTGACGGAACCCGGGCGCAGTCCTACGCTGGCCGCATGAGTATGACGATGGATGCCCCCGCAGCCGACCGCCCCAGCGTCACCGGGGGGCCGAGCCTGCCCCAGAAGCGCGAGCTCGTGACGAGCATCCCGGGCCCGCAGAGCGAGGCCTGGATCGCCCGTCAGCAGGCCGCCGTCTCCAGCGGCGTCGGCACCATGATGCCGGTCTACGCGGTCGCCGCGGGCGGCGGCGTCATCGTCGACGTCGACGGCAACAGCCTCATCGACCTCGGCTCGGGCATCGCCGTCACGAACGTCGGCAATGCCGACCCGCACGTCACGGCCGCCGTGATCGAGCAGGTGCAGCGGTTCACGCACACGTGCTTCACGATCACTCCCTACGACGGCTACGTCGAGGTCGCGGAAGCCCTCAACCGCCTGACTCCGGGCGATCACGCCAAGCGCACGGCACTGTTCAACTCGGGCGCCGAGGCCGTCGAGAACGCCATCAAGATCGCGCGCTACTACACGGGCAAGTCGGCGGTCGTCGCCTTCGACCACGGCTACCACGGTCGCACGAACCTCACGATGGGCCTCACCTCCAAGGCGATGCCCTACAAGGCGGGCTTCGGGCCGTTCGCGCCCGACATCTACCGCGCGCCTATGTCGTACCCGTTCCGCGACGGGCTCAGCGGCGCAGAGGCTGCGGCACGCGCCATCCACACGATGGAGAAGCAGATCGGGGCCGACCGTCTGGCGGCGATCATCATCGAGCCCATCCAGGGCGAGGGCGGCTTCGTGGTGCCCGCGGCCGGTTTCCTTCCCGCCCTCCAGAAGTGGGCCAACGAGAACGACGTGGTCTTCATCGCCGACGAGGTGCAGACGGGCTTCGCCCGCACCGGCGCGATGTTCGCGAGCGAGCACGAGGGCATCGTGCCCGACCTCATCACGCTCGCCAAGGGCATCGCGGGGGGCCTGCCCCTCGCGGCGGTCACCGGCCGCGCCGAGATCATGGACGCCCCGCACGCGGGCGGGCTCGGCGGCACCTACGGGGGCAACCCGATCGCGACGGCAGCGGCCCTCGGCGCCCTGAAGGCCTACGACGAGCACGATCTGCTGGGGCGCGCCCGCGAGCTCGAGTCGATCATCCGCGACGCGCTGACGGCTCTGCAGGCGCGCGATGGACGCATCGGCGACATTCGCGGACGCGGCGCCATGATGGCGATCGAGCTCGTCGACGAGACCGGGGCTCCGGATGCTGCGCTCACGAACCGCGTGGCGAAGCACTGCCACGTGAACGGCGTCGTCGTGCTGACCTGCGGCACCGACGGCAACGTGATCCGTCTGCTGCCCCCGCTGTCCATCAGCGACGACCTGCTGCGCGAGGGTCTCGGCGTCATCGCCGAAGCGCTCGAGGCGAACTGACCCGCACCGTCCACCCCCGCAAGGAGCACCATGATCTCTGAAGCCGACCTGCTCGCGAAGGTTCCCCGTGGCCTCTACATCGACGGCGCGTGGATCGACGCCGACGGCGGCCGCACACTCGCGGTCTCCGATCCGTCGACGGGCCGGACGCTCGCCGACGTCGCCGACGCCTCCGTCGCCGACGGCCGGCGTGCGATGGACGCCGCGGCGAACGCGCAGGCCGAGTGGGCGGCGACGGCGCCGAGGGCGCGCGGCGAGATCCTGCGCCGCGCCTTCGACCTCATGCAGCAGCGCGCCGACGAGTTCGCGCTGCTCATGACCCTCGAGATGGGCAAGCCGCTCGCCGAGGCGCGCGGCGAGGTCACCTACGGCGGCGAGTTCTTGCGCTGGTTCAGCGAGGAGGCCGTGCGCATCTCGGGTCGTTTCGGCCAGAACCCCGAGGGCACGGGCCGCATCGTCGTCTCGCACGCGCCCGTCGGCCCCTCGTTCCTCATCACCCCCTGGAACTTCCCGCTGGCCATGGCGACGCGCAAGATCGCGCCCGCGATCGCCGCCGGGTGCACGTCGATCATCAAGCCGGCCGCGCTGACACCGCTCACGACCCTGCTCTTCGTCGCGCTGCTGGAGGAGGCGGGGCTGCCGAAGGGCGTCGTCAACGTCGTCACGACGTCGGAGTCCGGTGCTGTCTCGGGCGAGATCATCGCCGACCCGCGCCTGCGCAAGCTGAGCTTCACGGGGTCGACAGCGGTGGGCCGCACTCTCATGAAGCAGGCCGCCGACGGCATCCTGCGCACCTCGATGGAGCTGGGGGGCAATGCGCCCTTCCTCGTCTTCGGCGACGCCGACCTCGACAAGGCGGTCGACGGCGTCATGCTCGCCAAGTTCCGCAACATCGGCCAAGCCTGCACGGCCGCGAACCGCATCCTCGTGCAGAGCGACGTGGTCGAGGAGTTCAGCCGCCGCGTGACGGAGCGCGTGGCGGCGATGCGCATGGGGCGCGGCACGGAGGAGGGCGTGCAGATCGGCCCGCTCGTCGACGACAAGGCCGTGGCCGGCTCGCACGAGCTGGTCGAGGATGCGGTCGCGCGCGGCGCGACCGTCACCACGGGCGGGCAGCTGCCCGATCGCGAGGGCTCGTTCTACCCGGCGACGGTGCTCACGGGGGTGACCGCCGGCACGCGTCTGCTGTCGGAGGAGATCTTCGGGCCGGTGCTCGCGATCGTGCCGTTCGACACGGAGGATGAGGCGGTCGAGCTCGCCAACGCCACCGAGTACGGCCTCGTGTCGTACGTCTACACGCAGGATCTGAACCGCGGCATGCGCATGATCGACCGTCTCGAGACGGGCATGATGGGCCTCAACGCGGGCGTCATCTCCAACGCCGCGGCGCCCTTCGGCGGCGTCAAGCAGTCGGGTATCGGCCGTGAAGGCTCGCTCGAGGGCATCGACGAGTACCTCACCACGAAGTACACGTTCATTCCGACGACCTGAGTGCGGCATGCTCGTCGGGCCCCCGGCCCGACGGCATCCCACCCCCAAATTCCGCTGCCGGGCGCTGTGGTGGCCGCCCGGCCGCGGAACCGTGCCGCCGCTCGCCGCTCAGCCGAGCTGGTAGAGCGTGAACGAGAGGGCGAAGCCCAGGGCCGCCCACAGGCCCGTGAGCGAGCGGTCAGACTTGAAGGCTTCGGGGATGAGGGTGTTCGCGACCATCGCGAGGATCGCGCCGGCCGCGATCGTCGTGACGATGGCGACGAGCTCGGGCGAGGCATCCTGCAGCAGCACGTAGCCGAGCATCGCGGCGACGCCCGAGGCGAGGGAGATGCCGACCCAGACGCCGAAGACGTAGCGCGCGCTGCGGCCCTCGTGCTTCATGCCGGCCGCGCTGCCGAGCCCCTCCGGCAGGTTGGAGGCGGCGACGGCGACGAGGAGGGTGAGGCTCACGGCGCCGCCCTGCGCGATCGAGAGGCCGAGCACGAGGCTCTCGGGGATGCCGTCGAGCAGCGCGCCGAGCGCGACAGCGAGACCGACCGAGGCGCTCCCGCCCGTGGCGGGATCACTGTGCACGCCGGGCGCGTTTCGCAGGGCGACCGAGCGCTTGCGCGAGCGGGCGCCCGCCGCCGCGAGCGCCACATCCGCGAGGACGTAGATCACGGCGCCCGCGAGAAAACCTCCGAGGGTCGGAACGAGGCCGCCGGTGCTGTGGGCCTCGCCGACGAGCTCGAAGGCGAGCGTGGAGACGAGCGCGCCCGCGCCGAAGGCCATGATGCCTGCCACGACGCTGTCGGGCACGCGCAGGGTCCACGCGAGTGCGGCGCCGACAACGAGAAAGCTGGCGGCGCCGAGCCCGGCGGCTCCGGCGGTCAGGGCCTCGAGCATGCGTGCCTCCCGGCTTCGGTCGATATTCCGATCAGCCTAGGGTGCGGGCGTGCCGGCGTGAGCGTGCGCTGCTGCCGCCGCGTGGCTCCCCTGCCCGCCCCGCTCCAGCAGCCAGACCAACAGCACGAGCGCGCCGATCCAAGCGGGGATGCTCCGGGTGCGCATGATCGCGACGGCGGCGGTGAGCAGGTATGCACCTCACAGCAGTGGCCCTGCGTCCCGTACCGCTTGGAAGTACGCGGTTGCTTCTCTTCCGGTCGGGCTGGCCCTCGTGCTCAACGACACTAAGCGCTTGCGCGAGCGGTAGCCGCACTGAGTCGTAGGCGCATGCGGGGCTCGCGCGAGAGTGACGTGCTCTTGACACCGGCGTCACGCCATGGTTGGTTAGTTACTGAACCAACTAACCACATGACTAACCGCAGGAGAAGCAGATGTCCAACCCTCTCGAGTCAGAGAACCGCTCCGCCCAGGCTCTCACCATCAAGCAGCCGCCGCCGCTCTGGGCCGTCCCCGCCGTGCTCGGAATCCTGATGCTCAGCTCTGGAGCCTTCTTCGTGCTCATCGCCCACGGCATTTCCATCCTCTCCTCGGTCGGCTACTGAGGCCGAGTGTCGTCCCTCGCGCACATCGAATCGTGCCTCACGAGTTCGCGATCCCAGAATCAGAGACGCAGCGGTATGCCGCCCGCTGGCGTGTCACCCGCAGGCTTGACTAGGGCCAAGCGGGTTCAGTCGGCGAAGGAGACCTCATGCCCCTGATCGTTGCAGCGCTCATAGCCACCGCCATACTCGTCCCGGCTGACACGATCGCCGTGGCCCCAGCAACGGCGCTCCCGGTCGTGGCGTCGAACGCCGTCGATGACGCCGTTGATCGTGAGCTTCCCGCCGCCGGAGCGCCCGGAGTGGCGTACGCGGTTGTGCGTGATGGCGAGGTCGTGGAAGCCGGCGCACGGGGCCTACTTCGACTCGGTGAGGATGAGCCGATGACGGAGGACACGCCTTTCGTGATCGGTTCAATCTCGAAGAGCTTCACCGCGCTGGCCGTGATGCAACTAGTCGAGGAGGGTCAGGTCGATCTCGACGCCCCGATCGGCACATACCTGCCGGCGTTCAACGACGGACCGGGCAGTGCCATCACCGTTCGTGACCTTCTCGGCCATACCAGCGGATACTCGACTCTGCAGGGCAACGCCGTACACGG
This sequence comes from Microcella sp., assembly GCF_040286215.1. Lineage (GTDB taxonomy): Bacteria > Actinomycetota > Actinomycetes > Actinomycetales > Microbacteriaceae > Microcella. The sequence continues at coordinate 64,826 of NZ_JAVKCK010000011.1, forward strand.
AGACAACAACGGCGAGGCCGACGACCTCGCCCGCGCGGTCGACGCCATTGCAGTGATCCGACCAGCGAGAACACCGGGAACACAGTGGGAGTACTCCAATACGAACTACCAGGTCCTCGGTCGCCTCATCGAAACGGTCGGCGGGCAACCGTACGCGTCCTACCTTCAAAAGCACGTACTCGATCCGATCGGAATGACCGACAGTACGGTGGCAGGCGGCGCCCAAGCCACCGGTGAAGCGGTCGGTCACGTCCCCTGGTTCGCGACCCGTCTGCCAGTCGACCAGCGTTCGCCCGACCCCATTACGGCCCCGCAAGGTGGTGTGATCGCCAGCGCCCACGACGTCGCGCTCTATCTCGGCGTGTTGATGAACGGCAAAGACGACGTGCTGAGCGCGGAAGGTAAGTCGCAGATGTTGAGCCCGGCCAACCCGTCGGTGCCGTTCTACGGTCTTGGGTGGTACCTCGATGGCGCAGGCACGGCGTGGCACTCCGGAGCGACGCCGGGAATAGAGACTCTCGCTACCATGAATCCGGCAGACCGGGTCGGAGTTGTCGTGCTCGTCAACGCGGGCAGCGGTATCGGGTTCGGCGAAACCACCCAGCTGCGCAATGCCGTCACAGCTGCGGCGCTGGAGCTCGATTATTCGGGCGAGGGCGCGCGCTGGTCGCAGCAACTGCTGTATCTCGGGCTCATTCTGCTTCCGCTCACGTACCTGCTCGCCGGAGCTTGGGCGTTCCTCCGGCGCGACCGTCTGCGAGCCAAGCGTGAAGACGGTTTCTCCGGCTGGTTCAGCCTATTGTTCCCCATTCTCACCACGGCGGTCGCCGCCTGGGTCTTCCTTGGTCTGATGCCGCAGCTGTTCGGTGCCCCGCTCGCGACCGTCGCGTTGTTCCAGCCCGATGTTGCGCTCTTGGTGGTGACGGCAGCCGTCACCGGTGTGCTCTGGTCCGCACTGCGGTTGGTCGTGGCGCTCAGCGGGCCCCGAGTCGTGAAGGCAGGACCGGGTCGATGGGAGACGTCGTCGGAGTCGCGTCCCGTGACGCCCTAGTGCTGTGGAGAGCGCACGGGCTGCCCCGAAGCACTTGCGCACAATGGCTCCCATGCCCTCCGCCGCCTCGCACATCACCGCCAGGGTGCGCGAGCGGGTGCGCGGCGATCGGGTTGACCTGCACCGCGACCCGGCGGCGGCCGAGCGACTCGCGCGGGAGGAGCTGCGCAGCTACGTCGAGCGCTCGCTCGGGGGCGCCGCGCTGCCCACCGTCGTCGACGAGGCGCAGACCCTCGGCGCGGTGCTCGCGAGCCTCACGGGCTACGGCGCCCTGCAGCCCTACTTCGACGACCCCGAGGTGGAGGAGATCTGGATCAACGCGCCCGATGCGATCTTCATCGCCCGCGGCGGGGTGAGTGAGCGCACCGACCTTGAGCTGACGGGGGAGGAGGTGCGCACGCTCGTCGAACGCATGCTCCAATCCACGGGCCGCCGCGTCGATCTCAGTTGCCCCTTCGTCGACGCGAGCCTGCCAGACGGTTCACGCTTGCACGTCGTGATCCCCGACGTCACGCGCCGCCACTGGTCGGTCAATGTGCGCAAGTTCTCGCAGCGCATCCGCGACCTGTCGCGTCTCGTGGAGCTCGCCTCGCTGCCGCCGACCGCTGCCGAGTTCTTGCGCATGAGCGTGCTGGCGGGGTGCAACATTCTCGTGAGCGGCGCGACGCACTCCGGCAAGACGACCCTCATGCGGGCGATGCTCGCGGGAGCGAGACCGAGCGAGCGCATCGTCACGGTGGAGGAGACCTTCGAGCTCGACCTGAGCGCCCCCGACGTCGTCGCGATGCAGTGCCGCAGCGCGAACCTGGAAGGCTCCGGCGAGATCTCGCTGCGGCGACTCATCAAGGAGACATTGCGCATGCGCCCTGACCGTCTCGTCGTGGGCGAGGTGCGCGAGGCAGAGTCGCTCGACCTGCTCATTGCGCTGAATTCCGGGCTGCCAGGCATGTGCTCGATACACGCGAACACCGCGCAGGATGCTCTCGTCAAGCTCGCCACCCTGCCACTGCTCGCGGGGCGCAACATCGACTCGTCGTTCGTGGTGCCGACGGTCGCGAGCGCGATCGACCTGGTCGTGCACTGCGAGCTCGTGCGCGGCGGGCGCCGCCGCGTTGCGGAGATCGTCGCGCCGACGGGTGAGGTAGTCGAGGGCACGATCGAGGCCGAGTCGATCTTCGCCCTGCGTGGGGACGAGCTCTCGGCCACAGGAACGTTGCCCGCGCGCGAGCACGTGTTCGCGCGGGCCGGACTCGACCCGCGTCCGTTGCTATGCCCTGCGGTCAGCTCGGTCGCGGACCCGGTCACCGGCCCGCGAGCGGTGCCCGCGTGAGCGTCGCGCTCGGCCTCGTGCTGGCGGCGGGCGTGCTGCTCGTCGCCTCGCCCTGGCTGTGGCCGCGCGACCCGGAGCGTCGTCCCGCCCAGCGCGGCAGACAGCTCAGCGCGGTCGCCGACCTGCTCGCGCGCGCAGGCGTGACGGGGGTCGCGCCGGCGACGTTCGTGGCCCTGGACATCCTCATCGGCCTCCTCGGTGCCGCCCTCACCCTTGTCCTCGTTCCGGTCGTCGCGCTCGCGCCCGTGGCGGGGGTCGTCGCGGCGGTGCTGCCGATCGTGACGCTGCGGGCGAGGGCGGCCGCGCGCCGGCGGGCAGTGCGCGCGGTGTGGCCCGATGTGGTCGATCACCTGCTGTCGGGCATCCGGTCGGGGCTGGGGCTGCCGCAGGCGATCGTGACCCTTGCCGAGTCGGCTCCGAGCGCGGTGCAGGAGCCGTTCCGCCAGTTCCGCCGCGACTACGTGCGCACGGCGCGATTCGAGGAAAGCCTGGACACCCTCAAGGCGAACCTCGCCGACCCGGTCGCCGACCGCATCATCGAGACGCTGCGCATGGCGCGCGAGGTGGGCGGCACCGAGCTGCCGTCGGTGCTGCGCTCGCTCTCGCACTACCTGCGGGCCGACGCGGCCGTACGCGGTGAGGTGGATGCCCGGCAGTCGTGGGTGCGCGCCGCCGCCCGCCTGGGCGTCGTCGCGCCCTGGGTCGTACTCGTGCTGCTCGGCACGAGGCCGGAGGCCGCGGCGGCCTACAACTCGGTCGGCGGCGCCGTGCTCGTGGTCGGCGGGCTCGCCGTGACCCTCGTGGCCTACCGCATCATGATCGCGCTCGGACGGCTGCCCGAAGAGGGCCGGTGGTTCCGATGAGCCGGTGGTCGCGATGAGCGGCGGGTTCGTGAGCCCACTGCTCGGCTGGGCGGTGCTGTCCGGCGTCGGCCTCGGCGCGGGGCTGTGGCTGCTCGTGAGCCTCGTGCCGCGGCTGGGTCGCCCGAGGCTCGTGCACCGCCTTGCGCCGTATCTTGTCGACGTCTCGCCCGCCGCGCACGCGATGACGTCGGGGCGGCGCAGCGACCCGTTGCCGGTCGTTTCGGCGCTGCTCGCCCCGCTCGTGGAGGGTGCGAGTCGCGTGCTGGAGAGCGTTCTCGGGGGCGAGGAGGTGATCCGCACGCGCTTGCGGCAGTCGGAGGCGTCGACGACGATCGCCGGGCATCGCACGCGGCAGCTCGCGGGTGCCGCTCTGGGAGCCGCTGCGGGCGTCGCGGTCGCGAGCCTGGCCGTGCGCGATGCGGGCGCGATCGTGCTCGCCGCGCTCGGGGGATTGCTGGCGGGCTCGATCGCGGGCCTCGCACTGGTGGACCAGCTGCTCGCCCGGGCGGCGAAGCGCCGGGTCGCGCGCATCGCCGACGAGTTTCCCACCATCGTCGAATTCCTCGCCTTGAGCGTCTCGGCGGGCGAGTCGATCCTCGACGCCGTGCGTCGCGTTGCGCGCACCGGCTCGGGCGAGCTCGCGACGGAGTTCGACCGCGTCGTCACGCGGGCCGCGACCGGTCAGCCCGTGGCCGCGTGTCTCGCAGAGCTGCGCGACGACCTCGGGATGCCCGCCGTCACCCGCCTCGTCGACCAGGTTCTCGCGGCTCTCGATCGCGGGTCACCGCTGGCCGAGGTGCTGCGGGCTCACGCGCTCGACGCCCGCGAGGAATCGAAGCGCGCTCTGCTCGAGGCGGCCGGCACGCGCGAGGTCGCGATGCTCGTGCCGTTGGTGTTCCTCATCCTCCCGGTCACAGTGCTGTTCGCGGTGTGGCCTGGGCTCATGGTGCTGCAGCTCGGCTTCTAGGACTCCGTTACGAGCAGGACTCACCTGGCTCGGACATCAGCAGATCTCGAGAGCTGCCACTCTCGCGCTGAGCGCGCCCACCCCTCCCAAGAGGTGAATACGCTGCACGTTGAGCGCGCTCATGTCGGCGAGCGCTGGAAGCGGAATGCACGTCTGGGGGGCCAGGTACAGGGGGGCGCCCAGTTGCGCGGCGAACGGTCCTCCCGAGAGCGCGTCGGCGAACCCGAGCCCCGTGGCGAGTACTGCCTCTTCCGTTTCGAAAAGAAACGCCGCCTGATTGACGAGCAGGCTCGTCTCGTAACGGTTCGCTCCGCTGAGTCGTTTCTCGTCGATACGGGCAAGCCCGTCGATGTCGGCATCGATCGAGGCGGGGAGCGCACCGGTGCCGCCGACAACGTAGAGGTAGTCGGGAGCGAGGGACTCGATCATCTCGCGCACCTGCCGCGGCAGTCGAGGCTGCGACGGGTCAAGAAGGATGACCGGACCTCCGGACCATGACGCGGCCGGGCCCGCCGCAAGGGCATCCGGATAGTTGGCCCCCGACGCGAGGAAGATCGCCTCGGTCTGCTCGGGAATCGCGTCATCGCCGCGGAACGCATCTCCGACGACGGCGAATCCTGTGTCGTACCTGTTCGCGCCGCCGAGCCGTGAAACCTGAGTGCGCGGATCTGCGACGAACGTGCGAAGCTGCGATTCCACTCTCGACGAAACGGCACCGAGACCGCCCACGACGACGATTCTCTCGGGCGTCAATCGGCGAAGTTCAGCCTGCACGTCGGCGGGGATAGATGTCGGGCGCACGAGCAGGAGTGCGCCGCCGAGATGCGCTGCCGCCGGCCCTGCCGAGAGCGCGTCGGGATAGTTGAGACCGTTGGCGATGTAGACCACGGGAGCAGACCAGGACTCCGGCGCTGACGGGGGGAACATCTGCCGTGTGATCGCGGTCCCGGTGGCGAATCGATCGGCGCCCGAGTGCCTGACCCGCAGTGGAAGCAGCTGAGTGTTGAGGTTGATGCGATCGAGGACGGTGTCGGTGTCGACGGAAACGCTGATGACCTCGGCGTCACGGAAGAACCGGGCATCGGGGTAGTAGACGACCGCGTTGCCGAACAGCGAGCTGCTGCGGCGCGATGAGACCACGTAGTTGCCGGGTTCGAGGTCGTAGAACACGTATCCGCCGCCGACGAAGTTCGAGGTTGTCTGTGCTTCCAGAGCGAAGAATTGTGATCCAGGCGCAGTTTCTCGAAAAAGGTTCACTTGGCTGGGGCCGGAGGACAGAGAGTCGTTAGTGGTCACCGTGCCAGAGAGGTTGGCGTTCCGGGACAGCGCCAGGTCGACCTCGTCGATCCACTGCTCGGCAGCGATCGTGATCGGTGTGCCGCCCTCCTGGGTTTCCTCGCCGTAGCAGCTGGGAAGCACGCGGTAGCGCAACTCGAGAGGGTCCGTCAGATTAGCCACGTTGGAGAAACACAGGGTGTAGGTGCCGGGCGATACATTCGTGAACTCGTACGCGCCGGTGGAAAGGCTCGACGTCACATGGCGAACGACGCCACTCGCCGTGAGCAGCTCAGCTCGAATCAGACGGAGCGGCTGATCATCGATTCTCGCCGTCACCGTGCCAGCGAGGGTCGCGAGGGGTGAGAGCGCAACGTCGAACCCCGTCTGCTCTTCGCCTGCGGTGACCGCGATCGGCGTCGACGAGACCGCCGGATTGGTGCTCCACGACTTGGTGCGCCACCTGGTCGTGGACGAGAACTCGAGGACGACGTAGCCCGACGCCAGCCGGTCCACCCGCCAAGCACCCGTCGCGGGATCGAACTGTGTGCGCGGGGTGTTCCCGGGGAACACTCGAGACTGTCGGGCTGTGACCTGGCCCGTCGCGAGAGCGCCGGTGGTGCCAGCCAGAGTTCCGGTGAGGGTGGCGCCCACGTCGAGCGAGCGATCGACGACCGTGTCCGCATCGGCACTGATCGTGAACTGGGTTCGCAAGGCGGCGTCGTTGCCATCGCCCTCGCCTTCGTACCGTGAGAGGAAGTTGCTGGCTCCTGTGTAGAAGTAGCCGATCGTCCAGGTCGAACCGACGGGCAGAAGTGCACTCCACTCACCGGTTTCGGGATCGGTATTGCGCTCGACAATGGTGCCGCCTCCCACGGGGGAAAGCCGCACGCGTACGAGGCCATCCCAGTCAGCGCCCGGGTCTCCGCTGACGACGCCGCGGATCGCGCCGGAGGTCGACGCTGTGGCCACCGGGGAGATTCCGAGGGACGCGATCGTGACGAGCACGGCTACGAGCGCCGCGATGGTCGGACGGGATAGCGGAGTGAGGCGGCGGGAGAGTGTCGACAAGACGGCTCCTGGGGAAGAGGGACTCAAGGGTGCGCAGTCTCGCCGTGCCCTCTCGAGGCGCAGGACGCGCACGTCGACGCGCGATCGTTCGTGTGTGTCGTTCCTCTGATGAGCTCACCGTCTGAGCGAATGAATCCTCACACTACTGCCCTCCGGGGAAAATTTCGACATACTCCCTCAGCGGCGGGCGACCGCGAGCGCCGCGGAGACCGCCCGCGCGCGGTCGAGCTCGGCGCTGACCGGCGCGACGACCTCGCGCTGCACGACCTCGTCGACCGAGGCGAGCAGTCGTCGGCGCGTGCGACGCCGTCGCGCGGCCGCCGTGAGGGCGCTCAGGGCGGCCGACAGCAGGCCGAGCAGCACTCCAACGAGCACTGCCGCGACGATCAGCAGCGTGGGCACCGCCCAGCCCTCGAGCGGGCCTTCCTCGACGCGCGGAATGAGCAGAGCGGGCATCCCGAAGGTCGGCAGCAGGGATGCGCCCAGCAGCCAGAGCGCCCCGCCGATTCCGGCGACGAGCGCCACCCACTGCACGACGCCGACGACCGCCCACCACCACGAGCCCTTCGCGGGCAGGCTCGTGCGGGCGATCGCCAGATCCAGGTCGGCGGGCAGCCGTTCGAGGGCGCCCTCGGCAGCGGTGCGCACCGCCGCCCGCCAGGGCGCGCCGAGGCCCTCGCCGGCGCGGTCGGCGAACGCGCGTACGGCGAGCGACAGGCGCGCCTGGGCTCCTGCGCTCAGCAGCGGCATGCTCGTGCGGTGCACATCCGGGTCGTCCGCGACGCCGGCGCCCCGACGACGGGGCCCGAGCCCCAGTCGTGCGAGGGGGTCGGCGCGCAGTCGACCGAGCCAGGAGACGAGCGGCCAGCCCGTGACCTGTGCGGAGCGCTTGCGGTACGAGCTCGCGACAGCGGCAGCGACGACGTCGACGCCGGCCGCAGCGCCCACCTCGTCGCGGACGCGCTGCGCTACGCGTGAGTCGGGTCGCGGCGCCTGGCCCGGGTCGTCGAGCCGAGCGGCGAGGGTCTGCACGTCGGCGGCGAGCCGGGCATCCCGCACCGCCTTCGACGCGGCGAGGTCGCCGATCGCGACGCGCAGCGCCTCGACGCCGTCGCCGCTGCGCGCGCTCACGGGCAGCACGCGGGCGCGGGGCAGGCCGTCGCGCTCGATGATGCTCTGCAGCGAGGCGACGACGGCCTTCCGGTCGGCGTCCGAGAGCAGATCCACCTGGTTGAGCACGACGAGAGTGACCGCCGCGTGCCGGGCGTGCGGCGCGATGAACTGGGCGTGCAGCACGTCGTCGGCGTACTTCTGCGGGTCGACGACCCAGAGCAGGGCATCCACCTGGCCGGCCAGCCGTTCGGCGATCGCCCGGTTGCCGGCCTCGACCGAGTCGATGTCGGGCAGGTCGACGAGTACGAGCCTGCGGGCACGGGGGTCGAGGGGCTCGGTGCGCTCGACGCGCTCGCGAATCTGCAGCCAGTCGAGAAGCTCGGCGGCGCCCGCGGCATCCCACGTCACGGCGAGGGCCTGCGAGGTGGTCGGGCGCCGCACGTGCGCCTTCGCCACCTCGACGCCGACGAGCGCGTTGACGAGGCTCGACTTTCCCGACCCCGTCGCTCCGAACACGCCGACGACCGTGTGCTCGGGGGAGCGCGCCCGACGCGCCTCCGCCTGCCGCAGCAGCGCCTCGGCCTCGTCGGCGAGAGAGCTCGGGATGCGCCCGGCACCGTCATCGACGACGGTGCGCAGGGCGGCGAGCGCGGCGTCGAGGCTCGGCTTCGCGGGACTCATGCCGCACCCCGCATGCACGCCGTCGAGGTGCCCGACGCGCCGGTCACGACGGGGACTCCGCCGCGCGCGCGACGTCATCGAGCAGCGCCTGCGATTCGCGGCGCAGCGCACCGGGGGCAGAGCCGAAGCGCATCGGCTCGAGCGCGGTGGTGAGCCGGTCTCCTTCCGAGTCGAACAGCGCCTCGAGACGCGACTGCAGATCGCGCCGCGCCTCCGCGGCGAGGCGGCGCACGGCCTCCTCGCCGAAGATCGTCTCGAGCAGCTTCTGGCCGAGCACGGCGGAGCCGCCTGCGATAGCGAGCTCACCGCCCGTGAGCCCGCCGGTCGACGCGAACACGACGATCATGAGCGCGACGGTGATGACATTGAGCCCGAGCGAGAGCACCCGCGCCCGCACGCGCTTGCTGCCCGCATTGTCGTGAATGAGCTGCATGAGCGCGCCCTGCCACTCCCGGATCATCGCCGAGGCCCTCTGGCGCAGCTCGGGGCTCTCCGCGGCGAGGTGGGGGTGCTGCTCGGCGATGCCGCGACCCGCCCCGGTGCGCTGGAGGTCGGCCCACGCTGCCGCCGCGGCGCGCCCCGCTTGGTCGAGGATGACGGCCTGCAGACCGCTTTCGATCTTCGTCTCGACCTCGACGACGGGGCTCGGCCTGCCGCTGATCCACGCGGTCACGCTGTCGCGGGTGCGGGAGTACCACGACTCGATCGTGCGGAACACGTCGGAGGTGCCGACGAAGTCCTGCCACCGCGCGAGCACCTCCCCGCGCAGCAGCGCGCCGTCCTGCGTCGCGGCGTCGACGGCGTCGATCGCGGCCTGGTAGTGCGCGTCGACGGCGGCTTCGGCACCGTCGAGCCAGTCGAGCTGCTGCTGCCGGGCATCCGCGATGCGCGCCACGCGCCGATCGAGGTCGGCGATCGCGCCGCCGAGCGTGCGGGCGGCGATGCGCGTTCGAGCCGCGCGATCGCCTGCGATGCCCTCGAGCCAGGCACGAGGGCCGTCGACGGCGTTCGCGGGCAGCATGCCGAGCTCGTCGAGCGTTTGCTCGTCGATCGTAAACACGGGGGCGTCGGCGAGGCCGCGCTCGTCGAGCATCGACTGCAGGTCGGGCAGCACGTCGCCGGCGGCGCCGGGCGGCACGCGGTTGAGAACGACTCCGACCGTGATCGAGCGCTCGGCGGCGCCCTCGAGCAGGCGCCACGGCACGGCGTCGGCGTAACGGTTGGCCGTGGTGACGAACAGCCACAGATCGGCGGCGGCCAGCAGTTGCGCCGAGAGCGCGCGGTTCTCGTCGGCGACGGAGTCGATGTCGGGGGCGTCGATCATGGCGAGCGAGCGGGGCACGGCGTCGTGCTCGAGCAGCATGAGCTCGCTGATGCGCGCCGCCTCGGGAGTATCGCCCGCCGCGCTCGCCGGCGTGCCGGGCGCGGTGACGCGCCCGCGCACGCGCGCGAGCCCCGGAAGAATGCGGTCGCTCGCGAACCATCCGGCGTCGACGGGGGAGTGCACGAGGATCGGCTGCCGCGTCGTGGGTCGGATCACGCCGACGCGCGTCGTCGCGACCCCCAGCAGTGCGTTGACGATGGTCGACTTGCCGGAGCCGGTCGAGCCGCCGACGACGGCGAGCAGCGGTGCGTCGAGGTCGGCGAGGCGGGGGCGGATGTAGTCGTCGATCTGCCGAACGGCGGCGGCGGCGGCCTCGCACTGCTCGGTCACGCCGTCGAGCGGCAGGGTGAGGCCCGCGTCGGCGAGCGAGGCGCGCAGGCGCTCGAGCGACACGGTGGCGGGGGCTCGAGTGGCGGTCACCCCACCAGCATGCCGGGCGCGGGGCGCGCTCGCGACCAGCTCGTGCTCAGCATCCCCTCGACATCCTTTCGGTCAGTGATCGCCGTGCGGGGCGTCGGGGTCTGCGGGAGCCTGCGCCCGCCGCTTCTCGACGAGGCTCTTGGTGCGCAGCACGCGCAGCGCCGTGACGAGCAGCACTCCGCCCACCACGTTGAGCAGCAGCGTGTACCAGAACCAGCCGAGCCAGTCGAGGTAGCCAAAATCGGCGCCCGCTTGGATGGCGCCGAAGATGAGGAGCGAGTCGAGCACCGAGTGGTACAGCGGGATTCCCGCCAGCAGGAACGCCGCCCCGACCGAGGCGATGATCTTGCCCACGTCGGAGTCGGTGCCCTGGTGCATGCGGGTCATGAGGGTGATGGTGCTGCCGCCCAGGATGGCGAGCGCGGCCGTCTCGAGACTGAGCGGTGCCTCGACGAACTCCCGGGCGGTGTCGATCAGCAGGGTGTGCCACGCCGGGAAGGCGAGCGTCAGCAGTCCCATGAACAGCCAGCCCCCCGCGAGGTTGGCGACAAGGGTGCCGCCCCACAGCATGAGCAGGCGCTTGACGGACGCCTCCCGCGCGATGACCGCCGCGATGGGCAAGAGGAAATTCTCGGTGAACAGCTCGCTGTGGGCGAGCAGGAGCGCGATGAAGCCGATGCTGAAGGCGAGGCCCGCCAGCAGGTGGTTGCCCGTCTCGTGCAGGACCAGCAGATACGCCATCACACCGAGGCCCACCTCGAGGCCGCCGAAGAAGCCCGTGATGAGCATGTCGGGGAACGTGCGCTGCAGCCGTTGCGCGCCCTGCTCAACGGTCGCGTCGAACGTGGTCTCGATCTCCTCCTCGACGGGCTCGTCATTGTCGCCGAGCTCGGCAAGGCGCTCTTGCTGCTCTTTCTTGTGCTGCTCGTGACTCTTCTCGCTCATGGGCCAACGCTCACGCAGCGGAGTGCGAAGCGCAAGCCCGCCGCGCCGAGTTGCCAGGTGGCGGTGCCTGTGGATGGCCTCGACGATGCGACGCTCGTGGACGGCACAATCGCGGCATGAGGTCTTCGACACTGCAGCAGGTCATGCGCCGCGTCGCTCGGCAGTTCCGCACGGAGGATCGCGGTGATGTTCCCGGCTGGGTGCTCATTGGAATAGGCACATGACGGTGATCGGTCAAGTTGCGGGGTGGGCCGACCGCAGAGACCTCAGATACCCGACCAGCTGGTCAATCGGCCAAAGTGGTTGGCGCTTACGCAACTTCGCTTCTACGGCATCTGCGACATCTGCCAACGTCCGGTCGAAGTACTGGATTGCCTCATCCTCATCAGTGAGCTCGTCCGGCACGTAGATCATCACCCGTTGCCACGCTCGACTCTTCTCGGAGAGCGAACCCAGCTTGTAGCCACTCTTCTCGTGCTGCCAAGTCTTGCCCGGAATGTAGATGTACACGTCCAAGGACGGGTCGTCTGGACCTGTCGGCTTCGGCAGCAGACTGGAGCGCTGTGCGATTTGGTCGGCCGCGTTGCTCACGCCTTCTTTGCGCAGGTCAACGTCTCTGACGACAAACACAAGGACGCCCATTCAGTGAGCATGCCACAGTTGCATCGGCGCGATGCCTGTGGACTTCTCGCAATGGGACTGTCGTGTCCTGGCATGCTCACGGCCATGATGAAGCTCAAGAAGAGACTTGCGGACTTGGCCCTTCATGACGAAGGGGATGTTCCTGGCTGGGCTGTCATTGAAACAGGCACATGACGGCCAGTTGTCAAGAGGAGCCTCCGCGATAGTGCCCAGCCCCGTGTGAGAGGGCCGTGGCCCACGAAACGATGGAAGGCTACTAAGCCGTCTTGGGGGAGCGGGGGAGACGCCCAGCCCAGTTACTGATGCCCCAGTGATTCACGGCTCGTGTGCCTACCGGCTAGGTCTGGCTCGAGACTGGTTGCGGAGGTGACTGTCGCCGCTCTCGACGACCCACCACGAAGCCGAGGGATGCGCCGAGCAGACCGCCGCCGACAACGAGCAGAAAGAGTCCGAGCTGCGTAATCAGAGAAATTTGCGCGGTGATGTCAATTTCGGCCGCGTCGCCACCCACCCATCCGAACCAGCCCACGGTGATCGGATACTGAGTGAGCAACCAGGTCCCAGTCGCCAAAGCAAGAAGTCCGCTGAGGGGTAATGGGATCCGGGCGAACATGGGTCACATGCTAGCCACATCAGATGGTCGTCCGTGGGACAGGTGGCGCGGTGAAGCGTTGGCCGGGCGCTGGATCGCACGGGGTGGAGTCCATAGCGACGGAGCGAGGGGCGCTGTTGGAGGTCGCACCTTGCGCAATGCGTGGATAACTTCCGCTCGGCGCTGCTCATCTGGGGCACCATGCTGGCCATGAAGACGATCAGACAGAAGCTTGCGGACTTGGCCCACTATGACGAAGGGGATGTTCCCGGCTGGGTGCTCATCACCCTCATGACCGCCGGGCTCGTCATCCTGATCTGGGCTCTCGCCGGGCCGGCTCTGCAGGGAGTGTTCCAGCAGGCGATCGACCGCGTCACCGCGTTCTAGCGTGGGCGCCAGAGCTGCGTGGCCGGCGAGCACCGTGATCGTGTCGCCGTGCGGGCGAAGCTCAGTCGCGCAGCCGGGCCATCATGACGGCGTCCATCCAGTCGCCGTCGCCGTAGCCGACGCGCCGCATGATGCCTTCGCGTTCGAAGCCGAGCCGCTCGTAGAGGGCGATCGCGCGGTCGTTGCCGACGAACGCGATGAGGCTCAGGCGCTTCAGGTCGAGCCAGTTGTCGGCCAGGTCGATCATCGAATCCATGAGTGCCGAGCCGACGCCCTGGCTCTGCCACTCCTCACCGACGGCGACGAGGTCGATCTCGCCAGCATGCCGAGCGCGCGGCTCGTCGGGGGTCGTGATGAGCTCGCCGAAGCCCACGATCTCCTCGGTGTCGTTGGCGACGGCGACGATCTGATGCACGCCGTTCTTGGGGGCAAGGCGAGCCTTGGAGTAATCGGTGCTCGCGAGCGGCACACGCAGTGTGCCCTGCATGATGTGAGGGCTCGTGAGGATCGCGTGCACGCCCTCGTAGTCATCCTCGGTGGCTCCGCGGATCGTGAAGGTCGGCTCAGTCATCTCAGGTTCCGTTCGCTGCGTCTGGGGGCGGTCACCCCACGATACCGGCGCGAGGCATGAGGATGCTCTCCCGCGGTCGCTCGTGCTGCGAGCCCGGCGACCGCGGTTCGGCACCCGTGGAGTTCGTCCTCGTCGGCGCGCTGCTGACCCTCCTGACCGTGTCGGTGCTGCAGTTCGCGCTCGCCCTGCACGTGCGGTCGACCCTCATCGACGCCGCAGCGGAGGGCGCTCGCCATGCGGCGCTCGCCGACAGTAGCCTCGCGGCTTGAGTCGAACGCAGTCGCGACCTCATCGTTTCCGCGGTCGGCGAGTCCTACGCCGGAGACATCTCGGCGGGCTTCGGTCGCTACGAGGGGCACCCGGTTGTCGTCGTCACGGTGCGCTCACCCCTGCCTCTGATCGGGCTCGCGGGGATCGATCGCAGTCTGGAGGTGACCGGGCGTGCCGCGCTCGAACCGCTGCGGTGAGCGGCGCGGCTGGGCGACTTCTGCCGCCACCGACGACCGCGGCTCGGCCTCGCTCGAGTTCCTCACTGCGGGAATGCTGCTGCTCGTGCCGCTCGTCTACCTCGTGGTCGCGCTCAGCGCCATCCAGTCGGCGGCGCTCGCGACGGAGGGGGCCGCGCGGCAGGCGGCTCGGGTGTTCGTGCAGGCCGAGTCGACTCCGACGGGCACGGCGGCGGCCGAACGAGCGCTCGCCTTGGCGCTGGCCGACCACGGGGTGGTCCCGAGCGACGTGGCCCTGAGCATCCGGTGCTCGCCCGTGCCGGCGCAGTGCCACACGCGCCGCGGCTGGGTGACCGTCGAGGTGAGTGTGCGGGTGCCGCTACCGTTGCTGCCGCCCGTCGCCGAACTCCGTGGGCCGCTGTCGGTGCCGATCGACGCGAGCGCGACCCAGCAGGTGTCGCGGTTCTGGGGCGCACGGTGAGAGGGGCGCGGCGACCTGCGATTGCGCGGCGCTGGCCGCACGCGCTACGCGACGACCGAGGTTCGACTCTGCCGCTCATCATCGGCTACGCCGGGCTCGCCCTCGTCGTCGTGCTGCTCGTCACGGCGGCGACCGCCCTGTATCTCGAGCGCGCGCGACTCTTCACGCTCGCCGACGGTGCTGCGCTCGTCGGTGCCGAGTCCTTCGACCTCGACGACGTGACCGTGCGGGAGGGGGAGCTGCTGCGGCCGCGGCTCACCGATGCGCGGGTGCGCGAGGATGTCGCGGCGTATCTGGCGGTCGCGCCCACGGGATCCCTCGACGGCGTGACCCTCGAGTCGGCGAGCACCCCCGATGGGCTGAGCGCGCGTGTGACGCTGTCGAGCTACTGGCGGCCGCCCATGCTCACCCTCTTCGTAGCCGAGGGGCTACGCCTCGAGGTGACCGCGACGGCGCGCAGCGTCTTCGGCTGAACGCGACCCGGTGCGGCGCGCACCGTCTAGCGTGGAGCCATGCCCGACCCTCGACCCGTCACCCTCATCTCCGTCGACATCGAGGCCGCCGGCCCGAGCCCGAGCGACTACGCGATGCTCTCCATCGGCGCGTGCCTCGTCGACGACCCCGAGCAGGCGTTCTACGTCGAGTTGCAGCCCGACCGCGACACAGTCGACGACGCGGCCATGAAGATCGGAGGCTTCACGCTCGACGGATTGCGAGCATCCGGCACCCCGCCCCGCGACGCGATGATCGCGTTCGCCGAGTGGATCGACGCGGTGACGCCACCACAGACTCGGCCGCTGCTCGTCGGCTTCAACGCTCCCTTCGACTGGATGTTCGTCGCCGACTACTTCCACCGCTACCTCGGCCGCAACCCGCTGGGCCACGCTGCGCTCGACGTGAAGGCGTACTACGCGGGCGTGACGGGCGCACCGTGGGGTGAGACGAGCCTGCACCGCGTCGCCGAGCACTATCGCATCGACATGGTCCTGACGCATAATGCCCTCGACGACGCGCGCGACCAGGCGACGCTGTTTCGGGCCATCCAAGCCGAGCAGCGGGCGCGCGCCGCAGGTGTCTGACCAGTGCGCGGGCCGCCGTGCGCGCAACCCGAGAGGCCTCACCGATGAGCTCTGCAGCCCCCGCGTCACCCTCCGACCCCCGCACCGCCCCTGACGACGATCTCGCCCGCATCATCGAGTCTGCCCAGCGCCTCGGCGTGCAGCTCGACGAGGAGGGAGCCCTGCAGTGGCTCGCCGCGATTGCCGCCGACGCCGCCAGCGATGACCACATCGTGGCCCACGAGAGCGGCACCTTCGGCCACCGCGTCAGCATGCTCGACTTCACACCGCGCGACCTCGAGCGCTTCCGCCGTATCGGCGCGATCGTCGAGGTCACGGGCCCGCCCGAGATCGCCGAGAGCGCCCTCGCGCTGAGCGGCTCGGCCGCGCAATCGAAGATTCAGTCCTTCCCCGGAGACTGCGACTACTTCCAGCGGCTCAACATCAAGGCCGACACCCGCGACGAGGCCTGCCTCATCATGGCCGACCTCATGCGCGACGCCGCCCGACGCACCGCCACGGGCGACCCCTTCCAGTTCCTCGAGGCGAAGCTCGGCAACTACCCCGACGACTGCGAGCACGGCGGCCAGGCACGCAAGAAGGGCACCCCCATCACCTGGACTCCCGCCGAGGTCGAGGCGCAGACGGTTGAGCTCGCCCTCGCCGACGGAACCACGCGCACCCTGACCTGGCACGAGTCCGCGCTCGACCCCGGTTGGTGCAAGCTCGACTGGGTCGTCGCCGACCCCGAGCGCAAGGCGCTCTCCAATGCGAGCAACGTTATCGACGTGACGTGGGAGGCGCCCGACGGCGAGATCGTGCCCCTCGACGGGTACCTCGACGCGTACTTCCAAGAGGTCTACCTCGACGCCGACGCTATGCCGACGTTCGCGAAGGTCGCGAAATTCGTGAGCGATGACGCACTCGACGAGTACGTGGAGCGGCTCGAAAGCGAAGTGCGCAAGTACCTCACGAAGCAGGTCAACTACGGCAAGGCCGCCAAGCGCATGTACAACATCTTCCGACTCTCCGGCCGCCACGTCGACGCCGCCTACGTGCGCGAGCTGTTCGACGAGCCGGCCACGATCCTCTACCAGGTGTGGTCACTCCTCTCCACGCTCGACAACGCCACCCAGCCGGGGACCACCATCCCGATCGAGGCGGTGCGTGACCAGGCTGATGCGCTCATCATGCAGGTCATCGCCGAGCTCGAAGGCGAGGAGGAGGCGGAGATCGTCTCCGCCCTCATGACGCTGCGGCGCACGCTGGAGGATCAGGATGCGGGGGAGCGGCGCTCGAGTGACTTGGAGGCGGCGCGTGCGCACGTTATCAACCTCGTCAACACGTTCTTCCGCCACAAGCTCGAAGGCGTGCCCACTATTCGCGAGTACATGCAGCAGATGCAGCAGCAGTAGATCACCACGGAAATTTCTGGATGTTGTCTGCGTGCTCCCAGTGAGCCAACCTACCCTGCGAGTATGACTTCACTGCAGGGATCCTCCATCCTCATCCTCGGAGCGACCGGTGGCCTTGGCCGCCATCTGGCCCGACAGCTCGCTGACGCCGGCGCGCAGCTCACGCTCAGCGCGCGCTCGATGACCGATCTCGAGGCTCTCGGTATTCCGGGCCAGCTCGTGCCCGCCGACCTCACCGACCCGGCCGCCGCGCGCACACTCGTCGCCACTGCCGTCACCACGCACGGCCGGCTCGACGGCGTCGTCAATGCCGCGGGCGCTGTCGCTTTCGGCGCGGTCGCCGACACATCGGACGAGACGATCGAGGCGCTGTGGGAGATCAACGCCCTCGCCCCGATGAGGATGCTCCGGGCCGCGATCCCGTCGCTGCGCGACAGCGCAGACGAGGGCCGAGCGCCGTTCGTCCTCACGCTCAGCGGAGTGGTGAGCGAGCACCCCACCAACGGCATCGGGGCGTACTCGGCCGTGAAGTCCGCTCTGGCCGCGTACGTGCAGGTCGCCGCCCGCGAGGTGCGCAAGTCGGGCATCCGCGTCATCGACGCGCGACCCGGCCACACAGAGACCGCGCTCTCCCGCCACCCCATCGCCGGTGAGACGCCCAAGTTCCCCACCGGTCTCGAACCGGCCGCCGTCGCCCAGCGCATCATCGCTGCGATTGTCGGTGATGAGAGAGATCTGCCGTCTTCGGCCTTCAGCGACGTGCCCGCCGCGACCAGTCAGATGGTGCCGACCGACGAGGCGGAGACGAGCACCGGCGCGCACCCCGCCGTCACGATGGCCGCCCAGATGCCGCTCGAAGCCGCCGAATCGGCGCCGGTCGGTTCGGCCGTGGGCTCGGCGCCGGCTCCCGCTGCCGACTAACCTGACGGCTGACCAACGCACTGCGGCCACTGCTCAGCCGCGTCGGCGGTGCAAGCCCTCTTCGCGCGGGATGAACCAGGCCAGAAGGCCGGCACCGACGAGCGCGACGACGCCGATCGTGGCGGAGGCGGCGGCGAGGCCGAACGCCGCGGTGACGGCCGAGACGACCAGTGGCGCGCCGGCCCGACCACCGTCGAGAACGAGACGCCATGCCCCCAGGAACGGCGCAGGGTTTCTCCGTCCAGCCAGGTTGGATCCCATCGTCATGAGGATTCCCGAGCTGAGCCCGTGCGCGAGTGCGAAGGCGAATGTGACGCCGGTGAACCACGCGACAGGATCCCCTGCCCCCTCCGAGAGAGCCAGCACGAGGAAGGCGGCCCCCATGCCGATCATGGGCGGCACCGATGTCACGATGAGACCGTAGCGATCCATGAGCCAACCGCCCGGGTAGAACAGCAGGAAGTCGACGAGCGCAGCGATGCCGATGATGAGGGCTGTGCGTGCCTCATCCAGGCCGATGCTGACCGCCCACAGGGGAATGAGCACCTGCCGAGTCGCACGCACGGCAGACACGACGAGGCCCGCGCTTCCCAGACGGGCGAGCGGCCCTCGCTGCGCGTGGATCGTGCGAAAAACGTCGAGCGGAGCAACGACCGGCAGGCTCTCAGCGCGCTGGGCGCGCAGCACGCGCTCCGGGTCAGGGAGCAGAATCAGGCTCGCCGCGACGAGCACGAGCAAACCCAGGCAGAGCCAGAAGACCCCGGTGATGCCGCCGCTCACTGCGAGGATTGAGGCCGACAGGAACGGGCCGATGACGTGGCCCAGCCGGTAGCTTCCCCCCAGCGTTGACAGTGCACGAGCCCGGTAGACGCGGGGCACGACCACGGTGACCAGCGAGTGCCGTGCGAGCCCGAAGACTGCCGCGGCGACTCCGATCAGGCCGATCGCGAGTCCGAGGAGGGGGGCGTTCGGAGCGAACGCGGCGAGAGCGAGCCCTGCCCCGCCGATCAGGAGGGCGCCGAGCATGGCATTGCGCTCGCCGAGTCGAGCCACCACCCACCCCGCCGGTATGTCGCCGACCAGGTACCCGACGAGGAGCATCGCCGCCACCAGCCCGGCGATCGCGAGGTTCGCGCCGACCTGATTAGCCAGGGCGGGGATCAGCGGGATGATCGCACCCTCGGCGGTGGTGAACAGCAACGTCGGGAGGAGAGCGGGCACCACGATGGAGCGCCAGCGGAAGTCATCGTTTCGTGTGCTCATCGCGAGGTCGATGCTACGCCCGCGCGCGGCGATAGGCTGGGGCAGACATGATCGACCTGGACTTCTCTGAGCGCATCGGCGCCGCCCGCAGCACTTTCGCCGACATCCGCGCCGTCGTCGACGTCGACCGGTTGCAGTCGGAGATCGCCGCACTCAGCGAGCAGGCCTCCGCACCCGACCTGTGGGACGACACCGCGCACGCGCAGAAGGTCACGAGCGACCTCAGTCACCGTCAGACGGAGCTCGAGCGCATCGAAGCCCTGCGGCAGCGACTCGACGACCTCGATGTGCTCATCGAGATGGCGCGAGAGGCCGACGACGAGGATGCCGCCGCCGAGTGCGCGGCCGAGCTCACGGCGATCGAGAAGACCCTCGGCGAGATGGAGGTGCGCACCCTCCTCGACGGTGAATACGATGCACGCCCGGCGGTCGTCACGATCCGCGCGGGCGCGGGAGGCGTCGACGCCGCCGACTTCGCCGACATGCTGCTGCGCATGTACCTGCGCTGGGCCGAGCAGCACGACTACGCCACGACCGTCATGGACATCTCCTATGCGGAGGAGGCGGGCATCAAGTCGGCGACCTTCGAAGTGGATGCGCCCCACGCCTTCGGCACCCTCAGCGTCGAGGCGGGTACGCACCGCCTCGTGCGCATGTCGCCGTTCGGCGCCGCGGGAAAGCGCCAAACGAGCTTCGCCGCGGTCGAGGTCATTCCCCTCCTCGAGGAGAGCGCCGCGATCGAGGTGCCGGAGTCGGACATCCGTGTCGATGTGTTCCGGTCGTCAGGGCCGGGAGGGCAGTCGGTGAACACGACCGATTCCGCCGTACGCATCACCCACCTTCCCACCGGTCTCGTCGTCTCGATGCAGAACGAGAAGAGCCAGATTCAGAACCGAGCGGCGGCGATGCGCGTGCTGCAGTCGCGCCTGCTGATCCTGCAGAAGGAGCAGGAGGCGGCGACGAAGAAGGAGCTCGCCGGTACGATCACCGCGAGCTGGGGCGACCAGATGCGCTCCTACGTTCTCGCGCCGTACCAGATGGTCAAAGATCTGCGCACCGAGCACGAGGTCAACAACCCCTCGGCAGTCTTCGACGGAGACCTCGACGGCTTCATCGCCGCCGGCATCAGGTGGCGCAAGCGCGCCCCGATCGAATAGCGGTTCGGTCAGTAACCCGGGGGGTGCCCGGCGCTGGTCGGCGCGTGGCGTCGCTGAGAAAGCGTGCACGGAGGGTGTCGCAGTGCGACGCACCGCGCGCGCCCGCTTACTCTGATCGCGATGATTCGCTTCGAAGAGGTCACCAAGGTGTACCGCGGGACGGCTCGGCCGGCGCTCAACGGCGTCAGCCTGGAGATTCTCAGCGGTGAATTCGTGTTCCTCGTCGGCGCCTCCGGGTCGGGCAAGTCGACCTTTCTGCGCCTCGTGCTCAAGGAGGAGAAGCCGACGAGCGGCTCGATCCACGTGCTCGGGCAGGATCTCGGCGCGATCTCGAGCCGCAAGGTTCCCTACTTTCGCCGCAACCTCGGTGTCGTCTTCCAAGACTTCCGGCTGCTGCCGAACAAGACGGTGTTCGCGAACGTCGCCTTCACGCTGCAGGTGATCGGCAAGAGCAAGGGCTTTATCCACGAGGCAGTGCCCGACGCGCTGCGCACCGTCGGGCTCGAGGGCAAGGAGGGGCGGTTTCCCCACGAGCTCTCCGGCGGCGAGCAGCAGCGCGTGGCGATCGCGCGCGCCCTCGTCAACAAGCCCGCGATCATGCTCGCCGATGAGCCGACCGGCAACCTCGACCCGGCGACGAGCGCGGGCATCATGACGCTGCTCGAGCGCATCAACGCCAACGGCACGACGGTCATCATGGCCACGCATGACGCCGGCATCGTCGACCGTCTGCAGCGCCGCGTCATCGAGGTCATCGGTGGTCGTATCGTGCGCGACGAGCGCGGCGGCGGGTACCAGACGCAGGCGAACCCCGTCCTGTCGCAGGCCGGTGCGGCGTCGCCGCGCCTCTCCGCCACGGGGGAGGCGCGATGAGGCTTGGTCTCGTTCTCAGCGAGGTCGGTCAGGGGCTGCGCCGCAACCTCTCCATGGTCGTCTCGGTCGTGCTCGTGACCTTCATCTCGCTGACGTTCGTGGGCGCCGCGATGCTGCTGCAGATGCAGATCACCGAAATGAAGTCGTACTGGTTCGATCGCGCGCAGGTCGCCGTCTACCTGTGCACCGAGTTCGCGACGATCGGCGGCTGCGAGCAGCAGGCCGCCACGCCAGAGCAGATCGCCCAGGTGGAGGCGCAGCTGCAGTCCGCGACGCTCGCACCGTTTATCGACACCTACTACTTCGAGACGCAGGAGGAGGCGTACGCGAACTTCCAAGACCAGTTCGCGGGCACCGCGGCCGCCGAGCTCGTCTCACCGGAGTTTCTGCCGCCCGCCTTCTGGGTCGACCTCGTCGACGTCGACCAGAGCCAGATCCTCGTCGACGCCCTCGGCGGGCTCGCCGGCGTCGAGAGCATCGAAGACGAGCGCGCCTACCTGGACGGCGTCTTCGACGTGCTCAACGCCTCCAGCATCACCGCGGTCGGCATCGCGGCGCTGATGCTCGTCGCCGCCGTACTGCTCATCGCCACCACGATCAGGCTGAGCGCCTTCTCGCGCCGCCGCGAGCTCGGCATCATGCGGCTCGTGGGCGCATCCAACCGGTTCATCCAGACGCCGTTCATCCTCGAAGGAGTGGTCGCCGCGCTCATCGGCTCGGCGCTCGCGGGCGTCGCGATCATCGCGATCGTCGAGTTCTTCGTGCAGGGCTACCTCACGCAGGCTCTGCCCCTCACCTCGCTCGTCGGACTCGACGAGGCGCTACTCGTCGCACCCGTGCTGCTCATCGCCGGCGCCCTGCTCGCTGCCGTGTCGGCGAACGTCGCCATCACGCGCTACCTGCGCGTCTGACCCTTCCCATCCGGCGCAGGTATGCTGGAGGGCTGCCGCGACACGCGCGGTGGGCATCCGCATCGGGCGTGATCGGGAGGTGAGCGACGTGCCGAAGGAGCAGGGCAGAAAGGTCGTCGCGACCAATCGCAAGGCGCGGCACGACTACACGATCGAGGACACCTACGAGGCTGGTCTCGTGCTGAGCGGCACCGAGGTCAAGTCGTTGCGGATGGGGCGTGCGAGCCTCGTCGACGGCTACGGCTTCATCGACGGGGGCGAGGCGTGGCTCGATGCCGTGCACATTCCCGAGTACACGCAGGGCACCTGGACGAATCACCCGCCCCGCCGCAAGCGCAAGATGCTGCTGCACAAGGCGCAGATCATCAAAATCAGCCAGAAGACGCAGGAGGGCGGCTACACGCTCGTGCCGCTGAGCATTTACTTCAGTGACGGCCGTGCCAAGGTCGAGCTCGCCGTTGCGAAGGGCAAGCGCGAGTACGACAAGCGACACGCATTGCGCGAGAAGCAGGATAAGCGCGAGGCAGAGCGGGCCATGCGGCTGCGCAACATTCGCGGAGAGTAACGGGCTGCACTGGCGATGGCTCCCAGTCGGGCGCGGGTAGGGTGAACCCCCGTGACGAATGACGCGCGCACCGCCGAGCCCGAGATGGATGATCGCACCCGCTGGCGTGCGTTCGCCGTCGCCGTGGCGGTCGCCTCGCTCACGATTCTCGACGTCTCGAAGGTCAACGTGGGGGTGCCCGCGATCGAGGGTGCTTTCGGCGCGGGCCCGACCGAGATCCAGATCATCATCGCCGGGTATATCCTCGCCTTCGGCGTCGTCCTCGTGCCCGCAGGGCGCTACGGCGATCAGAACTCGCGTCGCCGCATGTTCCTCGTCGGACTGGTCGTCTTCCTCGTCGCGAGCCTGCTGTGCGCGGTCGCGCCGACCGTGGAGGTGCTCGCCGGCTCGCGCATCCTCCAGGGCGTCGCCGCCGGCCTGCTCATGCCGCAAGTGCTGGGCCTGATCCAGCAGCTCTTCCAGGGCCCGGCGCGCGGTCGTGCGTTCGGCGTCTTCGGGGCGGTGATCGGTCTCTCGACGGCGTTCGGCCCGACTCTCGGCGGTCTTTTTGTCGACCTGGGTGGGGACGATCTGGGCTGGCGGCTCATCTTCTGGATGAACGTACCGCTCGTCATCGGACTCTTCCCCGTCGCCTACCGGCTCCTGCCGCGCACGCAGCCGGCGAGCAGCGGTTCGCGCGACCTCGACCTGATCGGCACCGCCCTCCTCGGTATCGCCGTGCTCAGCCTCATGCTGCCCTTCGTACTCACGACTGGAGGCCCCGACGATGACCCTGCCCGGTGGGCGTGGCTCGCGGCCTTCGCCGTCTCCGGGGCCTTGTTCGTCTGGTGGGAGGCGCGGTACGCACGCTCCGGTCGGTCGGCGATCGTCGACTTCGCGCTCTTCCGAGTGACGAGCTATCGCAACGGCACGCTGCTCGCAATCGCCTTCTTCGCCGCGATGCCGTCGATGTTCCTGACACTGACGCTGTACTTGCAGCTCGGTCAGGGGCTCGCGGCGGTCTTCGCGGGCATGGTGACCATTCCGTTCGCTCTGATGATGGCGCTCAGTTCGCTCTACTCGGGTCGCGTCGTCGAACGATTCGGGCGCGGCCTCGTCGTCGCCGGGCTCGCTGTGCTGCTGCTCGGATTCGGGCTCGTGCTCGTGACGGCTCTGACCCTCCCGGCCGCAGCTGTGCCGTGGGCGGTGGCGATCGCGATGGGGATCGCCGGCGCCGGCGGCGGCGCGGTGATCGCCCCCAACCAGACTCTGGCCCTGGCCGATGTACCGGTCACCTCCGGCGGCGTCGCGGGTTCGATCCAGCAGGTGGGCCAGCGCGTGGGAACTGCCGTCGGTCTCGCCGCGGCGACCGCGGCCTTCTATGCGACGGTGTACAGCGAGAGAGGAACCGAGACGGAGCTCGTCGTCTACCAGGATGCCTACCTGCATGCGGCACTCGTCATCCTCGGCTTCGTGGCCGTGGCGCTGAGCCTTGCTCTGGCCGACCTCCGCGCCCGCAGCGTGGGAGCGATGCGCACGCTGGAGGACTCCCGCGTCTCCTAGGCGTGCGGGACGCGTCGGCGCACGGCTCTGGCGGGCGCGGTGGGCGTCCCCTATACTGAAGGGCTACGTCGGCGACGACGTTCGAGTGCGACGGGTGACCGGTCGCACGTTCTCAACTCCACAGCGCGTGACAGCGGCCCTCTCTCGGCACCCTGCGGTGCTCGATTGTGACGCATGGGGATGATCGGTTTCGACATTGCCTGCGAGACGAAGAGAAGCGGGTCGAGGATGCAGGGTTATCTCGTTAACGATCTCTGCAACCAACAGGTGCCGATTCCAAGCGCACCGACTTCGCTCTCGCCGCCTAAGGCAGAGTAGATAGTCCGTCAGCCCGGGTTCGTCTCCGCCCCGGTCGCTGGCGTCATTGAGGAGACTCGCTGCGTGCCTGCGTCTCAGGAGCACGTGGGACTCGAACTGAGGCTGGGCTCGTCGACCTAGGTGTCTGCGACAAAGGTCGGAGCCGAGTAGAACGCTTTCCGCAGACTACGCCCGTAGAAGACTTCGAATCACAGCAGTGGACGGGGGTTCAATTCCCCCCATCTCCACCACCGGCCGCTGTCACGCGCTGAGGATGCTCCGCTCGCGCCGCGCGATGTCAGACTGAGCGCATGCGCACCCTTCTCAACATCATCTGGCTCGTGCTCTCCGGCGTGTGGCTGTTCCTCGGTTGGATGCTCGCGGCGCTGATCATGTTCGTACTCATCGTGACGATCCCGTGGGGTATTGCCGCCGCTCGCATCGGCGTCTACTCGCTGTGGCCATTCGGCAAGCGCGTGGTGGAGACGCCGACGTCGGGCTTCTGGGCGCTCATCGGCAACGTCATCTGGGTGGTGCTCGCCGGCTGGTGGGTGGCGCTGAGCCACATCATCACGGCAGTCCCTCTCGCCATCACGATCATCGGCATTCCCTTCGCGATCGCGAACATCAAAATGGTGCCGGTGGCGCTGCTGCCGCTCGGCAAGCGCATCGTCGACATCGACTGATCGGGTGTCTTCGCACCGCGATGTAAAGCATGTTTGACAACGTGTCGAACATCCTTTACTGTCTGCATGTCAGCAAAACGTGACATCTCTCGACTGTGAAGGAGCGCCTCGTGGCGTATGAAGTGAAGGGAGCGTGGGTCGGCCTCATCGTCGGCATCGTCACGTTCATCGTGTACCTGACCGTGCTGCTCGCTCGCGCCGCTGACGGCGCTCTCGAGCAGACGCCGTACGTCGACGCGATGCTGTGGAGCATCGGCGCCGGGATCGTCGCGGTCATCATCGTGACGATCTTCGTCACGATCGCGACGCGCCGGGACGGCACGCAGACCGACGTGCGCGACAAGCAGATCAGCGCTCGCGCAGAGTTCACCTCGCGCGGCCTGCTTATCCTCGGTGCGCTGACGGCCCTCGTGCTCGCCATGCTGGAGGCGGACCACTTCTGGATCGCCCACGCGATCTTCCTCGGATTCTTGCTCTCCGGCATCCTCGAAGGTGTCACGAAGATCGCCCTCTACCGCAGGGGCGTGCCCGCATGGTGAAGCCCACGAGAGTCACCAATGCGATCCGCGCACTGCGGTTCGCGCACGGCGAGCTCACCCAGGCCCAGCTCGCGGCGGCCGTCGGTGTCACACGTCAGACGATCATCGCCATCGAGCAAGGCCGGTACTCGCCATCGCTCGAGCTCGCCTTCCAGATCTCGCACGTCTTCGGAGTACCGCTCGACGACGTCTTCCAGTACCCCGCCGAGTCGGCGGCGGCCGCAGCGGAGGAGGGGCGATGAGGGCGGTCGTCCAGCGCGGCTACGGCGGCCCCGAGCGACTCAGCGTCGAGCAGCGGCCCGCGCCGATCCCGGGTCGCGGCCAGGTGCGCGTGCGCGTCGAAGCGGTCAGCCCCGACTCGGGAACGCTGCACATCCTGACCGGTGAGCCCCGCGTTCTGCGGCCCTTCGTGGGTCAGCGCACCCCGCGGCAGCCCGTCATCGGGCTCGCTTTCGCGGGCGTGGTCGAGCAGCTCGGCGACGGCGTCGACGAGTGGGCGATCGGCGACCGCGTGACCGGCGCGGCGCCAGCGGCATTCGCCGAGCTCGTCGTCGCGCGTGCCGACCGGGTGGCGCGCATCCCCGATGGGGTCTCGAGCGGCGATGCCGCAACGCTACCGGTCTCGGCGAGCACGGCGCTCCAGGCCGTGCGCGATGCCGCGCGCATCGAGGCGGGCCAGCGCGTGCTCGTGATCGGCGCGGGCGGGGGCGTGGGCTCCTTCCTCGTGCAGCTCGCGGCGCTGCGCGGCGCCCACGTGACGGCGGTGGTGAGCGCCGCGAAGTCGCCCCTCGCCCGCGAGCTCGGAGCCGAGCGCACGATCGACTACCGCGCCACGCCAGACCCGGTGCAGTGGGGCGCCCACGACGTGGTGATCGACACGGCCGACGGCCGCCCGCTCTCCGTGCTGCGGCGCGCCCTGACACCGAGCGGCACCCTCGTCATCGTGGGCGCCGACGGCGCGGGAGGGCCGCTGCTGGACGGCCTCGAGCGCCAACTGCTCGCGACTGTGCTGAACCCGTGGGTGCGGCACCGGCTCACGAGCGTGGTGCAGCGCGAGAACGCCCCCGACCTCCGTGTGCTCCTCGACGAGATGGAGGGTGGTCGCCTGCGCGCGCCCATCGACCGCGTGCTCACCCTTGAGGATGCGCCCGAGGCACTGCGGCTCCAGGCCGAGCGCGCCGTGGCGGGCAAGCTCGTTCTGACGGTGTAGCGGTCGGGCCTACTCGCCGGCTCCCTGAAGGGTGCCGGTGAGCGGCTCGCCCGAGGGGTCGTAGACGAGGCACAGGATCTCGCGGTCCCCACCCGCCCAGCTGCTCTCCGTCGGGTGGTAGTAGCTGAAGTCGTAGCGCGATTCGAGGTAGTCGATGCCGAGAAACTCGGTGTACCCGGCGAGGCAGGCCGCGTCGGCCTCCTCAACGATCGTGTCGATGCCGGGGAAAGCCGTATCGCCGAGGATGTACGACGCGTAGATCTCGCTGTCGTGCGGCTCTGCGCACGGCACGGTCGGTACGGCGGTCACGGTCTCGCCCACCTCGCCGTCATTGAGGCAGTCGCCGACCTGAAGCGAGAACACGTCGGTCTCCTCGTTGCCCTCGATGACCTGGCCGTCACCGTCCCGCACAGCCTGGTTGCCCGCCGTGAACACGTCGAGAAGGCTGCATCCGCTCAGGGCCAGCCCTGCCGAGAGGGCGAGGGCGACGGCGAGCAGTCGGCGGGCGGCGGGGCGCGTGCGCTGTGCAGACATGCCAGGATCCTATCGAGTCCGCACCCGGCGCAGTACTTCGTCGTGCAGCACACCGTTGGTGGCAAGTGCGCTGCCGTGCCACGGGCCGGCGTCACCGTCGACGGAGGTGAAGCGTCCGCCAGCCTCCTCGACGATCGGCTGCAGCGCCGCCATGTCGTAGGGCTGGAGGTCGAACTCGCCCGCAATATCGATCGCGCCCTCGGCGACGAGCATGTACGACCACATGTCGCCGATCGCGCTCGCCCGCCAGACCGTCCTCGTCAAGTCGAGCAGCTGGTCGAGTCGGCCTTCGTCGTCCCACCCGCGCAGGCTGTTGTAGCTCAGTCGCGCATCGGCGAGCTCGCTCACGCCGCTGACCTGCAGGCGCCGGGGTTCTGCGTCCTGCGCGTCGTGCGCCCAGGCGCCCTGCCCGCGAGCCCCCCACCAGCGTCGCCCCAGCGCGGGAGCACTCACCACGCCGACCACGGGCTCGCCGTCGATCGCGAGACCGATGAGCGTGCCCCAGATGGGCACGCCGCGCAGAAAGTTCGCTGTGCCGTCGATGGGGTCGATGATCCACTGCCGGGTCGCACCCGCGCCCTGCCCCTCCCGGGTGCCGTACTCCTCGCCGAGGATGCCGTCGTCGGGGCGGCCGGCGGCCAGCCCGGCACGAATGGCGTGCTCGACCGCCTGGTCGGCGTCGGTGACCGGCGTGCGGTCGGGCTTCGTGGAGACGACGAGATCGAGTGCGCGGAAGCGGGGCAGCGAGATCTCGTCGGCGGCGTCGGCGAGGCGCAGGGCGAGGGCGAGGTCGTCGGCGGCGGTGTCGTTCAGCTCGGGGTCGTGCGGCGCGGCGGTGTCGGTCACTCGCCCAGGCTATCGGCGGTACCCCGCCCTCGCGGCGCGCGCAGGGTCGTGAGAAGCCTCTGCAGGGAGTCCAGCCGTTGCGGTCCGAGCTCGCCGAGCTCTCCTCGTGCGGCGCGCTCGACGAGCTCGCAGTCCGGGGAATCGGGCAGGTGGGTGCAGCCGCGCGGGCAGGCGGCGGCGACCTCGGCAAGATCGCCGAAGGCGCGCAGGATGTTCTCGGGGTCCACGTGACCGAGGCCGAAAGAGCGAACGCCGGGGGTGTCGATGATCCAGCCTCCCGCGGGCAGGCGCAGCGAGACGGTCGAGGAGGAGGTGTGGCGCCCGCGGCCGGTGACGGCGTTCACAACGCCGACGGCGCGGTCGGCACCGGGCACGAGAGCGTTGACGAGCGTCGACTTGCCCACGCCGGAGTGCCCGACGGCCACGGTCGTGCGCCCGCGCAGTCTCTCGAGCAGTGCGTCGACCGGGGGATGCTCGGGCGTGCTCGTGACGACCTGCAGATCGAGACCGGTGAAGTGCGCGAGGAAGGCACTGGGGTCGGCGAGGTCGACCTTCGTCATGACGAGCAGAGGGGTGATGCCGGCGTCGAAGGCGGCGACGAGGTAGCGGTCGACCAGTCGCGGTCGCGGTTCGGGGTCGGCTGCGGCGACGACGATGAGCAGCTGGTCGGCGTTGGCGACGATGATGCGCTCGACCGCATCAGTGTCGTCGGCGCTGCGTCTCAGCAGAGTACGGCGGTCGTGGACACGCACGATGCGGGCGAGCGAGCCCTCCTCGCCGCTCACGTCCCCGACGAGATCGACTCGGTCGCCGGTGACGATCGACTGCTTCCGCAGCTCGCGCGCCCGGGTCGCCGTCACCGTGCGCTCGTCGTCGCCATCCTCATCCACGAGCGCCGTGTACCGCCCCCTGTCGACCGTCGTCACCCGAGCGACGACGGCGTCGTCGTGCGCGGGGCGCTGCTTCGAGCGCGGGCGGTTGGCCTTGGGGTTCGGCCGGGCACGGTAGAGGGCCTCGTCGTACTGCTCGTACGGCTCCTCGGTATCCGGCGGGAGCCAGCTCACGGCGAGGAGTCGCCCTCGCTCGAGGCGAGCATCCGCTGCCACAGCTCAGGGAACTGCGGCAGCGTCTTCGCCGTCGTGCCGATGTCATCGATCGTCACGTCATCGACAGCGAGCCCGACGATCGCACCCGCCGTCGCCATCCGGTGATCCTCGTAGGCGCGCCAGGGGCCGCCGTGCAGGGGCGACGGGGTCACGCTCACTCCGTCCTCGAGCTCGCGCGCGCTCCCGCCGATCGCGGTGATCTCGGCGACGAGGGCGGAGAGCCGGTCGGTCTCGTGGCCGCGCAGATGCTCGATGCCGCGGAAGGTGCTCGGGCCCGAGGCGAGAGTGGCGAGCGCGACGAGCGCCGGAGCGAGCTCGCCGCCGGTGGAGAGATCGATGTCGACCCCGGGTACCGAGGCTCCGCCGCAGACGCCGGCCCCGCCGTCGACCACGAGCGCGCTGCCGTCGCGATGCACACGCGCACCGAACAAGGGCAGGAGGTGCTCTAGGTCGGCTCCGACCTGCGTCGTCGACCGCGGCCAGCCCTCGATCGCGATCGTGCCGCCGGCGACGAGCGCGGCGACGAGGAACGGAGCGGCGTTCGAGAGATCGGGCTCGATCACCGTCTCGGTGGCGGCGATGGGGCCGGGCAGCACAGCCCACAGCCCCGGCTCGGGGTTGTCGACCTGCACTCCCCGCCGCCGGAGGGTCTCGATCGTCATGGCGATGTGAGGCAGGGAGGGCAGGCGTTCGCCGGTGTGCCGCAGCACGAGACCCCGCTCGAAGCGAGGGGCGGCGAGCAGCAGACCGGAGATGAACTGGCTCGAGGAGGAGGCGTCGATGGAGAGCTCGCCGCCCTGCACGGCACCGGAGCCCCACAGGCTGAAGGGCAGTGATCCGCGGCCGTCGTCGTTGACGTCTACTCCGAGAGCGCGCAACGACTCGATCGTGGTGCGCATCGGCCGTCGCCGAGCGGCGTCATCGCCGTCGAAGGCGACGGGCCCGAGCGAGAGCGCGGCGACCGGCGGCAGGAAGCGCATGACCGTGCCCGCGAGCCCGCAGTCGATCGTCGTGCTGCCCGAGAGCTCGTCGGGGGGCGTGATGCGCAGATCGGGACCGAAGGCGCCCTCGCCCTCGACGCGCTCGATGGTGACGCCCAGGGAGCGCAGCGCCTCGATCATCAGCTCGGTGTCGCGCGAGATGAGCGGCCGCTTCAGCACCGAGGTGCCGTCGGCGAGGGCGGCGAGCACGAGCTCGCGATTCGTCAGGCTCTTCGAGCCGGGCAGGCTCAGGCGAGCCCGAAGAGGTCGGCTCGCGCGCGGCGCGCGCCAGGCCCCTCCGGGCTGGGGAGCGTCGGACGCCTCGGAGCGGTCCTCGTCCCCGTAGGGAGAGAAGCGCGGGCTGGAATAGGTGAAGACCTGCATCGGTTCTCTACAGTAACGGCACGCACGACACTCATCGAAGGGAGCCCCGCATGGCGACGAGCCTTCTCGAGGCGCCCGCACGGCGCTCGACAGTAGAGTGGGCCCCGATGAGCGACGAGTTGAGCGAGAGACGACAGCTGTTCCACGATCAGGCTCTGCCCCTCATGGATCAGCTCTACGGTGCCGCGATGCGCATGACGCGGAATCCGGCGGATGCCGCCGATCTCGTGCAGGAGACCTTCGTGAAGGCGTTCGCCGCCTTCGGGCAGTTCGAGCAGGGGACGAACATCAAGGCGTGGCTGTACCGGATTCTCACCAACACGTACATCAACATCTATCGCAAGAAGCAGCGCGACCCCTACCAGGGCACGATCGACGAACTCGAAGACTGGCAGCTCGGCGGGGCCGAGTCGGCGACTACGACGGTGACGCGTTCGGCGGAAGCCGAGGCGATCGACCGCATGCCTGCGAGCGCCGTCAAGGACGCGCTTCAGTCGATCCCTGAGGACTTCCGCCTGGCGGTGTACCTGGCCGACGTTGAAGGGTTCGCGTACCAGGAGATCGCCGACATCATGAAGACTCCCGTCGGCACCGTGATGAGCCGACTGCATCGGGGTCGGCGGCTGCTGCGCGAGCTGCTGGCCGACTACGCGCGTGAGCGCGGCATGACGGCGTCGACGATTCCGGGGAGCACCGCGAGAAAGGGCACGGCATGACGGACTGCGGATGCGACAAGGCGAAGGCGGAGCTCGAAGAGTTCCTGCACAACGAGCTGAGCGCTGCCGAGTGCGCCGACATTCGCGAGCATCTCGCGAACTGCGACGACTGCTCTGCTGAGCACCTCGTCGGCCTGACCCTCAGCAGCAAGGTCAAGGAGGCGTGTCAGGAGACCGCACCCGACGACCTGCGCGCCCTCATCGTCGGCACCATCGAGCGGCTCGACGCCTGACCGACGCCCTTCCGGCCACCTAGTCCGCGAGCGCCGCGTCCATGATCTCGGCGTGCTCCTGCGCGCTGCGCTTGCTCGAACCCGTGGCGGGCGACGCCGAGGCGTGCCGCGAGACGACGCGCACCGACTTCATGCCCCGCTTGGCAAGCTCGATCGTGAAGAACGGCCACGCTCCCTGGTTCTCGGGCTCGTCCTGCACCCACACCAGCTCGGCGTTCGAATAGCGCTCGATGACCTCGCGCAGCGCGTCCTCGGGAAGCGGGTAGAACTGCTCGAGCCGCACGAGCGCGACGCCGGTGGTGCCGCGCTTCTCGATCTCGCTCTTGAGGTCGTAGTGAATCTTGCCGGCGTGCAGCAGCACGCGCCGCACCGACGCGGGGTCGCTGACCGACGCATCGTCGATCACGGGCTCGAAGCGACCCGACGTGAAGTCGGCCACGTCGCTCGTCGCACCCCGCAGGCGCAGCATCGCCTTGGGTGTGAACACGATGAGCGGGCGCCGCGGGCGCGCGTAGGCCTGACGGCGCAGGAGGTGGAAGTAGGAGGCCGGCGTGGAGGGCCGGGCGATCACCATGTTGTTCTCGGCGGCGAGCTGCAGGAACCGCTCGATGCGCGCGGAGGAGTGGTCGGGGCCCTGCCCCTCGTAGCCGTGCGGCAGCAGCAGCACGAGACTCGAGCGCTGCGCCCACTTCTGCTCGGCCGAGGAGATGAACTCGTCGATGATCGTCTGCGCCCCGTTGGCGAAGTCGCCGAACTGCGCCTCCCACAGCACGAGCGCATCGGGGCGCTCGACCGAGTAGCCGTACTCGAATCCCATCGCGGCGTACTCGCTCAGAAGCGAGTCGTAGATCCAGAACTTCGCCTGATTCTCGCTGAGGTTCGCCAGCGGCAGCCACTCCTGGCCGTTCACCCTGTCGTGCAGCACGGCGTGCCGCTGCACAAAGGTGCCGCGCCGGGAGTCCTGGCCCGAGAGGCGCACAGGGGTGCCCTCCATGAGCACCGATCCGAGCGCGAGCAGCTCGCCGAACCCCCAGTCGATGCCGCCGTTGCGGCTCATGTCGACGCGCTTCTTGAGCATCGCCTGCAGCTTCGAGTGCACGGTGAAGCCGGCAGGCGGATTGTCGTGCGCGTCGCCGATGTGAGCGATGACGGCCGCATCGACCCCGGTCGACTCGGGCTCGCCCGCGGGCGAGACCGCATCCTCACGCCCTGCGGTGCCGCCCACGACGGGAATCGTGCCGGTCTGCGCGGCGTGCGTCTCGGCGAAGGCGACCTCCAAGCGCTCCTGGAAGTCTTTGTGGGCGGCCTCGAACTCCTCCTCGGTGATGTCGCCGCGACCGACGAGCGCCTCCGTGTAGAGGGTGCGCACACTGCGCTTGGCCTCGATGAGGTTGTACATGAGCGGCTGCGTCATCGACGGGTCGTCGCCCTCGTTGTGCCCGCGTCGGCGGTAGCACACCAGGTCGATGACGATGTCGCGCTTGAACTCCTGCCGGTACGCGAAGGCGAGCGCCGCGACGCGCACCACCGCCTCTGGGTCGTCGCCGTTGACGTGCAGGATCGGCGCCTGAATCGTCTTGGCGACGTCGGTGGAGTAAATCGAGGAGCGTCCCTCACCGGGCGGCGTCGTGAAGCCCACCTGGTTGTTCACGACGACGTGAATCGTGCCGCCCGTGCGGTAGCCGCGCAACTGGCTGAGCTGCAGGGTCTCGAGCACCACTCCCTGGCCGGCCATCGCCGCGTCGCCGTGGATGAGCACGGGGAGCGTGCTGAAGGCCCCGTCACCCTTGCGGTCCTGCTTGGCTCGCACGATGCCCTCGAGCACGCCGTCGACGGCCTCCAGGTGCGAGGGGTTCGCTGCGAGCGAGACCTCGATCTGCTGGCCGCCCGCCGAGGTGAAGACGCCTTCGGTGCCGAGATGGTACTTCACGTCGCCGGAGCCCTGCACCGACTTCGGATCCTGCGTGCCCTCGAACTCACGGAAGATCTGGCCGTAGGTCTTGCCGGCGATGTTCGCGAGAACGTTGAGACGGCCACGGTGGGCCATACCGATCGCGACCTCGTCGAGACCTTGCTCGGCGGCGCCCTGCAGGATTTCGTCGAGGAGCGGGATGACGCTCTCGCCTCCCTCGAGGCTGAACCGCTTCTGGCCGACGAATTTCGTCTGCAGGAACGTCTCGAACGCCTCCGCCTGGTTGAGCTTGCCGAGGATGCGCATCTGCTCGTCGTGCGTCGGCTTCTCGTAGGGCTTCTCGAGGTGGGCCTGGAACCAGCGGCGCTGCTGCGGTTCCTGAATGTGCATGTACTCGACGCCCACGGTGCGGCAGTAGGTGTCACGCAGCACGCCGAGAATCTCGCGCAGGAGCGCGTTGCGGCGACCGCCGAACCCGCCGGCGACGAATTCACGATCGAGATCCCAGAAAGTGAGACCGTGGCTGGCGATGTCGAGATCGGGGTGCGAGCGCTGGCGGTACTCGAGCGGGTCGACATCGGCCATCATGTGACCGCGAACGCGGTAGGAGTTGATGAGCTCCTGCACGCGGGCGGTCTTGTTGACGTCGTCGGCGAGGTCGACGTGGATGTCCTGCGCCCAGTGGATCGGGTCGTAGGGGATTCTCAGGTCGGCGAAGATGCTCTCGTAGAAGTGGCGCTCGCCGATGAGCAGCTCGTGCACCTTCTTGAGGAATTCGCCGCTGCCCGCACCCTGGATGACGCGGTGATCGTAGGTGCTCGTGAGCGTGATCGTCTTGCCGACGCCGAGCTCTGCGAGCGTCGCGGCCGACATGCCCTGGAACTCAGCCGGGTACTCGAGCGCACCGGCGCCGATGATCGCGCCCTGGCCGCGCATGAGCCGCGGCACGGAGTGCACCGTGCCTATGCCGCCCGGGTTGGTGAGCGAGATGGTGTTGCCCTGGAAGTCGTCGGCGGTGAGCTTGTTGTCGCGCGCCCGCTTGACGACGTCTTCGTAGGCGGCGAGGAACTCGTGGAAGGAGAGCGACTCGCACTTCTTGATGCCCGGCACCATGAGCGCACGCGTGCCGTCGGGCTTGGGCAGGTCGATCGCGATGCCGAGGTTGAGGTGACCCGGGGTGACCACGACGGGTTTGCCGTCGACCTCGTCGTAGTAGACGTTCTGGCTCGGGAACTCCTTGAGCGCCTGGATCATGGCCCACGCGATGAGGTGGGTGAACGACACCTTGCCGCCGCGCGCCCGCTTGAGGTGGTTGTTGATGACGATGCGGTTGTCGATGAGCAGCTTCGCGGGGATGGTGCGCACGCTCGTCGCGGTGGGGACGGTGAGGCTCGCATCCATGTTCGTCGCGAGGGCCTTCGCCATGCCCTTGAGCGGCGTCACGGTGTCTTCCGTGGGCGCCTCCTGGTCTTCCGCGGCGACGGGCACGGATGCGGTCGAGGGGGCCTGCGCGGGGATCGGCTGCGGCTGCGGGGCGATGGAGGTCGTGCGCGCGATGGGCTGGCTGCCCGTGATCGGCACGGAGGCGGCGGGTACGGACGCGGGGGCAGCGGTCGGCGTCGACGCAGGAACCGGTACGTCGGGAATCGTGACGGTGGTGGTCGGCGCTGACGGAGAGCTCGTGCTCGCCGACTGGTGGTAGCGCTCCAGAATGGGCCACCAGGACGGGTCTACCGCGTTCTTGTCGTCCTTGTACTGCTCGTACAGCTCGTCAACGAGCCATTCATTGGCACCGAATTCGCCCGAGGCTGTGCCGTCGGAGCTCGATCCGGTCACTTGGCTTGACACGGCCGACCGCCCACTTTCGCTTCATTGGTAGTTGTCGCACCGCGGCTCACCCGCTGAACCGCAGTGCTGTCTAGCTTAACCGCTCGTCGACGGCGTCCGAGCCGGTCACGCCGTGCCGCTAGCGTTAATATGTGCGATTCCTTAGTGAGCGTCCCTCCCACGATCTCACCTACTCCGACGTGTTCCTGGTGCCGCAGCGCTCGAGCGTCGGCAGCAGGCTCTCGGTCGATCTGTCGGTCGACGATGCCTGCGGTCTGCGCGCGCCGCTCGTCGCCGCCAACATGACCTCGGTCACGGGGCCGCGGCTCGCCGCGGCGATGGCGCGTCGCGGTGGCCTCGGCGTGCTGCCGCAGGATCTCGCGCTGCAGGATCTCGATGCGGCGATCCAGCACGTCAAGGCTGCGCCGATCCTCTACGACCCCCTCGTGGGTGTGCCTGCCGGGGCGACGGTCGGCCGTGCCCTCGCTCGCGCGGTGGACTCGCCCGGGGCCGTCGTGACGGTGCTCGACGCCGACGGCCGGCCGACCAGGTGCCTCCCCGTGTCTGCGCTGCGCCACTGGCTGCCGGACGCGCCGCTCGCCGATGTGGTGGCCGACGCGATTCCGGCGATCGATGACGAAGACGTCACGGACTCCCGCGCCGCCTTCGCGCTGATCGAGGCGGCGGGCGTCGAGGCGGTCGCCGTGCGCCACCGCGGCGAGATCATCGCGACTCTCAGCGCCCGCAGCGCCGTGCGGTCGACGATCTACGCTCCGGCTCTGGATGCTCACGGCAGGCTGCGCGTCGCGGCGGCGGTCGGCGTCACACGTGAGCCCGCCGAGCGGGCCGCGGCCCTCGTGGAGGCCGGGGTCGATGTGCTCGTGCTCGATACGGCCCACGGCCACCAGGAGCAGATGGTGCAGGCCCTCCGGGAGGTCAGCGCGGCCGGGCTGGGCGTGCCGATCGTCGCGGGCAACGTGGTGACGGCGGAGGGCGCTGTCGAGCTCGCGCAGGCGGGGGCGGACGTTCTGAAGGTGGGTGTGGGACCGGGCGCGATGTGCACGACGCGCATGATGACCGCGGTGGGGCGCCCGCAGTTCTCCGCCGTTCTGGAGACCTCTGAGGCGGCTCGTGAGCACGGTGCCCGCGTGTGGGCGGACGGTGGGGTGCGGTACCCGCGCGACGTGGCGCTGGCCCTCGCGGCGGGCGCCTCGGCCGTCATGATCGGATCATGGTTCGCGGGCACCCTGGAGTCGCCCGGCGACATCGAGCTCGACGAGGAGGGACGGGCGTTCAAGAGCAGCTGGGGGATGGCCTCGACGAGAGCGGTCGAGCAGCGGTTCCGTCGCCTCGACCCGTTCGAGCGTGCCCGCAAGGCCCTCTTCGCGGAGGGCATCTCGAGCTCGCGCATCTACCTCGACCCCGAGCGCCCTTCACTCGACGACCTCCTCGACATGATCACCGCGGGGCTGCGCAGCTCGATGACCTATGCGGGGGCATCCACTCTCGAGCAATTCCGCGACCGCGCGGTCGTGGGTACGCAGTCGGCGGCAGGCTACGAGGAGGGCAAGGCGCTGCCGGTCTCCTGGTAGGCGCAGTCGCAGGCGGCGAGCGCGCCGGGGGGCCTATACTGGCGCGATCATGGAACCCCCGTCAGCCCCTGCGGAGCCTCCTCATAGTCCGCACTTCCTGATCTCCTCCCGACGCGCGATGGGCGTCCTCCGTGGGCGCTGAGGTGTTGGGCGCCGCCCTCGCGGGGGGCGCACTCCCCGGCGGCGAGTGGCTCCTGCTCGGGATAGGCGTGCTGCTGACGATCGGCACCGGCCTGTTCGTCGCGAGCGAGTTCTCGCTCGTGAACCTCGACCGCTCTGAGCTCGAGGCCCGCCAAGCGCGGGGGGAGAAGCGACTCGGGCCGACGATCTCTGCTCTCAAGATCACCTCGACACACCTGTCGAGCGCGCAACTGGGCATCACGCTCACCACCCTGCTCACGGGGTACACGATGGAGCCCGCGATTTCGAGCCTGCTCGCCGGGCCTCTGACGGCGGCGGGCCTGCCGGAGGCTGCTGTGCGCCCGGTGGGCTCGGTCACCGCGATCGTCATCGCGACGCTGCTGTCGATGATCGTCGGCGAGCTCGTGCCCAAGAACTTCGCTCTGTCGCTGCCGCGGCAGACAGCGAAGCTGGTCATTCCGTTCCAGTGGGCCTTCACGACGGTGTTCCGGCCCGCGATCGTCTTCCTCAACAACTCGGCGAACGCGCTGCTGCGGTCGATGGGCGTCGACCCGAAGGAGGAGTTGAGCGGCGCCCGCACGGCGGAGGAGCTCGCCTCGCTGGTGCGCCGCTCCGCGAGCCAGGGCAGCCTCGAGGCCGATACCGCCACGCTGCTCTCGCGCACCCTCGCGTTCTCGCAGCATTCCGCTCAAGACGTCATGACGCCGCGGCCGCGCGTCGCGGCGGTCGAGCGGGGCGATTCCGCCCAGGCCGTCATCGATCTCGCGCGGCGCACGGGGCACTCGAGGTTCCCCGTCGTCGACGATTCCATCGACGACATCGTGGGCATCGTGCACGTCAAGCAGGCGGTCGCTGTGCCGCGGGAGCGGCGAGCGGATGTTCCCGCGAGCGCTCTGCAGTCGGATGCTCTTCGCGTGCCCGAGACGATGAAGCTCGACACCTTGCTCGGCGAGCTGCGCGCCCGGGGCTATCAGATGGCGATCGTCGTCGACGAGTACGGCGGCACCGCGGGTGTCGCGACACTCGAGGATCTCGTGGAGGAGCTCGTGGGTGAGGTGAGCGACGAGCACGACCGCGCGATCGTCGACGTCGTGCGCTCTCGCGACTGGCTGACCTTCCCCGGCATCCTGCGACCGGACGAACTGCGGGACCGCGCCGGTGTCACCGTTCCCGACGACGGCCCGTGGGAGACGGTGGG
This sequence comes from Microcella sp., assembly GCF_040286215.1. Lineage (GTDB taxonomy): Bacteria > Actinomycetota > Actinomycetes > Actinomycetales > Microbacteriaceae > Microcella. The sequence goes on from NZ_JAVKCK010000011.1 coordinate 102,951, forward strand.
CGGCTACCTCATGGCTGAGTTGGGGCGCCTGCCCCGCGTCGCGGATACGATCGAGATTCCGGAGGGAACGTTCCGCATCGAGCGGCTCGACGGGCGGCGCATCGACCGCGTGCGCTTCACCCCGAGGGCCCGCGACGAGGTCGAGGCCGTCGAGGCGGGTGAAGCCCGATGAGCGATTCCGACTGGTGGGGCATCGCGTGGCTCGTGATCCTGCTCGCCGGCAACGCCTTCTTCGTCGGTGCGGAGTTCGCGGTCATCTCGGCGAAGCGCTCGCAGATCGAGCCGCGGGCCGAGAAGGGATCGCGCGCTGCGAAGACAGCCCTGTGGGCGATGGAGCATGCGACGCTCATGCTCGCGACGAGCCAGCTGGGCATCACCGTCTGCTCCCTCCTCATCCTCAACGTCTCCGAGCCGGCCATCAAGCACCTGCTCGAGGTGCCTCTCGAGCTCACCGGGCTGGGCCCCGAATGGATCGCGGGCATCGCCTTCGCGATCGCGCTGCTGTTCGTCTCCTACCTGCACGTGGTGCTCGGCGAGATGGTGCCCAAAAACCTCTCGTTCTCCCTGCCGACCCGCGCCGTGCTGATCCTGGCCCCGCCACTCGTGACGATCGCACGCATCTTCGCCCCCATCATCTGGAGCCTCAACGGCATCGCCAACGGCGTGCTGCGCTTGTTTGGGGTCGATCCGAAGGATGAGGCGACGAGCGCGTTCACCCTCGAGGAGGTGGAGACGATCGTGCAGCAGTCCACGCGCGAGGGGCTGCTCATGGACACCTCGGGGGCCCTCACGGCCGCCTTCGAGTTCACCACGAAGATCGTGGACGACGTCGCGCTGCCGCTCGATACGCTCGTCGCTCTACCGGAGGACGCCTCGGCGATCGATCTCGAGCGCGCGGTCGCCCAGCGCGGCTTCAGCCGGTATCCGCTGGTCGATGAGCGTGGTGAGCCGACCGGCTATCTGCACCTCAAGGACGTCATCGATCTGCCCGAGGATGAGCAGGACGACCCGGTGCCGCCGAAGCGTATCCGGCGCCTGGTGTCGATCCTCGCGACGGCCGATCTCGAGGATGCCCTCGCCATCATGCGCCGCTCGGGTGCGCATCTCGCGCGCGCCGTCGACGCGGAAGGCCGTACGAGCGGTGTCCTCTTCCTCGAGGACATCATCGAGGAGCTCGTCGGCGAGGTGCAGGACGCCACGCGGCGACGCTAGTCGTTGGGGTAGGGCCGGGCGCGCTCGTACTGCGGAGGCCAGGGCGCGGCATGCTTGTCAACGCCGAGCTCCTGGGCGAAGCGCAGCCCCGCGTGCGGGTCGCGCATCCACTCGCGGCCCATCATGACGGCGTCGGCCTGGCCGCTCGCGACGATGCGCTCGGCCTGCGCGGCGTCGGTGATGAGCCCGACGGCGCTGACGAGAACGCCACCAGCGGTGCGCACGTGCTCCGCCAGCGGCACCTGGTAGCCGGGGCCGACGGGAATGCGCGCGCGCACGAGTCCGCCGCTGGAGATGTCGAACAGGTCCGCTCCCGCGTCCAGCGCCCACGCGGCGACCGTCGCCGTCTGCTGCTCGTCCCAGCCGCCTTCCGCCCAGTCGGTGGCGGAGAAGCGCACCAGCACAGGCAGTTCGTGGCCGACCTCGGCGCGCACGCCGCGCACGATGTCGAGCAGCAGTCGTGCGCGGTTCTCGAGGCTGCCGCCCCACGCGTCGCCCCGGTGGTTCGACAGCGGCGAGAGGAACTGGTGCAGCAGGTAGCCGTGGGCAGCGTGCAGCTCGATGAGGTCGAAGCCCGCATCGACGGCGCGGCGGGCCGCGGCGATGAAGGCGAGCCTAACATCCTCGATGCCGCTCTCATCGAGGGCGACCGGCGGGGCGTATCCCTCGAACGCGATCGGCGAGGCGGAGACGGTCTGCCACCCGCCCTGCTCGAGGGGCATCGTGCCGCTGCCCGTATGGCCGGCCGCGGTCGCTCCCCACTCGGGATAGACCGAGGCCTTGCGACCCGCGTGCGCGAGCTGAAGGCCAGCGGCGGAGCCCTGCGCGTGCACGAACTGCACGATGCGGCGCCAGGCGTCACGCTGATCGTCGCTCCAGATGCCCGTGTCGTGCGGGCTGATGCGCCCCTCGGGCGTCACCGCGGTGGCTTCCGCCATGACGAGGCCCGCTCCGCCGCGCGCGAAGGAACCCAGGTGCGCGAGGTGCCAGTCGGTCGGCACGCCGTCGGCGGCGGTGACGGAGTACTGGCACAGGGGGGCGACCCAGAGTCGGTTGCGGATCGTGAGCGAGCGAAGGGTCATGGACTGGAAGAGAGCAGAGGTCACACCGTCATCCAAGCGCACCGCAGGGCGGTGCATTCCCGCGCGGCGGTGAGCGCCGAGCGTCGCGACCGGCCCGCTCGCAGGGGCGGCCCGCTCGATAGGGTGGCCCGATGGATGCCGATGCGCTGAGCGCAGCTCGCGACGCCAGCGTCGAGTTCGGCCTGCGTGAGGCCGCCGAGCACCTCGCCGTTCCCGGGCCGACCGACGACAAGTACTCCCGCGGCGTGCTCGGCGTGGTGAGCGGCAGCGCGGTCTACCCCGGCGCCGCGGTGCTCACGGTCGAGGCGGCGCTGCGCACAGGCGTGGGCATGCTGCGCTACCTGGGGCCGGCCCGTGCCGCCGAGTTCGTGCTGCACCGGCGACCCGAGGTGGTCACCGCGCCGGGTCGCGTGCAGGCATGGCTGCTCGGGTCGGGTATGCCCCGGCCCGACGAGACGGGAGGGGACGACCCGGACGCAGCCGAGCGCGTCGAGGGCGCGCTGGCCAGTGGGCTGCCGATCGTGCTCGACGCGGGAGCACTCGCGCGGGCGGCGGACTGCGCCGGCCCGATGGTGCTGACGCCGCACGCGGGAGAGCTCGCCCGCCTGCTCGAGGTGGAGCGCGCAGCCGTCGAGGCAGACCCTGCTGCGAGTGCGCGTGCGGCGGCGCGGCACTACGGCGCGACGGTGCTGCTCAAGGGGTACCGCACGACGGTCGTCGGGCCGAGCGGCCCGCCCCGGGTCGTGGAGCAGGCCCCGGCGTGGCTCGCGACCGCGGGGGCCGGGGACGCGCTCGCCGGCATCCTCGCAGCCCTCGTCGCCACCCACTCCGCCGCGGTGCTCGACGACCCGGGTCTGCTCGGCCCGCTCGCCGCGACGGCCGCGGTCGTGCACGGCCGTGCGGCGCGAGCCGCCTCGGGCGGCGGCCCCTTCACGGTGCTCGACCTGTGCGGTCGCCTCGGCCCGGTCATCGCCGAGCTGCTCGTGCTGAGGGCCTGACCGCGCGATGGCCCGAGGTCGTCACGACCGGAGTCATGACGCGCGCGGCACTACGCTGGCGAGCATGCCGGCCGCAGCACGATTCCTCGCGCTCGGCCAAAGCGCACTCGTGCTGTGGGCGCTGTTCGCGCTCGTGCATGCCTGGCTGGGCATCCTGAATCTGATGGGGCCAGGCCAGCCCTTCGGCGACGTTCTGGTCGTCTACCCGTTCTGGGTGGAGCGAGGACTCAACGAGGGGCAGTGGGTCGGCATCGACACCTCGTGGGTGTATCCGCTTCTCGCCCTCGTGCCGATGCTTGCCGCCTATGCGGCGGGGCCCGAGTGGTACGGCGTGGCGTGGCTGGTCATGGTCTCCTCGCTCAACGCCGCCGCGTACCTGGCGCTGCTGGGGGCGCGGCCGCGGGTGCCGGGTGCGCGCGCCGCGATCGCCGCGGGCTGGATGCTCTTCCTCCTGCTGCTCGGGCCGGTCGCGCTCGGCCGCATCGACGCCGTGACGGTCGCGCTCGCGGTCACGGCGGTCGTGCTCGTGCGCGACCACCCGCGCTGGGCGGGTGCCCTGCTGGCGGCAGGCGCCTGGGTGAAGGTGTGGCCGGCTGCCGTGCTCGTCGCCGCGCTCATCGCAGTGCGCCGTCGGCTGGCGGTGCTGATCGGGGCGCTCGCGGTGAGCCTCGCCGTCGTCGCCGTGGGGCTGGCGCTGGGCGCCGGCGGTGCGCTGTTCAGCGCGGTCGTCGAGCAGAGCGCGCGCGGGCTGCAGGTCGAGTCTCCAGCGGCGACACCGTGGTTGTGGGCCGCTGTCGCGGCGCCGGGCGTGGCACGAGTGGAGTACGACCCGGCGCTGCTGACCTTCCAGGTCGTGGGGCCGGGCACAGACCTCGTCGCTGCCCTCACGACGCCGGCTCTCGCGCTCGTGGTGATCGTGGTCGCGGTGCTCGGGGTGGTCGCTGCGCGGCGCGGCATCGACGAGGCGCTGCTGCTGCCCGTGCTCGCCCTCGCGCTCGTGATGTCCCTCGTGCTCGTCAACAAGGTGGGGTCGCCGCAGCTCGCCTCGTGGGTCGTGGTGCCGGTCATCCTGGGCCTGCTCCTGCAGGGGCGCGGCGGCGACTCCTTCCTCGTCCCCGCGATTCTGGCACTCGCGATCGCCGGCTCGACCCAGCTCGTCTACCCGGTGCTCTACGACCGGCTGCTGGCGCTCGACCCGGCGCTCGTGCTCGTGCTCACCGTGCGCAACCTGCTCTACGCGGCCCTGTGGGGGTGGGCGCTCGTACGCCTGGCGGGCACGCTGCGGCTCGCGCGCCGGTCGAACCCGTACGATGCCCGCATGACTGTCGAAGGAGCATCCTCATGATCGTCGCGTTCTCGGTCGCCCCCTCGGGCGGTACGTCGTCGGATTCCGTGCACGACGCCGTCGCCGCCGCCGTGCGCATCGTGCGCGAGTCGGGCCTGCCCAACCGCACCTCCTCGATGTTCACCGAGATCGAGGGCGAGTGGGACGAGGTCATGGAGGTCGTCAAGCGCGCGACTCTTGCGGTGGCCGAGCACGGCACGCGCGTGTCGCTCGTGCTGAAGGCCGACTACCGGCCCGGCCACACGGGCGAGCTCGACGGCAAGGTGGAGCGCCTCGAGGCTGCGCTCGATTCGCAGGGGAACGGCTAGAGCCCGCGCTCGAATCGCAGGAAAACGGCTAGGGTCGGCTGCCTCGACGGGTCGCGTGGTCGGCTGACGAATGTCGGTGGTCGATGGTGTGATTGCCTCATGAACGCATCCGGGCTCTCGCTCACCGAGTCCCCGCGCCCGTCGACCGTGCTCGACGATTCGCTCGCCGATCTTCTCCAGGCCGCCGCCGCTCTGGAGAGTGTCATGGCGAGGGCGCAGGCGATGCGGGCCGAGGTGATCGACCGTGCGCGTCAACTCGCCGAGCTGACTGCCGCCGCAGAGTCTGCTGAGCTGCAGCGCGACGACTCGCCGTCGGCGCGGCGGCAGCTCGCGCACCGAGTGCTCGCGAGCGAGGTGGCGTGCGCACTGCGCGTGCCCGAGCGCTCCGCTGAGCGGTTGATCGACGAGAGCGACAAGCTCGTGCGGCACTTGAGTGCGACCCACCGTGCACTGGCCGAGGGTTCGATTAGCTATCGGCACGCCCAGGTGATCATCGACGAGGCTCGGTCGTTGCCTGATGCGGCTCTCCCCGGATTCGAGTCCGCCATGCTGCCGGTGGCCGCTCGACTGACCGCGGCCCGTCTTCGCCCTCGTGCGCGTGTCGAACGCGAGCGCTGCCACCCCGAGAGCATCGAGCAGCGTGTGAAGGCGAGCGAGGCAGAGCGGAACGTGAGTCTCGAGCCCGCGCATGACGGCATGGCGTGGTTGAGCGCCTTCTTGCCGGTAGCTCGAGCGAGCGCCATCTACGAGCGGGTCACGATGGTAGCGCTCGACCTCAAGCGCACGGCCTCGGGCAGCGGCGACGACTCGCGCACTCTCTCGCAGCTGCGCGCCGACGTGTTCGCCGACCTCCTCGTAGACGGGGTCGTCGAGGCGACGGGCTGCGGCGCAGGAGTTCGCGCGACGGTGCACGTTACGGTGCCGGTGGAACGCTTACTGGGACGGGCGACGACGAACACGTCGCACGCGCCCATCACTTCCGCGTTCATCCCGCAGGCAGAGCTCGAGGGGTACGGCCCGCTCGACGACGACACGGCTCGAGAATTGGCTGCGGGTGCGCCCTCTTTCACACGACTGCTCAGGCATCCCGAGTCGGGGGCGGTGCTCTCGGTCGGGCGTGACCGCTATGCGGTGCCTGCTGATCTGACGGCGGCTCTGCGCATTCGCGATCGCACGTGCAGGTTTCCGGGGTGCGGGCGCTCAGCACGTCGCAGTGACATCGATCACACCGTCGACTGGCAGTTCGGCGGCACCACGTCGATCGACAATCTTGCGCACCTCTGCCCGGCGCATCATCAGCTGAAGCACCGCAGTGCGTGGAAGGTGTCGCAGCAGGGCGGCGGCGTGCTGCGCTGGCGATCACCGAGCGGGTCCACCTACGTGACTCATCCCGAGGGCGTCCCCGCACCGCCGAGCACACGGGAAGTCACCGTCACCCGCTGAGTGCGCGGTGCTGCACCCTGGCATTGTGCGTGCCGTCTGGCACAGGCTCGAAGGCTAGAGCCCGCCGCCCCCGCCCGGGGCGTCGACGAGAATGCCGTCGCTGATCGCCTGCTTGCGCAGGCCCACCTTCGTGCCCACGTCGATGCCGGCGATGCGGTACTTCTCGCGGATGCGCTTGAGATAGCTCTTGGCCGTCTCCTCCGAGATGCCCAGCTGGTAGGCGACCGACTTCACGGGCTCACCGGCCCCGTACAGGGCCATCACGCGGCGCTCCTGCGCGCTCAGGCGAGGTGACCCGCCCACGTCGGCGGCGTTGAGCGCGAGATCGAGCTCGGCCGAGATGAACGATTCACCCTGGTGGGCGGCGCGAATCGCCTCGACGATCATGCCCGCGTCTTCGCTCTTCACGAGGTAGCCGAGCGCGCCGGCATTGAGCGCTTCGCGCACCACGTTCGGCTCGCTGTAGGTGCTCATCAGCACGACGCGTACCCCCGTCGACTTGAGTGTCTGAATCTTGAGAGAGACGGGGATGTTGTCTTTGAGGTCAAGGTCGAGCAGCACCACGTCGACGGGGAAGGCGGGGTGGGACAGCAGGTCGGGCCAGGTCGCGACGGCCGCGACCATGTCGATATCGTCGGCCGCCTGGCGAATCCACTCGGTGAGCGCACCCAGCAGCATGCGGTGGTCGTCGACCAGGGCGAGTCGAATGGGGGTGTCCGTCGCTGCCATCGGTTCCTCCTGCGTAGCTCAGCCGGGTCGTGCCGCGTCGACCGGATTCTCGACCGAGCAGTCGAGATCGATGCGGAACCTGCCGTTCACTGTGCTGTCACTGTATCGCCCGACCCGGTCGAGAGCCTCCCACACACCGGGGTCGACACGATTCCGTTTAATGCCCGCCACCGAGACGACGAGGGGGATGATCGTCTCGTGCGGTTCGGATGCACGGCCAGGGTCGGGGGAGGAGAGCGGGCCGAGCGTCACATCGATGAGGCGAGGGGGCGCGCCGGAGGCGGGATCGGAGGCGAGCAGCCAGATCGCTGCGAGCAGAGCATCGCGTTGGGCGCTGTCGAGCAGGCCGGCGAGAGCGGCGGGGTCGCTCACGGTGACGCGACGGCCGAGATGCTCCGACTCGCTGACCGCGTGGAACAGCCAGGTCTCGCGGCGACCCTCGATGAGGTGCAGCCGCAGCTCGGTCGCCAGACGGGAGGCACGCGAGGCGAGCGCGGGCGGTAGCGGCAGCGGGGCCGTGCCGGTGGCGACCGATTCGAGAAGCTCCTCGGCGTCCTGGTCGAGCCGGGCGAGCTCTTCGGAGGCGAGCATGCCGACGGCGAGGCGCGGGGCGGTCACGGTGGACTGCACGAGCACGCGGTCGAGCTCGCGCTTGAGCATCCTCTCGAAGCCGCTCACCAGCAGCACGCCCGTGAGGCCGGGGCCGACCGCGAGCGCGACGACGACCATCTGGGCCGGCAGCGTGGTCGGGGTCAGAGGCGTCGTCACCAGGATGCAGATGATGAAGGCGACGGCGAGCGCTGCGGTGGCCAGCAGAACCTCCCACTGCGCGCGCAGCGTGACGATGATGAGCAGCACGAAGCCCGCCGAGATCGACGCGGTGGCGTAGGTGCCCACGTTCTGCAGCGGCGCGATCGCGACGAAGTCGAGCCACACCACTCCGGCGAGAGCGGCGAGGAAGAAGAAGTAGAGCCAGTCGGGCAGTCGCTCGCCGGTGGCGGAGATCGTGATCGTGAGGCCCAGAAAGGTGACCATGAGCAGCAGCCAGGCGCCCACGACGGGCAGCAGTGTGGGGTAGTCGCCCGCGCGGGACATGAACAGGGCGATGCCGAGCATCGACTGCAGGGCGGCGATGATCGCGACGCCGATGCCGAGGAACCCGGAGCCGAGCGCGGAGGCGTGGGTCGAGGTCGGCGAGCCGCGGCGTGTGGAGGACCGCGCCCCGGCGGGGCGCACCGACCCGCCGAGGGTGGACTCCTCGGGCAGCTGGTGGGCGCTCATCGCGGAACCTCGAGAATCACGGTCGTGCCGGCGCCCGGGGTGGAGAAGACGCGCGCGGGCCGCCGACGTCGCGCAGTCGGGCGACGATCGACTCGGTGAAGCCGAGGCTCGAGGCGGCGATCTCCTCGGGTGAGAAGCCGACGCCGGCGTCGGTGATGACGGCGCGCAGGGAGTCGGCGGTCTGCGTGATGGTGACATCGGCGTGGTCGACGCCGGCGTGGCGGCGCACGTTCTCGAGCGATTCGGTGAGGGCCAGCAGGAAGGCGTCGAGCACGTCGCTCGGCAGCAGCACCTGGCCCGTGCCGTGCCAGCGCACATCGAGCCCCATCCGGCCGAAGCGGTTCTTGACCGACTCGAGGGTCGTGCCGAGCGCGGTCTCGGCGACCGGCTCGAGGCTGTAGGAGCCCGAGAAGCGCGGCATGGGGGTGGAGCCCAGGCGCAACTGGCGCAGCAGCCGTGCGTCCTCCGCCGCCTGCTCGCGCATCGCCTCCTCGGTGACCCCGACGCCCGAGTGCGCGAGCAGCGTGAGCGTGGCGAGCACGGTGTCGTGCAGCAGCCGGGCGCTCTGCCGTCGCTGGGCTTCCGTCTCGCTCGCCTGCCGCTCGACGGTGTGGGCGCGACCGATGCCGTCGATGCGCCGCAGGGCGCGCTCGACGCCGACGGTGACCCACGTGCCGATGATGAGCATGATGACCCAGGAGGCGAGCGTCGCGATCGCGGGAGTCGAGATGAGGCCGCCCGTGGGGCCCGCGGTCGCCACGAGCAGGCTGCTGCCCAGGGTGCCGCCGGCCCAGACGAGCCAGCGCACCGTGCCCTCGCTCAGCACCATGCCGACACCCGCCAGGCCCGCGGCGCCGAGCGGCGCGAGCGAGAGCGGCAGGGCGAGCGAGGAGCCCTGCCCCCAGGGCAGCTGGGCGAGGGCGAGAGCCCCGAAGCCGAGCAGGATCGTGAGCACGACCCAGCCGAGGTGCGGGCTGCGCCCCACCATGACGAGCGCGGCGGCCTGCGCGATGAGCAGGATGAGCACGCTCGGCAGCACGTCGGCATCGACGACGCCCGGCAGCGAGAGGCACAGGCCGGCCAGCAGCACGCCGCACAGCCCGAAGGCGCGCGCGGCGCGCTGCAGCAGCAGCCTGCGCTCGCGCTCGATCATCGCGGCGTCGCGCTCGTGACGTAGCTCATCGCCCTCAGTCTGACACTGGAGCGGCGCTCAGTCGGGGAGGCCGCACACCTGCCGGATCGCGTCGTACAGCCCCGCCCGAACCTGATCGTCGGTGGCGACGACGACGGTGATGGCGCGGTCGGTGTCGCCGCCGACCCGCACGGTGACGGGGAACCGCGTGCCCTGCTTGTCCTCCGCGATCGCGTGCGGGTCGCACCGGGCGGGTGCCACGGTCAGGGGCACCGTCACGCGCGCACCCGGTGAGACGCGCGTATCGATCGGGATGCTCGACCCCCGCTGCCCGTCCGTGTCGACGACGCTCAGCAGCACGGTGCCGCCGATCGACTCGATGGCCGCGACCGCGCCGGGCGCGCCGGTGCCGACGGCGACGAGGTCGAGCCCGATCACGCTGCTCGACCCCGCGTCGAGCACGTCGCGCTCCGGTGCCCGGCGCAGTTCGAGCTGCACGACCGCCTCGACGGCCGCCGCGTCGCACGTCGTGCCGAACCACGCCACCCACTGGCCGAGCCGGTCGACGGTCGACAGCTCGACGACGGCGGTCGAGCCGTCGGCGAGGAGGATGTCGAGCCGGGCATCCGGCGCGGTGGTCGTCGGGGCGGGGCAGCGCGCACCTGCGAGGAGCACAGGGAGGTCGCGCGTCGCGCCGGCGGGGATCGTCGTCTCGCCGTCGCGCCACAGCGGGCGCTCGAGAGCGGGGGAGTCGAGGCTCGCGCTCACCACCCTGAGGGGTGTCGCACCAGCATTGTGCACCGCGATCTGCATCGTGCCGCGCTCGGGGTCGAAGCGCGTGCGGTAGACGTCGACGGCGAGCTCGACCTCGTCGATGGTCACCGGGGCCGCCTCCGCGGCATCGATGTCGTCGACGTGCGGCGCGCAGGAGGCGAGCGCCGGCACGAGGGCGACGAGGATGGCCGCTCTCGTGAGTCGAGACCGGCCGGGCACGTCAGCTCGCGAGCAGCTCGGCGAGGTGCGGGCTCACGAGGTTGTCCTCGATGAGGAACGAGTCGTGCCCGAACGGCGAGCTGATGACGGCGGCCTGCGAGCCGTGGATGGTGCGCGGCAGGTGCGCGGAGAGCTCGTGCTGCGTCTCGACCGGGAACAGGCGGTCGCTGTCGATGCCGAGCACGAGGCACGTGGCGGTGACGCGCGCGAGGGTCTCGGCGAGCGGCCCTCGACCCCGCGTGACGTCGTGCGAGTTCATCGCCTCCACGAGAGCGATGTAGCTGTTCGCGTCGAAGCGCCGGGTGAACTTGTTGCCGTGGAAGTCGAGGTAGCTCTCCACGGCGAAGCGACCCCCGTGGCCGAGCGGGTCGAGCGTGCCCTGCCAGCTGCGCTCGAATCGGGCGTTGAGCTCGTCGGGCGAGCGGTAGTTGAGCAGGGCCATGCGGCGGGCGAGCGCGAGGCCGCGGTACGGGCCCTCCGGCTCGTCGTAGTAGTCGCCCTCGCGGAAGAGCGGGTCCATGCGGATCGCCTCGATCTGCACCGAGTTGAGGGCCAGCTGGTCGGCGTTGGAGAACGCGGGGGCGGCGAGCACGCCGACGCGGGCGACGCGATCGGGATGCTCGACCGCCCACTCGAGCGCGTGCATGCCCCCCATCGACCCGCCGATGACCGCCGCGAACCGCTCGATGCCGAGCGCGTCGGCGAGCATGCGCTGCGCTGCCACCTGGTCGCGGATCGTCAGGTACGGGAAGCGCGAGCCCCACTCCGAGCCGTCGGGGCTGAACGATGCGGGCCCCGTCGAACCCTGGCAGCCGCCGAGCACGTTGGGGGCGAGCACGAACCAGCGGTCGGTGTCGATCGCGAGCCCCGGGCCGACGATGCCGCCCCACCAGCCCGCCGTCGCGTGGCCCGGGCCGGGAGGGCCCACGAGGTGGCTGTCGCCTGTGAGCGCGTGCGGCACGAGCACGACGTTGGAGCGGTCGGGGGCGAGCTCGCCCCAGGTCTCGTAGGCGAGGCGCAGGTGCGGCAGCGAGCGGCCCGACTCGAGCTCGAGCGGCCCGAGGTCGGCGAAACGGCGCTCGCCGGGGTCGTCGCCTTCGCGCCACGCGCCCGTCGTGGGAGGAGTGCCGCGCAGGGCGCGACGGCTCGCCTCAGTGATGAAAGCCGAGGGCACCGTGTCTTCGCTCGTCTGCCAGTCCATGCTCAGACCATTCTGTCGCAGTCGCGCCCGGTCGCTCGTCGCATGACGACGGGCGACCGGGCGCGGTGCGGAGACGAGCGCTGCTAGCGGGAGCTCGCCGCCGAGACGGCGCGCGCTGCCGCGAAGCCCGACTCGAGGTCGGCGAGGATGTCGTCGACGTTCTCGAGGCCCACCGAGAGGCGCACGAGGCCCGGCGTGACGCCCGCGGAGAGCTGCTGCTCGGGCGTGAGCTGCGAGTGCGTCGTCGAGGCGGGGTGGATGATGAGGCTGCGCACGTCGCCGATGTTGGCGACGTGGCTGAACAGGCTCACGCTGTCGACGAGCGCGCGGCCGGCGTCGACGCCGCCCTTGAGCTCGAAGGAGAGCACCGCGCCCACGCCTTTCGGCGCGTACTTCAGACCCGCCGCGTACCAGGGGCTCGAGGAGAGCCCCGCGTAGTCGACCGTCGCGACGTCGTCGTGCGCCTCGAGCCACTCGGCGACCGCCTGCGCGTTCTGCACGTGGCGCTCGAGCCGCAGGCTCAGCGTCTCGATGCCCTGGATGAGCTGCCAGGCGTTGTCGGGCGAGATCGCCGAGCCGATGTCGCGCAGCAGCTGCACGCGTGCCTTGATGATGTACGCGATGCCGTCGCCGAGCACGCCCGTGTAGCTCGCGCCGTGGTACGAGGGGTCGGGCTCGGTAAGGCCGGGGAACTTCTCCACGTTCTGCGACCAGGCGAACTTTCCGCCGTCGACGATGAAACCGCCGATGACGGTGCCGTGCCCGCCGAGGAACTTCGTGGCCGAGTGCACGACGATGTCGGCGCCGTGCTCGAGGGGGCGGATGAGGTACGGGGTCGCGATGGTGTTGTCGACGATGAGCGGCAGGCCGTTCTCGTGGGCGACCCCGGCGACCTTCTCGATGTCGAGGATGTTGACCTTCGGGTTGCCGACCGTCTCGCCGAACAGCAGCTTCGTATTCGGGCGGATGGCCGCCTGCCATGCCTCGGCGTCGTCCTGGTCCTCGACGAAGGTCACCTCGACTCCGAGCTTGGCGAGGGTGTACTTGAACAGGTTGTACGTGCCGCCGTAGACGCTCGAGGAGGACACGATGTGGTCGCCGGCGTTGGCGATGTTGAGCACCGCGTAGGTCGTCGCCGACTGCCCCGAGGAGAGCAGGAGCGCGGCGGTGCCGCCCTCCAGCGCGGCGATGCGCTGCTCGGCGACATCCTGCGTGGGGTTCTGGATACGCGTGTAGATGTTGCCGAACTCGGCGAGCGCGAAGAGGTTCTTGGCGTGCTCGGCGTCGTTGAAGACGTAGGCGGTCGTGCGGTAGACCGGGGTCGCTCGCGCGTTCGTCACCGGGTCGGGCTGGGCCCCCGCGTGGATCTGCTGCGTTTCGAACTTCCAGGTGTCGGTCATGGTGGCGCTCCCTCGGGTCTGCGGTACGTGACTGCGACCGTACGGCCACGGTTGCGCGCGGTCAACGGTGGCCGACACACGCCGTAACGTGGGCGTCTCCCCGCTGCGCTCAATCCCGGCGTGCGCCGGTCGGGTCGGTGCGGGAGGGCCCGAGCCGCATTGGTCCCGTCGTCGTGTCGATCTCCTTGTGCAGCAGCCACCGGGGCCGCGGCTCGACGAGGGGCCGCGCCGCCCACCGCACCCAGGGGCTCGCCAGGGCGAAAGAGATGCCGACAGAGATCACGGTCATCACGAGCAGCCACGGCCAACCGGTGAGCTCGTCACCGATGGCGCCGGACTCGCGGATCGGGTAGAGCACGAACGAGTGCAGCAGGTACACGTACATGGTCGCCTGCCCGAGCGGCGTGATGGCGAGCCGACGGCGCGGCACGAGCGCGAACACGCACGCCGAGAGCAGCGTGGCGAGCGCGATCAGGCTCAGGCGCACGGCACCCGCCCACCACTGGTCCTCCCCGAGCGCCGCGTAGGAGTCGGCATAGAAGAACCAGAAGCGCAGATCGGCGGCGCGCCAGGTATCGATGAAGGCCCACAGCACGGCAGCCCAGATCGCGAGGATGCCGAGGGCACCCAGGCGCACGAGCGCCGCAGGAGCCTCGACGGCGCGCCAGCGCTCCACGACTCCCCAGTCGCTCAGCTTCCAGCCGAGCACGAAGAACGGCAGGATGCCGAGGGCACGCGAGAGGGAGAACGTCGAATCGACGGCGGAGAGGTACCCGACGCCGACGGACACGATCACAGCCCACAGGAGCGGCCAGCGCAGCAGCGCGAGGTACGGCAGGATCAGCCGGAAGATTCCGAGCGCGAGCAGGAACCACAGGGTCCACGACGGAGTGGTCGGGTCGAGGGAGACGCGCCCCTCGACCACGTAGTGCAGCAGGCTCCAGATCGACTCGAAGATGATGTAGGGCACGACGATGTCGGTGATGACGCGCCGCATCTGGCGTGCCGTGGGCGGCCCCGACTTCGAGAAGTAGCCGCTGATGATGGCGAACAGCGGCATGTGGAACGCGTAGATGAACAGGTACGCGACGAGCCCGGCATCGGAGTCGTAGGTGAAACGCTGAATGCCGTGCCCGACGACGACGAGTGTGATGGCGATGAACCGCGCGTTGTCCCACACGGGCACGCGCGAGGTCGCGGTCGATGGAGCCCCCATGGGCAGGAGGGTACGCCGCCGGGCTCGGAGTACCGTGGGCGCATGCACAGCAGACGCGCAGTCATCACCGGAGCAAGCTCGGGCATCGGCGCGGCGACCGTGCGCCGACTGCGTGAGGCAGGCTGGTCGGTGCTGGCGGTGGCCCGCCGGGACGACCGCCTCGCGGCGCTCGCGGAGGAGACCGGATGCTCGGTGCGCGTCGTCGACGTCACGAGCGACCACGATGTGGCCGCCCTGCGTACCGCGCTCGCCGACGACATCGCCGAGTCGGGCCACCCGCTCGATGCGCTCGTGCTCAACGCCGGCCTCGCGATCGGCGTCGACCCCGTTGCGGAAGGAGACGCCGCCGACTGGGCGCGCATGTTCGAGGTGAACGTGCTCGGAGCCCAGCGGGTGCTCGCCGCCCTGCTGCCTCTGCTGCGCGAGGGAGCCCACGCGCGGGGATTCGCCGACGTGCTCGCCGTCACCTCGACCGCCGGCCAGCGCGCCTACGAGGGCGGCGGCGGTTATGCGGCGTCGAAGTTCGGCCTGCGGGCCATGATGGACACGCTGCGTCTCGAGCTCGCCGGCGAGCCGATCCGGGTCGCGCAGGTGGCCCCTGGCATGGTGCGCACCGATGAGTTCACCCTGAACCGCCTCGGCGGGGACGCCGAGCGTGCTGCGGCTCTCTACGATGGGGTCGAGCATCCCCTCACGGCCGACGACGTCGCCCTCGTGATCGCGCAGACCCTCGCCCTGCCCGGCCACATCAATCTCGACGAGATCACCATGCGCCCGCTGGCCCAGGCCGCGCAGCACAAGCTCATTCGGGGTCCGCTGCGGCCGCGCGAGGCGCCGTAGGAGTGACCAGCGCCGCCTCGCCCGCGACGACCTCGTCGCTGAAGGCGAGCTTCGGCACGGCGAGCAGCAGGATCGCGCTGAGAAGAGCCGTGCCGCCGCAGATCGCGAACACCGTGAGGTACCCCGCGTAGGTTCCGACGGTCTCGATCGCGGCCTGGCCTCCCGCGTAGATGAGGACGACCGCGAAGACGGCGGAGGCGAAGGAGCCGCCGATCGTCTTCGTCGTGTTCGTGAGCCCGGCGGCGATGCCGGTCTGGCCGAGCGGCGCGGCGGCGGAGGCGGCGGCGGGCAGCGCCGCGACGAGCGCACCCGATCCGATGCCGGCGACGACCATGTTGAGGGTCACCTGCAGGGGTGTGGAGTTGAAGGGCAGGAACAGCAGGTAGCCGGCCGCGATGAAGCTCGTGCCCACGATGAGGGCGATGCGCGGGGTCGTGCGGTTCGACAGCACGGGGAACAGCAGCGCGCCGACGATCATGGCGATGAGGTAGGCGCCGATGATGTTCGAGATCGCCGAGGAGGACAGCCCCAGGCCGTAGCCGACGACGGGGTCGGTGCCGGCGTACAGGCTCAGGGGAGCTTGGGCGCCGAGGATGCTGATGCCCAGCAGGCCCGCGACGAGCTGGATGGGCCACATCGACGGCTGGCGCAGCACGCGCAGGTCGATCGCCGGGTCGGGGTGGCGCAGCACCCAGCGGCCGAAGGGCAGCAGCAGCAGAACCCCGACGAGCATGAGCAGGTACACCCACCATGCCTCCGGCCCGTTGATGCGCAGGAAGGTGAGGCCGCTCGTGATCGTCAGCAGCGCGATCGTGAGCAGCACGAAGCCCACCGTGTCGAGGCGCCGACCCGGGATGGGCGTCGACTCGGGAACACCAAAGAGGATCGCGAAGAACGCGGCGGTCGTCGCCGCGGCGGGCACCGAGAGCGCGAGGGGCACGTTGCCGCCGACCGCTTCGAAGAAGCGGCCGCCGCCGAGCGCGCCCGCGATGGCGCCGGCTTCGAGTGCGACGACGAGGAATCCTGCCGCGCGGCGCGTCTGCGAGGCGCCGCGCTTCTCGCTGCGGCCCCGATCGAAGATGAGGGCGACCTCCAGCGGCAGCCATACGACGTAGAAGCCCTGCAGTGCCCACGCGGCCAGGAAGCTCCAGAAGTCGGCGGCGAACACGAGCCACCAGCTCGCACCAGCGGTGAGCACGGTGGAGATGAGCAGCACCTTCTTGTGCCCGATCATGTCGCCGAGCTTGGCGAGAATCGGCACCACGAGGGCGCTCAGCAGCAGCTGCGCCGCCTCGAACCAGTTGAAGTCGGGGTCGCGGATGCCCAGGTACTCGACGAGGTCGGGGATGAGCGGGATGTAGTAGCCCTGCAGCACCCCGCTCACGAACTCGACGAAGAACAGGTACCCGACGAGCCCGAGCGTGATCGCTCCCGACCGTCCGCGCAGCAGCTGTGCCATTCGGCGATGCTAGCGTGCGGCATCCACAGGTCGATGCCCGGCCCGCTAGCGTGATCGGATGAGCACGCCCCGGCCCCTGCGCGACCTTGTCGCGGCCGATTGGGCGGATGCCCTCGCCCCCGTCGCGCCGGGCATCGAGCAGCTCGGCCACTGGTTGCGGGCCGAGGTCGCCGAAGGTCGCCCGTATCTGCCGGCCGGGCCCGCCGTGCTGCGGGCGTTCAGCACTCCGCTCGCCGACGTGCGCGTGCTCATCGTCGGGCAAGACCCGTACCCGACGCCCGGCCATCCGATCGGCCTGAGCTTCGCCGTGGAGCGCTCGGTGCGGCCGCTGCCGAGGAGCCTGGTCAACATCTACCGCGAGCTGCACGACGATCTGGGCGTCGCACCTGCCGAGCACGGCGATCTCTCGGCGTGGCAGAGCCAGGGCGTCCTTCTGCTGAACCGCGTGCTCACCGTGCGGGCGGGTGCGAGCGGCTCGCACCGCGGCCGCGGTTGGGAGGAGGTCACGGAGCATGCCGTCCGATCTCTTGTCGACCGCGGCGGCCCGCTCGTCGCCGTTCTGTGGGGGCGGCAGGCGCAGTCTCTGGCGCCCGTGCTGGAGGGTGTGCCGATCGTCGCGAGTGCGCACCCCAGCCCGCTCTCCGCGAGTGCGGGCTTCTTCGGGTCACGGCCGTTCAGTCGCGTCAACGAGCTTCTCGACTCCCAGGGCTCTGCGGCTATCGATTGGTGCCTGCCGTCGTAGGCTGAGGGCGTGCTGGAGGAGGAGTACCAACCGCGTCGGCGGCTGCCGCGCCATCTGCGCCCGGCCCCGCCGCCCGAGCCGACGTTCAGCTTCAGTGTGCGGCCCGCGACGGAGGCCGACCTGCCCCACATACGCGAGATCTACAACCACTACGTCGCGAACAGCACCGTGACCTTCGACGAGAAGCGCTGGACCCTGCGCGGTCTGCGCGCGAAGTTCGCGCACGTGCAGAAGCTCGGCTTTCCCTTCATCGTCGCCGTCTCACCGACCGATCAGGTGCTCGGCTTCGCCTACGTCTACCCGTGGAAGGAGAAGGCGGCCTACCGGTACACGGTCGAGAACTCCATCTACCTCGGGCCCGCGTCGACCGGCAAGGGGCTCGGCACGGCACTCCTGGAAGAGCTGATGGAGCGCTCGCGCGAGGCCGGGGTCAAGGAGATCATCGCCGTGATTGCCGACCGCGGTGCGGACGCGTCGATTCGCCTGCACGAGAAGTTCGGGTTCCGCCAGACCGGCGCCATGGGGCGCGTGGGCTTCAAGTTCGACCGCTGGCTGGGCATCGTGCTGCTGCAGAAGTCGCTCGGGCCCTCGAAGAGCCAGTCGGCGGACGCACGCCGTTGAGCGCCCGCCGACCGAGCTACTGGTAGACCTCGCCGCGAATCTCCTCGGCGAACATGACCGCCTCGTCGTAGAACACCTGGCCGCCGAAGGCGCTGATGACGGAGATCCAGCTGTCGGCTCGCACCTCGTTGTAGATGGCGGGGGCGCCCTGCTCGTCGCCGAGCAGACCGTAGGTGATCGCGCCGTCCTCGAGGGTGCTTTCGTTGAGGCCCTGCGCGGTGAGGTCGTCGACCACTCCGGCGCGCGTCGCGGGGTTCAGGGGCGCGACGCTGATGAGCAGATCGGCGATCTCGCCATCCGGATTCGCCCAGATGCAGCTGATGCCGCCCACGCGCTGCTCGGGTGTCGGGTCGGCGAAGACGTCGTTGCCCTCGGTGCTGCCCGGGCCGCCGCGCAGCACCAGATTCTGGCCGGCGAGGTTGTCGAGGCGCTCCTGCGGGAAGATCTGGGTGCAGTCGGAGGGCATGCTGAATGCCTCCGGCTCGGGCTCGGCCGTCGGCTCCGGCTCGGGCTCCGTCGACTCGGTGGGCACGACCTCCGGCTCGTCGACCGGCTCGTCGTCGGCAGCGCACGCACTGAGCCCCGCCAGCAGCACCAGGGCGGCGGCGCCGCTCAGCACGCGGTGGCGCAGCAGGGGGCGTCGCTCGAGCATGAGTCTCCTCCACGGTCGGCCTCGTGCGCAGGGTCTGGTGCGCAGGGTCTGGTGGGCGAGAATCTATCAGCCGCGGTGGGCGGGGAGCGCCTCGATCGGCGACGGAGGGCAGGGCATCCCGCGTTCGTTGCGCAATCGATACGAACCCGCCCCGCGTAGGCTCGACGGCGTGTTCGAACTCCACCATCTGACAGCGCTCGAGCAGTGGCAGTGGCTGCAGGAGGGCCAGATAGAGCCTCGCGAGCTGGTCGATCACTACCTCGCGCGCATCGAGCGCCTCAACGACGACGTCGGGGCCTTCACGGTCGTGGAGGCTCAGCGCGCGCGGGAGCTCGCGCAGCGTCTGGGGCGGGAGGTGCCCCGCACCGCGCCCCTGTGGGGTCTGCCGATCGCCGACAAAGAGCTCGTCCCGCGCGCGGGTCAGCGCACGACGTTCGGCTCGCGCCTCTTCGCCGATCATGTGCCCGACGAGTCGGACGAGCTCGTGCGCCACCTCGACGACGCCGGGGCGATCAGCCTGGGGGCGACGGCCGCGCCGGAGTTCGGTCTGCCCTCGTACACCGAGAGCCTGGTGGCCCCACCGGCGCGCACGCCTTACGCGCTCGAGCGCGGCGCGGGAGGCTCCAGCGGGGGAGCGGCCGTCGCGGTCGCCGCCGGTCTTCTGCCCTTCGCACCCGGCTCCGACGGAGGAGGGAGCATCCGCATTCCGGCCGCAGCCTGCGGTCTCGTCGGCCTCAAGCCGTCCCGTGGACGCATCCCCTCCGGCAGCGGCCTCGATCGCCTCGCGGGTCTCGTCGTGCCGGGGCCTCTCGCGCGCACCGTCGCCGACGCCGCGCTCATGCTCGACGCGCTCGTCTCCGCGGCTCCGTGGGAGTTCGCGACGCGCGCGCCCGCGCCCCACGACGGCCCCTTCCTCGGCGCCGCGGTGCGCGGCGAAGGCCGGTTCCAGCTCGGGATCATGACCGACACCCCCTGGGAGGGCTTCACCGACATCACGATCGCGCCCGAGTCACGGGATGCTCTCACGACAGCGATCGCGGGCTTCGAGCGCCTCGGCCACGGCGTGGAGGAGCTCACGCTGCCCGCCGAGCCCCACTACGCCCGGCACTTCCGCACGGTGTGGATGGCAGGCGCGGCGAGCATCCCCGTGCGCACGGATGCCGAGCTCGCCCTGCTCGAGCCGCTCACGGCCTGGCTCGTCGGCCAGGGCCGGGCGCTGCCCGCGACGGCGCTCGCGGAGGCGCTCGCGTGGCTTTCCGGGTTCGAGCGCCGCGTCATCCGCCGGCTGGGAACGGTCGACATCGTGGTCACGCCCGCACTGGCGATGACGCCGCGCCCACTCGGCTGGTTCGACGCGGAGGACGCGGAGCGCAACTTCGCTCAGCAGGTGCAGTACACGCCGTGGACGAGCTTCGTCAACGTGGCGGGGCTGCCCGCGCTCACCCTGCCCATCGGCCTCACCGGCGCCGAATCGGAGGTGCCGGGCGTGCCCATGGGGGTGCACCTCATCGGACGCCCCGGGGGCGAGGCCGACCTGCTCGCGCTCGGCGCGCAGTGGGAGCGAGCGCATCCGGAGCGCCTGCATCCGCCGCAATGGTAGGCGGCTCGACGGCCGTGGGCTCGACGGCGGGGGGCTCGACGGCCGCGGCCCCGGCCGCACGGGGCCGGGTGGCGCGGCGGTAGCCGCCATCCTCGAGGCCTGCCTCGATCTCGAAACGATTGTGCAGGGGATCGCGCCCGGCGGCCAGGTACAGCACGATGAGGGCGAGGCCGTAGCGGCGCCACTGCTGCCGGTGCACGGCCTCGTGCCTCAGCACGGCGTCGCTCACGGAGTCCCGCGTCAAGTAGACGGCCCCCAGGGTCGTGCCGCCTCGCCCGAACGCCCAGCGCGGCAGCCCGGCGCACACGAGCAGATCGCCGTGACGGGCGACCCGGAACTGCGCGAGCGGCGCCCCCCAGGAGAGCGCGAGCGCGGTCACGAGCCAGTAGCTGGGCAGCGCGAGCACGGCGCGCACGATCCGCACGCCTCAGCCCGTCGCGCTCGCCCGACCGTACTGCTCGAGCAGCCGTAGCCAGATCTCGCTGAGGGTCGGGTAGGCGGGCACGGCGTGCCACAGGCGTTCGAGGGGCACTTCGCCGACGACCGCGATCGTCGCGGCGTGCAGCAGCTCGGCCACGTCGTCGCCCACGACCGTGAATCCCACGATCACGCACCTGCCCTCGTCGACGACCATGCGGGCGGTGCCGCGGTAGCGGTCGGCGTGCACGCTCGCGCCGGCGACGTGCCCGAGCTCGTAGTCGACGGCGCGCACCTGTAGACCGCGCTCGGTCGCCTCGGCGAGGGTGAGGCCCACGCTCGCGACCTCGGGCGAGGTGAAGGTCACCTGGGGCACGGCGGCGTGATCGGCGGTCGCGACGTGCGCGCCCCAGGCAGACTGCTGCAGGGATGCCCCGCGCGCGCGCGCCGCGATCGCATCGCCCGCGGCGCGCGCCTGGTACTTGCCCTGGTGGGTGAGCAGCGCGCGATGGTTGACGTCGCCGACGGCGTAGAGCCAGTCGCTCGCGCGCCCCTCCGCGTCGAGGGCCCGCAGCGTGTCGTCGACCTCGATCCAGTCGCCGGGGGCGAGCCCGACCGTCTCGAGCCCGATGGCGTGCGTCGCCGCGCGGCGGCCGGTGGCGACGACGACCTCGACGACGAGCAGCTCGCGGCCCTCGGGCAGCGCGAGGCGCACCGTCCCGTCGGCGAGCCGGTCGACGCGCTCGGGCGTCGTGCCGATGAGCACCTCGGCGCCGTCGGCACGCAGGCGCTCGGCGACGGCCTCGCCGGCGAACTCCTCGACCCCCGAGAGCAGGCGGCCGCGGCTGAGGAGCGTCACGCGCGAGCCGAGCGAGGTAAACGCGGTCGCCATCTCGCAGCCGACGACCCCGCCGCCGATGATCGCGAGGCGATCGGGCACGGTCTCCGTGCTCGTGATCTCGCGGGAGGTCCAGCCAGCCGCCTCTGCGAGCCCGTCGATCGACGGCACGGCGGCCTCGCTCCCCGTGCAGATCGCGACCGCGTGCCGGGCGAGCACGGTGCGCTGCGAGCCGTCGTCTGCCTCGATGATGACGCGGCGCTCGCCGTCGAGCCGCGCCCGTCCGCGGGCGAGCGCGATGCCCGCCTTCTCGAGCCAGCGCACCTGGCCGGAGTCGTCCCAGTGGCTCGTGAAGGCATCGCGCCGCGCGAGCACCGCCGCGGTGTCGAGCTCGCCCGTGACGGCCTCTCGTGCGCCACCGACGGCGTGCGCGGCGCGCAGCGCGCTCGCGGAGCGCAGGAGCGCCTTGGAGGGCATGCACGCCCAGTAGGAGCATTCGCCGCCGACGAGCTCGCTCTCGACGATGAGCGCCGTCAGGCCGCCCTGCACCACGCGGTCGGCGACGTTCTCGCCGACTGCTCCCGCGCCGATCACGACGATGTCGTAGGTCTCGTGCGCGGTGTCGCTCCCAGCGGCGGCGCCAGCCGACGGCACGCCGCTACCGTCCCACGAACTCGGGATCGGTGCGCGTGAGGAACGCCTGCATGCCGATGCGGGCATCCTCGGTCTGCGCGAGCCTCACGAGCTCGTGCGGCAGGCGCGCCTCGGCGGCCGCGACCCCCTCGCGCACCGCCAGACGGGCGTTGGCAAGGGTCGCCTGCACGGCGAGCGGTGCCTGGGCGGCGATGCGCCCCGCGAGCTCCCGCGCCCTCTCGAGCTGGTGCCCCGGCTCGACGACCTCCTGCACGAGCCCCATGCGGTGCGCCTCGGCAGCATCGAAGCGGTCGCCCGTGAGCATCCAGCGCATCGCGTCGCCCCAGCCGGCCGTGGCGGCGAAGCGCGTCGTCGCCCCGCCAAACGGCAGGATCGCCCTGGCCACCTCGAGCTGCGCGAAGACGGTGTCGGAGGCGGCGATCGTGATGTCGGAGGCGAGAGCGAGCTCAACGCCGAGCGTCAGGCACGTGCCCTGCACCGCCAGCACGACGGGCTTGCTCACTCGGGAGCCGTCCATGCCCCACGGGTGGATGCCGCCCTCGGGCACCATCGCGAGCCCCTCGGGGCCGATACGCGGGGCGACGTCGGCCAGGTCGAGGCCGCCCGTGAAGTGGTCGCCGTGCGCGTAGACCACCCCGACCCGGGCGGTGTCGTCGCGGTCGAGCTCGCCGTACGCGAGCGCGAGCTGCTCGAGCATGGCGACATCCGCGGCGTTGCGCTTCTCGGGGCGGTTGAGGCCGATGAGCAGGAGGGAGCCGTCGCGGTCGACGGTGACGCGCTTCTCAGTCATGCTCGCCAGGGTACTGAGGCGCACCGCTCAGCGGGTGAATGCCCCGATGATCCGCAGGATCGCGGCACTGTCATCGACCGCGTCCTCCTCTCGAGCGCCTTCCGCGGGGGCGTACTCGCACAGGCCCGCGCCGCCGAGCGGCAGGGCGCGTCTCGCCGCGACCAGCGCATCGCAGAGCTCGCCGAGCTCGAGACCGAACGGGGCGGGGAACCCGACTCCCGCGAAGACCGAGGGGTCGAGCACGTCGAGGTCGACGTGCAGGTACAGCAGGGCATCCGCACCGTCTCCCGCGCGCTCGGCGACCGCGTCAGCCACCTCGGGCACGGCGACCCGGCGCAGGCCGAGGCTCTCGATCGCCTCGGCCTCCGCATCGTCGAGGTCGCGCACGCCGAGCAGCAGAACATCCTCGGGGGCGACGACACCGTCGTCGAGGAGCGCGCGCAGCACCATGCCGTGGAACGCGCCGCTCGGAGAGCTGTCGGGAGAGTTCAGGTCGGCGTGCGCATCCGCCCACAGCAGCACAGGGCGCGCCCGCGCGGCGACCGCGTCGATGCTCGCGTACTCG
This sequence comes from Microcella sp., assembly GCF_040286215.1. GTDB lineage: Bacteria > Actinomycetota > Actinomycetes > Actinomycetales > Microbacteriaceae > Microcella. Next base: position 126,469 of record NZ_JAVKCK010000011.1, read on the forward strand.
ACGCCGCAGTCGCCGCCGACGACGATCACGGGGTTGTCGTGGTCGCTCTCGTGCTCGGCGAGGGCGCGACCGAGGCGCTCGCGCACGAGGCGGATCGAGCTCCAGCGCTGCACGCCCGTGCCCTCGTGATCGCCGGCCTCGAGGGGCACGTCCACGCGAACCGTGGCGGCGGCGGGAAGGTCGGCGAGGATCGCCTCGGCGCCGTCCACGAGGCGCATGGCGCGGTCGGAGCCGGAGCCCTGCCACTGCGGCACGACGAGAAAGCGAGCGGGCATGCCGTCAGTCTCGCATCGAGCGCGGGGCGGGCGGTAGCGCCGCGCGGCCGGCGGCCGCTGCCGCCGAGCTGAGGAGCGCCTCGAGCGGCCCGCGCCGCCCGAGCGCCGTGCAGGCGAGACCGAACAGAATGCCCGCCCCGACGAGCACGAGGGCGACGGTCTCGCCGACCGGGCTCGAGAACAGCCCCGCGGGCCCGAGCGGTGCGAGCATCGCGATCACGACGACCTGGCCGACATAGACCGTGAGGGCGACGCGGCCCAGAGCCGCGAGCGGGGCGAGCACGACGCGAGGCCACCGCGAGGGCGCGCCGCTGTCGAGCACGACGAGCAGCAGCCCGATGATCGCGAAGGCGAGCCCGCCCGAGCCGACGAGCTCGGCCGTGGAGCCGCTGTGCGCCTCGGCCGAGACGCCGGGCAGGAGGGTGGCGCCGTACCCGCCGAGGGCCGCAGCAGAGCCCCCGCCGACCATCAGCACGCGGGTGCGGGTGCGCTGCAGATCACCGCGCGCCACGAGCAGGCCGATGCTGACGAGCGGCAGCCACAGCACAGCCGGGTAGAAGCCCGTGAACAGGTAGTCGATGAGGGGCTCGAGCGGGCTCGAACCCGCTGCCCCCGCCGCCACGATCGCATCGCGAGCGAGGGGCGCGACGGCGAGCAGCACGATGCCCACCGCGGCGAGCAGCCATCTCGCGGCGAACAGCAGCGGCAGGGCGAGCACGAACAGCACCCCGTAGTAGTCGAGGATGACGGCGATGCCGCTGGGGAGCATCCAGAGCAGAAGCCCCATCGCAAGCAGGATCGCGGCCCGCACGAGCAGGCGCACGCGCTGCTCGCGACGGGCGCCCTCCGGCGCACGCGGCGCGGCCGCGCGCGCGGTCACGAAACCGAGGGAGACGCCCGCGACGACGACGAACAGCACCGAGGGGCGGCCGTCCACGAGCAGCTCGCCAGAGTCCTCCCGGGGCCAGGCGTGGGCGGCGATCATGCCGATGATCGCGAGACCGCGCGCCGCGTCAACGCCGTGCCACCGTGAGCCCTCAGCGCCGCGAGCGGAGGCGCCCTCCCCGCCGTGCGCGGAGAGGGCGACGCCGGATGCCCTACTGATCGATCGCCTGCGGAGCGTTGCCCTGCTTGAGGGCGGCGAGCCGCGCGTCGACCTCCGCCTGCACCCCGACGTCTTCGAGCGCCTCGAACTGGGCATCGAGGCTCGACGAGGCGAGCTCCTGCTGGCCGAGCACCTTGGCTTCCTCGCGGCGGATCTTCTCCTCGAACCGGCCGAGCTCGCTCGTCGGGTCGAGAATGTCGATGCTCTTCACAGCATCGAGTACCTGCGACTGCGCGTCGGCGATCTTCGCGCGCGCCACCAGCTGGTCACGCTTGGCGCGCAGCTCCCCGAGCTTGCCCTTCATGCCCTCGAGCCCGCTCTTGAGCTTGTCGACGACCTCGGTCTGCGACGCGATCGTCGGCTGGGCGGCCTTCGCCTGCGACTCGGCGGCGAGCTGCTTGCCGAGGGCGACCTTCGCGAGGTTGTCGAACTTGTCGGCGTCGGCGGAGTTCCCTCCGCGGCGCAGCTCGTCGGCCTTGGCGCTCGCCGCGAGGGCCTTGCGGCCCCAGTCCTGCGCCGATGCGACGTCCTCGGCATAGTCCTGCTCGAGCAGCCGCAGGTTGCCGATGGTCTGCGCGATCGCGGCCTCCGCCTCCTGGATGCTCGCGGTGTAGTCGCGCACCATCTGGTCGAGCATCTTCTGCGGGTCCTCCGCAGAGTCGAGCAGGGCGTTGATGTTGGCCTTCGCGAGCTGGGCGATGCGGCCGAAGATGGACTGCTTGGTCATGACGGGTGATGCCTTTCTGTGGAGTCGTGCCGGGCGGAGCGTCGGTGGTAGCGGAATCAGAAGCGCCCGCCGCGGCTGCGGCCGGAGCGGGAGCGCGAGGAGCGCGCGGGGCGGGCGGGCGAGCGAGAGGATCGGGAGCTCGTCGAGCGTCGCGAGCCCGACGACCCGAACCGTGGACGGGAGGGTGCGCCGCCGGAGCCGATGAGCCCCCCGAGCAGTCCGCCGACGAGCGCACCACCCCCGCCGGTGGAGCCTGCCCGACTCAGGCCGCCGAGGGCGCCGCGCGGCTCGAGCGCTCCGCGCACATCCCGCTCGGCGTCGTCCAGGGCGCGCTGGGCGAGCTCGTGCGCACCCTGGGCCGTCTGGAGGGCGGAGACGGGGTCGGTCGTGCGCGCATTGACGGCGACCTCGAGCTGCGCCTGGGCCTCGGCGAGACGCCCTCGAGCGCCCGCGCCGACAGCGCCGCGATGGGACGCGATGTACTCTGCAGCGCTGAGGATGGCGCTGCGGGCGGAGGCCAGAGTGCGCTCCAGGGCCGCTTCTGCCGAGGCGCGACGCTCCGACTCCTCACGCGCGTCGGCGAGCTCGGCGTCGAGGGCCCGGTCGGCGGCGACGAGACGGGTGAGCGAGGCGACGGGGTCGCGGTCGTCGACCTCGTCGAGGGCCGACTGCGCGGCGGCGACCGCCGCGGCGAGCTCCGGAGAGCGTGCAGTCGTCGGGGGGATGGCGCGGGCTGCCTCGAGGCCGGAGGCCAGGTCGGTGCGCTGAGCGGCGACGGCCGTCCGCGCGTCGGCGAGCTCGGCCGAACGGCGCTCCACCGCTTCCGCCGTGCTGTGCAGCTGGGCCAGCACGAGCTGCGCCGACCGCACCTCGATGGCCGCCGCGGAGGGCTCCTGGCGCTCGTGGGCGGCGAGCGCGGCCTGCAGCTCGTCCTCGGCGAGCTGCAGCAGCCGGGGCAGCTGCTCGGGAGCATCCGCGATGTCGCTCAGCGCCGCCGCTGCGTACTCCTCGCGCAACCGATCAACGGTCGTGCGGGCTGTCTCGACAGCGGAGGCGGCCCCGTCGAGGGCACCACGGGCCGTCGTGATCGACCCGGAGAGGTTCTGCTCGACCTCCCGCAGTGCTTCGAAGGCCTCCTCCTGGGCGGCGAGCAGAGCATCCGCCTCGTCGCACTGAGCCACGATGCGCAGCAGAGCCTCGCGCCGCGGACCCGCTTCGGCGGTTCCCTCGTCGAGCGCACGGCGGGAGCGGAACGCCTCGGTGACGATCGCACGGGCACGGGTCAGGGCATCGCGGAATCCTGCAGTGGGCTCGGCGCCGAACTGCGCCTCGGCGAAGCCGAGCTCCTGCTCGCTCGTCGCGAGGGCGTCGTCCAGCTCGACGAGCCGACGCGCCGCCGTCTGGTCGATCTGCTCGAGCGACTGCTTCTCGGGCGCGCGCGCCGTGCCGGTGCCGCGTCGTCGCGAGCGCACGACGACGACGATGATGACGATGATGCCGCCGACGATCGCGGCACCGATGAGGAACGGGACGATGGAGCCCTGCGGTGCGGCGAGCCGCTCGGCGTACGCCACGATGCCGTCGGCCCAGCGATCGTCGCGCAGCGCCGGGATGAGCGCGTCGGTCTCCGCGCTCGCGAGGGCGGCGTCACCCACCGGGAACTCGGCCCCGGGCGCGACGCCGAACGCTCGGTCATCGACGGCGATCGCGAGCAGGGCATCCCGCTCACCGAGACCGGAGGCGATGGCCGCGGCCTCCGCCCAGTCGGCGCCGCTTCGCGGGGCCTCGAAGGTGTCGACGAGGACGACGATGAGCGGCGCACCGATCTCGTCGAAGAGACTCTCGAGGGCCGCCTCCACGCGCGGGGCATCGTCACCGAGCACCCCCGCCTCATCGAGCACGTAGGCGCCGCCGGCATCCACCGGTTCGGCAGCGTGCGCCGGGGCGGCGAACAGCGCGCCACCCAGGATTGCGCCGAGCACGAGCGAGACCCGGGTACGCGCTCGGTTCGTCGACGGCGTGGTCGGGGGTGTCCTGATCGATGGGGCGTGCATCGCACCGTTCTCTCTGGGCTGGTGCCGCGATTCTAGCCACCGCCCCCGTCCCACTGTCGAGACCTGACTGGCAGGGCGCCAACGCTAGCCCTCTGGCGGCTCCAGCACGAGGGGCTCGGGCGCCGAGACGAGGGGCGTGCGCACCTGCGGCGCGTCGTCCACGACGATGTCGAGGACGGCCGAGACGGCGTACTCTCCCGGGGGAAGCGGAGCGAGCCCGGCGTCGAAACCCTCGCTCGCGCGCACCTCGTCGTCGATCGTGCACAGCAGGGGGCGCAGCACGGCGGCGAACTCGCGCGACTCGCCGGGGTCGAGCGCGATCGTCCGCTCGCCCTGCTCTGCCACGCCCGAGGTGTGCCAGACAGTGAGGCCGCCCGACGCAAGAGTGATCGCCGGCGACGACGAGACGCGCCCGGAGACCCGTTCGCCGCTCGTGTTCGTGACGCGCACCGTGCCCTCGACGCGGTCATCGGCCGTCGTCGCCCGCGCCGGAAAGTCAATCTCGAGCAGCAGCCCGGCGTCGGGAACATCGGCAGGCGTCACAGGGGCCGAGCCGCAGCGATTCTGCAGCCAATCGGGGGCGAGCGCCGACCCGCCGTCGGCCGCCTCACCTCCGTCCATCTCGGGTGAGCCGCCCTGCTCGACAGCGGCCTCCTCAGCGGTGGAAGCGGTGTCGGCAGCAGTGAGGTCGTTCGGCACGAGGCTGCCGAGCGCGCCCACGCTGAGCCCCCCGATACCGACGATCAGCACGGTCGCCACGACACCCGTGCCGATAAGGGCGGGGCGGCGTCGTGCCCGGCTTCGGCGCACGATCGCGTCAACGTCGAGCGCAGAGCGCGGGGCAGAGCGCTCCGCCTCCTCGGCAAGGCGCGCCGCGAGGTCATCCTGCGGGGTCATGGACGTCTCCTTCCTGAGGCGCGAGCGCATCGGCGAGCTTCGCGTGGGCGTCGCTGAGGTAGCGCTTCACCGCTCCCGCGCTGATGCCGAGCCGGTCGGCGATGTCGTCGACCTTGAGGTCTTCGTAGTAGCGCAGCACGACGCACGCTCGCTCCCGGGGGCTCAGCGTCTCGAGCTGGGCCCGCACGTCGAGCTGGAGGTCGACGGCACGGGCCGCCGAGTCGACGCTCTCGGGTCGCGCCTGGAGGTGCACGATGCGTCGCCACCTCGTCGCACGTCGACCACGATCGAGATAGGCGGAGGCGATCGCGCGACGCACGTACGACTCGGCGCGCTCGAGCGCGAAGCCGTTGCGCAATCGCCCGAACGTTGCGACGAGGCCGGTCTGCACGAGATCGGCCGCGTCATCCGGGTCGCCGCAGAGCAGGTACGCGTAGCGCACGAGCGCGTCGCCGCGATCGGCGATGAGCGCTTCGAGCACGCCCTCCCAACCGGCGCGAGCCGTCTCCTGCACGAGTGCCTCCCGATCGCCCGGCCAGCGCGCACTGCGCTGTCGCGTGCCCCTACCTTCTCAGACGCTCGACTCGTCCCTTTCGTTGGGGAGGGCGCAGGCATCTCCCACTACCGGTGCGAGCCGAATACTGCCACGCTGTGCGCGGACGCCGCTCCACCCCCGTGGCGGCACCGGTTCGACCGTGAGGAGACATCATGACTGCACGCGTGCGCAAGGATTCCGCGAACTGGAGGATCTTCGGCGGTGGGGCGATGCTGGCGGGCTCGGTCGCCTGGCTCATCGCACTGCTCATTCAGGCGGCCGGGCAGGGCGGGGAGATCTCAACCTGGCTCACGATCATCGGGTTCCTGCTGCTGGCAGCCTCTGGCTTCTTCCTGGCCTTCGGTCAGACTGGCTCCAACGGCGTCGTCGGCGGCTCGGTTCTCGGCAAGCTCGGTTTTGTCGCGTTCGGCGTGGGTTTCCTGCTGATGGCCATCGTGCCTTTGCTCGCGGCTCTGGGCGTCGCGCTACCCGGCGAGCTCGTCACCGTTGGTGCGATCCTCCTGGTCGTCGGCGGCATCGTCGGCGCTATCGTGACCTATCAGAAGGGCGTGGCGCGCGGGTCCGCACGATGGTTCTTCGCCATTCCGGCCGTCGTTGCGTTGATCTGGGTTGCCACCACTCTGGGATGGATCGCGATTGGCGGGAACATCCTGGTGACGATCCTGGTGATCGCGTACGCGGTCGCCGGTCTACTCTTCTTGCTCAACCGGCGCTGAGCACGACCGCACCGGCCCTACTCGCTGCCGAGGCGACTCCGCAGCAGCTCGAGCTGGCGGTACAGCTCGGTCGGCAGGCGGTGACCGAAGGTGCCGAAGAACTCCTCGATGTCGTGCGTCTCGAGCTCGAGAGCTCCCGGGTCGATGCGGAAGAGCTCGGTGAGCTGCTCCTCGGCGATGTCGAGCCCGTCGAGGTTGAGTCCCTCGGCCGTCGGCACGAGGCCGAGCGGGGTCTCGACGGCGCGCTGTGAACCCTCGAGCCGCTCGATCATCCACTGCAGCACCCGGGCGTTCTCGCCGAAGCCCGGCCACAGGAAGGAGCCGTCGGCTCCCTTGCGGAACCAGTTCACCTGGAACACCCGCGGAACGCGGGCCGAGGTGCGCAGGCGGGCGCCGAAGTCGAGCCAGTGGGCGAAGTAGTCGGCCATGTTGTAGCCGGTGAAGGGCAGCATCGCGAAGGGATCGCGACGAAGCTCTCCCACAGTGCCCTCGGCGGCCGCCGTCTGCTCGGAAGCGATCGTGGCGCCCATGAAGACACCGTGATCCCAGTCGCGCGCCTCTACCACCAAGGGCACGTTGCTGGCTCGGCGGCCGCCGAAGATGATGGCGTCGATGACGACGCCTTCCGGGTCCTCCCAATCGTCCGAGATGCTCGGGCACTGGCGGGCGGACACGGTGAAGCGTGAGTTGGGATGCGCGGCGGGGCGCCCTGACTGGGGGGTCCAGGGCTCTCCCTGCCAGTCGGTGAGATTCGCGGGCGGCGTCGACGTGAGCCCCTCCCACCACACGTCGCCGTCCTCGCGGAGCGCCACGTTGGTGAAGATGGTGTTGCCCCACAGGGTGTCGACGGCGGTGCGGTTGGTGTCGGGGCCGGTGCCGGGCGCGACACCGAAGAAGCCGGCCTCGGGGTTGATCGCGCGCAGCCGACCGTCTCGCCCGATACGCAGCCAGGCGATGTCGTCTCCGACCGTCTCGACCTTCCAGCCGGGAATCGTGGGGGCGAGCATGGCGAGGTTCGTCTTGCCGCACGCGCTCGGGAAGGCGGCCGCCAGGTGGTAGCTCTTTCCGGAGGGGGCCGTGACCTTGATGAGCAGCATGTGCTCGGCGAGCCATCCCTCGTCGCGCGCGATGACGGAGGCGATGCGCAACGCGAACGCCTTTTTCGGCAGGATGGCGTTGCCGCCGTAGGCGGAGCCGTATGACCAGATCTCTCGGGACTCGGGGTAGTGCACGATGTACTTCGTGTCGTTGCACGGCCACGGCACATCGGCCTCGCCCGGTGCGAGCGGGGCACCGACGCTGTGAACCGCGGGCACCCAGTCGGCGCCCCGCGCGATCATGGACAGCGCGGCATCGCCCATCCGGGTCATCGTTCCCATGCTCACGACGACGTAAGGAGAGTCGGTCACCTGCACGCCGTACTTGGTCATCGGCGAGCCGACCGGACCCATGGCGAACGGCACCACGTACATTGTGCGCCCACGCATGCTGCCGGTGAACAGCTCGTCCAGCTCGGCGCGCATCTCAGCGGGGTCGCGCCAATTGTTCGTCGGCCCCGCGTCGCCCTCGTCGGCGGAGCAAATGAACGTGCGCGACTCGACGCGCGCGACGTCGCTCTCATCGGAGCGAGCGAGAAAACTGTAGGGCCGAAGATCGGGGTTGAGCTGCACGATCGTGCCGCTCGCGACGAGCCCCTGCAGGAGCGCGTGGCGCTCGCGCGCCGAGCCGTCGACCCAGTGGATGTCGTCGGGTGTCATGAGTTCAGCGAGCTCGTCGACCCAGGCGACCACATCTCGCGGGCGGTCCATACCGATGCCGATGGCGCCCTGCGAAGGCGTGGCGGGCTCAGAACCGCGAGGCGTTGACTGAAGGTCGCTGTTCTCGCGCGTGCGCTGGTCGATGATCGTCATGGTCTTCTCCCGTGAGCGGCGGTGTCGGCGTGTGAGGATCAGCCGCTATCACCATCCTGAGGGTGCTCCGGAAGCATTTGGCGCCATCACGACTAGAAAAAAGACGCATTCTTTCGATAATGTCAATCCATGAACGATCTCGTGACTCTCGGCCAGCGCTTGCGCCACTTCCGCAATGCTGCGGGCCTGACCCTGGACCAGCTCGGAGATCGCGTGGGTGTGGCGGGCAGCCAGCTCTCCCTCATGGAGAACGGTCGACGCGAACCGCGCGTGACGCTCCTCGGCTCCCTGGCCGACGCGCTCGAGGTGACGGTGGCCGACCTGCTCGACGACACGCCTCCCACGCCGCGCGCCGCGCTCGAGATCGAACTGGATCGCGCGCAGCGCAGTGCGCACTACGCGGCGCTCGGCCTGCCGAGCGTCCGCGCATCCCGATCGATGCCGGATGACGTGCTCGAATCCCTCGTGGGGCTGCACCGAGCCCTCATCGAGCGCCAGCGCCAGGCGATCGCGACACCCGAGGAAGCGCGGCGCGCCAACACGGCCCAGCGGCTGCACATGCGCACGCTCGACAACCACCTGCCGGAGATCGAGGAGCTCGCCGAGCGCATGGTCGCCGACACCGGCCACGTGAGCGGCGCGCTCACGCACCGCGAGGTGGGCGTCATGGCGACGCGCCTCGGGTTCGAGCTCGTCTACGTCAACGACCTGCCGCACTCGGCGCGCTCCGTCACAGACCTGGAGAACGGCCGCATCTACCTACCGCCGGCCTCGATCCCCGGCGGCCACGGGCTGCGCTCGATGGCGCTGCAGGCGATCGCACACCGCTTGCTCGACCACCGGGTGCCGGCGACCTACGCCGAGTTCCTGCAGCAGCGACTCGAGATCAACTACTTCGCCGCAGCGTGCCTGATGCCTCGCGAGCAGTCGGTCGCCTTCCTGACTCAGGCGAAGGCCGACCGCAACATCGCCGTCGAAGACTTCCGAGACGCGTTCGGCGTGACCCACGAAGCCGCGGCGCTGCGGTTCACGAATCTCGCGACGACCTACCTCGACCTCTCGCTGCACTTCCTCCGCGTCGGGGACGACGGCGCCGTCTACAAGGCCTACGAGAACGACGGGCTGCGACTACCGGTCGATGTCACAGGGTCGACGGAGGGCCAGCTGGTCTGCCGCAAGTGGAGCGCTCGGGTGGCGATGACGCGCACCAACCGCACCACGGAGTACTACCAGTACACGGATACTCCTGAGGGCACCTTCTGGGAGTCGACGCAGACGGGCACGACGAGCGCGAACGATGAGTTCTCGATCACGGTGGGCGTGCCGTTCGCCGACGCGAAGTGGTTCCGCGGTCGCGAGACGAGCAACCGCGAGCACTCGACATGCCCCGATCCAGCATGCTGCAAGCACCCGCCAAGCGATCTCGCGCAGCGCTGGCGGGGCAAGGCCTGGACGAGCGCGAAGCTGCATGCGCACATCCTCTCGCCGTTGCCCAGCGGCACTTTCCCCGGCGTCGACGATCAGGAGCTGTACGCGTTCCTTGAGGAGCACGCCAGCGACGGCGACAGCTGAGGAGGTCTCCGCGGGGATCTCAGGGTGTGCGAGGGGGCTGCTTCGGTAGCTTGCGCACGGTGGCGCGGCGGCGCCGACGTGACGGCGTCATCGACCGCATCTCCTCCATCTTGCCGAAGCACAGTAGACGGTCGCCGGCTTCGAGCACCTGCCTCATCCGGGGGTTCGGGATGACGGTCGCACCGCGATTGAGGGTCAGCACGGTGATGTCTTTGTCGAGGATGCCCGACTCGCCCAGGGTGCTGCCGACGACGTCGGCGCCGGCGTGCACGACGAGCTCGGCCACGCCGTAGCCCGTCGACACCGCGAGCCTCTGGCGCACGTCGATGTCGGGGAAGGCGACCTCGTGCGAGATGTAGTCGATGATCGCGCCCGCCACGTCGAGCTTGGTCGCCGTTTCGATGCCCTGGAGCCCGGGCGACGAGTTGACCTCCATGACGAGGGGTCCGTCGTTGCCTTCCAGCATGTCGACGCCCGCGACGCGCAGTCCCATGATCTGGGCGGAACGCACGGCGGTGCGCACGTACTCGGGGCTGAGGTCGACGGCTTCGACGCTGCCCCCGCGGTGCACGTTGGAGCGGAACTCGTCGCCCTCGGCGGTGCGGCGCATGGCGGCCACGACCCGGTCGCCCACGACGAGCGCGCGGATGTCGCGGCCGCGGCTCTCCGCGATGAACTGCTGGATGAGGACGTTCTGGTTGGTCGAGTGCAGGGTCTCGATGATCGCTTCGGCGACCTTCACCTGGGGGGCGAGAATCACGCCGATGCCCTGCGTGCCTTCGAGCAGCTTGATGACGACGGGGGCCCCGCCCACGTGCTCGATGGCGGGGCGCACGTCTGCACGATTGCGCACGAACGCCGTGGCGGGCATCCCGATGCCGTGTCGGGAGAGCACCTGCGTCGCACGCAGCTTGTCGCGGGCAGTGCTGATGCCGTTCGCGGTGTTCGGCGTGAACACGTCCATCTGCTCGAATTGCCGAACGACAGCGGTGCCGAAGTACGTGATCGAGTTGCCGATGCGCGGTAGCACCGCGTCGTAGGTGGAGAGCGGGCGCCCGCGGAATTGCAGGTCCGGTTCGTCCTGAGAGAGGTCGATGGCGAATCGCAGCGTGTTGAGCACCTTGACGTGGTGCCCGCGATCGACGGCGGCGGCGCGCAGCCGTTGCGTGGAGTACGACTTGGGTGCGCGCGACAGGATGCCGAGTTTCATGAACTTCCCTGGAATGATGGCCGGGTGACGGACAAGGCCCAGTCAAGCATTGTTGCGGGGTGGCGCGAGTGGGTGAGCCTGCCGAGTGCCGGGGTGCCGTGGATCAAGGCGAAGCTCGATACGGGCGCCCGCAGCTCTTCAGTGCACGCCTACGATGTCACGATCACGGGAGAGGGCTCTGAGGAGCGGGTGCGGTTCCGGTTGCAGCCGTGGCAGGAATCGCGCGAGGACGCGGTGGTCGTCGAAAGCCCCATCCGTGATCGCCGCCATGTGCGCTCCTCCTCGGGGCATGTCGAAGAGCGCATCGTCGTGATCATGCGGATCGCCCTGCTCGGCCGGGAGATCGAGACGGAGATGACGCTGTCGAACCGTGATGAGATGGGTTTCCGGATGCTCATCGGCCGCCAGGCGTTGCGTCAGGGCTTCCTCGTGGACCCCGCGAAGTCGTTCCTCGGTGGCCGTGCTCCGCGCGAGGTGCGTCGCCGCAACCGCAACCGCTGATGGCGGCCAGCGCCCCCGACAGGAATCGAACCTGCGACCTTCAGTACCGGAAACTGGCGCTCTATCCCCTGAGCTACGGAGGCGGGATGCGTCGATCCTACCGGCTTCCGTGCCAGCATGTGCGCATGACGATCCCGGTGAGCGGCCCTGACCGTCGCGCGGTCGGCTGCTCGTTGAGCGCCTCGGTGGGGGAGCCGACGAGCATCGTGCTGGCGGTCGCGGTGGCGCGTTCGGCGGGGGTGCGCGTCGACGAGTCGCTCGCGGTGACGGTCGACGGGCGTCCCGTGGAGGTGCGGGAGCTGGAGGGTCGCGCGGGCACGCGCTGGCATCGGGCGATAGTGCCGACCGGCGAGCTGGAGGTGCGGTACGAGGCGGAGGTCGAGGGTCGGGCGGCACCCGCGACGGTGGAGGATCGCGATCTGGTGGAGGATGTGCGGCCGAGCCGCTATGTGCAATCCGACCTGCTGCCCGGGGTTCTTCTGGACGCCGAGGAGGTCGCCGCGCTGGGGGCGACGGATCCGTTCGAGCGCATCGCTGCGGCGCGGGCGATGGTGGGCGAGCTGCTCGACTACTCGCCGGGTTCGTCTGCGTCGACGGATGGTCTCCCTGAGGTGCTCGCGACCGGCCGAGGAGTGTGCCGCGACTTCGCCCACCTGTTGGCCGGGCTCTTGCGAGCGACGGATCTGCCGGCGCGGATCGTGTCGGTGTACGCGCCTCAGCTCGTGCCCATGGATTTTCACGCTGTCGTCGAGGTCGGGATTGAGGGACGCTGGTGGGTCGTGGATGCGACGGGGCTCGCTCCGCGCTCGTGCATGCTGCGCATCGCGACGGGCAGCGACGCGGCAGACACCGCGTTTCTCGCGAACGACGGTTCGGCGCTCGCGCTGCGGGGGTTGAGCGTGCGTGCGACGGTCGGCAGGGACGGTCCTGCGGGCGTGGAGGCCGAGCACCCGGGTGATCTGGTCGCTCTGGGCTGAGCCGCTCGTTCGGCTCGCGCCCGGGACCTTGGTCCTCATTACCGGTCAAGCACTTGCGGCGTCGCCCGCCCGGTGAGAGCGTGAGCACTCGTGTTCGAGCAGGAGATCGACCCCGTGTTCGGCTCGCTCGCGCTCTCGGCCATCGCGGCGGCACTGCCGCTTCTGCTGCTGTTCGTGCTGCTGGGCGCCGTCAAGGTGCGCGCACCGTTCGCGGCTCTGGCGGCTCTGGCGCTGTCGATCCTTCTGGCGGTCGTGGCGTGGCGCATGCCCCCGGTGCAGGCGCTGAGCGCGGCCGCTGAGGGTGTCTTCTACGGGCTTTTTCCGATCCTGTGGATTCTGGCCAATGCGCTGTGGATCTACCGATTGACCGTCGTAACGCCCTGGTTCGCGGTGTTCAGCCGCACGATTCGCTCTGTGAGCGACGACCTGCGCATCCTGTCGATCCTCATCGCTTTCTGCTTCGGGGCTCTGCTGGAGTCTTTGGCCGGTTTCGGCGCCCCGGTGGCCATCTCCGCCGCGATGCTGCTCGCGGCGGGAATGGCGCCCCTCAAGGCTGCGCTCGTCTCTCTTCTCGCGAACACTGCTCCGGTGGCCTTCGGTGCGCTTGCCGCCCCCGTCATCGCGCTGGCGGGCGTGACGGGTTTGCCGCTCTCCGACATCGCGGCGATGACGGGCCGTCAGACACCGTTCATCGCGGTTCTCGTGCCGCTGATTCTCGTGTTCCTCGTGGATGGCCGCCGCGGCCTTCGCCAGACGTGGCCGATCGCCCTCATGGCTGGCCTCGTGTTCGGCGCAGCGCAGTTTGTGACGGCGAACTTCTTCGCCGTCGAGTTGACCGACGTCGTCGCAGCGGTGCTCACGATCGTCGCTGTCCTGCTGATGCTGCGGGTCTGGCAGCCCGCCGAGCTTGTCGGCATGAACGGGGCTGTGGAAGTGGGCGCTGTCGCGATCGAGAGGCCCGCGGCGCGGGAGGTGCTCATGGCGGTCGCGCCGTACGCGATCGTGATCGCTGTGTTCTCTCTCGCCCAGGTTCCCGCCGTGGCGCAGTGGCTCGCTTCGGTCGGCACGGTCACATTCGCCTGGCCGGGCCTGGATGTCGTGACGGCGGCCGGTGAGCCGGCGAGCGCGCAGACGATGCACGTCGATACCCTTCGCGCCACGGGCACGCTCCTGCTCCTCTCCGGCCTGCTGACGGTGGCGCTCTACCGGCTGGCCCCCCGTGTGGCGCTGCAGGCGTACGGCGCGACGCTGCACCAGCTGCGCTGGACGATCGTGACGGTCACGGCGGTGCTCGCGCTCTCCTTCGTGATGAATCTCTCGGGGCAGGCGACCACGATCGGTGTGGCGCTGGCGTCGGCGGGCGGTTTCTTTGTGGTGCTGTCGCCGATCATCGGGTGGATCGGGGTGGCCCTGACCGGTTCTGACACGTCCTCGAACGTGCTGTTCGGCCCCGTGCAGGTCGCGGCCGCCGCGCAGGTGGGGCTTCCGCCGGTGCTGATGGCCGCCGCCAACTCGTCTGCCGGCGTGCTGGGCAAGATGCTGTCGGTGCAGAATCTGGCGGTGGCGGCCGCCGCCGTCGGTCAGCCCGGCTCGGAGGGCGCCCTGCTGCGGAAGCTTCTGCCGTGGAGCCTCGGCCTGCTCGCCCTCATCACGGTGCTGATCGTGCTGCAGTCCACGCCCGTGCTCGGCTGGATGGTGCCCTGAGCTGGGCGCTGGGCCCGGTGCCCGCCCGATAGGATCGGCAGTCGTGAATCCCGCCGACCTCGCCTCCGCTCTGCTCACCGTCGTCCAGGGCGCGGTGGAGCGACGCGGCGCTGATGTGGCGGCCTCGCTGACGGTGGACGACATCGCCTTGGAGCGCCCGCGCAACCGCGACCACGGCGACTGGGCGACCTCGATCGCCCTCAAGTGGGCGAAGCGACTCGGGATGCCCCCGCGCGAGTTCGCGGAGGAGCTCGAGCAGGGCATCCTCGCGATCGAGGGTGTCGCGGCGGTCGACATCGCCGGCCCGGGTTTTCTCAACATTCGTCTGGAGGCCGGCGCTGCCGGTGAGCTCGCGCGGGCGATCGTCGAGGCGGGCGATGCCTATGGGCGCAACGACGCGCTCGCCGGCGAGGTCATCAACCTCGAGTTCGTCTCGGCGAACCCGACGGGGCCCCTCCACATCGGCCACACGCGCTGGGCCGCGCTCGGCGACTCCCTGCGCCGTGTTCTCGCGGCGTCCGGCGCGGCGGTGACGAGCGAGTTCTACATCAACGACGCGGGGGCACAGATCGATACGTTCGGTGAGTCGGTGCTCGCCGCCGCCCTCGGTGAGCCTGCGCCGGAGGGCGCCTACCCTGGCTCGTACATCGGCGAGCTCGGGGCTCGGGCTCTCGTCGAGCGCCCCGACCTGGGCGAGCTGCCGCGCGCTGAGGCGATCCACGTGACTCGCGAGCTCGCCTACGCCTGGCAGCTGGCCGAGATCCGGTCGTCGCTGGAACTGTTCAACGTGCACTTCGATGTGTGGTTCAGCGAACGCACGCTGCACGCTGCCAACCCGGTGTCGGGCGCGAGCCCCATCGATGAGGCGGTCGACCGCTTGCGCGAGCAGGGTCACGTGTTCGACGAAGACGACGCGATCTGGGTGCGCACGACCGACTTCGGCGATGACAAAGACCGCGTGATCCGCCGCGGCAACGGTGTCTTCACCTACTTTGCGGCTGACGCCGCGTACTACCTCTCGAAGCGCGACCGCGGCTTCGGTCTCACCATTTACCTGCTGGGCGCCGACCACCACGGCTACGTGCACCGCCTCAAGGCTCTCGCGGGCGCGGCGGGTGACGACCCCGATCGCGACATCGAGGTGCTCATCGGCCAGCTGGTGAGCATTAACGGCGCTCGCCTGTCGAAGCGCGCGGGCAACATCATCGAGCTCGACGACCTGCGCGACTGGTTGGGCACGGATGCTCTGCGCTACTCGCTCGGTCGGTACCCGGCCGACTCTCCGCTCACACTCGACCCGGAGCTGCTGCGCAAGCGCACGAACGACAACCCCGTCTTCTATGTGCAGTACGCCCACGCGCGCACCCACCAGGTCGCCCGCAACGCCGCGGCGGCCGGCGTCGACGCGGCCAGCTTCGACGCCGACCTGCTCACGCACGAGACGGAGAGCGTATTGCTGGGCGTGCTCTCCGAGTTCCCGCGGATCGTGGCGCAGGCCGCCTCTCTGCGAGAGCCCCACCGCGTTGCGCGGTACCTCGAGGAGCTCGCCGCGGCTTTCCACCGCTGGTACGACTCGTGCCGGGTGACGCCGCAGGGCGATGATCCGGTCGAGCCGGTGCACGGAACGAGACTCGTGCTGAGTGATGCAACGGGCCAGGTGCTGCGCAACGGCCTGACGCTGCTGGGCGTCTCCGCCCCGGAGAGGATGTAGTCGTGACCGATCCGGCGATGCAGGAGCGTGGGCCCGAGAAGCACACACCCGAGCAGGAGCAGTCTGCCAGCGAGGCGACGCCGCACGACCGCCGCCGCCGGCGGCGCATTCTCATTGCCGTGGGGGTCGTCCTCGCTCTTCTCGGCGCCCTCGTCGCCGCGGCGCTCGTGGGGGAGTCGATCGCCCGCCAGCAGGGATCTCTGCTCATCGCGACGGAGGTGCGAGAGGTCTTCGGCCTCGATGAGGACCACCCCGTCGAGGTGGAGTTTGTGGGATTCTCCGTGCTCGCGCAGGTCGCGGGCGGCGAGCTCGACGGGGTGACCGTCGGGGTTCCCGGCCTGCCGGTCGGAGAGCTTCGCGGCGATCTGGAGATCTTCGCGTCGGGCGTGCCGCTCGACCTCGAGCAGCCCACCGAGCGGCTCCAGGCTGTCTACCGCGTCGCGGAGGGCGACCTCGCAGGTCTTTCCGGCTTCCTCGCGGGCACCGTCGTGAACGACATCGCGCTCGATGACCGCCTGATCCGATTCGGCACGGGGTTCGATCTGTTCGGGGTGAGCTTCGAGCTGGCGGTCGGCGTCGAGCCCGCGGTGCGGGACGGTCGTCTTGCATTCACCCCGAGGAGCATCGAGTTCAATGGTCAGAGCATCGACGTCGCGGCGCTGCGGTCGCAGTTCGGCGGCATCGTGGATCCGTTGCTGGAGTCTCGCGACTTCTGCGTCGCCGAGCTGCTGCCTGCCGCGCTGACCCTCACTGCCGTGCAGGTGGGCGACGAGCAACTCGTGATCGTGCTCGACGCTGAGGAAACCGCTCTGGGCGGCCCGGGCTTCTCGGAGCTCGGCACCTGCGGCTGAGGTGCGGGAGCGCCTGGAGCGTCGCGGCTAGACTGGGTGCGGCTTCAGGGACCAAGCCGGGTTCGCTCGCCTCACAACACATGCAGATTTCCCCCGTGAGGTGTTTCCCGTGCTCGACAATCCGCTCGCTCCGCCGTGGCTGATCCGCCCCGGCGACGCGAACACGCTCGACCAGCCGCTCTGGCCGGCCACGGCGCGGCGCACGCCCTCCGGCGAGCTCGAGATCGGGGGAGTCGTCGCGAGCCGCCTCGCGGCCGACCACGGCACTCCGCTCTACGTCGTCGATGAGGCGTATGCCCGCGCCCGCGCAGGCCGCACGCGCGAGGCCTTCGTCTCGGCATTCGCCGCGCACGGTACGAGTGCGACCGTCTACTACGCGTCCAAGGCGCTTCTGACGACGGAGATCGCCCGGTGGATGATGGAGGCGGGGCTCCGGCTGGATGTGGCGAGCGGCGGCGAGCTCGCGGTCGCGCTCGCCGCAGGAGTGGACCCGGCGCGGCTCGGCCTGCACGGCAACAACAAGTCGCTCGCCGAGATCGACCGCGCGGTCGCCGTGGGCGTGGGCACGATCGTTCTCGACAGCGTTGCGGAGGTCGAGCGCGTTGCGGCTGCTGCTCACCGCCACGGCCGCACCCAGCCGGTGCGGCTGCGCATCAACTCCGGTGTGCACGCCCACACCCACGAGTACCTGGCGACCGCGCGGGAGGACCAGAAGTTCGGCATCCCGCTGGCCGACGCCGCCGAGGTGGTCAGCGCGATCCGAGAGCACGACTCGTTGCGCTTCCTCGGCCTACACTCCCACATCGGCTCGCAGATCTTCCGTGTCGACGGCTTCCTCGAGGCCGCGCGACGTCTGCTCGCCGTGCACGCCGAGCTCCTCGCCGGCGGCGACGTTCCCGAGCTCAACCTCGGCGGCGGCTTCGGGATCGCCTACGTCGTCGGTGACGAGCCGCCCGCGATCGAGGACGTCGCGGCGGGGCTCGCCGATGCGGTGGCGGACGTGTGCCGCGAGCTGGGCATCCCGATGCCAGCCGTCGCCGTCGAACCGGGCCGCACGATCGTGGGGCCAGCGGGCATCACCCTCTACGAGGTCGGCACGACGAAGGATGTCGCCGTCGCGCTCGAGGACGGCGGCAGCGCCGTGCGCCGCTACGTGAGCGTCGACGGGGGCATGAGCGACAACGCGCGGCCCGCGCTCTACGGCGCCGACTACGCGGTGCGGCTCGCAAGCCGTAGCTCGAGCGTCGAGCCCGTGCTCGTGCGCCTCGCCGGCAAGCACTGCGAGAGCGGCGACATCGTCGTGCACGCCGACTGGCTGCCCGGCGACGTCGAGGCGGGCGACCTCGTGGCCGTGCCCGCGACGGGCGCCTACTGCTTCTCGCTCGCCAGCAACTACAACTACCTCACCCGGCCCGCGATCGTCGCCGTGCGCGACGGCGCCGCCCGCACCCTCGTGCGCAGGGAGACCGAGCACGACCTCCTGCGCCGCGACACCGGCTTCGACCCCACCGACGATCAAGGAGACACCGAGTGATCGAGTACCGCAACCTCCGCATCGCCCTCCTCGGGGCAGGCAGCGTTGGCGCCCAGGTCGCCGATCAGCTGCTGACCCACGCCGACGAGCTCGCCGCCCGCATCGGCGCCGGTGTGGAGCTCACCGGCATCGCGGTGCGCGACGTGGATGCTCCGCGCGACGTCGAGCTGCCGCACGACTTGCTCACGACCGACGCCGAGTCGCTCATCCTCGGCTCCGACATTGTTGTCGAACTCATGGGCGGTCTCGAACCGGCCCGCACGCTCATCCTCCAGGCCCTCGCCTCGGGGGCGGACGTCGTGACGGCCAACAAGGCGCTCATGGCGACTCACGGCCCCGAGCTGTTCGAGGCGGCCGGCCAGGTCGGCGCGCAGCTGTACTACGAGGCCGCTGTCGGCGGGGCGATCCCGATCATCCGCCCCCTGCGCGATTCGCTCGCCGGGGACCGCGTCGAGCGCATCCTCGGCATCGTGAACGGCACGACGAACTTCATCCTCGACCGTATGGACACGCGCGGCGAGTCGCTCGAGCAGGCGCTCGCGATCGCGGGCGAGCTCGGCTACGCGGAGGCCGACCCTACCGCCGATATCGAAGGGTACGACGCCGCTCAGAAGGCCGGAATCCTGGCCAGCCTCGCCTTCCACACCCTGGTGCCGATCGAGTCTGTGCACCGCGAGGGCATCACGGGCGTCACGCTCGACCAGGTGGTGGCCGCACGCAAGGCCGGGTACGTCGTCAAGCTGCTCGCCATCTGCGAGCGCCTGCGCGACGCCGACGGAGTCGACGGCGTCTCCGCCCGCGTGTACCCGGCGCTGGTTCCCGACACGCACCCGCTCGCCGCCGTGCACGGGGCCAACAACGCCGTGTTCGTGGAGGCGGAGGCCGCCGGGCCGCTGATGTTCTACGGGGCGGGCGCCGGCGGCATCCAGACGGCGTCGGCCGTGCTCGGCGACGTCGTCTCGGCCGCCCGTCGGCACGTCGTCGGCGGTCCCGGCGTGGCCGAGAGCACGCACGCCGACCTCCCCGTGCTGCCCATCTCCTCCATCATGACGCGCTACCAGATCACGGTCGAGGTGCTCGACGAGCCCGGTGTGCTCGCGGCGATCGCCGCGGTCTTCCTCGAGCACGGGGTCTCGGTCGAGACGCTCGAGCAGACCGTCCCCGAGGCTGAGCCCGGTTCGGAGTCATCAGCCGCCGCCGCTACCCTGGTGATCGGTACTCACCGGGCCGCGGAGGCCGATCTCGCCGCAACGGTCGCGGCACTGACCAGCAGCAGCGTGGTGCACCGCATCGCCAGCGTGCTGCGAGTAGAAGGGCTCTCATGAGCAGGCAGTGGAAGGGCGTGCTGCGCGAGTACGCCGATCGTCTCGACATCAGCGAGGCGACCCCCATCATCACGCTCGGGGAGGGCGGGACGCCTCTCATTCCGGCGCGATATCTCTCCGACCGCACCGGCGCACGCGTCTTCGTCAAGTACGAGGGCATGAATCCCACCGGGTCGTTCAAGGATCGCGGCATGACCATGGCGATCTCGAAGGCAGTCGAGCACGGTGCGAAGGCCGTTATCTGCGCCTCGACCGGCAACACCTCGGCCTCGGCCGCCGCGTATGCGACGCACGCCGGCATCACGGCCGCGGTGCTCGTGCCGGATGGCAAGATCGCGATGGGCAAGCTCAGCCAGGCCGTCGCTCACAAGGCGGAGCTGATCCAGATCCAGGGCAACTTCGACGACTGCCTCGATATCGCGCGCGACCTCGCTGCCAACTACCCCGTCCACCTCGTCAACTCGGTCAACCCCGACCGCATCGAAGGCCAGAAGACCGCCGCGTTCGAGGTCGTCGAGGTGCTCGAGGACGCGCCGGACTTCCACATCGTGCCGGTCGGCAACGCCGGAAACTACACGGCGTACCACCGCGGCTACCGCGAGGAGGCGGAGCGCGGCACGGCGACGAAGATGCCCCGCATGCTCGGCTTCCAGGCGGCGGGCAGCGCACCCATCGTGCTCGGCGAGCCCGTCAGGCATCCCGAGACGATCGCGAGCGCGATCCGCATCGGCAATCCGGCGTCCTGGGAGCTCGCGCTCACCGCCCGGGATGACAGCCGGGGCTACTTCGGGGCGATCGACGACGCCGGCATCCTCGAGGCGCATCGCCTGCTCTCGCAGGAGGTCGGCATTTTCGTGGAGCCGGCCAGCGCGATCTCGGTCGCAGGGTTGCTCGAGCGCGCCGAGGCCGGCGCAATCCCCGCGGGCTCGACCGTCGTCCTCACCGTGACCGGCCACGGGCTGAAAGACCCGCAGTGGGCTCTCAAGGGTCCGGACGGCGTCGATGTGCAGCCGACCGTTGTCGGAGTCGATACTTCCGAGGTCGCCTCCGTGCTCGGCCTGCAGCGGGTGAGCGCGTGAGCACTCTCGACCCCCGGCTCACCGGGCGCAGCGTGCACGTCAAGGTGCCGGCCACGACCGCGAACCTCGGCCCCGGCTTCGACACCCTCGGTCTCGCGCTGTCCGTGTACGACGAGCTCGAGGTGACGGTGCGCCAGGCTCCCGGCGCGACCGTCGATGTGCGCGGCGTGGGGGCGGGTGAGGTGCCGACAGACGACTCGAACCTCATCGTGCGCGCGATCCGGCACACCTTCGACCACTACGGCGTGCCGGTGCCCGGGCTCGACCTGGTGGCGCACAACGTCATTCCTCACGGTCGCGGCATGGGGTCCTCCGGCGCGGCGATCGTGGCGGGCGTCATGGCGGCCAAGGGACTGCTGGCCGGCATCGTCGACCTCGATTCCGACGCGCTGCTCGCTCGTGCGACCGAGCTCGAGGGTCACCCCGACAACGTGGCACCGGCGCTCTTCGGGGGCCTCACGATCGCCTGGGTAACCCCGGAGGGACCCCAGCACAAGCGACTCACCGTCCACCGAGGCGTCTCGCTCCTCGTGTGCGTTCCCGAGTCGAGCACGATGTCCACGGCGCTCGCTCGCTCCCTCCAGCCCGAGTCGGTGCCCCATCAGGACGCCATCTTCAACGTGTCCCGCTCCGCCCTGCTCATCGCTGCCCTCATCCAGAGCCCCGAGCTGCTGCACGCCGCCACCGAGGACCGCCTGCACCAGAGCTATCGGGCCAGCGCCATGCCCGAGACGGATGCTCTCATCCAGCTCTTGCGCACCGCGGGCTTTGCGGCCGTGGTCTCGGGCGCGGGCCCGTCGATCCTCGTCCTGTGCAGCGATCCGGCGCAGCGGTTGAAGGCCGCGGAGCTCGTGCGCGGGCACGCCACCACGCCGTGGGAGTCGCACATGCTGGCCGTCGATTTCAGGGGTGCTACAGTTATCGAACGTTCGGCGGACGCTGCGGCCTAGCCCACGATCCGACCGAAATTCACCCTCAGCTCTGAGTTTCCCCGTCTCGTGCGCGCCACGCGTGAACGACACCGTCACCGGTTTCTTCCTCGCGTCGTCTCTCGATCGAGGGGGCTCAATGCAGAGCATCCTCCCTGAGCGCTTCCTCGCCAGTGGAGACGAAAGGAACCTGAACCCCGTGACCGATTCCCCAGCACCGTCGTCTGCGACGGGCACCCCCACCGACCTGAGCACGCTCAAGCTCGCCGACCTCCAGCGTCTGGCGACCGAGCGCGGCATCCCCGGTGTGTCCAAACTGCGCAAGGGAGACCTCGTGGCCGCCATCCAGAACAGCTCGCCGAACGACACCGCGAGCGACACCGTGACCGAGGCCGCCCCGGCGGCCGACCAGTCGGAGCAGACCGCCCCGGCGGCCGAGGGTTCCGCACCGCGCCGCCGCGGCTCGCGTCGTGCGACGACCGATACGGTGACGCCGCAGGCCGCCCCCGCAGAGTCGGAGCAGCCCGCGAGGGCCGAGAAGTCCGAGAGCGCCGCACCGTCCGAGAGCGCCGCGCACGCCGAGTCGGCTGCGCAGGCCGAGAAGGCAGCTGAGTCCGACTCGAGCGACAGGGCCGCGCGGTCCGAGTCGACCGACTCGTCCGAGACGGCGCAGAGCGACGACGCCGAGAGCGACGACGCCTCGCAGGGCGGCCGGGGTCGCGGTCGTGGCCGCAGCCGCAGTCGCGGTGGCGAGCGCTCCGAGGGCGACGACGCCGACGGCGGCGCGCGCGGCGGTCGTGGCCGTGGCGGCAATCAGAACCAGGGTGCCAAGGGTGGCCAGAACGACGGCGGTCAGCCGGACGGCAACCAGGGTCGCGGCAACCAGGGCAACCAGGGCAACCAGAACCAGGGCGGCAACAAGGGCCCCGAGAGGTCCGAGCGCGCCGATCAGGACTCCGAGGGCCGCGGGCGCGGCCGCGGCCGCGACCGCAAGCGCGGTCGGGGCCCCGGCGGCGACGACGCCGAGCCCGAGGTGAGCGACGACGACGTGCTCATCCCCGTGGCGGGCATCCTTGATGTTCTCGACAACTACGCCTTCGTGCGCACGACCGGCTACCTGCCCGGCCCGAGCGACGTCTACGTCTCGCTCGGCCAGGTCAAGAAGTACCAGTTGCGCAAGGGCGACGCGGTCGTCGGCGCGATCCGTCAGCCGCGGGAAGGCGAGAACCAGGGACGCCAGAAGTACAACGCTCTCGTGCGCGTCGACTCGATCAACGGTCAGACGATCGAGGAGGCCGCCGCGCGCGTCGAGTTCAGCAAACTCACCCCGCTGTACCCGACTGAGCGCCTGCGTCTGGAGACCGACCCGACGATGCTCTCCACGCGCATCATCGACCTCGTCGCGCCGATCGGCAAGGGCCAGCGGGGCCTGATCGTCTCACCGCCCAAGGCCGGCAAGACGCTCGTGCTGCAGGCGATCGCCAACGCCATCGCCAAGAACAACCCCGAGGCGCACCTCATGGTCGTGCTCGTCGACGAGCGGCCCGAAGAGGTCACCGACATGCAGCGCTCGGTCAAGGGCGAGGTCATCGCCTCGACGTTCGACCGGCCCGCCGAGGACCACACGACGGTCGCCGAGCTCGCGATCGAGCGCGCGAAGCGTCTCGTCGAGCTCGGCCACGACGTCGTCGTGCTGCTCGACTCGATCACCCGGCTGGGTCGCGCGTACAACGTGACGGCGCCCACGAGCGGGCGCATCCTCTCGGGCGGCGTCGACTCAGCCGCGCTGTACCCGCCGAAGCGCTTCTTCGGCGCGGCGCGCAACATCGAGGACGGCGGTTCGCTCACGATCCTCGCGACGGCGCTGGTCGAGACCGGCTCCAAGATGGACGAGGTGATCTTCGAGGAGTTCAAGGGCACCGGCAACATGGAGCTGCGCCTTTCGCGTCAGCTCGCCGACAAGCGCATCTTCCCGGCCGTCGACATCTCCGCCTCGGGCACGCGCCGCGAGGAGATGCTGCTCGGCACTGACGAGGTGAAGGTCACCTGGCAGCTGCGCCGCGCACTGGCGAGCCTCGACACCCAGCAGTCGCTCGACATGGTGCTCGGCAAGCTGCGCGAGACGAGCTCGAACGTCGAGTTCCTCGTCGCCGTGCAGAAGTCGCTGCCGGCGGCGGGCGCGCACAAGGTCGACTAGGCCGTGTTCGAGTCCGTCGACGCGCTCATCGCAGAGCACCGCGAGCTGCAGAATCAGCTCGCGGACCCCGCGGTGCACGCCGACCCGGCGAGGTCGAAGAAGCTCAACCGCCGCTACGCCGAGCTCAGCCGCATCGTGTCGGCGCACGAGCACTGGCAGCAGGCGGGGGAGGACCTCGCGGCGGCTCGGGAGCTCGCGAAGGAGGACGAGGCGTTCGCGGCGGAAGTGCCGGCGCTCGAGACCGAGCTCGTCGACCGCACCGAAAACCTGCGTCGTCTCCTGATTCCGCGCGACCCTGACGACGGCCGCGATGTGATCATGGAGATCAAGGGCGGCGAAGGCGGCGAGGAGTCGGCGCTGTTCGCGGCCGACCTGCTGCGCATGTACACCTACTATGCCGAGTCGCGCGGCTGGAAGGTCGAGCTGCTCGACTCGACGACGAGCGACATGGGCGGCTACAAGAACGTGCAGGCGGCGATCAAGTCGAGCTCGACCGACCCTGCCCAGGGCGTGTGGGCGAGCATGAAGTACGAGGGCGGCGTGCACCGCGTGCAGCGGGTGCCGGCGACCGAGTCGCAGGGCCGCATCCACACCTCGACGACCGGCGTGCTCGTGTTCCCCGAGGTCGACGAGCCTGAAGAGGTCGACATCAACCAGAACGACCTCAAGATCGATGTCTTCCGCTCCTCCGGCCCCGGAGGCCAGTCAGTGAACACGACCGACTCGGCGGTGCGCATCACGCACCTGCCCACCGGCATCGTCGTGTCGATGCAGAACGAGAAGAGCCAGATCCAGAACCGCGAGGCCGCCATGCGCGTCCTGCGCGCGCGCATCCTCGCGAAGCAGCAGGAGGAGCTGGATGCCGCGGCGAGCGACGCGCGCAAGAGCCAGATTCGCGGCATGGACCGCTCGGAGCGCATCCGCACCTACAACTTCCCCGAGAACCGCATCGCCGACCACCGCACGGGGTTCAAGGCCTATAACCTCGACGCGGTCATGAACGGGGCGCTCGGCCCCGTCATCGAGTCGTGCATTGCCGCCGATGAAGAGGCCCGCCTGGCCGCTCTCGGCGACGAGACGGCGTGAGCGGGCGCGACGGGGGCGTGACCGTCGGCCCCGCGC
The DNA here is from genome assembly GCF_040286215.1 of Microcella sp. Classification (GTDB taxonomy): domain Bacteria; phylum Actinomycetota; class Actinomycetes; order Actinomycetales; family Microbacteriaceae; genus Microcella. The sequence goes on from NZ_JAVKCK010000011.1 coordinate 151,421, forward strand.
TCGCGACCGGTCTCGCGGGTGTGCGCGCCGACGCGATCGAGCGCCTGCGGGAGGCGGGCGTCCCGACTCCGGAGGCGGACGCCGACCTGCTCATCGGCCACGTGCTCGGCTGCAGCCGCGGCCAGGTGCAGGCGAAGGCGCTCATCGCCGCGCCGGTCGATGCCGAGCAGCGCATGATCATCGCCGAGTCGATCGAGCGCCGCGCGACCCGCGAGCCGGTGCAGCACATCACGGGGCGCGCGCCGTTTCGCGCGCTCGAGCTCGAGGTCGGCCCCGGCGTGTTCGTGCCGCGGCCGGAGACCGAGCAGGTCGTGCAGCACGCGATCGATGCCCTCGCCGCCGTGGCCTCGCCGCAGCCCCTCGCGGTCGATCTCGGTGCGGGCAGCGGTGCGATCGCTCTCGCTCTCGCCGTCGAGGTGCCGCACGCGCGGGTCGTCGCCGTCGAGAACTCGGCCGCCGCCTTCGTGTGGACGACCCGCAACGCGCGCCGCTGGGGCGACGAGCGGGTGCGCTGCGTCTTCGCCGACTTCGCGGATGCCCTGCCGGAGCTCGACGGCACCGTCGACGTCGTCGCCTCCAACCCTCCGTACATTCCTCGCGATGCGGTGCCGCGCGACCCCGAGGTGCGCCTCTTCGACCCCGCGCACGCGCTCTACGGGGGCGAGGACGGGCTGGATGCCGTGCGCGCCGTCTCGACGACCGCCCGGCGCCTGCTCCGCCCCGGCGGCACCCTCGTGCTCGAGCACGGCGAGCTTCAGGCCGCCGAGATCGCGGCGCTCCTGCGTGCCGACGGCTGGAGCGCCATCGCGCACCACCGGGACCTGCTCGGCCGCGACCGCGCGACGACCGCCCTGCGCTGAGCATCGCATCCCGCTTTTCCGGGGTATAGCGCGGTGATGTATTCGGCGCGCGGCCGACTATCGACCGTCGTTGCCCCTCGCCGACTTCGCCGACCAGATCAACGCTCCCGCGGCACGGCGGGGGATCGAGCGGGTTCGGGTCTTCGGCTCGACGGTTCGCGCAGAAGACCACTTCGACAGCGACATCGATCTCATCCTGTCGACTGGACCTCGCGTCGACCTCTTCGACCTGGCGCTGTTCGCGCAGGAGGTGCGCGCCTTGACCGGGTTCCCGGTCCACGTCGTCACAGACACCGCCGATTCTCCTCAGGCCGCCGAGGCGACACTCGAGGCCGTTGCACTATGAGCGACGCTGGCGACGCGCGTCGCTTCGTGCCGCGGCCACGAAGCGACATTGATCGACGCTCGCGCACGGACGCGCAGAATGTTCGCGACGAGCTGCTGCGTATCCTCCACCGGTGCGAGTCTGTCATCGAGGCGGGTCGCGAGTCGTTCGCAGAGGGAGCGCCTCACGACGACGTCGCGAGCATGGTCGTCATGAACGACGACCTCGTCTGGGCGGCAGTCACTGTTCGCATCCCGGCGATCTTGCTTGGTCCTCTCTCCGAGCACTGAGATCGCAGGGTAGCGTGCAGACATGAATCCAGTGGGTGTGATCGTCACAGCTGCCCTGTTCGCAATCGGAGTGCTGACGCTGGTTTTCGCTCGACAGGCTGCCGCTGCGAACCGGAAGGTGCTGGAGTCAGCATCGACGAATTCGTCCTTGAAAGCGGCGGAGCGATCAACGCCGGCGCAAATGGGAATCGCCGGCGGGGGAGCGTTGGTGATGTCGCTCACGGGCTTCTTGTACGGGATTCTCCCGCATCTTCTCGAGTGACTACGTCGCGTACGGATACTCCGTCGAACGCCCCTGGAACGTCAGGATCGCCTCGTTGCGCACGCGGCCGTCCTCGATCTCGATCGCGCGCCGGATGGTGTCGGACTCGGCCCACGACGCCGGACCCTCCATGACCGTGCGCAGGAAGGGCAGGAGCGCCTCGCTGATCTCCCACGTCGCCGAGTTCCACAGCAGCGAGGGGGTGTGATCCACCGCGTAGTAGTTCGTCGAATAGCCGACCGTGAACATCGGCTCAGCGAAGGAGGTCGGCCTCGCCCAGCTGAATCCCATGCCCTCGTCGATCGACACGTCGACGATGAGGCTTCCGGGGCGGAAGGCATCGAGGTCGTCGAGTCGCAGGTACGTCAGCGGCGAATTCGGGTCCTGCAGCGTGCAGTTGACGACGATGTCGTTCTTCGCCAGGTACTCAGGCAGGGCGACCGGTCCCTCTTCGGTGTTCACCGTGCTCGCGGAGGGCGAGGCGTCGTCATGCTCGAACTGCACGATGTCCACGGAGGGGATGGGTGAGCTGACGGCGGCGATATCCCGGTTCGTGAGCACCCGCACATCGTGGATGCCGTGGGCGTTCAGGGCAGTGACGGCGCCGCGCGCGGTCGCCCCGAAGCCGATCACGATCGCGCTGAGGCGACGACCGTAGTCGCCCGTCGAGCCGCACAACTGCAGGGCATGGATGACCGCGCAATACCCGGCGAGCTCATTGTTCTTGTGGAACACGTGCAGGCCGAAGCTGCCGTCGCCCCGCCAGTGGTTCATGGCCTCCCAGGCAATGAGCGTCAAGCGCTTGTCGATCGCCAGCTGCGTGATCGCGGGATCCTGAACGCAGTGCGGCCAGCCCCACAAGACCTGCCCCTCCCGACAGGACTGCACGTCTGAGGCCTGCGGCTTGGGCAGCAGCACGACGTCTGCGCGGTCGATCACCTCCGCCCGATCGAGCATGCCGCCCACGAGGGGCTCGAGTTCGGCATCCGCGACGCCGAAGCGCGCGCCGTAGCCGCGCTCGAGAAACATGCTCGCGCGCAGGTCCGCGTCGACGCGCTCGAGGTGCGCAGGGTGGATCGGCAGGCGTTGCTCATCGGCCTTGCGCGAGGTCGCCACCACACCGAGGCGCAGCAGCTCGGGGGAGGCATGGGGAGGGGTCATGTCTGAAGCCTAGGCTTCGGCGGGACGAGCACGTGCCAGACCCAGACCCAGACCCAGACCCAGGGCCGGTGCTAGGCGGCGGCCTCGCGCTCGGCGGCGAAGGCCTCTACCGCCGCGAGCATGCCGGTGGCATCGCGGTAGTGGTGCGCAGTGATGCCGAGCGACCGCGCGCCCTCCACGTTCTCGAGCCGGTCATCCGTGAAGAACGTCATCTCGGCGCGCGCGCCGTAGTGCGCCATGGCCCGGGCGAATACGACCGGGTCGGGCTTGCGCGCGCCGAAGAAGGCGCTCGCGTGCAGGTTCTCGCGACCCATGATCTCGACGAGCTCGCTGGCGACCTCGTGCAGGTGTTCGTGGATGAGGATGCCATTGTTGGTGAGCAGCGCGACGGTGCCGAGCTCGGCGGCGCGGCGCACTGCAGCCAGAGCCTCGGGCCGCGCTGTGGTCGTGTCGGCGCGGAACCGCACCCAGTCCTCGCGCGAGATTGCGGTGCCGATCACCTCGCACACGCGAGCGAGGTACTCGTCAGCGTCGGCGGGGTCGCCCGCCTCCGCCCGCCACTCGAGACCGTTGATCCACCAGCGGCGCCGCAGCTCGGCGAGGTCGTGCCCGCTGCGCTCCGTGACCGCCGCCATGCGCGCCCGCCAGTCGTAGTCGTACAACACATCATCCATGTCGAAGAGGAACAGCAGGCTCATGAGAGGGCCAGTCTGCCCTACTACGATGAGAGGCATCATGGCCACGGTCTACGACTGCTCGAACGAGAGCGAACTCCTCGACGGTCTGCGCGCCGCCCGCGGTGCGATCGGTCGTGGCGAGCTCGTGGTGCTTCCCACCGACACGGTCTACGGCGTCGCCGCAGACGCGTTTCGCGCCGAGGCCGTGCAGAGGCTGCTCGAGGCGAAGGAGCGTGGGCGGGATGCTCCGCCTCCCGTGCTCATTCCGGGCATCCCGACGCTCGCGGCGCTCGCCGAGACGGTGCCGGACGAGGTGACGGCGCTCGTCAAGGAGTTCTGGCCAGGGGGCCTGACGGTCGTCGTCGAGGCGCGCGAATCGCTCGCCTGGGATCTCGGCGAGACACGAGGCACCGTGGCACTGAGGATGCCCGACAACCGCTATGCGCTGAATCTGCTCGCCGACACGGGTCCACTGGCTGTCTCGAGCGCGAACATCAGCGGCCAGCCCGCCGCGCGCACCGTTGATGAGGCGCAGGCCATGCTCGGCGAGCGCGTCAGCGTCTACCTCGACGGTGGCCAGGTCGGGGCTCCCCCCGCAGAGGGCGCTGACCCGGGATCGACCATCGTCGACGCGACGAGCCTTCATCTCCCCGAGGGCAGGCTGCGCATCCTTCGACAGGGCGTGATCTCCGCCGAGGAGATCGCGCGCGTCGTCGGCACGGAGCGCGTGGCGTGACCTTCTACGTCCTCGTCGCGTTCATCGCCGCCGTGGTGAGCCTTGGTGCGTCGTGGGCGGTCATCCGGTTGAGCCACCGGTTCAAGCTGTACCCGGGCATCCGGGATCGCGATGTGCACACGACCCCGACGCCACGCCTCGGCGGGATCGCGATCGTCGCAGGAATCCTCGTCGCGCTCGCCGTCGCCTCCCAGATCAGCTGGTTCCGGCTCGTGTACGCCGACCCTTTCCCTCTGCTCGCGATCGTCGTCGGCGCCCTCGTCATGCTCGTCATCGGGGTCGTCGACGACCTCTACGATCTGGACTGGCTCACCAAGCTCGCGGGTCAGCTGCTCGTGGGCGGGTTCCTCGCCTGGGCGGGCGTGCAGATCCTCTCCCTGCCCATCGGCGGCATCACGATCCTCTCGCCCAACCTCTCCCTCATCATCACGGTGCTCGCCGTCGTGCTGGTGATGAATGCCGTCAACTTCATCGATGGACTCGATGGCCTCGTCGCCGGGGTCACCCTGCTCGCCGGGGGCGTCTTCTTCATCTACAGCTACCTGCTCGCCATCAACACCTCCCAGACCGCGTTCAACCTGGCCTCGCTGCTCATGGCCGTGCTGCTGGGAGCCGTCGCCGGGTTTCTGCCCTTCAACTGGCACCCCGCAAAGATCTTCATGGGAGACGGCGGGGCGCTCGTCGTCGGCCTCCTGCTCGCCGTCTCGACCGTCACCGTCACGGGGCAGATCAACCCAGCGGCCGTCGACGCCAACCAGCTGCTGCCCGCCTTCATCCCGATCCTGCTGCCGTTCGCGGTGCTGGTTGTGCCGTTGCTCGACTTCGGCCTCGCCGTGCTGCGACGTCTGCGCGCCGGCAAGTCGCCGTTCAGCGCTGATCGCAAGCACCTCCACCACCGACTGCTCGACATGGGCCATTCGCACCTGCACGCCGTACTCATCTTCTACGCGTGGACAGCCGTGGTCGCCATCGGCACTCTGCTCTTCATGTTCGTCGCGTGGGGGTGGGCGCTCGCTGCGATCATCGTCGGTCTCATCGCGTGCGCCTTCGTGACCCTGGCCCCTCTCACACGCGAGAAGCGCCGAGCCGTCGAGTCCTACGACGCCGACTCGCTCGAGGCGGAGGCAACGACGGACGACGACACCACCGCCCCCACGACCCCTGCGGAGACCCCCCGATGACCACCACACCCCCGCGCTCGAGCGCGGCTCCCGTCCTGCGGCTCTCGCTTCTCTACGGCGCCGCTCTCTTCGCCGCGATCGCCGTGGTCGGCAGCGTCGTCGGTGCCCTGGTGAGCGAGTTGCCCGGGCTCCTGAGCGGGCTCATCGGTGCAGGCATGGGGTTCGTCTTCCTCGCGGTGACCGCGGCGAGCATTCTGCTCGCCGACCGGATCACGAAGGGCGACCTCCTCTCACCCGTGTTCTTTGCTCTCGTGCTCGGCGCGTGGCTGCTCAAGTTCGTCGTCTTCCTCGTGCTCGTCTTCACGCTGCGCGAGGCCTCGTTCGTCGACCCCGTCGTGCTGTTCGTGACCCTCGTGATCGCCGTGCTCGGCGGTCTCGTCACCGATCTCATCGCCGTCGCACGGGGGCGCGTGCCCTACGTCAGCGACATCACCCTGCCCGGGGCACCGGAACGCTGACGACGATTCGGCCGCCCGCTCCAACTGTTGGTAGGGTGGAGGTATCGATGCCGATCGCCGTGTCATGACCCCGTGACACCCCGATTCTGGAGACTCCCCTGAGCGCTGCCGCCCTGACCCCGTTCCTGCCAGTGACGACCGTTGACGGTTCGGACGGGCCGGAGTTCAGCGGCCCCTCGATCGCAGACTTCTTCCCCCCGGCGATCTTCTTTGAGGGCAACGAGTTCTTCCAGATCGACCGCATCATGCTGCTCCGCCTCGTCATTGCGGGTCTGCTCATCCTCCTGTTCTGGCTGGGTACGCGCCGCATGCGCATCGTGCCGGGGCGCTTCCAGGGCACGATCGAGGTGGCGCTGGACTTCGTGCGCATCAACATCGCGGAAGATCTGCTCGGCAAGGTCGACGGCAAGCGCTTCCTGCCGCTTCTCACGACGATCTTCTTCCTCGTGCTCTTCTTGAATCTCACCGGCATCGTGCCGGGCATCAACATCGCGGGCACCTCGGTGATCGGTCTGCCGCTCGTGCTCGCCGCCGCCTCGTACCTCGCGTTCGTCTATGCGGGTCTACGCAAGCATCCGGTCGCGTTCTTCAAGAACGCGCTCTTCCCGCCCGGGGTTCCGTGGCCGCTCTACATCATCGTGACGCCCATCGAGCTTGTCTCCATGTTCGTCCTGCGCCCCGTCACTCTCACGCTGCGACTTCTCATGAACATGGTCGTCGGCCACCTCCTGCTCGTGCTGTTTTTCTCGGCCTCGGCCTTCTTCATGGTCGATCTCGGCGGCTGGTGGATCCTCGCCGGTGTCGGCACCCAGGCGTTCGGCATCGTGTTCACCTTTTTCGAGATCCTCGTCTCGCTGCTGCAGGCCTACGTCTTCACTCTTCTCACCGCTGTCTACCTCCAGCTCGCGCTGGCGGACGAGCACTAACAACGCAAGAGCCGGGCAGCCGCTCGGCTCGTCCCTCACCGGAAGGAAACACCCCTCGTGGACGCAAACACCGTTCTCGCCGAGATCAACGGCAACATCGCGACCGTCGGATACGGCCTCGCCGCCATCGGCCCGGCCATCGGCGTGGGCATCGTCGTCGGCAAGACGATCGAGTCGGTTGCTCGCCAGCCGGAGCTGCAGGGTCGGCTGACCGTTCTCATGTACATCGGTATCGCCTTCACCGAGGCGCTCGCGTTCATCGGTATCGCGACCTACTTCATCTTCGTCTAAGGCTCACTTCATGCTCACTGAACTCGTCATTGCGGCGGAACCGGGGGAGGCCGTCAACCCCCTCATCCCGGCGTGGTACGACATCGTCTACTCGATCATTCCGTTTGCGCTCGTCCTGCTGCTGTTCTGGAAGGTCGTCCTTCCTCGCATGCAGAAGATGCTCGACGAGCGCGCTGCCAAGATCGAGGGCGGCATCGAGCAGGCGGAGTCGGCCCAGGCCGAGGCCAAGGAGGCGCTCGAGAAGTACAACGCCATGCTCGCCGAGGCGCGCGCTGAGGCCGCGAAGATTCGCGAGCAGGCCCGGATCGATGGCGGCGCCATCCTCGCCGAGCTCAAGGAGCAGGCATCGAGTGAGGCGGCGCGCATCACCGCGACTGCGCAGGCCCAGATTGAGGCAGAGCGCCAAGCTGCTCTCGTCTCGCTGCGCTCCGAGGTGGGGTCGCTCGCGATCGACCTCGCGAGCGGTGTCATTGGGGAGTCCCTCGCCGACGACAAGAAGTCCACCGCGCTCGTCGACCGCTTCCTCGCCGACCTCGAGAAGGCTGAGTCTCAGAAGACTCAGAAGGCGGCGAAGTAGTCATGGGCTCTGCGACGCGGAGCGCGCTCGAGGCGGCGCGCACGGCTCTCGCCGACGCGACGGGCGTCGATCTGGCGACGGGGGAGCAGCTGCTCGCGGCGTCGCGCACGATCGGCACGTCGACGCAGTTGCAGAGTGCGCTCACCGACCCGTCAGCGTCGCCGGAGGATAAGGGAGCCCTGCTCTCGGCTCTCTTCGGCAGCCTCTCGCCCGCCGCGCTCGCACTGCTCACGGCCATGGCGCAGCAGCGCTGGTCGACGGCGGAGGAATTCCTCGCCGGGCTGGAGGAGATCGGCATTCGTGCTGTCGCGTCCTCCGCGTCGGCGGAAGCGGGTCTCGAGGCAGAGCTGTTCACCTTCGGCGCCGCCGTCGCGTCCGACGCGGGGCTTGAGCTGGCGCTCGGCAGTAAGCGCGGCTCCGCCGAAGGCAAGCGCTCCCTCGTCGAGAGTCTGCTCGCGGGCAGTGCGAGCCCGCAGGCGGTCGCGATCGCCGGCCACCTCGTGCAGCAGCCCCGAGGCCGTCGCATCGGTGAGCTCGTGCGCACAGGCGCGAAGATCGTCGCCGACTCCTTCGGCAAGGGCATCGCGACGGTGAGCGTCGCACGCCCGTTGAGCGACGACCAGCGCGCGTCGATCGGGGCCATGCTGCGAGAGCGCTACGGCCGCGACCACACCCTCAACCAGGTCATCGACCCCGCGCTCGTCGGCGGGGTCCGCGTTCAGGTCGGCGACGACGTGATCGACGGCAGCGTTGCTGCACGCCTGTCAGAACTCACACGTCGGCTGGCCGGCTAGGTCCGCTCGAGAACACCAGACGGAGCCCCGCAGAGCCGGGGCTGCGAACGAAAAGGGAAGAACATGGCAGAACTTTCGATCAGCCCGGATGAGATCCGCGACGCGCTCAAGAAGTTCGCGCGCGACTACGCTCCCGGAGCCGCCGCTGCGACCGAGGTCGGCCGCGTGGTCGATGCCGCTGACGGCATCGCGCACGTCGAGGGGCTGCCCGGCGTGATGGCCAACGAGCTCATCCGCTTCTCCGACGGCACGCTGGGCCTGGCCCAGAACCTCGACGAGAGCGAGATCGGTGTCGTCGTTCTCGGCGAGTTCTCCGGCATCGTCGAGGGCATGGAGGTGACCCGCACGGGCGAGGTGCTCTCCGTTCCCGTCGGTGACGGCTACCTCGGCCGCGTCGTCGACCCGCTCGGCGCGCCGATCGACGGTCTCGGCGACATCGCCGACGAGGGCCGCCGCGCCCTCGAGCTGCAGGCGCCGGGCGTCATGCAGCGCAAGAGCGTGCACGAGCCGCTCCAGACCGGCATCAAGGCGATCGACGCGATGATCCCGGTCGGGCGCGGCCAGCGCCAGCTGATCAGCGGCGACCGCCAGACCGGCAAGACGGCGATCGCGGTCGACACGATCATCAACCAGAAGGCCAACTGGGAGTCCGGCGACGAGAACAAGCAGGTGCGCTGCATCTATGTCGCCATCGGCCAGAAGGGCTCGACGATCGCCGCTGTCAAGGGTGCGCTCGAGGAGGCCGGCGCCATGGAATACACGACGATCGTCGCGGCTCCCGCCTCCGACCCCGCGGGCTTCAAGTATCTCGCTCCCTACACCGGCTCGGCCATCGGTCAGCACTGGATGTACGGCGGCAAGCACGTGCTCATCATCTTCGACGACCTGTCGAAGCAGGCCGAGGCCTACCGCGCCGTCTCGCTCCTTCTGCGTCGCCCGCCGGGCCGCGAGGCGTACCCCGGTGACGTCTTCTACTTGCACTCCCGCCTCCTCGAGCGCTGCGCGAAGCTCTCCGACGAGCTCGGCGCCGGGTCGATGACGGGCCTGCCGATCATCGAGACGAAGGCCAACGACGTCTCGGCGTACATCCCGACCAACGTGATCTCGATCACGGACGGCCAGATCTTCCTGCAGTCCGACCTCTTCAACTCCAACCAGCGCCCCGCGGTCGACGTCGGCATCTCGGTGTCGCGCGTCGGCGGCGACGCCCAGGTCAAGAGCATCAAGAAGGTCTCCGGCACGCTCAAGCTCGAGCTCGCCCAGTACCGCTCTCTCGAGGCCTTCGCGATGTTCGCCTCCGACCTGGATGCGGCGAGCCGTCGCCAGCTGTCGCGCGGCGCGCGCCTCACCGAGCTGCTCAAGCAGCCTCAGTACTCGCCCTACCCCGTCGAGGAGCAGGTCGTCTCGATCTGGGCGGGCACGAAGGGCAAGCTCGACTCGATCGCTGTGAGCGATGTGCTGCGGTTCGAGCGCGAGTTGCTCGACCACCTGCAGCGCAACACTGAGATCCTCACCACCCTGCGTGAGTCCAACGTGCTCGACGAGACGACCGAGGGCGAGCTCGAGAAGGCCATCGACGCCTTCCTCGAGGAGTTCCAGGGCGGCGGGACGGATGGCGTGCAGGCCGGCTCCGAGGAGTTCGACGAGACCGAGGAAGCCGACATCAACCAGGAGAAGATCGTGCGGAGGAAGCGCTAGAGCCCTGCTCGACACGCGACCGACTGCACGACGACACCTAAGGAAAGACGACACACATGGGAGCGCAACTTCGGGTCTACCGGCAGAAGATTCGTTCTGCCCAGACGACCAAGAAGATCACGCGCGCGATGGAGCTCATCTCCGCCTCGCGGATTCAGAAAGCTCAGGCGCGCATGGCCGCCTCGGCGCCGTACGCCCGTGCGGTGACGCGCGCCGTGTCGGCCGTCGCGACGTATTCGAACGTCGACCACGTCCTGACGACGGAGCGCGAGAAGCCCACACGAGCCGCCGTGGTCGTCTTCTCCTCCGACCGTGGACTGGCCGGCGCCTTCTCCTCGCAGGTCATCCGTGAGGCGAACGAGCTGCGCACTCTGCTCGAAGACGAGGGCAAAGAGGTCGTCAACTACCTCGTCGGGCGCAAGGCGGTGCAGTACTTCGCCTTCCGTCGCCGCGCTGCGGCCAAGGAGTGGACGGGCAACACCGATCAGCCGGAGTTCGCCACCGCCAAGGACATCGCCGACACTCTCGTCGACGCGTTCATCGCCGGCGGCGAGAGCGGTGAGGGCGTGGACGAGATTCACATCGTGTACAACCGCTTCGTCAATCTCGTCTCGCAGGTGCCGGAGATCGTGCGCGTGCTTCCGCTCGAGGTCGTCGACGGCGTCGAGGAGCCTGGCGACGCCGAGATCCTCCCGCTGTACGAGTTCGAGCCCGAGGTCGACCAGGTGCTCGACGGCCTCCTGCCGGTGTACATCGAGAGCCGCATCTTCAACGCCATGCTGCAGTCCGCCGCCTCGGAGCACGCTGCCCGCCAGAAGGCCATGAAGTCGGCGAGCGACAATGCCGACAAGCTCATCCTCGACTACACCCGACTGGCGAACAACGCACGCCAGGCGGAGATCACCCAGCAGATTTCCGAGATCGTGGGCGGCGCAGACGCCCTGAGCTCGGCTAAGTGAACGCGGCAAGGACGCGTTCACCAGTCAGCACAGTGCACTAGACACTTTCCAGACAGAAAGAGAGCTCATGGCTACCGCAACCAAGAAGAAGCCCGCCGAGGAGACCGCCGTGCACGGCGTCGGCCGCGTCGCCCGCGTGACGGGTCCCGTCGTGGACATCGAGTTCCCGCACGATGCGATCCCGGGCATTTACCACGCCCTCAAGACCGACATCACGATCGGTGAGGACACGACCACGCTGACCCTCGAGGTCGCGCAGCACCTCGGCGACGATCTGATCCGCGCTATCGCGCTCAAGCCGACAGACGGTCTCGTCCGCGGACAGGAGGTGCGCGACACGGGAGCCCCGATCTCGGTGCCCGTGGGCGATGTCACGAAGGGCAAGGTGTTCAACGTCATCGGCGAGGTGCTCAACGCCGAGCCCGGCGAGACCATCGAGGTCACAGAGCGCTGGCCGATCCACCGCAAGCCTCCTGCCTTCGACCAGCTCGAGTCGAAGACGCAGCTCTTCGAGACCGGCATCAAGGTCATCGACCTGCTCACCCCGTACGTGCAGGGCGGCAAGATCGGTCTGTTCGGCGGTGCGGGCGTCGGCAAGACGGTGCTCATCCAGGAGATGATCCAGCGCGTCGCGCAGGACCACGGCGGTGTCTCCGTGTTCGCGGGCGTTGGCGAGCGCACCCGTGAAGGCAACGACCTCATCATGGAGATGGAGGAGGCGGGGGTCTTCGACAAGACCGCCCTCGTCTTCGGGCAGATGGACGAGCCGCCGGGCACGCGTCTGCGCGTCGCGCTGTCAGCGCTCACGATGGCCGAGTACTTCCGCGACGTGCAGAAGCAAGACGTCCTGCTCTTCATCGACAACATCTTCCGCTTCACGCAGGCCGGCTCTGAGGTCTCGACGCTCCTCGGCCGCATGCCCTCTGCGGTGGGCTACCAGCCGAACCTCGCGGACGAGATGGGCATCCTGCAGGAGCGCATCACCTCGACGCGCGGTCACTCCATCACCTCTCTGCAGGCGATCTACGTGCCCGCCGACGACTACACCGACCCGGCACCCGCGACGACCTTCGCGCACCTCGACGCGACGACGGAGCTGAGCCGCGAGATCGCCTCGAAGGGTCTCTACCCCGCGGTCGACCCGCTCACGTCGACGAGCCGTATCCTCGACCCGCTCTACATCGGTGAGGACCACTACCGCGTCGCGACGACCGTCAAGCAGATCCTCCAGAAGAACAAGGAGCTGCAGGAGATCATCGCCATCCTCGGTGTGGACGAGCTCAGCGAGGAGGACAAGATCACGGTGTCGCGTGCTCGGCGCATCCAGCAGTTCCTCTCGCAGAACACCTACATGGCGAAGAAGTTCACCGGCGTCGAAGGCTCCACGGTGCCGCTCAAGGACACGATCGAGTCGTTCGACGCGATCGCCAAGGGCGAGTACGACCACGTGGCCGAACAGGCCTTCTTCAACGTCGGCACCATCAGCGACGTCGAAGAGCGCTGGGCGCAGATCCAGAAGGAGAACGACTAGTCGTGGCCGAGCTCACGGTGAGCGTCGTCGCCGCCGACCGCGAGGTGTGGTCGGGGGTGGCGAAGCAGATCGTCGCGCGCACCACCGAGGGCGAGATCGGCATCCTGCCCGGTCACGAGCCCCTGCTGGGCATCCTCGGCGCCGGCGAGGTGCGCATCACACCCACCGAGGGTGCCGTTGTGACCACCCGAGCCGAAGACGGCTTCCTCTCGGTCGAGAACAACACGGTGACGATCGTCGCGGGCGCGGCCGAACTGCTCTAGTGCACGGCCTCGCGATCGGGCGTACGCGCTTCGGTGCGATGGTGCGGCGCTTCTGCCACCGCGCGTGATTCTCTTCCTGCTGCCTCCCTCCGAGACGAAGCGCGACGGGGGAGCGCAGCGTACGCGGCTGGGGCTTACTCGGTTGTCCCACAGGTCCTTGACCGGGCAGCGGACTCTCGTGCTCGACAGGCTCGCCGAGGTGTGCGGAGACGGTGACGCGGCAGCCCGGGCCCTCAAGCTCAGCGCCCGAGCGGCGCCGGCCGAGCTCGAGCGCAATCGGCGCATACGCATCAGCCCCACTCTGCCCGCGATCGAGCGCTACACGGGCGTGCTCTTCGACGCGCTCGGCGTGAGCGACTGGGATGACGCGGCGCGAGAGCGCGCAGCGCAGCACGTGGCGATCCAGTCGGCTCTCTTCGGCCTTATCGGTGCGGGTGACGCGATTCCGGCCTACCGGCTGTCGCACGACTCCCGGTTGCCGGGGCTGCGGCTCGCCGCCCACTGGGCGGATCCGACGCGCGCGATCCTGGCAGGCCATCGTGGGCCGATTCTCGACCTGCGCTCAGAAGCGTACGCGGCGCTCGGCCCGGCCCCTGCGCGGGACGACTCCCTCTTCGTGCGCGTGGTCACCGTGGGCGAGGACGGTGTCTCCCGCGCGCTCTCGCACGCGAACAAGGCGGGCAAGGGGCGATTCCTGCGCGCCATGCTCACGGAGGGGCCGCTGCCGCCCACACTCGACGCGTTCATCGACCACGCTGCGAGTCTGGGGTGGACACTGCGGCCCGGCGCGCACGGCGAACTCGAGCTCGTGGTCGACCACCCCTAGGGCGCGGCGTACCGGGGACGATGAGGCCCTCACGGCGAGGCCCGCCAGCAGCCCGCGAGGTGATCGTCGACGAGGCCGGCGGACTGCATGAGTGCGTAGGCCGTGGTCGGGCCCACGAAGCGCCAGCCGACCGACTTGAGCGCGCGCGAGAGAGCACTCGACTCGGCGGTCGTCGCTGGCAGTTCGGCGAGGCGACGCGGGCGCTGCGCACGGGGTTCGGGGGCGTGGCGCCAGACCAGGCCGTCGAGCCCACCGGGCTCGTGCGCGATGCGGGTGACGAGCAGCCGGGCGTTCGCGATCGTCGCCTCGACCTTGCTGCGATTGCGGATGATCGACGCGTCGTCAAGCAGGCGGGCGACGTCCTCCTCGTCGAAGGAGGCGACCGCCGTGGGGTCGAAGCCCGCGAAGGCCCGGCGGAAGCCCTCGCGGCGGCGCAGGATCGTGATCCAGGAGAGCCCCGACTGGAAGGCCTCGAGCGAGAGCTTCTCGAAAAGCGCTCGGTCGCCGTGCAGAGCGAACCCCCACTCCTCGTCGTGGTACCGGCGGTATTCCTGGTCGTCTCCCACCCAGCCGCACCGCGGCAGACCGTCGCCGCCGGTGAGAACATCCGGTGTGAGGCTCACCGGTGCGAGATGCCCTCGTGGTCGAGCAACCAGATCTTGGTCGGCACTCCGTCGCCCGCGCTGTAGCCGGTGATGCGCTGATCGCTCGCGAGGACGCGGTGGCACGGCACGATGAGCGGCACGGGGTTCGCGCCCACGGCGCCGCCGACCGCGCGCCCGGCGGTCGCGCGCCCGGTCTGCCGCCCGAGCTCCCCGTAGCTGAGCGTGGCGCCGAAAGGAATGGCGCTCAGGCTCTGCCAGATGGCGCGCTGGAACAGCGTGCCGTCGAGGCGCACCGGCACGTCGAAGGCCTGTCGCGACCCCGAGAAGTACTCGGCGAGCTGTTCGACGGCGCGACGCGTGAGGTCGTCCGGGGTGTCGGGCTCGCCGTCGGTGGAAAGGGTGCCAGCGCGCTCGATCTCGAGGCGCGTGACCGCAGTGCCGTCACCCTCGACGACGATGCGACCGAGCGGCGACGCGGTCGTGAGCCTGCAGGTGCTTCTCGCGTCGGAGGAGCCTGAGGCGGGGATGCTGGCTGGCGCGGTGTGGACCGGTGTCATACCGAGCAGACTACGGCCCCGAGCATCCGGTGACCGGCGGAAAACGGACACGGGGATCGTCGCGTCCGTCCGCCTGTCTGGGGAGGGAGCGCAGAGGCTCGTGCGCGAGGATGGGGTCATGACGACCATGACCTACCGCTCTCTCGGGCGCAGCGGACTGCGGGTCTCCGCCGTCGGTCTCGGCTGCAACAACTTCGGACGGCCAGGTTCGGCGACCGAGACCCAGGAGGGCACCGCACGGGTGCTGCATGCCGCCCTCGATCACGGCATCACCCTGCTCGATGGCGCCGACGTCTACGGCTACGAACATGGTCGCAGCGAGACCATGATGGGTCATGCTCTGCGTGGCCGACGCGACGAGGTCGTGCTCGCCACGAAGTTCGGGCACGCCGGCTACGAGAGCCCTATTCCGCACTGGGGAGCCAAGGGAGCGCGACGGTACATTCGCCTCGCCGTCGAGGGCAGCCTGCGCAGGCTGCAGACCGACTCGATCGACCTCTACCAGTTCCACACGCCCGACCCTCTGACGCCTCTCGAGGAGACCCTCGCAGCGCTGCACGAGCTGATCGACGCGGGCTCGGTGCAGTACATCGGCCACTCGAACTTCGCTGGCTGGCAGCTCGCGCGCGCCGACCTGCTCGCCGAGCTGCACGGCCACCCGCGATTCATCTCAGCGCAGAACGAGTACAGCCTGCTGCGGCGCGGTGCCGACCGCGAGCTGCTGCCGGCCGCCGAAGCCCACGGGGTGGGATTCCTGCCCTACTACCCGCTCTACAACGGCCTGTTCACGGGCAAGTTCTCGCGCGAGGGCGGGCCCGCCGACACGCGCATCATGCGGCAGCGGCCGCACCTCGTGGCGAATGCACCCTGGGATCGACTGGAGGCTTTCGAGGCCTTCTGCACAGCGCGGGGCATCGGGATGCTCGAGGCGACGATCGGCTGGCTGCTGAGCCGCCCCGCACTCGCGAGCGTCATCGCCGGCGCTACCACGGTCGAGCAGGTGGCGCAGAACGCCGCCGCCGCTCAGGCGTGGACGCCGACGGCCGAGGACCTCGCCGAGATCGATGCGCTGTTCCCGCCGGGCGACGACCTGGCGGCACCGTCCCGATAGGCGCCCAGCGGCGGACCCCGTCAGTCTGCGAGGTCGTCGTCCGTTCCCTGAGAGGGCGGCAGCGGCTCGGCGTCGACATTGATCGAGCGGTTGAGCTCGGCGGCCTCCGCGTTGAGCTCCTCGAGCTCATCGAGCAGCGCGTTGTACTCGTCGACCGCTGCGTTGAGGGACTCCCGCTCGGCCTCCAGTGCGGACTGGCGGTCGACCAGAGCCTGGCGGTCGGCCTGGAATGCAGATTGGCTCGTGTAGCCGCCGGGCCGCGAGGCCCGATCGTTGAATGCGCCGATGTCGCGCTCCAGCGCCGCGGCGGCCGCAGCGTACGCCGCCTGGTCGGCCTCCAGGGCGGCGAAGCGCGCGTCGAGCTCGTCGCTGAGATTCTGCAGCCTCTCCTCGAGGCCGTCGAACACGGCGGCGACCTGCGCGTACAGCTCGGTGGTCAGCGAGCGGTCGTCGAAGTAGCGGGCGTAGTGCTCCTCGAGTGCGGGCGCGAGCGCCGGAACCTCGGTGCCGAGGATCGCGTAGAGCTCAGGGATGCGCGATGACGGATCGAGCGCCTCGTACTCGGCGATGCGCTCGACAAGCTCGTGCTCCGGCCCCAGGGCGGCGAAGTCCGCCTCCAGCAGCACGGCGAGCGCGTCTCGCGCGTCGACGCTGAGGCGATCCCACGCGGCATGCAGCATCTCGTGCGCCGCGACGACGACCTCGTAGCCATCGAGCTCGTCGTTCGTGACGTCGTAGAGGAAGATGCGGCCGTCGGCGAGGGTGTAGCAGCCGAGAACCCCCAGCCCGGTTTCCTCGAAGGAGCAGAACAGGTCGAAGCGCTCGGGGGGGAGAATCTCGGGCACGCTCGCGTAGAGCAGGAATCTGCCCTCGTCGCTCAGGCCGGCACGATCGGCGTACTCCACGATCGCGGGGTCGGGCTCGTAGCTCCAGACCGTGAGCTGATCATCCACCAGGCGAGGATTCGCGACCGCCCATGCGGCACCCCCGAGGACGAGCCCCTGCGCCGCGATGCAGATGCCCGCGAGGCCGAGGAGCGCGGCGCGTCCGGCGCGCGCGCCTCGATCACGCCGCGCGTGCTGCAGCCCGGCCGAGAAGTGGCTCATGGCTCCACGGTACTGTCGCGGGCAGGGTCAGGCCGCGAGCACGGCGATCGCGGCGTTCAGCGTCGTGGCGAAGAGGGTCCAGAACCAGTACGGGATCAGAAGCGCCGCGGCGGGCTTGCTGAGGTCGGCGAACCGGATGATGGCGGCGAGGATCGCGACGTCGAGGGCGACGATGATCGCGAGCGCGACCCACAGCCCGCTGGCGCCGATGAGCCCTCCCAGCCCGAAGAAGGCCGGGGTCCAGAGTGCGTTGAGCACGAGCTGCAGGGCGTATGCCGAGAGAGCACGGCGACGGGCGGTCGAGGCCGGGTGCCGCCAGACGAGCCAGGCGGCGATGGCCATGCTCGAGTAGAGCACGGTCCACACGGGGCCGAAGACGGCCGTCGGCGGCGTCCACATGGGCTTGGCGAGGTCGTCGTACCAACCCGAGATGGCGGGGACGGACACGGCGCTGCCGATGATGCCGACAAGGAAGGACGCCGCGAGGAAGCCGGTGAGCGCGAGGGCGGATCGTGCGGCGGAGTGATCGCCGGAAACGGCGATCGCGGACTGCTGCGTCCGTGCTTCGGTCATGCTCACCTCCTGGTCCGCGATCCTCGAGGACCAGGTCGACAGTAGGCGCTCATGCTCCGAACATCCTGCGCGCGCGACACGCGCGCGCTGTGGCTGTCACGACCTCCCGCTCAGTGCCCGATGAGCGGCGCCATCGCGCGTGCCACCAGCGACGGCCGACCGGTCGCGCGCTCCTCGGCGTCTGCCGCCGTCATCGCGAGCAGGCCAGCGTTGGCGCCGAGGAAGCGCAGAGGCTCCGGCTCCCACCGCGGTGAGCGGTGACCGACCCACGGCAGACGCGTGAGGTCGGTGTCGGCTCCCGTCACGAGGTCGGCGAGCGTGCGCCCCGCCAGGTTGGTCGTGGCCAGGCCGTCGCCGACATAGCCGCCCGCCCGCCCGAGCCCTGTGCTCGGGTCGTAGTGCACGCTCGCGTGCCAGTCCCGGGGCACGCCGAGCGGGCCGCCCCACGCATGCTCGATCGACAGTTCGGGCAGCACGGGGAAGAGTTCGCGCAGAGTTGCCGCGAGGTGCGCGAAGACCCCGGCGACGCGGTCGTACTCCGGCCGGATCGCGCTGCCCCAGTGGTAGCGCGCCCCGCGCCCTCCGAAGGCCATCCGGTTGTCGGCCGTGCGCTGGCCGTAGATGACGAGATGCCGGCCGTCGGAGAACGTCTGGCCGTGCTCGATACCGAGCTGCTGCCAGACATCCTCGCCCAGCGGCTGCGTCGCGATCATGAGCGAGTACAGCGGCAGCACGTGCCGGCGCAGGGGCGCCACGCGGGCGCCGTAGCCCTCCAGCGCCGAGATGATGTGCCGAGCCCGCACGACTCCGCGGTCGGTGTCGACCCGGCCGGGCGCCCACGTCGTGACCGCCGTCTGCTCGAGGATGACCGCACCGCGCGATTCGACGATGCGCGCGAGCGAGCGCGTCAGAGCCGCGGGGTGCACGCGTGCGCAGGCCGGGTCGTGCACCGCTCCGAGGGCTCCGGCGGCGTGAACCCGATCGGCGCTCCACAGCTCGAGCGCGTCGACGCCGAACTCTCGTGCCTGGGCGACCTGGGCGCGGGCATCCGCC
Organism: Microcella sp.; assembly: GCF_040286215.1. GTDB lineage: Bacteria > Actinomycetota > Actinomycetes > Actinomycetales > Microbacteriaceae > Microcella. Next base: position 170,241 of record NZ_JAVKCK010000011.1, read on the forward strand.
CATTGCGCATCGGAGCGGGCGTAGACGATGGTGCCGCCGCGTGCGTAGTCGCAGGCGATGCCCTCGCGTTCGACGACCGCGCCGACTTCGTCGACGGTCGCGATCATGGCGCGGCGCATCGCGATCGCCGCCTCGCGGCCGTGCTGCGCGGCCAGGGACGCAGTGGATCGCGGGAAGAGCGCGGAGACCCAGCCGCCGTTGCGGCCGGAAGCCCCGAAGCCCGCGATCTCCTTCTCGAGGAGGGCGATGCGCAGGTCGGGGTCGCGCTGCTGCAACTCGTACGCGGTCCAGAGCCCCGTGAGCCCGGCCCCGATGATCGCCACATCAACCTCGGTACCGCTCTCGAGGGGAGGGCGCGGGGTCAGATCGTCATCGACGGTCGCGTGCCAGAAGCTCAGTGCGCGATAGTCGGCTTCGGTCACAGCCGATTCGAGGCCTCGGTGAGCACGCTGCGCAGGATGCCCTCGATCTCGTCGAACTCGGCGGGGCCGATCGTGAGCGGCGGGGCGAGCTGGATGACGGGGTCGCCGCGGTCGTCGGCGCGGCAGTACAACCCCGCTTCGAACAGCGCCTTGGAGAGGAAGCCGCGCAGCAGCCGCTCGGCCTCGTCTTCCGAGAACGTCTCCTTCGTCTCCTTGTTCTTGACGAGCTCGATGCCGAAGAAGTAGCCCTCGCCGCGCACGTCGCCGACGATGGGCAGATCCTTCAGGCGCTCCAGTGCCGCCCGGAACTTCGGCGAATTCTCGCGCACGTGCTCGAGAATGCCCTCCTCCTCCATGATGTCGAGGTTCTCGAGGGCCACGGCGGCCGAGACAGGATGCCCGGCGAAGGTGTAGCCGTGGTAGAACGCCGTCTGACCGTGCGTGAAGGGCTCGTAGAGCTTCTCGCGCACGATCATCGCGCCGAGGGGGGAGTACCCGCTCGTGAGCCCCTTGGCCGAGGTGATGATGTCGGGCACGTAGTCGAAGGCCGTGCAGGCGAACATCTCACCCAGGCGACCGTAGGCGCAGATGACTTCGTCGCTCACCAGCAGCACGTCGTACTGGTCGCAGATCTCGCGCACGCGCTGGAAGTAGCCGGGGGGCGGCGGGAAGCAGCCGCCCGAGTTCTGCACCGGTTCGAGGAACACCGCGGCGACCGTATCGGGGCCCTCGAACAGGATCATTTCCTCGATGCGATTGGCGGCCCACTGCCCGAACTCTTCGAGCGAGCCGTGGAAGCCCATCTCTTCGGCGCGGTAGTAGTTGGTGTTGGGCACCCGGAAACCGCCGGGCGTGAGCGGCTCGAACATCTCCTTCATGCCGGGGATGCCCGTGATGGCGAGCGCGCCCTGCGGCGTGCCGTGGTAGGCCACCGAGCGCGAGATCACCTTGTGCTTCATCGGCTTGCCGACGAGCTTCCAGTACTGCTTGGCGAGCTTCCAGGCCGACTCGACGGCTTCGCCGCCACCGGTCGTGAAGAACACGCGGTTGAGGTCGCCTGGCGCGTAGTCGGCGAGGCGGTCGGCGAGCTCGATGGCCTTCGGATGAGCGTACGACCAGAGCGGGAAGAACGCGAGCTCCTCCGCCTGCTTGCGCGCCGCCTCGGCGAGGCGCTCGCGACCGTGGCCGACCTGCACGACGAAGAGGCCCGAGAGCCCGTCGATGTACTTGCGGCCGTGCGAGTCGTAGATGTGGTGGCCCTCGCCGCGCACGATGATGGGCACGCCCTCGCCGGCGGCCATGCCCGACTGGCGGGCGAAGTGCATCCACAGGTGGTCCTTGGCCTTGCGCTGCAGCTCGGCCTCGGCGAGAGCCTCGGCGCCGCTCAGGGCGGCGGGTGCGGCGGCGGTGTGGTGCGCGGTCGCGTCGGGCTTCTGCTTCTTCTGCTTCTTCTTCAAGAGTGTCATCGTGTTCCCCAGTTGTAGAACTGCTTCTGCAGTCGTAGATAGACGAACGTCTCCGTGGAGTGGACGCCGTCGATGGCGCGGATGCGCCGGTTGAGCAGGTCGATGAGGTCGTCGTCGTTCTCGCACACGACCTCCGCGAGAATGTCGAAGCTGCCGGCGGTCAGCACGAGGTAGTCGACGGCGCTGAGCGAGGCGAGCTCGTCGGCGACCGCGGTCGTGTCGCCGGAGACGCGGATGCCGATCATGGCCTGCCGGTAGAACCCCAGTTGCATCGGGTCGGTCACCGCGACGACCTGCATGACGCCCGATTCGGTGAGCTTCTGCACGCGCTGGCGCACGGCGGCCTCGCTGAGCCCGACCGCCTTGCCGATCTCGGCGTAGGAGCGCCGGCCGTCGGTCTGCAGCTGCTCGATGATCGCCTTGGAGACATCATCGAGCTGAACGGGCTTCGGGCGGGCGACCATGCCTCGATTCTGGCAGTCACGGAGGGCGATCACAAGCGGATCCGCAGGAAAAGCGGATTCTTTGCGACGAAATCCGTCGAAATTGGCCGGGATGCACTGCTCGGGCCGCGCTACAGTGTGGGCATGAGCACGCGCATCCTGCAGAACTTCATCGACGGCCAGTACATCGCGAGCACCGCGGAGTCCCACACCGAGCTGGTGGACCCGGCGACGGAGGAGGTGTACGCGCACTCTCCCGTCAGCACTCCCGCCGAGATCGACGCCGCCTACGCCGCCGCCGAGCGCGCGTTCGGCACCTGGGGCCGCACAACCCCGGGGGAGCGGCAGCTCGCGCTCTTCCGGCTCGCCGACGCCGTGGAGAAGCGGGCCGAAGAGTTCGCCGACCTCGAGTCGCACGATACCGGCAAGCCTCGTGCGAGCCTCGTCGCCGACGAGATCGACCAGTCGGTCGACCAGCTGCGGTTCTTCGCGGGGGCCGCACGCGACCTCGAAGGACGATCGGCCGGAGAGTACCTCGCCGGGCACACGTCCTGGGTGCGCCGCGAGCCCATCGGCGTCATCGGGCAGGTGACTCCCTGGAACTACCCGCTCAACATGGCCGTGTGGAAGATCGCCCCCGCCGTTGCCGCGGGCAACACCGTCGTTCTCAAGCCCTCCGACACGACACCCCAGTCCACGCTCCTGCTCGCCGAGGTCGCAGCCGAGTTCCTGCCGGCGGGAGTGCTCAACGTCGTCGTCGGCGACCGCGGCACGGGAGCAGCACTCATCGAGCATCCGACCCCACAGATGGTCGCGATCACCGGCTCGGTGCGCGCTGGCATGGCCGTCGCGCAGTCGGCGGCGCAGAATCTCAAGCGGGTGCACCTCGAGCTCGGCGGCAAGGCGCCCGCGATCGTCTTCCCGGACGCCGACCCGCAGGCGGTCGCCGAGGGCCTCGTGCTCGCGGGGTACTTCAACGCCGGCCAGGACTGCACGGCGGCGACGCGGGTGATCGTGCACGAGTCCGTGCACGACGCTGTCGTGGAGGCGCTCGCCGCGCGCGCCCGTTCGCACGCGCGCACGGGCGCGCCGCGGGAGGACGGCATCCTCTACGGACCCCTGAACAACGCGAACCAGCTCGCTCAGGTCTCCGGCGTCGTCGACCGCCTGCCCGCTCATGCCGACATCGTCACCGGCGGCCAGCGGCAGGGAGAGAAGGGCTACTTCTACGAGGCGACGATCGTCACGGGCATGCGGCAGGACGACGAGGCCGTGCAGGAGGAGATCTTCGGGCCGGTGCTCACGGTGCAGACCTTCCGTGACGAGGCCGAGGCCCTCGCCCTCGCGAACGGCGTGCGCTATGCGCTCGCCGCCTCCGTCTGGACGGGCGACCACGCCCGCGCGCTCCGCATGTCCCGCGACCTCGACTTCGGCTGCGTGTGGATCAACACGCACATTCCCTTCGTCTCGGACATGCCGCACGGCGGCTTCAAGCACTCCGGGTACGGAAAGGATCTCTCGCAGTACGGCTTCGAGGACTACACAAGGCTCAAGCACGTCATGAGCTTTCTCGGCGAGTAGCCCGATGGAGCACACGGTCGAGTCCGCGGGGGGCGCAGACGACGTCGAAGCCGATCCGGTCGACGACGACACGATCCTTCGGCAGAGGCCCTCGACACTCGTGGGTGGCAGCGCAGTCGGCACCCCCTCCGCGGCCGACCTGGACGATACCGTGATCGGCCTCATCCAGCCGCACGCTCCGGCCCGCGACCGAACGGTGCTCCCCTCCGCCGCGCCGACCGAGCCCGTCGCGCCAGCCGAGCCCGAGCGCATCCCGTCGGTGTGGGCCGCGCGCATCCGCGGCACTGACGTCACGATCCCCCTCGATCGTCCTGTGATCATCGGCCGTCACCCCAGCGTCGCGCGCATCGAGGAGGTGCCGCATCCGCGCCGCGTGCAGATTCCGGCGCGGCATCGGGATGTCTCCGCCCGCCACGTCCGCATCGAGCAGCTCGGCGACACTCTGGTGGTGACCGACCTCGGCTCGACGAACGGCATCGACGTACACTTGTCGCAGGGGTCGGTGCGCCGGCTCCGCCCGGGCGAGACGAGCGTCGTCCTGCCCAGTGCCGTCGTCGCGATCGGCGATGCCGTCGTCGTCGAGTTCCAGGCTGCGGCGACCCCGTGACGCGGCGCGGCGACACCAGCACCCTCGATCGACCGGAGTACCCGTGACCGCCCTCGGACGCAGTAGCGTGCGCCACACCGTCGCTCTGCCCGAGCACGGCGGCGCGGTCGAGCTCTCGTGGCACGGCGTGACCCACACGGGTTACCGGCGGGCCGCCAACGAGGACAGCTACCTCGCGGACGTGCCGCTCTTCGCCGTCGCGGACGGCATGGGAGGCCACTCGCACGGAGACCGCGCGAGCGATGCCGTCGTGCGGCGGCTGCAGGCGTGCGTCGAGGGAGACTTCGTCGCGATCGAGACCGTCCAGCACGCGCTGCACCTCGCCACCTGGGACATCCATCACCTGGACGAGGAGGATCGCGGCATTGGCACGACGGTGACGGGCGCAGCTCTCGACGTGCTCGATGGCGCGGCGGTCTTCCGCGTCTTCAACGTCGGCGACTCGCGCGTCTACAGTTTTCTCGGCAACGAGCTCACGCAGGTCACCCGCGACCACTCGGTCGTGCAGGAACTCGTGGACGCGGGTCAGATCCTGGCGGCAGACGCGGAGGCGCATCCCGATTCGAACGTCATCACGCGCGCCGTCGGCTTCTCCCTCGAACCCGAGGCCGATCTCACGACCGTGCCGCTCGTGGCGGGCCTGCGCCTCCTGCTGTGCTCGGACGGGCTCACCAAGGAGCTTCCCGCCGAGCGGATCCGCCTGCACCTCGCGGCGCGCTTGAGCGCGCGCGAGACCGCCAATGCGCTGCTGGACGCCGCGCTCGCGCAGGGAGGCCGTGACAACATCACCATCGTCGTCATCGACGTCGTGAACGCTCCGACGATGTCGCCCTCCGAATCCCTAGACTGACGTACGCGCCACGCTGCGGCGCTCGCCGCCGGGGGAGGGGGTAGTCATGGTTCGACGTCGGCCGTCCGACCCGCCGATCCTGCCCGGGTTCAGCCACGTGCGCGTTCTCGGATCGGGGGGTTTCGCCGACGTCTTCCTGTACGAGCAGAACATGCCGCGCCGGCAGGTGGCCGTCAAGGTTCTCCTGGCCGACATCGTCACCGAGCACGTGCGGCAGATGTTCCAGGTCGAGGCGAACCTGATGGCTCAACTCTCGAGCCACCCGAGCATCCTCACCGTGTACCAGGCCAGCATCTCCGCTGACGGCCGGCCGTACCTCGTCATGGAGTTGTGCTCGGCGCAACTCGCCACTCGCTACCGGGCCGAGCGCATCCCCGTGGCCGAAGTACTCGCGATCGGCGTGCGCATCGGGGGCGCGATCGAGACCGCGCATCGGCAGGGCGTGCTGCACCGCGACATCAAGCCCTCCAACATCATGCTGACCGCCTATGGTCACCCTGTGCTCGGCGATTTCGGCATCGCTTCCTCGCTCAGCGCCGCCTCGGCGCACGAGAGCGTGGGCATGTCGATTCCGTGGTCGGCGCCCGAGGTGCTGCTCGATGAGACCACCGGATCGGTGCAGAGCGAGGTGTGGTCGCTCGCCGCGACCCTCTACACCTTGCTGGCCGGGCGCTCGCCGTTCGAGGTCGTCGACGGTTCCAACGCCTCCGAGGCGCTCATCGGCCGCATCAGCCGCGCTCGCGTGCCGTCCCTCGACCGAGACGACGTGCCCGCCTCGCTCGAGGCGGTGCTGCGGCGCGCGATGAGTCGGGCTCCGGATCGGCGTCACGCGTCTGCTCTCGAGCTCGTCCGCGACCTGCAGCGCGTCGAGGCGGAGCTCGGGCTCACGCCCACGCAGGCCGATGTCGCGATGGACGACTGGGCGCTCGCGAGCGCCGGCGACCCCCATGACCGCACGATCGTTCGCGCGGCGTCCGGCAAGCCGAGCGTCGGCACGCGCGGGCGCCGCCTGCGCCGTCGACGGGCCGTCGCCGCCGCCGCCGCTCCCGAGCCGGAAGGCGCTTCGCCGCGCACTGCCGGGAGGCGGAGGGCTCGCCAATCGCGCATCATCGCCGCGGCGCTGCTGATCATCGCGGTCGTCGTGGTGGGCCTCGGCGCGACGGCGACGCTCTCGGCGATCCAGTCGGCCGACGGCAGCCTCCCCCGCGTGAGCAACGTCGAGGCGGAACGATCAGGGTCAACGATCATCTTCTCCTGGAACGACCCGGGCCTCGCGGAGGGCGACGTCTACCAGGTGCAGCTCGACGGCGGTGCCACGACCCTGCAGCGCTCCGCCGAGTTCGCCGTCGCGGTCGTCGAGGGCGACACGGTGTGCGTGGCGGTGAGCGTCGCACGCGAGGGTCGAGTCGGTGTGCCGAGCGACCAAAAGTGCGCGGTGGCGGAGTGATGACCCGATGCGCCTGAGAGTGCCTGTTCAACGCTCCACCCTCCTCACGGGGGTCGGAGCCTCGCTCGTGGCCGCGCTCGTCGCGGCACTCGCCATCATCGCGCCCGGATTCGAGACCCAGCGCGTCGATCTCGACGACGGCTCGCTGTGGATCGCCAGCGGGGAGCGCCAGACGGTCGGCCGCGCCAACCTGCAGATCGGCCTGCTCGACACAGTGGTCGAGAGCGGAGGGTCGCAGCTGCAGATCCTGCAGGACGACGACGACGTGATCGTCGTCGACGCGGTGAATGCGACGGCCGACATCCTTGATGTGGCCAGAGCCGAAGTGCGCGAGACGGTGCCTCTCCCTCCCGATGGCGCCTCGGTGCAGGCGGTTCGGGAGTCGATGGTCGTGCACAGCGCCAGCACGGGCGAGACCTGGGTCATCCCTCGGCTCGGCTTCGACGAGTTCGATGCCGCCTCCAGCGCATCGTTCGTCTTCGGAGCCGGCTCGGCGCTCGCCGAGGAGGAGGGGTACGGCGTTGCCGTGGTCGCGCCGGAAGCCGGCGAGGTCTATCGCCTGCTGCCCGATCGCACCGATCGCGTTGAGCAGACCTGGACGATCGAGGTCGAGCCCTCTGCCGACACAGCGATCACCATCGTCGGGGGCTCCTGGGTCGTGCTCGACCGGGATGAGCGCGTGCTCATCACGGCGGAGGGCCGCATTCCGCTCGACGGCATCGTGCCGCCCGGGGCCGCTGTCGCCCTGCAGTCACCGACGCCGGACGGCCGCAACCTCGTCCTCGCGCACGACCGCGGACTCGTGGAGGTGCTGCTCGACTCGGGTGAGTCGCGGCCGCTCGTCTCCGATCGCTCGGGTGCCGCGGCACCACCGGTCGTGGTCGGCGAGTGCAGCTATGCGGCATGGACGGATGGCAGCGCCTGGCGGCGCTGCGGCTCGGTCGCTGATGAGCTCGCCCTGCAGGGCATGAGCCCGGCAGCGCAGCTGCGGTTCGAGGTGCGAGACGACCGTCTCGTGCTGAGTGATGCGGCCTCAGGCTCCGCCTGGGCGGTGCAGTCGACCGGGGCGCTCATCGACAACTGGGACGAGCTGATCGTGCAAGAGGAGGACGAGCGCGAGGAGCAACTCGATGACCTCGACGTGCCCCCTGAGCTCGAGCGTGTGCAGGCCCCGCCCGTCGCCGTGGACGATGCATTTGGCGCGCGGCCCGGTCGCTCCACCGTTCTTCCGGTGCTGCTCAACGACAGCGACCCGAACGGTGATGTGCTCGCGATCAGCGCCGTAGAGCCGCTCGATCCGGCGACGGGCCGCATCGACCTCGTATCGGAGGGTCAGCAGCTTCAGCTCACCCTCGAGCCATCGGCCGCCGGTCAGCTCGAGTTCGACTACACGATCACCGACGGTCGCGGAGGCGCCGACTCTGCGCGCGTGACGGTCACCGTCCGCACGGCGGAGCAGAACGCGCCACCCGTCCAGGTGCGCGCATCCCGCACGACGGTCGCCCAAGGCGCCTCGACGACTGCGGCGGTGCTGGGGGAGTGGTACGACCCGGACGGCGACCCCATCTACCTCGAATCGGCGTTCGCGCTCGCTCCGGACACCGTCACCTTCCGCCCGGACGGTCGAGTGACTTTCTCGGAGGCCGGCGGGGTCGGCGAGGTGCGCACGGTCGCGCTCTCCGTGTCGGACGGCACCGCCTCGTCCACCGGCGAGCTCGCCGTGACGGTGCGCCCCGCAGGCCAGGTGCCGATCATCGCGGAGCCGTTCATGGTGCTCGCCTACGCCGATCAGGAGGTTAGGGTCGAGCCGCTCATCCACGTGCGCGGGGGAACGGGCACCGTCCGCCTCAGCGCGGTGCCCGACAAGGCAGGCGCGACGATCACGCCGAGCCTCGACGCCGGCACTTTCCGGTTCCGCAGCACCGAGGTTCGCACTCACTACCTCGAGTACGTCGTCACCGATGGCGCGACGACGGCGACAGGGCTCGTGCGCATCGACGTCGCCGCGCCGCCCGAGTCGGGTTCCGCGCCCATCACCGTTCCCAAGACGGCGTTCGTGCGCACTCTCAGCAACAGCACCGTGGCCGTCGCCACGACCGACATCGATCCAGCCGGCGGGGTGCTCATCGTCACCGGCATCGTCGACGTGCCGTCCGGCTCCGGCATTCGAGCCGAGATCATCGATCAGCGCGATGTGCGCGTCACGCTCACGCGTCCGCTCGATGCCCCGCAGAGCATCCGGTACCGCATCAGCAACGGCGCGACCGAGTCGGTCGGAACGATCACCGTCATCGAGATTCCCCGTCCAGATCGACAGCAGCCCCCGATCGCCGTCGACGACAGCATCTCGGTGCGCATCGGCGACGCCGTGTCGATCCCCGTGCTCGACAACGACGAGCACCCCGACGACGAGCCCATCACACTGGCGCCCAACCTCATCAGCGGCCTCGAGGGCGAGTCTGGCCTGCTGTTCGTCGCGGGCGACCGTTTGCGCTACCTCGCCCCCGACCAGCCGGGCGACTTCACCGCCGTCTACGAGGTGCTCGGCCCGCTCGGCCAGGAGCGAGCGCAGGCAACGGTGAGCATTCGCGTGAGAGAGGCCAACGAGGCCACCAATGGGGCTCCCGTTACGAGAACGGTGACCGCGCGCGTCATCGCGGGCGATACCGTGCGCATCCGCATTCCCGTGGACACGATGGACCCGGACGGCGACTCTGTGCAGCTGCTCGGACCGGAGACCAGCCCCGAGCGCGGTGCGATCGTCGAGAGCGGGCAGGACTACATCGACTACGAGGCCGGCAGCTACTCCGCGGGCACCGACAGCTTCCGGTACACGGTCGTCGATGCCCTCGGCGCTCGAGCGAGCGGCACCATCCGGGTGGGCATCAGCCCGCGGCTGGAGGGAGCCCGCAATCCCGTCGCCAACGACGACTCGGTCGTCGTGCGCCCCGGTGTGACCGTGCTCGTGCCGGTGCTCGACAACGACACCGACCCGGACGGCTCACCGCTCACGGTGGTCGGTGTGGAGCCCAACGACGTCACGCTGGAGGCGGAGGTCGTCGAAGCGCGCTTCGTGCGCATCACACCGCCTCCTGCTCCGGGCACCTACGGTCTCGTCTATACGATCGAGAATCCGCTCGCGGGGCGATCGCAGGCCTTCGTGACGGTCACGGTCGATCCGGATGCCCCGCTCACGCCCCCCGTCGCGCGCGACACCGTGCTCTCCCTCACCGACATCCTCGAGCAGGAGTCCGTCTCCGTCGATGTGCTCGCCCGCGTTTTCTTCTCGGAGGGCGAGATCGCCGACCTCGGTCTCGAGCTCGTGCCCGGCTACGAGTCAGGAGCCGTCATCCAGCCCGACCGCCGCGTGCTCGTCGAGGTGCGCGAGCAGCGGCAGATCATCCCCTTCCAGGTGGTGCACCCCGATGACCCGACTGTGCGGTCGACCGCTTTCGTCTGGGTGCCAGGCACGGACGACGCGCTCCCGCAGCTCGACAGGCGTGCCGAGCGCATCGAGGTCGTGAGCGAGGAGCCGCTGCGCATCGACATCAACGACTACGTGATCGCGGTCGGCGGCCAGCCCGTGCGCCTCACCGACACGGCCACCGTGCAGGCCACGCGGTCCAACGGGGAGGACCCCGTCGTCGATGAGGACACCCTGCGCTTCACCTCGGCCGACCTGTACTTCGGGCCTGCCTCGCTGTCGTTCGAGGTCACCGATGGCGTCTCCGCCACCGATCCGGAAGGTCGCGTCGCGACGATCGTGCTGCCGATCACGGTCACGCCGCGCGAGAACCAGCCGCCGGTGCTCGTCGGGGCGAGCATCGAGCTCGAACCGGGCCAGCAGGCCGAGCTCGACCTCGTGCGCGTCACGAGCTACCCGTACCCGGACGACATCGACGAGCTCGCCTACGCCATCACCGACGGACCCACTCCCGGTCTCGAGGCCGACCTGCTCGGGCAGCGGTTGCGGGTGAGCGTGCCGGCGAGCACGCCGCGCGGCGCCACGACGGGGGTCACGCTGAGTGTGCGCGATGATGCTGCGCCGGGCACCCCCGGGCGCATCCAGGTGCGCGTCGTGCCGTCGACGCGACCGCTCGCCGCGCCCGCGACGGACGCAGCGATCGCGCCGCGTGGCGCGACCACGATCGTCGATGTGCTCGCGAACGATCAGGCGACGAACCCGTTCCCCGGCCAGCCCCTTCGGGTGGTCGGCGTACGTGGACTCGGCGGTGATCTCCCCACCGGAGTGCAGATCGAGCCGGTCAACAACGGCCAGAGCCTCGCCGTCACGGTGAGCGACACGGCCGCTGCCCTCGATACCAACCTCGAGTACCAGGTCGCCGACGTGACCGACGATCCCGAGCGGTACGTGTGGGGCGCGGTGCGCATCTCCGTGCAGGACGTGCCCGATGCCGTGACGAATCTGCGCGTGCAGAGCTACGGCGATCGGCAGCTCACCCTCGCCTGGTCGCCGGGCGCGTCGAACAACGCCCCGATCGAGCGCTTCGAGGCGACTGTCACCACGGTGGAGTCGAGTGCGGTCACGGTGGTGACCTGCGCCTCGTCTCCGTGCACGGTGCCGACGGAGGGCAACGGCGCGTCGAATCGGGTTCGCGTGAGCGTCGTCTCGGTCAATGCGCAGGGCGATTCCGACGCGACGTCACTCGCCGAGCCGGTGTGGTCTGACCTCGTTCCGCCCGCTCCGGCGCTGCTCGGGGTCACACCGCTGGACGGCGGGCTGCGCATCGGCTGGACGAAGCCCGACCAGAGTGCAGCCGCCTCGCCCATCCGCAGCTACCGCATCACGGTCGGCTCCGTCTCCCGCACGCAGAGCGTGTCGGCCTCCGATCCGGTCGGCACCCAGTACTGGCTCAACGTCGTCGACGCGGGGGCGCTCGCCAACGGCACGTCCTACAGCGTGAGCGTGAGCGCCCGCAACGAGGCCTTCGGCGCACTGACGACCTGGAATGCGGCGCAGACCACCGGCACTCCCGCGGGGCCGCCGATCCCGACCGCCGCACCGACCGCGTCGGGGTCGACCTCCGGTTTGGGCATCGACGATCACGAGGTGACGGTGGCCTGGCCCGCCGCATTCTCCGCCAATGGCCGCAGCGTGCAGGCTTACTACGTGTGGCTCGCTGACTCGGGCTCCGCGCCCGCGTGCACCGTCACGGGGGTCTCAGAGGGATCGCCGACCCACAGTGCGCCGGATGGAGTGCGCGTGCTCGGCGCCGCGACGACCTCTACGGTCTTCACGGGGCTGGCCGCCGACACCGAGTACCGCGCGGTCGTGTACGCCTACAACGGGCAGGGATGCACGGCCAGCGTCGAGGTCACGGCGGTGCCGCGCGCCACGCCCTCGAAGGTCGTCGCGGCGACGATCGCCTCCGGCGTCGAGACCGAGCCCGGTCGGTGGAACTCTCGCGCGACGGGGGTGACGACGGAGGGTGGCGACCCGGTCGACCGAGTGCGCTATCGACTGGTCGGCGAAGGCGTCGATCCCGCGGCATCGGCTCCGCTCGCCCTCCCGTTCGCCTTGACAGCGGAGTCGACCCACTACGGTGCTGCTCTCCAGGCGCAATTCAGCGCATGCCGCGTGTACCCCGAGATCACCGTGTGCGGCGAATGGTCGGAGGCTGTGCCGCTCGAGGTCGCCGTGCGCATCGACGCGACAGTCGAGTTCATCGACATCTCGACCGGTCCGCCCGATCGCAGCGTGGATGTCCGCTGGTCGACGATCACCCCCGGCGCCGCGTACACGGCCGCGCAGTACGAGTGTCTGGGCGGCGATGTCGTCACCGACCCCGACGCGCCGGGACAGTGCGCCATCACCGCTGGGCCGCCGGACGACCCCAGACTGGTCATCACCGTGACCGTCGGTTCCACCATCTACACCCGGGAGTACAGGCCATGACGATGACCGCCGAGCAGGCGCGCTGGTTCGCCGACATCACTGAGCGCATTACCGCGAACGTCGAGAGAGCGGTTCTCGGCAAGAGCTACGTGATTCGCCTGAGCCTCACAGCGATGCTCAGCGAGGGCCATCTCCTGCTCGAGGACGTCCCCGGCACGGGCAAGACCTCGCTCGCGCGAGCCCTGGCGCAGAGCGTGCGCGGCACGACGACGCGCGTGCAGTTCACTCCGGACCTGCTGCCCGGTGACATCACGGGCATCACCGTGTTCGACCAGCGCAGCGGCGACTTCAGCTTTCACCGCGGCCCGGTCTTCGCGACGATCGTGCTTGCGGATGAGATCAACCGCGCGAGCCCCAAGACCCAGTCTGCGCTGCTCGAGGTCATGGAAGAGGGCCAGGTCACCATCGACGGCGTCTCCCACAACGTCGAGGCGCCCTTCCTCGTCATCGCGACCCAGAACCCGATCGAGCAGGCGGGAACGTATCGGCTTCCCGAGGCGCAGCTCGACCGGTTCCTCATGAAGACCGCGATCGGCTACCCCGACCACGCGGCCACCGTGCGCATCCTCGACGGTGCCGGTGGCCCCCGGGCACTCGTCGTCGAGCCCGTCGTCGAGCTGGAGACGGTGCGCGACCTCATCTCGGTCGCACGCACCGTGCACGTGGACCCGACGATCACCGACTACGTGGCACGCCTCGTGGAGGCGACGCGGGCGCACGACGACGTGCGCCTCGGCGCGAGCGTGCGCGGCGCGCTCGCACTCGTGCGCTGCGCGAAGACCTTCGCAGCAACGGAAGGGCGCCACTACGTCATCCCCGACGACGTCAAGGCGCTCGCGGAACCCGTTCTCGCGCACCGACTCGGCCTCGACCCCGAATCGGAGTTCGACGGTGTGACGCCCTCCGCGGTGATCAGCGAGGTGCTCGTCGAGACGCCGCCGCCCAGCGAACGGATCGCCGTGTGACCTCGCCCGCACCGCTCCGGCCCGCTCGCGGCCGCAGCGCGGAGGCCGGCCGTCGCGGTCTCGAGGAGCACTCGCTCGGCGCGACCGTGACGACGGCGCGCACGCGCCTTGTCGGTACGCGCACCGGTCCTCTCGCCGATGCCGTGGTCGCCATCGTGCGTGTCTGGCGCACGATGAGCGCGGCGGTTGCCAGGGCGGTTGCGGCGACCTCCTCGGTCGTGACCCCGCTCGGCTGGGTTGTCGCGGCGCTCGTGCCGCTCGCGCTCCTGGGGGGATACGCCTGGGGGTGGCAGGAGCTCGTCGTCGCCGGCGTCGTCGGGGCCTCCCTCGCTCTCGTCGCGCTTCTGTACGTGGTGGGCAGCCGTCAGTGGACGGTGGCGTTGACCCCGCCTCCGCAGCGCGTCGCCGTCGGTGACGCGGCTCACGCGGGAATCCTGGTGCGCAACGACAGCGCGCGGCGCTCTTTCGGAACCGTCGTCGACCTCCCTGTCGGCCCCGCCATCGTGCCGGTACCTGTGCCGGGTCTGCCAGCCCGCGGGCACGCCACGCGCAGCGTGGAGATCCCGACCGATCGCCGTGGCCGGCTGACCCTCGGGCCGGTGCGCACCGTGCGCGCCGACCCCATCGGCCTCGTGCGCCGTGAGCGGCTCTGGACCGAAGCGGCTGAGTTCGTCGTGCACCCGCGAACGATCGACATTCCCTCCACCTCGAGCGGCCTGGTGCGCGACCTCGAGGGCCAACCGACGCGGGATCTGACGTCGAGCGATCTCGCCTTTCACGCGTTGCGCGAGTACGTTCCGGGAGACGAGCGCCGACACATCCACTGGAAGTCGACGGCGAAGACGGGCACCTTCATGGTGCGGCAGTTCGAGCAGACCAGGCGCAGCCACCTGGTGGTGGCTCTGAGCATCGCGAGCATCGACTTCGGTTCCGACGAGGAGTTCGAGCTGGCCGTCAGCGTGACGGGCAGTCTCGGCGCACGCGCCATCCGCGATGCGCGCGAGGTGTCGGTGGTGGTGAGCGCGATCACGCCGGAGTTCGCCAAGCGTGCGGTGCTGGCGGTTGACGCCCTGCCGACCCTCACGCCGAACCGTCTGCTCGACGCCCTCGCCGTTGTGGAGCACAGTCCGTCAGCGCTCGGCATCCTCGACACCTCGCGTCTCGCCGGCGAGAGTGCTCGTGGCATCTCCGTCGCCTTCCTCGTCGTCGGCTCGACCGTCACAGCATCGAGGCTGCGCACTGCCGCGGCGAGCTTCCCGCCCGCCGTCGAGGTCGTCGCACTCCAGTGCGACCCCGATCACGTGCCGGGTCGCCGTCGACTCGGCGCCTTCACGGTTCTCACACTCGGCTCCCTGCGCGATCTGCGCCACGCGATGAGGGGCGGCGACTCGTGACGGCTGCGCGTCCGTCCTCGACGGTCAGCTCCGCCTCTGCCGTGCCGCGCCCCGCGGTCCTGGCGAGCGCGACGATCTTCACGGCGATCGCCTGGACGGTCATCGCGGTCGCCCTGTGGCCGATCTACCGCACTGGGCAGTTCGTGACTCTCGCGGTCGTCGCCATCGCGGCGGGAACCGCGATCGCCTTCGCCTCGGCGGTCGGCCGCTGGCCGGCCTGGGGAGCTCTCGGCGCGACCGTCACCGTGTTCACGGTCGTGGGGGTGCCGCTCGCCGTACCCGGGCGCACCGTATACGGCGTGCTGCCGGAGCCGCAGGGGCTCGCTGAGCTTTTCGCGGGCGTCGTACTCGGCTGGCGGCAGCTCGTCACCATTGATCTGCCGGTGGGCGCTTACGAAGCCCTGCTCGTCCCCGCACTCGTGGTGCTGCTCGTGGGGCCGCTTCTGACTCTTCTGATCGCCGCACGAGGCCGCCGACCCGCGCTCGCCGCACTCGTGCCGATCGTCGCGTACCTCCTCGCGATCGCGATCGGTCCGCAGTCCCCGCTTCTGCCCATCAGCACGACCATCGCCCTCTCGACCACGCTCCTGCTGTGGATGGCCGCACGGGCGCGCCATCGTCGGCGAGACGAGCTCGCCGCCTCCTCGGTCGAGACACGAGGAGCCGGAGCGCGCGCTCTCGCCGGGGCGACGGTGCTCGTTCTTCTCGCCGGGGGTGCCGGCGCGGCGGTCGCGGGCCTGATCGCTCCGCCCGAGAACCGCACAGTGGTGCGGACGACGGCCGAGAGACCGTTCTCCCCGCTCGAGCAGCCGAGCCCTCTCGCCGCCTACCGCGCGGAGTTCGACCCCGTGGTCGCCGACCTGCCGGCGCTGACCGTGGAGGGAGCGCCCGCCGGCGCGCGCATCCGTATCGCGGCGCTCGACAGCTACGACGGCGTCGTGTTCGCCGTCGGCAGCGACGCGGTCGACTCGGCGTCGGGCAGCTTCGTGCGCATCCCGACCGAGCGCCCACCCGACATCCTGCCCGGCGAGCGCACCACGGTCACCCTCACCGTCGAGCGCGAGCACGGCGTGTGGTTGCCGACCCTCGGCGAGGTAGCAGCGGTACGCATCCTTGCCGAGGACGCCAACGATCTGCGGGACGACTTCGTCTACAACACGACCACCGGCACCGCTGCGCTCGTGGGCGGAGTGCCGATCGGCCTCACCTACCAGCTCGACGTGGTGCTCGACGAGGAGGAGAGTGCGACGGGGCTGGGCAACGCGACGCCCGGGCCGGCGGCGGTGCCCGGAATCGCACAGCTCCCCGAAGCCGTCATCGACTGGGTGGCGGAGGTCACCGACGGCATCGAAACGCCCGGTGCGCAGCTCGAGACCGCGCTCGAGACGCTGCGGGAGGAGGGGTATCTCTCCCACGGCGTCGACGAGGAGGAGGCGCCGAGCAGGCCCGGGCACTCCCTCGGGCGGCTCGAGGACTTCCTCGGCAGCGCGCCCGTCGTTGGCGACGCCGAGCAGTACGCGGCGACCGCGGCGCTCATCGCTCGCCAGCTGGGCTTCCCCTCCCGCGTGGTACTGGGTTACGGGCCGCTCGACCGGTCAGGGGCGACAACCCTTGTGGCGAGCGACCGAACGGCGTGGATCGAGGTCTCCACCGCCGACGGCTGGCGGCCCATCGACGTCGTCTCTGAGCGGCGCGAGCTGCCCCCGGTGGAACCGGATGAGCCCGTGCCGGTCGTGCGACCGCAGAACCCCGCCCAGCCACCCGTCGAGGAGCCACCGGTGATCGAGGACCAGGCCCCGCCCGAGATCGAGCAGACCGAGGAAGAGCAGCTCGACCCGTTCTGGGCCTCAGTGCTCACCGTGCTGCGCGTGCTCGGCCCCCTCGCACTCGTGCTGGGCATCCTTGCCTCTCCGCTGGTCGCGATAGCCGTGCTCAAGCGCCGCCGGCGCGCGCGACGGAGACGGCATGGCGACCCGGCCCTGCGCATCCTCGGAGGATGGCGCGACGTGACCGACGCGGCGCGCGATGTCGGCCTCGACCTGCCCGCCACGGGCACGCGACGCGAGCTCGCCGCCGTGATCGGGCGGCCGCAGGCGCTCGTGCTCGCCCGCGTCGCCGACCGCGCGGTCTACGCACCGGAGGAGCCCGACCACGACGAGGCAGACCGCGTCTGGGCGGCCGCCGATGGCGTGCGGGACTCCCTGCTGCAGTCGCTCACCGTGCGTCAGCGCTGGGGAGCCACGCTGTCGACGCGCTCCCTGCGGCGCTATCCTGACCGCATGCGGGTCGATGCGGAGGTCGGGAAGCCGTGACGTGCCAGCACTGCGGTGCAGCCCTCCCACCCATTGCGATGTTCTGCGGCGAGTGCGGCCGCTCCGTCACGGCCGCCGGGCCAGCTCCTCTCGTACGCCCGACCTTCCCGCCCGTGCGGACGCCCACGCCGACCGGGTCGGAGCCGGACCCGGAGCCCGAGCCCGACGCCGAAAGCGCACGGGAGCGGGAGCCCGAGCCCGAGCCCGAGCAGAGTGGCGCGCGAGAGCCGGCGTCCGCCGACAGGCCTGACACTGAGCCGGAGAGCCTCTCGTTCCTCGCGGAGTCGCGCGAGCGCTGCACTCGATGCGGAACGCCTGCCGAACCGGAGGATCTGTACTGCGCCGAGTGCGGAGCAGCGCTCGAGTCGCGCACCCGCGTCGTCGAGCCGTTGCCACCGGCTGCTCGCGAGTCGGGCCCGCCCGAGGAGGCCGCGCCGGAGGCGCCAGTGCCGGAAGCGGCGGTGCCCGAAGAGCCGGTGCCCGAAGAGCCGGTGGTCGATGAGCTGGTCGTCGATGAGGACACCGAGGCCACGAGGATGGTGCCGCGCACCGTCGAGGGGCATCGATTCGTGCTGCAGTTCAGCACCGGCGAGAGCCTCACGGTCACGGGTTCCGGCCTCGCCGGACGGCATCCGCGCACCGAGCCGGGGGAGTACGTCGACCACCTCGTGACGATCCTCGACCCGGGCCGCTCGGTCTCCAAGACCCACTTCGAGTTCGGGAACGAGCAGGGCGTCTTCTGGTTCAGCGACCGGCATTCCGGCAACGGCTCGGTGATCCGCGAGCCGGGAGCCGAGCCCCGGTTGTGCGAGCCGGGGCGTCGGTACCGCATCGTGCGCGGTACGCGCATTGATATCGGCGAGCAGTTCGTCGTCGTGAGCTGAGAGGGCTCCTCCCCACGTCACGCCGACTCACGTGTCGCCACGAGAGCGAGCTCTCGCGCTCAGGGCGCGCGCGTCTCTGCTGTGCTCGGGGCGTGAGCCGACTGCCGTCCCCGCCCGTCGAGCCGACGCCGCAGGAGGCCCCCGGCTTCCCGCTCCTCGCCGTCCTCGCACCGCTCGCGGGCGCGCTCCTCATCGGTGCGCTCACCGGTTCGCCCTATGTTCTGGTGTTCGCCGCACTGAGCCCGATCATCGCTGTCGCGGGCATGCTCGACGGCCGGCGCACGGCGCGGCGGCGCGCTCGCGACGGCGCGGCGCGGTTCGAGAAGGAGTGCGCCGTCTACGCCCTCCTCATCGAGGAGGCCCACCGTGCCGAGCGCGCTCAGCAGGATGCTCTGGCCCCCGCTCGGCCGACCGAGGTTCTTCCGCTCGAGGGCGCGAGCGTGCGCGTGGGGGTGGCGCCCGCGCCGAGCGACCGTGCGCCCGAGGGTGGCAGGGGGCTCACCGCCGGGGGGCGCTCTGAGCTGCCGTCGTCGCCGCGTCACGCGCTCTTCGCTCGAGCCAGCCAGCACCCCGCTCTTCCCGTGCTCGTGCCGCGCGGCACGATCGCCGTGCGCGGCGACGGGCCCGCCGCGCACGCCCTGGCCGTCCGGCTCGCCCTGGAGCCGGGCGTCGTCGTCGAGACATCTCACGAGCCGCGCGCGCTGGGCGGTGCTTCCGCGCAACGCTCCGATGCCGAGATCGAGGTGCACTCGGCGAGCATCATGACGGTGCGCATCCCGGGTCACGACCCGGTGCGGGCGCGACCCGAGTTCTGGAGCGCCCCGGAGCGCGAGCGCCGTCGTTGCGCGCTCGCCGCGCAGGCGGCCCGGCTGCCGGACCAGGTGGCGTGGTCGAGCCTCCGCGACGCGCGCGAGTCGTCACCGGGCATCCCGATCGGCGTCTCGGAGTCGGGGACGTGGGCGATCGACCCTGTCGCGCACGGGCCCCACATCCTCATCGGTGGCACGACGGGGAGCGGCAAGAGCGAGTTCCTGCGCTCGCTCGTGCTCGGCTGGGCGCACCGCTCGTCCCCCGCCGAGCTCTCCTTGCTCTTCGTCGACTTCAAGGGTGGGGCAAGCTTTCCCGACCTCGCCGCCCTCCCGCACGCGCTCGAGGTCATCACCGATCTCGACGAGTCCACGGCGGCGCGCGCGATCGCGTCGCTGCGCGCCGAGGTGCAGCGCCGCGAGCGCTGGTTGCGCGATCGCGGCGCGCGCGACGTGCGCGACTCAGGAGCATCGCTCGGCCGCCTCGCGATCGTGATCGACGAGTACGCCGCGCTGCTGTCGGCCCTTCCCGAGCTGCACAGCATCATCGTCGACCTGTCGGCGCGCGGCCGATCCCTCGGCATCCACCTCGTGCTGTGCACCCAGCACCCGAGCAGCGCGGTGCGCGAAGCGATCGCGGCGAACTGCGCCATCCGGGTCTCCTTCCGCATCGCCGAGGGCGCCGACTCGGGCATGCTCGGCTCAGGTGTCGCTGACCGCCTGCGCGCCCTGCCGCCCGGTCGCGCACTCGTCACCGACGCCGAAGGTACGCGCGAGATACAGTCCGCCCTTATCTCACCTGACGACGTCGCCGCTGTCAGTGAGCGGTGGTCTGACTCGCCCGCGGTCGCCCGACTCTGGCAGCCCCCGCTTCCGGCCGAGCTGACTCCGCAGGACGTCGTGCTCGAGAGCCCCGACGGGGCGCCGGAGAGCGCCTGGGCTTTCGGTGTGGCTGATCAGCCCGAGCGGCTGCGCCGACACCGCGCTGTCTGGTTGCCCGACCGGGACGGGGCGCTCGCGGTGGTCGGGGTGCCGGGGAGCGGGCGCACCGGAGCCCTCTCAGCAATCGCCGAGGCGGGGCGGCATCACGGCGCGACCCTCGTCGTCCTGCCCGCCGACTGGGTGGATGCGGAGGCAGCGCTCCTCGAGCTGCGAGACCGCCCACCCGGCCGTGCTCTCCTGCTCGCCGACGACCTCGACGAGATGCTCAGGCGGTCAGGAGACGAGCGGGCAGAGCTCCTGAGACTCTGGGACGACGCCGCGAGCGCTCTACGGCGGCGCGGGGGAGCGGTCGCCGCGTCGTTCGTCGCCGGAGCGATGCAGCAGGGCCTCACCGACGGTCGCTTCCCGAGCACGCTCCTGCTCGGCGCCGCAGGCCGCGCCACGGGCACCGCCTCCATGATCACGACGTCTGCCGGCCTCTCGCCCTCCGCTGAGCATCGCCCACCGCCCGGTCGAGCGCACTGGCGCGGCCAGTCGGTGCAGATCATGACCGCGCCTCCGCTTCCCTCTCCGCAGCCTCCGCCGTTGCCGCGTATTTCGATGCTCGGTTCGCGCCCGAGCGTCGTCATCGCACGGCGGCCTCGGTGGGTCGGTGAGCGCCTCGCCCGCGAGCAACCCGACCTTCACCTGCTGTCTGCCGAGGAGGCGGCGGCTGGCGCGGACCGCGCGGAGAGCGGTGGGCGGACAGTCGCGCTCGACGACGTCGAAGGATGGACCACGCGCTGGAGCGCGCTGCAGGAGCTGCGCCGCTCGTGCTCCGTCATCCTCGTGGAGCTGGGTGTCTCAGAGCTGAGATCCCTGCTCGGCGTGCGCGAGCGGCCCCCGTCCCTCCGATCTGACGCAGCCGAGGTGTGGTTGCTGCAGCCGGAAGAGGCCCTCGTGCGCGCGCGGTGGAACGCCCTCGCCGACGACCCGGCGGGGGAGAGCCCGCTCTAGGCGAGCGCCGTCGAGAGCTCGACCGAGTCGAGACCGTGGGCTGAGCCGATCGCCTCGTTGGTGACACGACCCGCCTGCGTGTTGAGACCCAGGGCAAGGGCTCCGTCGACGCGCATCGCGTCTCGCCAGCCGTGAGTGGCGATCGCGCGAACGTACGGCATGGTCGCGTTGGTCAACGCGTTGGTCGAGGTTGCGGCGACAGCGCCCGGCATGTTGGCGACGCAGTAGAACGTGCTCTCATGCACGGTGAAGGTGGGATCCGCGTGCGTCGTGGGCCGAGAGTCTTCGAAGCAGCCGCCCTGATCGACCGCGATGTCGACGAGGACGCTGCCGGGCTTCATGCGGGAGACCAGGTCGTTGCTGACGAGTTTCGGCGCCCGCGCGCCGGGGATGAGCACCGAGCCGATGAGCATGTCTGCCTCGATCGCGGCGCGCTCGATCTCGTAGCCGTTCGACACGATGGTGCGGATGCGCCCGGCGTACAGGGCGTCGAGCTCACGCAGGCGCTGCAGGTTCGTGTCGAGCACGGTAACCTCGGCGCCGAGACCGACCGCCATGGCGACGGCGTTCGTGCCGGCGACGCCACCTCCGAGCACGACGATGTTCGCGGGGTCGGTGCCCGGAACCCCCGGCACGAGAAGCCCCGGGCCGCCATACGGCCGCAGCATGGCGTTAGCGCCGACGATGGGCGCGAGGCGACCGGCGACCTCGCTCATGGGAGCCAGCAGCGGAAGGCCGCGCGAGGGCAGCTGCACGGTCTCGTAGGCGATGCCCGTGACTCTGGCGTCCAGCAGAGCGCGGGTGAGCGCCTCCTCTGCCGCCAGGTGCAGGTAGGTGAAGAGAACGAGACCCTCGCGGAAGTGCGGGTACTCCGCCGCGACCGGCTCCTTCACCTTGAGCAGCAGCTCCGCCTCGCCCCACGCGGTCTCGGCGTCGGGCACGATGCGCGCGCCCTGCTCGGTGTAGGCCTCGTCGCCAATGCGGGATCCCAGACCGGCGCCAGCCTGCACCAGCACCTCGTGCCCGTGAGAGACGAGGTCGTGAACTCCAGCGGGGGTGATGGCCACACGGTACTCGTTGTTCTTGACCTCGGCCGGGACGGCGATTCTCATGGGTTCTCCTCGCGACGATTTCGGTGCGCGGGCCGCGCGGAAGCCTTCCGACGCCACGCTGCGCTGCGGCACCACTGTAGCGGCCCCGAACGATGGATTCCGCACTCATCTTTGCCGATATGTGCTGATTTCGTGACAATCTTGTTTCGAGATGGACGAATCCCGCGTTGGGTAGTGCAGTGAGCGCGGTCCGTATGTCAGTATCGACCTGTCACAGCATGCACGGACACTGACGTACCTGACCGCGATTGCAAGGAGCAGAGCCATGAACCGTCCGCTTCCCGAAGACCCGATGATCCGCAGCCTCATCCAGCAGGCCAGGCGCGCGCAGGTCAGCCGCCGCGCGATGCTCGCTGGTGCGGGCGCCGGTGCCACCGCTCTCGCTCTCGCAGCCTGCTCGACCGATGCGGGTGGAGAGCTCACTCCGGCGGAGGACACCTCGGCAGACGACAAGACGCTCAACTGGGCCAACTGGCCCTTCTACATCGACGAGGACGACGACGGCAACTACCCGACCCTCCTCGCGTTCCAGGAGCAGACGGGCATCGACGTCAACTACCTCGTCACCGTCGACGACAACAACTCCTACTTCGCGACAGTGCGCGATCAGCTCGCCCTCGGCCAGGACATCGGCGCCGACACCGTGTGCCTCACCGACTGGATGGTGAGCCGGTGGATCCAGCTCGGGTACACCCAGCCGCTCAACAAGGACAACATCCCCAACGTGAGCAACCTCACGCCGAGCCTGCAGAATCCGGCCTTCGACCCGGGCCGCGAGCAGTCCCTGCCGTGGCAGTCGGGCTTCGCGGGCATCGCCTACAACACCGAGCAGACCGACCCCGTCGGCGCCGTGAGCGACCTCTGGCGCCCCGACCTCTCCGGTCGCGTGGGCGTGCTCTCCGAGATGCGCGACACGATCGGCGTGATCATGCTCGAGCAGGGCGTCGACATCTCCGGTGACTTCACCGCCGACGAGTTCAACGCCGCCCTCGACGTCTTCCGCGAGCAGGTCGAGTCGGGCCAGATCCGCAACGTGCGCGGCAACGCCTACACCGAAGACCTCGTGAACGAGGACACCCTGGCCGCGATCTGCTGGTCGGGCGACATCACGGTGCTCAACTTCGAGGCCGGCTACGAGAAGTGGAAGTTCGTGCTGCCCGAGGGCGGCGCCACCCTGTGGAGCGACAACTTCCTCATCCCGATCGGCTCGCCCCGCAAGACGAACGCCGAGACGCTCATCAACTACTACTACCAGCCGGAGGTCGCTGCGGAGGTGGCCGCGTGGGTGAACTACATCACCCCCGTCGTGGGCGCTCGCGAGGCGATGTTCGACATCGACGCCGACCTGGCGAACGACCCCCTCATCTTCCCGGATGACGCGACCCTCGCGCAGGCGAGGATCTTCCGCGGCCTGTCGGCCCAGGAGGAGAACGAGTACCAGGCGGCGTTCCAGGCGATCCTGCTCGGCGCCTGACGCCCACCACCGCGAAACATTCCCCAAGGAGCGCCACCGACGTGACGAACAACGAGGTTCAGCAGGGTGGATTCGCTGAGGCTGGTGCCGACCTCGAGCTGGTCGGCATCAGCAAGCGATTCCCCGGGTTCACCGCGATCGAAGAACTCGATCTGACCATCCCGGCTGGGTCGTTCTTCGCCCTGCTCGGACCGTCCGGGTGCGGCAAGACGACCACCCTGCGGCTCATCGCCGGGCTCGAGGAGCCGACGACGGGGCGAATCCTCATCGGAGGGCGCGACGTCACCAGTACGCGGGCCTACCAGAGACCTGTGAACACGGTGTTCCAGAGCTACGCCCTCTTCCCGCACATGACGATCATCGAGAACGTCGCGTTCGGGCTGAAGCGCCGTGGCATCACGAACGCCGAGCCGCTCGCGCACGAGGCGCTGCAGCTCGTCGAGCTCGACCACGTCGCGAACCGCAAACCGGCTCAACTTTCCGGCGGCCAGCAGCAACGCGTCGCGCTCGCCCGGGCCGTCGTCAACCGTCCCGCGCTCCTGCTCCTGGATGAGCCCCTCGGCGCGCTCGACCTCAAGCTGCGCCGTCAGATGCAGATCGAGCTCAAAGACATCCAGAGCGAGGTCGGGCTCACCTTCCTGCACGTGACGCACGACCAGGAAGAGGCCATGACCATGGCCGACACGGTGGCCGTCATGAACAAGGGGCGCATCGAGCAGATGGGCAACCCTCAAGAGCTGTACGAGCTTCCGCACACGGCCTTCGTGGCAACGTTCCTCGGCCAGTCCAACCTCTTCACGGGCGAGGTGACGTCCAGCGGCTCGTCCTCGATCTCGGTCGACGTCTCCGGCACGACGATCGACGTGCGCTCGGATCGGGCGCAGCGGCATCGCGGGCGCATCACGGTGGGCGTCCGACCGGAGAAGGTCACCCTGCACGACAGCGCGCCGAAGCAGTCCAGCGAGCGGAATGTGGTCGGCCCGGGTCGTGTCACCGACGTGTCCTTCAGCGGTGTGAGCACCCAGTACGAGGTGACGCTGCCCGACCACGGCATCGTCACGGTGTTCTCCCAGAACACGAGCATCACCGCGATGCACCACGACGGCGATGAGGTCTGGCTCAGCTGGGATGTCGGTCACACCTTCGGACTCGCGGACGAGTCCTACACCGCCGCAGGCTCCCGCTTCCAAGACGACACCGACACCTCGATGATCGCCACGCAGTCGCGCGAGAAGCTCAAGGCAGAGCTCGGGGCGGACTGAGCCGTGGCCTTCACCGCCTTCTCCGCTCAGACGAGCGCGGCCGAGCAGGGCACGAAGCGACGCAGCCCCATCGCGCTCTTCCTGCTCCTGCCCGGCATCCTGTATCTGGTCCTGTTCTTCGTCACGCCCCTCATCTCGCTCATCATCACGAGCTTCCAAGAGCCCGACCCACTGCGTTTCGGGGTCTACACGAACGCGTTCCGCTGGGAGAACTACGTCACTGTTCTTGAGACGTACGGCGAGCAATCTCTGCGCTCCGCGGGCTTCGCCGCGCTCGCGACCTTCTTCGCTCTGCTCATCGGCTTCCCGCTCGGGTACTTCATCGGCATCACGCTGAGGCCGTACCCGCTGCTGCAGGGCCTGGCCCTGGTGCTGGTCATCGCGCCATTCTTCATCTCCTTCCTGCTGCGCACGCTGGCGTGGAAGCAGATCTTCTCGGATGAAGGGCCGGTGGCGGGAGTCCTGGGTGCGCTTGCGATACTCCCGCCGGGCCAGGCGATCACCGGCACGGCGTTCTCGGTCATCTTCGGGCTCACCTACAACTTCGTGCCCTTCATGACTCTGCCGATCTACGCGACGCTCGCGAGCCTCGACCTGCGCCTCCTCGAGGCCGGCAACGACCTCTACGGCAGCCCGGCCGTGACCTTCCGCACCGTGACGCTCCCGCTCTCGGCTGCGGGCGTGATGTCCGGCACCCTGCTCACCTTCATCCCGGCCGCGGGCGACTACATCAATGCGTCTCGGGAGTTCCTCGGGTCGGCCGACACGACCATGATCGGCAACGTCATCGAGACGAACTTCCTGGTGCTGCAGAACTTCCCGGCGGCCGCCGCTC
This sequence comes from Microcella sp., assembly GCF_040286215.1. Taxonomy (GTDB): domain Bacteria; phylum Actinomycetota; class Actinomycetes; order Actinomycetales; family Microbacteriaceae; genus Microcella. The sequence continues at coordinate 195,956 of NZ_JAVKCK010000011.1, forward strand.
TCTCCATCGTGCTCATGGCGGCGATCCTCATCCTGGTGAGCCTCTATGTGAAGCGCTCGGGGACGGAGGAGCTGCTGTGAGGGGCTTCGGCAAGTGGGCCATCTGGGCGTACTCCGGCATGGCGTTCGTCTTCCTGCTCATCCCGATCGTCTACACGATCGTCTTCTCCTTCAATGACGCACGGCGCACCAACATCATCTGGCGCGGGTTCACGTTCGACAACTGGCTCACCGTGTGCGAGGCGCAGACGGTGTGCCAGGCGTTCGGCAACAGCATCCTGATCGGGGTCACGGCGACCGTGCTCGCGACGACGCTCGGCACGATGATCGCGATCGCGCTCGTGCGGTACCGCTTCCGGTTCCGCAACACGACGACGCTGCTGATCTTCTTGCCGATGACGACCCCCGAGGTTGTGCTCGGTGCGGGCCTCGCCGCCCAGTTCCTCCAGGTCGGCGTGCCGAAAGGCCTCGTCACCATCATCATCGCCCACACCCTGTTCTGCCTGAGCTTCGTCGTCGTGACCGTGCGTGCTCGCGTCGCGAGCATCGACCCGGCTCTCGAGGAGGCGGGCCGCGACCTCTACGGCAACCCGAGGCAGGTGTTCTGGCGCATCACGTTCCCGATGCTCCTGCCCGGCATCGTGGCCGCCGCCCTGCTCTCGTTCGCCCTGAGCTTCGACGACTTCATCATCACGAACTTCAATCGCGGTGCCGAGGTGACCTTCCCGAGCTTCGTCTATACCGCAGCGGCGAGGGGCATCCCCCCCGAGGCGAACGTCATCGCCTCCGGCGTGTTCTTCCTTGCGATCGCGCTCGTGCTCATCGCGCAGCTCAGCGCGGCGGCACGCCGGCGGAAGCTCGCCGCGACGACGTAGGAGCGCTCGTCGCGCGCTAGAGGGTCACGACGAGGCCGCCGACGATCTCGCCACCGCCCCGCACGGGCTGCGCGAGCGACGCGGCGACCTCGTCCGCGGCCGCGGAGTCCACGACGCCCTCCGCTGCGAGCAGCGCCAGGGCCACCGGAGTCGTCGCACGCATGCCGCCATCGAGCATCTTGACGGCGACGGCGACCCCCTGCGAGCTCGCGAGGACGAGGAGGCCTTCCGCGCCGATCTTCGCCAGAAGCCCCAGTCGCTCGACGACCACCGTGTTGGCCCGACCGACGCCGTCGATCGCCCACGGCTGCGCCAGCACGGCCGACATCAGTGCTGCCGCGTGCGGCGAGTGCCCCGTCCCCACGCGGGCGATCCCGCGCCCGAGAGCCGCGAGCGAGGTCGCGTGCAGGGGAGCCCCGCAGCCGTCGACTGCCGTGCGGTGCACCGGCTCGCCCGTCCACTGCGCGATGGTCTCGGTGACGCGCCGCTGCACCGGGTGCTCGACGTTCAGGTACTGCCGAGCATCCGCCCCCAGCGCATCGCTCGCGCGCAAGAAGCCGGCGTGCTTGCCCGAGCAGTTCATCGTGACACGGGTGGCGGGCAGCCCGGCTGCCGCCCTCTCCGCGCGCTCGCGGGACCCCAGCGGGGGCTCGACCGGGCACTGCAGGTCGTCGCCTGTCCGCCCGTCCTCGGCGAGCATTCCCTCTACGACGGCGAGGTGGAGGGCCGACCCGCAGTGGCTCGCCGTCGCGAGCACGAGCTGCTCGTCGGTGAACCGGGCGCCCGCCTCGAGCATGGCGATCGCCTGCAGCGGCTTGAGAGTCGAGCGCGGGTAGACGGTCGCACTCGTGTCGCCGACGGCGCGCAGCACGCGCCCGGAGGCGTCGACGACGGCCGCGGCGCCGAGGTGCCGAGACTCGACGAGCCCCGAGCGCTCGAGCCGCGCGAGCTCCACGCATCCGGCGGGCTCGAGGGCGCGCGCGGCGCCGACCATCCCGGTCCGGGAGCCCATCCGGCTCAGGACGCGGAGATCACGGCGTCGAGCACGTCGACCGCGTCGAGCAGCAGAGCGTCGCTGATGACAAGGCTCGGCAGGAATCGGATCACGTTGCCGTAGGTGCCTGCCGTGAGGGCGAGCACTCCCTGCGCGGCGGCCGCGGCTGCGACCCGCGCGACGGTGGCCGCATCCGGCTCGCCCGTCTCCGGGTCGGTGAACTCGATCGCGAGCATCGCGCCCATGCCGCGCACATCGCCGATCACGGGATGCCGGCCCTGCAGCTCGAGCAGTGCGGGCTTGAGCACGCTCTCGATGCGGCGGGCCTCGGCGAGCAGGTCTCGGCTGACGATCTGCTCGAGCACGGCGACGGCGGCCGCGCACGCGACGGGGTTGCCTCCGAAGGTGCCGCCCAGTCCGCCAGCGTGAGCCGAGTCCATGATCTCTGCCCGCCCGACGACGCCCGCGAGGGGCATGCCGCCGGCGATGCCCTTCGCCGTCGTGATCAGGTCGGGCACGATGCCGAAGTGCTCGCTCGCGTAGAAGGCGCCCGTGCGGGCGACGCCGCACTGCACCTCGTCGGCGACGAACACGACTCCGTTCTTGCGGCACCACTCCACGAGCGCCGGCAGGTAGCCCTCGGCGGGCACCATGAAGCCGCCCTCGCCCTGAATCGGCTCGACGACCAGGCAGGCGAGGTCGGCGGCGCCGACGCGCTTCTCGAGGTAGCTGATCGTGCGCTTCGCAGCCTCCGGGCCGGAGAGCTTGTCGAGGTAGGGGTAGGAGCTCGGGGCGTGGTGCACGTCGCCGGCGAAGGGCCCGAACCCGGTGTTGTAGGGAGCGGCCTTGAAGTTCATCGCCATCGTGAGGTTCGTGCGGCCGTGATAGCCGTGGTCGAGCACGGCGACGCCGTTGCGGCCCGTGTGCTTGCGCGCGATCTTGACGGCGTTCTCGAGCGCCTCGGCGCCCGAGTTGACGAGCACGACCTTCTTCGCGTGGTCGCCGGGGGAGTGCTGCACGAGCAGCTCCGCGACGCGCACATACGGCTCGTAGGGGGTGACGGTGAAGAGCGTGTGGGTGAGGCGGCCGACCTGCTCGCGCACGGCGGAGACGACGGCGTCGTCGGTGTGCCCCACGGTCGTGACCCCGATGCCGCCGCCCAGGTCGATGAAGTGGTTGCCGTCGACGTCGACCGCGATGGCGCCGTGCGCGCGATCGATGTACACCGGCAGGGTCGTGCCGACCCCGGTGGAGACCACGGCAAGGCGGCGCTCGTGCAGCTCCCGCGAGCGCGGGCCGGGAATCTCGGTGACGACGCGGCGCTCCTGTGCGACGTCGGAGCCCACGGTGAGGCTCGAGGCGGAGGCGGAGAGGGTGTCTGTCATGGTGGGATGAGTGTACTCCGCGACACTGATCGGCTGAGGGAGCGTGACATGGGCAACGAGCACGGCTACGCGGTGAGCATCCAGTGGACCGGCAACCGAGGTGAGGGCACGGCCACGTACCGCTCCTATGGGCGCGACCACCGCATCCTCGCCGACGGCAAGAATCATGAGATCGACGGGTCGAGTGATCGCGCGTTCCGCGGCGACGCCGAGCGTTGGAACCCCGAGGAGCTCGTCATTGCCGCCCTCAGCCAGTGCCATCTGCTCAGCTACCTGCACGTTGCGGCGAGCAATGGGCTCGTCGTCATCACCTACCGCGACGACGCGACCGGCACGCTGCAGCAGGAGGGCGAGGGCGGGAGGCTCATCGAGGCGACGCTGCGCCCCCGTGTCACGCTCGCCGCCCACCACACCGACGAGGATGCGCGCCGCGCCACGCAGCTGCACGAGCGGGCGAGCGAGCTGTGCTTCATCGCCAACTCGGTGAGCTTCCCCGTCACGCACGAGCCGGTGACGCTCATCGAGGGTGCGCAGGAGCCACCAAGGCACTGATGGCAGGATGGGGACTTCGTGCCCATCCTCGACCGCTACCGGAGCTTCCTCGTGCGCCGTACTCCCATCGCCCTGCTGACCGCGGGCCTCCTCGTCTCCCTCGCCGCGTGCACACCCGGCGACGGCACCACCGACGGCGCGCCGGAGGGCTGCCTCGAGCCCGGCGACGCCTCACAGGCCATCGGGGTGGACGGGCCGGCCGGCGCAGCGCCGGAGATCACCTTCGAGGCGCCGCTCGACGCGGAGTCGACGCAGCGCTCGCTGATCCTCGAGGGCGACGGCGCGCGTGCGGAAGACGGCGACACGGTGCTCATCGAGTACACCGTGTTCAACGGCGAGACCGGCGACGAGCTCGCCTCGACGGGCTTCACGGGCGAGAACGCCGAGGCCTTCCCGATCGACACGGCGAGCCAGCAGCTCGTCGGTTTCTCCCTCCTGCTCGAGTGCGCGGCGGCGGGTGACCGCATCGCCGGCGTCATTCCCCCGATCGACGGCTTCGGCGAGGCCGGCGTTCCCGAGCTGCAGCTCTCGGGCACCGAGTCGCTCGTGTTCGTGATCGACGTCGTCGAGATCCTCGACGCGCCGCTCGACCGCGCCGAGGGCGCCGCGGGCGAGCTGCCCGATGGCTTCCCCGACGTCACCCTCGCCGACGACGACGGCGCGCCGACGATCGTGATCCCCGACGAGGCCCCGCCGGCCGAGTTCGGGCTGGCCGTGCTCATCCAGGGCGAGGGCCCCGTCGTTGACGAGGGCGCCGAGGTCACCGTGCACTACACCGGCATCAACTGGAACACGGGGGAAGTCTTCGACTCCAGCTGGCAGCGCGGTGCACCCGCGACCTTCCCCACGAGCGGGGTCATCCCCGGCTTCCGGGACGCGCTCGTCGGCCAGGCTGTCGGCTCGCAGGTCATCGCGATCATCCCGCCCGACCTCGGCTACGGCCCGCAAGGCGGCACGCCGGACGGCTCGATCGGCGCGGAAGACACGATCGTCTTCGTCGTCGACATCCTCGGCACGCGCTGAGTGCACGCGGCAGGATAGGGCGTATGCGCGACATCATCGTCCTCGGCTCCACGGGCTCCATCGGCGTGCAGGCGCTCGAGGTCGTCGCGGCGAACCCTGAACGCTTCCGTATCGTCGGCCTCGCCGCCGGCCGCAACCGTGAGCTCGTCGAGGAGCAGGCGCGAGCCCACTCCGTGCCGCACGTCGCCCTCGGCGCCGAGGCCGCCGCCGAGCTCGTGCGAGATGTCGCCTGCCATGTCGTGCTCAACGGCATCACCGGGTCGGTCGGTCTCGCGCCGACGCTCGCGGCGCTGCGCGCCGGGCGCATCCTCGCCCTGGCGAACAAGGAGAGCCTCATCGTCGGCGGCTCGCTCGTCACCGGTCTCGCGGCACCCGGCCAGATCGTGCCCGTCGACAGCGAGCACTCCGCGATCGCCCAGGCGCTGCTCGCCGGAGAGCAACACGAGGTTCGCCGGCTCGTGCTCACGGCGAGCGGCGGCCCCTTCCGCGGGCGCATCCGCGCCGAGCTCGCGGAGGTGACGCCCGCGCAGGCACTCGCCCACCCGACGTGGGACATGGGCCGCGTCATCACGACCAATTCGGCGACGCTCGTCAACAAGGGCCTGGAGGTCATCGAGGCGCACCTGCTGTTCGACGTGCCCTACGACCGCATCGACGTCACCGTGCACCCGCAGTCGATCGTGCACTCCATGGTCGAGTTCGTCGACGGCTCGACCATCGCGCAGTGCTCCCCGCCCGACATGAGGCTGCCGATCTCGCTCGGCCTCGACTGGCCGCACCGCGTGGCGGGAGTGGGTGCGCCGCTCGACTGGACGGCGGCCAGCACGTGGACCTTCGAGCCTCTGGATGTCGAGGCTTTCCCCGCGGTCGAGCTCGCGAAGCAGGTGGGTCGTGCCGGTGCCACGTTCCCCGCGGTCTTCAACGCCGCCAACGAGCAAGCCGTGCACGCCTTCCACGACGGCGCGCTCGCCTACCTCGACATTCTCGACACGGTGCGCGCCGTCGTCGACCGCCACTCTCCCGCCGAGATGACCCTCGACGGCGTGCTGGAGGCCGAGCGGTGGGCGCGCGCGGAGGCCGACGCGCTCATCGGCTCACGCTGAGCGCGCGGCAGTAGAGTTACCGCTCGTGGAGACCGTGCTGCTGTACATCGTCGGCATCCTCGTCGTCGCTGTCGGACTCGTCGTGTCGATCGCCCTGCACGAGCTCGGGCACTTCGTGCCGGCGAAGCTCTTCGGAGTTCGCGTCGGCCAATTCATGGTCGGGTTCGGGCGCACGATCGTCTCCTGGCGGCGCGGCGGCACCGAGTACGGGTTCAAGTGGATTCCCCTCGGCGGCTACATCTCGATGGCGGGCATGTACCCGCCCGTCGCGGGCTCGGCGCAGGGGCGCGCCTCGACGACCGGCTTCTTCCAGACCCTGGTTCAAGATGCGCGCACCGCCTCCGCCGACACCATCGTGGAGGGCGAGGAGGATCGCACCTTCTATCGACTGTCGGTGGGGAAGCGCATCATCATCATGCTCGGCGGCCCGCTCATGAACCTCGTCATCGCGGTCGTGCTGTATGCGATCGTGCTCATGGGCTTCGGCATCGCGCAGCCGTCGACCACGATCGGCAGCGTCAACGAGTGCGTGCTGCCGGCGACGAGCGAGCGCCAGGAGTGCGCGCCGGGCGACCCGCTGGCACCGGGCGCCGAGGCGGGACTGCTGCCGGGGGACCGCATCGTCGCGATCGACGGTGCCGCCATCGATGAGTGGGATGCCGTGCTCACGACGGTGCGTGACGCCGCCGGCGAGCCCCTCGACTTCACGCTCGAACGAGGCGACTCGACGGTGTCGACGACGCTCACCCCGCTGCTCACCGAGCGCTACGTGGTCGACGAGCGCGGTCAGCTCGTCGAGGGGCCGGACGGCCAGCTGCTCACGCAGCAGGTCGGCTTCATCGGGATCGGTGCCGCGTTCGAGACGGCGCAGCAGCCAGCCAGCGAGGTGCTGCCGGCCGTAGGGGACAACATCGTGCAGGTGGGGCAGATCATCCTCACGCTCCCGCAGCGCATGATCGACGTCGCCGAGGCGGCGTTCGGGCCGGAGGAACGCGACCCCAACGGGCCGATCAGCGTCGTCGGCGTCGGCCGAATCGCGGGCGAGATCGCGAGCATCGACACGCTTCCCGTCGTCGAGCGCATCTCTGCGCTCACCGGGCTCCTCGCCTCCCTCAACGTCGCCCTGTTCGTCTTCAACCTCATCCCGCTCCTGCCGCTCGATGGCGGGCACATCGCGGGGGCACTGTTCGAGGGGGCGCGCCGCCGACTCTGGGCGCTCTTCGGCAAGGCCGACCCCGGCCCGGTCGACACGGCCAAGCTCGTGCCGATCACACTCGCCGTGGTCGTCGTGCTCGGCGTCATGAGCGCACTGCTCATCTACGCCGACATCGTCAAGCCGATCACTCTCTTCTAGAGAGTCCTGTTCAGCGTCGGTGCGTACACTGGGCGTTGTGCCTGCTGTAAACCTCGGAATGCCCAAGGTCCCTGAGACCCTCGCCCCCCGCCGCAAGACCCGCCAGATCAAGGTCGGCAAGGTCATGGTCGGCAGCGACCACCCGGTGAGCGTCCAGTCGATGACGACGACGCCGACGACCGACATCAATGGAACGCTCCAGCAAATCGCTGAGCTCACGGCAACGGGCTGCGACATCGTGCGCGTCGCCGTGCCGACTCAAGACGACGCCGATGTGCTGCACATCATCGCGAAGAAGAGCCAGATCCCCGTCATCGCCGACATCCACTTCCAGCCCAAGTACGTCTTCCAGGCGATCGACGCCGGCTGTGCGGCGGTGCGCGTCAACCCGGGCAACATCAAGAAGTTTGACGACAAGGTGGGTGAGATCGCGAAGGCGGCGAAGGATGCCGGGGTGAGCCTGCGCATCGGCGTTAACGCTGGCTCGCTCGATCCCCGACTGCTGCAGAAGTACGGCAAGCCGACCCCCGAGGCCCTCGTGGAGAGCGCTGTGTGGGAGGCGAGCCTGTTCGAGGAGCACGATTTTCGCGACTTCAAGATCTCGGTCAAGCACAACGACCCGATCGTGATGGTGAAGGCCTACCGCCAGCTCGCCGAGCGGGGCGACTGGCCTCTCCACCTCGGCGTCACCGAGGCCGGCCCCGCCTTCCAGGGCACCATCAAGAGCTCCACAGCATTCGGCATCCTTCTTGGCGAGGGCATCGGCGACACCATCCGGGTCTCCCTGTCGGCGCCGCCGGCGGAGGAGATCAAGGTGGGCCTCAAGATTCTCGAGTCGCTGAACTTGCGCGAACGCAAGCTCGAGATCGTCTCGTGCCCCTCCTGCGGGCGCGCCCAGGTCGACGTCTACACGCTCGCCGACGACGTGACCGCGGGCCTTGAGGGCATGACCGTTCCGTTGCGCGTCGCCGTCATGGGGTGCGTCGTGAACGGGCCGGGCGAGGCCCGGGAGGCTGACCTCGGGGTGGCGAGCGGCAACGGCAAGGGTCAGATCTTCGTGAAGGGCGAGGTCATCAAGACGGTTCCTGAGTCGGAGATCGTGGCGACCCTCATCGAGGAGGCGAACCGCATCGCGGCGTCGATGCCGGATGCCCCGGTCGGAGAGCCGCAGGTCGTCACCAGCTGACGCCGCCTCCGCTGAGAGGCCGTGCCGCTCGGCTGACCCCCCCCACATCGGGGGACTGACTGAGCCGCTGGCTGGCTCAGTAGGCTCAACCCATCGACTGGGGGAGTCGACACTGAGAAGCACCGGGGGCGGTGCACGTTTCGCACGAGGCGATCAGGGAGTCTTCCGTCGTGCAGGTTTCCCGCCCATGCCGCGTCGCGGATGGTCGGGAAGGGCCTGCGAGCGACCCAAGCCCCCCTTGCCGCCGCTCGCAGGCCTATTTTCCATTCTGGCCCCCAAACGGGGGTGTCGGCCAGTGGATCGGGGGCGGCGCGCCGTGGCCAGTAGTCTGAACCGGTGACGACGCGACTGACCCAGCTCTTCCTCCGCACCCTTCGCGACGATCCCGCCGATGCCGAGGTGGCCAGCCACCGCCTCCTCGTGCGCGCGGGCTACATTCGGCGCCAGGCGCCGGGCGTCTTCGCCTGGCTGCCGCTCGGCCTGCGTGTGCGTCGCCGCGTCGAGGCGGTCATCCGCGAGGAGATGCACGCGATCGGCTGCCAGGAAGTGCACTTCCCCGCCCTCTTGCCGCGCGAGCCCTACGAGGCGAGCGGCCGGTGGGAGGAGTACGGCGACGGCATCTTCCGCCTCAAGGACCGCAAGGGCGCCGACTACCTGCTCGCACCCACGCACGAAGAGGTCTTCACCCTCACGGTCAAAGACCTCTACGGCAGCTACAAAGACCTCCCCCTGTCGATCTACCAGATCCAGGACAAGTACCGCGACGAGGCGCGCCCCCGCGCCGGCCTGCTGCGCGGCCGAGAGTTCTCGATGAAGGACGCCTACTCCTTCGACGTGACCGATGAAGGCCTGGATGCCTCGTACCAGGCGCAGCGTGACGCCTACGAGCGCATCTTCTCCCGGCTGGGGCTCGACTACGTCATCGTGCAGGCCGATGCGGGTGCGATGGGCGGCTCACGCAGCGAGGAGTTCCTGCACCCCACGCCCATTGGCGAGGACACCTTCGTGCGGTCGGCGGGCGGCTATGCGGCGAACGTCGAGGCGTACCGCTCGGTCGCTCCGGCACCACTGCCGTTCGACGGCGTGCCGCCGGCCGAGGTCATCGACTCACCGCGGACCCCCACGATCGCCACGCTCGTCGCTCTCGCGAACGAGAAGCACCCGCGCTCGGACCGCGAGTGGACGGCCGCCGACACGCTCAAGAACGTCGTGCTGCGGCTCACCGCGCTCGACGGCACGACAGAACTCGTCGTCGTGGGCCTGCCCGGCGACCGGGAGGTCGACCTCAAGCGCGCCGAAGTCGCCTTCGCTCCCGCTGAGGTCGCCGCCGCCACCGACGAGGACTTCGCGGCGCATCGCGGCCTCGTGAAGGGCTACATCGGCCCGTGGTCGCCGAGCGGCCCAGTACTGGGCGAGACGTCGGCGACGGGCATCCGGTATCTGGTTGATCCGCGCGTGGTCGACGGCACCGCGTGGGTGACCGGCGCGAACGAGCACGAGAAGCATGTGCTGGGCCTCGTCGCGGGTCGCGACTTCGTGGCGGACGGCCTCGCCGACATCGCCGACGTGCGCGAGGGCGACCCCGCGCCGGACGGCTCGGGGCCGATCGAGACTGCTCGCGGCATGGAGATCGGGCACGTCTTCCAGCTCGGCCGCAAGTACGCCGAGGCCCTCGGGCTGCAGGTGCTCGACGAGAGGGGCAAGCTCGTCACCGTGACGATGGGCTCCTACGGCATCGGTGTCACGCGCATCCTCGGTGTCATTGCCGAAGCCAACCACGATGAGCGAGGGCTCATCTGGCCCCGCAACGTCGCACCGTTCGATGTGCACATCATCGCCACCGGCAAGGACGCCGCCGTCTTCGACGTCGCCGAGACGCTCGTGAGCGAGCTCGACGGTGCGGGATTCGACACGCTCTTCGATGACCGGCCGAAAGTCTCGCCGGGGGTCAAGTTCGGCGATGCCGAGCTCATCGGCGTTCCCCTCATCGTCATCGTCGGTCGGGGCGCGGCCGAGGGGCGCGTCGAGTTCTGGGACCGACGGTCGGGGCAGCGCGAAGAGATCGCGCTGCACGAGGTGCTCGATCGCCTGCGCACGGCTCCCCAGTAGCGTCCGCCCGACGCTCGCCGCGGGCGGGGCGCGCTCGCTCGCGCGCGTGCTGGCCCGTCGCTGGGCCTGCCTCAGCGGACTAGAGTAAACGCGGTCGCTCACCTTCTCGACGAGCGACGATGCGGTCACCCCGACGCCCCCCACTTCTCGAGGAGACACACCATGACGCAGCTTCTTTCGCGCATGCTCGCAGGGACTGCCGTTGCTCTCGACGAGAGCTCGGGCACGGTGCGGATGACGACCGCGCTGGATCCGTCTGCGGCGCTGCTCGCGGCGACAGGAGCGGACGAGCAGCTCGTGCTGGTCATCGGCATCATCGCCGGAGCCCTCCTGATCGGCGGCATCGTGGTGACGGCGGTCGGCGCCTCGCGCCGTCGCGCGAAGCGCGAGTAGAGCACACCCTCGGCGAAGCGGGCTCCGGTACGGTAGGGGTCTGCAATCGAATAGAGGAGCGACACCGTGGACATCGACCTGACCGTTTTGAGGATGATGGAGCGCGAGCGGGAGATCCCGTTCGACGAGCTCGTTCAGATCATCGAGCAGGCCATCCTCACCGCCTACCTCAAGCACACGGAGCAGGACGACCACCGCGGCTCCGACCGCCCCCAGCCCCGCGCCGAGCTGGATCGCAAGTCGGGCCACGTCACGATCTACGTGCCCGAGTTCGATGAGGAGGAGAACCTCATCGGTGAGGCCGTCGACAGCCCCGACGACTTCGGCCGCATCGCCGCGTTCGCGGCCAAGCAGGTCATCAACCAGCGGCTTCGCGACATCGGCGACGACCGCGTGCTCGGCGAGTTCAAGGGCCGCGAGGGCGACATCGTCGCCGGGGTCATCCAGCAGGGCCCCAACCCGCGCATGATCCACATCGATCTGGGCACCGTCGAGGCGATCCTTCCCCCCGAGGAGCAGGTGCCGGGGGAGGACTACGCGCACGGCCGACGCATCCGCGTCTACGTCACGAGCGTCTCGAAAGGGCTCAAGGGCCCCTCGATCACCGTGAGCCGCACCCACCCCTCGCTCGTGCGCAAACTCTTCACGCTCGAAGTGCCCGAGATCGCGAGCGGTCTCGTGGAGATCACCGCCATCGCGCGCGAGGCGGGTCACCGCAGCAAGATCGCGGTGCGCTCGCTCGAACCCGGCGTCAACGCGAAGGGTGCCTGCATCGGTGAGCTCGGGCAGCGCGTGCGCGCGGTCACCGCCGAGCTAGGACAGGAGAAGATCGACATCGTCGACCACTCCGACGACCTCGCGACCTTCGTGAAGAACGCCCTCTCGCCAGCGAAGGTCTCAGACGCCTTCATCATCGACGCGGGCACCAAAGCCGTGCGGGCACTCGTGCCCGACTACCAGCTCTCCCTCGCGATCGGCAAGGAGGGCCAGAACGCCCGCCTCGCAGCGAAGCTCACGGGCGCGAAGATCGACATTCAGCCCGATTCGGTCATGGAGGAGTAGCCGAATGTCGATCTTCGCGCCGCAGGCAGCGACGCATCGCGTCGGTGCCGAGGACCCGTTGCGCCGCATCCAACTCGATTCGGTCATGGAGGAGTAGCTTCGCGGCTGGATGTCGATCTTCGCGCCGAAGCCCGAAACGCATCGCGTTTCGAGCGAGGGTCGGCGTGCGGAAAGCAAGAGGGGTAACATGGAACCCGTCAGAACCTGCATCGGCTGTCGCCGGCGTGCACCCCGAACCTCGCTTCTGAGGGTTGTGGCGCTCGACGGCAGAGTCGAGGCGGATGCCCTGGCCCGCATGCCGGGACGGGGCGCGTGGGTGCATGCCACCCTCGACTGCGTCGACGCCGCGACTGGGCGGCGGGCGTGGGCGCGCGCACTGCGCGTGACCGGTCCGCTCGACGCAGACCACGTACGACACACCATCGGAGCAACCGGCTCCACGAGAGAACAGGCTGATCGGCCAATGGACAACTGATGAGCGGCTCGAAATGAGACCCGTCCACCACTAGTGGTCCGCCCCTGTCTGGGTGCGGATCCAGACAGGAGAACAAGTGGCTGCAAAACCACGCGTGCACGAGATCGCGAGCGAGCTCGGCATCGAAAGCAAGGTCGCCCTCGAGAAGCTCAAAGAGCTCGGCGAATTCGTCAAGGGGCCGTCGTCGACGATCGAGCCCCCGGTCGCGCGCAAACTGCGCAAAGCCGTCGAAGATGCGGGTCTCGGTGCGCCGAAGGCGCAGGAGAAGCCGGCAGCGAAGGCGCCCGCCAAGGCCGCGCCCAAGCCCGCACCGAAGCCCGCCGAGACTGTCGAGACGGCTCCTGAGCCGGCCCCGAAGCCGGCTCACGAGGCGCCCGCCGCCGAGGCTCCCGCCGCGCCGCAGAAGGCGGCCGAGAACGACGCGCCCGCACGACCGGCGGCCTCCGGCGGCCCCCGGCCCGGCAACAACCCCTTCGCCTCCCAGCAGGGCATGTCGCGCCCCGGCGCGCCGCGGCCCGGCAACAACCCGTACTCGTCCTCCCAGGGCATGCCGCGCCCCGGCGGTGTCGGCGGCGCCGTGCCGCGCCCGCCGCGCCCCGGCGCTCCCCGCCCGGGTGCTCCCCGCCCGGAGGGCGGCCCCGGCCGTCCCGGCGGCGGTCGCGGCAATGCTCCGTTCCTGACCCGTCAGGGCGGCCCCGGCCGTCCCGGCGGAGCAGGTGGCCCCGGCGGCGCCGGCGGTCCCGGCGGCTTCCGCCCCGGCGGCGGCTTCAGCGGCCCGCGTCCCGGCGGCGGCGGCCGAGGTCGAGGCCCCGGTGGCGGCACTGCTGGTGCCTTCGGGCGTGGCGGTGGCAAGTCCCGTGCTCGCAAGTCGAAGCGCACGAAGCGGCAAGAGTTCGAGATGCGGGAGGCGCCGTCGGTCGGCGGCGTCAGCGTTCCCCGCGGTGACGGCAAGAAGGTCATCAGACTGCGGCAGGGCGCATCCATCAGCGACTTCGCCGACAAGCTCGAGCAGGTCAGTGGCATGAGCGTGCCTCCCGGCAACCTCGTGACCGTGCTCTTCCACCTCGGCGAGATGGCCACGGCGACCGAGTCGCTCGACGGCGCGACCTTCGAGGTGCTCGGC
>NZ_JAVKCK010000012.1:0-4023 GCF_040286215.1 Microcella sp.
TGGCTCGTGAGCCCGAAAGAACCCGGCGTCTTCTTGGCGAGGACCTCCTGGTTGCGCGCCCTCACTCCGGGCCCTACTCAACTCGCCACTTACTGGGCCTGGTACGTCATAGCAAGAGCGCTCGCCGACGATTGCTTGGTGACCACGCCCTACCCGGTCACGATCCGGACTCAATCCTCGAGTATCGTCGATGTATCGAGCGCGTATTCCAAATGGCTGAGAGTGCACTCTCCTGAGGCCGCTCGAAATCTACCGAACCTAGAGAGTCAATGGAAGCGCGTCCAGTTCGACATCATCCGCATGGCCGCCGAGAACTTTGTGCACATACTCCCTGCCGCTTACGCACATCTTGCGGTGCATTCGCACAAGTAGGCCGCGAAGAGAGCGTTGCTGATGCATTCTGAAGAACGAACCACAGAGAGCCCCGGCCGCCTGAAGATTGTCAAGTATCCGTGGCACACCGCCCACGACTACGAACTTTGCAAACTGCCTCACGAGCTCTCTCTCTTGCGGGGCACCCACCGCCGCTGGAAGCGTGCCCATCGGCCGATTCCAGCTCACGTGCGGTTCGTTGACTCTCTTGAAGATGAGAACTGGGACATCATGATTCTCCACGTCGACCAGTGGACGTGGCACGAAATCGACAAGCGGCGGCTGTTTATCAGGTATCGGGATCTACCGGGCCTCCGAAAAGTCATAATCAACCATGGTTGCAACATGGTTGATGGTTGCAACAGCGACCAGATGCGTGATCTGGTCCGTGACCACTTTGTCGTCTGCAACAGTTCGACCTCACATCGACTTTGGTCAATGCCGCGGTCGCGCTATATACACCACGGGATGTCGCCCAAAGAGTGGCCGCGCTCGAACTTCGGTCGAAACAACATCGTGGTCAATCAACCAAGTGGTTCTCTTCACGCGGCATACCGAAACAACGATGCTGTCACTACGTTCGAGCGCTCACGCAATCTATCGGTAGACTGGATAGGTCGAGACAGAAAGTTTGACTCCTTCGACACCTACCGGAGATTCCTGGGAACGTCGTCGATCTTCTTCAGTCCATCGTATGCGTCACCGAACCCTCGGGCCCGCACGGAAGCCATGCTTTGTGGTCTTGCGATAGTAACGACGAATTGCCACGGCGAAGAGAACTATATCGAACACGGAGTAAATGGCTTCGCGTCCAACGACATGGCGACGCTCTACGAAGCGCTGGACTTCTTGACAGCGAACCCGAAGGAGGCACGGCTCATCGGTGAGCGTGGTCGAGAAACGGCGCGACGGCTGTTTACTATCGACAAGTTTGTCATGCAGTGGAACGAAGTACTGATGGATGTTCTCACGGGCTGAGCCGTCGTGTCAGTCGCCAGCGCGGCGCAATACTCCACGCCTTCGCGAGAGCTCGAGCAATCTCAGCTAACTTGAGCTATCGCGGCAGCGGCGGCCGAGAAGCCGGATAGCGTAGACCTCTCGCTCCTTATGACTCTGGTTCTCGGGATCACGGCCGGACCGGGCAAGGCTAGCCTCGAAGTTCCGGAGCATGTCACAGAACATCAGGCACATCGCAAGCGCCGTCTCCTCCGTAACCACGCCGAGGCGTGTCTCTTCGCAGCGCAAGTACCTGAGAAGTTGGTTGTCGCCCCGGCGATGACTCGAGTACCCGGACGAAACCACCTCGAGGTCGTGAGCAGCAAATCGCCGGGCCATAGCCGATAGCGAAAATCCAAGGTGGTGGTGACCATCTTTATTCCATTGCCGAAGCCGCTCCGCTTCGAGGTAGGCTGGGTCGTCGAGTCGCGGGACTTCTGAGTAGAAGGGTGTATCAACGTACAAGTACCCGCTATTTCGCACTGACTTCGCAAGGCTTGCGAGAGCCGCGTCGGGGTCGGACACATGCTCTAGCGCCTGTATCGAGAAGACGAAATCGAAGGCATCTCGAGTAGTCTCCCAATTGAAGTCCTCGAAGGACACTTCAGCGAAGCTCATGAGCGAAGACGCTTTGATTGCATCGTCGTTGAAAACTGGAACGTACTTCCGACTCTGATCGAAGCAGCTCACCGATGCGTGCGGAAAAATGAGCGCGAGGAATACCTCATGGGAGCACGAACCGGAACCGAAGCTGCCGATTCGCTTCGGCACTATCCTGTTCTTCGTCATGAAGTCGATCATCGGGATGAACGACACAAGCAGGCGCGCGAGCGTATGATATCGAAACTTGGTCATGTGACCCAGCGCTGGCTCGAGCAGACTGGCCAGCGGCATCGATGAAGACTCGCTCGAAGAACACGGTTTGTTGGTCTGGTTAGCCATCACGTGTGTGGCAAGCCGGCTATACCCTCTTCCGAGGCAGACGGGCGGTGAAGGTGGCGACGGTTCGGAGTGCCGCCCTCCTCAGACTCATCACGGCTGCACAGTTGACAGCAGACATGCACCAGTGTGCCAACACTTCAGAGTCGACTCGAAGAGCCAGCTCGCTTGCTTTCTCGATCGAGGCTTCGTCGAACGTATCAACCACGATCCCGGAGATCCCGTCTTCGATTGTTTCTCGTGCTCCACCTAGAGCTGGCACGACCGGAACACACCCCGATGCCATCGCTTCCACGGCTGTTCTGCCGAAGGCTTGGTAATCGCTCAAGTCGAGAAAGAAGTGCGATGCGCGTAGAAGTGCGGCCACCTCCTCGCGCCGCAGGCTGCCGTGACATTAGACTCGTGGGTCGAGCACGATGCCCGCCTCCTCGAGCTCGTGACGACTGCAACCGAATGCGTGGGCTTCGACATCGTCGTGCTCCGACGCCAGCCAGCTCAAGATTCGCGCAGTCCGCGCGGGAGCACGGCGCGGGGTCGAGGGACGTAGCATCGCCGTGAACATGCGCGGACGGTCGGGCCGCTGGAAGTCGGGGTAGTAGGTGTCATGGTCGATGCTGGGCTCGACGAGCTCGACGCGGCGGCGGTGGTGGCGTTCGACCTGCTCGCAGAGCCAGCGTGTCTTGGCGAAGAGGATCATGTCGTCGATGGCTTCATACGAGGCCATCGCTTGGTTCCACATCTCGCTGTGAGGCTCGCAGAAGAGGGGCTCGTAGTCTTGGATGTAGTACGCGGGCCGAGGTCGCTCTCCGCGGGGAACGAGCTCGAGTGCCTCCTTGACGAGGTTCACGGATGTGAAGACCGTCGCGATGACGACGTCCGCACCAGCGATGGCGTCGGCGATGGTGTCGACGCCGTGGTAGGCGCACAGACCGATGCCACGAACGATGTCGAGCGCGTACTGGGTTCGGAACGACATCAGGTGCTTGGCAGGCACGAGCACGGCAACGTCGATGCCCATCTTCGCCATCTCCGCCCCCTCCTGAACGATGGAGTGCACGCCACCCCCGCCCGCCCGTGCAGGTAGCACGTAGACGATACGCTTCACTCGGTCACCTCGCCGACGAAGGCCTCACAGATGTGTCTCCGCACGTGCGCAAGACCGGGGTGATTCCGGAGCCCATGGTCTATGGCCGACCAGTCGACATCGGGGTGCTTTTCTTTCAGAGCTGCGATGCCGGCCTTGGTGAGCCCTCGGCGTCGATCGCCGAAGCTCCTGGACTTGGCATGGAAGACGTACAGGTCGTCGACGACACGCAGCTCGTGGCCGGCGGCCGCGAGTCGCAGGCACACGTCGTTCTCTTCGCCGTAGCCCACGGGGAAGTGGTGCTCGTCGAAGCCTCCAACCGACACGAGCGCCTCGCGACGGTAGGCCATGCAGAAGCCGTTGAGGATGGGGACCTCGGGATAGCTGGGCTCGCTCCAGGTCGACTGAAGCCACTGCTGAAACTCGTCGACGCTCAGTCCACCGGGTACCCGATTCACGAACCAACCGCGATGGGCGAAACGGTAGGGGACAGACTGCCAGCTCGCTGCGCTCGACAAGGGGCCGACCGCAGCAACACGGTCGGACGCATCGAAGGCCCGGAGGAGCCGTTCGTGCCAGCCGCGAGGGACGACCGCATCGCTGTTGAGGAAGACGACGTGGCGCGCGCTGGC